>NZ_AXWT01000061.1 GCF_000482805.1 Deinococcus murrayi DSM 11303 | reverse complement strand
CCGTACAGGAGCCGACTTCTCAAGTCTCCATCTGACTTTTGACCCCTAGAGAGACTGGGGGCTTACGGCTGAGGTGGAAGAGCATCCCTGAGTGCAGCTTGCCCTCTGCCCCTTCAATCGAATTTCCAGTGACTGTACCGCTCCCGGTGCTGGGAGTGGTTAAGCATTCGTGTTACGGTGAAGGATGACAACACGGTATTGCCTTTTCCACAGGAGTCGATGATGAATCTTACCTTCTTGCGCTTGATGGCCCTGATGACGGCCCTGTCTGGAATGGTGGCTGCCGGGGGGTCGGCTGGCATCAGTATTCCCTACGTGAACACTCCGCAGACTCGTCAGGCTTACGCAGAGGCCACGCGCCTCCTCCGTCAAGGCAATCTTCCTCAAGCCCGTCAGATCGTGGTAGATGTCGTGACTGCTACCGCCGCTAGACTCCCACCCTGTGTAACGACGCAAAACTTTGATTTTGGAACGAACACTTATTTCCCTCTTGGAGAGGCATTGCGTTTTTACCAGACTGTTCCAGGTGGGCGAGTCAATTATTATGAGCTGCGCCCGGATGGCGCTTACCGCATCTGGCAAGCCGTGCCTAAAGAGCCTAAAGATAAGGGCAGTGGTAAGACAGTTGCATCACGTGTCTTCGGGGTTGATCAGACAGACATGGAGCAATGTGGACATGCTCCAAATGACAGGGGAACGCTGGCGTTTTACAATGATGTCCCATTTAATGCGGACTTTAGGTATGGCTTCCTCAAACCAAATGGCGAACGGGTAGTCGTGGGGGACTGGCAAGTCAAACAGAACCTGGGGGAAATCCGCCAACGAGGTCTATCCATCTTCCATATCTTGCCGGGTGAGACAGTCAAGCACTAGCAAGAACGCCCCTAGAAGGGGGCGTTCTTGCTGAAATCTGTTTAAGGGTTGAGTGTGGCCGTCAGGGGAACGCCGGTTGTATTCCCTAGAACGTAACGGGAAGTGTTGGTATATGGTGGATTGGTAGGTGTGCTGGTTGTCCAGGCCACGAAACTCCCCGCCGACTTCACCTGAAGGTTACTGAAGATGACTTTGGCGTGGGTGACAGTTCCTCCAGCCTCTTCCTTGGCAGCGATGACCTGTTTGGCCTGTGCGGGGTTCCTCAGATCGTTGGATACGGCGACCTGCAACTTATACTGGCCACCTGCCGTGAAGTAGGCCACGCCGTTGATGATCTCCAACTGAACCGGGACGATCTGCCCACCTGTCAGTCCTCCGGGGTACTCGACGGACTGAAACTGGGTGCTGTTGCCATTGTTCAGGAAGTAACGCCAGGCGAACTTACCATCCCGGTAACCGTAGGAGAGTCCGCTCTCGACGGCACTGCCAGCCGAGCCATTCAGCCCCACATAGAAATTGATGAATTCGTCGGTGCGCGGAACGGAGTAAGCTCTCTAGGGGTCAAAAGTGGCGAGGAAGTCGGGAAACGCGTGTGCAAGCCCACGGTTGGGCTTGGTGAGCACGGCGCGAAGGGCATCCAGG
>NZ_AXWT01000060.1 GCF_000482805.1 Deinococcus murrayi DSM 11303 | reverse complement strand
ACCTTCCCCTGGTCAAGCAGGAAAAGCCCATGGTGTACCCTTCTCCTGAGCCGAGTCTCTACTCGAAACCGTCCAAACTTTGGGGCCAGCCCACGCTGACCGCCCGCATCCAGTCCATGTGGGGGCGCGACTGAATCACGCCGAAGGTGAACAGGTCGGCGTCGGGCACCATGAACAGCAAGTTATTTACGACAGTTCCCGAATCGAGGTAGCCGACTGGGACATACTCACGGCGTTCACTGCTGACGCTGGGGACAGCGAGGTAACGCTCAGGCAGTCGGCGGTCACGGAAAAGAGCGGGGGTCGCCGCAAACTTTTGCGTGCTGGGAGCAACACTCGCCAGCCGCCACGCCTTCACTGCCTCCACCCGCTTTCGCACCTCGGGCAACCTGGCAAGCTCGGCGGGTTCGGCTCCCTCCAGCCACAGACAGAACCGGGTGCCGCCATTCAGGAAGTCCTGGGCGTCGAGCAGGGGCCTAACGAACTTCGCGGCGGCGGGTTCCTTCTCCAGCAGCTCGGCCCGCTCCTGCTCGGTCAGCAGCAGGTTTCCGCCGTCCAGCGGCATATTCCCAAAATGGATGGGGGGCACGCCTGCGCGGAGGGGGTTCCCGGCCTTCTGCACGATGACGGCGGGGCCGTCGGTCAGGTAGGGCGTGATGTTCTGCGCCTGCATCTCCAGGGGCTGCGCCGTGGGGCTGCTGTAGGTGAACAGGCGGCGCGGCCCGCTCGCCTGGGCGCTGGGTTGAAACTGCACGATGACGCAATGCACGGCGGCCTGCCCAGGCGCGTCGTTCGACCATTTGAAGGTGCGGTGGGCGGCGGTGATGGTCTGTCCGTAATCCTGAAGCACGTTCCCCCACAGTGGGGCCACCTGCTCCCCCTGCGTGACGCTGTTGGTGCTGACCAGGGCGGCGGCGGTCTGGAGGCCGGGAAACTCGCGGGCGGTGGCCTGCATGACCTTCGCGGCCTTCACGTACCACGCGGCCACGTAGTCCAGCACGCCAGCATCCTTGACCCCGGCGAACTCGCGCACCACCTGGGCACGCTGGGCGGCGCTCATCTTCTTGCCCCCCACAAAGGGCGGGTTTCCGACGATGTACAGGCGGGCAAGGCCGGGCGCATCGGCCTCCAGGTTCAGATGCTCGGCCCAATCGGTTTCCAGCGCGTCCCCGTGCTTGATGTGCGCGGCCTGCATCAGCGGCAGGTTCACGAAGTTCTGCCCCAGCGTCTGGCTCGCTTCGATGTTCGCTTGATGGTCGGCCAGCCACATAGCAACGCGGGCAATCTGGGCGGGGAACTCGTCGTACTCGATGCCGTAGAACTGCCCCACGTTCACCCGGATGAGGTGCGCCACGTCGAGGACCTGTTGCCCGCGCTGCTGCTCGGCCAGGGCGTCCAGCTCCAGACGGCGAAGCTCCCGGAAGGCCAGCAGCAGGAAGTTTCCCGAGCCGCACGCCGGGTCGAGGAAGCGCAGGCGCGGTAACAGGTCGAGCTCTCTAGGGGTCAAAAGTGGCGAGGAAGTCGGGAAACGCGTGTGCAAGCCCACGGTTGGGCTTGGTGAGCACGGCGCGAAGGGCATCCAGGC
>NZ_AXWT01000059.1 GCF_000482805.1 Deinococcus murrayi DSM 11303 | reverse complement strand
GGTTTTCATAGAGGTCGCCTCACTTTCCAGCCTAGGGCTGGGGGCGAGCCTGAGTCTCTAGTCCTGACCGTCCAGTTTTCGGGGAGCAGACCAGCCGAAAAAGCCGTTCTCTCCAGGTATGAATGCCGTTCCCCCACAGCAGCGGCTGGAGTTCGTCCACCATCGCGGTCCCCCACGACCCCGCGGTCAGCACCGGCTTATACTCCCGCGAGGGCTTAAAAGCATCCAGGGTGGGTGCTCCGAGGTTGCGCCCGTCATTCCGGTGAGACCAGTCCACCCGAATGACCCCAGCTCGCGCTCGTGGGCGACCTCCAGGGCACCCAGGGCATCTTCATCCCGGTGCCCGCGGTCGGCGCTCGCCGCAAACTGGCCCCCACTTTCCGAGGTCGGGGCGTGGAGGTCACGGAACTTCTGGCTGCTCATAGGGGCCTCCTGTGGAAACGGGGGACACTTGGGGGAGACAGCGGACCTTTAGCCCCCAGCCTGGCATATCTGCGGGCCGCAGAGAGGTTTTTGGGCTTTATGCTTTCTCTGATGTGAGACCGGAGCTATCTGGCCCCGCTTCCTCCCCGTCTCTTTCCCAGGAGCTGCCTGTCATGAGCCTGCCATCCCCCAGCGCCGAACGCTTGCCCGCCCTCCTCGCGCAGAGTGCGGCCCTGCACCGTCACCTCTGCCCCCGGCAGGTGCTGGGGGTTCGCCTCGGCCTCCTCGCGGGGGCGTGGCTGGGGTTGGAGTTTCCCCGCACCGACAAACGGGTCATCGTCTTTGTCGAGACGGACGGCTGCTTTGCGGACGGCGTGTCGGTCGCGAGTGGCTGCTGGCTGGGCCGCCGCACCCTGCGCCTGGTCGACCACGGCAAGGTAGCCGCCACCTTTGCCGACACGAAGACCGGGCAGGCCGTCCGCCTCGCCCCTCACCCCGACCTGCGGGCGCGGGTGCTGGCGAGCCGTCCCCAGGGACAAAAACGCTGGCCCGCCTACCTGGAGGCCTACCAGACCTGGCCCGACGAGGCGCTCTTTGCCGTGCAGCCCGTGCGCCTCACCCTCGACCTCGCAGCCCTGGTCAGCGTGCCGGGCGTGCGGACCACCTGCGCGGAGTGCGGCGAAGAAATCATCAACGAGCGTCAGGTCACTGGGCCGGGGGGGCAGCCCCTGTGCTGCAGTTGCGCGGGCGAGCGCTACTGGATTCCTGGCTGATGGGGCGGCTGCGCGGGCAACTCATCTTGCCGGGGGGCGTCACGAGCGGCGAGCTGCGCTTCGGGCGGTACATCGAGGCCGTCACACCGCTGGAGAATGCCCCGCAGGGCCGCTTTATCCTGCCCGGCTTCATCGACACCCACGTTCACGGCGGGGGAGGGGGCGACGCGATGGATGGCCCAGAAGGCCTTGTCACCCTGGCCCGCTTTCACGCCCGGCACGGCAGCACGACCCTGCTCCCCACGACCGTGACCGCCCCCTGGGAAGAGGTGCTTGCGGCGCTGCGGGTGGTCTGCTCCCTGAAAACTGGACGGTCAGGACTAGAGACTCAGGCTCGCCCCCAGCCCTAGGCTGGAAAGTGAGGCGACCTCTATGAAAACCCGTCAGTTCTCCGAA
>NZ_AXWT01000058.1 GCF_000482805.1 Deinococcus murrayi DSM 11303 | reverse complement strand
CGTGGGGGGGTCGGCTCCCAGGGGTTTTCATCGCAGAAACACCGTACAGGAGCCGACTTTCTGCTGCCCGTCACCCGTTTTGAAGAGTAGTCAGCCTTGTGGCTTGAGCGGTACATCGCGGTCCAGGCCAAAGCCAGCAGCAGCAGCGGGGTGGTGACTACCCAATCCAGGTAGCGGGCATAGTAGACCTCGGTGCCCCCAACGACCGTCTTGCCGTAGCCCAGCGCGACGGCCATGTACACCGTGCCCGAAACCAAGGCAATCATCAGCGCGGTGAGGTACTCGTAGCGCGGCACCCCGCGGGGGTCGCGGCTCAGAAACCAGAAATACAGCACGCCAGCGGCCATGCAGGCCACGTAAACCCAATGCAGGGTGCGCTCTAGATTGGGGTCCATCGGGAGTCTCCTTTGCTGTTGACGCTGCCGAAGGGCCAGTGGGCCGCCAGAAGCGCTGGACAGCGGCGAGTTCCTTGCTTCCAGCCAGCGCCCCGGGCCCGCAGGGGTCCAGCCCCGGCCGGAAGAGGGCGTCAGGCTGCCGGTCCAGCCCCGGCGCGGGCGGTAAGCACCGGGATGGACGACTCGCGCACCACCCGCAGCGCCACCGACCCCAGCATCAGCCGGGCCAGGCCCCCCTTGGTCGAGGCCCCCAGCGCGAGCAGGTCGTACTCGCCGCTCGCGGCCCAGTCCAGGGCGATGCGGGCGGGGTCCCCGCGCCGCAACTCGCCGCCCCCCAGCTCGTCCAGCCGAACGCGGGCTTCGCGCTCCCAGGCGGCATTGCGCTCTTCGAGCATGCGGGTGCTTGCCCCCCGCAGCGGCGGGTCCGGCAGCGCTGGGAGCGCAAAGGGCGTGACCAGGGCCGCCGGGTCCACCACATGCAGCAGGTCCACTTGCGCCCCCGGCAGATGCGAGCGCACGAACGCGAGCGCCCGCTCGGCGCTGGGCGAAAAGTCCATCAGGACCAGGACGCGGGCGGGCGGGAGGTCCTGGTCTTGCGCTCGGCGCACCTCATGCAGTGCGCGTAGCCAGCGCCGCTGCGACGTCTCCGGCAGGGGCCGATGCTCCCCGGTCTCCGGTGCGTGCACGCTGAGGACCGGCACGGGCGACTCGCGGATGACGGACTCCGCCACCGACCCCAGAAAAAACCGTTGCAGGCCGCGTCGCCCGGCGGTGCCCAACACCATCACGTCGCATTCGCCCGCTCGCGCTCGCCGCAGCGCTTCCTGCGCGGGCGAGCCAACTGTGACCTCCCCGCCACCCAGGGCCGCGAGCTGCTCTTCTTCCCGGACGTACCCGCCGGGCTGGGGGTCCACGCTGGGGGGCACCACGTGCAGCAACGTGAAATCTCCATCGGGAAAGGCGGCCCGCGCCACCCGCAGCGCCCCCAGCGCCGCCGCCGAAAAGTCCATCAGGACCAGAATGCGGGTCATAGGTCTTCCTCCTTCTTGCTTCTTGGCCCAAGGCCGGGCCTGAGCGAGCGGGGGGGTCGTCATGGAAAGGCCCCAGCCGGGCCTGGCCTTGAAGACCACCGCGTCGCAGTGAGCATCGGGGCTGAAGGTCGCGTCTTCCAGGGTGAAGGTCAGGCCCCCGCCAAGAAGAGCATCTCGGTATCCTGAGTCCGCGGCACCGGAACGAGGTGGTGGCCGTGGGCTGGCCCCAAAGTTTGGACGGTTTCGAGTAGAGACTCGGCTCAGGAGAAGGGTACACCATGGGCTTTTCCTGCTTGACCAGGGGAAGGT
>NZ_AXWT01000057.1 GCF_000482805.1 Deinococcus murrayi DSM 11303 | reverse complement strand
CCGTACAGGAGCCGACTTCTCAAGTCTCCATCTGACTTTTGACCCCTAGAGAGGAGCGTGACAACGTGCGGGAGCTGTCCGGACCCGAAAAGGAATGGGTGAGGGAAAGGCAGGCTGAACGGCAGACCGAGCAAGCCCACGAACGACCCCAGAAGGGGCAGGAGATGGAGCGATGACCGATGACCGAAGCAGGACGGCACTGTTTATGGTGGTGCTGTTGGCACTCGGCGGGGTGCTGACGTGGTGGGTTGGGAGAACAGCCACGGACGCGGTGAACCGTGCTTATGCGCAGTACAACGTGAGCTTGAAAACAGCGAAGTTCGAACCGCTGAGCATCATTCCAGATGCATTCAGGGCACACAGAACAGAGAGGGTGGGCGAGCTGTACCCCAATACCTCAAAGGTGAAGGGGCAGCCGTGCGGGAGTGACTGCCTCGCGTGGCGCACCGTCCAGGACGTGAAGGTAGCCCGTGTGGTGCCTCTGCCGTGGGCGGGGGGTGCGGGGGTGGGCCTGCTGCTGCTAGGCGGCTTGCTGGCCGTGGGCTTGGCCGGTCCCAACCCGCGAAAGAACCTCATCAACTACCAGCGCAACCGCGTGAAGCTGCGGACACAGGGAGACGTGCTGCCTATCGTACAGGCGGGCGGGACGCACTGGGGCCTGATGCGCCGCTCCCCGAAGGACGGTGGCCGCCGCGAGTACGGCAACGCGGTTTTCATCGGTGCACCGGGCCGGGGCAAGTCGAGTTTGCTCAAGTGGTGGTTGCTGACGGCAGACAGACTCAATTTCGTGGTGCTCGACCTGAAAGGCGACCTGTGGACGACCACCGCAGGGCACCGGGCCGAGTTGGGCCGCGTGATCCGCTTTGACCTCACCAGCATGAAAGGCGACGCGCTGGACCCGCTCAACACCGACGACAAAGGCGCCGCTCAAGCGGTGATCAACGCCTTTTTGCCGAGCAACACGGGCGAGAAGTCGGATTACTTCAACAAGCTGGCGACCGAAATCGCCCTCGCGTATTGGGCCGCAGCGCGGCAGACCTGCCAAAGCGCTATCCCGGTACTGGTCAAGGCGGCTACAAGCCCGACAAGAGCCATGTTGGAGCTGGCAAGGGGTCTGGTGGCCCTCGCGCCCGTCCAGACCCGTGACGACCTTCTGAGAAGTTTTGAAGCCGCCTTCGGAGCCATCTGGGACGACCCGACTGCCGCTGCTGGAGGGGAGCGCGGGAGCGTGGTGCAGTCTTTTAAAGCAGGCTTCGCCGGACTCGATACCCCCGAAATCCTGTCTACGCTGTGCAGGACGACGTTTGACCCTGCCGAACTGGTGGAGAAGCGGGCGACGGTGTATATCTCCGCGCCCAGCACGGAGCCGCCCTACAAAGCGCCCCTTGAAACCTTGATGGGTGCAGTCATCCAGGCCGTGACCCGCTACGTTGACCGCGAACGGCAAGGGTCGCAGGGGGAAGACATCGTGATTCTGGCGGACGAGGCGGGCATTCTACGCGTGCCACAGTTCGCGGAAACCCTCGCGGGTGGACGTTCTCGCGGCCTCACCCTGACGGCCTTTTTGCAGAGCATGGGCCAGCTCGACCAGTATCACAAACGCGGCTGGCGCGGCATCGTGGACACCATTCACCACTGGACATGGTGGAACACCAACGATCCCGATGCACACGCCTTTTTGCGGCAGCGCTGCGGGGTATACGACAAGCCCAACCCAAGCCGCGACGCGGAGGAGCGCAAGCGTCGCCCCCACGTTGAGGCGCACGTGGTCTGCTCCCCGAAAACTGGACGGTCAGGACTAGAGACTCAGGCTCGCCCCC
>NZ_AXWT01000056.1 GCF_000482805.1 Deinococcus murrayi DSM 11303 | reverse complement strand
GGGCGCGCTCCCCCAGAATCTGCGAATTCGACATCCCCAGATTCTCGCGTCTGGGAGCGCTTTTTCGCTACCTATTCAGGTGCAACTCCTGAGTCTGACAGCAGGCATAAGTAGCGAGCGGGTACAGAAAAGGTCATCCGCGAGCTTGGCGACGATCTTCCTGGGCTGCCGTCTGAGTGAGACAGGGCTGCGTGGGCGTGGGGTACCCCAACCTAGCTATATTCGGCAAGCTGGGGCCAGCGCCGCATTCCAGCTCGGCATGGGCAACTCCAAAGCAAATCAGTACGCCAAGGGCAAGCGGCTACCGGTTCATTCATCACCTCCTTGAATGACCTGACGTTACCCAACCCCCGGTTTGCAGCCGTATTGCAGACTTATGCGGTAGGCTGCAAACCCGCATTTGTACCTATTCTGCCCAGCCTATGGCCTTATATCCGCACCGCAGGAAGCGGTTCGGCAGGACGGTTATCATATTTGTATGACCACAGTGAGGGAGGCGGTGCTGGCCGGGGAGTACGGGCGGGGCCTGGAGCAGTACGACCGGCTCACCGAGCCGAAGGCAGAAGACCTCCGCTGGGCCGGGGTCTGTGCTGCTCAGCAGGGCCAGGTCGTGCAGGCCCAGCAGCAGCTCGAGCAGGCCGCTCAGCGAGGCTGTCCTGCCGCCCGCATCGACCTCGCCAGCCTGCACCGGGCCGCAGGTGAATTTGCCCAGGCCCTGACTTCTCTCGCGCTCGTTCAGGAGGCCCTGCCTCTGCTGCCCTTGTTGGACCAGGCCCTGTGGTACCGCGAACGGGCCATTGTGGGCCATGAGCTGGGGGAGGGGATGCCAACGGTGCTGGGGTTCTTCGAGCAGGCCTGGGTGACTGCCAGTGATGCCCCACTGGCTATGCAGGCCTCGGTGGCGCATGCCTACGGCATGCACCTGACCCGCTTCGGGGAGGACCACCGGGCCTCGGCTTACTTGGAGTTTGCCGCAGAACACGGGCACTCCGTACGGCGGACTTATGCCCTTGCCACACTCGCCGCCTGTGCGGTGTACCAGGGGGGAGGTTCTCAGGCGCGCGCACTGCTCGATACTGTGCGGAAGGCCAGCGCGCATGACCCCATGCTGGAAGCCGTGCTGGCCTATCATGAGGGGCAGCTTTTCCGGATTGAGGGAGCGGATGAGCAGGCGCTCTCTGCATTCCAGCGGGCCGTGTCGTTGGCCCGGACCGAGATGCGCCCCAGTACCGAACTGCATGCCCAACTCGGACTGCTCGCTCTGGCCACCGAACGCGAGGATGAGGCGATGGCTCGAACTGCGCTCGTCCGAGCCAGGCGGCTGGTCAGGGCACCACGTGACGAGGCCTTCCTGAAGTGGCGGGAGGGAAGTTGGTGGGCCTCCCAGGGGGATTGGGGAGGGTTGGGCCTGTTGGAGGAGGCGGTGAGCTTCTTTCAGGATCGGGAGCTGAGGCGGGAGGCCCTCTGGTCACAGCTTCACCTGGCTGAGGCGCAGGAGCGGTTTGGACAGGGGGAAGCCTGTGCAGCTTCGCTCAGCGAAGCTGCCGATCTGGTGGCCGCCTTCGAGACGCCGCCGACATTGGTAGCCGAACTTCGCCTGACGCCCCGTGTCACCGCACGACTGGAGAGTCTTCCGCCAAGAGCCTATGAGCGCCTCCACCTGCTGAAGGAGGACGTTCAGAACCTCCGACAGGTGAACCTCAAGACCCTTGGTGGCGCGGAGGTGCTGATCAATGGGCAGAGCATTCGTCTGCGGCTGAAACGGGTGGTGGAGGTGTTGGCCTACCTGCTGAAGAGTGGGGGAGCGAGCCTGGCGGAGGTGCAACGTGACCTCTTCCCCGATGTGAGGCCCGCGCAGGCCAAGGGCTACTTCCACCAGATCCGACTGCACATCAAGGAACGAATTCCGGGGCTGAGCGTCCCTTTTGATGAAGTGCGTGTGGGCTGGCCCCAAAGTTTGGACGGTTTCGAGTAGAGACTCGGCTCAGGAGAAGGGTACACCATGGGCTCTTCCTGCTTACCCAGGGGACGGTC
>NZ_AXWT01000054.1 GCF_000482805.1 Deinococcus murrayi DSM 11303 | reverse complement strand
GGGCGCGCTCCCCCAGAATCTGCGAATTCGACATCCCCAGATTCTCGCGTCTGGGAGCGCTTTTTCGCTACCTATTCAGGTGCAACTCCTGAGTCATGGCTGCTGGCGTCCTCCTCGTAGCTGTCGCTCTGGGGAGTCTCCTCATTCCCGCATTGCGGCAACTGGAATGAGGAGCCGCAGAAGTACCGGTTTGCACTCTGGCACTGGCATTTCCGGCAAAGTTATGGGCAGGTGCTGCCTGCACAGTACGTGTCGCAGCACCTGACATCGACAGGGAAGTACCGCCACTGCCAATTCCCGGCACTTTTTCAGGGAGCCTCCATGCAGCAGCGCTGGACCATCGACGAACTCATCGACACCTGGACGCTGCTGCCCACCGAGACCGACCTTCTGCGCAACAAAACTGGCCCCACCCGTCTGGGCTTCGCCGTCATGCTCAAGGCCTTCCAGCACGAGGGCCGGTTTCCCTACAACACCCATGAGGTGCCGGAAGCCGCCGTCGAGTACGTCGCCCAGCAGGTGGGCGTGGCGACCGACGAGTACCGGGCGTTCAACTGGCGCAGCCGCAACAGCAGCTACCAGCGCCAGGACATCCGGGCATTCTGTGGGTTCCGCGAGTTCACGAACGAGGATGCCGGGACGCTGACGGACTGGCTGAGCCAGTCCGTTGTTCCGAACGAGGCACGCTCCGGCGCTGTGACCGAAGCTGCTCTGCGCTGGCTCCGCGAGAACGGTATCGAGCCGCCCAGCCCCGGGCGGCTCCAGCGGTTCGTGGACGCGGCGGAACGGCACTATGACCTGCGCCTGTGCCAGACCATCCACGACCGTTTGAGCACCGATCACCGGGCAGGGCTGGAGGCGCTGCTGAGGCCGACGACGCTGGAGGAAGACCAGCCGGAAGACCACGAGGGCCTTGGCCCTCGTGGTTCAGTACTGCAAAACCTGCGGACCAACTCCGAGAAACGCGGCGTGGAGAGCGTGGAAGAGCAGATCGAGAGGCTGCGCCTGCTTCGTCGACTGAAGCTCCCCCAACCGCTTTTCGCGGACGTGGCCCCCCACGTCCTGACCCGTTACAGCGAGCGGGCCTCCAACGAGTCCCCCAGTCACTTCCGGGCACAGAGTCCGCCTGTGCGCCTCACGCTGCTGGCCGCCTTCTGTACTGCGCGTGCCGCCGAACTGACCGACACCCTGGTGACGCACCTGATGGACATGGTTCACCACATCAATGTCAAAGCCGAGCGGCGGGTCGAGCGCAACTTCGTGGCCGAGTTCAGGCGGGTCCACAACAAGGACCGCATTCTGGAGCGGTTGCTGGAGGCCGCGCTGGGGAATCCCGACGGCACGGTACGCGAGGTGCTGTTCCCCGTGGTGGACGAGCAGACCCTGCGTGATTTGCTGCGCGAGTACAAGGAGAAGGGAGGCTTCCGGCAGCAGGTCCACACCCTCGTGCGCAGCACCTACCGCAGCCACTACCGCCGGATGATCCCCTGGCTGCTCACCGAACTGTCGTTCCGGTCCAACAATCACCGGCACCAGCCGGTGATCGACGCCCTGGGCCTGCTGGGGCGGTATGTGGACAGCAACGCGAAGATTTACCCGTCCGAGGAGCACATCCCGGTCGGTGGCGTGATCGACCGCAACATCCGTGACCTGATTCTGGAACGGGGACCGGATGGTGGAACGCGCGTCAACCGCGTGAACTACGAGCTGTGCGTCCTGTCCGCGCTGCGGGACGCTCTGCATTCCCGTGAAATCTGGGTCGTGGGAGCCGACAAGTACCGTGACCCCGACAAGGACCTGCCCCAGGACTTCGAGGCGCGTAAGGAAAGTTACTTCCAGGCGCTGAGACAGCCGCAGGAGGTGGATACCTTCGTGCTGGGCCTGGAGCAGCAGCTCAAGGACGCTCTGGTGATGCTGCACGACGGCCTGCCGAAGAATACCGGCGTGCGGGTGGTCACGCGGGACGGGGGCCGCTTCGTGGTTACGCCCCTGACCCGGCAGCCGGACCCGCCCTTCTACGACACCTTGAAGGGTGAGGTGGGGCGGCAGTTCTGGAACACCCAGTTGCTCGACGTTCTGGTTGAGGTGGACCGGCGTGCGGGGATTACCCCGCACTTCAAGAGCTTCATGACCCGCGAGAACATGCCGCGTGATCAGCTCCAGCAGCGGTTGCTGCTGTGCCTGTACGGCCTGGGAACGAATACCGGTTTGAAGCGGGTAGCCGCCGGGCAGGACGGGGTCGGGTACTCGGACCTGAAGTACGTCCGGCGGCACTACATCCACCGCGACGCGCTGCGGGCGGCGAACGCCGCAGTCGTGAACGCTACGCTGGCCGCGCGCCGCCCGGACATCTGGGGTGAGGGGACCACCAGTTGTGCCAGTGATGCCAAGAAGTACGCTGCCTGGGACGGGAACCTGCGGACGCAGCGGTCCATCCGGTACGGCGGGGACGGGGTGATGATCTACTGGCACGTCGAAAGACGTGCCAGTGGTCTGCTCCCCGAAAACTGGACGGTCAGGACTAGAGACTCAGGCTCGCCCCCAGCCCTAGGCTGGAAAGTGAGGCGACCTCTATGAAAACCC
>NZ_AXWT01000052.1 GCF_000482805.1 Deinococcus murrayi DSM 11303 | reverse complement strand
GGGGGCGAGCCTGAGTCTCTAGTCCTGACCGTCCAGTTTTCGGGGAGCAGACCAACCGATTACTTCAGCCTGGTTTCGTTCAAGGACGATGTGACGAATTACGGGATCACCACGGATCGTCAAGCCATGCTGAATCAGGTCAACGGTCTAACCTCGTGGGGGGGTGATGATTGCCCGGAAAATGTGCTGGGGGGAATCTCAACGGCCCTGAGCAACATCGGCAAGATAGAAAACCTGTCTTACGCCCCCAAGGACATTGTCGTGGTGACCGACGCCTCGGCACAGCCTGGGGACGTTTCGGGAATTATCGAGCAGGCGAACGCCAACAACACTCGCGTCAATGTCCTGCTGACCGGTGACTGTGGACGCTCGGCTGCCGCCAGCAGCGGCCTGAAGGCGATGGACCTGTCAAGCCAGACGACACTCAAGCAGATCGCAGAAGAGACCGGGGGAGCATACTACTACGTGCCCGGCGCTTCCCTGAGCGACTACACCAGGGTGCTGCGCGAGATTTTCGAGCGTATCGGTGAGGAGGAAACCCCAGCCGACACTGAGCCGCCGACCATCTCGGTGAAGGCGACGCCCGAGGTCATCTGGCCTCCGAATCACAAGATGGTAGAGGTGACTCCCCAGATCACGGTGACAGACAACACGGACCCATCGCCCAAGGTCACCTATGTGGGTATCGAAGTGAGCGAACCCGAAGACGGTCAGGGTGATGGGAATACCAAGGAAGACGTGAAGGTGACCCCCGACGGTCGCATCTACGTTCGCGCAGAGCGGAGTGGTAAAGGCAATGGACGCCGCTACCTGTTGACGTACAGTGCCGAAGATAAGAGTGGTAACATCGGGTACGGCAGCATGGAGATTCTGGTGCCCAAGTCGAAGAAGTGATAGAAAATCTCCGCAGATGAACCTGAAAGAAGCAACCCGACCACCCGTGGTTCGGGTTGTTTCTTGCCGAAGGGTAAGGAGTTCCGATGCAATGGAAAGAGTTTCTGGGCCTCCTGCTCAGTGTTGCCCCCAACCTGGCAGAAGGTTTGCGACCGCCGCCACCCCCACAAGCCGTAGAACGCCTGGAAGCTGAACTCTCTCAGCCCTTGCCAGAGAGTGTGCGGCGTCTGCTCGTCCAGCATGACGGTCAGCAGGTGGGTGGCCGTCTTCTGTTCGGCCTGGTGTTGATGCGTCTAGACGCGATTTTCAAGTACATGCAGCAGCACCAGCCGTCTCCTGTGGAATTGCCGGATGAGAGCAGTGATCCGCGCCTTCAGGAACGCCCCTCTGACCAGCGCTTTCTGCCTCTCTTCACGGATGACACCGGCAACTATCTGGGGGTGGACCTCAACCCTCCACCTGACGGCACTCCCTTTCAGGTTGTGGTGTTTGGCGCGGATGTGGATGACCCCCGTGTCGTTGCGCCAGATTTGGACACCCTCTTTTCCGAGCTGGCCGGGGAGATACGCCGGGGCAACTTCGAGGTGCGGGAAGAGGACGGCTTCCCGGTCATGCGACTGCGCCAGAGTTCTGGCACGGCGTTGGCTGATCTGCTGCCCTAATCCTTCACTCGGGCCAGCGCCCGGCTATGAGGAGGCTGGTTTTCGAGCGGATTTTGCATCCACTTTGCGTGAAGAGCGTCCGTCCAGCGAGCAGCCACCACCCCACGAGTTGCCAGGTGCATCAATCGAGGCCCATCTCCTGCAGGTCGTCGGCCAGCGCCTGGAGGGCTTCCTGCTGCTGAGCATCTAGGCGAGCCTTATAGGCCAGCACATCCTCCAGATACAGGCGACGGCGCGGCCCGACCTTGCGGTGAGGGAGTTCTCCAGCTTCCACCAGCTTCACCACGTAGGGGCGGCTGACGTTGAGCAGGTCCGCGGCTTGCTGGGTGGTCATTTCCGGATCGAGGGTGACGATCTGGATGGCCTTGCCCGCCGCGAGCTGGCGCAGGAGGTCTTCCAGGAACTCCGAGAGGTGACGGGGCAAACTTCCAGCTTGCTGGCGCAGTCGCTCAAGCTGCGCCTGAGCGGCCTGTGTGTCGGCGGCGGTGGGGAGAAAGGGTGCCACCATACTCACCTCCATTATTTGCCTCCGTGGGGACACGCGACTTACTTTTTACTTGAGTCGTGTGGGGAAACGGAGGCCGCCGCCCCAGGCTGGCAACGTCAGGTAAGCGGTAGTCGCCACCGTCATCAGATTGCGGCAGGCACACCTGACCCCCATGCTCACAACGCCCTACACTCCTTGCACAGGAGGTCTCCCGTATGACGCGCATCACCGCTACCGTCGACGAGCAGGGTCGGCTCACGCTGCCCCAGGACCTAGCCCGCCAACTCCGGGCGGGTCAGACGATTGTGATCGACCTGGACCTGCCTCCCCCTGCAACGGCCCCGAAACCGTTCGCTGCCTTTATCGGCCTGCTTCCCCCCCTCGATGTGGACAGCGCCACGTACTACCGCCGTGAGCGGGGGCACGAGGACCAGCAGATGACCCCACAGACCCATCCTGCCCTCGATTTGGTCGCGTTGAGCGAAAAACCCGATCTGACCGTGGAGGAGGTGGAGCAGGCTGCCTGCGCGGTCGCGGGCAACGCGGACGCCGCCCGGGAGTTCATGCGCCGGCCCAACTGGGAGCTGGGGGGCAAAACCCCAGAGGAAGCTGTTCAGCAGGGGGAAGGTCAGCACGTGATCGGTATCTTGGCCCAGGTTGCCGGGGTGTAAGTGGCGCAGCCTCCACAACTCAAGCCAGCCCTTACCGCCCTGGATGCTGACACGTTCAGGGCGACGCTCTATCGCGCCGCACACCTGCTCCACTGTGGCTGCTACAGCAAGTCTCTGAGCGGTACTCCTCCCCCGGCTGCCAGGCGGTGCATGTTGTCCACGGAAATATTTCTGCGTTCCACCTCGACCTGAGCAATGGAGGACCGGGTGATGCTGGTCTGCTCCCCGAAAACTGGACGGTCAGGACTAGAGACTCAGGCTCGCCCCC
>NZ_AXWT01000051.1 GCF_000482805.1 Deinococcus murrayi DSM 11303 | reverse complement strand
GCCAGACGCGCAGCACCTCCTGAGTCTACCGCTCGTCCCTAACTCATGCCGGAATCAATAGAGACACAGGAGGCCGCGGACGAGGGCCAGCGCATCGAAGGGCTGCCCGCCACCCTGGAGGAAGCCCAGCGCCGCCTGTACGCGGCTCGGGCGGCAAGGGTCCGCATCCAGCAGATAGGCGACGACCTGACCCCCGCCGCACGTCCCAGCGCCGACGACGTGGCCGGGGACAGGGTGGCCGACCTAACCCCCAAGCGGGGCAGGGGGGCCGGGACAGAGGGGCCGGTGAGGCTGTGGCGGGTACTGCACCTGCTGGCGATCTACCGGGCCGAGCGCCTGCGCCACCACCACAGCGCCACTCAGGAGGTCTTGCACAGCGCCGCTGAGCTGCTGGCCGCCGCGCTGCGGGTGTGCCCTCGCACCGTTTCACGCTGGACAGACGCCCTGGAGGCTGCGGGCCTGATTGAGGCCCGCCCGCACTATGCGGAGGACCTGGACGCCAGCACGGGCGAGGTGGTGACGCGGGTAGACGGCACGGTGTACGCCGTCGCGCTGCAACCCGGCCACACGCCCCGGCTGACCTATGGCGACTTGCGCCACCGTTACCGCGACCTGACCGCAGACCGGGCGGTGGGCCGCACCGCGTTCAGGTACGCCAAGCGGATAAATGCCCTCTGGGACGAAGAAAAAAATATGTCAGGGTCAACTGCTTCCCGACAGGGAGCCGCAGGCGACCCCGAACAGACTGCTGTGCGGGTCTTGCAACAGTGGGCCGTTACCCCCGGAGGGGGGGAAGACTACCTCGACCCCCGTTATTCTGTTGACCCCGACATATTCTGCGAGAACGAAAAAACCTCGATGCAGACGGTGATTTACGACTTACCGCTCATCGCGGACGAGCAGGACCCCGACCGCCGCCGCGTCCTGGTCCACCACGCGGCGGGCAGTATCGCCGCTGCCCTCAATGACGACCACAGCCGCGCCTACTACGCGGGTCTCATCTGGCAGGCGCTGGCGCAGGGCTGGCGGGGGTTGCAGGCGCTCGCGGCCCAGCTCGCCCGCCTGGAGGCCGACCGCCGCGAGTGGGAAGGGTTGAGGAACCCCCCGGCCCTCCTGGTCGCTCGCCTGCGCTACCCCCCAGCCGTGTAGGCGTGACCCTTTGAAAAACGACCGCACAGGAGGGCCAGGAAGGGGTCTCAGAGAACTGTCAGAGGCTAGTGGACCTCCGGAAAGTAGGGTTGTCAGAAGAATCAGATGTTCTTCATCCACCTATTGTATTAATGGAAGCCTTATATCTACATTTTGATTTTTCCAAATAGGTAGGTCGTTTTTGGAGTCACTATCCCAGTCTTTTCTTGTTCAAGAACGCTTGAGCATTCATGACTTATCTCAAGACCTATCCTCAGAGCCTCTTCACCCAACGCTTGAGCTGCTGTGAACGCTCGATACGTTCTATCTGGATATATAGCTCCAAGATACGCGCCGATACCTTGAGCCGCTATTCTAATAGCAAGTGCCATAGTGTGAGAGCACTCAGACCTACTAAAAATTGTGTAGCGCGGCTCACTTATCAAGTAAGGTTTTCCCTCTTCTTCCATAACAACATTTGTTTTCCTAATAGAAAAGCCATTGCTATGTTTTGAGGCGCATAAAATCGAGTAAGTTTCTCGCTCAGTTAGTTCCCAGTCCTGCCTGAGTTCTTTTGTCATCTCACCATTTTTAACCATGTGTGAAAGTGTAGAGGTCATCCAGTTATTGAATCCATCACTCCATTTATGCTCATCATGAGTTAACCACTCATCTGCTTTATCAGGTTTATAGCCTATGTATGATATAAAATAAACCGTTTCAAGCATAGATGACGTTATGGTAGAAGCCTGAGTTTGGTAGCCGTCTCTCAAAATTGCCTTTGCTATTTTAAAGTCTTGATACACTTTTATAAGCGCCTGTTTACATACTCTTATATGTTTAGTAGAATCATCATTTATATAAATCTTTTCCCCGAAATCTATAACAGTGGTAAATATTTCCTGTAGTTCGTCAGGTATAGCGTAAAATAATCTTCTATCTTTGGTGGATACTTTTAGCTTTTCACTGAAGGGGACGTGAATGTATTCCATTTGGTGCCTCCTTAATTAGAATTCTTTAGAGATGAATATAAGCACTTTGACAGCCTTCTATCCCCAGGCTGGACTTCCCCCTAAGTTTGCGCGACAACAGCCTAGCCGAGTGAGAGACTGTGCCACACATGCTCACTTGGAATGAAATCCGCACCCGCGCCGCCCAGTTTGCCGACCGCTGGCAGGGGGTCACCAAGGAAAACGCCGAGGCTCAAACCTTCTGGAATGAGTTCCTGGCCGTGTACGGTGTTGACCGCCGCCGCGTGGCCGCCTTCGAGCGCAAGGTGAAGGGGCTGGAGAAGGGCAGCGGGCGGGGCCGAATTGACCTGCTATGGCCGGGCTTGTTCATGGCCGAACACAAGAGCAAGGGGCGTGATCTGGAGGCCGCCACCGGGCAGGCCCTCGACTACGTGGGGGTGTTGGAGGAGCACGAGCGGCCCCAGTGGGTCGCCGTCTCGGACTTCGGGCAGGTCCGCTTGCACGAGGTCGCCACCGGGCAGGCGGAACAGTTCGCCCTGGCTGACCTGCCCCGCCAAGTGGAGCGGTTCGCGTTCCTGATCGGCAAGCAGCTCCGCCACCAGCGCGAGGCTGACCCGGTGAACGTGAAGGCCGCGCAGCAGATGGGGAAGCTTCACAACCTGCTGGAGGACAGCGGGTACACCGGGCACGCCCTGGAAGTGCTGCTCGTGCGCCTGCTGTTCCTGCTGTTCGGGGATGACACGGGCCTCTGGGATGAGCGCGGCCTGTTTTACGACCTGCTGGCCGACCATACCCGCAGCGACGGCGAGGACACCGGCAGCGTCCTGGGGCGACTGTTCCAGGTGCTCGACACGCCGCGCGAGCGCAGGCAGGCCAACTTGCCGGACTGGCTGAACGCCTTCCCCTACGTCAATGGCGAGCTGTTCAGCGAGCGCATAGACCTCGCGGACTTCTCGCCCAAGATGCGGCAAATGCTGCTCGACGCCTGCACTCTGGACTGGGGCGCCGTGTCCCCGGCAATCTTTGGGAGCATGTTCCAGGCCGTCATGGACGAGACGGAGCGCCGCAACCTGGGGGCGCACTACACCAGCGAAGCGAACATCCTCAAAGCCCTGGGGCCGCTGTTCCTCGACGAGCTGCACGCCATGAGGGAGGCCGCGAGGGGGAACAAGAACCGCTTACAACAGTTCC
>NZ_AXWT01000050.1 GCF_000482805.1 Deinococcus murrayi DSM 11303 | reverse complement strand
CAAGCCCAACCGTGGGGCTGCACGCGCGTTTCCCGACTTTCTCGCCACTTTTGACCCCTAGAGAGCTCGTCCTTATTTGACAACCCCTCTTTGAACGGCCAAGCGCACACTCCAAGATGGGAGGAGCGGGAACACTTCGCGTTTGTCCCGACCCGGCTAGAGCGGGGGTCGCCGCTACCCGCCAGGGCCGCTCCATCCTGTAGGGCCAAAGCGTGGCCGTGGACCTGTGCCTTACCCCTGACCGTGCCGCCGGAGTTCCTGGAGTTCCCGGTGGTGGAGTAAGCTCCCCCCATGACCCTTGCCGAGGCCCGCGCCGCCCTCCGCGCCGCCCGCCGGGTGGCCGTCCTGACGGGGGCGGGCGTTAGCGCCGAGAGCGGCATTCCCACCTTCCGCGACGCGCTCAGCGGCCACTGGGCACGCTTTCGCCCCGAAGACCTCGCCAGCCCGGACGCCTACCGCCGCGACCCGGAGATGGTCTGGCAGTGGTACGCGGGCCGTTACCGGGACGTGAGCCGGGCGCAGCCGAACGGGGCGCACCACCTTCTCGCCCGGTTGGAGCGGGAAAAGGGCGAGGGCTTTTTTCTGGCCACCCAGAACGTGGATGGCCTGCACGTGCGGGCGGGCAGCGAGCGGCTGGTCGAGCTGCACGGCAACCTGGGCACCGCCCGTTGCGAGGTCTGCGGGGCGGTCGCGCCCCTGCCCGACCCGGAAACGTTCACGCCGCCGCCAACTTGCCCGGTGTGCAGTTCCCGAATGCGCCCCAACGTCGTTTGGTTCGGGGAGTTCCTGCCGCAAGGGGCGCTGGAGGCCGCCGCCCAAGCCTTCGGGGAGGCCGACGTCGCCCTCGTCATCGGCACCAGCGGCCAGGTCTACCCGGCGGCGGGCCTCGCCCTGGAGACGCGGCGGGCGGGCGGCACAGTGATTGAGGTCAACCCCGACGAGACGGACCTCACGCCCCACATGAGTTGCAGCGTGCGGGACGTAGCCTCGCGGGGCCTGGCCGCGCTCATGGCGGAGCGCTGACCGCCTCCCCCCAACCGGGACGCGGGTCACACCCCCCTCCCCCCGGCGCTTGTTAAACTCCCCTGTTTGACCGGGGCCATGACGTGTCCCGCACAGGGGGATGACGTGACCGCAGCCGAAGCCATGCAACCGACCGAGGTGTTTCCCGCACCTATCAAGTCCGTGGAACCGGGCAGCCCCGCCGAGCGGGCGGGCGTGCGCCCCGGCGACCTGCTCATTCGGGTGAACGGCGAATCCGTGACCGACGTGCTCGCCTACCGCCACCGCCTCGCGCAGGGGCGGGCCACCCTGGAGGTCAGCCGTCCGGTCGAGCGGCCCCCTGTTCTGTCGGGTGTCCTTGGCGTGGCGCAAGACCACCACCGTCTCGAATACGACCCGCAGGCTCCCACCTTCACCTTCGACGTGGAGTGGGAAGACCCCGGCCTGGAGTTCGAGGAAGTGCTCTTTGACGGCATCAAGAAGTGCGCGAACAAGTGCGACTTCTGCTACGTGCACCAGATGCCGCGGGGCTTTCGCAAGAGCCTGTACATCATGGACGACGATTACCGCCTGTCTTTTCTGTACGGCTCCTTTGTTACGCTCACCAACCTGACGGAAGGGGACATCCGCCGCATCCTCGACGAGAACCTCTCGCCGCTGTACGTGTCGGTGCACACCGCCAATCAGGAGCTGCGGCAAGACCTGATGAAGTGGTGGAAGCTCAAGGTCAAAGACCCCCAGGCCGTGCAGATTCGCACCATGATTGAGCGGCTCGAACCCATCGACCTCTATACCCAGATTGTGCTTGTGCCGGGCCGCAACGACCGCGAACACCTCGACGAGACGATTGAGTACCTGGCGAGCCGCCCCAACGTGATTTCGGCGGCGGTCGTGCCCATCGGCCTGACTGGGCACCGCCGTAACCTCCCCGACGTGCGGACCTTTACGCGGGAGGAAGCGCAGGACACGCTGGCCCGCCTCAGCCGCTGGCGCAAGCAGTTCCTGCGCGAGCGCGGCACCCGCTTCGTCTTCCCCTCCGACGAGCTGTACCTCCTCGCCGGAGAGCCGCTCCCCAGCGAGGAGGAATACGAGGGCTTCCCCATGCTGGAAAACGGGGTGGGCATGATTCGGGACTTCCTGACAGAAGGCCTGCCAGAGCTGCCCGCCGCCCTGCCCGCGCCGAAGCGGGTGATTTTGGGGACGGGCCTGCTCTTTGCCGAGTCGCTCGACCGCGCCGTCGAGCCGCTGCGCCAGATTGAGGGCCTCGATATCGAGGTCCGGGCGGTCGAAAACAAGACCTTTGGCCGCGTGACCACCGTGGCGGGCCTGCTGACGGGCCGCTGCTTTCGCCACGCGGTGACCCCCGGCGAGGCCGACCTCCTCATCGTCCCGCCGACCACCCTGCGCTACGGCACCGAGCTGATGCTGGACGACACCAGCCTGACCGAGCTGCGGGCCGAGTTCCGCATGGACGTGCGGCCCGGCGGGGCCACCTTGGGCGAACTCGCCCGCGTCATCCTCGATGGCGTGGCGTCGAGCGGCCACCAGTGGGGCATGAGCGCCCACGCGGTCAAGGAAAGCCGCGGGCAGGCCTAGGCGTTCGCCTGCCCTATCCTCGGAGCATGACCCCGAATCCCGCCGAACACTACGCCCGCAGCTTCCGCATGCACCGGGGGGCTTTGCTCGACCTCTACGCCGAGCTGCCGCAGGAGCATGGCTCCTTCGCCGCGTGGGAGGGCGGCCTGAGCTTTATCGGGCAGGCCGACCACCTTGCGGCGAGCAGCCTGATGCTGCTGGGCATGGTGGCGGGCGAGGCCCCCCAGCGCCCCGCCCCCGGCCCCGGCAGCGCCAACCTCGCCGAAGCCCGTGAGCGTCTGCGCCAGACCACCGAGCAAGTGGCCGGGGCATTGGCCGCCCTGAGCGAAGAGGACCTCGCCCGCCGCGTGCCCGCCTTCGGGGGCCGCGAGCTGCCCGTCGCGGCGCTGCTCGACCTGCTCCTCGGCCACGAGGCCCACCACAAGGGCCAGGTCTGGGTGATGGCCCGCATGGTGGGCGTCAAGCCGCCGATGTACGTGAAGCTGGGTTGATAACCATTCCGGTTGAACAGCTCTGGAAGAACTGGAACCCCGATTGGAAGGAGACTGGAAGGAGAAGGAAAGGCGGTGACGGGGAGGGGCTGGAACAGCTTCTCCGGAACCCTTAAGAGGCCCGCCCTCTACCTGCCGCGCCAATATTCCGGCGTCTCGGTCGCGGGAAGCAGGCGCACCCGCTCTTGCCCAGGCTTTTATCTCAACTCGGTCGAGGACTGAGGAGACGGAGGGCAGCCAGGGGGTTGAGGCGGAGCTGGCGAACCAGTGCGGTGACGTGACGCGTCTGTGAGGACAGCAGGGCCAGGACCAC
>NZ_AXWT01000049.1 GCF_000482805.1 Deinococcus murrayi DSM 11303 | reverse complement strand
CCCGCCCCCTTGTCAACTCCCCCGCGCCGGGTTCCGCGTGAGACCCAGGAAAACGGGGTGCTAGCCTGCCTTTATGCGGGTACATGTGGTCTTTCTGGCGCAGCTCAAGCGAGAAGCCGGTTTAGAGATGGCCAGCCTGGAGGTCCCAGAAGGCAGCACGGTGCGGGACCTCGCGGCCAAGGTCGAAGCGGAGCGCGGCCTCAGCCTGCGCGGCTGCATGGTGGCGGTCAACGAAACTTATGCCCGCCCGGAACAAGTCTTGGCTGCCGGAGACGAGGTGGCCTTTTTGCCCCCGGTCGCAGGGGGTGCACCCTCCTCAGCGGAGCCGTCAGCGACCCGCTGCGAGCTACGCAGCACGCCCCTGCTCCTCGCGGAAGCGGAGTCCTTTCTTGTCCAGCCACAGTACGGAGCGCAAGCCTACTTTGTCGGAACGGTCCGCTCGCCCAACCGGGGCAAGGTGGTCACCGCCATCGACTATGAGGCGTATGGACCGATGGCGGTGCGGGTGATGGAAGAGGCCGCTCACCAAGCACAGGAGCGTTACGGAGAGCTGCGCGTCCTGATTCAGCACCGCACAGGACAGCTGCGGCCTGGGGAGGCAAGCATCTTGATTGGGGTCGCCAGCCCGCACCGCCGCGCCGCTCTGGAAGCCTGCGACTTCTTGATAGAGCACCTCAAAGCTCACTTGCCCATCTGGAAATACGAGCTGACCGAAGACGGTGCCCACTGGGTGGAGGGCCACAGCGAGCATCCCACCCTGTAGGGCGGAAGGGCGGCTCAGCCGTTAGGGGGACTGAGGATGGTCGCGGGCGTGGGTCTCGAAGTGGCGGTAGTAGCGGCCCGCCAGCCAAGCCATCAGGGAGAGGACGACGGCCAGCGCAGCCAGCTGGGGCCACCCCGCTGACCCGGTCAGTAGCCCATTAAACACGAAGTGCAAAGCGATGCTCAGGAGTAGCCCCCGCGACCGCCACCAGCGCCCCCCCTGGAGGTGCCGCCCCCCCAGGGCGTACCCCTGAGGAGCGCTGAACAGGGCATGGACGAGGGTGGTCAGAAGGGCATGCCACGCCAGAGCAGACGCCCCGTAACTCAGGGAGTAGGTGACATTCTCGACGAAGGCGAAGCCCAGGGCTGCGGTCACGGCGTACACCAGGCCGTCCATCGGCTCATCAAACTCGTGCTCGGTGGTGGCGGTCATGGCCGCCAGGAACTTGCTGCCCTCCTCGACGGTGGCGGTCAGGAGCAGCGCGAGCACTGGGGTGAACAGCCCCACCTCGGCGGACAGCCGCCCGAAAGTTCCTCCAAGCGCCGCCGAAACAGCCCAGGCCACCATGCCCCAGCCAAAGGTGCGGGCCAGCAACCAGGCTGGCTCTGGGTGGCGGTCGCGCCGCACGAAAAACCAAAGCCAGCCCGCCGACAGCAGCAGCGACACCAGCAATGGCCCCAGCAGCCGCGTCATCGCGTCTCAGGAAGGAGGGACGCAGACCGTCCGGAGCCGCTCAGGCCCGTACCAGCCGCCGGGCCGCCGCTTGCATGGGCTGATGGGCCAGGTGGGTGAGGGCCAGGGCCAGGGCGTCTGCCGCATGGTTGTTGAACAGCTCGCGGATACCTAGGGCCGCTTTGACCATGTAGATGACCTGTTCCTTGTCGGCACGTCCGGTGCCCACCAGCGAGCGCTTGACCTGCATGGGGCCGTAGGCATAGATGGGCACACCCGCCTGAGCACAGGCAAGCTGAACCACGCCAAAGGCCTGACCCACCTTGAAGGCCACGTCGGCCTGACGGCGCAGCACTTGGTCCTCGATGGCGACGGCGTCGGGGCGGTACTCGGCCAACAGGCGCGAGACTTCGCTATGGAGGTATTGCAAGCGGCGGGGCATCAGCCAGGCACTCTCGGTGGTCAGGCAGACGTGATGCAGGTGCCGGGCCTTGCGGACGTCGCCCTCCACCAGCCCTAGGCCAAGATTGGCGAGTCCAGGGTCTACCCCAAGCACAATCATGGTTGCAAGATAGGGCAGAAAGGGGGCGGCCCCACCTGGACGCCGCGCCAGCACAGGCCAGGCAAAGGCCACCCGGACGAATCAGGGTGGCCTAAGGGGGTCATGGGACTTAACTCAGCGAGAGCCGCAGCCCACGCTGCCTTCGCCGTCGGGCGACTGGGCACCATCGGTGCGGAAGGAGTGGCCGCACCCGCAACTGCTGGTGGCATTGGGATTGTGGACGGTGAAGCCGCCGCCCATCATGTTCTCGACGTAATCCACCTCGCTCCCGCGCAGCAGCGGTAGGCTCATGCGGTCGACGAGCAACTTGACGCCACGGTCGATGACGATGGTGTCCCCCTCAAGTTCGCGGTCGTCAATCGCCATGCCGTACTGATAACCGCTGCACCCGCCGCTCTTGATAAATACCCGCACGCCAGCATTCTCCTTGCCGCTCTGGGCCAGCATAGCCAGGGCCTTTTGAGCGCCGAACTCGCTGATACGAATGTCCTGGGGCGGCTGGGCGCTGCCGGATTCGGGGAAAGAGGTCGCCGTCATGGGTGAAGCGTAACACCATTGGAGGAAGAAAAAGGTGTCCGGTTGGCAAAGTCACCCAAACTGCACGTAGCCCCGCCGCCGCCTCGCCTCATCAGCACTTACATTCCTTGAGCGCCCTTCTGTTAGGATGGGGCCATGACGAACCCCTACGCCGAGTGGTTCGAGCAGCTGCGGGCGGAGTATGGCGAGCAGCTTCAGGCTATGCCGCTGCCGGACGGGTTGCCCGAACATCTGCATACGCTGGTGGAAAAGGGAGACGAGGAAGCCATCCAGTTCATGATCAAGCTGGCATGGCAGTTCGGTGCCCAGGTGGGCTATGCCGCCGGTGCTCGGCAGCGCCAAGAGCATGAGCAGGGCATCACTTCCCGTCCTGTGCGAGTCCAAGCCTGACCCCCCATGTGAGGCCAGACGCCGTTCCCCGGCGTCTTTTTTGTTTTTTTTGTTCTTGGGCTGATGCCGCTTGAGCAAAGGTTTCAGTGGCGCGCCGAGCGTGGCTGGCTCCAGCACCCGATGGCGCAAGCTCCGGCGATAAGGCCCCGTGCCGCCAACTCCTCCAGCACCAGCCGGGCGAAGGAAGTGACCGCTGCGGGGTCGGCATCCTCCATGTCGGCAGTGTGCAAACCGAGTTGGCGGGCTTGCTGGGCCAGCCACAGGCTCAGGGCGTCCTCTGGGGTCTTCATGTTGGCTCACGGTAAAACAAACCGCCCCGGCATGTCGCCAGGGCGGGGGGCAAGAGCGAGAACGGCTCGGACCGATTGGCTCTGATTTCAGAACATCCGGACAGCCCACCGGATGTTCTTCCATCGCCGCCACTCGGTCTCCATTGCTTCTCCTCAGGAGTTGCACCTTGCAATTTTGAGTGAATAGCCGTGCTGGCGCAGAAATTCCTCGTCTGTGGCGAGGCGGGCGAAGATGACGTTCAAGCG
>NZ_AXWT01000048.1 GCF_000482805.1 Deinococcus murrayi DSM 11303 | reverse complement strand
GTTCGCCAGCTCCGCCTCAACCCCCTGGCTGCCCTCCGTCTCCTCAGCCCTCAACCGAGTTGAGATAAAAGCCTGTAGCATGGCGGGCATGTTTCGCCGCCGCCCCACCCTGCCGCCCTTCCCCGCGGGGGGCCTGCTGGTGGGGGGGGCGGTCCGCGATTGGTGGCGGGGCATTCCCCCACACGACTACGACTGGGCGGTACCCGACCCCGCTGGAGCCGCCCGGACGCTCGCGGGGGCAGTGGGCGGCGCGGCCTTTCCCCTGGACGCAGAGCGGGGCTACTGGCGGGTCCATGCCCCCGGCGGCGTGCAGCACGACTTCGTGCCGCGACCAGGGAACGTCACGGACGACCTCTTGCGGCGCGACTTTACGGTCAATGCGCTCGCGCTGACCCCGGAAGGGCGGGTGCTCGACCCTGCGGGCGGGCGGGCCGACCTGCGGGCGCGGCGGCTGCGGATGGTGTCGGAGGCCAACTTGCGCGAAGACCCCCTGCGGGCATGGCGGGGGGTGCGCTTTGAGGTCACGCTGGGCTTCCGGCTGGAGGCAGGCACTGCCGCCGCCGTGCGCGGGGTGGCCGCCGACCTCGCCCGCGGGGGGCTACCCCGGCCCGCCCCGGAGCGCATTCGGGATGAGCTGGAAGCCCTCCTCGCCCATGGTGACGCGGCACGGGGCATCCTGCGGCTGGAAGAGCTGGGGCTGCTGGCGCTGACCCTGCCTGAACTGCGCGAGGGGCTGGGGATGGTGCAGGGCGGCTTTCATCACCTCGACGTGTTTCACCACGGGGTGGAAGCCCTGCATCAGCTCCTGACCCGCTTTCCGGACGCTGACCCCGCCCTGCGCTGGGCGACCCTGCTGCACGACGTGGGCAAGCCGCGCACGCGGGGCACCAACCCGCGCTCAGGCCGGACCACCTTCTACGGCCACGACCGGGGAGGGGCCGAGCTGACCCGCGAGATGCTCACGCGGCTGCGGCTGCCCTCCGCCACCGTGGACCGGGCGGTGGCGCTGGTGCGGGCACACATGGCGCAGCTCCCGGCGGACGAGCGGGAAGCCCGGCGCTTCGTGCATCGCCGCCGCCCGCTGCTGCCGGACCTGCTGCGGCTGATGCTGGCCGACCGCGAGGCCTCGCGCGGCCCCGACAGCCATCCCGCCATCCGGCACGCCTACGCCCGTGCCTTCGAGCGGGTGCTTGCCGCACTGGAGGAGCAGCCCCAGGCCCCCCGGCCCCTCCTGACCGGCGAGGAGGTCATGGCCCTCCTCCAGCTCTCCCCCGGTCCCGCCGTGGGGGAAGCGCTGCGGGCGGTCGCCGAGGCGCAGGCGCTGGGCGAGGTGCGCACCCCGGAGGAGGCGCGGGCCTTTTTGCAGGCGCGGCGGGTGGGGGACGTGCCCGGCTAGTCAGGCCCCGGTGAAGGGTTTGCCACTATCCTGACCCGGAATGTCGCCCACCGAACTTCCCCATCCCGTCACGCCCGCCTGGGTTGCGGACGCCGTCTTCTACCAAATCTTTCCCGACCGCTTTGCCCGCTCAGGCCGGGTGACGGGCCTGAACCTCCAGCCCTGGGGCAGCCCCCCGACCATTCACGGTTACATGGGCGGCGACCTGTGGGGGGTGGCCGAACGCCTGGACCACATCGCCTCGCTGGGCGTGACCGCCATCTACTTCTGCCCGGTCTTTCAGTCGGCCTCCAACCACCGCTATCACACTCACGACTATTTCCGGGTCGACCCCATGTTGGGCGGCAATGAGGCCCTGCGGCACCTCCTCGACGAGGCGCACGCTCGCGGCATCCGGGTCGTCCTCGACGGGGTCTTTAACCACGCCAGCCGGGGCTTTTTTCAGTTCCACGACCTGCTCGAACAGGGCGAGGCGAGCGCCTACCGCGACTGGTTCCACGTCGAGGGCTGGCCGCTGCACGCCTACGACGACACCCGGCCCGCGAATTACCAGGCGTGGTGGGGCATGCGGGCGCTGCCGAAGTTCAACACCGCGAACCCCGCCGTCCGCGAGTTCCTGCTCTCGGTGGGCGAGTACTGGGTGCGCTTTGGGATTGACGGCTGGCGGCTCGACGTGCCCAACGAGATTGACGATGACGACTTCTGGCGCGAGTTCCGGCGGCGGGTCAAGGCGATTAACCCGGACGCCTACATCGTCGGGGAAATCTGGGGGGACGCGCACCGCTGGCTGGCGGGCGACCAGTTCGACGCCGTCATGAACTACCACTTTGCCCGCCCCTGCCTGGGCTTTTTCGGGGCGCGGACCCTGAACCACGCCGTGAGCGAGGCCAGCGGGATGGGCCGAGTGGACCCCATGGATGCCCCCGCCTTCGCCCGGCGCATCGGGGAGGTCACCCGGATGTACCACCCGGAGGTTGTGCGGGCGCAGCTCAACCTGCTCGACTCGCACGATACGGCCCGCTTTCTGACGGCGGCGGGCGGGGACGCGACCGCCTTCCGGCTCGCCAGCGTCTTTCAGATGACCTACGTGGGGGCACCCTGCATCTATGCGGGCGACGAGGTGGGCCTTCCCGGTGGCCCCGACCCCGACTGCCGCCGCGCCTTCCCCTGGCACGACGAGGCGAGCTGGGACAGGGGGACGCTGGAGATGCTCCAGAAGCTCACCGCCGCTCGGCACGCTGCCCCCGCCCTGCGCCGGGGCGAGCTGCGCTTTACCCACGCCGAGGGCGAGGCCCTCGTCTATGCCCGCGAACTGGAGGAGCAGGCGGCGTATGTGGCCCTCAACGCGGCGCAAGCAGCGGCCAGGTTGCCCCTGACCGGGGTGCGGCCCGGCCCCTACCGCGACGCCCTGAGCGGGCAGCCCTATAACCTCGGCGGCGACACCGAGCTGGACGTGCCCGCACGGGGGGCGCTGGTGCTCGTTCCGGCCTAGCGAGGGAAAAGGCCCGCCGGAAGCCTGGAGCACTCCGGCGGGCCTTTTCCCCTGCCCAAGCAAAAGAAAACCCCCCACCGGGTGGGGGATTTTGCTGGCGTGCCCGAAGAGATTCGAACTCCTGGCCTTCTGATCCGTAGTCAGACGCTCTATCCAGCTGAGCTACGGGCACATGCCTGGTGTGGTGCTTGGCGGAGAGGGCGGGATTCGAACCCGCGGTACACTTTTAAGGCGTACGAGCGTTTAGCAAACGCTTGGTTTAAGCCGCTCACCCACCTCTCCAAAAAGAGAGCACCTGGTTGTCATGCTGGGGCCTGCGTGGTGGCGAGGGGTGAGGGATTCGAACCCCCGGTGGGTTGCCCCACTACGGTTTTCAAGACCGTTGCCTTCAACCACTCGGCCAACCCCCCTTGCGGCGGGGCGCTTCTCGAACCGTTCCCGCGGGAACCTTCTCAAGCGCGAAAGGAAGTATAGGCACCCTCCCCGAACTTGTCAACGCCCGCGCCCCCCACCCCAGGCTTTTATCTCAACTCGGTTGAGGGCTGAGGAGACGGAGGGCAGCCAGGGGGTTGAGGCGGAGCTGGCGAAC
>NZ_AXWT01000047.1 GCF_000482805.1 Deinococcus murrayi DSM 11303 | reverse complement strand
AAAGCTGTCCAGCACGGTCATTTTTCCTTTTCACACCCTCATCTTGAGGGAGGAAGCCGTGCTGGACGTGCTTTTCTAAAACTGAAAGATGTCAGTTACCACACCTCCACTGCTGGAAAGGTCCCAGGCGTCTACGCCCACGGACTGAACTGGCCGATGTTGCCAGAGAAGGGAGCAGGCGCGAGAGGAGATTCTCTCGTGCCTGCTCGCCAAGTGATGGACGAAGATGCGTTGGTCGCCGGAGCGTTTACGCGTTGGAACGCAGCACCCAAACGCACCATGGGGCGCTGGTGAGCCCTGGCATGGCGGGTCCCGACGTGGATTGAAACATCCCGACCAAACAGTAGCGCCCGGTTCTGACCGGCTGTCCACGATCATCGCGGAGATCCCACGTCCACTCCACGGTCAGCACTTCTCTGGGGTTCAAGGTTGGACCTCGGGGTGCGATGACGACGTTCGTCACCACACCCTCCGGGAGCGTGGGTGGCCTCAGGCGTTGCCGCACGATCTGGCCCTGAGCATTGGTCACCACGATGTTGAAGTCGGGTGGGTACCCGATGGGGGCGAAGGCGGGTGCAGGGGTGAGGTTCTTCAACTGGAGGCGAACGGGGAGCAACCCTGCGGCAGCTACGCGCGGGACTCCGGCGATGCGTGTCTGGAAGGTCACGCCCTGCGGTGCGGTCGGCTGTGCCATAGCCGCGGGGAGCGCCCAGGCCAGGAAGGTCAGCAGGAGACGTTTCATCCTCAGTAAGAGGCTACCTGGAAGTCGTAGCCAGCATAGTCGTAGAAATCACGGCGGATGGACGCGAGGTCAGACGAGTAAGAAGCGTAGGAGACCGTTTGAGCATCGTTCATGGTGGAGCCCCAGACGAGCCCCAGGGCTTCGACATTGTTCGTGTCCGTTCGGTAAAACACGGGTGAGCCGCTGTCCCCCCCAAACACATCCATGTCGGACTCAATCTGGCACAGCCGAACGAACTCTCCGGCCCCTCTCGGGAGCGCGTCAACGCAGACATTCTGAGCGGTGCCGTAGGTCCACCCCGAGGTCTGCCCGATCTTTTCCATGGGGTCACCCAGGTAGATGCCGTACTCATTGAAGACGCGGAGCTGGGGACTACTGGTGTTGATCGAGAGGGAGCCGTAGCCGCTGTACACCCGGTTGGTCGTCCGGGCGATCGCAAACGGCGAGTTGGCAGCGGCCCAGGAGTAATACAGGACGAACGCGCTGTCACTCCAGCGGCAGGGCACTCCGCCACTACAGAGGGCACTGGTTTCGTAGCCGAAGGTGGCGGGGTCCGTGTGCTCGTATCCCACGACGTTCATGGAGCCCTGCGGGCCCTGGAAGTGCTCCCGGTAGTCTGCGGTGGCGAGGTACGTCGTGCAGTGCGAGTTCGTGAGGAAGCCCTTGCCGGACCCCCCGAACTGGTCGTACATGTTGATGTTCAGCCCGAGCGTGCATCCGAGAATGCCTTCGGTGTAGATTTGGAGGCCGCCCACAAACGTCGACTGCTCGTTATCCAACGTGCCGGAGAGCTGGACAGACTGAGCACGGGGTCTCACGACCAGCTTGATGGCCTGCGGAGGAATCTTGAGTCTCGCGGCGATGCCGCGCATCCGTTCCCACCCGCGCTCCTCGGTGGTGCCGATCAGAATGGCGTTGTCTGGAATGCTGACTGTCATCATCGAGAAGGTGTCCTCGTCAAAGACCTGCGTCCGCAGCAGGTTGCGCCAATCGGAGAGTTGACGGTAGTTGTACTGTGCCCGGTAAGACCGGGTCCGCGCCGCCATGGTGGGAAGGTCCGGGGTAACGGCAGCATTCGCCTGGCTTCGGTTACGCCGTTCCTGCACCTTGAGGGCCAGTTCCTGCGCCGCACGTTCGGCCCGTGCCTGATTTCCCGCAGGCGCCGTGTAAACGTGTAACTCGCCGTCCTGATTCAGGATGAAGCCAGCGAAGCCCGGTTCACGTTCGGCTAGCCGCTCGAAGTCCCCAGCCATCCCAGGGTTGTACATAGAGCGGTTGGAATTCGGCTTAGGCGTGAGCGGGTTGGGGGGACGTTGCTGCCCGGTCGACTGACGTGCAAGTCCCTGCGTCTGCTGCGGCGCCTGGGCATTGGGTTGCGGCTCGTCGACGTTCGGCGAGGTGCCGCACGCCGCCAAAGCAACGGTCAGGGAGAGGGTGCTTAGCCAGGAAGCGTACTGTTTCATGTCATGTCCTCTCAGCTTCATTCGGCCAGCTCGCCTGGAATGAAGGAAATAGGAATGGGTGTCGGGACCTCACGCGTGCCGCCACGGCGTGGAAAGGGGTCAGGAGCTGGCAGGGGTGGTAGGAACTCCGACTGGAGTAAGGACGGGCCCCGCGTCATCATCTGGATCGGCGCCAGCAAAGCTGAGCACCAGCAGCGCGCCGAGGGCGAGCAGCCACCGTTTCATCGTTCACCTCCTTGGATGACCCGACGCTACTGACCCTCCGGCTTGCACCCGTCTTGCACCATTGTGCGAAATACTGCAAGCCGACACTTAGACGTGCGGCTGGCGGACTCGTGCGGAGGCGACCAAAGTGGTACGTTTTCCGGCTCCTTCCAGTGGAGGGTACGTTCTCCTGAACACTCTTCAGCGGCTTTGATGTTGATGATGTCCCTCATAACACAGCGTCGATGGTGAGGCGAGCCGTTCTTGAGCGCAATAAACGGTCAATAACGGAATAGGGCAGCAGGTGGACACTTGATACGTCCACTGCTGCCCTCTCCTGCTCATCTACTTCAAGCTTTGGGTTGCGTTCTCCTTGATCTACTCGGTCTTTAAGTGCAGCTCTAAGGAACTCTGACAAGGCGCGTAGCAGATCGCCAATAGACGACAGTACGCCCAGGATCTCCTAAGATGAGTGTCGCCTGCACATGGTATTGCCCGGAAGGAAGAATGGGTGCTCCCTCTCGTGCTTGGAGCAGGCAGGGTAGCGTCAATCCACCGCCCGGCTCCACCTTCCACCGCCTTGCTGGTGACGACGAGAGAATAGGAGTTTGAGTAAAACTGGCCAGATTACACCGCCGAGTAAAATCAGACGAGGTACTCTTAAACTCTATCCAGTAGGTGGGCTGACCACTTAAGAAGGAGAGTTCTGTGGGTTGCGAACTGACATTGAGGAGTGACGCCTGTATTTGTAAATCGCGATGTGCATCCAGTGTGGTAGGAATGAATACATCAAACAATACTCCCGGCTGTGTCACAACTTGAGGGGAGACGCGCTCGCCCAATAAAAGAGATGGCAGAGCAGCAGGGGCGGGTGACGGCTGGATGGGCTGCGTTCCGCCAGCAAGAGTGTTATAGGGCGCAATTAGTGCGAGGAGGATCGGGAGTAAGCGCTTCATAATCAGTAGGGTAGTACATCAACATATCCGAAATCGCTGTCGATATTTGAGATTGCGGACATAGCTCCTCCAATTCTTCCATCACTGTACTCCGCGCGAGCAAACGCAATGCCAAGAATGTTAATCGATGTACTATCAAACCGCTCTCTAGGGGTCAAAAGTCAGATGGAGACTTGAGAA
>NZ_AXWT01000046.1 GCF_000482805.1 Deinococcus murrayi DSM 11303 | reverse complement strand
GGCCTCGACCATCTCCAAGACCTGCTGCTGCACCCATCCCCGTCGTCCTGGCGTACCCTGACGACTCTCATGCCGCGTTTTGAAGGGTAGTCAGGACCCAGAGGCCGCCTTATCTATGTGGTTCTGGGGGTAAAAACGATGACCGGCAATTCTCCTGCAATCGATACAGCATAGTTAAGTTTTAAATCGCCTATCTTGGGCCAGTAGTCAGACAGCATATCTGCAACCGCTGTTTGTATAGAGTCAAGAAGGAGAATTGTTAACAGATCGATAGGCAGTTCTTCAGGATAGTTGTGACCTATCGAGAATGAGCCGTATTTTATATAATATCCTGTAGATTCTGCCTCTATGGTCATACCCATTGGGAGAGCAAAAACCAGAGTTTTTGTTAACTCAGCAAGTAACTCTTGGTTGCCCATTATTTTAATAAGTTACTTTGCAAGAGCCCTGAATATAAGTGTACGCGTTGGGTCCAGTTGCAATACCCTGAATGTAAACAATATGGCCTATTTTCAAGCTATAGGCTGGTATGGACCCATGAGGCTCGTAAGTTTTGTTAAGTTCGCCCAAATTTGTATTATTTAGAGTGGTGCGTGTCTTCCAAAAGGTGTAAAGTGGCCTGTACTGTTTGTACATGTAGAAGCCCCACTGGACACTCCTTTCGGCCCCTGTCGTACCCTGCTGAAAAATGATGTAGCCATGTGAATTTGCAGGAGCTGAAATATGGTTAGCACAGGGCTGAGGAAGGAGTGCAGGAACAATGGGCGGGAAATCAAGACTTCCCTGTGTCTGTAGCCTCTTCGCTTGTTCAGGCGTGAGGTCAACAGTGAAGTTCCCGGTAAGCCTTCCTATGTCATCCGGTGAGTTGAGGAGTTTAGGCGGCGCCACACTGGCGTCCGTATCCAAAGTCTGTTCGACGCTCACATCTGGTGAAGTCCCGCACGCGCTGATGGCTGCCATAAGAAGACCGATGATTGTGTAGTGAGCTACCTTCATATTCCTCCCGGGGATGGTTCCGTCCCAGTCAGTAAGTTTGGCTTGGGACTTGGCAAAGATATCAGTTGAAGTGCGTTTGTAACTCCATATTTTAACATTAAGGGTTTAATCCTCAGTACCTGACAGGTTGAGGGAAATGGCGTCCAGGACGCAAAAAGGGACGACAAAGGGCGGCAAAAGGAAGTGTGATTCGTCCCAGTGCCGCCCGCTCGCATGTTGACACGTTCACCGCGTACCTGAAAGAACGGCTCCCTCACCACCGCATCGACACCCTCCGCCGCGTGGCTGAAGTCCTGTTCGGCCTCATCCAGGCGGAGTCCACGCTGCACCGGAAAATCGCACTGCACATCGACCGCGAAGCGTCGCAGGCGTCCATCACCCGCATGGTGGCGCGGACGTTCCACGAGACCCGACTCACGCCACAGGACGTCCAGGACGTCCTGCTCCCCCTGCTCCCCGCCGGGAAGCTCACCTTCGTTCTGGACCGGACCAACTGGAAGCTCGGGGCTGCGGACCTGAACCTCCTGGTGCTGGGGGTCGCGCTCGGTGGCGTGGTGCTGCCCCTGAACTGGAAGGTGCTGCCGCACGGCGGCAGCAGTGAGATGCGGGCACGGATGTTCCTGGTGGGCCAGCTCCTGAAACGCCTCCCCGCCCGGCGCTGGGCGGTCCTGATCGCGGACCGGGAATTCGTCGGGCAGGAATGGTTCACCTTCCTGCGCCAGCAGGGCCTCAAGCGCTGCATCCGCATTCGGGAAAGCACTCTCCTGGACGAAAGCCCAGCGCGTGACCACTTTCAGGATCTTCAGCCTGGGGAGATCCGGGGCGTGTTCGACGGCGCCTGGGTGTATGGCAGCTGGATGCAGGTGGTGGCGACGCTCTCCCCGCAGGGAGAGCGCGTCCTGGTCGCCTCGGATCTGTCGCTCTGGGACACCCTGTCCACCTACCGCTTACGGTGGGGCATCGAATGCACCTTCGCTGCGATGAAGACCCGGGGCTTGAACCTCGAACAGACCCATATGACCCAGCCGGATCGTCTCTCCCGTCTCTTCGGCTTCCTCAGCCTGGCGCTGGCCTGGATGGTCCGGATCGGCACCTGGCGCGCCGAGCAGCACAACATCCCCAGGAAGAAGCACGGTCGCCCGGCCATGAGCCGGGCGAGATATGGGTGTGAAGCTCTGGGCCGCGCCCTGAGGTGGGGAAAAAGCTCGTTCCAGACGTATCTGGCCCTGTTCAAAGCTCCTTTTCCTGCTCCAGGACGGCAAAATCCTCAACTTGTCAGGTACTGAGAGACGGTGCAGAACGGCCTGACACGCGTATTTCAGAAGCTGGGCGTGAGTAGCCGCAACGAAGCGATTCTGTATTACTGGGACATCGCCAACAAACCACCTCTACAATGATTACTATGCTGCGTAAGATGATCTGTGCCCTTGCCGTTCTGGCTGCCAGCTTTGCCAGCGCTGGTGGCAGGGATGCGCTACTCCCCTCAGGCCTCTCACCAGACCAGCAACTCGGACAGGCGCTGTGCATCCGCAACCTTCAGGGCTTCCGCACGGTGCCCGCAGGGGTCCCGGTCACTTATTCCAGGAACATCAACAACTCCGGCCATGTCGGTCAGTCGTATTTCTGGGTGGGCACGGCGCGCTTTCAGCAGGGCGGGCAGGTCAGGACCGTGCGGTTTACCTGCACCGTGACGAACGGCAAGGCAGCCGTGACGCTCCGCTAAAAGCCGAGAAGCGCCACGGGAAAGGAGAGGGCCAATGAAGCCCTCTCCTTTCCCGTGTGGGTTACGTCAGTTGGGCGATCAGCGGTACGTTCTGGATGACCATGCCCTGCCGCTGATACTGGGGCGTGCGATTGACCAGGGCACCCAGGGAGCTTTGCGTGGTGGCATTCCAGTCAAGCCACACGCCGCCACGCTGCACCTTCACGTTACGGAATGTCACCTGCGGGTGCCGGGGCGTATAGCCGCTGGATGACGTGGCACTATTGTCCTCCCCACCGATCAGCATCTTGCCGGAGTAGGTTGGGGACGCCACGGCGGCCGTGCGAGAGAACGTAATGCGCCCATCCTGTACAGTCGCGTCCGCTTCCGTGCCCCGGTTGACGATCTTGACAAAGACCTCACTGGTAGGGCTCACAATCTGGTTCTGCTGACCAAATTTAGCGTGATTGGCGAAGTAGCGCCAGACCGGGCCGTTTCCATCGCCCTTATCTGCGTAGCTGAGGCCAACTTCGTAATAGTCGTCCAGAGCAAGAAAGAAGTTGACGAAGTCATACGTGCTCAGACCTGTAGGCGTTGCCGGGACGCTAATGTATCCCTGTATGCCCGTGAAGTTCGACTCTGCCGTGTATACCTTCACAAATTCCTGAAGAGCCATGCTGTACCTCCCGAACTAAATTTGAAGTGATCACTTCTGGAGTAATCATGGTGCATACAAGTCCTATTTTTAAACTCTGAAATCTACCTCACTACCACAAGAAATCTATGGGTAGGAAAGTTTTTGAAGTAAAACTTTTCTACCCGTCATGGGGAAGGCATGCGCTGCATTGTTGTTGACATGCTTGGATGGGAAAGTAGAGATGTACTAGTATATTCGGGTAGGCATACTGGTAGAAGACTTTCTATCGCCCGAATAGATGGATTCGCATACTAATTGCAGAAGTGGCCACTTCAATTCAGAACCACCAGGAGTGCAGATATGCCAGCCATTCGTATCCCCCGCAGCAACTTCAAAGTTCGTTTCTCTGGTGACGCCAGCGGTGCTGGTCGTCGCAATGTCCCGACGTTCGTAAGGGGCGACGCCAATGCCATCGCTGGGTCCAACTTCATGTTCTTCGATCTCTCTACTGGAGAGCTGACAGGGCTGTTCGTACTCGATGGCGTCAGGAAACACGGCGTAACTGGAAAAAACATCGACGTGATCAGCCTTAATGGCAACGGTGCAGTGGTTTTTCACGACGAGAACAGTGCCTACTCGCAGTCGTCCAGCCTAATCTGGAGTATGGCCGCTGGACCAATCATCGTGCGAGGTGGTAATTTCCTGACTACTCTTCAAAACGGGTGACGGGCAGCAGAAAGTCGCTCTCTAGGGGTCAAAAGTCAGATGGAGACTTGAGAAGTCGGCTCCTGTACGG
>NZ_AXWT01000045.1 GCF_000482805.1 Deinococcus murrayi DSM 11303 | reverse complement strand
TCCCCTCGTACGCCTCCCGACCGTGCAGCCGCTGGAAAATCACAAAAATCCGCTCCCAGTACTGCCGCTCTATCCCAATGCCGTTGTCCCGCACCGCAAAGCGCCACATCCCCCCCTCCCGCTGTGCCCACACGTGCACCGACGGCTCTACCCCTTCCCGGCGGTACTTCAGGCCGTTCGTCAGCAGGTTCTGGAACAACTGGTCGAGCTGATACGGGTCGGCCAGCACGCGGGGCAACGCCCCGCGGGTGACCTGCGCCCCCGCCCCTTGCGCCGCCTGGAGGCGGCGGCGCACCGTGTCAAAGACCTCGCTCGCGTCCACCACTTCTGGCTCGCGCTGCGCAGTGTGCACCCGTGAAAAGGCGAGCAGGTCGTCGACGAGGCGCTTCATGTGCTCGCCGCTGGTGATGATTTGGCCGAGGTACATCCGGCCCCGTTCGTCCAGCTGCTCGCCGTAGCGCCGCCCAATCAGCTCGGCAAAGCTGGTCATCGCCCGTATCGGCGCTTGCAGGTCGTGCGACGCCACATACGCAAACTGCTCCAGCTCCGCGTTGCTGCGCTCCAGCTCGCGGGTGCGCTCAGCGAGCTGCGCGACCCCCCGCGCCCCCTCTAGCGCGAGGCCCAGGCTGCGGGCGGTCGTCTCCAGCACCGCCCGGTCCGCCGCCGCCCAGGGCCGAGACTCAAAGAGGGCTACATTGAAGATGCCCACCACCTCGCCCTCGACGAGAACAGGCAGGGTGGCGACCGTTTGCAAGTGCGCGGCGAGCGCTGGGTCGATGTCCCGCGCCGGGTCGTAGCGGTCCTGAAAGAGGGCCTCGCGGGTTTGGGCGGGCAGGTCGAGGGTGGGGGTCTCACCAACCGGGAGGCCCGCTTCTACCACCGCCTGCAGGTCGGGGTGGCCCAGCTCCCCAACCTGCGCGGTGGCGTGCCAGCGTTCCCCCCGCCGCTGGTAAAAGAGGCCTGCTCCCGGCGGCAGCAGCGACAGCACCATCTCCAGCGCTCGCCGGGTCAGAGTCTGCGGGTCGCGGTGCTCGGCGAGGTCGCGGCTGAGGTCCGCAAACCCCTGCAAGGCCCGCGTCCGGGCGTCGAGGGCGGCATTCTGCTCTTCGAGTTGCCGGATGTGGGCGGCGCGTTCCAGGGTCAGGGTCAGCCCGCGAGCTACCGCCCGCACGAGCGCCCGTTCGCGGTCGGTCCAGGCGCGGCTCTCGCGGGTGCCCACCGCAAAAAGGCTGCGAACTTCCCCGCCAATCACCAGCGGCACGAAGGCGGCGGCCCCGTACATCCCGGCGCTGGGGAGGCCCTCGCCGCTCGCGCTCCAGCTGTCGACAAACACTGCCGTGCCCGTGCGGGCCGCCTGCGCGAGGTTGGGGGCATCGGCGGGGAGGCCCGCTTTCATCTGCGCGACCACCTCGGCATCCACGTCGTCGGTCCAGGCCCGGCCATACCAGCGCTCGCCCTCCCGTTCGTAGTAAGCGGCGCTGACGTGCGCGAGGTGCGCTTGCACAACCCGCATGGCCTGCCGCGCGAGCGCCCGCACGTCGCTTTCGCTGCCCACCGCTTCCTGGTAGGCCACAAAAGCGTCGAGGGCCGACCGCTGCTCCTCGCGCTCGCGCTCGCCCGCAGCCCGCTCCAGCGCGAGGCCCAGGGTCGCGGCGGCCCGGCGGTGTAGGTCGCGCTGCTCTGGGGTCCAGGGGGCCGCCCCCGTTTGCGGCCAGCTGTGCAGGATTCCAGCCAGTTGGCCTCCCGGCGTCCGAAGCGATTCGGTGCTGCCGGGCCGCCAGCCCTCTTCCGACGGGGTCAGGGTTCGGGCGAGGTGCTGAAACGCGGCGGCGCTCCCCAGCCGCCGCTCTGGGTGGGCCAAGGCCCCGCGCAGCCCTGGGGGCACCTCGCCCCAAAAGGTCGCGCCTTCCACCCGGTCGCCGGAGAGCCGCACCACCGTCATGCCACGGGCCTCCAACGCCCCCGCAAGCCGCTCCAGCGCGAGCCGGGCGACCTCATCGGGTGAGGCGGCGGCTTGCAGGGCGTCGCCCAAGCGGGCCAGCGCCTCCGCCGTCGCGCGGGCCGACTCCAGGGCGTGGGTGCGGCGGCGCACCTCCTCTTGCAGCCCAGCGAGCAAGCGCACCCGTCCCAGCGCCAGGGCGCACTGCGAGGCGAGCGTGCGCAAGAAACGCTGCTCTGCCGGCGTGAAGTGATGCGGCTCCCGAAAATCGAGGACGATGACCCCCAGGGGACGCTCTTCCAGGACCATGGGCAAGACAGCGGTCGCCACCGCCGCCACTCCACCCGTGCGGGTCTCTAAGTCCGGATAAGCCCGCAGCAGGTCGCCCTCGTGCTCGAAATACAGCGCTTCGCGCCGCCGCAGCGCGTCGCCAGCGGGCAGGTCCGGCTCCAGCGGGCCGTCTTGCCAGACCGTCTGCGCTCCAGCCTCATGGCCGTGCAGGGCCGCCAGCTCCAGCCGTTCGCCCGACGCACTCAGCAGCAGCACCGCGCCCGCAATCGCCCCCAGCGCCGTCAGCGCGGGCGAGAGCACCACCTGGTAGACCTCCTGAGCGGTCCGAGCGGCAGCCAGGGCTTCGGTCACGTCTTGGAGCTGCTCTGCCAGGGAGGGCAGGGGAGAGGGAGCCGGGCCAACCATGTTCCGCAGCATACCCCTGCCCAGGCCTCCCCTCAGCCGCCTGTCATCGCTCCAGCTGACCATGGGGTATGCGTCCCCTCTCCCGGCTCGTCCTGACCCCCCTCATCCTCGCGGGCGCGGTGGCCCCGGCCCAAGCCTCCAGCTCCCTGCTCGGCGTGACCTGGACCCTGAGCAGCGTCCAGGAGGATGGGCAGAGCGCCTCGCCCCTCGCGGGTGCCCCGGCACCCACCCTGCGGTTTGACGAGCGGGCGGCGTTCGGCACGGCGGGCTGCAACACTTACCGGGCCACCTACGCCAGCCGGGAAGCCGTGCTGCGCTTCGGGCCGCTCGCCACCACCCGCCGGGGGTGCACGGGGGCCGTGGCCGAGCAGGAAACCCGCTTTCTCAACCTGTTGCGGCAGGTCACCGGCTTTCAGCAAGAGGGCCAGACCCTGACCCTGTGGGCGGGTGCCCGCAGCCGCCTGGTGTTCCGGGCAAGCGGTGCTGGCGCGGTCCCGCAGACGTCGGGGAACGCCCCCATCACCCTCCAGGCGCTAGAGGGCACCTGGCAGCTCTCCGGCGGCACCGCCCTGCGCCCGGTGCCCGCCACCCTCCCCACCCTGAGCTTCGCCGGGGGCCGGGTGAGCGGCAGCACGGGCTGCAACCGCCTCGGCGGCAGCGTGGAGGGAGGAGCGGGGGGCCAGGTCACCTTCGGGCCGCTGGCGACCACGCGGATGGCTTGCCCCCCAGCGGTAAGCGCCCAGGAGACGGCCTTCTTGCGCTTCCTCGCCCAGCCCGCCTTGGCCGCATCCCTCCAGGGTCAGACCCTCACCCTCCGGGCGGCGAGCGGGCAGACGCTGGTCTTCCGCCGCAGCGGGGGTGCGGCGGGCACGGTGCCCTCCTTGGCTGGGGGACGCTACGTGCTGACGGCGGTTGCGGGCCGCCCCGTGTCCGCTGCCGTCTCCCGCGCCCTCACGCTGAACGTTGAGGCAGAGCGCCTCAGCGGGAGTGACGGCTGCAACCAGTTCGCGGCCCCCTACCGCCTGGAGGGAGCGGTGCTCGTCCTCACCGCCTCGCCCGTCACGACCCTGCGGGCCTGCCCGGACGCGCCCGCCGTGCCCGTCCAGCTCCCCGCGTTCCTGGCGTCTCGCCCCAGCGTGACGGTCACGGCGGCGGGCCTGACCCTGCGCGCAGAGGACGGCACAGTCCTGAGCTTTACCCGCCTCTGACGGCAGCACCGAACTGCCGCGAGGCGCTAAGCTCAGCCCCATGCCGATGCCCAGGGGTTCTGTGCAAGAGGCGCTGCGGGGGCAAGGGCCGGAGGCAGTGCGGGCCGAGCTGCTGGCGTATCCCGCCCCCGACCTCGCGGACTTGCTGCGCGGGGTTCCTCCAACCGAGCGGGCGGTGCTGTTTCGGCTGCTGCCGCCGGAGCTGGCCGCCCGCACCTTTGCGGCGATGCCCTCCCACGAGCGTGACGCCCTCGTGTACAGCCTGAGCGCCGCCGAGACGCAGCGGCTGCTCGCGGACCTCGACCCCGACGACCGCACCCACCTGTTCGAGGAGTTGCCGGGGCGGGTGACCCAGCGGCTTTTGACCCTCCTCGGCCCGGAGGACCTCACCCAGGCGCAGCAGCTGCTGGGCTACCCGCCCCAAAGCGTGGGCCGCCTGATGACGCCCGAATACGTGGCGGTGCGCCCCCGCTGGACAGTCGCGCAGGCCCTGGCGCACGTCCGCGAGCGGGGCGGGCAGGCGGCAGAGGAGAGTCTCGCCGAGCTGTACGTCGTGGACGATGACTGGCGGCTGCTCGACGCCCTGAGCCTGGCCCGTTTTGTGCTCGCCCGGCCAGAAGCGCGGGTCGCCGACCTGATGGACGGACGCTTTACCGCCCTGCGGGCAGACGACGACCGCGAAACCGCCGTCCGGGTGATGGAACGCGCCCGGCTCACCGCCCTGCCGGTCGTGGACGCGGCGGGCGTGCTCGTCGGAGCAGTCACCGCGGACGACGTGCTGGGGGTGGCGCGGGCCGAGGCCACCGAAGACTTCCAGCTGGCCGGAGCCGTGACGCCGCTGCCCGGCGGGGTGGGGGGCAGCTCGGCCCTGGGCCTCTACCGGCGGCGCATCGGTTGGTTGGTGGTGCTCGTCTTTGTCAACCTCGTGTCGGGAGCCGTCATCGCCCGCTACGAGGACGTCATTGCAGAGGTAGTGGCCCTGGTCTTTTTCCTGCCCCTCCTGATTGGGTCGAGCGGCAACGCCGGGTCGCAGGCCTCCACCCTGATGGTGCGCGCGCTGGCAACCGGGGACGTTCGGGCGGGCGACTGGGGGCGGCTGCTCGTGCGCGAGGTCGGCGTCTCGGCCCTGCTGGGCGTCACGATGGCGGCAGCGGTTTCGGCGGTGGGGCTGTGGCGCGGCGGCACCGAGGTGGCCCTCATCGTCGCCCTCACGATGGTGGCCGTCGTCATTCTCGGCAGCGTGATTGGCCTGAGCCTGCCCTTCGTGCTCGCTCGGCTGCGCCTCGACCCCGCCACCGCGAGCGGTCCGCTCGTGACCTCCCTGGCGGACATCAGCGGCGTGCTGGTGTACTTCACGATCGCCACCTGGTTGCTGGGGCGCCTGGCGGGCTAGAGCGTAGGCCTTCCTCAGCCACCGCCCTGACCGCTGGGCGGCAGTGGGGTCAAGCGCCCCGCCAGGCCGCCTCTTCAGAGCGGCGCTCGCGTTCTCCCAAGGCCCGCAAACTGTGCAGGTCAACGATGCTCCAGACGACCTTGGAGACAATCGGCGTGAAAATGAACCCCATGGTCGAGGCCGCCTGACTGATGGCACCGATGCCGGACGGTCCCAACATCCAGAACGTCGGATACAGAATCCACAGCACCGTCATCAGCCCGGCCACCCGGCCATACACGCGGGAAAGATCCGCCCCGTGCGCGTCAGCGATGCGCCTCAGGAGTCCCCAAATCATCGCTTGAATCACGCCAAAGGCCACCACGCTGACTGTGTAGTACACGAACCGCGCGGGGCCAGTCGTGAGGTCAGCGACCAGGCCCGTCAGAATCATAAAGACGTCCGTTCCCATCAGCGCAGCGATAAGCGTCTTGTCCTTGTGGCCTGACTACCCTTCAAAACGCGGCATGAGAGTCGTCAGGGTACGCCAGGACGACGGGGATGGGTGCAGCAGCAGGTCTTGGAGATGGTCGAGGCCAAGCCGGAACACGGACACCGCACGGTGTCCGTGTTTCTTGATCTGTACGTCCTTCTTGTTTGCCAGCAGCTCCCCAGTCACGCAGGCCCAGATGAACGCCACGCTGACCACCGTCAATAGGGTGGACACCCGCTCCGCGCGGGTCAGGCCCGTGTCCTCCAGGTTGAAGCCCCTGGTTTTCAAGGCAGAGTGCAGATTCTCTGCCTGCCAGCGCCCTGCGTATCGTCGAAGATT
>NZ_AXWT01000044.1 GCF_000482805.1 Deinococcus murrayi DSM 11303 | reverse complement strand
GTCCAAGGGACCCTCTGGCAGGAAGGAAAGGGCGAAGCGGGGAAAGAGACCCTCCGGAAAGGAAAACTGGACGAAGCGACACAGCCGCTGGTAGCGGGCCGTGAGCGTGCCTGGCAACGTGACGTGGGTTTTGAGGCTGTACAGGACCACCGTACGAGCCTGGATGACCGCCAGGACCAAGGCCGTGAAGACGACCAGGCGGCGGGCATCAAGAGGAAAGGCAGACCGCCGTGCGGTCTGCAAGGTATCGTGGGGGGGTCGGCTCCCAGGGGTTTTCATCGCAGAAACACCGTACAGGAGCCGACTTTCTGCTGCCCGTCACCCGTTTTGAAGAGTAGTCAGGGTGTTCACCCTTCTTCCCGCGCCCGCATCGCCTCGTACAGCAGGATGCCCGCCGCGACCGAGGCGTTGAGGCTTTGGACCTGCCCGCGCGTGGGAATCCGCACCAGGGCGTCGCACTTCTCGCGCACGAGGCGGCGTAAGCCCTCGCCCTCCGCCCCGATGACCAGGGCGACCGGGCCGCGCAAGTCCAGGCGGCCCACGTCCTGCGCGGCCTCGCCTGCCGCCCCGTAGACCCAGACGCCCTCCTCCTTGAGGCGGTCGATGAGGCGGGGCAGGTTCTTCGTCTGTGCGACCGGGAGGTAACTGGTGGCCCCCGCCGCCGTTTTGGCGACCACCGGCGAGAGCGGAGCGCTGCGGCGTTCCTCCACCGCGACCCCATGGGCCCCCAGCACCTCCGCCGAGCGGATGATGGCCCCAAAGTTGCGCGGGTCGGTGATGCCGTCGAGGAGCACGATGAGGAGGTCCTCGCCCCGGCTCCGTGCCCGGTCCAGGATGTCGCCTACGTCCGCCCAGGCGAGGTCCTCGACCTCCGCGAGGATGCCCTGGTGCGCGGTCGTGCCTACGAGTTGGTCGAGTTCGATGCGCGGGGCAAAGCGCACCCGCACCCCCTTGGCCTTGAGGTCGCGCACGAACGCCTCTTCGACCCCCCGCGCGAGCAGCACCTCGCTGACCCGCCCCTCACGCAGGGCTTCGAGCACCGGATTCCGTCCGTACAGCCACATGGGGGCAGTGTACGGCGGCGGGACGCCGGAGCGCGGGGCCGCCGATGCCCCGGCTACGCTTCCGACTGGGGCCGCGCTCCGTAGAGGCGCGGGTCGCTGGGGTTGCTCGCGGCGGTCAGGCGGGCCACTTCTTCCGCGTCGGGTTCGGCCAGCACGCGCACCAAGTCAGAGGGATTCAGCACGGTCTCGCGCACGGGCCAGCCCCGCGCCTGCGTCCACGCCACCAGCTCGGCCAGTGCCTTCGCCCCCGCCGGGCCATAGGCCGGGCCATAGGCGGGCACGGTGACCACAGCTTCGTCTCCCCACGTCACCAGGGCCGCGTAGCGTGCGGCGTCCCGCTCGGCCTGCCCGTCAGAAATCAGATACAGGGTGGCCGGCCCCTCGCCCTGAGCCGCGAGCAGCGCCATCAGCTCGCGGTGGGTCTCCAACGGGGCACCGGGCAGGCCAAGCGGGTCGTGAACGTTCATGGCGGCAGTCTAGCCCCCGGCCCCCGGCCCTGCCGCTTTCCTTGCGCCGGGCGCTATCTTCGCCCCATGAAGCTCAAGCTCAGCACCCTCGTGGCCCAGGCGCGGGGCGGGCGCGTGGTGCGGACCCCCTTTGTGGACGGGGACGAGATTGACCGCCGCCTGCTGCAAGACGACGACCTGCGCTTTGTCCTCGCGGGCGGCTTTCCCGATGCCCGCCGGGTGGTTCTGACCCTCTACCCCGCGCACATTCCGGAGGTGGACAGCGGCGTGAGCGTGTTGCGGGTGACCCCCGGCCCCGGCCCCGCCTGGGACCTCCAGGATTTCGGCGTGCAGCTGCGGCGGCTGGGGTTGCCCGAAGACCAGCTCGGCGACGTGCGCGAGGAGCGGGGCAGCTTTCTGGTGGCGGCGACGGGCAAAGCTGCGCCGACACTGGCCGCCCTCACCGAACTCGGCGGGCGCGAGGTCGCGGTCGAAGAGGTCGGCGAGGCGGCGGGGCGCGGAGCCAAGACCCGCGAGGTCGTCGTGCCGTCCATGCGGGTGGACGTGGTGGGGGCCAAGGGCTTCGGCGTGAGCCGCGCTTACTTCCAGCAGGGCATTGACGGCGGCAAGGTGCGGCTGAACGGTGCCCTCGCCCGCGCGAGCAGCGACATCAAGGAGGGCGACAGCCTCAGCGCCGAGGGCCTGGGCCGCATCGACTTTAAGCGGGTCGTGAGCGAGACGCGCCAGGGCAACTTCAAGGTCGAGCTGGAAGTGCACCGATGAGGCGTGAGGCACCGTGATTGACCTTCTCGCCCGCCGCCCCAGCCTCCGCCCGGAGGACCTCACCGCCGACCTTGCCCCCAGCGCCCGCTTCCGAGGGGTGCGCTTTGAGACCTACCAGCCCAACCCCGACTTTCCCAGCCAGGAAGAAGCCCGGCGTGCCCTGCAACTCTTCCTCCAGGGGGCGCAGGCGCGGCCCGGCGGCTTCCGGCTGTTTCGCCGCGCCAAGCCGGAGGGCCGCGGCCTCTACCTCGACGGCGGCTTCGGGGTGGGCAAGACGCACCTGCTGGCGAGCACCTACCACGCGGCGGGCGGCACGCGGGCGCTCATGAGCTTTCAGGACCTGATGTACGTGATTGGGGCGCTGGGCATGAGCCGGGCGGTCGAGGCCTTTCGTGGGCACGACCTGCTCCTGATTGACGAGTTTGAACTCGACGACCCCGGCAACACCCACATGGCGAATACCTTTCTGGGCCAGCTGATGCCCGCCGGGACGAGCGTGGTCGCGACCTCCAACACCGAGCCGGGGGCGCTGGGGCAGGGCCGCTTCAACGCTTCGGACTTCCAGCGCCAGATTCAGGGCATCGCGGACCGCTTTGAGACGCACCGCATCGACGGCCCCGACTACCGTCAGCGCGGGACGGCCCCGGCCCAGCCCCTCAGCCCCGCCGAGTTCGCCGCGTGGGGGGCGCGGCAGCCCCAAGAAGGCCTCGCCGTGGTCAGTCACCGCGACCTGGGCCGCCTCCTGCTGGAGGTGCATCCCAGCCGTTTTGCCCGGCTGCTCGCGGGGGTGGAAGCCCTCGGCATCACCGACCTCGCGCCCATGCCCGACCAGAATGTCGCCCTGCGCTTTGTGCATTTTGTGGACAAGCTCTATGACCTCGGCCTGCGGGCGGCCCTAACCGGAGCGCCGCTGGGCACCCTCTTTGCCGACAGCTACCGCCACGGAGCCTACGCCAAGAAGTACAGCCGCTGCCTCAGCCGCCTCTCCGAGCTGCTGCATGAGGCGCGGGCGGACCTGGCTGCGGGGTAAAGGCTGCCCTCACCCCTGCCCGCGCCTGCGTCCGCTACGGTCGGGGCATGACCCAGGAGCAAAACCGCGACTTCACGATGGTGCTTCCCGGCGGAAGTGTTCCCGCCCGCTTCGTGACCCTGCCGGACGGCAGCCCCGGCGTAGAGGTGGAGGGGGTACAGTTTCCCCACCTTACGGACGAGGTGCCCCACGGCATCCGGGCGGGCACCGACGAGCAGCGCCGGGTCATCGACGACCTGCGCCGCCGCTTCAAAATCACGTCCGAGGCCAGCGTGCTCGCTTTTGACGTGGAGTGAGTAAAGCTCGGCAGGACAACGCCCCGCAGCGCTGCGGGGCATTTTCGTGGTGCCGAGAACGGGACTTGAACCCGTATGCCCTCACGGGCGTTCGATTTTAAGTCGAATGCGTCTACCGATTCCGCCATCCCGGCTCAGGCCGGAGTGTAGCACCCGGCCTCCAGATGTTCCCTGCGGCCCGCCTGGGCGGGGCGACCCTGCGACATGAGAAAAGCCTGCCGGATTGGTCATCGTCCCCCATGCCCGGCCCGCCGTATCGTGCGCGGGTGAGTCGTCCCCCTTCCGGGCCGCGGGCGGGGCTGCCCGCCCCGCTCCTTCCGGCCCCCGTCGCCGCTGCCATCGAGGCCGAAGCCGCCGTACGGGACGCGGACGGCACCTTTCCCGCCGCGTCCTTCGGGGCGTTGCGGGAAGCGGGCCTCCTCACCGTCACCCTGCCCCCGGCGCTCGGCGGGCGGGGGCTGGGCGGACTGCCTCTGCTCTCGCTGCTGCGGGCGCTGGGGCGGGCCAGCCTCCCGGTCGCGCGGGTGTACGAGGGACATGCCAACGCGCTGGCGCTGGTGCGGCGCTACGGCACCCCCGCGCAGCTCGCCCGCGCCGCGCAGGACGCAGCGCAAGGCCACCTCTTTGGCGTGTGGAACACCGAAGACGGGCCGGGGCTGCGGCTGGAGGGGGAGCCGGGGGGCCTGCACCTGACCGGCGGCAAGACCTTCGCCTCCGGACTGGGGTACGTCACCCGCCCGCTTCTCCCCGCCGAGGGCGAGGGGGGCCGGGTGATGGTCCTGCTGCCCGCCGAGCGCGAACCCGGCGTACCCGACCTGGAGTTCTGGCAGCCGCTGGGGATGCGGGCGACCGTCTCTGGGCGGGTGGACTACGGGGGTGCGCGGGTGGAGCCGGGCGACCTGATTGGGCGGCCCGGCGACTACTACCGCCAGCCGGAGTTTGGTGGGGGGGCGCTGCGCTTTCTCGCCGCACAGCTCGGCGGGGCGGACGCGGTCGTCGCCTCGGCGCGGGCGGTGCTGCGGGGCCTAGGCCGCGCTGGGGACGACGTGCAGCGCCTGCGCTTCGCCGAGGTGGCCCTGCGGCTGGAGGGGGCTTGGCAGCTCACCCGTGAGGCGGCCCGGCGGCTGGAGGGCTGGCCGGAGGCCCAGTCAGCGGAGAGGGACCCCGCCCCCCTGCTCGCCTATGTCGCCCTCGCCCGGACCGCGACCGAGGACGCCTGCCTCCTCGCCTGCGAAGCGGCGGAGCGGGCGGTCGGGGCCAGGGGTCTGCTCGCGCCGCAGCCGACAGAACGCCTGGTGCGCGACCTGCGAATGTACCTCCGGCAACCCGCCCCCGACGCAGCGCGGCTCCTCGTCGGCGGGTGGGTGCTGGAGGCGGGGGACGCCGAGGACCCCTGGGAGGAGGGGTGACGGTTCCCCTTGCCCCAACCCCGCTGGACCCCGCAGTGCTTGCCGGCCCGGTGTGGGTGGTGGCTCCCCACCCCGATGACGAGGCGCTGGGCTGCGGCGGCCTCCTCGCCGCGCTGGGAGAGGCGGAGCGGGAGGTGTGGGCCTTGCTCCTCAGCGACGGGGGGGCGTCCCACCCGGCTTCGCCCGCTTGCTCCCGCGAGCGGCTGGCGGCGGCGCGGCTCGCGGAGTGGCGCTCCGGCCTGGCCGCGCTGGGGGTGCCCGCCGAGCGAACCCGCACCCTGGGCCTCCCCGACGGCGAGTTGAGTCGGCACGGCGAGGCCCTCACGCGGGGTGCCCGCACCGCCCTGGGCGAGGCCCCGCCCGGCACCCTACTGCTGCCCTGGGCACGCGACCCCCACCCGGACCACCGAGCGGCTTGGACCCCGCTGCTGCGGGCGGCCCGCGCCTTTCCTGGTGTGCGGATGCTCGCCTATACGGTCTGGCTGGAGGAGCGCGGCGGCCCGGAAGACTCCCCCCGCCCCGGCGAGACCCGGCCCCTCACCCTGAACGTGCAGCCCTGGCGGGCGGCCAAGCGCCGGGCGATTCAGGCCCACCGCACCCAGCTCGGCCCGCTGCCGGGGCTATCTCCCGGTTTTGTTCTCCCCGCCAGCTTGCTCGCGCGGGCGCTGGGGGGCACCGAGACGTACCATGAGTTTCGACCCACGGAGGAACAATGACTCCCCCCGACGAAACCCTGGATGATGCCTATTTCGAGGCCGTCTACCGCGCCAACCCCGACCCCTGGAACTTCGAGACGAGCGAGTACGAGCACGCCAAGTACGCCCGCACCCTCGCCGCGCTGCCGCAGGAACGCTATACCCGCGCCCTGGAGGTGGGGTGCTCCATCGGCGTGCTCAGCGGGATGCTGGCGGAGCGGGTCGACCACCTCGTCAGCGTGGACGTGAGCGAGCAGGCCCTCGCCCGCGCCCGCGAGCGCAACCGGGAGCGCGCGAACGTGACCTTCGAGCGCCGCCGCCTTCCCGGCGAGGCTCCAGATGGCCCCTTTGACCTCATTGTCTTTTCGGAGGTGGGCTACTACTTCAGCCGCGCTGACCTCGAACGGGTGCTCGACGTGCTTCTAGAGCGCCTCGCCCCCGGCGGTGACCTGGTGCTCGTCCACTGGACCCCCCCGGTCCATGACTACCCGCAGACTGGGGACGCCGTGCACGAAGCCGCCCTTTGCCGCACGCCCGCGCCGCTCACCCACCGGGGCGGCGAGCGCCACGAGCGTTACCGCCTTGACGTGCTGAGCAAACCGCAGTCCTGAGCCGCCCACAGCTCCCCGCGCACCTCGGTCAGGGCGCGGGCCACCGGCACCGGGGCGTAATGCCCCTGCCACAGCCCGGCCCGCAGGCGGGCCGCATGGGCGGCTTCGAGGGCCAGCCCCAGGGTGGGTGCCCGCAGCGCTTCGCGCAGCGCGGCGGGGGGGGCCAGCCAGCGCCCCGGCAGCGCCGCGCTCCAGCCCCGTTGCCGGGCTTCTTTCAGGGCGGCTTCGGCGCGGGCGAGGGCGGCGATTTCGGCTCCGCCGGGCACCCGCCAGGCCGCCGGGTCCGCGTGCCACTCGGCAAGCTGGGTGCTCAGGCCCACCGGCACGCGCCCCGTGAGGCGGGCGCTGGTGTACACGCGGGCGTGCGGCGTGTGCCGAATCCGCAGGTCGCAGCGCCGCAGCGCCCCCATCAGGGCCACGTCCTCCAGGTGCGGCACGTCGGGCACCCCGCCCACCTCCCGGTAGGCCCGCAGCGTCAGCGCCAGATTGGCTCCAAAGTGCTGGTGATGCCGCGGCCAGGGGTCAAAGGGGTCAGGATTAAGCCGCGCGGTGAGGCGCTCGGCCCCCAGGCGGTAGGCTGCGTCTTGCAGGTACACCCGCCGCACCGGACCGGGCAGCCGCGCCCGCTCCTCTGGCCGCAGCAGGATGCGCCCGCAGGCGGCGTCCGCCCCTGCCTCAAAGGCCGCCCGCAAGTGCCACAGCCAATCGGGGGCGGGCACGCTGTCGGCGTCGGTCGTCGCTATCACCCCCATTGGGTCGTCTCCCAGCCGCCGGGCCGCGAGGTCGAGTGCGGCCCGGCGCGCCCCCGTCACGTTGTCTTGGCCGGGCGGCAGGGTCAGCGTGACCACCCGCACCCGCCGCGAACCCGCCGCCGCTCCCGCCGCCCGCTGCGCCGTGTCGTCGCTGGAGTTGTTCACCACCATCCAGACTTCGTACCCCGTAAGCGGCAGGCCGCTGCCGTTCACCTGCGCGAGCAGGGCGCGAACGGTGCGGGCAATCCCCGCCGCCTCGTTGCGGGCGGGCACGGCAACGACGAGCCGGGGGGCACAGGGGGGCCGCATGGCTGGGCAGGCTAGCGCAAGCGGGCGCGGCCAGGCGGCCAGAAAACCTTGAGCCTCGACCAAGAGGGAAAAGAGTTGTCCCTACGGAACGAACAAGGTGGACGGGAGCTTCACCCCTATTTTGTCCCCATGACCCTCCTCATTTCCGGCCTTGACCACGTGCAACTGGAAGCGCCCGCCGGGGGCGAGGCGGCGGCGCGGGCCTTTTTTGGGGAGTTTCTGAGCTGACTACTCTTCAAAACGGGTGACGGGCAGCAGAAAGTCGGCTCCTGTACGGTGTTTCTGCGATGAAAACCCCTGGGAGCCGACCCCCCCACGATACCTTGCAGACCGCCGTGCGGTCTGCCTTTCCTCTTGATGCCCGCCGCCTGGTCGTCTTCACGGCCTTGGTCCTGGCGGTCATCCAGGCTCGTACGGTGGTCCTGTACAGCC
>NZ_AXWT01000043.1 GCF_000482805.1 Deinococcus murrayi DSM 11303 | reverse complement strand
CCGAGAAAGCCCTGAAACGTTACGCGCTGCGCTGGACCGCAGAAAACATGCATCAGGCGCTGAAATCCAGGGGCTTTTTTCTCGAAAGCACGCACCTGACTGATCCCAGTCGGGTCTCCACGCTCCTGGCCGTGGTCGCACTGGCCTTCGTATGGTGCTGTTTGGTGGGAGAGTTTGAGCAGCAGCGTGACCCGTCACGCTGCCTTCGACACGGCTACCCGCCCAAAAGCCTCTTCAGACGTGGCCTGGATGCCCTTCGCGCCGTGCTCACCAAGCCCAACCGTGGGCTTGCACACGCGTTTCCCGACTTCCTCGCCACTTTTGACCCCTAGAGAGATCAAACCGTTCAAAAACTGGCCCGCCGCTGTCTCCGGACTGTGTTGCCCCCGTATAGTAATCGCTACAGACTTTTGTTGATTGGTCCTCGATTTGTGGCGTTGTAGGATCGTCCTGACTCACAGCGTCATAGCACGTCAAAACAAACTCCCCTCCAGTCCAGCCGGTGACGTAACCGACCTTCTCCATAGGATCATACAGGTTGGGATAATCGCGACGACCGATGACGTTAAAATTGCCTACAACCGTAGTAGAGCCTGCGTACCCTGCGTACCCTATATCTGCGGTCTTTGCAATTTTCGTGAAATTTGATTTGTTGGTTTGATTATGGTAGCGGTAGAACGCTGCATCGGATGAGCGGCATCCATAAGTATTTTCGCAAGCGAAAAGTGTCGGGTTTACGGTCAATCGAGCAATCGAGGTGGTGCCCAAGTCCGGCTGATAGGCGTCTCGATTGATGCTCATTTGGTCCCCATTGTAGCCTGTACCACAGTGGCCTGCAGAGAAGAAACCATAGACCCCCTGCAATTCGGCGTTGAAACCCATGGTGCAGTATTCGCCACCAGCCCCATTGGTTCTGAAAGCATAACCAGTCGGGGTTGGTCGTGGGGCGTAGTCAGTGAGCGTGCCGCTCACAGTTAACTTGGGCGTTTGGATAAATTCAACGACATCACTTGGAATTCTTAGTGCTACAAGCTGTCTCAATACTTGCGCCTGGTCGCTAAGATCGTGCAGGCCAACGGTGATTAGGCCGTTGGTTTCATTGTACCCAACTCCTCCAATAACGCGGTGATCGAGAAGTTTAACAGATACAATCTCTCTCCACGACATAATCTGCTGGATGGTATAAGCAATAGGCTGATACTCGAAGGAAGATGGATCCAGATTGATCTTCCTTCCTCCGGCCCGTTTGTCGCTGTGTCGAGCAACGAGAGATCTTTGGATTAAGCCTCGCAGTCGTGGCGTGTCCTTACCCCTGGTTAAAAGAACCTTGAAGCGGCCATCCTTACCGATAGAATATCCACCGAAGCCTGGAAGCTCATTCGCCATTTTCAAAAACATGGCGTCCTGACCTCGTATACGGGATGGTGCATTCTCTTGATTGTTGCTTCCGGGAGTGCGAGTTTGGGCGCGCATTTCTGATATTTCTGTCGTGTTACTCGGTAAATCCTGGCTGCCATTTGAGCATCCGGCTAAAAATGCGGTTACGGTTGTAAGGGCAACTGGAAGGAGTGACTTGTACTGCATGATGCACCTCTCTAGAGTTCTTGTTTTTAGAAAGACTCGCTGAAGACCTGGATCTAGCCATCGATATTCATTACCACTTGATGCAAAATTGCCGTACGCATACGCAGTAAGTGTGTTGGCCGCTCACTAAGGAGAGCGTTGAGCCTGTGCTTCCGTCCGAATCAGCACTGCTTATGCTGTGCACTCGCAGTGTTTCGACGGGGGGCGACCACTGTTTCATCGTTCACTTTCCGAGCGCAAGGTTGAAGCCACCGTCTTTAGACGGTCAGCTTTCAGCTACTACACTTAGGGAGTGGAATACCGCCACGGAAGCCATACTGCCTACAACATCGAATACCACTTCGTCTGGGCCACCAAGTACCGGAAAAACATTCTGCGTGGTGATGTTGCTGCCCGCACACGGGAACTGGTCAGGCAAACCTGTGACGCGTTTGAAATCAAGATTCTCAAGGGTGTGGTGAGTGGTGACCACGTTCATATTCTGGTGAGTGCACCGCCGACGATGGCTCCGAGCGAAATCATGCGGCGCATCAAGGGGCGAAGTTCAAGCAAGCTCATGGAGGAATACCCGAAGCTACGGCAACAGTTTTGGGGTCGGCATTTGTGGGGGAGAGGCTACTTCTGTTCAACGGTTGGGCAAGTGACGGAGGAGATGATCAAGGCGTACCTGGAACATCATTTTGAGCCGAATCCGAGCAGCGTGTTTGGGATTGTCGAAGAATGACGTGCTTTAGCGCGTATCCCGACTTTCAGTCGTTCTCTTAACCCCACCGTCTTTAGACGGTGGTTGTTTAGCTCCTTGGATGCCCCGACGGTACTCACCCCCCGGCTTGCGCCCGTGTTGCACATCAGTGAGGGAGGCTACAAATCGACACCCTGACAGGCACTGGACTGCTTATCTTGAGGGCATGTCTGCACTCCAGGAAGCTGTGATGGTCGGTGAGTACGCCCGAGGTCTAGAGCTGAGCGCGACTCTGCCGGTACTCACTTCCGAAGACCTACGCTGGACGGGCGTCTGCCTCTTCCAGCAGGGTCAGGTTGTTGCCGCATCACGGCAGCTGGAGCAGGCGGTGCTTAGTGGGTGTGCAGGCGCACATATTGATCTCGCAGCCCTATGGCGCTCAAGAGGACAGCACGAGCAGGCGCTGGCCCAGCTGCTCCGGGTGCAGCCAGAGTCTCTGTCGCCACTGAACCGTGCCTTATGGTGCCGAGAGCGGGGCATCGTGGGTTACGAGTTGGGAGAGGGAAAAGTGGCCGTGCTGCGCTGGCTCGACGAGGCCTGGATGCATGCCTGCGGGGCGCCAGAGGCCGTCCAGTCCTCCGCTGCTCACGCCTACGGCCTGTACGCTGCACGGTTCGGTGAGGATCAGCTCGCGGTGGGGTACCTGGAGTTCGCCGCAAGCCTGGCGCATCCGGTACGCCGCGCGTACATCGAGCTAGCCCGCGCAGCCAGTGCGGCGCATCTCGGCAATGTGCAGGAAGCGCAGGCCATTTTGGAACGTGTGGACTGCGGGGACACGGTGCATCCAGCTCTGGGTGGCCTCCTCGCATATCACCAGGGGCAGGTTCACCGGATTGCGGGGGAAATGAACGCGGCCGGTGAGGCGTTTACGCGCGCCATCCGCCTTTCGCGTGAGGCGCTGCGTCCCAACACCGAGTTTCACGCGACGCTGGGGGTGCTGGCTTTAGCGACGGCAACCCAAGACAGGGCAGCAGGACGGGCCGCGCTCGCTCGGGCGAGATCGCTTGCCCGGACGCCACGCGATCAAGCGTTCTTGAATCTGCGAGAAGGAAGCTGGCAAACATCACAGGGTGACCCTGCGGCCACCCCCCGGCTTCATCAGGCGCTGTTGTTTTTTCAGGACCGGGAGCACGGGCGGGAAGCAGTCTGGACGGGCCTACATCTCGCGGAAGCGCAGTGGCGCTTTGGAGAGCCGGGGGCCGCCCAGTCCACCGTGCAGGGGGTGGCCGACACTCTGGCGTCCCGAACTGCGCCGCTCGACTTACGCGCAGAAATGCACCTGACGCCTACAGTTTTCACCTATCTTCAGCAGCTTGCTGAAGACGCCTATGAACGTCAGCAACTTGTGCCGACGGTACCGACGAGCCTGCCACACGTGAATCTCCTGACGCTGGGTACCGCTGAGGTTCAGGTGGAGGGTCGAGGGGTACGCTTCCGGCTGGCGCGCACGGTGGAGGTGCTGGCCTATTTGCGGAGCAAAGGCGGGGCGAGTTTGGCCGAGGTGCAGCAGGACCTGTTTCCGGATGTGCCGCCTGCGCAGAGCAAGAGTTATTTCCATCAGGTGCGCTTGGACGTCAAAACGCACGTTCCGGGATTGAGCGTTCCGTACGACGAGAAGACTCGTCTTTACGGGCTTCGCCTTCAGGATGTGCGGTTCACCTGGGACGTGGAGTCGCTGCGTGAGGCTCTGGGTGATTCTGATGCTTTTATGATGACCGTGGTGGCCCGGCCCGGCCTTGAATTTCTGCGAGATGCAGACAGCGGGTGGGCGGCAGAGGAGCGTGAACGGTTGCGGCGTTGGGTGACACAGGTAGGCCTAGAGACGATGGACGGTTGGTTCCGCACGGGTGAATACGAGAAGTGCATTCGTCTGGCGGAGCGTCTGCTTCCCCTTGATCCCCTGGACGACGCCTTGCACGAGTTCCTGGTGCGAGCCACGCTGGAGGTGCGGGGGCGTCTGGCGGCGCTGAGGGTGTATCAGAGCAGTCTGGAGACCTTTGAGCGGGAAGTCCACGACGTGCCTCCCTCGCTGCGGTCACTGGGCGAGCAACTTGGGCCACACGTGCTGCATTGAGCTGGGTGCGTTCCGCCGGAATGCGCTGACTGTGCCCGGACTTAGGTGATCGGCATGTCCTCCGGGGCCGAGTCCATTAGGGTAAGGTCCAGCCAGTGCCGGGCCTGGTCTTGTTCACGGACGCCGAGTTCCTGCCGCCACTGTTCCCAGGCCATCTCACGCACGAGGTCATGACAGGCGAGGTAGTCCGCGAGTGTGACCTGTTGTTCAGGGGTCAGGGGCACGCCGCCCTTCCCGTGCTCCGCCCGGTACGCCCCGTCCAACACCCGCACCAGGGCAGGCAAGGTAAGGTCGCGCGGATCAAAGCCGGGGGCATACACGCGGGCCTGGCTCGTCAGAGTGGGGTCGTCCAGGTGCTCCAGCAGCACCTCGTTGTAGGAGGACGCCCGGTGGAGGACGGCGGCCACCCGCCAGCGTGGGCGAGTGCCCCCCCGCAGGGCGTACAGACTGCCGACCTCCAGGCGAGAACGCGGGCGCATGGCCCGCAGGATGCCGCACGTGCCATCCCGGGATTGTGCGACCATCGGACGTGTCCAGATTGCATCAGATGCGAGCCCAGGCCCGCCCGATCTTTGAGCGGTACCACCCGGAGCAGCCTGGAGCCCTGGCGCAACTCCTGCTGCCCGTGATCGAGATTGGCCCCACTCCCCTGCCCGCCGATACCCTGCCTCCGGGCACGAGCAAACTGGGCGGCGCGTCCAGTCAGGGCAACTACTACGATGAGCGCGGCGAACGGATGGTGCTGGTCGGGGAATTCAACCTCGCGGACCTCGCGCCGTATGACGAGGACGGCCTGCTCCCTCGCTCCGGCCTGCTCAGCTTCTTTCTGGGCCGGGGGGCCATCGAGGAGGGGAATATGGAAGCGGGGCACTGGGCGGTGGCGTACCAGCCGAACTTGAAGGCCTTGCTGCCCGCGAGCGAGCTGGACCCCCCTGGACGGTCCGTACGCGGTGCCGCCGTGCTCGGTCACGTTCCGGGCGGGCGTGCATCCGTATGGGGACGTGTTGCTGCCGCAACCGGACGGCTCGTTCGTGTCCCTGCACTATGACCGGGTCGTGTTCGATCCGGAGTGGCAGGAACTTACGGACGGTGAGGAACCCAGCGGGGAGGTCTACCTGCTGGGGTCGGCCCTGGCAACGGCGGTTCAGCCGGTCGCGGACGAGCCGGGTGAGGTGGTGCTGCTCGCGCTGCCCCGCACGTCGGCGGTGCTGCCGTTTGTGGACCTGGGGAATGATGTGGCCTTCGCGTTCCTGATCTCGCGCGAGGCCCTGGCGCGGACGGACTTCAGCCGGGCGCGTTTGGCCTACACCATGACCTGAGCCATCCGGCGTGTTGCACTCTCATCTCGCGTCACTCACGCTGGGAGGACCAGCCTCCGAGGTCGCCGCGAGTCGTGGCGCAGGAACGCCCTTACGGCCGTCCGAAGTGCTGCACCCAGTGAATGCCATAGTTGCTGGTCTCGCTGGCCGCGTACGCGCCGCCCATCACCGTCCAGCGTGGGTTGAGCATGTTCTTGCAGTGCCCAGGACTGGTGAGGAGGCTCTGCACCGCCAGCAGCGCTGTGTTCCGTCCGTGCTGCAAATTTTCTCACAATGAACAAAAGCGCGTCGCCGCCGCTGGCTCCCTCGCCGAGTTCCTGACCCGCGCCCTGCAAGCCAATGCCCCCCTGAGCACCCCGGAGGGCGTGGCCTGGTTTCTGGCGAGCTACGCACGGGAGGCCAAGCACCGCCTGAGCGCCGCGCCCCTTTCCGAACTGGCCCCGCTGCGGCGGGCGCTGAGCGAGGCGCTGGACCTGAGCTTTAGCGGAGAGCAGGGCGAACGCTTTTTCCGGGCCACGCTGGTGCAAACGCTGTGGTACGGCCTCTTTAGCGGGTGGGTGCTGCACACGGAACGCGCCCCCCAAGAGCCGTTTGACTGGCGCACCGCCGCCTGGGAACTGCACCTGCCGGTGATGCAGCGCCTGTTTTCCGAACTCGCCAACCCCAGCGCCCAGCGCAGCCTGAACCTCACCGGGCTGCTCGACCGCACCGCCGCGACCCTGGCGCGGGTGGACACGGCGGCCTTTTTCGCCCGCTTTCAGGGCGACGCCGTGCAGTACTTCTACGAGCCGTTTCTGGCCGCCTATGACCCCGAACTCCGCCAGCAGTTCGGCGTGTGGTACACCCCGCGCGAGGTGGTCGAGTACATGGTGGAGCGGGTGGACCGCGCGCTGCGCGAGGACCTGGGGCTGCCGCTGGGCCTGGCCGACCCCAGCGTGTACGTGCTCGACCCCGCCACCGGCACCGGCAGCTACCTTACCGCTGCGCTGCGGCGCATCCTGCGCACCCTGCGCGAGCAGCCCGACTGGGACGACGCCAGCCTCGACGACCTGCGCCGGGCCGCCACCGAGCGGCTGTTTGGCTTCGAGATTATGCCCGCCCCCTACGTCATCGCCCACCTGCGGATGAGCCAGGCCCTGGCCCAAGCCGGGGCACCCCTGCGGCCCGGCGAACGCGCCGCCACCTACCTCACCAACGCCCTGACCAACTGGCACGACACCCCGCCCCGCCTGCCCATGCCAGAGCTTCAGGCCGAGCAGGACGCCGCCCAGCACGTCAAGCAGGCGCAGCCCATCTTGGTGGTCTTGGGCAACCCCCCCTACAGCGCCTTTGCGGGCACCAGCCAGGCCGAGGAAGGCGGCCTCATCGACGCCTACAAGGCAGGATTGGTGCGCGACTGGGGCATTCGCAAGTTCAACCTCGACGACCTGTACGTCCGTTTTTTCCGGGTGGCCGAGCGCAAGATTGCCGGGGGCGGGCGCGGCATCGTCTGCTTTATCAGCCCGTCTTCGTACCTCTCGGACCCCAGCTTTGTGGTCATGCGCCGCACCCTGCTGGAGGTCTTTGACCGCCTGACCGTGGACAACCTCAACGGCGACAGCCGCGAAACCGGCAAGCGCACCCCCGACGGCCAGCCCGACCCCAGCATCTTTTCCAGCCCCACCAACCGCGCGGGCATCCGCAGCGGCACCGCCATCGCCCTGCTGGTCAAGACCGGGCAAGACAACCCGCCCACGGTGCGCTACCGCGAGTTCTGGGGCGCGGGCAAGGCCGCCGCCCTGCTGGAGAGCCTGGAAGGCAATGGCCCCGCCTACGCCGAAGCCGCCCCCGGCCCCGCCAACCGCTACAGCCTGCGCCCCATGCCCGACAGCGGCGAGTATGGCGAGTGGCCGAAGGTGGTGGAGTTGGCGGGGGTGCCGCCCTTCAATGGCCCGATTGAGCGGCGCGGTTTGGCTTTGATTTCGATGGAACCGGATGAAGATTTCGGGCGGGTGCGGGCATACCTGGACGACACCAAGACTGACGTCGAAATCGCTGAACTGGAACCGCGCTCTCTAGGGGTCAAAAGTGGCGAGAAAGTCGGGAAACGCGCGTGCAGCCCCACGGTTGGGCTTGGTCAGTACGGCGCGAAGGGCATCCAGGCCACGTCTGAAGAGGCTTTTGGGGGGGTAGCCGTGCCTGAGGCAGCGTGACGGGTCACGCTGCTGCTCAAACTCTCCCACCAAACAGCACCATACAAAGGCCAGTGCGACCACGGCCAGGAGCGTGGAAACCCGACTGGGATCAGTCAGGTGAGTGCTTTCGAGA
>NZ_AXWT01000042.1 GCF_000482805.1 Deinococcus murrayi DSM 11303 | reverse complement strand
CCTTCCCCTGGTCAAGCAGGAAAAGCCCATGGTGTACCCTTCTCCTGAGCCGAGTCTCTACTCGAAACCGTCCAAACTTTGGGGCCAGCCCAGGGAGACTCCTTCTGGCTTGTACCTGCACGGGGTCACGCGGCACGTAGAGCGGCGGTTGGTGACGCGATTGGCTGCTCTGGGGTTGGCCGCCCAGCGGCGTCCGGAAGGGTGGCTCATTCCAGCGGCAGCCTTCAGCTCGTTAGAAGCATTGCTGGAGGGGTTTTCGCGCACCGAGCGTCAAGACCTGCTGGCTGCGCCCTGCCAGAGCGGAGGTCAGCCCGACCCCTGGCATACCGCCCCGCTGGAGCGTTGGCTGGAGCGTTTGGAGAGCAGCTGGTTTGTCGCGGCCACGGGACGGCTGCGGTTTCATGTCCAACCCATCGCGGACCTGCGCAGGGCGGCGGTGTACGGCTACGAAGCGCTCGTGCGTGCCGAGGGCGAGCATGGCCTGATAGGGGCCGGAGCGCTGCTGCAAGCGGCTTTCGCCCAAGGCCAGAGCCGAGCTTTTGACGCTCTCGCCCGCCGGGAGGCGATTCGGCAGGTGTACCCGCAGCTGGGGCCGGGGCAGGTGCTGTTTATCAACTTCGCGCCGGGAGTGGTCTACAACCCCGATGTGTGCTTGCAGACCACCTTTCAGGCCTGCCGGGAGGTAGGCGCGGACTTCTCACGGCTGCTCTTTGAGGTGACGGAAAGCGAGGCATTTCCTGACCTCGCGTTCCTGCGGCGCATCCTGGAGCGTTACCGGGCAGAGGGGGCACAGGTCGCCCTCGACGGTTTGGGCGCTGGACATACGGGCTTGACCTATCTTGCCGAACTGCGCCCTGACCTGGTCAAGCTGGACCGGGCCTTGGTCAGGGGATTGTCCACCGATGACCCCCGTTTTCCTCTCGTACAGGCGTTGGTGGCCTATGCGCATAGCCTCGGCATCCGCGTGGTCGCCGAGGGCATCGAGACGGCGCAGGAGTTGCAAGCTGTCCGCGAGCTGGAAGCGGACTACGCGCAGGGGTATTTCTTGGGGCGTCCTGCTCCCGCTCCGGGGGGCTTGACGGCAGAAGCATTAGCGCGGGGGTGAATGGGGCTGGTACGGAGGCGACGGCAGCGATGAGGATTTACACTAAATGACTTTAGTGTGAAAAGGGGCCACTTGGGGCTTGTGGGGATGAACGTGAAGCGAGAGGCTTGTCTTGTATATATTTACTTTTGGGTCGCCCGTCGGCGCGGGGAGGGAGGGTGGCCGCGAGGAGGGCATCGAGGGTGAGGGCGAGGAGGGCGGCGGGCAGCGCACCCAGGAGGACGAGGGCGGGGTTTTGCTGGGAGAGGCCGCCGATGATGGGCGACCCCAGGCCGCCCGCGCCCAGGGCCGCGCCCACCGTGGCGGTCGCGACCCCGAAGACCAGCGAGGTCCGCACGCCCGCCCACCACACGGGAAGAGCGAGGGGCAGTTCGACCCGCCACAGGCGCTGCTGGGCGCTCAGGCCCATGCCCCGCGCCGCGTCCAGGACATCCGGGTCGACCCCGCGCAGGCCCGCGATGCCGTTGGACACCACCGGGGCCAGCCCGTAGAGCACCAGCCCCAGCAGCGTGGGAGCCACCCCAAAGCCCAGCAGGGGCACCGCCAGGGCGAGAATGGCCAGGGTGGGCACCGTCTGCCCCAGCCCCGCGAGCGCGCCCAGCAGCCCCAGCACGGCCCTGCGGCCAGGCCGAGTGGCGTAAATCACCAGCGGCACCGCGAGCAGCAGCACCAGCCCCTGCGCGAAGAGCACCAAGCCGAGGTGCTGAAGGGTGAGCACCCACAGCGGTCTTTCCGGAACCGGCGCTTCGCCCCCGGCAAGCGGGGCGAGCAAGCCCGGCAGCACGCCGGGCAGCAGGCACAGCCCCAGCAGCAAGCCCCAGCCCAGCGCCCCCCAGGGCCAGGGACGGCCCCTCAGCCTCAGCATCGGGGGTCCTGGGGGGCAGGCGGGGGGCCGGAGGCGAGGTCGCGGAATTCCAGCACCCCCAGCACCCGCTCACCGTCGACGACCGCCAATGCCAGGGTCTCCAAGCGCAGCATGGTGGCAAGGGCGGTGCGCGCGCTCGCCGAGGCAGGTACGGTGGGCAACCCGGTCGCGTCGCCGGGGCGGGCCAGCTCGGCGGCCCGCACCCCGCCGAGCTGTTCCAGGGCGGCCCCCTCCCCCATAAAGCGGGCAGCGAAGTCCGTGGCCGGGCGGCGCACCAGGTCGTCCGGGGTGCCGAACTGCACCAGCTCACCCCCGCGCAGCAGGGCGATGTGGTCGGCCAGCCGCAGGGCTTCAGGGATGTCGTGGGTGACGAGAACGACCGTCTTGGCGAGGCGGCGCTGCAAGGTAAGCATCTCCTCTTGCAGGCCCTCGCGGGCGATGGGGTCAAGTGCTCCGAAGGGTTCGTCCATGAGCAAAACCGGCGGGTCGGCGGCGAGCGCCCGCGCCACCCCCACCCGTTGGGCCTGTCCGCCCGACAGTTCGGCGGGGCGTTTGTCGCGGTAGAGGCCCGGCTCTAGGCCCACGAGCGCAAGCAGCTCGTCGACCCGCGCCTTAATGCGTGCAGGGGGCCAGCCCAGCAGTTCGGGCACGGTCGCCACGTTGCGCCCGACGCTGAGGTGTGGAAAAAGCCCCACCCGCTGAATGACGTAGCCCATGCCCCGGCGCAGGACTTCGGGCGGGAGGGTGCGGGTGTCCTGGCCGCCCAGGAGCACGCGCCCGGAGGTCGGCTCGATGAGGCGATTGAGCATCCGCAGGGTGGTCGTCTTGCCGCAGCCCGACGGCCCCAGCAGGGCGGTGAGGCGGCCCGCCGGCAGCCGCAGGGTGAGGTCGCGCACCGCGTAGGCGTCGCCATAGCGCTTGCTGAGGTGTTCCAGGTCGAGGGCAGGTGGGGGGGGTGCGTTCATGTCACCTCCGCGCCGCGCCCCAGCCCCAGGCGACGAGTCAGGGCGCTTTCGGCCCCGCGCCACAGGGCGTCTGCGAGGAGAGCCAGCAAGCAGGCGGGCAAGGCCCCCAGCAAAATCAGGTCGGTCGCGGAGGCGTTGAGGCCCCGAAAGATGTATACGCCCAGCCCCCCGGCGCCGACCAGGGCGGCAACCGCCGTTACCCCGATGAGCAGCACGGTCGCCTGCCGTATCCCCGCGAGCCACACCGGAAGCGCGAGGGGCAACTGCACCCGCCAAAACAGTTGCCCCGGCGTCATGCCCATGCCGCGCCCGGCGTCCAGGGTTCCGGCGTCGACCCCCTCCAGGGCCACCACACCGTTGCGAATCACTGGAAGCAGGGCGTAGAGGGTGAGCGCGACGAGGGCGGGAGCGGGGCCGATACCGCTCACGCCCAGGGCACGCAGCGCCGGGACCGCCTGGCTCAGCGCCCCCAGCGGCACAATCAGCAGCCCCAGCAGGGCGAGGCTGGGAAGAGTCTGAATGGCCCCCGCCACCGCGAGAACCGCCGCCCCCACCCGCGGACGCCGCACCGCCCACACCGCCAGCGGCCCGCCCAGCGCCGCCGCAATCGCCAGGGCGATTCCGGTAAGCCGCAGGTGCTGAAAGAGTTCCTGGGCGAGACGGTCGGCCTCCGCTCGGCCCTCTTGCCACACCGACCAAGAAGACAGCCCCCCCAGCAGCACATAGAGGAGCGCGGGCGGCAGCCAGGCCCAGGCCCAGTCCCGCAAGCGCCCCGCGGCGGCGGCTCCCCACAGGGCGACCCCAGCCCCCGCCATCCACAGCCACCAGCCGCCCCCTGCGGCGACGCGGGCGAGGGAGAGGGGAGGCTCACCCGCGAGGGCCGCCGCACTCCCCTGCCCCAGCGCCGCGAGGCCGCCCAGCAGCGCGAGGGACGCGAGGGCGAGCGCCGGGCGCGGACGCCGCGCCGCGAGCAGCAGCCCCCCCGCGAGGGCCGCCCCCACCCCGGCCCAGACACCGGGGTACAGCCGCTCGCCCGCCGCGAGGCGATTGGGCCGCAGCTCCAACCAGGGCAGGGCGAGGCTGACCAGCAGCAGGGCAGCCCCCAAAGCCACCAGGGGAGCCGCGCCGCCGCTGCCGGAGGGCTGGGCTGGGCGGCTCACTTCAGCAGATTCCGGCTTCTCAGGTAGCTCTCGGCCACGTCGCGAGCACTGCGGCCCTCGACGGCGACGCGGCCATTGAGGATTTGCAGGGTCTTGCCGTCAAGGGTGGCAAAGACCCGGCCCAGCAGCCGTTCTATCTGCGGGTAGGCCTTGAGGGTCGCCGTGCGGATGATGGGCGCAGGCTGGTAGACGGGCTGCGCCCCTTTGGGGTCGCCCAGCACGACCAAGCCCAGCGCCCCCAGGGTGCCGTCTGTGCCGTAGGCCATCGCCGCGTTGACGCCGTTGGTGCCCCGCGCCGCCGCCGTCTGGGTCTGCACTGGGGTGGCCCCGGCCAGCACCAGCTTCTGGCTGGGGGCGAGCTTGAAGCCGTAGGCGCGTTCAAAGGCGGGCATGGTATCGGGGCGGTTAAAGAACTCTGGGGACCCCGCCACCTTGAGGGTACCGCCGCGCTTGAGGTAAGCCGCCAGGTCCGCTAGGGTCGAGAGCTTGTGCTGCCGGGCGAGCGCCTGCGGCACCGCGAGCGCCCAGGTGTTGTTCGCGTTGGCGGGCCTCAACCAGGTGATGCCGTTGGCCGCGTCAAGCTGTTTGGCCCGCGCATAGATTTGGGCGGCGTTTTTGCTCACGGCGGGGCTAATCTTGGCCTGCGGAAAGAGGTACACAGCGTTCCCGGTGTATTCGGGGTAGATGTCGATTTCCCCGGCCAAGATGGCCTTGCGGTTGACCCCAGTGTCCCCCAGGGTGGTCTTGTCGACGACCTCCAGCCCGGCGTCTTTGAGGGTGAGCAGAATCATTTGCCCCAGCAGTTGCGCTTCGGGGTCGAGCTTGGACCCTACGACGATGGGCTTGGCGAGGGCACTTCCCAGCAGGGAGAAGCTCAGCAGGGCGGCGATTTTGAACATGGGTCTCCTCTCAGGCGTGGGCCGAAGACGTTCTGGATACTGTGGGGGCAGTGTACCAGCGAGCACTGTACGGGCGGGTACGGTGTGCGGGGCGCTACACTGGGCGGCGATGGGCCGCTTTGCCGCTTGCCGCGCCGCGCCGACCTGTTTGCGCCGGGGAGTGGGGCGAGCTTGAGCCTTGTTCGCTCGGACGCGCCGCTGGCCCTCGCGCAGCTCAGCGACCCGGCGCTGCGGGTGCGGGCGGTGGAGGCCGCGAGCACCTACGATGCGGAGGGCTTGGTGCAGCTCACGCTGGCCTACCTGCTCGCGGCGAGCCGCAAGGGGGCGCGGGGCAGCCCCAAGACGCGGGCGGCCTACGCGCTGGCGGTGCGCGATTTCGTGGCCTGGGCGCGGGAGAACGGGGTCTCGCTCCTGCGCCCAGGGCGGCGCGACGGCGGGCGATATGTGGCGCACCTGCAACTGCGGCCCTCGCGGGGGCGGGGGCGCAGTGGCTCACTCGCGGCGGCGACGGTGGCCCAGTATGTCGCCGGGGTGCGGGCGCTCTACCGGGCGCTGCGCTGGGCGGGGGCGACGGAAGCGCAGCCCTTTGAGGAAGCACATGTGCCCCCCGACCCCACCCCCGGCATCGTGAAGAATCCGCCCTACGGCGAGGAGATTGATGCCGTGTTGGGCCACTGCGACCCCCGGCTCGCGGCGCTGCTGCTGCTGTGTGCCCACGGAGGCCTGCGGGTCGGCGAGGCGCTGGGGGTGCGGGCGGAGGACTTCCAGGGGGGCCTCCTCACCGTGCGGGGCAAGGGCGGCAAGGTCCGGCGGGTGCCGCTGAGTCGGCGTGCTCGTGCCGCGCTCGCGGGCCTCTCCCCCGCCGGGCCGGACGGGGCGCTGTTCGAGTGGACCTACGCCCAGGCCGCCTACCGCCTGCGCCGGGCCTTTCGGGAGGCGGGCTGCGGCCACGCCTGGCGGGGCTTTCACGCCGCTCGCAAGCACTCCGGGACCCGGCTGTACCGGGCGACCCAGGACTTCACGCGGGTCAGCCTCTTCCTGGGCCACAGCAGTGTGGACACCACCCGCCGCTACGTGGCCGTCGAGGAGGGGGACGTGGCCGCCGAGGTGGAAGGGTTTTAACTCCGCTCCAGCACGGGCTGCCCGGCCACGTACACCTCTTCGACCGCGAAGTCTGCCCCCAGGACCACCAGGTCTGCGCGCAGGCCCGGCGCGAGCCGCCCGCGGTCGGTCAGGCCCAGCGAGGCCGCCGGAACCGCCGCCAGCATCGCGCTCGCCTCCGGCAGAGGCACCCCCGCCGCGAGCGCCCCCCGCAGCGCCTGGTCGAGGGTGAGGACGCTGCCCGCGAGGGTGCCGTCCGGGAGGGTCACCCGGCCCCCCCGAACGGTGACCCGCTGTCCGCCCAGCTCACTCTTCCCTGCTCCCAGCCCGGCAGCCCGCACCGCGTCGCTGACAAGGAGCACCCGGCCCGGTGCGGCGCGGCGGGCGAGCTGAAAGCGGGGTCACGCCAGCAGTGGCGCGAAAACAAACGCTAAGCCTCCAGCAGCGCGCCCTCGCCTGGCCGATCCGGTTGAGAGAATGGCCGTAGCGCGCCGTGGGCGAGCGACGGCGACAGCTCGAAGTGATAACGCCCCAGCACGTTCACATGCTCGAAAAGCAGCGGTGACAGCCGCGCCGCATCCTCAGCCAACACGGTTGTCCCAGAGTCGCGTAAGTGGTTCAGAATCGCGTCCAGGTACCGGGTATTCCAGAGGACGATGGCATTGACCACCAGCCCCAGCGCCCCGAGTTGATCCTCCTGGCCTTCCCGATACTTTTGCCGCACCTCTCCCCGCCGCCCGTGAAAGACCCAGCGCGCCACGTTATGGCGTCCCTCCCCCCGGTTGAGCTGCACCAGAATCCGCCGCCGGTATGCTTCATCGTCCACGTAGTGCAGCAGGTACAGGGTCTTCTCGATTCGCCCCAGTTCCGCCAGCGCCCGACCCAGCGAGGCACTGCGGCCCAAGGTCCGCATCACGTCGAGCGCTCCCACCTTGCCCAGTTTTAACGACCCCGCCAGGCGCAGGAGATCATCCCAGTTGCGGGCGATCAAACGCGCGTCGATCTTATGCCGGGAGAGGTCTTGCAGCACGCCATACTCCGCCTCACGGTCGAGCCGCCAGTACCGCAGGTCAGCCAGGTCCGCCAGCCGGGGACTGAAGCGGTAGCCCAGCAGATAGAACAGGCCAAACACGACGTCGCTCGACCCGGCGGTGTCGCTCATGATCTCGCGGGGGTCCAGGTGGGTCTGCTGTTCCAGCAGACCCGCCAGGAGCAGCAACGAATCGCGCAGCGTGCCCGGCACCGTGATGCCGTGGAACCCCGTGAACTGGTCCGAGGTGAAATTGTAGTAGGTGATGCCGCGCTCAGCACCAAAATATTTGCTGTTCGGACGCGCGTTGATGGTCTTGACCGGGACGACGAACCGCAACCCGTCCGCCGAGGCGACTTCCCCACCGCCCCAGGCCTCCACCAGGGGAATCCGGGACTGGGCTTCGACCAGGCGGGCGTTGGCGGCCACGATGGTCTCGTTGCGCAGATAGTTCTGCTGCACCCACGACAGGCGCGAGAGGGTCAAGGCAGGGACGTGCGGCTGCGCCACCGCCCCCAGGCCGATGTTGCACGCCTGGGCCACCAGCACCGCACACATGCTGATCGCCAGGCCTCCCATCCGGGTGCCCCCCTCGCTCACATGCGTGAAGGCGTCCAGAAACCCGGTTCGGGCGTGTTCCTCCAGCAGCAACTCGGGGAGGTCGATGTTCGGCAGGGGCGCAGTCACCAGGGAGCGGAGGTGGATCAAACTGGGACTGTCGGGCTGCGCTTCCAGCGGGGACAGGCTCAGGCGGTCGTGGTCACCCACACGCTCCAGCCTCACGAAGGTGTTCCCGGGCAGGCGTTCGGCGACCTGACGGTACGTCAGGTCGAGTTCGGTGCCCAGCAGCGTCAGTTCAATCTCCGGATCGTGTACGCGGCCAAGCCCCCGGCACACATCGTCCTTGATCGCCTGCCACTCGTCGCCCCGCAAAAGCTGAGAGCGCGGGTCACCGTACCGCTCACTCCGGCTGACGAACACCTCCCGCCTTTTCAATGCCTGCTGGAGGCCATGCAGCACGCACAGGGTGTAGGCGGGGCGGGCCACCTCCCCGCGTCCTGGGAAAACCCGGCCCCGCCAGGCTTTGGGGACCACAGCTTGCGGTGCCCCCTTCAGACTCGGCTGACGCTTCCCCTCCAGGGAAGCCAGGAACCGCAACCCCTCCAGCACCGGCCTCCCGGCCGGTGTCCCCTCGAAGACCAACGTCCTAAGGAGCGTGGGTAAGAACCGCCTGACCGTGTGGTAGCGGCTCAGCCACGCCTCGGGTTCAGGCGCGTCGTCCTCGCTCGCCATGTCCCCCACGGTCGTCGCTGCCGCTCGCAGCGCCGCCTCGTCCACCAGATGGAACGCCACCTGGCGCACCTGATCGTCCGAGACCTCCCGGTTGAGCAGCACCAGCGTCACCTCCCGCAATTTCAGCGCCGCCTGATCCAGGTCCCGCAGCGTCCGCAGACGCTGCTCACGCCGCGTCTTCTCGCCCTGGAGGGCCAGTTCGGTGAGCAGGAGATCGAGGATGTCCAGCGCGTCGTCCGTGGCTCGGCGCTCCAGATACTGCACAAAGGAGAGCAGGGAGGCCAGACGGCGCTCCGGGGAGAGACGAGCGATGGTCTGTGCCCAGGCGTTCTGGACGTACCGGTTGGTGGCTTCCAGCCGGGCACGCGGGACGTGGGACAGGTCGAGGTCACCGACGCCCAGGGCGCGGATGGCCTGCAAGCGTTCCAGGGCCGCCACGAGTCCAGCAGCGGTGGTGCGGGTGGGGGTGGCTCTCAGCCGTTCCAGTGGCGTCAGCGGATCGTCTTCGGGCCGTACGAGCAGGGCCTCCAGGGCCAGGGTCTGATCCTGGCTCAACTGCTGGCTCAGGGTGCGCCACAACGCGGTTGAGGTGCGCTCCCGCACACGGCTGATGAGCCGGGCCAGGGTACTCGCGCCGGGCAGCACGACCTTACGGCGGACCAGCCGGGCGGTCGCCAGGTCGAACAGCACGCTGGGCCGGGGATCACCGAGTTCGAGCTGCGCGTACAGCCAGCGAATCAGGCTGAAGACCTCCGGACCCTCGAAATCGCTGTAGTCGAGAGCCTGACGAATCAGGCGCTGGTGTTCGTGGCGGGTGGGTTCACGGCCGAGGTAGGCGGGCAGCGTCGCTGTGGTGACGCCGAGTTGCGTGGCCAGTGTCCGGACGACACTTTCGGGAACGTCCAGGGGATTGGTCAGGAAGCCGCCCAGGAAGCGCAGCGTACAGAGCTGGAGAGCGAAGCCGAGCTTGTTATGGTCACGGCGGCGGGGCAGGATCAGGGCGTGGTCGCTGTCGCTGAGATGGAAGTAGCGGTCGAGCTGCTCGGGAGAGGGATCGCCCGTGTACCGACCGTACCTCGCGGCCTGTTCGTCGCTGAGGAATTCAACGGGCATGGATTCCTGATAGAAATAGTCTTATCACTGGATTCTCCATTCCGCTCCTCGATCAATGGCGGCTCCAGTCCCCCTGCTACGGACCCCCTGTTTTACACTTATCGCAGGAAGAGAGGGCAAGCATGCAGGCAACTACCTTGCAAACGCAGGCGGAACGCTTTCTGGCGGACTTGAAGCGCAGTCCGCAGACGGTCCGCGCGTACCGCGCGGACCTGCGCCACCTGACCGGCTGGTTGCAGGAAACGGGACACCTGCTGGAGCGAGAGGCCCTGGAGACCTACTTCGCGGTCCATTCGCACTGGGCACCTGCAACGCGCAGCCGGAAGCAGACGGCTCTGGAACGTTTCTGTCGCTGGGCACTGCAACATGACCTGCTCGACCATGACCCCACCCTCCACCTGGAACATCCCCACCTGCCGCCCCCTCATCCGCGAGGGCTGCGGCGGGAGGAGATCGAGCGCATCTTCGCGGCCATCCCGCCGGAACAGACGCGGGATGCCCTGCTGTTCAGGCTGGTCTTCGAGACGGGCCTGCGAATCGGGGAGGCACTGGGCATCCATGTGGAAGACCTCGACCTGACGCGGGGCGACGAACACCTGACGGTGATCGGCAAGGGCAACCGGAAGCGGACGGTCTTGCTGGACGATCCCAGGCTGGTGAACGCGCTGCGGCGCTACCTGCGAACGCTGGGGTATACGCATGGGCCGCTGTTTCAGGCCAGGAAGAACGGGCGTGGGGGACCGCTGCGCTATCAGAGCGTGCAGGAACGCTGGCAGGGGTATGCCGAGCGCGCCGGGGTGGTCTGCACGCTGCACCAGCTCCGTCACAGCCACGCCACCGAGCTAGTGAACGGCGGCGTCAGCCTGGCAACGATCCGGAAACGACTGGGCCATCAGCATATCCAGACCACCCTGCGGTATGCGGAGGTCAGCGACCAGACGGCGGATACGGAAGTGCGTCAGTGGCGGAGGAAAAACCTGGGGCACCGCCACTAACGGTTGTTTGTGACGGTGGGAGCAGGCTGGGAGAGTGAACGGCGGTGTCAGGGGTGGGAAGTGCTCAAAGGCACCGGTTTTGCTGGAACGCTGGGGGCAGGCGGGGGAGCTGGCTGAGAAATCGGAGTCAGCACAGGGGTGAGGGGCGGGCCAGAGCCGTCACCGGGGTCGGCCTGGGCGATCCCGGCGCACAGCAGGACGAGGGCGCAAAGCAGTCGTTTCAAGGGAAACCTCCGTGACCCCTGGAGGCTAAGAAACGTCCGGTTTGCACCCGTATTGCAGTGAGGGCCGCCAACTGCAATACGGGTGCAAACCGCCCCCTAGCTACGTTACACAGCAGTCGGACACGAGCATCGGTCTACGCCACTCACGGTCATCCACCGGGTGCGGAGGCTCTTACGTGGCTCTGGTCTGCTCCCCGAAAACTGGACGGTCAGGACTAGAGACTCAGGCTCGCCCCC
>NZ_AXWT01000041.1 GCF_000482805.1 Deinococcus murrayi DSM 11303 | reverse complement strand
GGGAGGCGGTGGTATGATGCGCGGCAGTTCGGTTCCGCTCGGCGCCCCTTGCTCGGCGCACGCGGACGAATGGCCCCTGTCGGCCCCTTCCTCCCGATTTCCACCCTGCACGTGCCCCGCGCCCTGGCCCCAGCGGTCAGGCCGCGCCGGCTGGCCCCTGGCCGCGCACGTGCCCCCCGAAAGGTCTGCATGGAACTGACCCCCCGCGTGCCCCCGCACAGCAACGACGCTGAAATCAGCGTGTTGGGCAGCATTCTGCTCGACAATGACACGCTGACAGTCCTGGGCGATACCGTCTCCGCCGAGATGTTCTACCGCGAAGGCCACCGCAAAATCTTTGCGGCGATGCGGGGCCTACAGGAGCGGGGCGAACCCGTCGACCTCGTGACCCTGAGCGAGGAACTGCGGGTCAGGGGCCAGCTCGATGAGGTGGGCGGCGTGACCTACCTCGTTGGGCTAGCTGACCAAGTGCCCACCGCCGCCTATGCCGAGCATTACGCCCGCATCGTGCAGGAAAAGTACACCCTGCGGCAGCTCATCAGCGCGTCGGGCAAGGCGATGCAGCTCGCCTATGAGGGCCAACTCCCCCTCGAAGACCTGCTGGACCGCGCCGAGAAGATGATTTTCGAGGTCGCTGAGCAGAAGAAAAAGGGCGAGGCCTTTCAGGCGATGGGCGAGGTCGTCCATGACACTTTCGAATACATCACCCTGCTGCACCAGAGCCGCGGCATTCCCGACGGCGTGAGCACGGGCTTTCGCGACCTCGACGAGCAGATTTCGGGCCTGCAAAAGGGGAGCCTGAATGTGCTCGCGGCGCGGCCGAGTATGGGAAAGACAGCGTTCGCGTTGTCCATCGCCCAGAACGTCGCCCTGCGCGGCGAGAAGACGGTCGCCGTCTTCAGCCTGGAGATGCCTTCCGTTCAACTCGCCCTGCGAATGCTGTGCTCTGAAGCGCGGGTGGACATGAACCGCATCCGCTCTGGCCAGCTCAATGAGCGCGACTTCGAGCGCCTTGCGCACGCGGCGGGACGGCTGGCCGATGCACCGATGGTGATTGACGACGAGCCGGACCTCACCCTCAATGCGCTGAGGAGCAAGCTCCGTCGCATCGCCGCGCAGTACGGCCAACTCGGTTTGGTCGTGATTGATTACCTCCAGCTCATGTCGGGCGGCAAGAGCAGCGGCGGCAGTGACAACCGCCAGCAGGAAATCAGCACGATTTCGCGCGGCCTGAAGGGACTGGCGCGAGAGCTAGAAGTGCCCATCATCGTTCTCTCGCAGCTCAGCCGCGCAGTGGAGCAAAGGCCAAATCATAGGCCGATGCTGTCGGACCTGCGCGAGTGCGTGACGGGGGACACTTTGGTCACCCTCGCGGATGGGCGGCGCGTGCCCATCGCGGCGTTGGTGGGCACCCAGCCAGAGGTGCTGGCGATGCGCGAGGACGGCCAGATCGTGCTTGCCCTCAGCGAACTGGTCTGGGAGGTCGGCCCGCGGCCCGTGCTGGAACTTGTCACCCGCAGTGGGCGGCGGTTGCGGGCGACGGGTGGGCACCGTGTCTACCGACTCGGCGGCTGGGTCACGCTGGACGAGCTGCGCCCCGGTGATCGGCTGGCCCTGGCCCGCCGCGTCCCGGAGCCTCCTGGAGCCGAGGCGGGCCACTGGACCGAGGACCGGGTGGCCCTCCTCGCCCACCTGATAGGGGATGGCAGCTTCCTGCCGGGGCAACCGCTGCGCTACACGACCGCTTCGGAGGAGAACAGTGCCCTGGTGACCCGTACGGCGCAGGGTCTGGGGTCCACCGTGACCCGGCACGCGGGGCGCGGCCACTGGCACCAACTGGTCATCTCCGGGAACGGCAACCGCTGGCATCCGGCGGGGGTGGGGGCCTGGCTCAAGAGCCTGGGCGTCTTTGGGCAGCGTTCCGCCGAAAAGCGGGTGCCAGAAGAGCTGTTCCGTCTACCCAATCCGCTGGTCGCCACCTTCCTGCGCCACCTGTGGGCGACCGACGGCTGCATCCACGTCCGGGAACGTGGGGGGGCAAGCCGGGTCTATTTCGCGACCTGTAGCGAGGGTCTGGCCCGCGACGTGGCCGCTCTGCTGCTGCGCTTCGGGATTGTGGCGCGGCTGCGGGCGGTCCCGCAAAAGACACGGCCCGTCTGGAATGTGGACGTGAGTGGCTCGGAAGCGCAACTCGCCTTTCTGGAGAAGGTCGGCACCTTTGGCCCCCGCACGGGGGCGGGCGAGCGGCTGCGGGCGCTGCTGGCGTCGCGGCCCGGCAACACGAACGTGGATACCCTTCCGGAAGAAGTGTTTGAGCGGGTGCGGGCCGGAATGCGCGAGCGGGGGCTGACCGGGCGGGCGATGGCCGCTGCGCGGGGCACGAGCTACGGCGGAACCTCCCACTTCCGTTTCGCCCCGTCGCGCTCGGTGGTGGCGGAATATGCCGAGCTGCTTGACGACGCTACGCTCCGCGAATGGGCACAGAGCGACCTCTACTGGGATGAGGTGGTCAGCATCACGCCCGCCGGGGAAGAGACCGTCTACGACCTGACCGTGCCCGGTCCAGCGTCCTGGTTGGCCGATGGAGTGGTCAGCCATAACTCAGGTGCGATTGAGCAAGATGCAGACATCGTGATGTTTATTTACCGCGACGAGTATTACAACAAGGAAACAGACCAACAGGGCATCGCCGAAATCATCATCGGCAAGCAGCGCAACGGCCCGGTAGGGACGGTCAAGCTCCAGTTTCATTCGGCCCACGTGCGGTTCAATGACCTCGCGCCGGAGGGCATCTGATGCCGGAGGACGTGAAGGCGGCAGCTACGGGACAAGGGGCCAGCCAACGGCGGCGACGGCGGCGGCGCTCGCCCCGGCCTCCCGCTCCAGGTCAGGTGTCGGGGGCGACAGCGGTGCCGGTGCCCGCCGCCCCCCAAAAGCGCGGGCAAAAGCGGGCGCTCGCCGCCCCCCGCATCGGGGTGGGCTGCATCGTACTGCGCGGCGACGAGATTTTGCTGGTGCGGGAACGGGGCCGCTGGTCGCTGCCCAAGGGCGGCCTGGAGGCGGGCGAACTCGTGCAGGACGGGGCGCGGCGCGAAACCTACGAGGAAACTGGCCTCGTCGTCGAACTGCGCGACCTCGCCTTTATCGTGGAGTTTCAGGCGCAGACCTGGGGACATCACCTCCAGTTCTTCTACACCGGGCGCGAGGTGGGCGGGAGCCTCGCCCCCCGCGACCCCGACCGCGACGTGCAAGAAGCCCGCTTCGTGCCCATTCGGCAACTGCGCGAGTTCATCCGCTTCCGGCCCCGGCTGGTGTCGCTGGAAACCTGGCTGCGCGAGCGACGGCCCCGGCACTTCGTCTTCAACCTCGACCAGGAACCGGCCATGCTGCGCAAGCGGCGGCGGGTGGGCGTGGGGGCCGTGGGGCCTGCCCTCTCCGACGAACCGACCGACGAAGCCGACCTCTGACCCCCTCCCGCTATTCTGCTAACATCAGAATATGAGGCGGTCTTTACGTGTATCTGGGCACACGGAGGGTGCGGCGGCCCCCCCAGCAAGCGGGCGCGGCTATGCCCACGTGTGTCCCTTCTGCGGGCGGGAGCTGGACCTCTATGACCTGCGTGACGGTGACCAAGGCTACTGGTGCGTGCCCTGCGCCCGTGGGCACCGAGCGGGCGACCTGCCGCCGGGAGCGCTGCGCCCCTTGCCGGAGGCGAGCTGATAAGCATTCCGGTTGAGCAGTTCTGGAAGAACTGGAACCCCGACTGGCAGGAGAAGGCAAGGCGGTGACCCAGAGGAGTGGAAGCACCGAAGCGAAGCGCAGGGGCTGGAACGGATTCTCCGGAATCCGTCTGACCGCGCCTTGCCCCAGCGGGGACGGTATCTTGCAGGCATGAGTCTCCCTGCTGCCCCGGCTCCCCTTCCGCCTGACCTTCCCGTGCTGTCGGGGCAGGTCGTGGCGGTGACGGGGGCCGACCAGGGCTACGGGCGCACCGTGAGCGCACGGCTGGCGCGGGCGGGGGCCAGCGTGATTCTGATTGGCGGGAACTCCGAGTCGCTTGCCGCTGCCGCGAGCAGCTTGGAGCTGGTGGGGGGCACCGCGATTCCCCTCAAGGCGGACGTGGGGGTCCCGCTCGACTGGCTCAGCGCCCAAAACCGCATCCTCGAAATCTTTGGGGCGCTGCACGGGATTGTGCACCTGGCCGATAAGCGGGCACATACGGATTTCACCCTGCTCAGCGAAGCCGAGTGGATGGACCTGTTCAACTGCAATGTCAAGAGCAGCGTCGCCATCGCGCAGATTGTGCGCCGCCGCCTGAGCGGAACCTGGCTCACCATCGTGGGGCCGCACCTCGACGAGCAGGGCCTGCACGCCCATCCCCAGCGCGGCGCGATTCGCGGGCTGGTCGAGCATGCCCACCTTGAAGACCTGCGGGTCAATCTGGTGCTGCCCTCGCGGGCCAGCGGCGGCGAAGAAGCCCTGGATAGGCCCCTGGGGGACGCGGTGCTCGCGCTGGCGGCCCCCTCGCTCGCGCACCTGCGTGGGGTGGTGCTGGAGGTGCCGCTGCCGCCGCTGCCCAGGGTGCGTCCCGCCGAGTCGGAGGCGCTGCTGCGGTGAGGTGCCCGTACTGCTCGGCCCCCGACTCACGGGTCGTGAACTCGCGGCCCAGCGACGACGGCGCGTCCATTCGCCGCCGCCGCGAGTGCTCGCACTGTGCCCGGCGTTTTACGACCTACGAGCGGGCGCAACTCGAACCGCTGATGGTCCTCAAGCGCGGGGGCCTGCGCGAGGCGTTTAACCCCGACAAGCTGCTGCGCGGCCTGACCCTCGCCACCGAGAAGCGCCCGGTCGACCCCGAACGGCTGCGTGCCTTTGCCTACGGCTTCGAGGACGAGGTGGGTGTGCCCGAAATCACCAGCGGCGAAATCGGCAAGCGGGCGATGAACTTTCTGCGCCCCCTCGACGACGTGGCTTACATCCGCTTTGCCAGCGTGTACCGTGACTTTGACAGCCTAGAACGTTTTATCGAGGAGATTCGCGGCCTGAAGGGCGAAGGGGAAGGGGAGAGCTAGCACCGGGCGGCGGCATTCTCGACAGACGGCACCCCCTTTCCCTGATATTGATAATGAGTTATCGTTACCGCTATGGCGCTCGCTTCTGCCTCTGCTTCGGCCCCCCCCGCTCTAGCGGGTCGCTCGTCCGTGCCCATCACCGTGCTGTGCGGCTTTTTGGGGGCGGGCAAAACCACGCTGCTCAACCACTTGCTCTCGCAGGCGGAAGGCCGCCGGGTGGCTGTCATCGTCAACGAGTTCGGGGCGGTCAACATTGACGCTGGGCTGGTCGTCAAAACCGACGAGCAGACGATTGAGCTGTCTAGCGGCTGCATCTGCTGCACCCTGCGCGGCGACCTGTTGCAGGCGGTCGATGAACTGCTGCGGACCCGCGACCTCGACCACATCCTGATTGAGTCGACCGGCATCGGGGAGCCGCTGCCCATCGCCCAGAGCTTTTGCCTGACGCCGGATGAGCTGGCGCTGGAGCCGAGTCCCGGCGAGCCGCCCCTGCCTGACCTCACCGGGCGCGTTCACGTCGACGCGATGGTCACTGTGGTGGACGCCGCGCAGTTTTTCTCGCTGTGGAACCGCGAGGACGCCATTCCGGGCGACGAACAGGAACGCGGCTTCGGAGAACTGCTCGCCGAGCAACTGGAGTTCGCGGACGTGGTGGTCCTGAACAAGCTCGACCTCGCCGCGCCGCAGGACGTGACGCGGCTGCGCGAACTCGTCGCCCTCACCAATCCTCGCGCCCGCATTCTGACCGCCACCCGCGGCGGGGTGCCCGTCTCGGAGGTGCTCGGCGTGGGCCTCTTTGACCTTCAGGCCGCCATGCAGCTCGACGCCTGGAGAGAGGAGCTGGAAAAGGAACACACGCCGGAATCCGAGACCTACGGGCTGGGCACCCATATCTACCGCTCGGAGCGCCCCTTTGACCGCGAGCGCCTCGCGGCGGCGCTGACCGCCGGGTTGCCCCACAACGTGCTTCGGTCCAAGGGCTGGGTGGATGTGGGGGATGGGCTGGCGACCCTGTGGAACCACACCGGGCGACAGCTCGTGCTGGAGCCGGCGGGCACCTGGCACGCTCCGGAAGAAGCCTTCAGCGAAGTGGTCTTTATCGGGCAAGACCTCGACCCGGCGGCGCTGGACGCGCTGCTTGACGGGGCGCTGAGGCCGGAGGCGGGGCGCTGATGGGACGGCTTCACTCCTGGCGCGGCTTCCTGCGGCGGGGCGCAGCTCCGCTCCTGCTGGCTTGGTGTTCCGTCGCAGCCGCACAAAAGCCCGTCGTGGTCGTGTCCTTTCAGCCGCTCTATGACGTGGTGGCGCGGGTGGCGGGCGAGGCCGCCCAGGTCGAGCGGGCCGCGCCGTTGGGGGCCAGCCCCCACACCTTTGACCCCACCGTGCGCGACATTGCGCGGCTGCGCGGGGCCGACTTGGCCGTCATGGCGGGGCTAGGGGCCGACTCCTGGCTAGAAAAATACGTGCGGGCCAGCGGCAGCCGGGCGCAGGTGCTGAAGCTCGGCGAGCGCCTGACCTTTTCGCGGCTGCGCTCCGGGCGGGGCACCGACCCGCACTGGTGGCTCGACGCCAGCTTGATGGCCCAGGCCGCCCGCGTGGTGGGGGCGCAGCTCGCCGCCCTCGACCCGACGCAGGCCACCGCCTACCGCACGAGTGCCGAACGGGAGGCCGCACGCCTCAGCGCCCTGCACGAGGAACTGCGGCGCACGCTGGCCCCGGTGCGCGGCGGCAAGCTCGTGACCTTCCACAACGCCTTTGGCTATTTCGCCCGCGCTTACGGCCTGGAGGTGGTGGCGACCCTCGCCCCCCTAGAGGGCACCGAACCCAGCGTGCGGACCCTCGCGCAGGCGGTGCAGACCATTCGTTCGGCGGGAGTCAAGGCCGTGTTCGCCGAGCCGCAGCTGCCGCCCGGCCCGGCCCGCGCCGTCGCCGCGGAAGCGGGCGTCCCGCTCTACCTCCTCGACCCGGAGGGCAGCGCGCAGACGCCCGGTTACGCCGAGATGATGCGCCGCAACCGCGACACGCTGCTGCGGGCGCTCCGCTAGGCCGCGCTCTGCGCTTTCCCCCCTGTTCTTCCCGTCTTCTCCCTGGACCTGCCCGGTCCAGTTCCCTCCCTCAGGAGTCCTCATGCAAAAGCTGCTGCTGTCCGCCCTGACTGCCGCCCTCGCCCTCGTGCCCGCTGCTGGGGCCGAGACGACCGCCACGCGCCTCGTCGTGGCGGATGCCAAGACCCACGTGCTGAGCGTGGTGGACCTCGCCCAGGGGCAGACGCTCGCCCGCTTTGGCACACCGGGCAAGCTCAGCGGGCTGTACACCGGGCCGGGGGGCACCCTGGCCTACGCCCTGCACCGCGACGACCACCGCGTGACGGTGCTGCATTCCGGCCTGGAGACGGTTGACCACGGCGACCACCGCGACCTGGTGGAAAAGCCGCCGCACGTGCTCGCCACCCTGAATGTGGGACGGCAGCCTACCCACTTCTTTGCGCGGGACGAGCGCGTCGCCATCTTTAATGACGCGAGCGGCGACGTGGCCGTTTTTGGCGAGGCGTTGCTGGGCAAGACGAACGACATGCAGGTCGTCAAGGTGGCGCAGCCGGACCACGGGGCACCCGCCCTGATAGGGGACGTACTGCTCAGCGGCTACCTGCGCCTAGGCCGGGTGGATGCCTACGACGTGAGGACGGGCCGCCTGCTCCAGACCCTGGATGCGCCCTGCCCCGCCCTGCACGGGGAGGCGGTGCGGGGACAGACAGCCTATTTCGGCTGCGCGGATGGGGTGCTGGCCGTCACCGTTCAGGCCCAGCAGCTCCGCGCCCGCAAACTCGGCCATCCGGCGCAGACGCCGCCGAGCACCCGCGTGGGCACCGTCGCGGCGCACGAGAAGAGCACCGTCGTGTACGGCAACTTCGGGAACGGTCTCGCCCGCTGGACCGCCCAGGATGCGGCGCTCACGCCCGTGGCGTTGCCCGCCGCGCCCCTGAAGTTCACCTTCACCGCTGACGGGCAGCGGCTGGTTGTGCTGACCGCGGACGGCGGACTGCACCTCCTGCACGCGCCCACGGGCCGCCTGCTGCGGAGTGCCCCGGTTGTCCCACCCACCGACGCTGCCGACAAGGCGGCGGTCCGGCCCGCCTTGGCCGTGGGGGCTGACCACGCCTATGTCAGCAGCCCCACGGCGGGTGAGGTGGTGGAGGTCTCGCTGACCGACCTGAAGGTCACGCGCCGCCTGGCGGTGGGAGGCACCCCGGCCCACCTCACGCTGACGAGCGCGGCGGGCGAGCGCCACTGACACGGACTCCGCTTGAATCGCCCACGCAGTGATTCAGGCCCCAGAGAGGCGAGAAGGAGAAAAACAGGTGCCGGGCGTGGAGCCATAAGCCAGTCCTCCTGCAAGGACGGGACAAGAAAGTCGAGGGGGCAGCGGGGCCAGTGATAAACTGGGATTGATGAGTCAAACCGCCCCCGCTGCGCCCTCCTCGCTGACGGTGCTCAAGGCGCTCGCCCACGACCTCCGCTACGAGTTGGTGCGCATCCTGGCGCGGGGCGAGCGCTGCGTCTGCGACCTCGAAGCCCTGCTGGGGCTGCCACAGAGCAAAGTCTCCTATCACCTGGGCGTGCTGCGGGACGCGGGCCTGATTGCCGGGGAGCAGCGGGGTCGCAACAGCTTTTACCGCCTGCGGCCAGAGCCGCTCTATCTGCTGGGCGGCACCCTGCTGCAAGACCTCTTCCTCGCCGAAACTCCCCTGACCCACCAACCTCATTCGGTGTGTTAGGGTGCGGTCCGTGATTCGCGTTCTCATCCTGTGCACGCACAACTCGGCCCGGTCGCAGATGGCCGAGGCCCTCACCCGCGACGCCGCCCGCCGGGCGGGGCTGGACCTGGAGGTTCATTCCGCCGGAACCGAGGCCACCCGCGTCAAGGACGACGCCAAAACCGTCATGGCCGAGCTGGGCCTGAGTTTGGACGGCCACACCAGCAAGACCCTGCATGACGTGCCTGACTCCCAGAACTTTGACTATGTGGTCACAGTGTGTGACAGCGCCGCCGAAGCCTGCCCGGTCTATCCCGGTCAGACCGTGCGGCGGCATTACCCATTTGTCGACCCTTCGGGCGGCAGCCTGGAGCGGTGGCGCGAGGTTCGCAACCAACTGCGGGCGCAGATGGAGGCGTTCGTGCAGGCCCTGAGAGAGGGGCGGCCCGTGCCCGATAGCTACGCCGACAGCCCCGCCGTCACCGCCCGCTAAGCGATGCTTCTCGCCTTCCTTATCTTCCTGCTCACCCTCGTCCTGGTGATTTGGCAGCCGCGCTTTCGGCTGCAACCCGGCGGCTTGGGCATCGGCTGGAGCGCTTCGCTGGGGGCGCTCCTCGCCCTGCTCACGGGGGTGGTCAGCGTGTCCGACATCCCGGTCGTGTGGAACATCGTCTGGAACGCGACCTTCACGTTCATCGCCCTCATCATCATCAGCCTCCTCCTCGACGAGGCGGGCTTTTTCAGGTGGGCGGCCCTGCACGTCGCCCGCTGGGGGAGTGGGCGCGGCCACCTGCTCTTTGCCCTGGTCGTCTTGCTGGGGGCCGCCGTCAGCGCCCTCTTTGCCAATGACGGCACGGCGCTGATTCTCACGCCCATCGTGCTGGCCATGCTGTTGGCGCTGGGCTTTAGCCCCGCCGCCACCCTCGCCTTCATCCTGGCGACGGGCTTTATCGCCGACAGCGCCAGCCTCCCCCTCGTCATCAGCAACCTCGTCAACATCGTTAGCGCCGATTACTTTGGCCTGAGCTTTGAGGAGTACGCCTCGGTGATGGTTCCAGTGAACGTCGCCTCCGTGCTCGCCAGCCTCGGCGTGCTGTACCTGATGTTCCGGCGCGGGATACCGGGCCGCTATGAGGTCCACAAGCTGGAAGCCCCCGCGAGCGCGGTGCGCGACCCCGCCGTCTTCCGGGTGGGCTGGGTGGTGCTGGGGGTGCTGCTCGTCGGGTACTTTGCGGCGGAGACACTGGGCGTACCCGTCAGTGCCGTCGCCGTGCTGGGGGCCGCCCTTCTGTGGGTCGTCGCTGCTCGCGGGGAGGTTGTGAGCACCCGCAAGGTGCTGCGGGGGGCACCCTGGCAAATCGTCCTCTTTTCGCTGGGGATGTACCTGGTGGTCTATGGCCTCCGAAACGCCGGGCTGACCGACCTGCTCGCCGGGCTGCTTGACCGCCTGGCCGCCGGGGGCTTGTGGACGGCCACCCTGGGCACGGGGTTTTTGATGGCCTTTGTCGCCAGCGTGATGAACAACATGCCCAGCGTGCTCATCGGTGCCCTCGCCATCGAATCGAGCGGCGCGACGGGCGCGATTCAGCACGGCATGATTTACGCCAACGTCGTCGGCAACGACCTCGGCCCCAAAATCACGCCCATCGGCAGCCTCGCGACCCTGCTGTGGCTACATGTGCTCGCGAGCGGGGGCGTGCGCATCGGGTGGGGGCAGTATTTCCGCGTGGGCATCGTGCTGACGCTCCCGGTGCTGCTCTTCACCCTGCTGGCGCTGGCGTGGCGGCTGTCCTGACAGACCAGAGGCTTTCAACGGGAACGGGCGTGAGAGGACATCTCCCCTCTCACGCCCGTTCCTGCGCGGGTGGTCAGCCGGGCTAGGGTGGCGCTCCGGTCGGCTCAGAAAGGTTGACTCCCTTTCTGAGCACCGCCCTAGAGGCTGCCAAGAACGTCAGGCAAAAAGCGGTCTGAGGTTGTGGCAGAGCAGAACGCAGGCGGCGAGGAAGTGGAAGCCGACCAGCGTGGAGGGGAGGCGCTCCAGGTCCCGGCTGAGTCTTCGGAAGCGTGCCAGCCATGCGAACGAGCGTTCAACGACCCAACGTTTCGGGAGCAGGATGAACCCCTTGGTCGCCTCTGGACGCTTCACGACGACCAGCTCGACCCCTGCCTGGGTCGCGTCTAGTGCGGTCTGAACCCCGGTGTAGCCCTGATCCACGAACGCGACTTCCACCTTGGCTCCGGTGGCTTCCTGCACCTCCAGGCACAGGTCTTTGACCTGTGCCCTGTCCTGTTCGTTCGCTGGGGAAGTGAGGATAGCCAGCACGTGCCCCAGGGTGTCCACAGCCAGGTGAACCTTGGTGCCCTTGCGCTTCTTGGCCCCGTCATACCCTGCACGATGACCGCTCTCGGGTGTGCTTTGCAGGGTTCGGCTGTCCATGACCACGGCGGACGGCTCAGGGGCGC
>NZ_AXWT01000040.1 GCF_000482805.1 Deinococcus murrayi DSM 11303 | reverse complement strand
ATGTGATGCGCTTCTGGTCGCGCCAGTCCGGGATTTGGGTTAAAAAGGGCAGTGGGCTGATGGGTGGTTGCACAACTCCCTATCAGCCCTTTTTCTTGGCCTCAGTCAAGATAAAAGCCTGGCGGGCCGGAAATACATCTGGGTGGCGACGTGGCGGCTGCCGTTTTTCTCGAAGATGCGGCGCATGGCGTGGTTCTCGGCCTCGGTGCCGCCCCCGTGCATGGAGAAGGACTCAGCGGCGCGGGCGAGCAGATGCGCGTGGAGGCGGGTGCCGATGCCCTGACCGCGTGCGCCGGGGTGGGCGCCGATCATATTCAGGTTGGCCCAGCCGGGGCGGGTGCTGGGGCCAAAGGCTCCCAGGGCAATGGGTTGCCTGGAAGTGTTGGGGAGGGCCACCAGCGTCCAGCCCTCGGCCCATTCCCAGTCCGCGTGGCCGAGGGTGCTCATGAGCGCGGCGATGTCGGGCCGCTCGCGCAGCTCTGCGCCCCCCTCCACCGCGTCCGGAACAAGGGGATGAGAGCGGGCCTGAAGGTCGGTTTCGTACATCACGTGTTCGTCTTGCAGCACCCACCCCGCCGCCTCCACCGGGGCGGCGTCCAGCGGCGCGAGGTCGTCCTGAAGCACCAGCTCACGCCCTGGTTCGGCGCGGTCGCGCAGGGCCAGGGCCAGGGCGGTGACCCCCTCTGGGGCCACGTCCGGGCGAAAGCGGGGAAAGACGGGAACCTGTGGGGCGGCCGAGATCAGGGCCGTTCCTTCTACGCCCCGCTCGGAGCGCAGGATCAGCACATTTTCCAGCCGAACCCGGCCCGATGCGATGTTCTCGCGCAGAATGGGCAGGCGTCTCGCCACGTCTACCGGGTCAGGGTGCAGCGCAAAAAAGTCGGTCAGGGTGCCCAGCGTGGGCGTTTCAATCGTGTACGTGTTCAAGGGGGTGACCTCGGTCGGTGGGTCACCGGGAAGGCGTCGGCGCTGAATCAGAGACGGCTCGCGGTGACCTGGGGGTGGGCGAACGGGACAGCGTGGATGGCAGGGGCAGTTCGCATCATGAGAGACCTCCAGGGGCACAGCAAGAATGCGGGCAGCCTACACGAGGGCGACCATCCCCTCCCGCTGATGTGCCGCGAACAGGCCAATCGGCTTAACCCGGACGTCACGGCCCCGGCGCACCTCCGGGTCACGGGCGAGGGGCGAGAGACGCTCGGCCACCCGGCGGGAGGCGTTTAGAGCCGCCTCGACGCCGCCACGAGGAACCCTCATCCGCGTTTTCATGGTGGTCCCAACCCTATCCAATCTGGGTCAGCCACAGTGCCCGGTACCCCTCCAGCCGCAGGGTCGGGCGCTCCAGGTGCAGACGGCTCCCGGTCAGGGCGTCGACCGCCTCCGCCCCCAGCGCCCCCCGCAGCTCGTAGGCGGGCAGCACGACCTCCTGCTCGCTGAAGTTGTAGACCTGCACCATCACGCCGAGGGGATGGTCGCGCCGCAGCAGCAGCACCCGCCCGTCGGGGCTGGGCAGCGGCCAGCTCTCGACGCTGGCGTGCAGGTGGGGCAGGCCCCGGCGCACCCGCAAGAGGTGCCGCAGCCCCGCGTTCACCCGGCCCGCCGGGGTGTGCGGCTCGCTGGATACCCGCCCGGCCAGGTCCCAGTCCATGCGGGGGCGGTGCACCCAGCGGTTGTCGGCGGCGTGTTCGGGCACATCCGCGAACTCGTAGTCGTTGAGCAGCGCGAGTTCGTCCCCCATGTACAGCAGCGGCACCCCGCCGAAGCCCAGGATGACCGCGTGCAGCAGCAGCAAGCGGCGCACCGCGTCGTCGATGCGGCCCGCGTCCCCGACCTCCAGCGCCGCCTCCAGCCCGGCGAGGCTCGCCGCCGTGCCGCTGATGCGGCGGTCTCCGGTCTGCGGGTTGTGCTGAAAGACGAGTCCCCGCGCAAAGGACCCCGGAAACTCGCCGCTGTAGAAGTCCGAGAGAAAGTGGCGGTGCGCCGCCCCCGACAGCCCGGCGCGGGCGGCGTCCTCGTCGGCAATCGCCCAGCCAATATCGTCGTGACAGCGCACGTACACGCCCCAGGTCGTGCTCGTGGGCTTGGGGGAAAAGGCCCACAGCGCCTCCGCGAAGAGGCGGGTATCGCGGCTCGCCAGGCTGCTCCAGAGCTGCACCATCAGGCTGTTGTGGTAGGCCATATCCGACACGCGCCCGGCGTGCGCCCCGCGCCCCAGGTACCCCAGCAGCTCGCGGGGCGAGACGATGGCCTCGGCCTTGAACGCGACCGCCGGGGCCACCACCCGCGCCGCCGCCCGCAGCGCCCGCGTGAGGAGGTGGACCTCCGGCTGGTTCTGGCAGTCGGTGCCGAGCCGCTTCCACAGGAAGGCGATGGCGTCCAGCCGAAAGACCTCCACCCCCCGGTTGGCGAGGAACAGGATGAGGTCCACGAACTCCAGGAACACGTCCGGATTGCCCCAGTTCAGGTCCCACTGGTAGGCGTTGAAGGTGGTCCAGACCCAGCCTCCTGCCCCCTCGTCGTAAGAGAAGTTGCCGGGCGCGAAGTCGGGAAAGACTTCGGGGAGGGTGCGCTCGTAGAGGTCGGGCAGGGTGCGGTCGGGGGAGATGTGGAAGTAGGCGCGGTACTTTTCCTCGCCCGCCCGCGCCCGCTCGGCCCACTCGTGCTCGCGGGCGACGTGATTGAGCACCAGGTCGAGCACCAGGCTGATGCCCCGGCCCCGCAGCCCCCGCGCCAGGGCCGCGAGGTCGTCCATCGTGCCCAGGTCGGGCCGCACCGCCCGGTAGTCGGCGACCGCGTAGCCGCCGTCGTTCTCGCCCTCGCGGGGCCTGAGCAGCGGCATCAGGTGCAGGTAGCGAATGCCCAGGCCCTCCAGGTAGTCCAGCCGCTCGCCCACCCCCGCCAATGTTCCGGCAAAGCGGTCGGCGTAGGCCACGTACCCCACCATCTCCGGCCCTTGCAGCCAGTCGGGTCGCAGCAGCCGGGCCTCGTCCAGGCGGCGCAGGTCGGCGGGGCGCTCGCGAAAGTTCCGCGCCAGCACCTCCAGCAGCCGCGCCGGGAGGTCGCCCAGGTCATTGCCGTACACCGCCCGCAGGCTCTCCAGGAGGTCCGGGCCGTAGCGCTCCAGCCGCAGCTCAAAGGTCTGCGCGTCGCGTTCGTCGGGGAGGGCGGCGGGGGACAGCGGGGGAAAGCTGGGGGCAGGCACGCCTCCCAGGATAGGGGCAGAATGGAACCGATTCCAGCGGGGTGGCCAAAAGGGGGGTGAAGTCTCCCCCACCGCCCCAGCACCAGCGCCGCTTACTGCACGGCGCTGCGTTCGACGTTCAGGTACACCGCCACGTCGTCCATGCTCTCGACCTGCGAGAGGGGCACGTAGTGGTGCTGTCCGTCGGGGCTGTCCTTGCGGGTCAGCTTGAGGCGGTCACCCTCCACATGGTCGACGGTGCCGACGTGCTCGCCGCTCACGTCCTTGACCTGAAGGTGCTCGCCCTCACGCTGGAGGCGCTCGCGCAGGTCTTGCTCGATGCGGCGGGTGATTTCTCCGGCGTCGTTCTGGGTCATGGGGCCAGCGTAGGCCGCCCCTTCAGAGAGGTAGATGAAAGGACCGTGGAGGGCGAGCGGGCGAACGTTGGGCGAACCGTCCTGGCATGCCCCCCCTGCGGCCTACGCCCCAGCCGACTATGCTGTCGGGCGATGACGAAAGACGGCGGCGGCAAGCAGGGCAAACAGGACAAGAAGGCGCAGCAGTACGGGGTGACGCCCCAGAGCGTGGATTTCAACGACTGGTACAACGAAGTCGTCAAGAAGGCGGACCTCGCCGACAACTCTCCGGTCGCGGGCGCGATGGTCGTGCGGCCCTACGGCACGGCCCTCTGGGAAAACATCGTGCGCTGGCTCGACGACCGCTTCAAGGCGACCGGGCACGAGTCCCTCATCTTCCCGACGCTGATTCCGATGGGCTTTATCACCAAGGAAGCCGACCACGTCGAGGGTTTCGCGCCAGAGCTGTTCACGGTGAGCCGCATCGGGACCGAGGAACTCGCCGAACCCTACGTGATGCGCCCCACGTCGGAAACCATCATCGGGCACATGTGGGCCGGGTGGCTGAACTCGTACCGCGACCTGCCCTTCCTCCACTACCAGTGGGGCAGTGTGTTCCGCGCCGAGCTGCGGACAAAGGCCTTTTTGCGAACAAGCGAGTTCTTCTGGCACGAGGGCCACACCGCCCATGCGACTGAGGAAGAGGCCCGCGCCGAGGTCCGTCAGCAGCTCGACCTCTACCACGAGTTCTGCCGCGACGTGCTCGCGCTGCCCGTCGTGCGCGGCGAGAAGACGGCCTCCGAGCGATTCGCCGGGGCGGTCGCCACCTACTCCATCGAGGGGATGATGCGCGACGGCAAGGCGCTGCAATCGGGCACTTCGCACTACCTGGGCCAGAACTTCAGCAAAGCCTTTGACGTGAAGTTCCAGACCCGCGAGCAAAAAGAAGAGTACGCCCACACGACGAGCTGGGCCATCTCCAGCCGGATTATCGGGGCCATCATCATGACGCACGGCGACGACTTCGGGCTGATGATGCCGCCCCGCATCGCGCCGGTTCAGGTCATCGTGATTCCGGTGGGTCGCAAGGAAAACTTTGACCAGATGGTGGAGGAAGGCGAGCGCCTCGCCGCCGAACTGCGGGCGCAGGGCCTGCGGGTCAGGGTGGACAAGCGCGACGGCGTGACGAACGGCTTTAAGTACAACGACTGGGAACTCAAGGGCGTGCCCGTGCGGGTCGAACTCGGCCCGCGTGACCTGGAAGCGGGCGTGGTCGTCGTCAAGAACCGCAACAGTGAGGACAAGGAGACGCTGCCCCGCGCCGAGGCTGTCTCTGGCATGAGCGCCCGCCTGGACGCCATCCACAACTGGTTGCTGACCCGCGCGACCGACTTCATGCTCGCCCGCACCGTGAAGGCCGACGATTACGGGGCGTTTCGGCAGGCCATCGAGGACGGAAACTGGGTCCGGGCACACCACTGCGGGGACGCCGGGTGCGAGGCCGCCATCAAGGAGGACACCAAGGCGACTGCCCGCAACGTCCCCCTGGACGACGCCGAGTTCTTTGCGGAGAAGGAAGAAGGCCCCTGCGTGCGCTGCGGGCAGCCGGGCGCGTACGGCAAGCGGGTGATTTTCGGGCGGCAGTACTGAGGGAGGGGTCGGGGGCCGTTCACCCTCGTCAACGGCCCCTTTCACCCCGCCGGACACTGGCCTAGGCTGCCGCCATGCCCATCCGTCCCTACGCCCCGGAGGACCGCGCCGCTTGCCTCGCCCTCTTTGACTCGAACGTGCCCAACTTCTTCGCCCCGCACGAGCGGGCGGAGTTTGAAACGTGGCTTCAGGACCCCGGCGAGTATTTCGTGCTGGAAGACGGTGGGCAGGTCGTCGCGTGCGGGGGCGTGTGGCTCGGCCCGGAGGACAGAGGGCGTCCAGCGGGCCTGAGCTGGGGCATGGTGGCGCGGAACGCCCAGCGCCGGGGGTACGGCTCGCAGCTCCTGCGCTTCCGGCTGGAGCGGCTGCGGGCGCTGGGAGCGCGGGAGGTCCACCTCGACACGTCACAGCACAGCGCTCCCTTTTTCGCCCGCTTCGGCTTCCGGGAAGTGCGGCGGGTGCCCGGCGGCTACGGGCCGGGGCTGGACCGGGTGGACATGATGGCGCGGCTGGGGGGGGCCGGGTGACCCACGCCCCCCGGCGGGTGCCCCCCGCGGCGGTGCGGCTGGGAGTGGCCGCCCTGCTGGGGGTGACGGCGGCGGCGCTGGTGCCCGGCGGGGGCGGGTGGCCTCCCGTCGCCCGGACGCTGCTGGGCTGGGACGTGCTGTGCCTCGCCGTGCTGCTGGGGGTGTGGCCCGTGCTGCTCAAGGCCGGTCCGGCGCGCACCCGGCGGCTCGCTACCCGCGAGGACGACACCCGCACCCTCGCTCGGCTGGTCACGGTCGCGGCGGCCCTCGTCAGTCTGCTGGGAGTGGGCCTGGCCCTGTGGACCGCCCACCAGCGCCCTGTCTGGGAGCTGCCGCTGACCGCGCTCGCCGCCCTCACGACCGTGCTGTCGTGGCTGCTGCTGCACACCGAATATGCCCTGCATTACGCCCGGCTCTATTACGAGACGGGGGGCGGCGTGGCCTTCCTGGAGGGCGGCGGCACCCTTCCAGACCCCGACTACCGCGACTTCCTGTACCTGAGTTTCACCATCGGGATGACCTACCAGGTCAGCGACAACAACCTCACGTCGCGCCCGATGCGGCGGCTGTTGCTGGGGCACGCCCTCGTATCGTACCTGTTTGGGACGGTGGTCGTGGCCCTCACGGTGGGCGGAGTGGCGGGCCTGCTGGGGTAGCCCCTTTCTCTAGGCCCCTTTTCTCCGCTACACTGCCCCCCATGATTCGCTCTGCGCTCGCCCGCCGGGGACGCCTCGCCTAGCCCCTCTGGCTCGTGCGTGCGTCCCCGGCTACCCAGGCCGGGGCGATTTTTTGAGTCCCACGAGGAGCTTCCCCATGACGACCGAACCCACCCACAAACCCGACCTGCAAGAACCCCGCGCCGAGCGCTATAACCCCCACGCCCTAGAGCCGAAGTGGCAGGAACGGTGGGAGCAAAGCGGCCTGTACACCTTCCGCGAGGACTCCAGCAAGCCCAAGCATTACGCCTTGACGATGTTCCCTTACCCTTCCGGGAACCTGCACATCGGGCACTGGTACGCCAACGTCGCGCCCGACGCGCACGCCCGCTGGATGCGGATGCGCGGGTACAACGTGCTGTTTCCGATGGGCTTCGACGCTTTTGGACTGCCCGCCGAGAACGCGGCCATCAAGCATGGGCGCGACCCGGCGCAGTGGACGTATTCGAACATCGAGCACATGACCGGGCAGTTCCGGCGCATGGGCACCATGATTGACTGGAGCCGCTCCTTTGCCACCTGCGACCCGGAGTACTACCGCTGGAACCAGTGGTTTTTCACCGAGTTCTTCCGCCGGGGGCTGGCCTACAAAAAGGGCGGGCTGGTGAACTGGTGCCCCAAAGACCAGACCGTGCTGGCGAACGAGCAGGTCGTCGACGGCGCCTGCGAGCGCTGCGGCACCCCGGTCGAGCGGCGCAACCTGAACCAGTGGTACCTGAAAATCACCGACTACGCCGAGGAGCTGCTGGACTTTTCCGGCACCGACATGCCGGAGCGCGTGCGGGTCATGCAGACCAACTGGATTGGCAAGTCGGTGGGCGCGGAGGTGACCTTTCCCACCCCCGCCGGGCCGGAAACCGTCTTTACCACCCGTCCCGACACTCTGATGGGCGCAACCTTCCTGGTGCTGGCCCCGGAGCATCCCAAGGTGGAGGCGCTGACCACCCCGGAGCAGGCGGAGGCCGTGCGCGCCTACGTCGAGGCGGCGGGCCGCAAGACCGACGTGGAGCGCCAGCAGGAGGGCGAGAAAACCGGGGTCTTTACCGGCAGCTTCGCCACCCATCCCCTGAGCGGCGAACCGCTGCCCATTTGGATTGCGGATTACGTGCTGGCGACCTACGGCACGGGGTCCATCATGGCCGTGCCCGCCCACGACGAGCGCGACTTCGCCTTCGCGCAGAAGTTCGGGCTGCCCATCCGCGAGGTCATCCGGCCCCAGGGTGGGGAGGGCATGGGCGACCCGCCCGAAGCGGCCTACACGGGCGAGGGCCTGATTGTGAACTCCGGCGAGTTTGACGGCCTGCCGGGGGGCAAGGAGAGCATCGGCCCCATCACCGAGCGGCTGGAGGCACTGGGGGTAGCGCGGGCCAAGACGACCTACCGCCTGCGCGATTGGCTGGTCTCGCGCCAGCGCTACTGGGGCACGCCCATTCCCATCGTGTACTGCGCCGAGCACGGAGCGCAGCCCGTCCCGGCGCAGGAGTTGCCCGTCCGCCTGCCCCAGAACGTCGAGTTCACGCCCACCGGCCAGAGCCCGCTGAAACTGGACCGGGAATGGACGGCCACCACCTGTCCGGTGTGCGGCGGCCCCGCCGAGCGCGACACGGACACGATGGACACCTTTGTCGATTCGAGCTGGTACATGTACCGCTACCTGTCCCCGCACGACGACCAACATCCCTTTGACCCCGCGAAGGCCGACCTGCTGCCCGTTGACCTGTATACGGGCGGCATCGAGCACGCGATTTTGCACCTGCTGTACTCGCGCTTTTGGACCAAGGCGATGCGTGACCTGGGCCTGACCACCCAGAATGAGCCTTTTCGGTGGCTGCGCAACCAGGGCATGATTCTGGGCGAGGACGGCGAGAAGATGAGCAAGAGCCGGGGCAACGTCGTGGACCCCGACGACCTGGTGCGCGAGTACGGCGCGGACACCGTGCGGACTTACCTGATGTTCATCGCCCCCTGGGAACTGGGCGGCCCCTGGGACCCGCAGGGCATCAACGGCCCCGCGAAGTGGCTGGGCCGCGTCTGGACCCTGTACTTCGGCGAGAAGACCGTCGGCCCAGAAGAGACCTTGACCGAAGGCGACCTGCGCTACGCCGTCCACTCCACTCTGAAAAAGGTGACGGGCGACTTTGGCCGCCTGAGCTTTAACACCATCATCGCTTCGCTGATGGAGCTGACCAACACGCTGGTGAAGGCCAAGCGCTCGCCCGCCTTCGGCACCCCCGCTTGGGAAGAGGCGCTGGACATCTTTAACCGGATGCTGGCCCCGGTCGTGCCCCACATCGCCGAAGAAATCTGGCAGGAGCGCGGCGGAACGGAGAGCGTGCACGTTCAGGCCTGGCCAGAGGTGGACGAAGCCGCCGCCACCCGCGACACCGTGACCATTGGCGTGCAGGTGAGCGGCAAAGTGCGCGGCCAGGTCGAGATTTCCAAGGCCGCCTCCCAAGAAGAAGCCCTGGCCGCCGCCCGCGCCAATCCCGACGTGGCCCGCTTCCTGGAGGGCAAAACGACGGTCAAGGAGATTTACGTTCCGGGGCGGATTATCAATATTGTGGTGAAGTAGAGGGCAGGGCCTTCCGCTCAAAGTCCCACCCGTGCCCTGCGGCGGGGTGGGACTTTGAGCGGCCTGGGGCGTTCGTGGTCAGTGCTTGCCCGTATTTGGCCCGATGTCTGGGATGTTCGGGGTGCCGCTGGCGGTGCCCTGAACTCGCTTTTGAACCGCGTCGTCAGAGGGGTGGGCACCCGGCTCTTGCCGCGCTCCCCGGCGGGGGCCAGCGTTCAGCTCGGCAGCTTCCTGGTCGCTGAGGTCCGCCGTGGTGTCGGGCTGAAACTTCTCCGTCTGGGTGCTGCTTTGGTCGTTGTCGTCGCGGGTCATGCGGGCACCTCCGGGGATGGACTTGTCAGACATCATAGGGGACAGCTCCGGGTCCTGACCTCCCGCAAAAGCTGCGGATTGCCCGGCGGCGTGCTCACTCCTGCCGCAGCCCAATGCCTCCCACCGACCTCACGCGGCTCCGCCAGACAACCGCTTGCGCCTACGGCGGGTGCAGGGAACCAGGGAGGATACCGGACGGGGAAGCGTCAGCAGGGGCCGTTCGGCTGCAGGAGTGAGGGCCTTGGCCAAGGCCTCATGCAGCAGGCGGACCTGTTCCGCGTTGGCCTGGGCGTGGGCGTCATCGGTCATGAGGAGTATGGTGACACGTCCCGCAAGGGTGAGGGGACGCATTTGCTGGGGGACAGCTCAGCGGTGTGCAGCCCAGAAGGCGTCTAGCGCCGCCCGCACCTGCGGCAGCTTCTCGAAGTGCGGCAGGCCGTCGGTGCCTTCAATCCGCACCGCGCTGACGCCGGGCTGCGCCGTGAATAGCGGCAGGCGGTCAAAGCTGACAAAGGCGTCGCGGTCGTACAGCACAGTCACGGGAATCCGCAGCTTGCTGTAGAGGTCGCGGTAGGCGTCGGGCGTGAAGAGCTGACCGCTGATGAAGTACAGGGGGGCGTTCTTGGCCCCCGGCTGCCGGGTCGTCTCCAGGGCGTAGGTGATTAACCCCTCATTCACGGGACCTCGGAAGGAGCGGCTGAGAAAGTATTCGATGCTGGGCCGGGTCCGCAGCAGGGCGTACAGGGGCGTGCCCACCGCATTCAGGGTGCGGTAGAGGCGGGTGCCGCCGTCGCGCTCGCTCGCCTGCTGGGTGCCCCCCCGCGGCTCGCCCAGCCCGCTGGGGCTGATGAGGGCCAGGGTGCGAATGCGCGGCTCGGCGAGGGCTGCCCGCGCCGCGAACTCGCTTCCCAGGCTGAGGGACACCACATCCACCTCCGTCCCCAGTTCGGCGACCAGCGCGGTCAGGGCCTGGGCCATCAGCTCCGGCGTATAACGCACGTCGGGGCGGTCGCTGCTCCCGAAGCCGGGCCATTCCAGCGCGTAGAGGGGCCGCGTGCCCGCGTAGGCGTCCCACAGCGGCTTCATCTCGTAAGCGCTTGCCGCCGCGTTCACCGAATGGGTCAGAACGAGGGGTCGCCCACTGCCCCGCAGGTCGGCGTAGTAGGCCACCCGCCCGAAGCCCGGCAGGGTCAGGAACCGCCGCTCGCCGGAGACGGCGGGGCTGAGCGTGGGGGACAGGGCCGCTGGAGTCCGCGTGGCCTGAGCGGCGGCGGCGGCACCCAGCAGGGTGGCTGCGATGAGGACGAGGGTCAGAGGACGAGGCAACTTGCTCATCGTTCCATCCTGACCGACCGGAAGGAGATTTCTGTCACCGGGCAACCCAAGATTTGCATTGCCCTCATATTCCCTCAAGAGGAAGTCACCCCCACATCAGTTTGGGCAGGCAGAGTGAGAGGCATGAAGAAGATGCTGCTGGGAGTGGTGGGCCTAAGCGCGGTGCTGGCGAGTTGTGGCGTCGGCGGGGCACCGGATGGCAGTGGGAGCGGACGGGTCAGCGAGGTGCGGACGGAATATCGCCTCGCTTCGGGCCAGTTTGTCGCCTGCGACAACGTGAACAACATGACCGCCACGACGCAGGTGTCGGTGTACTTCAGCGTGGCCGGAAACGTTCAGACGGTGGATGTGGGCCTGCGCGGGAACACAACGTCGCAGTACGACAACAACTACCGCACCACGGTGACGGGTCAGCAGCTCGCCGCCATTGGGAACGGCAGCTACCGCCTGACCTTTACGGCGAACCCAGCATCGGGCTTCCTGCCCCAGTCCATCACTGTTAATCCGGTGCGGGCCAAGGTGAAGCTGGTCAGCGCCAGCAACAAGGCGGGCAGCTTCCACGCCGCCCTGGCCGTGAATACGGGCACCGCCAACTACAGCTTCAACAGCCGGTTTATTCCCAATGGCAATGTCGACGTTTACACGACGTGTACGGTCTTGAGCACCACCAACGAGGACGTGTAGGTTCTTCTGACATCTTTCAGTTTTAGAAAAGCACGTCCAGCACGGCTTCCTCCCTC
>NZ_AXWT01000039.1:5000-12043 GCF_000482805.1 Deinococcus murrayi DSM 11303 | reverse complement strand
GGCTTTTCCTGCTTGACCAGGGGAAGGTCGGACGACCACATTTGCGGTGTCCTGTCCGCAAAGGGGGGCGTCAGGCCGCCCCCTGGCCTGCCGAGCGAACTCGTCGGGGGTCCGGTAGCTCAGCGACGAATGTGGCCTCCTGGCGTTGAAAAACTCCCGGTAGCCATCCAGGACCACCTGGGCGTGCCGGGCCGAGTAGAACACCTCCTGGTTCAGGCACTCCTCCCGCAGCCGAGAGTGAAAACTCTCGGCGAACCCGTTCTGCCAGGGTTTTCCAGGCTGAATAAACCGGGTGCCGATGTCCTGAACGGCCAGTTTTCGGGGAGCAGACCATCCCCTGCCGAGGGGGAAAGCTGGGTGCAGTCGCAGCCGAGAGAAGAGGGACGGTCCGGGGTAAAGGCCATTTCCCCGGTGTAGCAGGAAGGACCTGACGAAATCCTGGCAGCGACCATTCATGAAAAGAGAAGCCAAGCGGGGAGCCAGACGGGTGGGATGGGAATGAAGGGCAGGGGAAAAGGGGCTGAAGCTTTTCCTCTTTTGTATATATTGATTTTGGTGGCTGGCGACCTTCTGTGCAGGTCCGCCAGCTTAAAGCAGCGCCGGGACTGGGCGCGGGGTGAAGCTGGGGCCATCCACACGGGGGCCGTCCGGGGTCCACTCGATGGCGTCGAGGCGCATTCGGCGCGCCGTTTTCTGGGGGTCCCAAGCGTGGTAGACGAGGTAGTCGCGCCCGTCGGGACCCGTGACCACCGAGTTGTGGCCGGGGCCGAGGACGTGGCCGGGGACGGTGCGCAGCAGGGCGGGGCCGTTCCCCGGCGGCTCGGTCCAGGGACCAAAGGGGTGGTCGGCCACCGCGTAGGAGACGCCGTAGCTCGGTTCCTCCCACGCGCCGCCGGAGTAGAAGCAGAAATAGCGTCCGGCCCGCCGAACCACAAACGGCCCCTCCAGGGTGTACCAGTCGTACACCGCCCCGTACATCTCGCGCCCACGCCGATAGAGCTGCCAATCCTGGCTGGCCCGCAGCACGGTGCGGGACGGTCCGGCGAGGCGGGTCATTCCCTCCAGACGGGCCACCGCGAGCGCCGTGCCCACCCGCTCGCCGTCCAGGAAATCGCAAGCGTAATAGAGGTACCAGGTGCCGTCCACGTCCTGAAAAGGATGCGCGTCGATGGTGAAGGGATTGTCGGGCGTGAGCACACTTCCGGAATCCCGAAAAGGCCCCGCAGGCTGGTCCGCGACAGCCACCCGGAGCTGGTGGCCCCGGTCGCCCACCCCCGCCGAGTAGTAGAGGTAGAACTGGCCCGCGTGGTGGGCGACCTCCGGTGCCCAATAGTCGCGGGCCTCTGCACCGGGCAGAGGCTCCAGCGCCCCCCCCAGGGAACGCCAGTGCACCAGGTCGCGGGAGTGCAGCACCTCGAAGACGCGGCCCACCTCATGAGGTCGCCCGCTGGTGCCGTAGGCGTAGTAGTCCTGGCCGTACCGCAGGACAAAGGGGTCAGCGAAATAGCCGGGATACACCGGGTTGGTGTAGGTGCGGGCCGGGCCAGCGTCGGTCATGGCGTCTCCGGGGGGGCAGGAATAAAGATTCGGTCAATCGGGTGACCGCAGTGTGACAGAGAGGGCGAGCAAGCGGGGTGATATGCTCGCGTCAAGCAATCCTTTAGACATGGCGGCTGCCGAACGAGCGAGGTTCGGCGGGGCTTTCTGTTCCTGGAGTGGCTGCCTTTGAAGTCAGGAGCGCCTGCGCCCACCGCCGAGGATTGCGTCCCCCTTCCCTCTTTTTCCAGGAGGCACCATGAACCGGACCCTCAGTGTTACCGCCCTGCTTCTCGCGGCTGGTCTCGGCGGCGTTGCCGCGGCCCAGACTTCAACCTACCGGGGGCCAAAGGTTACCCTGACGTACCTGCACGGCTTTACCGGAGCTGACCGCCCGGTGATGGAGCGGCTGATTGCCCAGTTCAATGCGGCGCACCCCAACATCGAGGTAAGGGCGCAGGCCCAGCCCTGGGGCACCACCTGGCAGCAACTGCCGTCGCTGGTGGCTTCGGGCCGTGCCCCCGACATTGTGGTCATCAACGAGGACCAAATCACCAACTTCATCGCGCGGGGGGCCGTCTCGCCTCTGAGTGACGCGGAGCTGCGGGCGGCGGGCATTCAGAAGTCGCGCTTTTACGGGCCGCTGTTTAAAACTGCCGACTATGAGGGCAAGTCCTACGGGGTCCCGATTTCCTCGGTGGCGTACGTCATGTTCTACAACAAGGACCTGATGAAGAAAGCCGGGGTCACGAAAGTCCCCACCACCCGCGCCGAGCTGCTCGCGGCGGCCCGCACCTGCACGACCGACCGGGCGGGGCGCAAACCGGGGCAAGCGGGCTTTGACCCGAAGAACCTCGACACCTGGGGCATCAGCCTCTACAACAACTGGGTGGGCGCACGGATGGCCTACGCCGCCATCCTGCAAAACGGCGGCTCGCTCGTCGACAAGAACCTCAATGCGAGCTTCAACTCGCCGCAGGCCGTCGAAGCCGTGCAGTTCCTCGTGGACTTGGTTCAGAAGCACAACGTGGCCCGGCCCAACAGCACGGAAGAAGCTGAACTCGCGGCCTTTAGCCAGGGCAAGGTGTGTTTCTTCCCATCGGGGCAGTGGTACCTCGACCGCTTTGAGAGCCAGAAGCTGAACTTCGGGGTGGCTTTTGTGCCGCGCATCGGCTCCAAGCAGGACGCGGCCTGGGGCGGCAGCAGCCACATGACCCTGCCGCGGCAGCGGGCCGGGTACGACCCCAACAAACGGCAGGCGGCCCTCACCTTTATCAACTGGATGACCTCGCCCGCGCAAAACCTCACCTGGACGGAAACCGGCAGCCTACCGGTGATGCCCGCGGTGGCGCAAAACAAGGCGTTTGAAAGCCGGCCCATCGCAGGCGTCTTCGAGAAGTTGGACAACATCTACGCGACCTCCGGCTTCCCTTGGGGCGGGCAGGTGCTCGGTCCCTTTGACAACGCTTGGGCCAACGCTTACAGCGGCAAAATGAGCGTGAAAGCGGCCCTCGACGCCGGGGTCAACGAGGCGAACAAGCAGATTGCGCAGGCGCGCAAGACCTTCCAGTAACTCCCAGTTTGGCCAAGGTAGGTAAGGAAGAAAAGGGACAGGGCAGGCTTCCCCGGCATGTTGGGGGATTCCCCCCCTGCCCTGCTGCCGAGGAGGTACGCCATGACCGGCTTACGACCTGTCCCGCCCACCCGCGAGGGCCGAGTGTGTCCTCCCTCGCGGTGGCCTTGGTACCCACCGGGGGTCCAGCCATGAGCCTGAGCGTGCCGGGCCAGGAGGGGACGCGCCCTCCCCTGACCCGCCGCCGCCGCAGAGGGAAGCGCGAGGGCCATCCGCTCTCTCCTTACCTCTATCTGCTGCCCTTCATGGCGCTGTTTGCGGTGTTTGTGGTGTATCCGGTGGGCTATGGCCTGTGGGTGAGCCTGCACCGCTGGGACCTGCTCGCCGAGACCCGGCCCTTTGTGGGGCTGGAGTACTACCGCAACCTCTTTGACCCGGAAACGCCGCAATCGCAGTTTTTCTGGAACTCGATGAAGAACACCGGCTTTTTCACGCTCGTGAGTGTGCCGCTCCTCATCGGCACGGCGTTGGGGCTGGCGCTGCTGCTGCACCGGCCCATCTTCGGGCGGGCCTTGTTTCGGTCGGTGTTCTTTTTGCCGGGGATTCTGACGGTGTCGGTGATGGGCATCCTGTGGCGCTGGATGTTCGACAACCAGATTGGGCTGGTGAATGCCGTTCGCAGCGACCTGTTCGGCTTGCCGCCCGTGCCCTTTCTCTCGTCCGAGGGGCTGGCCTGGGTCCCCGTGATTGTGGGCACCGTCTGGTGGACGATTGGCTTTAACATGACCCTCTATCTCGCCGCACTGGGCAACATCTCGCCGAGCTACTACGAGGCCGCCGACATCGATGGGGCCACCTCCTGGGCCAAGTTCCGCTTTATCACCTGGCCGCTGCTGGGGCCGGTCACGCTGTTTGTGTTCGTGACGACCGTGCTGGCGAGCTTCCAGCTCTTCGGGCAGACGCTGGTGATTACGGGGGGCGGCCCCAACCGCACGACCCAAAGCGTGATGCAGTACATCACCGAGGAAGCTTTTGCCAACAACCAGTTCTCCAGCGCCTCGGCGATGGCCTTTTTGTTCGGGCTGGCCATGCTGGTGTTTACGTACTTGCAGTTCCGCATCATGGCGCGGGACGCGAGGGGCGGGGAGGAGGGATAGGGTGGCCGCGCCCTCGACCCGCGCCTCAGCAGCCCCGCAGACCAGGGCAGGAAGGCCCCCTGGCCGCTTCCGGCTGCCGCGTGACCTGCCGCGTTTCGCGCTGCTGTGCGTGCTGGCCGTCATCTTCCTCGCACCGGTGTATTGGATGCTGGCGACCTCGGTCAAGCCGGAAGTGGACGTCATCTCCACGCCGACCCAGTGGGTGCCCGCCCGGCCCACCCTGGAGAACTACCGCGAGGTGCTGACCTCACCCGACGGCAACATCCTGCGCTGGATGTGGAACTCCTTTTTCGTTGCGACGGTCTTCACGGTGCTGCACGTGGCGCTGTGTGCGCTGACCGCCTATCCGCTTGCGCGGATGCGCTTTCCAGGGCGCGAGGCGATTTTCTGGTTCATCCTGGGGTCGATGATGGTGCCGGGCATCGTCACCCTGATTCCCACCTACCTGATGATGATTCGCTTCGACTGGATCAACTCCTTCCACGCGCTCATCTGGCCGGGGCTGGCGGGGGCTTTTGGGGTGTTTTTGTTGCGGCAGTTTTTTCTGAGCATTCCCCGCGAGTTGGAGGAAGCGGCGCGGCTGGACGGCGCGAGCAGCTTGCAAGTGCTGCGGCACGTGATTTTGCCGCTGAGCATTCCTTCACTGGTCACGCTGGGGGTGTTTGCCTTTATGGGGTCGTGGAACAACTTCATCTGGCCAACCTTTGTGATTACCGACCTCGACAAGCTCACGTTGCCCGTCGGCGTGAACACCTTTTCGCAGCGCTACGTGACCGACTACGGCAAATTGATGGCCTCGACGGCCATCGCCAGCATCCCGGTGCTGGTCGCCTACCTGCTCGCGCAGCGCTACCTGATTGAAGGCCTGTCGACGACAGGCCTCAAGGAGTGAGATGCGGAACAGTCGTCTCTTGGCCCCTCCCCTGCTCGTCGCCGCCTTGCTGGAAGGAGGGTTGCCCGCCTGGGCGGGAGGAAACGAGCCGCCCGCGGCGGGGCGACCCGCCACCTATACCAACCCCGTCATTCCCGACGACTTTCCCGACCCCTTCATCCTGCGGGTGGGAAGGACCTATTACGCCTACGGCACGAACAGCGGCGGGGTGGACCTGCCCGTCTTGAGGAGCAGCGACCTTGTGCGCTGGCAGCGGGTGGGTGAAGGGATGGGACGGCTGGGCAGCTGGGCGACGGGGGGCTATACCTGGGCACCGGAGGTGGCCCGCACGAGCGCCGGATACGTGCTGTACTACACCGCCCGCCACGTAGGGAGTGGCCGCCAGTGCATCGGCGTGGCGGTGAGCCAGCGGCCCACTGGCCCCTTCAACGACACGCGGGGCACGCCGCTGGTGTGTCAGCTTGACCTCGGCGGGAGCATCGATGCCAGCCCCTTTCAGGACCGGGACGGGCAGCGCTACCTGTACTGGAAAAACGACGGCAACTGCTGCGGGCAGTTTACGGGCATCTGGGTGCAAAAACTCAGCGCGGACGGCCTCAGGCTCGTCGGGAATCCCACCGACCTGCTGTACAACGGGGCGCTGTGGGAGGGCAGCGTCATCGAAGCGCCGCAGGTGTATGCACGGGCAGGCAAGTACTACCTCTTTTACAGCGCCGCCGACTACAACAGTGACACCTACGCGGTGGGCTACGCGGTGGCCTCCCGCCCGACCGGTCCCTTTCGCAAGGTCAGCCGTGAGGAGCCGTGGCTGGCGACCACCGGCAAGGTGGCCGGACCCGGCGGGCAGGGCATCATCACCGATGGCCGGGGGCAAACCTGGCTGTATTACCACGCCTGGACTGTTGGAAAGGTGGGCTACGAACGGGGTGGGCAGCGCTCCATGCGGCTTGACGCCCTCAGCTGGAAGAACGGCTTGGCGGTGCTCCGCGGCCCCAGCCTGACTCCGCAAGCCGCTCCGGCGCGGCCCTAGGGCCGTTCCAGCTCAGGCCTCTGGTGGCTGGGTCGGCGGCGCTCCTTGTGGCGGTACATAGCGCGGTCGGCGCGGGCCAGCCAAGCGCCCCCGCTTTCGCCCGGCTGCCACCGCGCCCCGCCCACGCTGGCACCCGCCTGAGGGTAGGTGCGCCGAACTTCCCCAGCGACCGCTTCGACGAGGGTCTCTAGACGGGCAGCCGCCTGGCCCGGCAGCAGCAGGGCGAACTCGTCGCCGCTGATGCGGTAGGCACGGCCCCCCGGCCCCGCTGCCTGAGCGAGGCCGTGTGCGAAACGGCGCAGCAGGTCGTCCCCGGCGGCGTGGCCTAGGGTGTCGTTGACTCCCTTAAGGCCGTCGACGTCCATCACGGCGAGAAGTGCCCCCACGCGCCAGGGCCAGGTGGCGAGGTCGTGCTCCAGGGCGCGGCGGTTGAGCAGGCCCGTCAGGGGGTCGCGGTGCGCCAGCTCGTGCAGGGTCTGCGCGCGGGCATGCGCCTCGGCGAGGGCGACCCGCGCTTCGGCGAACGAGCGCAGGGCCAGGATGAGCATGCCGTGGGTAAAGACCAGGGTCAGGGGCAGCGCTGGGCCATCAAAGGCTCCCAGCTGTCCGTAGCTCTGCCAGCTGTAGGGAAGGGCCACCAGCAGCAGCAAGGCCAGGGCGAGCAGCGACTGGCCCTGGGCCACCACAGGCTTGCGCCGCATAAAGAGGAATACGTACAGGGAGGTTGTGTGCAGCAGGGTCCCCAAGCGGGCCATCGGCGTGGCGGGATGGTCCGGCAGGACGTAGAACGACCCCGCCCATCCCCCCAGCAGGACGAGCAGGTAGGCTACCGGGAAGTGCTCGCGCACCCGCGCC
>NZ_AXWT01000038.1:7500-14845 GCF_000482805.1 Deinococcus murrayi DSM 11303 | reverse complement strand
GGGGGCGAGCCTGAGTCTCTAGTCCTGACCGTCCAGTTTTCGGGGAGCAGACCAAGCGGACGCCTCGAAAGCCGCTACAGGTACAGCAAAGACCTCAGTTACAACACGTTCCCCTGGCCTGACCGCGCCGCCCTGAAGCCCGCGCAGGTGGCCGCCGTCGAGAGGGCCGCCCGTCAGGTGCTGGAGGCCCGCGAGAAGTACCCCAGCAGCACCCTCGCCCAGATGTACGACCCAAACTTCATGCCCGCCGAACTTCGCACCGCTCACAACGCCCTTGACCGCGCTGTAGAAGCCCTATACGGCCTGAAGGGGAGCAGCACGGAGGCGCAACGCCTCGCCCTGCTGCTGACCAAGTATCAGGAGCTAGTGCCAACGCTGGAAAGCCAGGCCACACCGAAACGAGTCCGTAAATCACGTACCACGAAAAGCTAATTTATGGATGCAGATTTAGATTCAGGAAGCCAGACAGAAATAAAATCCACTGCTCTTCCAGAGCATCCTAAATTCGACGAGGTTAAGCGGTACGAGAAGATTTATGAGTTTTCAAAAGAAATGTTCTCTTATTCGGAAAATGTGATTAAGAGTCTAGAAGAGAAATCTCGAAATAACTTGACTGCTGCAACCGCAATCATGGGATTTGCATTTTTGATTAGGAAGCCTCCAGAGATAGCAACCTTAAAATGGTTTGACCTTTTGGCTATAATTCTATCTGCTATCTGCGTAGGCTACGTTTATTATTTTCATATTCAAGCAGTCAAGCCAAGGGGCGTGAAAATGCCCAGCAAAAAGCAGCTTCGGGAGTTGAGAGAGGAAACAAAGTACCCCAACGGAGTTCTGAGAAGCAATTTTGAGAACATACAAGATTTATATGGTTGGAATCTTGAACTGATTAAATGCAAAGGTGAATGCGTGAATAATCAGCAGAAGGTCTTGGGTGGAGTGCTGTTCCTTGCCCTGATTTACATTGTTCTGAGCAAAGTTCCCGTCTCGGCTCCCCAAACTGGTAGCCTAAACTCGACATGGCCAACGACGAACGCCCCCAGCAGCAACCCAACCCCCAGCCAGATCCAGACGCCCGCCCCAAGCCCGACTACATCGACGTCCACAAAGGAACAGACATCAGGGAAGGCAACAACGGTCCCCGCCCCCGCGACCGATCCGGTGACAAAGAGCGGGGCAGGTAAACCCTGAATTCGACCCTGACACCCGGCACTGCGCTGGGTGTTTTTGTTCCCAACACTTCCAAGCGGGGAACGCGGAGGCCCGGAACCTCCCCCTGCTGCAAGTCAAGAAAACCCAGCATCGTTACTGGTAAGATGTTGCCACTATGCGAACGGTTCAGTTCACTCTCCGGCATTATCTGGCCGCGCACGGCCTGAGCGCCTACCGACTGGTCCAGGCGGCGCGCGGGCGGGTCAGCGAGCGCACCGTGTACGCCCTCGCGCGGGGTGAGGCGAGCCGCGTTGACCTGAGCACCCTGGGGGCCGTCATGAGTACGTTGGAGGAGCTGACGGGCGAGCCGGTCAGCCCTGCCGACCTGCTGCAAGCGGTCACGGTGCCGGGGCCTGACCGCGAAGCGCGGGCGTGGCTGGACGGCGATGCCTCGCGCCTGGGTGAGTTCGAGCCGTACGACTGGGGCGGCGCAGACCCCTACACCCTGGGCGAGCCGGTGCGGGTGGGACCTGACGGTGAACTCGCCATTGGTGGCGAGTGACGGTGGCCCTGACGCCCGGCGCGGTGTTCGTGGCCGACTTCCCCGAACATGACCCGAGCGGGCATGAACAGGAAGGCCCCCGCCCTGCCGTCCTGGTCGGGCTGCCCACCAATGCCGGGCGACCCCGCTTCCCGGTGCTGATGCTCGCCCCAGTGACCACCTTCCGGGGGCAGGCGTGGGTGACGGCGGCCCCTGACCTGTATCCCGTGCTAAGGGCCGGTGCGGGTGGGCTACGTGTGGATTCCATCGCCCTTATCGACCAGACACGCGCCCTCGACGCCTCACGCGTGTCCCGCTACTTAGGCACCTTGACCCCGGAGGAGTACGCCCCGGTTCACGCAGCGGTGCGGCTCATCTTCAGCGTGTGACACTGCTGGAGCAGTGGGGGGACACGGCAACAGAAAACATCTGTTTTTGACGTGTTACAGTTCTTGAACGCCCCGATGCGCCCTGTAACATGTACGGGTGATCCTCCCCGCCGTCGCCTACTACCGCGTCTCCACCGCCAAGCAGGGCCAGTCTGGATTGGGACTAGAGGCCCAGCGCGCCGCCGTGCTGACCTATGCCAGGGCACAAGGCCTGGAGCTGATGGCCGAGTTCACCGAGATCGAGACCGGCACCCGTAAGCGGGCACGGCCTGAGCTGATGGCCGCCCTAGAGCGCACCCGGCGCGCGGGCGGGGTCCTGCTGATCGCCAAGCTGGACCGCCTGGCCCGCAACGTCGCCTTTGTCGCTTCCCTGATGGAAAGTGGCGTGCGCTTCGTCGCCGTAGACATGCCCGAGGCGGACAACCTAACCATTCACGTCATGGCCGCCGTGGCCGAGCGGGAAGCCGCCCTGATCTCCACCCGAACCAAAGCGGCTCTGGCCGCCCGGAAGGCCCGTGGGCTGTCCCTGGGGAAGCCGGAGAACCTCACTCAGAAGGCCCGGCAGGCCGGAGCTGCCGCCACCCGATCAGCGGCAGTCAACGCCATGAGAACCGCCACGGCTTACGCCCGGAATCTGCGCAGCCAGGGCCACAGTTTGCGAGAGATAGCAGCTCATCTTCAGGGTCATGGCTTCTCTACTCGCCAGGGCGGCAACTGGTCAGCAGTACAGGTTAAGCGGCTGCTCGACAGAACGAAGCCAACCACCGAGAAGGATTAGCTCCCCAGGCCGTAGGTTACGCGCTCGCCCCAGCGCCCGCCCGAGCGCCGCCCATGCGCCCGAGCGTCGCCCGCCCCCCGAGCGTGTCATCCCCAGGTTATCGTACAGAACGTGCAAACAGTCACAGAGAGGGGCGAGCGCGTCCACTACGCGCCCGGTGACGTTGCCGCCCGCCTCGGGGTGAGCGGTTCGACCTTCCGGCGCATCTCTGCGGACTATGAACAGGTCTTTGAGTCGCTGCCGAGGGATGCCCAGCACCGCCGACTCTGGACGCCAGAAGCCACCCAGCGGGTCATGGCCGCCCATGAAGCCGTGAGGGACGGCCACGCCGAAAGCACCCGCGCCGCCCTGCTTGCCATCCGCGAAGGCCGCGACCTGGTGCGCCTAGTGGACGTGCCCGCCCCCCCGGACGCAGGGCGGGCGTTGGAGAAGCTGGACGACCTAGCCGCCCAGGTGCAGCGCCAGGGCGAAGGCATCACGGCCCTACTGCGCGGCCTCGATGAGCGAGACGCCGAGATCGCCGCCGCCCTCCGCGCCCTGGGGAATGCCCAGCAGCAGCAGGCCCAGGCGCTGCGTGAACTCCGCGAGGAAGTACGCGCCCGCCCTGCGCCTGCCCCCCCGAGCGCCACGCCGACACCCCGCCCCGCGCCCCTATTGGTGCGACTGTTGCGGGCCTTGTTGAGGCAGTGACGCCGGGAGGGTTATCCCCCGGTCACGCTCTGCCAGATGCCCGCCATAAGCAACACCAGACCGAGCAGCCACCGCGCCCACAGGGGGAGCCTCACCCACATCCGCCACCACAGCGCGTATTGACGCCCCCGGCCCGGCGACACCTCGCGGAGGGTGGTAAGAAGCTGGGTTCTTCAGGGAGAGGAGATGGACGTTTTGTGGGCACTGCTGGACCTGGGCCTCCGCCAGGGTCGCTGCGCTGGCTCGCAAAAGGGCTAGACAGGAAGGTGCTGGTTCACCTGGCCGCTCTGTTGCGTCGCGCTTAGGCTGCGGCCCGCCCTAAATCCAGCCGGGTGGTCATGTCGAGACGGAAGATGCCGTACGGATTCACGTGCTGGTAGATCAGCGGCGTCAGGCCCCGCCAATCCTCCGCGGTCATCCTTTCCCGCCACTGGTCGTCCTCCAACACGCGCTGGAGCATCAAGGTGTTCACGTACACCAGGCAGTTCTGCACCAGGTGCAGGCACAACATGCTGACCTCCTGATCCTCCAGCCGATTGGTGCTGATCTCACCCCCCTTGCCGTAGAACACGAAGTCCGTCGTCGCGTTCCAGTTCTCCACGACGTTCAATCCCTCGTGGATCTCCCGCCGCAGGGCTTCATTCCCCAGGTACTCGCACAGGAAGATCGTCTTGATCACCTTGCCGAGTTCCTTCAAGGCCGCATACACCGGATGCTGGGCATTGGCCTGCGTGAAGCGCCGCAGGATGGACTCGGGGTCTGCGAGCCCCAGACGCAGCGCGGTCGTGTACTTCACCATCGGCTCGTACTGCTGTTCAATCAGCTCCCACCGGATGGCCCGTTGCGCGGCAACGGGCTTCAGCAGGGGAAGCTGTTCACTCAGCGCGAGGTCCGGCAGGTACAGCTTCTGCCCGGCAATGTCCTTGAGCCGTGGCAACAGGTCAAAGCCCAGCAGGTGGGTGAAGGCGAAGCCCACCTCGCTCTGGCCGTGGGAATCCACGTACTGCCGCTCCACCTCCATCTCGGTGCAGTGCCTCAGGACGCCCTCGATCATGGCGGCCACCTCGGAAGAAGAGCAGGTCTTCAGGAGCGAATGAATGCAGGTGGCCTTGCGCTCGACGTGCCAGTAGATCATCACGCCCCGGCCCCCGTAGCGCACCGACCACTCGGTGCGCAGGTTGCCGTCCCACGCCCCGAACTTCTTGCTGTCCGAGGCACACGCCGTGGTCCCCTCGCCCCAGAGGTCGGGGCGGCGCGCCGCCAGGATGGCGTTCACGAGCTGGGCGTTGGCCGCCCGCAGGCCCTCGCGGGTGATGTACCGCTTGCGGACATAGCGCAGTTGATCGGGGGTGATGGTGTCGCCGGAGGCAACGCGCTTGAGGCCCATGTTCGTTCCCAGCCCGAACAGGCACAGCAGGAGGCGCTTCTGCGCCTCCGCCCGGGGAAGAATCTCCCGGGTCAGCACGCTGCGCAGCAGGTCGGTGAAGCCCACGTCCAGGTCAGCCTCCTTGAGCATGTCCAGCAGGCCGGTGCCCGGCCACTGTCGCCCCAGCTCCCCTTTCATCGCCCCCAGGGTGGGCGGCTCGGGCTGCGGGTCCAGCGGCGTCACACCGAAGCGTCCCCCGTCCTTGGAGACGACGCGAACCTTCTCGTTTTTCGGCAGATCCGCATGGAAACGCACCAGGGCGTCATGGAGCCGCTCGCGCAACCCCGTCACGAACTGGGTCGCCTCCTGGGGCTGCTTCAGGGCCGCGAAATATTCGGTCTTCTGCTGCTCGAAGTCCGCAGGTAGATCGGCGTCCGGGTCGCGGTAGCGGTCGGCGCCTACCACCCAGACCTCCCGGCAACGCAGGGCGTCCCGCAAGGCGTCGAGGACGCAGACCTCGTAGTTCACCCGGTTCAGCCGGACCTCGCCGTCCTCGTTCGTCTCCAGGATGAGGTCCTGCATGTTCCTGGCGATCACGCCCTGCACGGGGATTTCTTCAAAAGTGGAATAGTTGAGCGCCTTGCTGTTCAGGTAGCGTTTGACGAGCGCCAGGGCGTCAATGACAGGCTGGTGTGCTGAATTATTGGAGCGGAACTCCAGAGCGGTGAGCAGCCCCGGGGTCATGCGACGGTAGTGCTGCTTGTATGAGGACCGGAGGTGCATATGCACCTCTTGGCGGTACGACCCTCTGGCCCGGAACTCCCGCAGCAGGTCGCGCAGACGCTCCTCCCCCATGACGGGGAACAGCACCTCCCGCACCGTCCCTTCGGGGTTGTCCAGTGCCGCTTCCAGCAATCTCTCGAACAGGCGGTCCTTACCGGAGGTCTTCTTGATATTGGCCAGGATGCGTTTCTCGACCCGCCGCTCGGCCCGGGCGCCGATCTTGTGGACGGTATGGATGAGGTGGTCCACTAGTGAGTCCGTGATCTCGCCGAGCCGGAGCTGAACGAACGCGGCGAGCTGGGTCGCCCGGATCGCCTCCGGGTGGGCGCGCAGCTCGCTGGGTGTCTCTACCCCCGTTCGCTCCCGGTACCGCCGCTGCACACCGATAGGCACGCCCTCGAACAGCCCTCTCGGCAGGCCCACAGCGCGCAGTCGCCCCAGCTTGGCGATCTGCTGCTCGACGCTTTCCAGTCCCGGCCTGCGGGAGTCAGTCCGCAGCGAATGGATCAGCGAGGTTCGGTCGGCCTCGGGCTCGTCTTCGTCCGCGACGGTGGCTCGCAGTAAGTCGTCCAAAGCCTGGACCCGAGCTGGGTCCAGGCGGGAGAAGACCAGCCCACACAACTTCGTCTCGAAGGTGCGCTCCGCCGAGGCCAGGTGGCGCTCCAGTTGCGCGTGGGTCGGTGGCTCGATTCGTGAATCCCGCAGGTGATCCAGGGCCAGAGCTTTCAGTTTCAGAAGGTCCTGGCGCTCTTCTCTGGGCAGGGCGTGCTCGCACATCCAGTCCACGAGTGGCGGCACATCCGCTTCCGCGAAGGCCCGGTAGCCGCAGAACTCGCGGATCAGGGCGCGGTGGGTGGAACTGCTGCGCCCCCGCCAATCGTACCGCTCGAATTGCGTGACCTCGACGCCCACTTGACGAGAGACGAACTCCACGGCGGCCTGGGGAACGTCCCTCATGCGGGCCGGGAATCGGCCCTCGTACTGGAAGGCTTTGAGCATCACCGCGAGGCCAAGGCGATTGGCCTCCTGGCTGCCCGCGAGGAGAGCCTGCTCGGTAGGAAGAAGGGTCCAGTCGTCGATCAAGTCCTCAATGGTCCAGTGTTGGTGCACGGAGTCTCCTTGAACGATGACTGTTTAGCTGTTCAACGGGTCACATCAGCAGGAGTCAACACCCTGGGAAAGACGCAGGTTGAAAGGGGGCGCCAGTTGCGACCGCCGTCCTCACATGACCCGGGCGTGCGCCAGCATGTCCGCGATCAGTCGCGTGGTGTGGTCGTTCGCCAGCCGGTAATACGCGATCCGCCCCACCTTCTTGAAGGTCACCAGACCCAGCGCCCGCAGGTGGCGCAACTGATGACTCATGGTGGACTCGTTGATCCCCGCGATCACCGCCAGGTCGCACACGCACAGCTCCTCCAGCGCCAGCGCGGAAAGGATGCGCAGCCGGGTGGGGTCGGACACCACCTTGGTCAGGGTGGTCGCGCGCTCGATCAGCGCGTCATCCGGTAAGGCCGCCTCCACCCGCGCCACCGCCTCCGGGTGAACGCAGTGAACCTCGCAGTCCGCCGCGCGGTCGGTCTTGGGTTCAGTTGTGGTGGTCATACTCCATTCTCCCGCAGAGCGGCCTCCAGCAGGGGGCGCTGGTC
>NZ_AXWT01000038.1:0-2500 GCF_000482805.1 Deinococcus murrayi DSM 11303 | reverse complement strand
AAAGGTGATTCAACGTCCCCTGTTATGCTGCCTTCATGCCGCTCTTTTCCGAAGAAATTCAAGGTAAAACGCCGGATGCCCAGCGCCGTCTTTACACCCTGTTTCAGCGAGCCGTGAAGGCGGGAGAAGTACCCGCCCTGAAGCTGCTAACCCGGTTCGACTTAACAGGCTCAAAGGGGCAGGGCCGCCAGGTCTTCGAATACGCTTACACAACTGCCACCGCTGAGCAGGTCAGAGCATGGATAGCGAAGCACGAGAAGACCCCCGCGCCGCAGGGTGTCACCGCTGAGGACGTGCAGGGCATGACAGACGAGCAATTGACGGCCCTTATCAAGGCGCAGCGCAAGCCGGTCAAACGCCGCAATACGAAGCGCAAAGCAGCCGCCACGGATGGGGGAGACAATGCCTCCTGAAACCTACGAGGAACAGATCGCCCGTGAGCTGTTGAGACTCGGCGTCACTAGCAGGCTGAAGAATGCGCCCGTGTACCATTTCTGGGAGATCGGCAAAGGCAAACGCGAGGCTCACAAGGGATTGGACGCGGCGCTCGTGGCCTTTCAGCGACGTGAGATGGATGGCGAACAACTGACCCCTAAAGAGCAGGACGCTTACCGGCAACTTCGGGAACTGTTCGCTGACCCTGAAGTGAACCCCTACACCATCCAGCTTTACAACGAGGACAATCAGACCGCCTCACTCCGCCGCCTGTATGTCCGCTACGGGTATGACAAGGAGGATTTCAAACTCACCGACCCAGCGGAGACGACCCGCCAAATTGTGGATCACTTCTACCCGATTCGCTGGCCCGAGTTCAATGAGCTTTCGGACTGGGAGCTGATGCGCGAGGTTATCCCAGCGATGCAGGTTGCTCGCGCCCAACTGAAAATTTACGAAGAGCAGCGATGGCTGTACGACGAGCGCAGCCAGAGAGCCGCCGAAGTGCTCGCCTACCGCATTCAGAACGTCTACAAGAACCAGCAACTCCCGGAGCGGATGAACACGACCGAACAGCAGCGCGCCATCTTCGAGGAGTACGCTGCGAGGCTTGAGCGAGGAACCAATGCTCGAAGGTGGTTTCAGGAGATGCTTTCCAAGCTCGCCAAGCCGCGAAGAAAACGCCAAACCAGTTGAATCCCAGGGGCCGCAGTGCCCCACTTTTTTTGGCCTCGCACAGCAGAGTGGCAGGGCGGGCGGTGAAGTTCCGCAAGATTAGCAACTGCGTTGCATCTTGCGGGGGATTCTCCCCCTGACCCCCTAAAAATGGCTGCACTGTTTTTTTTAAACCCTGCTACTTTGAGACATGACCAAGAAGCAGGGCCGACCGCGAGCTACACCCAAAAGGGTGACGGTGACACTCGCGCAGCATCATGCAGGAGAGTTGCAACGCCTCGCCGATGAAGCGGGGGTCACCCTATCGGCGCTATGCGCCCACGTCCTTGAGCGGTATGCCATCCAAGACCGCGAACTGATGACGAATGATGTTCTCGCTCAGCGCCTTGAGGCTATCCAAGAGCGGTATATGCGGGAGTTTGCAAGCCGTTTCGGCGATGTGCTGCTGAGGCAGGCTCACGAGGTCGTCGCCTTACGCCGTCAGATGCTGACCGAGGCAGAAACCGAGTATGGAGAAGAAGCCGCGCGGCAACTTAAGGAGGCGAGCTGGCAGGGCGCGGTGAGGTCACTGCGACCTTACACCCAGAAGGTACGAGGGGAGGAAGATGAAAGCCAACCAGCGAGTAGTGAAGTCCGTTCCTGACCGAAGCGGGAATGCCTACACCAAAACCAGCGCGGGCGGTAAGGCGAGGATGCAGGCCGCAGCAAACTATATGGATGAGCGAGAAAACACCCAGCTTTACAAGCTGGAAAACGGCGAGCTGCGCGAGACAGACCGCCATGAGGCTGCTGCCAGCATCGAGGACACGAGTACCCAGTATCAACAACATCTGGCTTTTACGACTAAGCTGGACTCAGCGGTTACGCATGTAAACGAACGCGAAGCCGCCGAGCATGTTGCCCGCAGCATTCAGGAACGCAGACCAGATGCAGAGATTTACGCCATAGCCGTTCACAGCGATGGGAAGGGAGACGAAAAGGGAATACACGTACACGTCATTGTTGGCACCAGAACGACACTTAGACGGGATGACCTGCGGCACTTTAGAGAGGAGGCTTACAAGCTTGAACGAACCTTAGAGCGTGACCTCTCTAGGGGTCAAAAGTGGCGAGAAAGTCGGGAAACGCGCGTGCAGCCCCACGGTTGGGCTTGATCAGTACGGCGCGAAGGGCATCCAGGCCACGCCTGAAGAGGCTTTTGGGCGGGTAGCCGTGCCTGAGGCAGCGTGACGGGTCACGCTGCTGCTCGAACTCTCCCACCAAACAGCACCATACAAAGGCCAGTGCGACCACGGCCAGGAGCGTGGAAACCCGACGGGGATCAGTCAGGTGAGTGCTTTCGAGAAAAAAGCCCCTGGATTTCAGCGCCTGATGCATGTTTTCTGCTGTC
>NZ_AXWT01000037.1 GCF_000482805.1 Deinococcus murrayi DSM 11303 | reverse complement strand
GGACGAAGCGGGCAACCAGGAGATCAGGAAGTGCGAATTGCACGAAGCGCTTCAGGCGTTGGTACACGGTGTCGTTTGAGCCGGGAAGGTCAACGATCTGGACGAGCTGGTAAAGAACGACGCTTCGTGCCTGAATCACGGCCAAGATCAGGGCGCTCAAGACGGTCAGGCGACGAGGATCCAGCGGGAAGTGCTCAGCAAGCAGGGCAGTGAGGCTAGACTGAGCGGGTCGGCTCCGGGTGTCTTTCATCGCAGAAAACACCGTACAGGAGCCGACTTCTCAAGTCTCCATCTGACTTTTGACCCCTAGAGAGGACCGGCATATGCCCCGAGTCCGCCAAGGCTGAGACGACGGTGCTCCCGATATAGCCTGCTCCACCCGTGACAAGGACTTTCACGGCGCCGAGCCTGTCGGAAGTCTCTTGCTGTGGGAGGTCGAAAGCTTCTGTTCAGCCTCTCGCAAGAACCTGCGGAGAAAGGCAGTTTCTTCCAGGCTTTGATACAGGTCAGCACTGCCGTCTTTTTTCAATCGCCCCTCGATACCCAGAGAGAACATGATGCGGATGACGGCGGACTTCGCCAGCCATCTGGCGATCAGACGTGCCGTCTGGTACGCGCCAACCCGCTTCACTCCATATTTGAGAAGCACTTTCAGCTCGCTTCCATAGCTCTGGGTGTATTTCTTAAGGCTCATATTGCCAATCTCCCTGTAATAATAGAGGGCTTGCGGCAGTATGTGACTGTTCTTGTCGTTAACTGCACGTGCAAACAACTCTCTGTCTTCAGCTCGAATATAGGATTCGGAATAGGGATTTCTACGAGACCAAGAAGATCTTGAAACTATGGTGGCGTGAGAGATATAACCTGATTTTAAAATTGTATAAGCGACACTACTGTCTATCTCGACCGGTTGTTCACACCTATAGACATAATTATCGAGGCCGATGGAGTACTTTAAAGTGGATACGACATCAACCTGAGGCGAAGATTCGAGTATTTCCACCTGACGGGCCAACCGGTCGGGATGCATGATGTCATCACCATCCATCCTGGCGATGTATTCTCCTCTGGCAAGACCGATAATCTGATTCAGTCTGGAAACCAGGCCCTTGTTCTCGCCATCGGAAATGATAGTGAACCGGGAGTCAGCGTATTCTCTGATGATATCCAGACTCTTATCGGTAGAGCCATCATCGATTACTATACATTCCCAATCCTCAAATGTCTGAGCCAAAATGGATAAAATGGCGTCCTTGACGTAAGGCTCGACGTTGTATACTGGTAGACCTATCGTGACTTTCACTTGCTCGCTCCAGCCTCTACTGGCACATACAGCCAGACGTTGCTTCTCTTAAGCATGGTAAATCTCCTCGTACTTGGCCAGGATGATCGGCCAGTCGTAATTCTTTGCTACGAACTCTTTGCCCTCTCTGCCTAGCTGCCCTCTCTGCTCCGGATTTGCAAGAAGGTCAGCCAGCATGTCCTGCATAGGTTTCACACCGCTTACAACTATTCCGCCTTTCAGTTCCCTCAAATTTCCGACGTCAAATCCTACCCATGGCGTGCCTGCCGCCATGGCTTCGAGGATCACCAGAGGGAAAGCTTCTGTCGTGGAGGGAAGGATGAAAACATCCGCCTCCTTGATAGCCGCTAGAACTTCGAACCGCTTCAGGTGCTGATGCAAGAACAGATTGGGAATCAGGCGGGCTGCCACACTACAGGAGTAATAACAGCCCCCCTGCACCCCATAGCGGCCCAGACCATACTTCTCGGCTGGATAGCTATTCCCAACTATAGAGAAGTTGGCTTTTTTGCTGGCACGCGCCAAGGCATGAATCATTTTGTGACCCTTGACAGGAGCGTGATTTCCGACGTTGACAACCCAGGGGGAGGTGGAGAATCCCCAGCTAGCCCGAACACTCTGCTGGCTAGAGTCAATTCCTGCCACATCAACACCATTGCCGATGACAGCGTGTTGTATCTCGTTTTGCAAAAGCCCAATGGCGAAGGGACTGCTGGCAGAAAGCAACGTCGTGCAGTGAAAATACGCAGCCAAAGCTGCGAACAATCTTTCATAATAAGCGGACCACTCTGGATTTCCGAAAGCGGGTGATCCATGAGGCGTGAAGATCAGCTTGGACCGAATCCGCTCAGCGATAGGAATCACTGCATCGATGGTCCACATCTGCCCACCGTGTATATGGACCACATCCCAGGAGTTCTCCAGAATCAGTGACTGGTAAGCAGCCACTTCTCCGGTCAACGCTGTCATCTGATTCCCAGCAATGGACAACTTGTGAACGGTTACTCCGTTTACCTCCTCAATTCTGGCCTGCACCCCAGGTCGCTCCGAAGTTACGACATGAACCTCATGGCCCGAACGAGAGAGGTGTTCGGCCAGAGTGCGGACCACTTCGGCGGTCCCGTCCAGACTCGGCCAATAGGTTCGTGATGCCAAAAGTATACGCATTCTTTATCTTTTCTCCCTGGTGGTTTTGCTTCGATTTACGAGCATGAATCCCCATATAACCAACAATGGTGCCAAGGCATTGTATATAAAAAATTGGGATAGAACCGAAATACTTAATATAATAGATGCATTAAAGTAGAGTATTAACAAGAAGAAGGCCATGGGGACAATGCCCTTGTTGGCAAGAGAAAGGTATATTGCATCCAACCTGCAATAAACCATACCAATAAAAATGTGTGTCATGATCATTCCAAGAAGACCAAAGTTTATGAATATCTCTGCCGCAACTGGGTATACCTGATCTCTTACAATTGAAATGAGGTTGCGGTAAATGACTTGGTTGTATACATATGATCCACTCGTATATCTATAAGACTCGCCTACGATCGGCAGACTCTCAAGAAGTGAACTTTTCACCGTTGCGGATTCGCTGCCAAGCTCAGTCTCAAGCATGGGTGCAATAAACTGTGGGGCGCCAAAATAAACTTGTAGCTGCTCTATCCCTGACTCTATGCTGCCCCCGTCAGTTCTGCCGCCGACTCTGAAGTCGCCAAATGCACTAATGATCGGTAGACTCACTACAAAAATACCAACGAGGGGCGCGAGACTGAGAGGTCTGTATTTTACGGAAACCATCGCCAAAAACGCAATAAGTGGATAAACTATTGTCGCACGGTTGGAACTTAGTGAAAGGGCAACAATAATCAGGCAAGCAACTAGAGTTATTGCAATCCTATATAAGTCGATCTTGCTGCGCCTGATAAGATTCTCCCATATGACAGCAACGCCAAACACTGCCAACGGTTTGAGAAGTGATCCCAAGAATTGCAGGATTGAGGGAGAAGACGCCTCATACCGAACATACACACTGTTCAGATAATCGCCCAGTGTTTGGTATCTCAGCACCATCCCGAGCAAGCCAATAACCAGCAAAAGGATTCCAAAGCGCATGGGGGTACGAACATCTTCCAAAGAGTGTTGTCGCTGAACGTTTGAATTTCTGTCTTTGTAGATCAGTGCCCAACCTACTGCAAAACTAAAAAAGGAGATGACGACTAAGTTGTATGCGTTATTCACCGCCAAGCTTGAGGGAATATAAAACAAGGTCGCGTACTTGAAACCATAGACAGATATTGAAAGCGGCGCCACAAAAAGTTTTAGAGCAAAGACTCCAAGGGCTAAGTTCTTTGCAGTAAGACTCTGGGTGAAATCGGGACGCAGTGAACGGGTAAAGATCGTGATGGCAAGCAGCGCACAAGAGGCTGAAACCCAGGCACCATTAAATCCCAGATCCAAGACATAAAATTGAATCAGGTACAGTGTTGCGGTGGATAAAATCACCAACAAGTCGATTAGCTTCCTATATCTACGTAACATGAAGCTTCCCCTTCATGGCCGCAATTTCAATGAGCAACTCTGCAACCGCACATGCAAACGCCAAGGCTATAGCCCAGGGCATGGCGATACTTGGTTCGTATCTCAGGAGTGTATACGTGGCGATCAACAAAGCCGCTCCCATGACAAAGTCTGCCCTTAGTCTAGCTTTTGTATTCCCAAACGATACCAGAATATAGCCAAGAGTGTTATTAACAACCGCCAGAAACCCAGCAATTATAAAAACCAAGGCCGAAACAAAGTCAATCTTCAGAGAGGCTAGCAGGTTGTCCTTAAAAACCCAAGCCACTACTATTGCCAAGGCGCCTATTAAAAGACCCAAAGAGACACTGCCAAACATGTATAAACCACTCCCCTTACTAAAAGAAGAGTTGTCCGAGCGCAACCTGCTTAGCTTTGGTAGCGCCATGTTACTTAGTTGTGCCGGGATAAATTGATGGATGAAAATCCATTGTCTACCTAATGCCGCTATTCCCACGAGTAAAAAGCCATTTGCTAGGTTTGCCGCCATATGGTTTGATAATGCAATGCTACCCGAAGTAATCAAGGCCGACAGAATCAGAGGTAGAGAGAAAACCAACACGCTCATTAACCACGATTTATTTTCATGAATGAATTTACCTCTGGAGAAAGCAATTTTTACTCCCAAATGATTTTCGATCACCGACTTATTCACCATAAGGTTCAGGGTCCAGGAAAAAGCGAGGGCCAGCAAGACAGCGTAGTAGCTCCCACCGCTTGAAGCAACAATCATTGAGCCCAGTAGAGTCGCGGCCTTTACCAAGTTTGCCAAAGCAAGTTTCTGGAAGACCCCGAGACCGAAAGCTACTCCCAACTGCATAGCGTCAAATCCAACAGCAAATATGTACACTGACAACAAAACATGACTTATAAAGTTACTAAAAACGCCACTGTTCGAATAATAGGATAAAAAACCAGAAAGAACTAGATACAGTAGGGCTGAAGCCAGAGACAACAAATATCCCAAATTATAGAAGCGTTGACACTCTTCGACAAGAATATTTTTTTTGTTCGTCAACGCCGATATATTAACGGTAGCAGAAATATTGATGCCAGATGAGCAGAGAGACGAAAAAAATGCGGCAATCATCACCAAATAAGAGTACCGGCCATACTCTTCGGTGCCCAGGTTCCTCGCGAGCACGAAAACCACAAGAAGTGACGTCCCCTGAGAGACCAGGCCTGCAGCAACAGACCAGGTTGCCGCGTTCCTGAGGTTACGCACCCTTGATACGATTGAATCCATGGGATCTACTTTCTACAACGTAAAGAATGAGTACGGATTCAAGAACAAGTGATGCTGAATTGTCAAAAGCAGGCAACGCCCTGTCAGACCTTGACCCCTTCACGTGGCGCATATGAGTACGAATATCCATAGCTGTTGCCCTCCCGTGCATCCGACTTATTGATGACAAATCCAACGACCTTCAGCCCCGAACGCTCCGCTCGCCGCAGGGCCGAGCGCACGGCCTGCACATTGGTACGGCCATACTCGGTCACCATCACGACGGCATCCGCATGGGCACCCAGCACCAGCCCGTCGGCGAGGGCAAGCAGCGGGGCACTGTCAATCAAGACGACGTCATATTCGCGCCGCCACAGGTCAAGCGCTGCCCGCAGGTCGGCCTGATTGAAGACCGCGAGGCTGTCCTGAAGGCCCGGCCCCGCCGGGAGCATGTCCACGTTGCGTTCAACCTCCAGCACCTCGGCGGCATGGGGCGCGAGCAGCGCTTCGCGGGTGGTGCGGGCACCGCCATTGCCGTTGAGGGGACGCCAGTTGCCCTGCTCATTGAACTTCTGCCACACCGCTGCCTGGGTTCCGCGGCGCAGATCAGCGTCAATGATGAGCACCCGCTGGCCGCTGGAGCCTAAACCGTCGGCCAGGGTCGCCGTGAGGCTGCTCTTGCCCTCCGCTGGAATCGTCGAGGCAATCAGGACGACCGGATGAGATTGCCCCGATAGCGCGGTCAGCAGATTGACTCGCAGGAAACCGATAGCCTCGTACAAGCCTGCCTTCCGTGCCGCTCGGACAATGCCAGAGAACACGATGTCGCGCTGGCGCAGACGAGGAATCACCGCCAGGGTAGGAAGCCCCAGCGCGAGCAGGTCATCTTCGCTGCGAATCGTTCGGTCCATCGCGGTTAGCAGCGCTACCACACCCGTCGCGAGCAACAATCCCAGGATGCCGGCCAGAACCGCATTCCGCAGGGGCTTAGGGGATACCGGCTCCAGTGGCGTGACGGCGGGGGCAAGCACACTCAAAACGCCCGCCACGGAGTCGGCCAACAGCTGGGTCTGAATCAGATTGCCCTGAATGTTGGCCCGCCGTGCAATCAGGGTTTCCCGCTCCAAAGGGGGAAGATTGGGAGCACCCAATTGCTGGTCGACCTGCGCCAGCTGAGCTTCGTAGCCCGCCTGTGCCCGCCGCAAGTTCTGGAGAGCACGTCCCCGATCCCAGTTCAACAGGGCTGTGCTCGTGAGGTTGGCCAACTGCCGCGCCGCCTCAGGAGTCCGGGCACGGGCACGAATGGTGTAAATGCCGTTTCCACTCAGGTCCAGGCGAGAGGTCAGGGTCAGCGTCTGCAACTTCTGCGCGCGCAGTTCCCGCTCTAGCGCAGTCACCACTCGGTTGCGCTCGTCGGCAGGGATGCCCGCAGCCCCCCGCAACGCTTGAGTCAGCGGTTCAATCACCTGCGTGCTCTGCAGCGCCTGGGCCACCGCTCCTTCCGGCAGGGGCGGGGCTTTGACTAGCGCAGACCCCAAAGTGGTGTCTTGTGTCTGGGTGTTGGCCGCGATAAGGCTGGCCGTGCTCTCGTAGACCGTGGGTTGGCTACGTGACCAAAGATAGGTCACCAGCGCGAGGAGCAGGGCCGTCCCCAAAATCCAGGGGAGACGGCGCCGCAGACCACGCCACAGCACACTGAGGTCAAGCTCGTCCGTTCGCTCGTTAGGGGTCATGCTCTCCCCATCCGAACGCCCCTTACTGCTGTTTCACAGCCCTCTAGCGTCTGCGGCAACCCTTTGGCACTAGCTTGAGCGGCACTCATCCTGGCCACTATAGCCGCTCATTTCTGGTGAGGGACGATGCACAAAAACTGTGAGATTTTCCATAGCCCTTTCTCATCCTAATGTTAAACCTCGCGACCCGACTTTATCGCTTAGAATCTGTTGATTCACAAAAATATGGCTCTCTGTTACATCTCTGCCTCCTTACCCCCTGAGGGATGCTCCCTTACACTGTTCTCCATGAGCCGTTTCACACCGCCGTTGGTCGCTGGCCCTCTGGCCTGGGGGAGCACCCCATGAGTCTGTCGCCGGGGACCAGAGAGGAAGCGGCGAACCCCCCTTCATTGGCCGAAGCCGTTGCTCTGTGGCAAGCGGGCGAACTCGGTCGCGAAGCACTGGTGGGGCAACTGACCACGCAACAAGAAGGCACCGCGGTGCGGTCACTCCTAGAAACTTTGAGCGTGGGCCACCCCGAACAAGAGGGATTGGGCGCGGCGGACACGGCAGGTTGGCGGGCTGAGCTGCTGGCATCACGGGCCAAGACCTGGCCCCACCCAGAGAGCGCAGGCTTGTTGGTGGGGCCGCAGGTGCTCATCCTGACCGACGGTCAGCGGGGGGTGGTGCTCACCCCAGAAGGCCACCGCGTGCTGGGAGCCAGCGTCAGTGCCTCCTTGCTGCTGCTGTGCCAGACCATCGTCATGGCCGACCATGCTGTCGACGCCCAGGAGCTGGGCACCCTGCGCCAGCAACGCATCGAGTCGACCTCCACATCGCTGTCAGAGATAGAGCCGCTGCCCTGAGCCTGAGGCGAAGAGAGTCCCCCAGGCCGGGAAGAGACCTGGGGGAGCAACATGTCAGCGCCTGGAAAAAAGCTTAGTAGCGGTAAACGGTGGTTTCCGTGACCTGCACAACGACCGTGCGGTTGGCGGCGCGGTCAACCGTCAGGGTCACGGTCCCGGTGCGGCCCTGGAGGGTGCCGACGTAGCCGCTGGCGGTCTGGCGAGTGCCCTGGAGGACATAGCCCTGGCGCTGGAGTTCAGCGACCTTCTGGTCATAGGCGCTGCGGGCGGGGTCCTGGAGTTGGGTCCCGGCGATGGCTCCCAACAGGTTGCGGAAGAGGTCGAGGACGATATTGCCGGGCTGCGCAGGCTGCACGACGGGCTGCACCGGGGTCACGGCGACGGGCGTCGCAAAGTCCACGTTGAGGTTGGTGGTGGCTCCCGCCCGCACCGTGACCGTGGTCGAGAAGTCCTGGTAGCCGGGGGCCTGCACGCGCACCGGGTAGGTGCCGGGGCGGATATTGCTGTAGGTGACATTCGCGCCGCCCAGCCGCTGGCCGTTCAGAATCACGGTCGCGCCCGCCACATTGGTGCCCACGAAGAGGCTGCCGGTCTGCACCGGGGTCTGCGCGGCCACGGTAAAGAAAGCGGTGTCGCTCACCCAGCTCGTCTGGGGCAGGGGCGTCACAACGATGCTCAGGGCCTGGGCGAGCTGGTCCTGGCCGCGGGCGTTCACGGTGGCGAACTGGTCTTGCTGGCTCTTGAAGGTGCTGAGCTGGTCGAGGTTGAGGGGCGTCAGGCTGGCCAGCGCAAGCACCTTGTTCAGGCCGACCGGGCCGTCCACCGTGAAGGTAAAGGCGTCGCCCGGAGCGGGAAACACCTTGGTCGTGTTCGCCTTGACGAAGTTCGCGCCACTCTCGAAGCGGTTGGGCAGAATCTGAGTGACCTCGCCCGTCGCGTCCACGTTAAAGAGATAGACGTAAGCGTCGCGGTTGACCGTGGTCGAGATGCGGATGTTTTCGCCGATTCGGTACACGGGGTTGGCGGTGCCCGTCGCGTCCTTGTCCACCCGCACACTGACCGACAGGTCGGGTTGCGTGGGGTTGACGATGATGCTCTGAGCGCTCAGCCGAGGCTGGGCGAAGGCGGAAGTCGTCAGGGCGGCCCCCAGGGCCAGGCTGGTCGTCAGTACTTTCTTCATGACGGTCATCATGCCCCGCCCGCTTAACGGCTTTCTGATGCGCCGCCGCCTGAGCTTGAGCTTGTCTTGAGGCGCCGTCAGTCCCACGACAGGACTTCGGGGGTGCCCCCAAAAAGCGGGGGGCTTTGAGGTTGGGGGCCGGGCCAGACCCCTCCCGGTTTGGTTCATACTGGGAACCCTGGTCCGCTTGTGCCGTGCCCCTTGAGGAGACTGCTCTGCGCACTGACGCCCCTCCCCCTCGCCCCTCACTGGACTGGCTGAGCGCGGGCCTGCTGGTGCTCGTGGCCCTGGCGGACTTCCTCACGCCGAGTGACCTCGTGGTTGGCACGCTGCTGGCCGTCCCGGTGGCGCTGGCCGCGCTGAGGGGCAGCCGCCGCTGGGCGCGGCTGCTTACCGCGCTCGCCGTGGCGCTCAGCGTGGGCGCGGGGCTGTGGGGAGAGCTGCGGGACGGTAGGCCCGGCTTCCGCCCCCTAGAGCTGGGCAACCGCGCCATCAGCATCGGGGCGGTGCTGCTCGTGGGGGCCTTGTCGCGGCGGGCGCGGGAGGTTTCCGCGCAGGCCGCCCGGCTCGCCGCTGAGGAAAGGCAGCTCGCCCAGGAGCGGGCGCTGCGGCAACTCGCCGAGGCGGTGGGCGGGGCGCAGGGTGAGGCCGATTTCCTGGCGCGGGCGGCGGCGGCCCTGCGGGAAGTGACGGGAGCCGAGGCTGCCGAAATCGGTCGGCTCGTGCGGGGCACCCTGCGCGAGCCGCACGCCCTGAACCCGCCAGACGCGCCCTCGCACCTGGGCCGCCGCCTGCCCCTGGAGGTGCTGGCCCAGCCAGGGAACGGGACGGGCACCCCGACTTTGGCCGGGCACTTGCGCTGCCGAGACGGAGACCCCCTGCTGGTGCTGCTGACGCGCCCGGCGCTCGCCTCAGAGCGGCTGCGCGAGGCGATAGCGGCCCTGGAAGCGCCGCTGGAGCGGGCCGCCCTGCTCGACGACCTGCGGGTACAGGGCGAGCGGCTTGCGCGGCGCGGGGAGATCCTGCAAGACCTGGTCTACGCCTTTTCGCATGACCTGCGTACGCCGCTGCTCGCCAACGCCATGAACATGCGGGCGGCGCTGCGGGGCGCTTATGGCCCCCTGCCGGAAGCCTACCTCGCCACACTGCGCAATGGGCTGGAAGCCAACACCGAGCTGCTCGCGCTCGCCGACCAGCTCCTGCTGCTCGCCAAGTACGAGAGCGGCGAGCCGGGCGGCGAACGGCGCGAGGTGAAGCTGCGCGACCTGACCCTGAGCGTGATGGGGCAACTGGAGGAGCGGGCGGGGAGCCGGGGGGTGGTCTTCGAACCGGAGCTGGAGGGGGTCAGCGTTCATGGGCTGTCCCACGACCTGCGCCGCGCCGTGCAGAATCTGCTGGAAAACGCCGTGAAGTTCAGCCCGCCGGGGGGCACGGTGCGGGTCAGCCTGCGGGCGCAGGGGGAAGACGCCGTGCTCACGGTCACGGACGAGGGGCCAGGCGTGCCCCCGGCGCGGGAGGCCACCCTCTTCGGGCGTTTCCGGGGGGGCGGGGCGGGGGGCGGCACCGGGCTGGGGCTGTACCTCACCCGGCAGATTGCCAGGGCACATGGGGGCGAGGTGAGTTATGCCCGCACGGCCCGCGCTCAGAGCGTCTTTACCCTGACCCTGCCGCTGGGGCCGCCGGGGGCGCGGTAGCCTGAGCGTCATGAGCGCTCCCGCTGGCCCCATTCGCGTGCTGCTCGTCGAGGACCACGCCTTTACCCGCGACGGCTTGCGGGCCACCCTCAACCTGGAAGCGGACCTGCGGGTCGTGGCCGAGGCCCGCAGCGGCGAAGAGGCGCTCGAACTCCTGGCCCGCGTGCCGGTGGATGTGGCGGTGCTCGACATCGGGCTGCCGGGCATAGACGGGGTGAAGACGGCAGCGGAAATCAAGCGCGCGTGGCCGGGGGTGCGCATCGTGATGTTGACCGCCCATGACCTGCGCGACGAGGTGTTCGCGGCCCTCGCGTCGGGCGCCGAGGCCTACTGTCTCAAACGCGATACGCCGGAGCTGCTGCTGCTGGCGGTGCGGGCGGCGGCGGCGGGCAGCGCGTACCTCGACCCCCGCATCGCCCACCACGTGCTTGGCGAAGTGCGCGCCCCCGACGCCGCCTCGCCGCTGACCCCCCGCGAGACCGAGGTGCTGCGCCTGATTGCCGATGGCCTCGCCAACCGCGAGATTGCCGCCCGGCTGGGCATCAGTGTGAGCACCGTCAAGTTGCACGTGCAAGACGTGCTCGTCAAGTTGCGGGCTGCTGACCGGACGCAAGCGGCGGTCAAAGCGCTGCGCCAGGGCCTGCTCTGAACGCCCCCGCCACCGCGCTGGGCACTCGCAGGGATATGACATAATGCAAGCCGATGAAGTCTGCCCTGAGCAGAATGATGCAGACCCAAGGGAAGAGGACCCCATGACCAAAACTGCCCGGAAAAAGGATGTGACCCCGACCGCCACCCCCATGACTGAAAGCGGCGTGTTGTCCCAGTTTGCGGCCTTGGTGGCCACGGCGGGGGTGACGAGTGAGGCCCCGGCCCTGTATGCGGGCGGAGCGGACGACGCGCAGCTCCATGGGGTGCTGAGTGACGAGCTGCGGCTGGCCCACGACCGCTGGGGGTTGGGGCTGCTGCACCTGCGCCACGCCGCCGAGCTGCGCCGGGGTGAGGGGGGAGAGTTGGACATCGCCCTGCTGGTCGGCGACACGGAATGCGCCCGCGTGAGTGAGGGCCCGCAGGCCCTGGCCGCGACCTACGCGGTGATGACGGCCCCCGGCGCGGAGGGCTTAAGCGAATGGGGGGTGCTGCCCGAAGGCCACCGCGTGGCCCTGCGGCCCGGCACCGCTCAACTGCGGGTGCTCATCGAGGATGCCCGCGACTTTGAGACCCACTGGACCCCGGAACGCGGCGGGGTGTGGGTACGGACCTGGCGGCAGGGCGAGACGCTGGGAGTAGAGGTACACCGCCCCGCTTCCCCCGCGACGGCCCTGGCCGACGCCGCTTGGGACGTCATCACCTCGATTAAGGACCGCACCTTTCAGCGCGAGCTGATGGAGCGCTCCAACAGCGTCGGGATGCTGGGGGCGCTCTTGGGAGCGCGGCACCGCGGGGCGGGCGAAGCGCTCGCGCAGCTGCCGGAAGCCCATTTTGCAGTCAGCTCGGCAGTGCTGCGGGTGCAGGGAGCCGAGGGCCGCAGCCTAGAGCGCTGGCGGGCCATGCTGCGCGAGGGAACCGAGCAGCTTGACGCCCTGCAGCGCGCCGGAACCAAGCGGCTGGCGGCGGTGCTCAGCAGCGGGCTGCGCTAGCGGGGGCTAGGCCCCCCTCTCCTCCTCCGCGGCCCGCAGGGTGAAGTGAAAGGTGCTGCCGACGCCCGGCGTGCCCTCGGCCCAGACGCGCCCGCCCGCGCGTTCCACGATTTTGCGGACAATGGCGAGGCCCATCCCGGTGCCCTCGTAGTGCTCGCGACGGTTGAGGCGTTGAAACATCTGGAAGACGCGTTCGGCGTATTCCGGCTCGAAGCCGATGCCGTTGTCGCGCACGGTGAAGTGCCAAAATGCCCCCTCGCGCACGGCCCCGACCTCCACGGCGGGCGGCACCCCCTCGCGGCGAAACTTGACCGCGTTGCCCATCAGGTTTTGAAACAGTTGAACGAGTTCGCCCGGTGCCCCCAGCACGGCGGGCAGCTCGCCGGTCACGACCCGCGCCCCGCTCGCAGTGATGGTGCTGTGCAGGCGGCCCAGCGCCTCGGCGAGGGCCTCGGCGCTGGCGACGGGCACCAGCGGCTCCTCGACCGCGTTCAGGCGCGAGAAGACGAGGAGGTCGTCAATCAGGCGTTTCATGCGCTCAGCCCCTCCGACCACGAAATCGAGGTAGCGGCGGCCTTGGGGGTCAAGGCTGTGGGCGTGCCGCTTGACAATCAACTCGGTGAAGCTGGCGATGGTCCGCAGCGGCTCTTGCAAGTCATGCGAGGCGACATAGGCAAAGCGTTCGAGTTCGGCGTTGCTGCGTTCGAGTTCCTGGGTGCGCTGCTGAAGGGCGCGGGCCTTGCCAGCCCCCTCCAGGGTCAGACCGAGGCTGCGCGCCACCGTGTCCAGGACCGCTCGGTCGGTTCCGGTCCAGCGCCGCCCCCCGAAAAGACCGACCACCATGACCCCCCGCACCACGTCCCCCACCCGCACGGGAAGCGAGGCCACCGCCGTGATGTGGGCCACTCGGTCGCCCAGCCCGTCGCGGTCGCGGTCGTAGGTGTCGAGGTAGAGCGGCTCGCCCGTCTGGTACGGCCCATCCAGGGTTGGCGTCTCCCGCAGCGGAAGGCCCGCGTCGAGGTCACGCTGCAGAACCTCGCTGCGCAGGTCCCCCACCTGCGAGCGCTTGACCCAGCGCTCTTCCGGCTCCCAGTACACCGAATAGCCGTCGGGCAGCAGCGACAGCACAATCTCCTGCGCTCGGCGAATCAGCCGCCCGTCGTCGGCCTCTAGGGTGAGGTCGCGCGAGAGGTCGGCGAAAGCTTCCAGGGCGCGGGTACGGGCGGCCAGGGCGTCGCGCTGCTCGGCGAGTTGCCCGGCCATCCCCGCCCGCTCCAGCGACAGGGCGAGGCTGCGCCCGGCAGAGCGCACGATGGCCCGCCCGCGCTCGGACCACTGCGCCTCGGTCTTGAGGCCCACCGCGAGCATGGCCGGGACCGCAGCCCCCACCGTGAGCGGATAGAGGGCCACCGTGCGGTAGGCTTCCGTCGCGGCAACCTGCTGCTCGTCCGCGTTCCAGCCGTCCACGAAGACCGGCTCGCGGGTGCGCTCGGCCTGGGCAAAGGCAGGAGCCTCACGCGAGATGCCCCCGGTGATGGAGGCGACCACCTCCAGAGCGATGTCGTCGGTCCAGACGCGCGCACGCCACTCCTCGCCCTCACGCTCGTAGTAGGCGGCGCTGCACTCGGCAAAAAAGGAACGAAAGACCTTCAGGGCCTCCTGCGCGAGCGCCCGCGCATCGGTGCGGGTGCCCACCGCCTCGGTGAAGCGCACGAACGCTTCGAGCGCCGCCGCTTCCTCGGCGAGGGCGCGGGTGCGCTCGGCTACGCGGCCTTCCAGCCGCGCCCGCTCTTCCCGCAGCTCCTGATACAGCCGGGCATTGTCGAGGGCCACCGCTGCCTGCGCCGCGAGGCCCACGAGCAGTTGCTCGGCCCGCTCGTCAAAACGGTCCGGCTCTGGGTGCCCGAACAGCAGCGCCCCCAGCACGGTGCCCGCACGGGACACCACTGGCACGCCGAGGTAGCTGCGCACGGGCAGGTGCCCCGGCGGCATCCCCTGGTAGGGGGCGTTGTGCCCGAAGCGCGGGTCCCTGGTGATGTCCCCTGAGCGCACCACGGCCTGCCCGGTTAGGGTCAGCCCGAAGACCTGAGTGGGGCGCGGCGGGGGAAAGTCGGCGAAGGCTTCGCGGGCAGCTCCCGACAGGGTGTACAGGGGAAAGGAGTCCGCGCCCGACGGATTGTAAAAGAGCGCCCCGTATGCGGCCCCACAAAGGGATACGCCCGCGTCGGTCACCGCCTGCATCAGCCGCCCCAGGTCAAGTTCGGCGGCGATGGACGGCCCCACCCGCCCCAGGGTGGCGAGCACCTCGCCCTGCCGGGCCAGACGCTCCTCGGCCAGCACGCGGCCCAGGGCCTGTGCCCCCTGCTGCACGAGCGCCTCCAAAAAAGCCCGCTCGGCAGGGGCAAAGTGCCGCCGCTCGCCCTGGCGAAAGCTCAGCCCCAGCACCCCCCAGACCTCTTCCTCGACCCGCAGCGGCAGGGCGACGAGAGGGACGGGGGCGGCAGTCCGAAAGGCGAGCTGCCCGCTGCGCCCCACCTCGGCGAGCAGGTCCGGCGCGGGGAAGGGGCTGTCCGCCGTGGCCTGGAGGGGCTGCCCCAACCCGTCCACGATGTGCCCGGTCGCGGCCCCCGACGCGGCCACCGCCCCCCGCAGCAGCGCCCCCAGCACGGCGGCGGGCGTGCGGGCGGCGGCGAGGGCAGCGCTGAGGGCTTGCAGGGCTTCGGCGTGGCGCAGGGGGGTCACGTCGCGCAGTTGCACGGCGAGCAGGTCGCCCTGCGGCACCACCCGCACCCGCACCCAGCCGCCCAGCAGGGGACTGGGGGCCTCGTACTCGGCGGGCTGCCCGGTCTGCCGGGCTTGGTCGCGCCCGCTGGCCCAGCGCGAGCTAAAGGACCCCGCAAAGTCGCGCTCCAGCACCTTGCCCACGAGTGCGGCGGGGTCTTGCCCAGTCAGCTGCCCGGTCTTGGCGTTGGCATAGAGAATGCAGCCTGTCCCGTCGATGACAAAGACAGCGTCGTCGGCGAAGTCCAGCCAGCGAGCGAGCACGGGGGGCAGGCTCTGCGGCAAAGGCGTCATGGGCGCGGAACCTGCAAGCGGAGGGGCCGGAAGCGGCGGGGCATCGGCTGCTGATTGTAGCGGAGCGCCGAGCATCGCCGCACGTCCTCGCCGGGCGAGCGGCGCTATTGGTTCCGGCCTAAGTTTGGGACGTGCAGTAGGCGTGAGTGAGACGCTGTGGAAGGTGAACAGAGCGAACCCGTTGCCACGCGGCGTTTAGC
>NZ_AXWT01000036.1 GCF_000482805.1 Deinococcus murrayi DSM 11303 | reverse complement strand
TTAAGCCCATCGCCATGGAAGAAGGCCTGCGCTTCGCCATCCGCGAGGGTGGCCGCACCGTCGGCGCCGGCGTCGTCACCAAGGTCCTGGAGTAAGACAATGGTTGCCCCGAAGATTCGTATCAAACTGCGTGGCTTTGACCACAAGGCGCTGGACCAGTCCGCCTCCAAGATTGTGGACACGGTCCGGCGCACCGGGGCGGATGTCAGCGGCCCCGTGCCGCTCCCCACCCGCATCCGCCGCTTTACCGTGCTGCGCGGGCCGTTCAAGCACAAGGACAGCCGCGAGCACTTCGAGATTCGCACCCACAACCGTCTGGTGGACATCATGAACCCCACCAAGAAGACGATTGATTCTCTGATGACCCTCGACCTGCCTACGGGCGTCGACATCGAGATTAAGACCGTTGGGGGCCGCGCATGAAGGGCATTCTCGGCACCAAAATCGGCATGACCCAAATCTGGAAGGGTGACCGCGCCATTCCGGTGACGGTGGTGCTGGCCGGGCCGTGCCCCGTTGTGCAGCGCAAGACCGCCCAGACGGACGGCTACGAAGCCGTGCAGATTGGCTTTTCGCCTAAGAGCGAAAAGCGCGTGAACAAGCCCATGCTGGGCCACTTCCGCAAGGCGGGCGCGTCCCCGGTGCGCTTCCTGCGTGAGTTTCGTGACTTTGCCCCTGAAGGCGACACCGTGAGCGTCGACATTTTCGCTGAAGGCGAGAAGATTGATGCCACCGGGACCTCCAAGGGGAAGGGCACCCAGGGCGTCATGAAGCGCTGGAACTTTGCCGGTGGTCCGGCCAGTCACGGCTCCAAGAAGTGGCACCGCCGCCCCGGTTCGATTGGTCAGCGCAAGACGCCGGGCCGCGTGTATAAGGGCAAGCGCATGGCCGGGCACATGGGCATGGAGCGCGTCACCGTGCAAAACCTCGAAGTCGTTGAGGTGCGGGCGGACGAGAACCTCATCCTGGTCAAGGGTGCGATTCCCGGCGCGAACGGTGGCCTCGTGGTGCTGCGCCAGGCCGCCAAGGGAGGCAAGTAAGACATGGCGCAGATCAATGTCATCGGGAGCCGGGGCGGGCGCAGCATCGCTCTCGACCTGCCCGAAGTGAACCCGCACGTGCTGCATGAGGTCGTGACCTGGCAGCTCGCCGGTCGCCGCCGCGGCACCGCGAGCACCAAGACGCGGGCCGAAGTCAGCAAGACGGGCAAGAAGATGTACTCCCAGAAGGGGACCGGCAACGCTCGCCACGGCGACCGTTCCGTGCCCACCTTCGTGGGCGGCGGCGTGGCCTTTGGCCCCAAACCCCGCTCCTACGCGTACACCCTGCCCCGCAAGGTGCGGCAGCTCGGCCTGGCGATGGCGCTGGCCGACCGCCAGCAGCAGGGCAAGCTGGTGGCCGTCGACGGCTTTGACCTCGATGGCAAGACCAAGAGCTTTGTCGCTTGGGCCAAGCAAAACGGCATGGACGGCTCCGAGCGGGTGCTGGTCGTTACCGACGACGAGCTGACTCGCCGCGCCGCGCGGAACGTCGCGTGGGTGACGGTGCTGCCGGTCGCGGGCCTGAACGTCTATGACATCCTGCGTCACGAGCGCCTCGTGGTGGATGCGGTCGCGCTGGAACCCGCGCAGGATGAGGGCGGCGCAGAAGAGGGGGCCGCGCAGTGAGCCACTACGACATCATCAAGCAGCCCGTCGTCAGCGAAAAGGCCTACGCGGGCATGGAGCGCGGCGTGTACGCCTTCTGGGTGGACCCCAAGGCCACCAAGACTGAAATCAAGGCCGCCATCCAGCAAGTCTTTGGCGTGACCGTGACCGGCATCAGCACCATGAACGTGCCCGGCAAGCGCAAGCGCGTGGGCCGGTTCGTCGGTCAGCGGGCCGACCGCAAAAAGGCCATCGTGCGCCTCGCCGAAGGCCAGACCATCAGCGCCCTTGAGGGCCAGGCCTAAGGAGAGACTGAACATGGCCGTCAAGAAATACCGTCCCTACACCCCGTCGCGTCGGCAGATGACGACCGCGGACTTCAGCGGACTGACCAAGAAGCGTCCCGAAAAGGCCCTGACCGAGCCGCTGCCCAAGACCGGCGGACGCAACAACCGGGGCCGCATCACCAGCCGCTTTATCGGCGGCGGTCACAAGCGCCTCTACCGCATCATCGATTTCAAGCGCCGTGACAAGGCGGGGGTGTCGGCCCGCGTCGCCGCCATCGAGTACGACCCCAACCGCAGCGCCCGCATCGCCCTGCTGAACTACGTGGACGGCGAGAAGCGCTACGTGCTGGCTCCTGAAGGCTTGAGTGTCGGCATGAGCGTGAACGCTGGGCCGGAAGCCGATCCCAAGCTCGGCAACGCACTGCCCCTGCGCTTCGTTCCGGTGGGGGCCGTGGTGCACGCCGTTGAACTGGTGCCCGGCAAGGGCGCTCAGCTTGCCCGCTCGGCGGGGACCTCCATTCAGGTGCAGGGCAAGGAAGGCGATTACGTCATCCTGCGCCTTCCCAGCGGAGAGCTGCGCCGCGTGCACTCCGAGTGCTACGCGACCATCGGCACGGTGGGCAACGCCGAGCACAAGAACATCGTGTTGGGCAAGGCGGGCCGCAGCCGCTGGCTGGGCCGCAAGCCCCATCAGCGTGGCAGCGCCATGAACCCGGTCGACCACCCCCACGGCGGTGGTGAAGGCCGTACGGGTGCGGGCCGTCAGCCGGTCAGCCCCTGGGGTCAGCCGGCCAAGGGCCTGAAGACCCGCAAGAAGCGCAAGATTTCGGACCGCTTCATCATCACCCGCCGCGGCGGGAAGTAAGGAGGGGAGCTATGCCCCGTAGCCTCAAAAAAGGGCCGTTCGTAGACGACCACCTCCTGAAGAAGGTGGACGCCCAGAACGAGCGCAAGGACAAGCGCGTTATCAAGACCTGGTCGCGCCGCAGCACCATCGTGCCGGAAATGATCGGCCACACCATCGCCGTTCACAATGGCAAGCAGCATGTGCCGGTGTTTGTCAATGAACAGATGATTGGCCACAAGCTCGGCGAGTTCTCGCCCACCCGCACCTACCGCGGGCACGGGGCAGACAAGAATGCCAAGGGGAGCAAGAAGAAATGACCGCTCCTGAAACGACCCCCACCCAGGGCTTCCGCAACAAGAAGCAGCGCAAGCAGCAGGTCAAGCTGCGCCGCCCCGGCTATGCGGTGGCGAAGTACGTGCGCATGAGTCCGCGCAAGGTGCGCCTCGTCGTGGACGTGATTCGCGGCAAGAGCGTCGCCGAAGCCGAGGACCTGCTGCGCTTTATCCCCAAGAGCGCGTCTGAGCCGGTCGCCAAGGTGCTCAAGAGCGCCAAGAGCAACGCCATTCACAATGACGAGATGCTCGAAGACCGCCTCTTTGTGAAGGCGGCCTACGTGGACGCTGGGCCGACCCTCAAGCGGCTGCTTCCCCGCGCCCGTGGCAGCGCCAACATCATCAAGAAGCGCACCAGCCACATCACCATCATCGTGGGCGAGCGCGAGACGCGCCGGGGGAACAAGTAATGGGCAACAAGATTAACCCGAACGGCTTCCGCCTGGGCATCACCCGTGGCTGGAACAGCCGCTGGTACGCGGGCAAGAAGCAGTACGCTGGCCTCCTCAAGGAAGACGAGCGCATTCGCAAGATGGTGAGCCAGAAGCTCGCCGCTGCCGGCATCGCCCGCATCGAAATCGAGCGGGCGGGCCAGCAGGTCAACGTGATTATCTCGGCGGCCAAGCCCGGCATCGTGATTGGCAAGGGCGGCGAGAGCATCAAGCAGCTGCGCAGCGATATCGAGCGCCTCGTGAGCGCTGGGACCGTGGCTGTGAACGTCGCGGAGATTCCCAACCCCAACATCAGTGCGCCGCTGGTGGCCCTGCGCATCGCCGAGCAGATTGAGCGCCGCTTTGCCTTCCGCCGCGCCATGAAGCAGGCCGCGCAGCGGGTGATGGAGTCGGGTGCTCGCGGCGTCAAGATTGTGCTGTCGGGCCGCCTCGGCGGGGCCGAGCAAGCCCGCACCGAGAGCGTCCGCGAGGGCCGCGTGCCCCTGCACACCCTGCGTGCCGACATCGACTACGGCACCGCCCGCGCCGAGACCACCTACGGCTCGCTGGGCATCAAAGTGATGGTGTTTAACGGCGAAGTCATCGGGGGCAAGACCGAAACGCTGGCCCGCCCCCAGCGCCGCAACGACGAGCGCCGCCCCGACGGTGGTGACCGTCCCAACCGCCGCCGCCCCACCGCGCGGCGTCGTCCCGGAGGTGAGTGATGCTTCTTCCGAAGCGCACCAAGTACCGCAAGCAGTTCCGTGGCCGCATGAAGGGCGACACCAAGGGCGGCGATTACGTCGCGTTTGGTGACTACGGCCTGGTGGCCCTGGAGCCGGCCTGGATTCGCTCGAACCAGATTGAGGCGTGCCGTATCGTCATGAGCCGCCACTTCCGCCGCGGGGGTAAGATTTACATTCGTATCTTCCCCGACAAGCCCATCACCAAGAAACCCGCCGAAACCCGAATGGGGAAAGGGAAGGGGGCCGTGGAGTACTGGGTGAGCGTGGTCAAGCCGGGCCGCGTGATGTTCGAGGTGTCGGGCGTGACCGAAGAGCAGGCGAAGGAAGCGTTCCGCCTGGCGGGTCACAAGCTGCCCATCCAGACCAAGATGGTCAAGCGCGAGGTCTACGATGAAGCCCAGTGAGATGCGGAATCTTTCGGACGCCGATTTCGCTCGCGAGATTGACGCCCGCAAGAAAGAACTGATGGAACTGCGCTTTCAGGCGGCGATGGGCCAGCTTGCCCAGCCGCACCGCGTGCGCCAGCTCCGGCGCGAAGTGGCGCAGCTCAACACCATTCGGAGTGAGCAGCGCCGCGCCGCGCGCGTGGCCCAGGCCCAGAGCGCTCCAGGAGACAGCCAATGAAAAAGACCTTTACGGGCGTCGTGGTGAGCGACAAGGCCGACAAGACGGTGAGCGTCAAGGTCGAGCGCCGCTTCATGCACCCGCTGTACGGCAAAATCGTGACGCGCTCTAAGAAGTACGCCGCGCACGACGAGGCCAACGAATACCGGATTGGCGACCGCGTGGAAATCATCGCGGTGCGGCCCATCAGCAAGACCAAGACCTGGAAAGTCACCCGCCTGATCGAGCGCCCGCGTGGCATCGAGACCACGGCGGTCGAGACGGAAGGCGGTAACGCATGATTATGCCCCAGTCCCGCCTCGACGTGGCGGACAACAGCGGCGCGCGCGAACTGATGTGCATTCGCGTGCTCAACAGCGGCATCGGCGGCAAGGGCCTGACCACGGGCGGCGGCGGCAACAAGCGCTACGCCCACGTCGGGGACATCATCGTGGCGTCGGTCAAGGACGCGGCTCCGCGCGGCACCGTCAAGGCGGGCGACGTGGTGAAGGCCGTGGTCGTGCGGACCAGCCACGCCATCAAGCGCCAGGACGGCAGCACCATCCGCTTTGACAAGAATGCCGCCGTCATCATCAACAACCAGGGCGAGCCGCGCGGCACCCGCGTGTTCGGGCCGGTGGCCCGCGAGCTGCGTGACCGCCGCTTCATGAAGATTGTGTCGCTGGCCCCGGAGGTGCTGTGATGCCCCGTCCCAGCGCTGGAAGCCACCACAACGACAAGCTGCACGTGAAAAAGGGCGACACCGTCGTCGTGCTCAGCGGCAAGCACAAGGGCCAGACCGGGAAGGTGCTGCTCGCTCTGCCCCGCGAAGCCAAGGTGGTTGTCGAGGGCGTGAACCTCGTGACCAAGCACGTCAAGCCTTCGGCGAGCAACCCCACGGGCGGCATCGAGCGCCGTGAGGCGGCCCTGCACGCCAGCAAGGTGGCCCTTGTCGACCCCGAAACGGGCAAGGCCACCCGCGTCCGCAAGCAGATGGTGGACGGCAAGAAGGTGCGGGTCGCGGTCGCGAGCGGCAAGGTCATCGACTGACATTCAGGGCCACGCCCAGGCGCGTGTTCCCGGGCGACCACGTCCGCCCGAAGAGAGGCCAGACATGCAGACCCTCAAGACCAAGTACAACGAGCAGGTGCGCCCTCAGCTCATGCAGCAGTTCGGCTACTCCAGCGTGATGGCCGTGCCGCGCATCGAGAAAATCGTGATTAACGAGGGGCTGGGGTCCTCGAAGGACGATTCCAAGGCCATCGACAAGGCGGCCCGCGAACTCGCTCTGATTACCCTGCAAAAGCCCATCGTCACCAAGGCCAAGAAGAGCATCTCCAACTTCAAGCTGCGTCAGGGGATGCCGGTCGGCATCAAGGTCACGCTGCGCGGCGAGCGCATGTACGTGTTCCTGGAGAAGCTGATTAACATCGGCCTGCCGCGTATCCGCGACTTCCGCGGCATCAACCCCAACGCCTTCGATGGCCGCGGCAACTACAACCTCGGCATCAAGGAGCAGCTGATCTTCCCAGAGATTACCTATGATATGGTCGACAAGGTGCGCGGCATGGACATCACCATCGTGACCACCGCGAAGACCGACGAGGAAGCTCGGGCGCTCCTGCAGGCCATGGGCCTCCCCTTCCGGAAATAAGGATTGACATGGCGAACACCTCTAAAGTCGTGAAGGCGCAGCGTGGCAGCAAGTTTGCCGTGCAGAACTACAACCGGTGCAGCCGCTGTGGCCGCGCCCGTGGCTACTACCGTTTCTTCGGGATGTGCCGCATCTGCATTCGCGAACTCGCGCACCGCGGGGAACTCCCCGGCGTCAAAAAGGCGAGCTGGTAATCCCGCCCGCCGCCCCCACCCCTCGCCGGATACGAACTGACCCCCTTTGGGCAGTGATCGTCCGGTTCAGGGATAAGCACCCAACAGAAGAAGCGCCCCCTCGCGGCCCACTTTCTTTGGGAAGACTCCGGAAGCTGTGCCCCGCCCCACGGGTCAGCTTCCCCCCAGCCGGGGCCACTGCATTCAGGTCAAGCCCCCGGAGGAGAACCATGCTGAGTGATCCCATTGCCGACATGCTCACGCGCATCCGCAACGCGACGCGCACCTACAAGGAGAGCGTCGACATCCCGGCTTCCAAGTTCAAGGAAGAACTCGCCCGCCTGCTGATGCGCGAAGGTTACGTGGCGGGCGTGGAGCGCGTGCGCCCCGAAGGCCAACAGTTCGACGTGCTGCGCCTGACCCTGAAGTACGGAGCCAAGCGTGAGCAAGTCATCAAGCACATCGAGCGCGTCAGCCGCCCCGGTCGCCGCGCCTACGTGAGCGCCGAAAACCTCCCCCGCGTGCAGCGCGGCCTGGGCCTCGCCGTCGTCTCGACGAGCAAGGGCCTGTTGCCGGACCGCGAGGCCCGCAAGCAGGGTGTGGGTGGCGAAGTCATCTGCATTCTGTGGTAAGCCCGCAGCCCTGACCTCTGGCACGCGCCCCCGGCTCTGGCCTCGGCCCTGAGCTGAGTTGCCAGCCCCGCGCTTGCTTAGAACTTAAGGACTCAAGGAGGACAGGTATGTCCCGTATTGGTAAACAACCCATCGCCGTGCCTAGCGGCGTCACTGTGAGCGCCGAGGGTGGCCTGTTCCGGGCCAAAGGCCCTAAGGGCGAACTCACCGTGCCCTATAACCCCGCTCTGACCATCTCGACCGAGGGCGACCAGTTGGTCGTGACCCGGCCCAGCGACCGCCAGGAGCACCGCGCCCTGCACGGCCTGACCCGCACGCTGGTGGCCAACGCCGTGAAGGGTGTCTCTGAAGGCTTTACCGTCAACCTCGAACTGCGCGGGGTCGGTTACCGCGCCAAGCTCGCGGGCAAGAACCTCGAACTCGCCATCGGGTACAGCCACCCGGTCGTGATTGAGCCGCCCGCTGGCGTGACTTTTGCGGTGCCGGAGCCGACCCGCATCGACGTGTCGGGCATCGACAAGCAGCTCGTGGGGCAGGTCGCGGCCAACGTGCGCAAGGTGCGCAAGCCGGACGCCTACCACGGCAAGGGCGTGCGCTTTGTGGGCGAGCAGATTGCCCTCAAGGCAGGGAAGGCCGGAGCCACCGGCGGGAAAGGGAAGAAGTGATGGCGAACCAGACTGCCATTCGGCGCAAGCTGCGCACCCGCCGCAAGGTGCGTGCCGCCGCCGCGGAGCGCCCGCGCCTGAGCGTGTTCCGCTCCAGCAAGCATATCTACGCCCAGATTATCGACGACACCACCGGCACCACGCTGGCCGCAGCGAGCAGCAGTGGTCTCAAGACCGGCACCAAGACCGACACCGCTGCGGCGGTGGGCCGGGCGCTGGCCGAGGCTGCTGCCGCCAAGGGTGTCAAGCAGGTCGTATTCGACCGCGCCGGGTACAAGTACCATGGCCGGGTGAAAGCGCTCGCAGAAGCGGCGCGGGAGGGTGGCCTTGACTTTTAATCGTCGCAATGACCGTGAGCGGGAGACGGGCGAGTTCGAAGAGAAGATGCTCTTTGTCAACCGCACGTCCAAGACCTACCAGGGGGGCCGCCGCTTCCGTTTTGCCGCGCTCGTGATTCTCGGCGACCGCAATGGCCGCGTGGGGATGGGCATCGGCAAGGCCAAGGAAGTGCCTGTCGCCATTGAGAAGGCGAAGGCCATCGCTCGCAAGAACATGATTCACGTGCCCGTGGAAAACGGCACCATTCCCCATGACATCATTGGCGAGAACAGCACCAGCCGCGTGCTGCTCAAGCCTGCGGGTCCCGGTACGGGCGTGATTGCGGGCACCGTGCCCCGTTCCATCGCCGAGCTGGCGGGCATCACCAACATGCTTTCCAAGGAACTCGGCAGCCGCAACAAGGTCAATGTGGCCTACGCGGTGTTTGATGGCCTGAAGAACCTGCGCACGGCCAAGCAGGTGCGTTCGGCCCGTGGCCTGGACGTGCAGGCGCGGCCCCAGGTGGTCAGCGCGGGGTCTGTCTCGGCAACCACTGAAGGCGGGGCGGCCCAGGCGGGAGGTGCCCTGTGAGCACCCCGACCGTCAAGGTGACCCTGCGCCGCAGCGTGATTGGGCGTCCTCAGAACCAGGTGCAGACCGTCAAGGCGCTGGGGCTGCGCAAGATTGGTGACACCCGCGAACTCGCCGATACCCCGGCGGTGCGCGGCATGATTAAGACCGTTCAACATCTGGTGGAGGTGGAAGCGTGAAGCTCCACGAACTGACCCCGGCGCCCGGCAGCCGCAAGAGCCGCAAGCGCGTGGGCCGTGGCCCCGGCGGCACCGACAAGACCGCTGGGCGCGGGCACAAGGGCCAGAAGTCGCGCAGCGGCGCGGGCAAAGGCGCCTTCTTTGAGGGGGGCCGCAGCACGCTGGTGAGCCGCCTGCCCAAGCGCGGGTTTAACCATGTCGGCACGACCTACGAGGTCGTCAACCTCGGCCAGCTTGCCGGGCTGGAAGGGGAGACCTTTGACCGCGCCGCGCTGGAGCGGGCCGGGCTGGTGCGCCGCAAGGGGCGTCCGGTCAAGCTGCTGGGCCGCGGCGAGCTGACCCGCGCCGTGACGGTGCATGTGGATGCGGCGAGCGAAGGGGCAGTCCGGGCCGTCGAAGCGGCGGGCGGCCAGGTCGTGATTGCCCAGGCCAGCAGCGAGAACGCCGAGCAGGCGGGCTAACATGCTGCGCGCCTTCCGCGACGCGTTCCGGATTCCGGACCTGCGGCGGAAGATTGTCTTCACCCTGCTGCTGCTGGCCGTCTATCGCCTCGGAAGCACCATTCCGACGCCGGGCGTCAATGCCGCAGCCCTCGCGGAGGCCACCTCAGGTGGCCTTTTCGGGTTAATCAGCCTGATTTCGGGGGGCAATCTTTCGCAGTTTTCTATCTTCGCCCTGGGGGTGCTGCCCTACATCACGGCCAGCATCGTCATCCAACTGCTGACGACCACGGTTCCCAAACTCGAAAAACTCAGCAAAGAGGGCGAAGAGGGCCGCAAAAAAATCAACCAGTACACGCGCTATTCGGCGATTGCGCTGGGGGCATTTCAGGCCCTGTTCTTCTCGCTGTACATCACCAGCAACCCGCAGTTCATCGCGGTGGGCTGGGACCCCGGTCTCTTTACCGTGTTGGTGATGGTGCTGACCCAGGTGGCGGGCGTGGCCTTTACCATGTGGATTGGCGAGCGCATCACCGAAGTGGGCGTCGGCAACGGCATCAGCTTGATTATCACGGCGGGCATCATCGCCAACTACCCGCGAGAGATTGCGGCTACGGGCGAACTCTTCCGCAACGACCAGGTATCGCTGCTCCAGATTCTGGCCTTTGCCGCCGTCATTCTGGTGACCATCGCGGGCATCGTGTATGTCTACCAGGGCGAGCGCCGGGTGCCCGTTACCTACGCCCGCGCCCGCGGCGGCGTGCCCGGTGGGGCGGCCCGCAACCTGGGCGGACAGGCGACCTGGCTGCCCATCAAGGTCAACCAGGCGGGCGTGATTCCGGTGATTTTTGCCTCGGCCATGCTGATTATTCCCAACCTGATTGGCAGCGCCACCGCCGAGCGCGCGCCGGAGGTCAACGCTTTTATCCAGACCTACCTGACCTTTGGCAGCCCCTGGTACATCCTGCTGGAGGCCGCGCTGATTTTCGGGTTTACGTACCTGTACAACAGCGTGCAGTTTGACCCCCGGCGCATCAGCGAGCAGCTTCGCGAGGCGGGCGGCTTTATTCCCGGCGTGCGGCCTGGCACCCAGACCGCCGAGTACCTGGGTGCCATCAGCAGCCGCCTGAGCCTGTGGGGGGCCATTTTCCTGGTTGTGCTGACGGTCTTTCCGCAGCTGGTGCAGCGGGCAACGGGCATCACCACCTTCCAGTTCAGCGGCACGGGCCTGCTGATTATCGTGGGGGTGGCGCTCGAAACCCTCAAGCAGCTCGAAGCGCAGCTCACCGTGCGGCGCTACGACGGCTTTATCAGCAAGGGCCGCATCCGCAGCCGCCTGAACTGACAGCTTTCTGGCCCCTCGCCGCTCACCTCCGGGTGGGCGGTTTTCTTCGGTTTTTGGTTCCTGGCGTCTATGCTGTAGTCCCTAAAGGAGGAAAGGTGACACAATCCGGAAATAAGGTCGTGATTTTTCTCGGCCCTCCCGGTGCCGGCAAAGGGACCCAAGCCGAGCGCCTGGCTCAGGAAGAGGGCCTCACCAAAATCAGCACCGGAGACATCCTGCGTGACCACGTGGCGCGGGGGACCGAGCTGGGGCAGCGAGTGAGGCCCATCCTGGATGCGGGGGCGCTGGTGCCCGACGACATCCTCATGGCGCTGATTCGGGACCGCCTCGCGGGGATGGACGCGGTGCGGGTCATCTTCGATGGCTTTCCGCGCACCCGTGCTCAGGCCGAGGCTCTGGACCGACTGCTCGAAGAGTTGGGAGCGCCCGTCAGCGCGGTTCCGCTGTTGGAGGTGCCCGACGAGCTGCTTATTGAGCGCATCGTGGAGCGGGGGCGGCAGGCGGCCCTGCGCGGCGAGCCGGTCCGCAGCGACGACACCGAGGAGGTCGCCCGCAAGCGCCAGCAGGTCTACCGCGAGCAGACCCAGCCGCTCATGGACTATTACGGAGCACGCGGCTGCTTGCGCCCGGTGAACGGCGTCGGCACCATGGACGAGGTTTACGGGCGCATCATGGCGGCGCTGGGTGAGGAAAGCCGCTAAGGCTCTGCGCAGGCGCGGCGGCGCTTGCCCGCTGGACCCGTCCCGTGCTAGCTTTTCCTTTGGCTTGTATCAAGCCTGGAGGTGACGTGGCGAGACGAAAGATGCCGGAACAGCGGGAGAAGCGCAAGAAGGAAGAGTCCGATACCGTGCGGGCCGAGGGCGTGGTGGAAGAGGCGCTGCCCAACACTACCTTCCGGGTCAAGCTCGATACTGGGCACGACATTCTGGCCTACATCAGCGGCAAGATGCGGATTCACTACATTCGGATTTTGCCTGGTGACCGCGTGGTCCTGGAAATCAGCCCCTACGACACGTCGCGGGGGCGCATCGTCTACCGCAAGTAAGCCCCTCCGGGTGGTGGTACCCAACAGATTCCCCAGTGTACGGCCCAGGGCCGATAGGGGGGTCGAGCGCTGCTGAGCGCGGGGCACCAGGTGGACTGGGGCCGTGACGTGAGGCGGCTGCGAGGAGGACACATGAAAGTTCGCAGCAGTGTCAAGAAGATGTGCGACAACTGCAAGGTGATTCGCCGCCACGGGCGCGTGCTGGTCATCTGCTCTAACGTCAAGCACAAGCAGAGGCAGGGCTAAATATGGCGCGTATTGCTGGTGTGGACCTGCCGCGCGAGAAGCGCGTTGAGATTGCCCTGACCTACATCTATGGCATTGGCCTGACCCGCTCTAAGCAGGTGCTGGCGCAGACGGGCGTGAACCCCGATACCCGCGTCAAGAACCTCAGCGAGGCCGAGCAGAGCACCCTGCGTGAGGCCATCGAGCGCACCTATAAGGTGGAAGGTGACCTCCGCTCGGAAGTCGGCCAGAACATCAAGCGTCTGATGGACATCGGCGCGTACCGTGGCCTGCGCCACCGCCGCGGCCTGCCGGTGCGCGGCCAGCGCACGAAGACGAACGCCCGCACCCGCAAGGGACCGCGCAAGACCGTCGCGGGCAAGAAGAAGGCGACGAGGAAGTAAGCCATGGCCAAGACCACCAAGGGCAAGACCCCCCGCCGTGCCCGGCGCAACATCAGCGCGGGCCGCGCATACGTGCACGCGAGCTACAACAACACCATCGTGACCATCACCGACCTTGACGGCAACTCTGTCGCGTGGTCGAGTGGCGGCACCATCGGCTACAAGGGCAGCAAGAAGGGCACTCCCTATGCCGCTCAGCTCGCCGCCGCCGACGCCGTGAAAAAGGCTCAGCAGACCTTTGGCATGAACGTCGTGGACGTGATTGTGCGCGGCACCGGTTCGGGCCGCGAGCAGGCTATCCGCGCGATTCAGGCTTCCGGCATCGAAGTGAAGTCCATCATGGACGACAGCCCCGTGCCGCACAACGGCTGCCGTCCCAAGAAGAAGTTTCGCGCCTAAGCGCGCCCGCGCGCGCCCACCTGTCCCGCTTCCGCTTCACTGATGTGAAAGAGCCGCACCACCGGCGAGGAGGCGGGCACCAGAGGGCCGCAGACCCGGCGAGCAGGTCCTGACGCCTGCCGCCACAAGGAGAACAAGACATGGGTCGTTTCCGTGGTTCCATCACCAAGCTCAGCCGCCGCGAGGGCATCAACCTCGCCGAGACTGAGAAAGTCCAGAAGTACCTTGACCGGCGCCCCTATGCGCCCGGTCAGCACGGGCAGCGCCGGGGCCGTGGCCGCCCCAGCGACTACAGCGTGCGCCTGCGCGAAAAGCAGAAGCTTGCCCGGCTGTACGGCGTCAACGAGAAGCAGTTTCGCAACCTCTTCGAGGAAGCCGCGAACGTTCCCGGTGTGACGGGCACGGTGTTCCTGCAACTGCTGGAGCGCCGCCTCGACAACGTCGTGTTCCGCATGGGCTTTGCCAGCACCCGCCGCCAGGCCCGGCAGTTTGTCGGCCACGGGCACGTGCTCGTCAACGGCAAGCGGGTGGATATTCCCAGCTACCGGGTCAAAATCGGCGACGAAATCAGCGTGTCCGAGAAGAGCCGTTCTATGGGCTTTATTCAGGAGAACATGGAAGCGCAAAAGCGCCGCCGCGTCTCGCCCTGGATTGAGCTGAACCCCGAAACCTTCAGCGGCACCTTCGTGCGCCTGCCCGCCCGCGAAGACCTCGCCCTGCCCATCAACGAGAACTTCATCATCGAGTACTACTCGCGCTAATCGGGAGGCCCCAGTGGATCAAAAGCGCCCTCAACTCAAAGCCCGCGTCGACGGCGATTACGGCGAGTTCGTGCTCGAACCGCTCGCGCGTGGCTACGGCGTCACCATCGGGAATCCCATCCGGCGCATCCTGATGTCCTCGATTCCCGGCACCGCCGTGACGAGCGTCTACATCGAGGATGTCCTCCACGAGTTTTCGACCATCCCCGGCGTCAAGGAAGATGTCATTCGCATCATCCTCAACCTCAAGGAACTCGTCGTGAAGTTCCACGCTCCGGGTCCCAAGACCCTGACCCTGCGGGCGCAGGGCGAGGGTGTGGTGCGGGCGAGCGCCTTTGAGGTGCCCAGTGACGCCGAGATTGTCAACCCCGACCTCCCCATTGCCACCCTTGCCGAAGACGGCAAGTTGGTGATGGAGGTGCGCGTCGAGGAGGGCGAGGGGTACGTCCCCGCCGACAAGCACTCCACCAAGGACCGCATCAACTCGATTCCGGTGGACGCTGTGTTCTCGCCGGTGCGCCGGGTGGCCTACCACGTGGAGAATACCCGCGTGGGTCAGCAGACCGACCTCGACCGCCTGATTCTGCGCATCTGGACCGACGGCAGCGTCGGCCCCCAGGAGACGCTCGACAAGGCCGTCGAGATTCTGCGCGACGAGCTGTCGGTGTTTGGGAATGTGGAGACGCTCCCGGCCTCGGCGGAGCTGACTCCGGCCTACGCGCCTGTGGCCCCCGTGGCGGCGGCTCCCGAAGTGCCCCGGATGCCTGACCTCGACCCCGGCTCATACCCGGCGGGCGACCTCGACACGCCCCGCGTGACCCTCGAAGGACTGGGCCTGACCACCCGCGTGCTGCACTCCCTCAAGGAAGAAGGCATCGATTCGGTGGACGCCCTGTGCGCTCTTTCCGACCGCGACCTGAAAAAGGTGCCCGGCATCGGCGAGCGCAGCCTCGACGAGATTAAGCAGCAGCTCGCGCAGTTTGGCCTCGCCCTGCGTGACTAACTTAGGGGCGCGGCTTTGTCCTGCTGCGCCTCACCCCCCAGTCACCCTCAAGGAGATTCCCCATGCGTCACGGTAAAGCCGGTCGCAAGCTCAACCGCAACAGCAGCGCCCGCGTCGCCCTGGCCCGTGCTCAGGCGACCGCCCTGCTGCGCGAGGGCCGCATCCAGACGACCCTCACCAAGGCCAAGGAGCTGCGCCCCTACGTCGAAAAGCTGATTACCACCGCCAAGGGTGGGGACCTGCACGCCCGCCGCCTCATCGCCCGCGACATCCACGACAAGGAAGTGGTTCGCAAGGTGATGGACGAGGTCGCTCCCCGCTACGCCGAGCGTCAGGGTGGGTACACTCGCATCCTGCGCATCGGCACCCGCCGCGGCGACGGCACCACGATGGCCCTCATCGAACTCGTCTGAACCCAGTGCCCTGACAGCACCCCGACCCCGCCCCGGCGGGGTTTTTTGCTGGGCGGAGGGCAGGGGCACAACAACAAGGGCCGCCTCCCCTCTTCAGAAGCGGGAAGCGGCCCAGCGCAGGGGTGAGGGTCAGTTCGCGGCGTTGGCTGCCGCGTACTTGTCGAGCAGAGCTTCGAAGGCCCGCTTGGGCTGGGCACCGACCATGCCCTCGACGGGCTGGCCGTCCTTGAAGAGAATCATGGTGGGGATGCTCATGACCCGGTACTGGCCGGAGGTGGCGGGGTTATCGTCGACATTGAGCTTGGCGACCTTGACCCGGCCCTCGTACTGCCCGGCGAGTTCTTCGATGACGGGAGCGATGATGCGGCACGGCCCACACCAGGGTGCCCAGAAATCCACCAGGGTCAGGCCCTGGGCGATTTCAGTTTGAAAGTTGCTGTCGTTGAGTTCCACAGGCTTCATGGGGCGAGTATACCCCCCGTGGGTAAGCTTGGATAGGAGGGAGATGCACCCCGCCTAACGGTGGGTTCATGCGCCGGGGGCTGCGCTAGGCTGCGGAGGTGACGGAGCTGAACCAGCACTGGCTGCGCGAGGGCACCCGCCTCTTTAACGCAGGAGAGTGGTGGGAGGCGCACGAGGCCTGGGAGGGGCCGTGGCGCACGGCGACGGGTCCGGAGCGCGATTTCCTGCAAGCCTTGATTTTGCTGGCTGCCGCTCTGCACAAGCGCTGGCACCACGGCAGCCTCAGCCACCGCAACTTTTACAAGGCGGAGGTGTATCTGGAGCGGCTCCCCGACACCTACGGGGGGGTGGAGCTGCGGCGGCTGCGCGCGGAGGTGTGGGCGGCGCTGCATGACCCAGCCCGGCGACCACAGCTCCGGCTGGAGCAAGGTCCCGTATGCTGAGGGCTGACGGGGGGCTGTGGAACGCTCCCCGGCGGGAGTTTCTATGACTGAACGCATTGCCCTCTTTATTGACGGGGCCAACGTCTATGCGGCGGCCCGCCGCCTGGGTTGGAACTTCGACCACCGCAAGATTCTGGAGCACTTCCGGGCGGGCGGCACCCTCCACAACGCCTTCTATTACACCGCCGTGCCTGCCCACCCCGACGACAAGCAGAAGCGCTTTGTGGACGCCCTGACCTACATGGGCTATACGGTCCGCACCCGCCCGCTGCGCGAGGTCACCGATGAGCACGGCGAGACGCAGCGCCGGGCCAGCCTCGACATCTCGCTGGTGACCGACCTGCTGACGACCGCCGACCGCTACGACACCGCCGTCCTGCTGACCGGCGACGGCGACTTCGAGCGCCCGGTCGAGGTGCTGCGGGCGCGGGGCAAACGGGTGGTCGTGGCGAGCATTCCCGAAATGACGAGCTACGAGCTGCGCAACGCCGCCGATGAGTACGTGGACCTCTCGGCCCTGCGCTCCGAAGTCGAGCGCCCCGGCTACCGCCTGCCCAGCGAGGGCCGCGCCGAAGGAGGCAGCCGTCCCTTTTATGTCACGGCGGCCCTGACGGAGCCGGATGAACGCTGAGCCGGGCACCCCAAAGACCACCCTGCCCATCGCCCTGGACGCGGTGGGCGGGGACCACGGAGCCGCGCCAAACGTGGAGGGCGCGGTGCAAGCGGCCCGTGCGGGGGTGCCCGTGTTGCTCGTCGGGCCGCGCGTGACGCTGCACGCCGAACTCGGCAAGCATCCCGGCAGCGCCAGCCTGCCCCTCGACGTGGTGGACGCCCCCGACGTCATCGGGATGGACGAGCACGCCTCGGACGTGCGGGGCCGCACCGGGGCGAGCATCAACGTCTGCACCCGGCTGGTGAAGGAGGGCCGGGCTGCCGCCGCCGTCAGCATGGGCCACAGCGGGGCGACGATGGCCTCGGCGCTGCTGACCCTGGGGCGGGTCCGGGGCGTGGACCGCCCGGCCATCTTGACGCACCTGCCCAGCAAGAAGGGCTTCGTGACCCTGCTCGATGTGGGCGCGAATGCGGACGTGAAGGCGAACTACCTCGCGCAGTGGGCGCGGCTGGCGACCGTCTACCTGCGGGTGGTCGAAGACCGCGCCCATCCCACGGTGGGCCTGCTCTCTATCGGCGAAGAACCCCACAAGGGCAATCAGCTCGTGCTGGAGGCGCATGGGTTGCTGCGGGAGTTGCACGGGCAGGGCATCACCTTCCACGGCAACGTGGAGGGCCGCGACCTCTTCTTGGGCACGACCGATATCGTGGTCACGGACGGCTTTACCGGGAATGTGGTCCTCAAACTCGCGGAGGGCGAGGCCAAGGTGCTCTTCGGGTGGGTGCGCGAGGCGTTGGGGAGCAGCCTGAAATCCAAGGTGGGCGGCCTCCTCGTGCGCCCGGCGCTGCGGGGCCTGGCCGAGCGGATGGACCCCAGCACCTATGGGGCGAGCATCCTGCTGGGGGTACGCGGGCTGGTCTTTATCGGGCACGGCAGCGCGGACGCCCGCGCCGTCAAAAACGCCCTGCTGCGGGCCGCCCGCGCCCACGAGGCGGACCTGGTGGCCCGGCTGGAGGCCGCGCTGGCCCCCCCCACCTGACCCGGCGTTGTCCGGCCTCACCTCCCCATGCCAGGCTGGGGCAATGCTCAACGACCTGCTCAACGAACTCACCTTTCAGTTTCGCAAGCCCCAGGTCTGGCTCGGCCTGGGGCTGACCCTGGTGGTGGCCTACGCGCTGTGGCGGTTTGGGCGGACCCTGCTGCGCGCCCTGCGGGGCCACGCGCCCCCCCGGTTGGTGCGGGGCCTGGTTGGGCTGTGGACCGCCGCCGTGGCCCTGGGCTGGTTGGCGGTCGCCACGCGGGTGGCCTACCTGCCCAGCGTGCCCGTGCTCTTTGAACTCGGCGGGGACATTGTGGACGGCTTTCGGCACAGCGCCGGACAGGTCCTCGTCATCGTGGCCTTGTCGCTGATTGGCTGGAACCTGATTGGCACCCTGACCTCGCGCATCGTGGCCGAAGAAGAGTTCAGCCGCCGCACCGTGCGGGTGCAGACGCTGCGGGGGGTGGTGGACAGCACGCTGAAGGTCGCGCTGGTGATTCTCGCCCTGATTGCCGGATTGCAGGCGCTGGGGGTCAATGCGACCAGCCTGCTGGCCGGCGTATCAGTGCTGGGCCTCGCGGTGGGGTTTGGGGCGCAGAGCCTGATTAAAGACGTGTTTACCGGGTTTTTTATCCTGCTCGAAGACCAGTACGGGGTGGGCGACGTGATTACCGTGAACACCGGGCAACTGAGCGGCAATGTGGAGCGCCTCAACCTGCGGGTGACGGCGCTGCGGGCGCTCGACGGCACGGTCCACATCATCCCCAACGGACAGATTCAGACCGTCAGCGTGAGCAGCAAGGACTGGTCCAGGGTAGTGGCGACCGTGGACGTGACCTACCACGCCGACATTGACGAGGCGGTGCGGGTGCTAGAGCGGGTCAGCCGCGAGCTGTATGCGGACCCGGCTTGGTCGGCGTCCTTCCTGGAGGAACCGGAGCTGCAAGGGGTGACCCGCCTCGGCCCCGACGGGGTGACCCTGCGGGCGCTGTATAAGGTGCAGCCCAAGAGCCAGTACGCCCTGGGCCGCGAGTTCAACCGCCGCATCAAGATTGCCATGGACGAGGCAGGCATCGAGATTCCGGCTCCGCAGCGCAGCCTGAGCTTTGGCTCCACGCCGCTGGAAATCAAGGTGTCGGGCGCTCCGGCCCCCGACCCCCGCCGCAGCCAGAACCGCACCCATGCCCCGGTGCCGCCCTCCCTGACCCGTGACCCAGAGGAAGAGGAGCTGAGCTGAGCCGCCCTCAAGCGGGCAGCCCTGGGGGTGGCAGCGGGGCCGGGGGCGGCGGCTCGTCCAGGATGCCGCCCGCGAGCAGGGTAGAGAACTCCTCGCCGCTGAGCGTCTCGCGGCGCAGCAGCACCTCGACGACCTGGTGGACGCGGGGCAGGTGGGTCTGCACCAGGGCGACGGCGCGGGCATAGGCTGCCTCGATGATGGCCCGGACTTCCTCATCGACCGCATGCGCGGTTGCCTCGCTCATGGGCGCGAGCTGCGGGCCGCCGCCCAGAAAACCCGCCCCGCCCTCGGCCAGGGCCACCTTGCCGATGCGCGGCGACATGCCCCACTCGGTGACCATGCGCCGGGCGAGGCCAGTCGCCTGCTGAAAGTCATTCTGGGCACCCGTGGTGATTTCCCCGAACACCACCTCCTCGGCGGCGCGGCCCGCGAGGGCGACCGCAATCATGTCCTCCAGCGCGGGGCGGGTGACGTGCAGGCGGTCGTCGGCGTCGGGCATCATGTACCCCGCCGCCCGGCCCCGCGGCACCACGGTCAGCTTGGCGACCCGCTGGGAGTGCGGCAGAAGTTGAGCGGCGAGGGCATGTCCGACCTCGTGGTAGGCAGTGACCCGGCGGTCGGCTTCCCGCACCACCAGGCTGCGGCGTTCCGGTCCCATCAAGACCCGGTCGCGCGCTTCTTCCACGTCCCGCATCACAATCTTCGACCGCCCCGCCCGCGCTGCCCCCAGCGCCGCCTCGTTCAGCAGGTTCTCCAGGTCTGCCCCCACCATCCCCGCCGTCCTTCTGGCAATGACGCCGAGGTCGACCGACGGGTCCAGGGGCTTCTTGCGGGCATGAATGCGCAGGATCATCTCCCGCCCCCGCACGTCGGGGGCGTCCACGACGACCTGACGGTCAAAGCGTCCTGGACGCAGCAGCGCGGCGTCCAGGACATCGGGGCGGTTGGTGGCCGCCAGGATGATGACCTCCTGTCCGGAGGAAAAGCCGTCCATCTCCACCAGGAGCTGATTGAGGGTCTGTTCGCGTTCGTCGTTGCCGCCCTGGAGGTTGACGCCGCGTTTTCGGCCAACGGCGTCGATTTCGTCGATAAAGACGATGCAGGGGGCGGACTTGCGGGCCTGTTCGAAGAGGTCGCGGAC
>NZ_AXWT01000035.1:2500-22089 GCF_000482805.1 Deinococcus murrayi DSM 11303 | reverse complement strand
CCCGCCCCCTTGTCAACTCCCCCGCGCCGGGCTTTCGCTCAGGCAGCGGGGGATGGGACGACTTTGGGCCTGCCAGACGAGCTTAAACCGGATTTTGCGAGCGGGAAAGGAGGACCGTTTCCTGAATCTTGAGGCCCTGGCTCAGGGCGTCGCGGGCGTGCTGCCGGGCCGCCGCGAGGTCATGGTCGCGGTAGTTGCCGCATTCCAGTTCGCTCACGCCGGGGATGGGGCGGTCATGGGCCTCCACATCCCGCAGCGCCTGCTCGAACGCGCGCAGAACGCCCGCCTCGTCCGGCTCCCCGATGACCGCCAGGTACATCCCGGTACGGCAGCCCATCGGCGAGACGTCCACCACGTCGCAGAGGTGGTCGCGCAGGTAGCCCGCCAGCAAATGCTCCAGCGTGTGGAGGGCCGCCGGGTCGATGGCCCCGCGGTTGGGCTGAAGCAGGCGCAGGTCGTATTTGCTGATGGCGTCGCCCCTGGGGGTGCGCTTGATTCCGGCCAGCCGCACGTAAGGGGCCTGCACTTTGGTGTGGTCGAGGTCAAAGGATTCCACGTTCGCCATGGCTTCATTCTCGCGGGGCGGCGGCTCGACAATGTGACCTGCTGGCCAGCACGGGCAGAGCGCCACCGGGCCGGGTGCATCCGGCATACTGCGCGGCGTGCCCACCTTGCTTCGCCCGCGTGTCTTTCCCGTCTGGGTTCCGCTGCTGATTGCCGCGCTGCTGGTCGCGGCTGACCAAGCGCTCAAGGCCTGGGCACTCGCCAACTTGACCTATGGGGCTGACCCCATCCCCTTCCTGCCGGGGCTGCTGGAGTGGCAACTCACCTTTAATACTGGGGCGGCCTGGAGTCTGTTTTCTGGGTCAGCGGTCCCGCTGGCCCTCGTGCGGCTGCTGGTCGGGGCGGGGCTACTCGCCTACTTGGTGCTGCGCCCCTCACCCCGCCTGCTGTCCGTTCTGCTGGCGATGATTGCCGCCGGAGCCATCGGCAACAGCATCGACGGCCTCACCCAAGGCCGGGTGACGGACATGTTTCACTCTCCGCTGCTGAGCGCCGTCACCCAAGCCCTGGGCGCGGGCCACTTTCCCATCTTCAACGTAGCGGATATGTGCGTGGTGTTCGGCACGCTGCTGCTGGTGCTCGTCAGCTTCGCGCAGGAGCGCCCTCACAAGGCAAACCCCACCTGATAGGGCCTTCTCCCCAATGGGTGCCGCCCCCAGCGCTGAAGCCAGGGGCGGCACTTAAAAAATGGGAAGAGGGTCAGGCCTTCAGATAAGGCTCTTGCGGCACTTGTTGCACACGCGCATGCGCACCGCGACGCCACCGCGGTAGACGGTCAGGGGCTGGAGGTTGGGCTTCTGAACCCGCTTGGAGATTCCGGTGACCTTGCGACCCACGCCGCCCTCGGCGCGGGCCTTACCACGGCGAATGACCGAGTTGACGACAATCGGCCCCTTACCGCACACTTCGCACACTCTCGACATGTTCCTTACTCCTTCTTCAACCTGACCCGGTACTGTGCCGGGGCCAGCGGCCTCCAATCAAGCCAAGCAGGTGACCTGGGGGGCTGCCGCCGCGCCGGGCGGGGTCAGGCAAGCCTTCCAACTCTAGCACACGGTGCCGGAAGGCATGAAAAAAGGCCCGGCCTCCAGAGGAAGCCAGGCCCGAACACGGTAACCTTTAGCGCAGCACCCGCAGCGCTTTGAGAATCGCGATGAGCACCACGCTGCCGATGACGCCCCAGATGATGCTCCAGAAGCTAAAGCCGCTGCCCGCGACCTGCGCCCCGCCAATCCCCAGCAGGTTGCCGAAGAGCCATTGAGCGAGCACTGCACCGACAATCCCAATCAGGATGTTGGCGACCGCGCCTTGCTGAGCGTCCGTCTTCATAATCAGGCTCGCGAGCCAGCCGCACAGCGCACCCACCAAAATAAGAATGATCCAACTCATAGCTCTCCCTCCAGGACGTTGAACTTCAACGCTCTCACGCTCGTTGTGCCTGCACAATGGGACTGAAGGGGGTCGCACAGTGTAGCTTGGCCCACGTTCTCAAGGGCAACCCAAGGGCAGATGGAGGGGAGGCGAACCCACCCTTAAAGTCTGTGCTGGAAGGAAGCTGGAGCGGAGGCCCGGCAACGTCCCTGGTGCGCTGGAGCGGCGTGGACCTCTCGGCCCAGACAACAGGCGGGGAGGTGGCCCCTCTGGGCCGGTAGCATGCTCCGCACCGGCTGCGTGGAGGTGGTCGCAGCGAGGAGGCTCCTGATGTCTGGACTGTTAACACGCTACCGCGAGTACCTGCCGGTCACCGACCGTACCCCCCCCCTCAGCCTGCACGAGGGCAATACGCCCCTGATTCCGGCTCCGGGCCTGAGCGAGCGCCTGGGCGTGCAGCTCTTTTTGAAGTACGAAGGCCTGAATCCGACCGGCAGCTTCAAGGACCGCGGCATGGTGATGGCGGTGGCCAAGGCGGTCGAGGAAGGGGCCGATACGGTCATTTGCGCGAGCACCGGAAACACCAGCGCGGCGGCGGCAGCCTACGCGGCGCGGGCGGGGCTACGCTGCGTGGTGCTGATTCCGAACGGCAACATCGCGCTGGGCAAGCTCGCGCAGGCGGTGGCTTACGGGGCCGAGGTCGTGGCGGTGAACGGCAACTTCGACGCGGCGCTACGGCTGGTGCGGCAAATCAGCGCCGAGCACCCCATCGCTCTCGTGAACTCGGTCAACCCCTACCGCCTCCAGGGTCAGAAAACGGCGGCTTTTGAGATTGTGGACGTGCTGGGCAAGGCTCCCGATGTGCTTGCCATTCCGGTGGGGAATGCAGGCAACATCAGCGCGTATTGGATGGGCTTTCGCGAATACCACGCAGCGGGGCAGAGCACGAACCTGCCGCAGATGTGGGGCTTTCAGGCGGAGGGGGCCGCGCCGCTGGTGAGAAACGCCATCGTGGACGAGCCGCAGACGCTGGCGACGGCCATTCGCATCGGCAACCCGGCGAGCGCGGACCTGGCGCGCTCGGCGGTGCGCGAGTCGGGCGGGCGGCTGGATATGGTCAGCGACGACGACATCATGCACGCCTACAACCTTGTGGCGCGGGAGGGGGTGTTCTGCGAACCGGCGAGCGCGGCCCCAGTCGCGGGGCTGCTCAAACAGCACGCGGCAGGACTGCTTACGCCGGGGCAGACGGTGGTGGCGGTGCTGACAGGCAACGGGCTGAAGGACCCCGACGCCGCGCTGCGGGCGGTGGAGGCTCCCCAAGCAGTTCAGGCCAGCTTGGAACACGTGCTGGAGCGGATTCTTTGAGGAAGGTGATGCCCCTTCCCTTCACTGTCCGCGCCCCGGCGAGCAGCGCCAACCTGGGGCCGGGCTTTGACAGCCTGGGGCTAAGCCTTCCCCTCTACACCACCCTCACGGTGACCCCGCAGGAGAAGACCGAGGTCATCCCCCTGGGGCCGGAGTTGGCCGGAACCCCTGCCGACGAACGGAACTACGTCTATCAGGCGATGCGCCTGGCGGCGCGGCGGGTGGGGCGCGGGTTGCCGCCCGCCCGCATTGAAATCCGGACCGAGGTCCCCTTGGCGCGGGGCTTGGGAAGCAGCGCCGCCGCCCTCGTCGCCGGAATCGTTGCGGGGAACGAATTGCTGGGGCGGCCCCTAAGCGGGGCGGAGGTGCTCGACCTCGCCGCCCGTGAGGAAGGCCATCCTGACAACGTGGCCCCAGCGCTGCTGGGGGGCATCGTGGTCGCTACGCTCGACAAGCTCGGCACCCACCATGTCCGGCTGAACCCCCCCCCGCACCTCGGCGTCACGGTGCTCATTCCCGACTTCGAGCTGTCCACGAACAAGGCGCGGGCAGTGCTGCCAGGTGAGTACAGCCGGGCGGACGCCGTACACGCCCTCTCGCACGCGGCGCTGCTCGCGGCGGCCCTCGCGCAGGGTCGGCTGGACCTGTTGCCGCACGCGATGCAAGACCGGCTGCACCAGAGCTGGCGCGCACCGCTGGTGCCGGGCCTGAGTGACATCCTGGAGGGGGCGACCGAGCACGGCGCACTGGGCGCGGCCCTCAGCGGGGCGGGGCCAACCGTGCTGTGTTTCCGCGACGCGCGGGAGAGCACGTCGCGGCTGCACGTCTTCTTGCATGGGGTGCTGGAGAAGCAGGGGGTGGCCGGGAGGGTGCTTGACCTTCCCATTGAGACGGGGGGGACGGTGGTGGAGGGAGGGTAGGCGCGGGGCGGCCGGGCCTCATACAGATTCCGGAGAATCCGTTCCAGCCCCTTCGCTCCGCTCTCCTGCGGAGCTGTGCCAGTACGGTGCTTTCACTCCTCTCCGTCATCCTGGTTCCTTCTCCCGCTGGTCGGGATGCACAGTTCTGGAAAAACTGTGCATCCGGAAATCAATGCTCCAGCCGCAGCCGGGGCAACAGGCGGTCAAGCCACCCTGGCAGCCACCAGTTCCAACGCCCGGCGAGCTTGAGGAAGGCGGGCACGAGGACAAGGCGCACCAACGTGGCGTCCAGCGCCACCGCGACCGCGAGGCCCAGCCCGATGCTCTTGTTCGCCACGACCCGCCCAGCGATAAAGGCCGCAAAGACGATGAACATAATCAGCGCCGCCGAGGTGATGACGCGGGCGGTGCGGCCTACGGCGAGCACCACAGCCTCATCGCCATCGTGGCCGCGCAGCACTTCTTCTTGTACGCGGGAGAGCAGGAAAATCTCATAGTCCATGCTCAGGCCGAAGAGCACCGCGAAGAGGATGAGGGGCAGGCTGGAATCCAAGACGCCCACGTCATTCGGGATGCCCAGCGGCCCGGCCAGAAACCCCCCCTGCACGACGAGCGTGACCACCCCGTAGGCCGCCCCCACCGTCAGGGTATTCATGAGCAGGCTCTTGAGAGGTACCAGCAGGCTGCGAAAAGCCACCATCAGCAGCACGAAGGTCGCCGCGAAGACGGTGAGAACAGCGGCGGGCAGCGCCCCCGTGAGCGCCCGGCTGAACTCGCGCTCGCCGACCGGGGCACCCCCCAGCAGGAAGCGAAAGCCGGACGCCTCCAGCACCCCGCGCAGCCGCCCCTCGAAGGGGTCTATCTGGTCGGCCCGCAGGTAGGCATCGGGCACCACCGTGACCCGCAACAGGCGGCGGTCTTCGCTCAAGGAGCGCTGGGTCAGCAGGCTGAGGGCGGCGAGGGCGTCCGTGCCGCCGCTCCCCGCGCTTCCGGCCAGGTCGGCGGGCGTCAGGAAGGGGCTGACCACGGTCTGGACGCCTGGCAAGGCCCGCAGCTCCTCCACAACCCGCTGAAAGCGGGCGCGGTCATCGGGGCCGTAGCGCCCCTCGCCCAGGTCGAGGATGACCTCGAACTGGCTGAGCAGCCCGCCCGCGCCGAGGGCACGCACGTCGGCAAGGGCGTCACGGCTCTCGACGCCGGGGGTCAGGCCCCAGGCTCCCGCGTAGCCCGTCCGCATGTTCAGGGCGGGGAGGGCCAGCGTGAGCAGAAAAAGGGTGCTGAGCAGGACCGCGAGGCCGGGCCGCGAGGTGACCCGGCGGGCCAGGGCCGTCCACGCCGCCGACGCCCCCGCGTTTTGCGCCCAGGGAAAGCGCAGGAGCCGGGGGCTGTTGACCCGCTCGCCCAGCAGAGCCAGCAGCGCGGGCAGTGCCGTCACACTCGCCGCGACGGTGAGCAAGACGGCGAGCATCCCCCCCAGCCCCATCGAGCGCACGAAGGCGAGGGGCGGCAGGACCAGGGCTGCCATCGCAATCGCGACCGTTAGGCCGCTGAAGAGCACGCTGCGCCCGGCGGTCAGGACCGTGCGGGCCGCCGCCCCCCGCGCGTCACGGTCCTTGCTCAGCTCCTCGCGGAAACGGTTCACCATCAGGAGGGCGTAATCGATGCCCGCCCCCAGCCCCAGCATGGTGATGACGCTCTGGGCGAAGGTGCTCACCTCGGTGACGCGGGTTAAACCGTACAGTCCCGCCATCGCGACCGTGATGCTCAGGACCCCCACCAGCAGCGGCAGCCCGGTCGCCACGAGCGCCCCGAAGACGCCCAGCAAGACCAGCGCCGTGAGGGGGAGCGCCGCGAACTCGCTGCGCTTGGTGTCCGACTCGGCGAACTCGGTGAAGTCGTCCGCGATGGCCTGCCCCCCGGTGACCCGCACGCTCAGGCCGTCTCCCCCGGCACGGGCGGCGTAGGCCCGCACGCGGGCGAGCGTCTCGGTCGCGCCCTCCTCCAGCGGAATCTGCGCGACCGTGAGGGACAGGCGGCCATCCGCACTCACGGTGGGCACCGCCCCCTGAGACCCAGCGGCCAGCACGCGGGTCACGCCGGGCACCTCCCGCAGCCCGGCCAGCAGGCGGTCATAGGCGGCCCGGCCCGCCGGGGTGGTCAGGGGGGGGTCGTGGCGGATGACGAGCAGGGCAGTGTTCGTGTCCTCCTCCCCGAAGCGCTCCCGCAACAGGGTGGTCACGCGGGTGCTCTCGGCGTCGGCGAGGCCGCCAGGGTCGGCGCTGAGATGGCGGGGGGCCAGGGAAGCCGGGGCGGCGCTGAGCAGCGCGAGCAGGCCCCACAGCGCGAGCACCAACCAGGGGCGACGGGTCACGAACTCGGAGAGGGCACGCACGGGGGCCAGTAGAGCACGGCGGGAACCGCCGGGGGGCAGCTAGAACAGCTCGTCGAGCAGGCAAAAATAAGCCAGCTTGCGCTCGTCGACGAGCGCTCGCCCGTAGAGGTCGAGGAAGCGCTCGGCGTGTGCTTCCCCCAGGTCCTGGGTCAGGCTGCGCCAGGCCAGCGCGAGGTCCGCGTGGCGGTCGGCCAACCCCGCGCGGCCCACGTCCACGAAGCCCTCCACGAACTCGCCATTCAGAATCAGGTTGGGGAGGCAGGGGTCGCCGTGGGTGACCACGAGGTCCTCCTGCCCTGGCCGGGTCCGCACCAGCTCGTTCCAGACACGGACCGCCGTCCAGCCCCGGCGCTCGTCGTCAAAATCCGACTCGTCGACCACCCCCGCCTCCACCCGCTCGCGGGCGAGGCGCAGGGTGACGGGGAGGGTCATGGTAAAGGGGCAGTCGCGCAGCGGCAGGGCGTGCAGTTCGCGCAGGGCGCGGGCGAGCAGGTCCACGACCCGTTCGGGATGCAGCAGGGCGTCGGGATGGCTCATGGGGATGCCCGGCAGCCGGGTCAGGGCAAGGTATTCGTGGGTGGGCGTGACCTCGTACCCCACCACCCTGGGTACCGGAACCCGCCCCGCCAGCCAGCGCAGGCGCTCGCGTTCCTGGAGAAGGGTGGAGACGGGCAGGCCGCCGCGCTCCTGGACCTTGAGCACGTACCTTTGACTGCGCCACACGCCCGCCCCGCTCTCACCCTCCGTCACGGCCTCCCAGCGGGCAGCGGGCAGCACGCGGCGCAGGGCGTCCGGGAGGTCGGGGCCAGGGCGGGCGGTCATGCCCCGCAGGATACGCGCCGGGGAAGGGGGAGCAGGGTACACTGCCGAGCGATGAAGGTCGGTCTGCTAGAAACGCTGGGCGCGCGCTACGGGCGGTACTGGAGTGCGTTCCTCAAGGAACTGGGGGCAGAGGTGGTGACGCCCGCCCTCTCCCCCGCAGAGGCGTTCGCGCTGGGCCGCGAGAGTCTGGCCGACGCCCCGGTGCAGGTACAGCTCGCGCTGGGGCGGCTGCTCGCGCTGGGGCGGGTCGACCTCGCGCTGCTGCCGCAGACGCCGCCGCTGCGGGGAGACGCCTGGGGCGAGGCCCTGCCCGATCTGCTCGCCCGCCGCTTGAGTGGGCTGCCGCCCCTGCAAGCGCTGCCCGACGGCGGCCCAGAGATGGTCGCGGTGGCCACCGACTTGGGCCAGCGCCTCACCCGCAATCCTGGCCGGGTGCGGCTCGCGCTGGAGCGGGTCAAGCCCCTGGCGGCCCCGCCCCGTGAGGAGATGCCCCCCCTCAGCCGCGCTTCTCAGGTCACGGTGGCGGTGATTGGTCCGCGGGCGCTGCTGGGCGACCTCTTCCTGAGTGCGGGCCTGCGGGCGGCGCTGGCCGAGCTGGGGCTGCACCCGGTCTTCTCGCCCGACCTGCCCCCCTCACAGGTGGCGGCCAGAGCCGAGCGAATGGAGAGAGCCGCTGCCGCCCCTGCGGGCGAGCGGGAGCTGTACGGGTCTCTCAAGCTGCTGGAGGGCAAAAGCGCGGTGCGCGGGGTGGTGCTCGCCTCTCCCGCCCGTGACGGCGCGGCGAAAACGGCCCTGGAGCGCCTTGCCGGGCAGACGCACAAGCCCGCGCTGGTGGTCGACGTGGACGCTGGGCAGCGCCAGTGGCCTGAGCTGGAAGCCTTCCGCGACCGCATCACCGTGGGGGCTGCCGCCCGGCCTGCCGCGCCAAGCGGGGAGGACGCTTGAAGCTCTGGCGCTGGCTGATGACCCCGGACCCCGAACCGGGTTTCACCCGGCGCAAGCTGGGGCGGCTCCTTATCCGGGTGCTGCTCTTTACGGTGGTCGCGACCCTGCTCTCCGGGCTGCTGCGGCTCGCCGGGCTGGGGCCGTACCTCGATACTTGGTGGGGCACCCTCCTCTTTGTCCTGCTGCTGTACGTCCCCTTCTTCCGTTTTCTGACGGTGGATACCTTCGTGCCGGGGCGGCCTGCGGTGGATACCCGGCAACCGCGTCGCCGTGAGCGCCAGCGCTACGCGGGGGTTCGCAAGCGGCCTCCCCAGGCGGGGGGACGACGGCGGTAGACTGACCCATGACCTACGGCAAGGCCCGCCCCGCCCGCGAGTGGGCCTCCGAAACGGTGTTTCGGCCCCTGGCCGGGCGGCTGCTTCCGGCGCTGGTGCGGCGGCGGGTGAACCCGCTGGCGGTGGTCTTGACCCATACGGCCCTGGGGCTGCTGGCCGGGGGGCTGCTGCGGCGCGGACACCGGCTGACCCCAGCCCTGCTGCTGCAAGGCAAGACCGTGCTGGACAATCTCGACGGGCAGCTTGCCCGCGCTACCGGGCAAACCACCGAGACGGGGCGCTACCTCGACTCCGAGCTGGACGCGCTGGCGAACGCCGCCGTACTGACCGGGCTGACGGGCCGCTGGGGGCCGCCGCTAACCCTGCTGCTGAGCCTGATTCTGAGCACCGATTACCTCTGGGAGCGTGACCACCGCGAGGCGCGGGGCGAGGTCTTCCGCGCCCCCCCCGCGCAGCCGGACACCCATCCGCACCTGCTGCGGCTGCTGCGGCTACTCTATGCCGCCTACTTCCTGCCGCAGGAACGCGTGCTCAGCGCCCTTTTCGAGGAGCGGCTGCGCCGGGCCGTGGGGGGTGACCCCACCCCCGCCGACCGCCGCGCTTACACGCCCGCCGCGGTCAACCGGGTGGCCGTCAACCTGGGCCTCAGCACGCAGCTGCTCGCCCTGGGGGGAGCACTCGCTCTGCGGCGGCCCCGGCTCTACCTCTGGAGCCTCCCCGCGCAGGTTTTGCTGCTCGTGGGGGTGCAGTTTTGGCGCGAAGAACAGGTGCGGGCGCGGCGGGCAGCCAGCGGAAGGCCATCCAGCTCCCGGCATCCTTATCAGTCCTCCTCCAGCGGGTAGGTCCGGGCGGCCCGCACCGCAAGCACAATCAGGTAGAGATAAAAAGCCCCCACCCCCAAAAACACCAGCCAGCCGGGAAAGTTGCCGATATCCGCCAGGGAGAGGGCCGCAGGAAACTCTAGCACCCAGCCCCTGGGCATGGAGAGGTCCATCTTGGCAAACCAGGCGAGCAACACCGCCCCATAAATCCAGAGGTAGTTGCGATTCAGCCGCCAGCCCAGCGCGTCGGCGCGGGACATTGGCGAGCGGGGCTTGCTCAGCTCGGCGAGCAGGAGCTGATGCCATCCGGCATCGACCCGGTCGCCCAGCATCGCCGGGTAGAAGAAGCGCTCCATGATGCGGACTCGGTGATGGGCAATCTCGAAGGTCCGGAACCGGCGGGCTTCTAGCCTCAGGAAGAAGTAGTTCATGCCCATCGCAAAAAGAAAGGTGGCGTGCGAGTTGTTGACGTCCCCCAGCGCAAAGGAAGCCAGGCCCGCCGTCGTGACCACCGCCCAGTTGGTGGTCATGTCGAGCCGCTGGCGGTAGGCCGTCATCTTGCCCACCTCGGCGCGGTAGAGGTGAATCAGGGCGTTGGCCGCGTTGGTGGAGTAATCGCGGTCGCTGAGGGCACCCAGGAGGGGGGCAGGCGCGACGGGGCCGGAGGTCATGGCCGCGCCCCCGAACCCGAACGGACAGGCAGGCTCATGGCTCCAGGGTACGCCCCTCCCCTCAGCGCAGGAAGGGATTGCTGCGCCGCTCGGCCCCCACCGTCGTCGCCGGACCGTGGCCGGGGTAGACCGCCGTCTCGTCCGGGAGGCTCAGCAGCTCCCGCGTGATGCCCGCCAAGAGCTGGCGGTGGTTCCCGCCGGGCAGGTCGGTGCGCCCGATGCCGCCCTGAAAGAGGGTGTCCCCCGCCACGACCACCCCGTCTCCCACAAAGACCACGTGCCCCGGCGAATGCCCCGGCAGCTCGCGGGTGGTCAGGGTCAGGTCGCCCGCCTTGCAGGTCTGCCCGCCCCGCAGCTCGTGCTCTGGGTCGGCGGGCTGCGAGAAGGGCAGGTTCCAACGGGCCGCCGACGACGCCCCCAGGCGGTAGAGGGGCAGGTCAGCAGGATGCAGCCACACGGGGACCCCCAGCGCCTCCCGCAGGGGCTGCACGGCCCCGATGTGGTCGAAGTGCGCGTGCGTCAGCAGGATGCCCCGCACGGTCACGCCCGCCCCACGCACCAGCGCCAGAATCCGCTCCGCGTCGTCGCCGGGGTCGAAGAGGAAGCCCTCGTTCTGCGCTCCGGCCACGAGCACCGCGTTTTCTTGGAGGGGACCCGTGGGCAGGGACCAAACGCGGACCGCGCCATGTTGCTTCGGCTGAATCATGGCCAGGAGTCTACGGCTAGCCCTCCAGCCCAAAGGCCTCCCGCAGCCGCAGGGCGAACACCTGAAAGCTCAGGCTGGGGCTGGCGTAGGCGGCCAGCGCGTCTTCTAGGGCGCTTAAGGCCGTGTCCGCGCGGGCACGCTCGTGGGGGGGGCGCTCCCGCCAGATGAAGCGCAGGGCTTCGGGATGCCAGGTTGCGTCCCAGCGCTTTTCCAGTCGCTCGGCGGCTTCGAGGGCCGCGAGCAGTCCCCCGGCCAGCGCCCCGCTGAACTCGGCGGCGTCCGCGAGGGCCGCCCGCACCGCCTCCCGCGCCTCCAGCACCCCGGCCCGCCCCGCCGCGAACGCGACGAGCGCCGGATCCGCATCCTCCCCCAGCCCCGCCAAGCCGCGTTCGACCGCCCGGTCGGGCACCGGGGCCACGTCCAGGCGGGCGCTGCGGCTTTGGATGGTGGGCAGCACCGCGCGGCGGTCTTCCGCCAGGAAGACGAACAGCGCCCCGTGCGGCGGTTCTTCCACCAGCTTCAGCAGGGCGTTGGCCGCCTCCAGCCCCAGGTATTCGGCCCCGTCCACGACGACCACCCGGCGGCGAAAGGTGGGGCGGACCTCCAAAAACTCATAGACATGCGTCTCGTATTCGTGCGATTTGTCGCGGGCCGCGAGCACCGCCCCCACCGGGATGACCCGCCGCCGCGCCGCCTTGCCCGTGCTCGTCGTCGTGCGCGGCTCCACGATGAGGAGGTCGGGGTGCGCCCCCGCCGCGAGCGCCCGGCACGACGGGCAGACCCCGCAGCCCTCGCCGTACATCCCCCGCGTGCCAGAGCAATTGTGCGCCCCCGCAATGGCCAGTGCTGCTGCCCGCTTGCCCACCCGTGCCGGGCCGCTCAGCAACAGGGCATTGCCGGAAAAGGCTGCCGCCTGTTCGAGCAGCGGGCCGTGCAGGAGGGAAGCGGGCGGGGGGGTCATGCGGCCCTCAGCGCCCCAGCGCCAGCCGCGCCGCGAGCACCGGGGGCAGCCCGGCCTCCAGGATGGCGGTCTGCGCAGCCTCGACCGGATAGGCCACCCGAACAACCTCGAAGGTCTGCCGCCCCACGTCGAAGAGGGCGTAGCTCGCTCGCGGGTCCCCGTCGCGGGGTTGGCCCACGCTGCCGGGGTTGCAGATGGCGCGGATGCCGGGGGGCAGGAGGTAGCTTCCCCCAGCACTCAGGCCCTGAAACTTGACCCACTCGCCCACCGGGGCATGGAGCGCCGCGTACACGCCGGGAAGATGGGTGTGCCCCACGAAGCCCAGCCGCCCGCCCCACCCCGCAAAAGCGTCCCGCGCCGCCGTCACCGAGTCCGCGTAGGTGTCCAGGCTGAGGGGGGTGCCGTGGCGAAACCGCGCCCCGACCTCCCGGTCTTCAAGGCCGTCGGGCCAGGAGGCGACCCAAGTGAGGTCGTCGGCGCCGAGCTGCCCGAACTGCCACTCCAGCGCCGCGCCCACCACGCCCCCGCTGCCGAGCAGCTCTCCCCCGCCCCGCCCCAGCAGGTCGAGGCCCATCTGCTCGTGGTTGCCCCGGATGCACTCGGCCCCCAGCTCCCGCAGCCGGGCGAGCACCTCCGCCGGGTTCCCCCCGTAGCCCAGCGCGTCGCCGAGCATCACGGCGCGGTCGTACCCCCGCCCCGCCGCATCCGCCAGCACCGCCTCCAGCGCGGGGGCGTTGGCGTGGATGTCAGAAAGCAGCAGCAAGCGCACCGCGCCATGATAGCCGCCCCCCTGCGCCTGCGGCACCCTCAGGGCCAGACCGTGACCCGCCCCGCCGCCGGGTCCAGCCGCGCCCGGCCCCCCAGCGGCAGGGTGAGCTGCGGACTGGTGTGCCCAAAATCCATGTTCGCCACGACTGGGAGGTCCCCCCGCCCGGCCTCGCGCAGCACCCGGCGCACCCAGCCGTACAGCTCCACCACCATTTCCGGGGTGTAGTCGCGGTAGGCCGGATGGCCGGTCCGGGACACGAAAAAACCGCCCACTTGGGGCGGTGATGTTGGAAAGTCTAGCGTGGTATGCGGTGGGGGTCAAGTTATGCGGCGGCGCGGTAGTGGCGTTCAGGGCATGACGGGTGTTCAATGAAGCATGAACGGTCCGGACTGCCCAGCGTGCGGTGGCGTCTACACCGTGAAAAATGGTCACGCCCATACTCATAAGCAACGGTATCTGTGCCGGGTGTGTGGGGACCAGTTCACTCTCAACCCCACCTGGCACCGGATTTCTCCGGAAACCGAGGCGTTGGTGGACCGATTGTTGACCGAGCGCCTCTCGCACCGGGGGATTTGCCGGGTGGTGGGGGTGAGCCGGTCCTGGTTGCGCCGACACCTGATGAAGCTGGAAAAGACCGTACCACACAGCCTTCAGCTGCCCGATCCGCCAGCAAAAAAAGCCTAAGCACTCCAGGACCAGCGGCGCTGGTCCTGGAGTGCGACGAGTGATGCACGTTCGTCGGGCGTCACGACCGCCCCCTTTGGCTGTGGCTGGCGATGGACCGGGCCACCCGACGCATCGTCGGGTGCTTTGTAGGTCAGCGAGACGCGCTGGGCGCGTTCGGACTCTGGCAGAGCTTGCCCACCCCTTCCCTGGATGCTGTGTGTCACACCGACGGCTTGCGGTGCTATCAGGGGGTCGTTTTCGGGTCCCTTCACCGCATTGGAGGCACCCAGCACCTGGAGCGCTTTAATGCCACCTTACGGCTGAGATTGGCCCACCTGGTGCGAAAAAGTCTGTCCTTCTGCCGCAAACAAGCCAACCTGGAAACCGTACTTTGGCTCTTCATCCATCGCTACAACGCGTCATTACCCTGAACCCTCGACCGCGGCGCTTCGGCCTCCCACTGCACCTGGGCCTCCTGAAAAACCCGCAGCGTTTCCTCGCCGTAGAGCACCAGCCGCACGCTAAGGCTGGGCCGCCCAGCCAGAAACGCGTGAATGGTCCGCATGGTCACCCCCGCCGCCTGGGGCAGGGGGTAACCGTAGACCCCGGTGCTGATGGCGGGCAGGGCGACCGAGTCGCAGCCGTGCTCGGCGACCAATCGGAGGCTCTCGCGGTAGGCCCCGGCCAGCAGGTCGGCCTCGCCTTGCCCCCCGCCGCGCCAAACCGGGCCGACCGCGTGGATGACGAAGCGCACCCCCTGGCGCTCCAGCCCGAAGGCGGGGGTGATGACGGCGGTTCCGGTGGGGGTGCCTCCGATGCGCCGAATGGCCCGCAGCAGCTCTGGACCGGCAGCGCGGTGAATCGCGCCGTCCACGCCGCCCCCGCCCACCAGTTCCTTATTCGCGGCGGTGACGACGGCGCAGGTGCGCTCGCGGCTGATGTCGCCCTGAACGAGCTGAAGGGGCATGGCCCTTAGCCCTCCACCACGCGGCGCAGGTCCTCGGTGCTGAGCGCCCCACTGCGAACCGTCTCGGCAAGGCGCAGGGCGGCGCGGTCTTCTGCTGTCCACTCGGCTTCGGGGCGGCGGCGAGCACGCTCGGCCCGCTGCACGGCCCGCAGTTCCTCGACGGCGCGGCTCAGGTCGTCATTGACCACCACGTAGCGGAAGTCGTGGGCGTGCATGATTTCCTCGCGGGCGCGGGCGAGGCGCTTTTCGATGCGCTCCGGCGTCTCGGTCGCGCGGCCCGTCAGACGGCGGCGCAACTCGGTGAGGCTGGGGGGCATGATGAAAATCAAGATGGCCTCGTCGCCCAGGCGCTCCTTCACCTGCATGGCCCCCTCCACCTCGATTTCAAGCACCACATCCTGCCCGCGGGCCAGGGCGGCCTCGATGGGTTCGATGGGCGTGCCGTAGTGGTTGCCCACAAACTGCGCGTGCTCCAAAAACCCGCCCTGCCGCACCTTGTCGAGAAAGACTTCGGGCGTGACAAACACATAGTCCACCCCGTCCCGCTCGCCGGGCCTGGCCTCACGGGTCGTCCACGAGGTGGAGTAAAACACGTTCTGCCCGGCCAGCCAGCGCTCGCGCAGGGTGCCCTTGCCCACCCCGGACGCGCCGGTAATCACGAGCAGCAGGCCCCGCTGCGAATGGGGCGGGGCGGCGGGGTCAGAGGGGTGGGCCGTGCCGGGTTCATTCACCATCATTCGCCACAGCATACGGGGCACGGGGGGGAAGGCGTGACCCTGTCTCCCCCCTCTGGCCGCTTCGCCCCGGTCCCCCTGTCAAGTTATTTTCGGCGGCTGCGTGCCTTGCTCTCGCCCGCCCCTGTGCGCACGCGGCTCTTGCCCAGGTTCTGGCCTTTTTCGTAGTTCGCCTGCATCTTGCGGCGGGTTTCTTCGGCGAGCGCCTTGAAATCGACCAAGCCCGCCGCGATGTTCTCGGCGGTGGGCTTGACCTTCCCCGTTGGCCGGGTGCTCGCAAGCGCCGCATTCGTTTCCTGGAACCAGGCTTCAAAGTCGGGGGTCACTTCAAAGAGCATGTCGCGGGTGTCGCGTTGATAGCTGCCCCCGCCGCCACGCCGCGCAAAGGTCTTGGGCATGGTGAAGCGCTCGGTGAGGAAGGTCGCGTCAAACTTGCCGACCCGCACGGCCTCTCGGAACTGCTTGACAAAGGCGTCGCTGCGCTGGGGATTGCTGAGTTCCTGAACCTGCTCGCTGAGTTTCTTGTAGGTCACGGTGTCCTCCTCCCTGAGTATGGGTTGACAGCCCGCCCCTGTAAAGAGGAATGGTCCCTGTCATGAACTCTGAAGGTCACCCTTCGTTGTCGGAGCGGCCCTTCTTTCCCTGGTGAGACGCTTTGGTGCCTCCCAGCGCTCTGCGGGGGCTGGGGGCCATGCCCCAAAGCCCCCCTTGCGCGCACCGCCGCCCCGCTCTTTATGAAATCGCCCCCCCTTCATCCAGCCCCACGCCAAACCCTTGGTCGAGCAAGGCCTCGCTGTAAGTGCGGAAGGCCAGCATGGTCTGGGTGCGCACAATGCCTTCCACCCGGCGCAGGTGCCCGGTCACCACATCGTCTAAGTCCTCGTAGCGCTCCAGCTTGAGCAAGACCACGATGTCCCACTCGCCCGTCACGGAGTACGCCTCGCGCACACCGGGCACTCCCGCGAGGGCCTCGGCGGTTTCCTGAATGCGTTGGCGCTCGGCCTGCACCATCACGATTGCTGTGACCATGGGGGCATTGTGGCCTATTTGGAGCCGCCAGCCGCCAGCTTTCCACCAGAGCACGCCGTTCCAGATGTGGTATCCGCCGCTTTTGCATTTCCGTTCTCACCGGCGGCGCAGGGCTGGCGGCTGGCGGCTGAAAGCTGGCCGCTCCCCTTTCCCTGACCGCCCGTTCGGGGACGTTCGCCGGGGGGGCGGCGGGCTACCCTAGGGGCATGACCGCTCCTGCCCCCACGCCCGCCCCGGCGTCCCCTACGCCCACGCCACGTGAGCAACTGCTCAACCGCATCCAAAAAGACATCCCCATCGTGCGCCGCCCCTACCAGGTGCTGGCCGAGGAAGTGGGCCTGACCGAAGCTGAGGCCCTGGACATCCTGCGGGAGGTCAAGGCGGCGGGCGTGTTGCGGCAGGTCAGCGCCATCTTTGACACCCGCACCCTGGGCTATCAGTCCAGCCTGGTGGCCGCCGTCTACGACGAAGACCAGCTCGACGCGGGGGCCGAGGTCGTGAATGGGCACCCCGGCGTCAGCCACAACTACAAGCGCAACCACGACTTCAACCTCTGGTACACCATCGCCGTGCCGCCCGAAAGCGACCTCGAAGCGCACGTGCAAAAGCTCCACGAACAAAGCGGGGCCAAGGTCACCCGGCTGATGCCCACCCTGCACCTCTTTAAAATCGGCGTCGAGTTCGACATGACCGGCAAGGAGGAGTGGAACGCCAAAGCCAAGCCCCAGTACACCGCCGAGCAGCGCAACATCGGCTACCAGGTGACCGACCTCGACCGCGCCTTCGTGCTGGAGTTCCAAAAAGACCTGCCGATGACCGAGGAACCCTACGCAGACGCCTGCGCCGCCCTGGGCCTGAGCATCGACGAGCTGGCCGCCCAGGCGGAGAAGATGAAAGCGGCGGGGGCCTTGCGCCGCGTCTCCGCCGTGTTCCGACACCAAAAGGCGGGCTTTACCTTTAACGCCATGGGCGTGTGGGCCGTGCCGCAAGACCGCGTGGCCGAGGTGGGCCGCCAGATGGCCGAGTTCAAGGCCGTCAGCCACTGCTACCTGCGCCCCACCTACCCGGAGTGGCCCTACACCATCTTCACGATGGTGCATGGCCGCTCTAAGGAAGAAGCCTTCGGCAAAATCAAGGCCATCGAAGAAGAGGTCGCCCCCGGCATCCAGCACGCCATCCTCTACTCGACCAAGGAGTACAAGAAGGTGCGCCTGGAGTTTTACAAGCCAGAGTTTTACGAGTGGGCGCGGAAGAACCTGGGCACGGAGGCTTGAGGGCCGTCCGCCCTGAGCAACCAGCCGTCAGCCTGAACAAGCTGACGGCTGGTTGTCTCTCTTTTCCCTTTAGCCGTTGACCACTTCGCCGCCGTTGGGGTGCAAGACTTGCCCGCTGATGTATGAAGAGTCCTCGGAGGCGAGGAACACGTAGGCGGGGGCCACCTCGGCAGGCTGGCCGGGGCGTTCGAGCGGCACGTTCTGGCCGTGCTCGGCGACCCGTTCTTGGTCGAAGGTGGCGGGAATCAGGGGGGTCCAGATGGGGCCGGGGGCCACCCCGTTGACGCGAATCTTTTTCTCGGCAAGGTTTTGGCTGAGGCTGCGGGTAAAGGCGACAATCGCCCCCTTCGTGGAGGAGTAATCCAGCAGTTGTGGGCTGCCCTTGTAGGCGGTCACGCTCGTGGTGTTGATGATGGACGCGCCCTCGCCCAGGTGGGGCATTGCCGCCTGGGTCAGGTAGAACATCCCAAAGATATTGGTGCGGAAGGTCCGCTCCAGTTGCTGAGGGGTGATGTCGGTGATGGAGTCCTGGGGGGTCTGCTCGGCGGCATTGTTAACGAGGATGTCGAGGCTGCCCAGCTCCTTCACGGTGCGCTCGACAGCTTGGCGGCAAAACTCCGGGTCCCCGATGTCCCCCGCGATGGCGACGGCGCGGCGGCCCTCGGCCTGCACCATGCTCGCGGTGTCCTGGGCGTCCTCGTGCTCGTTGAGGTAGAGGATGGCGACATCCGCCCCCTCACGGGCGAAATGCACGGCAACCGCTCGCCCGATGCCGCTGTCGCCGCCGCTAATCAGGGCGACTTTGCCCTCCAGCTTGCCGCTGCCGCGGTACCCCTCCCGAATCACCACGGGAGCGAGGCTCATCTCGGCTTCGCTGCCGGGCTGGGTGTCCTGGGTCTCGCCGGGCACCTCCTGGGGCATCCTCTCGGTGGGGGCGGTTTCGGGCCGGGCGCTGGGGTTCTTGGGGTCCTGGTCCGTCATGGCCCGACTGTTTCATCTCCGTCCCGCGCCCCTTCTGCCCCAGCTCACAAGCTTGAGGAGGCGTGAAGGTGGGGGCTGCTCTAGCTTCCACCCATGACCACGGCGCTGGTGCTCATCGTTTTTTCGCTGGCCGGGGTGGGGGGCTTGCTGCTCACGCGGCGGCTGATGACGGTGACGCGGGGCAACCGGGGAGCCACCAAGCGGGCCGTCACGGCCAAGCGGCGCCAGTTCCCCCGCGCCACCCGCGCCGAGTTGCTGGAGATGGTCGACGACGAGTCCCGCCGTGACCATGCCCGCGACTGAACGCCACGGACAGCGAAAACGCCCGCCCCCCCTGCCGGAAAGCGGACGCCAGGCGCGTGCGGGAGTTAGCGGGCCAGCACGTCCTTCACGGTCTTCACCACGTTCTCCACGCTGAAGCCGAACTTCTCGAACAGCACCTTGGCAGGAGCCGACGCGCCGAAGGTCGTCATGCCAATGACGGCCCCGTCAAAGCCGACCCACTCGTACCAGGGCGAGGGGGAGGCGGCCTCGATGGCGACGCGGGGCACGCCGGGCGTGAGTACCGAGTCGCGGTACTCGCGGTCCTGCTCGCGGAAGACCTCCATGCAGGGCATGGAGACGACGCGGGCGGCCACGCCCTCTTCCGCCAGCGCCCCTGCCGCGTCCAGGGCAAGGCTGACCTCCGAGCCGGAGGCGATGAGGATGACCGCCGGCTGCTCGGCGTCGCGCATCACATAACCGCCCCGCTTCATGCCCTCGCGGTTGGCGGGCAAGACGGGCAGGTCCTGGCGCGAGAGGGCCAGCGCCGTCGGCCCCTTGCCGTACTCCAGTGCCATCAGCCAGGCGGTGGCCGTCTCGTTGGCGTCGGCGGGGCGGATGACGCGGGCACCCGGCACGGCCCGCAGCATGGCGAGCTGCTCGATGGGCTGGTGGGTGGGGCCGTCTTCCCCCAGGCCGATGGAGTCGTGGGTGAGCACATAGGTCACGGGCTGCATCTGGATTGCGGAGAGGCGGAAAGCGGGCTTGAGGTAATCCGCGAACACCAGGAAGGTGCCCACGAGGGGACGCGGCCCGCCGTAGAGCGCCAGCCCGTTGGCGGCGGCGGCCATGCCGAACTCGCGCACCCCGAAGTAGACGTTGCGGCCCCCGTAGGAACCGGGTTCCAGCGTGCCGCCGTCCTTGATGGTGGTCTTGGTGCTGCCGGAGAGGTCCGCGCTGCCCCCCATCAGCCCCGGCACGACCCCCGCCAGCGCGTTGATGACCTCGCCGCTGGCGTTGCGGGTGGCGACG
>NZ_AXWT01000034.1 GCF_000482805.1 Deinococcus murrayi DSM 11303 | reverse complement strand
AGGGCCATGCCGAGAAAGCCCTGAAACGTTACGCGCTGCGCTGGACCGCAGAAAACATGCATCAGGCGCTGAAATCCAGGGGCTTTTTTCTCGAAAGCACGCACCTGACTGATCCCAGTCGGGTCTCCACGCTCCTGGCCGTGGTCGCACTGGCCTTCGTATGGTGCTGTTTGGTGGGAGAGTTTGAGCAGCAGCGTGACCCGTCACGCTGCCTTCGACACGGCTACCCGCCCAAAAGCCTCTTCAGACGTGGCCTGGATGCCCTTCGCGCCGTGCTCACCAAGCCCAACCGTGGGCTTGCACACGCGTTTCCCGACTTCCTCGCCACTTTTGACCCCTAGAGAGTACCGGCCACACGCCACAAGCCCCCCCGCCTATCCTTTCCCCATGCGCCTGCACCTCATCACCGTCGGAGAACCGAAGCTCGCCTACGCGAAAGCGGGCTGGGACGAGTACGCCGGGCGGCTGGGCAGATACCACCGGCTGCGGGTGACGCGGGTGACGGGCAAAACCCAGGCCGCCGAGAGTGAGGCGGTGGCCAGGGCAGCGGGCAAGGCCCCGCTGGTGCTTCTCGACCCACGAGGGCGGCAGTTCAGCAGCGAGGGTCTGGCCACCTTCCTGGAGGCCGAGGCGGTGGGCGGCACGGGCGAACTCGCCTTTGCGGTGGGCGGGCCAGACGGCCACACCGACACGCTGCGGGCGGGGGCGCGGCGGCTGTGGAGCCTCGGCGAGCTGACGCTGCCCCACGACCTCGCCATGCTGGTGATGGTCGAGGCGCTCTACCGGGCGTCCACCATCACGGCGGGAGAGCCGTATCACCGGGGGTAGGGGGCTTGTCGCGTGTGGCTTGTGGCTTGTAGAGGAAGGGGGGAGACGTTCCGGGACGCCTCCCCCCTTCCTTCTTTCTCCACACGCTACAGGCCACAAGCCACAGGCTCAAACGTGCTGCACCGCAAATCGCAGCCCCAGCTCCTCGGTGTCCGGGTTGGGGTCCTTGCCCGCGACGAGGGCGTATCCGGCCCGCTCTGGGGTCAGCCACTCGCCCGCTACCCGGCGCAGGTCGCCAAGGGTGACGGCAAGAAGGCGGGCCTTGTAGGCCTCCTGCACCTCCGGGGTGTAACCGGCCTGGTCGCCGAAAAAGCGCAGGCGTCCGGCGGTGTCGGGGCTGGTGAGGGGGTCGAGGGTCTTGCTGGCCCCCAAGATGGCTTCGGTCAGCTCGCGCTCGCCGAGGTCGCCCGCGAGGAAGTCCGGCACGCCCCGGAACACCCCGTAGGTGCGGGCGATGTGGGGGTCGCGGTAGCTGCTCATGGTGAAGACGCCAGCCCTCGCATCAAACCCGGCGGCTCCGCCATACGCGCCGCCCTTCTCGCGCAGTTCGGGCAGCAGGTACTCACTCCTGAGCAGGCGCGAAAGCACCAGCAGCGCGGGGCTGTCCGGGTGGGCATAGGGCACGGTCTGCCACGCGACCGCGTTAAAGGCGACGGGCGAGTCGGTGAGCCGCGCCTGCGGGCCACCCGCGAGGGGGCCGAACTGGGGACGTCCCACCGGGTCCCCCGCCCCGAAGAGGTCCGTGAGGGGACTGAGGTCGAGGGCCATGTCCTCCGGGGTGGCAGTCAGGCACAGCAGCGCCTCGCCCCGCCGGATGAGGTCGCGCAGGCGGGCAAAGCGCGAGAGCAGGGCGTCCACCTCGGCTTCCCCGCCTTCCACGATGCGCGTGAGGGCGGCGAGGGCCGTCAGACCGCTGAACTCCTCCTCGATGCGGGCAGCGGGGCTGACCTGCGCCGCGGCGAGGCGCTCGGCGTAAGCGGCCCCCGCGTTCACCACGCTGGCCTTGAGGCCCGCCAGCCGCTGCTTGAGGAGCTGTTCCAAGCGCTCGCGGGTGAACTCCGGCGCAGCCAGCAGGTCGCGCAGCACCTCCACCAGCGCCGCCCCGTTGCGCGAGAGGGCCTTGCCGCCGAGGGTCAGCGAGAGCCGCAGCGCCCCCAGGTCATCGGGCGGCCCGCCCACGCCCACGCTGGCGCTCACGCCACCCGTCACGGCCTCGATGCGGCGGGCCAGCGCGAGGTAATCCTGTCCGGCGGCCCCGCTGCGGGTGACCGCGTAGGCATAGAGGGGGAGGGTCCCCAGGAGGTCTTCGGGCACCTCCGGCAGCCGCACCTGCACGTCGAGGTACACCAGCCCGCCCGTGGGCTGTGGCACCCGGCCCACCAGCGCCCTCCTCACCCGCTCGGTGTCATAGGGCACCCGCAGCACAGTGGCGGGCACGTCCGTCAGGGTGAGGGTGGGGAGCACGCTGGGGTCACTGGGCTGCTCCTGCAGCGCCTTCAGGCGCAGGCTCTCGGCGACGATGCGGGCGCGGTCTTCCTCCGTGAAGTCTTGGCTCAGGCGCGCCACGAGTTCGCGCTCGCGCTCCTCGCTGCGGGCCATCTCCTCCGGGTCGGGGCGCAAGACCAGGGTCACGCGGTGGGGATTTTCCAGCAAGTCCCGCTCGATCATCGGCTCGAAGACGCGCCCGGCGGAGAGGTCCTCGCGCAGGCGCGAGAGCTGGGCGTCCAAGCGCAGCCCGGTCACCGGGTCGCCGCCGTAGAGCCACGGCCCCAGCAGGCGGAACATCACCTGGAGGGCGTAGGGGAAACCGCTGTTGGACACCTCGCGCTGGCTAATCTCGAACTGGTGCAGGCTGCTCTCGATGAGCTGGGGGTCAATCCCGGCGGCGGCAATCCCGCGCAGGGTCTCCAGCACGAGCGCCTCGACCTCGTCGGCTCGGTCCGCGCTCAGGCCCTTGAGTCCGGCGGCAAAGGCCCCCTCGCGGTAAGAGTCGCGGTAGCCGCTGAGGTCGGCCAGGGCGCTGCCCAGCCCCGACTCAATCAGGGGCCGGGTGAGGGGCGCGGCGGGGTTTCCCAGCAGCACGTCACTCAGCACGCTCCAGCGCAGGTTGAGGTCGGGGTCGGTGGAGTGCCCCAGCTTCCAGGCCACGAGCACCTGCCCGCCGCGCTCGACATCGGTGCCGGGGTAGGTCACCTCGATGCGGCGCGGGGCACTAAAGGTCGGCTGGTCGGGAATGCTGACGTCCAGCGTCTGGGGGCTGAACTGGGACATCACCTGCGTTTCAATCTCGTCCAATACCCGCCGCAGGTCGAGGGTCCCGTAGGTGTAGAAAAAAGCGTTGCTGGGGTGGTAATGCGCCGCGTGAAAGGCCCGCAACTGCTCGTAGGTGAGGTCCGGGATATGTTCGGGCGAGCCGCCGGAGTTGTTCGCGTAGGTGAGATCGGGGTAGAGGGCCGCCCCCAGCGTCCGGTACAGCACCGCGCCCGGCGAGGCCATCGCGCCCTTCATCTCGTTGTAGACGACGCCCTGAAGCTTCAGCGGGGTCGTGGGGTCGTCCGGCGTCTCGAACTCAAAGCGGTGCCCGTCTTGCCGGAAGCTCTCGTAGCGCATGAGGGGAAAGAAGGTTGCGTCGAGGTACACGCCCAGCAGGTTGTAAAAGTCGCGCTCGTTGCGGGTGGAAAAGGGGTAGGTCGTCCAGTCGCTCGCGGTCATCGCGTTCATGAAGGTGTTCAGCGACCGGGGCAACATGGCGAAGAAGGGGTCGGCGACCGGGTACTTCTGGCTGCCCATGAGGACGACGTGTTCGAGGATGTGCGCGACCCCCGTCGAGTCCTGGGGCACCGTCGGAAAGGTCACCCCGAAGGCGAGGTTGTCGTCCTCGCGGGCGACGTGGGCGTGCCGGGCACCCAGCTCGTGGCGCAGCAGCACCAGCGTGCCCCCCATCTCTGGCAGGCTTTCGACGCGCTCGACGGTATAGCGGCCCAGGCGGTCGCCGGGGGCAGGCAGGGCAGGACGGGGGGTGACGGTCATGGGGGAAGTCTAGCGCCGCCCTCCCCCAAAGCTGACTCGCCACCCCGACCGTCCTCATCCCGGCCCGCTACACTCCCCCCATGCGACAAGTCACCTCCGCGAGCGTGCTGCTGCTCGGCACCCTGGTGCTGGGCGCGTGCGGCGACACGCTGCCCACCGGGACGGGCGCGACGGGCCTGCGCGACGCCCTCTCCTTTGCCACGCCCAGCTTGCCCGTGGCCTACGCGGGCGAGCGCTACGACGCGCCCCTTACCGTAACGGGCGGCGCGGGGCCATACACCCTGCGCCTCGCGTCGGGCACGCTGCCCCCCGGCGTGACCCTCAGCGGAATGCGGCTGACGGGCACCCCCACCAAGACGGGCGCGTACACTTTCACCCTGGAAACCGCCGACGCCAACCTCAGCAGCAAGGTGCGCGAGTACACCCTCAATGTGAACGAGCTGCCCCCGCTGGCCCTGAAGCCCCAGTTGCCCAACGGCGAGCTGCGGGGCGAGACGCGCATCCCCCTCACCATCACCGCCCCGCGCACGGTCCGCGCCGCCCGCGTGACCTGGGAGCTGCCCGAAGGGGTGACGGTGACCCGCGTGCAGCCCGCCGACGCCGCCGGGGTGCTGTTTTGGAAGGTGGCAGGCCGCACCCTGACCGTGGACCTGGGCTTTAAGAGCGTGCCCGCCAACGGCACCCGCGTCGCGCTGATTGGCCTCAAACCGCAGAAAGTCGTCAAGCTGGACGCGGCCCGCTTCGCGTTCGAGGCGCGGGATGGGGCCGGCAAACTGCTCGCCGAGCAGAAGCTGCCCGCCCCGGCCCCAGCCCCGTCCACACCGCCCGCCACCAACCCGGCGACCCCACCGAACCCCACCACGCCCACCGCGCCATCCACTCCCACTCCCCCGGCCACCCCCGGCAGCGGGGGCGGGCAATGAAGCGGGCGCGGACGCTGCTGGCGGCGCTGGCGCTGGGGGCCGCGCCGCTGCTGGCAGAGGCAACCACGGCACCGACCCTCCCCCTGACCCAGCAGGCCCGCAAGGCAACGGTCATCGTGCGGGCCACGCTGGGGACCCCCACCCGCGTCACCGAGGAGGGCGTGACCTGGGTGGTTTCTCCCCTGACCGTGTCCGAGGTCGTCGCGGGCGACCCCGCGACCCTGCCGCAGCGGGAGGGCCAGCCCGCGCTGTACGTGCTCGCGGGGCTGGAGGGCGTGCCGGAACTCCGCGCCGGACAGGAGGGCTTTTTCCTGCTGTATGCGGGGCGGATGGACAGCCCGTTCGTGGGCTTCTCGCAGGGCTTCTATCCCATCGTCAACGGGAAGGTCACCCGGCCCGGTCCTGCGGCCGAGACGGCTGCCACGAGCAGCACGGCAACCACGCCTGAGACAACGACGCCCACTGCTCCGGCGGCGACCGGAACCACGACCACGGGAACGGCGGGCACCCCCCCTCCGGCCACCCTTCCTGCCGACCCCAATGCCTTTCCCACTGACCCCGCCGCCTTCCGGGACGCGCTGCGAGCGGCGCGGGGGGGCCAGTGATGCGGCGGGTGGGGGCGCTGGCCCTCGCGCTGCTCGCGGGCATGGCGAGCGCGGCGAGCGTGAAGCTGCGGCCCCAGGGCGCGGAGCTGACCCGTGCGGTCGAGGCCGCACTCGCGGCCATCAGCACGCCGGAAACCCCGGTCACCCTGGATACGAGCGGCGGGCCGCTGCTCGTGCTGGGGGGCACGGTGCCCTTCAACCCCGACGTGGCCGCCCGCACCCTGACCCTGGGGGGCGAGCGCCGCATCGAGTTCAACCCGCAGGGGCCGCTGCCCCTCGCCGAAGCGCTGCGGGCTGAGCTGACTCGCGAACTCGGCCTGCGGGAATGGACCCCCGCCGCCGCCCGCGTGCGCCTCAGCGGGGCCGACCTCAATGGCGACGGCACCATCGACCTCACCGACCTTGCCCTCCTCATGAACAACTACGGCAAGACGGGCGCACTGGCGGGCGACCTCAACGGTGACCGCCGGGTTGACGACGCGGACGTGCGGCTGTTCTCGGCGCAGTATCGGTTTTAGCCGGCAGCGGTCAGCTTTTAGCCATCAGCTTTTTTGCTGACGGCTCACCCTGCTACCCTGCCCCCATGACGGGGGAGACGCGGGACACCATCGACCTTCAGGACTTTCTGAAGTGGCGCGGCTTGGTCGAGACGGGCGGCGAGGCCAAGTTCCGGGTACAGGGGGGCGAGGTGCGGGTGAATGGGGAGATCGAGACGCGGCGGCGCAGGAAGCTGCGGCGGGGCGACGTGGTGGAGTATGCGGGCGAGCGCCTGCGGGTGGAGTGGTGACGGGCGAGGCCGCCTGGCGGGAAGCCCTCCTCGACTTCCGCCGCCGCAAGGACGCCCACTTTGCGGCGGGCCGGGGGCCGATTGGAGCGGAAGCGCTGGCCGACTTTCACGGCCTGAGCTACTTCGACCCCGACCCCGCCTGGGCCTTTGTCTTGCCTGTCGAGCCAGGCGACGGCGGCGAGGTCACCCTGGCGACGAACACGGGCGAAGACCGCCTGATGTCCCGCTTCGGGACGGTCACGCTGCCGCTGCCGAGTGGCCCGCACCGCCTCACCCTCTTCGCGCCCCCCGGCGACGAGGCCCCGGCGCGGGTCTTTGTGCCCTTTCGCGACGGCACCAGCGGGGGGGAAACCTACGGGGCCGGGCGCTACCTCGACGCGCCGCTCGCCCGCACGCCGGAGGGATGGCGCGTAAGCCTTGACTTTAACCTCGCCTACCACCCCTACTGCGCGTACGGGGACGGCTGGACCTGCCCGCTGCCCCCGCGGGAGCACTGGCTGCCCGTACCGGTGCGGGCCGGAGAACGGCTGCCGACCACCGAGCAGCCTTGACTCAGGGGGCCGACTCTGGTCCCCCCACCCAGCCCGGCTTCGGCCACAGCCGCAGGTTGGCGGGTCCGGCCACGTCGCGCAGGTCCACCGGACCGTAAGCGCGGGAATCCAGGCTCTCCCCTATCAGGCGGTTGTCGCCCAGCACCCAGACCTTGCCGGGGGGCACCCGCAGGGGCGGCTGGTCGCTGAGGACGCCATCATTGACGTAGCTTTCGGCGAGCACGCGGCCATTCACGACGACCTGCCCGTCCCGAATGGCGACCGTCTCGCCGGGGAGGGCCACGACGCGCTTGACGTTGTAGGGGCGGTAGCGCAGGCCCAAGCGGGTGGCAAAGCTGTAGGGGCTGTCAGTGGGGGCCTTGAAGATGAGCAGGTCGCCGCGCTGCGGGTAGGGGGTGGGCCAGCCCCAGGCCCGCATCCAGCGCGGGTACTTGAGGAGCAGCAGAAGGTCGCGGTTGTGGAGGGTCGGCTCCATCGAGTGGCCGTCCACCCGCGCCAGGGTCGCCCCGAAGGTGGTTGCCAGCCACACCGGAAGCAGCGCCCCCAGAATCCAGACCCGTCCGACCTCGCGCCACCCGCCAGAGGCTCGCGGGGAAGGGGCGGGCGGCGTCACGTCCGGCATCCTAGAGCATTCGCGCTCCCCGGCTGCCTCCTTTACGGCACCTTTATCTTCTGCGCGATTGGGCGAGGGGGGCCGTTACTCTGGCGCGCATGACCGCTCAGGAACTCATTGTCGAGAAGTACCACGAGGGTGGGGGCACCCCGGCGCAGGCGGGCAAGATGGTCCGGGTCCACTACACGGGCACCCTGCAGAGCGGCCAGAAGTTTGACTCCAGCCGCGACCGGGGCGAGCCTATCGAGTTCCCGCTCGGCGTGGGCTACGTCATCCCCGGCTGGGACCAGGGCATCGCACAGCTCCGGGTGGGCGATAAAGCTCGGCTAACCATCCCCAGCCACCTCGCGTACGGGGCGGCGGGCGTCCCCGGCGTGATTCCGCCCCACGCGACACTGATTTTTGACGTGGAACTCGTCGACGTGAGGTGAAGAGAGCGGCCAGCTTCCAGCGGCCAGCAGGAACAAAGCTTCAGCGAGAGCTTGTGAGGCTGGGAGCTGGCCGCTGGAAGCTACTTACTGGGTCGAGTCTTCGTTCTCTTCCAGCGTGCTCCCCATCTGACCGATGGGGTCACCGTCTTCCAACTTCATGTTTCCCTGCTCGTCGAGGCCGCCCGTCCCCTCGTAGCCGAGGTCAGGGTTGCCGGGGCTGTCTTGCACCACCCCGGACTGCTGCGAGGTCGGATAGGTGGATTGGGTTGCGCTCTGGGAGTCGGTGCTGCGCTGTTCCTGCGGGAGGTCAGTCTGTTCGTCGCTGCGATGTCCGGTCATAGGGGCACGCTAGGCCGGGGCGGGGGCGGACGCATGTGCCGGGGGTAAAGCGGGGTTTACGGGGCTACAATCGTTCTACACATGTCCAGATTGCTTGTCTTGCTGACTGCGGCGCTCGCCGCTGCCCCGGCCCTGGCCCTGGCCCAGACGCCCGCTCCCGCCCCCCTGCCCCTCCTCGCGCAAGCGGCTCAGCCTGCCGCCCAGCCCATTCCCGCGAAGGTGCTGCGGGTGCGTTACGTCCGGCCCGACGGCCAATATGCGGGCTGGGGCCTTCATGTGTGGGAGGACACCACCGCTCAGGTCGAGTGGAGTAAGCCCCTTGCCCCCACCGGGCAGGACGCGGGCGGCCTGTACTGGGACGTGCCCCTCAAGCCCGGTGCCCGCAAGGTCGGCTTTATCGTGCACAAGGGCGACACCAAGGACCCCGGCCCCGACCAGTTCGCGGACCTCTCCCAGGGGCGCGAGGTGCTCGTCCGGAGCGGCAAGGCGGAGCTGACCTACCTCGCGCCGGAAGCGCCCATTCCCGCCGGCAGCGCCCGCGTGAACTACTTCCGCCCCGATGGCCAGTACGCAGGCTGGGGCCTGCACACCTGGGGCGACGTGAAGACCCCGACCGAGTGGGCGCGGGCGCTGCCTCCGACGGGCACGAACACTTTCGGCGTGTACTGGGACGTGCCCATGAAAGACGGCTGGCAGAAGCTGAACTTCATCGTGCACAAGGGCGACGAAAAGGACCCCGGCCCCGACCAGAGCCTCGCGCGGACGGCGGGGAATCAGGCCTGGGTCGTGAGCGGCAAGAATGAGGTCTATACCACCCGGCCCGACACCAGCGTGCGGCAGGTGGGCGACCTGCAAAAGCAGCAGGCCATCATGGTGGGCGCAGACCTCGTGGCGGTCAGGCCCGACCTGGTGCAGCCCGGCGCGTTCCTGACCCTGCACACCTCGCCCACCGCCGCCCTCAAGCTCACCCCGGCGGGCGTGGAGGGCGGTGAGACGCTGACCCTGCTGCCCGTGGAGGGCGGCCTGACCCCGGCGCTGCGGGCGCAGGTGCCCCACCTCGCCGGATACGCCCTGCTGCGGGTGCGCGAGGAAGACCGCCCCCGCCTGGGCGCGGCGCTGCGCGGGCAGCTCGCCGTGAGCAGCGCCCTGCCCGACGGCACCCTGCTGGGGGCGACGGGCGTGCAGCTCGCCCGCGCGCTGGACGCCCTGTACGCCTATGACGGGCCGCTGGGGGTGACCTGGGCGGGGGGCCGCCCCACCCTGCGGCTGTGGGCACCCACCGCACAGGACGTAAAACTGCGCCTCTCGAACGCAGACGGCAGCAATGAGCGCACGGTGGCCCTCACCCGCGACGCGAAGGGCGTCTGGAGCGTGACGGGCGAGCCGAGCTGGAAGGGCCTGGGCTACCGCTACGAGGTGCGCGTGTTCGCGCCGAGCACGGGCAAGGTCGAGACCAACCTCGTCACCGACCCCTATGCGGTGGCCCTGAGCACGAACTCAGTGCGGGGCATCCTCGCGGACCTGGATGACCCGGCCCTCAAGCCGCGGGGCTGGGACACCCTCAAAAAGCCGGAGCTGGCGAGCGTCTCTGACCTCAGCCTGTACGAGCTGCACGTGCGCGACTTCAGTGCGCTGGACCAGACGGTCCCGGCCCCGCAGCGCGGCACCTACCTCGCCTTTACCCAAAGCGGGAGCGCGGGGATGCGGCACCTGAGGTCGCTGGCCGACGCGGGCCTCAAGGCCGTCCACCTGCTGCCCACCTTCGACATCGCCACGATTGACGAGAACAAGGCGAACTGGAAAGCCCCCAGTCCCGCCGACCTCGCGGGGCTGCCGCCCAACAGCGACGAGCAGCAAAAGCGCGTGGGAGCCACCCGCGACCAGGACGGCTTCAACTGGGGCTACGACCCCTATCACTACACCGTGCCGGAGGGCAGCTACGCCGTGAACCCCGCGCAGCGCACGCTGGAATACCGCTCGATGGTCGCGGCGCTGAACGGAGCCGGGCTGCGGGTCGTGCAGGACGTGGTGTACAACCACACGAACGCCTCTGGGCAAGCCGAGCGCAGCGTGCTGGACAAGATTGTGCCGGGGTACTACCACCGCCTCAACCTCGACGGGGCGGTCGAGACGAGCACCTGCTGCGCGAACACCGCCTCCGAGCACCGGATGATGGAAAAGCTGATGATCGACTCGCTGCTGACCTGGGCGCGGCAATACAAGGTCGACGGCTTCCGCTTCGACCTGATGGGCCACCACATGCTCGTCAACATGCAGAATGTGCGCCGGGCGCTCGACAGCCTCACCCTGCAAAAAGACGGCGTGGACGGCAAGAACATCTACGTCTACGGCGAGGGCTGGGACTTCGGGGAGGTCGAGAAAAACAAGCGGGGCGTGAACGCTTCTCAGCTCAACCTCTACGGCCAGGGCATCGGCACCTTCAACGACCGCATTCGGGACGCGCTGCGGGGCGGAAACCCCTTTGGCGGCCTCCAGGACCAGGGCTTTGCCACGGGCCTCTTCACCCTGCCCAACGGCCTGCCGCAGAACACCGACCGGGCGCGGGCACTCGCTATGGCCGACCTCGTGCGGATTGGCCTGACCGGGAACCTGCGCGACTACCGCCTGACCAACGCGGCGGGTGTGGCGGTCGCGGGCAAGGACCTCTCCTACAACGGCGCTCCCGCCGGGTATGCGGCCAGCCCCCGCGAGACGATCAACTACGCCTCGGCACACGACAACCAGACCCTCTGGGACGCGGTGCTCCTCAAGGCCCCCCGCACGGCCACGACCGCCCAGCGCGTCCGCATGAACAACCTCGCCGTGAGCGTGGTGGGGCTGGGGCAGGGCATTCCCTTCTTCCACGCGGGCGAGGAGCGGCTGCGCTCCAAGAGCTTCGACAATGACTCCTACAACAGCGGCGACTGGTTCAACGCGATTCGCTGGACGGGCGCGGACAACGGCTTTGGCCTGGGCCTCCCGCCCGCCGAGAAAAACGAGGGCAACTGGCCGCTGTACCGCACCCTGCTGGGTGACGCGTCCTTGAAGGTTACCCCCGCCGACGTGGGGCGGGCCACCGACCACTTCCGCGAGACGCTTCAGATTCGGAACAGCTCCAAGCTCTTCCGGCTGGAGACGGCGGCGCAGGTGTCCCAGGCCCTCAGCTTCCTGAACACCGGACCGAACCAGACCCCCGGTGTCATCGTGATGAAGCTCAGCGGGCAGCCCGGCCAGGGCCAGCCGTACCGGGACATCGTGGTGGTCTTTAACGGCAGCGGGCAGGCCGTGAACTTCACGCACGCCAGCCTGCGGAACCTCAAACTTGACCTGCACCCGGTTCTCGCCCGGTCCAGCGACCCGGTGGTGCGCGGGGCGAAGGCGCAGGGAGGCACGCTGAACGTCCCCGCGCTGACGACGGCGGTGTTTGTCGGGAAGTAGGAGAGCCGTCCCCCTTCAGCTCTCAGCCTCAAAAGCCTCAGCCCCCGCTGGGGCTTTTCCCCTGAGAGCTGAAGGCTGATAGCTGAGAGCTGATAGCCCTCACCTGCTACCTTCCCCCCATGCCCCCCCTCCCCGTGATTCTTGACGGTGACCCCGGCCTTGACGACGCCATCGCGTGGCTGCTCGCGTTCGCCAGCTCGGAAGACCTGGATGTGCTCGCGCTGACCACCGTTCACGGCAACGTGGGGCTGGACCGGACCACCCGCAATGCCGGGGTGACGCTGGCGCTGGCGGGGGCCGACGTGCCCGTGTATGCGGGGGCCGAGCGCCCGCTGTTGCGCGACCCGGTGACGGCGGCGCGCGTGCACGGCGAGACAGGCCTCCCCGCCGCCGACCTGCCGGAGCCGCGGCGGGGGCCGGAAGCCGAGCACGCCGTGAACTTCCTCGTGCGGGCGGTGCGGGAGCGGCCCGGTGAGGTCACGCTGGTCGCGACCGGCCCGCTGACGAACCTGGCCCTCGCCTTCCGGCTGGCCCCCGACCTGCCGGGCAAGGTGCGCGAGGTCGTGTGGATGGGCGGCAGCACGGGCGGCGGCAACCGCACCCCTTCGGCCGAGTTCAACGCGCTCGCCGACCCCCACGCGGCGCACATCGTGCTGACGAGCGGGGCGCGGGTGCGGATGTACGGCCTGAACGTGACCATGCAAGCGGTCGCCACGCCGGAGCGGGTGGAGCGGTTGCGCGGGCTGGGCAACCGGGCGGGCCGGGTCAGCGCCGAGCTGCTCACCTTCTACGCGGGGGTCTACCGCGAGCGCTACGGCCTGAGCGGTGGAGCGCTGCACGACCCGCTCGCGGTCGCCGCCGCCATCCGCCCAGAGCTGTGCCGGACGCAACCCATAAACGTGCAGGTCGAGACGCACGAGGGCCTGAACTTCGGGCGGACAGTGTGCGACGTGTACGGGGTGACGGGACAGCCCGCGAATGTGGAGGTGGCGGTGGAGGTGGACGACGGGGCCTTGTTTGCGCTGCTGCTGGAGCGGGTGGGACGGCTGGGGTGAAGGCTCAGCCAGGGAGGCAGCCTGGCGATGAGGCCGCACCCCGCAGGCGTCCATCCCGCAACTCCACCACCTGTTCGGCTGCCGCAGCCGCCTGAGCGTCGTGGGTCACCATCACGACCGTTCCCCCGCCCGCATGGTAGGCCGACACCAGGTGCAGGATGCGCTCGCGGTTAACGGGGTCCAGGTTTCCGGTGGGTTCGTCCGCCAGCAGCACCTGCGGGGTTTTGACCAGGGCACGGGCCAGGGCAACCCGCTGGGCTTCCCCGCCCGACAGCTCCGGGGGCAGGTGAGTCAAGCGGTCTTGTAACCCGACCTGCTCGAGCGCGGCTTCTGCCCGCGCCCTCCTTTCATGCTGAGGCACACCAGCAATCTCCAAGGCCAAGACGACGTTGGCCCGGACATCGAGGTCTGGCACCAGGCGAAAGTTCTGGAAGAGAAACCCGATGCTCCTAGCCCGAATTAGGCTTTGCCGCTCGTCCGAAAGTGAGCTGACCTCTTCGCCGTTGATTCGGTAACTCCCCGCGGTCAGTCGGTCCATCAGCCCCAGGATGTTGAGCAGCGTCGTTTTGCCCGCTCCAGAGGGTGCCCGGACCGCTGTGAAGCTGCCCGGAAGAAAGCTCCAAGAGCAGCCTTGCAAAATGTTCAGTGGTCGGCTGCCCAGTTGATAGGCGTAGTGCGCGTCACGCAGCTCCAGCATCACGAGGCCTCCCGGTAGGTGCGGTCGATGGCCGCATCTCCGAGCCTACGGGTCACCGCCCACAGGCTGAGGCTGCCGCTGACCAGCAGGACCACCGCCGTGCCCGCGCTCAGGAGCGCCGTCAACCCCAGCGTCGCGTTTTTCCACAGCAGGGCCAGCGCGACGCCGGTCAGGGCCGCGCTGCCCAGCACCGTCAGCAGCGTGCGGCCCAGACGGCGGCGGACACCGGCAACGGTCAGGCCCAGCAGCCGCCAGATGCTGATTTCCCGTGCTCGCTGGGCGAGAACCAGATGCAGAGCCGCCAGATAGGTGGCGGTCGCCAGTGCGAGTCCTCCGGCGAGCAGTCCCGCCAACCAGAGCAAGGAACCCTGCACGCTGCGCGTCAGGTCCAGCGCGTACTGCGCGGGACGGTAAAACTCCAAGGCCTCGCCACCCGGCTGAGCGCGGATGTGGGTTTGGACGCTCGCCTGCTTCTCCGGCGGCACCTCCCGGAGGAGCAGGGCACTGGTGCCCAGCGGCGAGAGAAACAGCTCATCGGTGGTCAGGGTGGGCGTCTCTAATCCAGGTGCAGTCCAGGGCAGAAAGAGGCCCGCATCATAAAACTGCATGTCGGCAAACAGACTGGCCGTGCTATGGGGCGGCACTTCGGCCACGCCTACGACTCGGTAGCCTTGCAGCAGCGTACTCCCCAGGCCAAGCGTCGGTGCCCCTCGCTGCAGCTCACGCAACGTCGTGAGGTTCACCACGGCCTCGCGCTGACCGTCACGGGGCCAGCGTCCCTCGCGCAGGTGAAGCTGGAGAATGGGCGCGTCCTGCGGCCTAAATCGGCCCAGGCTGGACCAGCGAGGCTCGTCCGGGCGGAGGTCTGGCGGCCAGAGGTCGACGCGGCTCCATCCCACCGGCACGCACGCCGTCTGCGCGGGGCAGCTCGTCACCGTTGGGACGCGCCGGGCCGAAGGCAGCGTCATGGCGACCAGAGTGTTCGCCCCCAGTCCGCGCACCACGGCACCCTGTTCGAGCCACAGCCTCGCCGCATCTGCCCCCAGGAGGGGAATGCCCGCGACCAGCAGCACCGTGAGTAGCGCGGGCAAACTCCAAGCCGTCCACGACGAACGCCGCTCCAGCCCAGGGCGTCCCAAAGGCACGTGCCGCAAACTCAGGCCCAGCCACGCCGTCAGCGCCAGGCCCGCCCCGCAGACCGCCAGCCAAAGCAGCAGCGCAGGTTTCCCCGGCAAGCTGAGCCTCCCCGTGAGGCTCAGCAGCAGGGCCAGCGCCGCCGCCGCTCCTGCGCCCCAGAGCCAACGCGACAAGCTCAGGCGAACCCATGCCAGCAAAAAGGTCCGTTCGGAGCGCCCCAGCATACGCTCGACGCGCAGGCGTTCGCGGCGGCGGTACCAGGACAGATGCAAGCGGGCCAGCAGCGCCATCAGAAGCAGCATGAGGGCCAGCACGGTCATCTTGCGCTGAAGGTGGGCGCGGGCGTGCTCCATATAAAGCGTCGCCCGACTCAGATAAGCCGAGAGCGGCGTCGCCTCATACGACAAGCCGAAAGCACGCTGAGCAGCGCTTTTCCATCTTTCGGCGTCGCGGCCCGCGGACGCGGCCAGCACCAGGGTGGGAATCTGGTCGGGCCGCAACGTATTCAGATTCTGCACTTCCAAAACGGTGGTGTCGCCCATCACGGCGGCAATCCAGGGAATCGCCACCTCTCCAGTGACACGCAGCCCTCCGCCCCTTTCCTGGAGCCGCGTGCCTACCGGATAAGGCCCAGCGGCGAGACTCAAGACCTCACGAGAACCGGTGGGAAGGTGTCCCCGCCACAACTGCACCACGCCCAAGCCGACCAATGAGGCAGAGATGGGCAAGCGCGGCTGCTGACCGCTTCTGGATTCCTGAGCGGCCCAAAAGCCCAGCGCTCCGGCTTTTTCCAACCGAGCCAGCGCCGCTTTCGCCGCGCCGTCCTGTTGCCCCGACGGAAAGCCCTCCGGTTTCAGAACCACTGCCCCCCGTGGATAATCGGGCCGCGCCTCCAAGACCCGTTGCCCCCGCAAAGGCTCGCCCAAAAGCAGGAACACCAGCAGCAAAGACAGCCCAACCAGTCCATTGCTGACCCACAACTCAGCGCTTTGCTGACAAAGGCGGTTCACAGCTAGAGGGCCTTTCCAAGGACAAGATTGGGACACGAGCTGAGATTTTTTGTATGTGTCTCGAAAAAGTTCATCCACTCACCATTCGCGAGCAAAGGGGGGAGGTGTGGTAGTTCATTTCCTCAGAGGAGGCTCCCAACAAGCAGTCGAGGAGGCCAAGTGCCTCCTCAAGAGGTCGACTTGGCCTCCTCCTTCGAAAGCATTTAGCAACTGCCGCAGTCGCTTGCTTGAGTGGCCGAGGAAGTATTACACGTACCATCCGGATTATTGGTATAGTAGGTTACCCTTTTCCAACTATACTTGTCCAACCAGAGGAACCCACAGCGCCCACAACCAGTTTGAACCACGTAACCTGAGCATCCAGCGCTTGCTAACGGTGAGACTGCAACGAGAAGCGCAGCTACGGCAACCATCTTTCTCGCCAGCGTCATCATGACTCCTCCTTTTGCAACCATACGGGCCAAATCCCGCAGAGTCACCAATATTTTGAAGAGGCTAATAATTTATTTATAGCCCGATACTGTAGGTCAAAATATTGCCTCCCATCAACTTTGAGCGCCAAGAAGGGGACAACACCTTGAAACTGCCCTCTCTTAAGGATGTACGCAGAGGGAAAAGTCCTTATATTCCAACCCCTAAATAGAACTGAGCGCTCCGGGGTATCTGTTTTAGGGTCACTGACATAAACAATGCCGCCTTCATCAACACTCACCCTGAATGTGTTCTGGTCTGCTTTGATAAAAACAATGCCATAGCCCGCCTTTTTCCATGATTTGACATACTGCGTGGCAGCGGATTCCCAGGGTTCGCAAATGGAGCAGCTTGGGCTGGAGAAAAAGACGAGAGCAGTCTCCTTTTCCAACTCTTTTTTCAAGGGAAGGGCCAGCTTCTGATATTCGCCCGGTATCTTGAGCCTTTCGCCCACCTTGACCGGATTCTCAAAGCTCCTCGGAGAATTCTTCAATGCGGGCTGTTTTGTATTCGCAACCACTTTGTAAAGCCTGTCCGTGTCCAGGCCTATCGTATTGTCGGAATAAAGAACTTTACGGTTGCCATCGATCAAAAAAGCGTAGCCAGCCCTATGAATACCTATACTCTCCAAAATCTTTCGAATCGCCGCTGTCTTATTGGAGGCAGCGTCCAAAAGAATGACTCGCTTGTCAAACTCATCGACAGCATTCATGTCCAGAGGAGACAGAATGTCCTCGTCTGGACGATAGATGACGTGCACAAGCTGGATAGAATCTTCCAGCCGACGATGTAAGGCTTTCACTTGCGGCGCAAACTCACTGCCAAAGGTCACCAGGGTGAGCGTGCTCTTGAGGGGCTTTTCATACCCAGGAACGGGTGGGATGTCAAGAGCAGGAAGAGTTTTCCCAGGTTCAAGTGGAAATAACGTCCGGGATTTTTCGAAGTCTTTGATCAACCCTTCAATGGCCCGTTCTACAGCGACGTGGTCATTGGGCGTCCCTGTGGCCTGCGCTCCTCTTTCTGTTTGGCGAAGCACCCATCCCCCAGCACCAGCGCCCAGGGTGCCGAGCGTCAATACTAGAGGCAGCCAGCGCCGAGAAGGTGATTGGAAAGCCGTAAGGTCTTTCATAGACTTCCTGGTCATCCGTTATCCTTGGCCGGGAAGATAATAAATCCAACGCACGCTTCGGATTCTGTTTTTACACTATCTCTCCCACCGCTTCGCTTCCTACCTAGCTTAGGAAAACGTCCAAGCCCCTACAAGGGGGCAACCAGCTCAGGCGACATAGGGGATTTTCCCCATTCGCGGGTCAATCGACCGATAGGTCTCTTAAGTGGTGAAGCGAGAGGTAATAAACCACCGCTTGGCAGCGGCCATTGATATGCAACTTCTTCAGAACGCTGGCAACTTGATTGCCGATGGTCTTCTCGGACCTTCCCAGTTGCCGGGCTATTCTTTTGTCGCTGTACCCGGCCACCAAGTACCTGAGAATCCGCCGTTCCGCCCCGCTCAGGCAGGACTTCACCTCTGGACCATGGTAGAACCGCTCGCCAGCAGCAGCACGCTCTAAGCCACGCTGCACCTCCTCAAAACTGTGGCCTCCAGCCAGGACGGCTACTGGTCCGGCATCGCGCAGGTCGAGGAGGTATTCCGGACACGGGTTGTCGGTCAGCACCAGCGTGGGTTGCTCCTCAAAGCTCCCCCGATGGGCAAAAGCGAACCCAGACGGGGCGTCAACCAGCAAGTGCAACCGCAGAGGACTGGTGAAGCCAGAGAGCGTCAGCCCTCTTTCTATCTCCGCAGCCAATGCCGGGGTTCCGCAAATGACCTTCACGTTGCCAACCATCATCTCCAGTCTCCTCAACCTCGGTGTCCTCGGCAGTTTAATCGTTAATCGTCTCTGGAACCGCCGAAATCCCGGCGTCGCGCGTCCAAGCTGGGGCAAAAGGGCCTCAGCCATCCGCCTCCCCCACCCGCAGCGCCACCCGCTCGCACCCCGGCAGGCGGTAGGCGTTGAGTAGGCGGGCGGGCAGGTCCGCGATGACATAGGGCACCGGGTAGGCGGCCAACCGGGCATCCGCGTCGCTGGGCCAGGCCGGGCCGCGCGGGTGGCTGTGATAGAGGGCAACGAGCGTCTGCCCGCCGAGCTGCATCGCCCGCAGCGCCCGCAGCAGATGGCCGGGGTCGGCGAGGTAGGTGCGCTCTGGGTCGGGCGCGATGTTGGGGAGGGGATAGAGGGCGGCGGCGTGAGCTGCTCCTCCCCGTGCATGGCCGCCAATGGCCCCCACACACTCGCGCGGGGCCTCGCGCCGGGCATGCGCCCACAGCGCGTCCGCGAGGGCGGGCGGCAAAATCAGGGTCACATCCGGCATTATCCCTGCCCCGCCCAGGAGAAAGCCCTTCACGGCCCCGTCATAGGGGAGCAGGGCAAAAAGCGGCGCTGGGCGCGGGGGGGCGGTGGGCCGGGGGTGGGCTACACTGCGGGCTATGGCGAAGGCTCGTGCAAAAACGGCTCCTCCCCCCAGTCGCTTTGACGGGGAGGCGCTGGGCCTGGTGCTGTTCGCACTGGGGATCTTTTTGGGGGTGACCCTGCTGCTGCCGCAGTTTTTCACGGGCGGCGGCATCATGGCGCAGACGCACGGGGCGCTGACGGGGTGGCTCGGCTGGGGCGCGGCCCTGCTGCCGCTGGTGCCCGTGTGTTACGGGGTCCTCGTCTTTCTGGGCCGCGACCTGCGGGGCCTAACCCGGCGGGTGCTGGGCGGCGCGGTCGTGGTGGCGGCCCTGCTCGCCCTGCACGAGGTCTTTGTGCCGGGAGCTGCTGGAGCGGGAGCGGCGCGGGCCATGGCCTCCCTCATCGGGGCGCTGAGCTACGCCGCTGCCCTGGTGCCGCTGGTGCTGCTCACGCTGGGGGCCGAGGTCATGCTGCGGCTGCCGCCTTTGACGCTGCTCAAGGGCTTTTTCCGGGGGGTCAGCGTGGTGCTGGGCGCGGCAAGCACCAGGGTGCAGGGGCTGATAGAGGCGCGGCAAGACGGGCGCGAGGCGGCGCGGGCACGCGGCGAGCTGCGTCAAGCGCTCACCGCGCAGGCCCGCGAACTCGAAGCGCTGCGCCGACTTTACCCGCAGGCTCAGGTTCTGCGCGACCAGCAAGAAGAGCTTCGGGCCGCTGCCCGTGACCTGCGCCGCCAGGACGAGGCAGGTCTCAAGGGACTGGCGGGCGACCTGAAAGCCTGGCGCGAGGTCACCACCACCTTTGTGGGCAACGCTGCCCGCGACCTGCGGGCCGAGGTCGCGGCGGAGGCCCCCGACGCCGGGGCGCAGGCCGAGGCCGCCGCGAACGAGGTCCGGTCCGGACGCCACGAGCTGTGCGTGGAGCTGCCGGGCACCCTGGCGAGCGGGGCGCTGGAGCGGCTGCGGCGCGGGCTGGTGACCGACCTGCAACGGCTTGCCGCCCGCGCTGGCAAGCTAGAGCGCGAGCGGCAGGCCGCCGAAAAGGCCCTCGCCAAACCGGGCGCGGGGGTGCTCGCCCGCGAGCAGGCCGCGCACCGCGAGCGGGCGAAAGCCTGGCGCGAGCTGGCCGAAGACTTCACCACCTGGCGGGGCCGCGAGCGGCACTACCCCGGTTGGCCGGACCTCGCGGCGGCGTTTGACCGCGCCCCCACCGAACTCGCGGCGGCCCTCGCCGAGGCGCTTGCCAGCGACCCGGACGGCACCCTGGCGGACCAGGCAGGCTGGCGCTCCCGGCTAGAGCGAGCGCAGCAACAGGCCCTCGAACGGGCGGCGGCGATGGCGGTCGGCGCAGTCCCGGCCACCGCGCTGGCCCCCACCCGCCCGGACCCGGAAGCGGCCCTGGCCCCCACTCCCACCCTCGACTTTGACTTCACCCGCCCAGAAGCTGAGCCAGAAGAAAAGGGCCGGGAGTCGGCAGAGGCTCCCGTGCCACTCCTCTCCCCCAGCGTGACCAAGGCGCTGGAGGCAGCACCCGCCGTGCTGCTGGGCACCGGGACCGATGGGGGTGGGGGTGGGGTGCGGGCCGCGCCTCTCCGCCCAGCCCCGCCACCCCAGCCAGAAGCCACGCCCGCCGCCCCCTGGGAGAGCGCCGAGCCAGAGCGCCGCCGCCCCGTCCCGGCGAAGGGCGCGACGGACCTCGCGCTGCCGAGCTATGACCTGCTCGACCCCATTCCGGTGGGGACGGTCAACCCGGCGGCGTTGCAGGTCGGCGCGCAGCAGCGGGCCGCCGTGATTGACCAGACGCTGCGGCACTTTGGCCTCCAGGCGCGGGTGGTGGATTTCGCGCGGGGGCCAACCGTCACCCGCTACGAGATTGAACCTGCCCCCGGCGAGAAAATCAGCCGCATCGCTTCTCTCGCCAATGACCTCGCCCGCGCCCTGGCGGTCGGTGGGGTGCGGGTCGAAGCCCCGGTCCCCGGCAAGAGCGTGATCGGGCTGGAGGTGCCCAACCTGGAGCGCGAACCTGTCACCTTTCACCAAGCGGCGGCGGCCCCCAGCTTCCGGCAGACGCGGGCCAAGCTGCCTGTCATCCTGGGCAAGAGCATCGACGGCGAGCTGATGGTCGGCGACCTCGCCAAGATGCCGCACCTCTTGATTGCGGGGTCAACGGGGTCAGGCAAGTCGGTGTGCGTGAATACCCTCATCACCAGCTTGCTCTACCGCTACCTGCCCACCGAGCTGCGCTTTCTGATGGTCGACCCCAAGATGGTCGAGCTGACCCCTTACGACGGGATTCCCCACCTCGTTCGACCGGTGGTGACCAACCCGATGGATGCGGCGGGCGTGCTGCTCGGCGCGGTCGCGCACATGGAGCGGCGCTACAAGATGATGAGCCAGGTCGGGGCGAAAAACCTCGAACAGTACAACGCCAAGATGCGCCAGGTCGGCGAGCCGGAGTTGCCGCACCTCGTCATCATCATCGACGAGCTGGCCGACCTGATGATTACCTCGCCCAAGGAGGTCGAGTCCGCCATCATGCGCCTGGCGCAGATGGCCCGCGCCACCGGGATGCACCTCGTCCTCGCCACCCAGCGCCCCAGCGTGGATATCCTGACCAGCCTGATTAAGGTGAACGTGCCCGCCCGCATCGCCTTTGCCGTGAGCAGCAGCCACGACTCGCGCACCATTCTGGACAGTGTGGGGGCCGAGCGCCTCACCGGGATGGGCGACATGCTGTTCTACCAGCCGGGCCTGATCAAACCCGTGCGCTTGCAGGGGCCGTATATCTCGGAAGTTGAGTCGGCCCGCATCGCCGATGAGCTGCGGCGGCAGGTCTTTGATGACGCCTTTGCCGAGGCCTACGGCCCAGACTTTGACGGGGCACCGGAGGCGAGCGGTCCCGGCCCGGATAAGGCCACCATGGACTTTTCCGACCCGCTGTTGCGGCAGGCCGCCCTGATTTGCATCGAGGAGGGACAGGGCAGCGTCTCGCGGCTTCAGCGCCGGCTGTCGGTGGGCCACGCCCGCGCGGGCAAGCTGATGGACATGCTCGAAGCGATGGGCATCGTCTCCAAACATCAGGGCAGCAAGCCCCGCGACGTCCTCATCACCGAGGCCGACCTTCCGGACTACTTTGGGCGCTGAGCGGCAACTCTGAAACTTTCATGAGAAGTCGACCAACCTTGGTCGCCCTTTCTTTTAGAAGATATGGGGGAAAGGTTACCAAGGTTGCGTTTCGGGGCGGCGTGTAGAACATTGAAGAGCGGACCAGCCTTTCCAAACCCTATTTCCGAGGTGATGTCATGAAAAAGCAGACCAGCCTGCTCACACTCAGCCTGATGCTCGCCACCCCCGCGCTGGCGGGCGGGGCGGGGGCGCCCGCCGCCCAGAACCCCGCGACCTGCCGCACCATCGCGCAAATCGTCTCCAGCGACGCGCAGTTCAGCACCCTGCTGACGGCAGTCGAGGCCGCCGGGCTGACGCAGACGCTCGCGAGCGGCCAGTTCACGGTCTTTGCGCCCACCAACGCAGCTTTTGCCAAGCTCCCCAGCGACCAGCTCGCCATGATTCTTAACGACGAGGAGATGCTGCGCAGCGTGCTGCTCTATCACGTTGTGCCCGGCAAGGTCAGCTCGGCGCAGGTTCGCAGCCTGCGCAGCGCCCGCACCGCTCAGGGGGCCACCGTGAACGTGCGGGTGATGAATAACCGCGTGATGATCAACAACGCCGCCGTGACCCGTGCGGACGTGGCGGCTTGCAACGGCGTGATTCACGTCATTGACACCGTGCTGGTCCCGCCCGCTGCGCCGTCGGCGGCCATGCCCGCTCCAGCTCCCGCCCCGGTGGTGAGTACGCCCGCCCCCGCCGCGCCCGTGACGAGCACCCCGGCGGTGACAGCCCCTGCTGCCTTTGACATCCGCAACATCCCCGCCGTGCCGCTGACCGGGCGGACCACGACAAGCACGACGACGACCACGACGACCACCTCCACCGAAACCACGACGAGCACCGAGACGACCGAGATGGAGACCACGGTCGCCACGAACACCCTGTATGACGTGATTGTCGAGGACGACCGCTTCAGCACCCTGCGCGACCTGCTGAGCGACGCGGGTCTGACCGAGACGCTGACGACGGGCGAGTACACCATCTTCGCCCCCACCAACGAGGCGTTCGCGGCCCTCGATGACGAGACGCTTGCCAGCCTCGCCGCCAACCCCGAAGTGCTGCGGCAGGTGCTGCTCTACCACGTGGTGCAGGGGCGCCTGACTGCCGAGCAGCTCGCGAGCGGCACGTCCCTGAACTCGGCTCAGGGTGCGTCCCTCACGCTGAGCCGCGACGGAACCATGCAGATGGTTGGAGAAGCGACCGTCTCCGAGACGCTGAGCACGGCCAGCAACGGCACCATCTTCGTGATTGACCAGGTGCTGCTGCCCCCCGGCCTGACCATTCCCGCCGCCGAGATGGTCGAGGAAGCCCCTGCCACCGCCGAGGCGACCACCAGCACGACGACCACGACCACGACGACCACCACCGCCACGGCGACCACGACCCCGGCGGCGGGGAGCCTCGCGGCCTTTGTCACGACGGACGCCCGTTTCAGCATCCTCGCGGAGCTGATTCGGATTGCGGGCCTCACCGAGACGCTTTCCAGCGGCGAATACACCCTCTTTGCGCCCACCAACGACGCCTTTAACGCGGTGCCCGCCGCCACCCTGACGGCGCTGCGCAGCGACCCGGCCCGGTTGCGGCAGGTGCTGCTCAACCACGTCATTCGTGGCCGCGTGACGGCCACCGCGCTGGCGGGCAGCCCCAACCTCACCAACCTGGGCAACGTGCAGCTCCCGCTGACCCGTCAGGGCAACGTCACCCGCGTGGGCAACGCGGCCATCCAGGGGGCGGGCATCGCCACCTCGAACGGCACCATCTACATCATCGACACCGTGCTCATTCCCGCCGGGCAGTAATCCCACCAACCCCGCCGCCCGCCCCGTGCGGGCGGTTTTGCATGGACAGCGGGCAGGGCGGGCACGCTACACTCGCGCCCGTGACGAGGCAGCGTGGGAAGACGGGAACGGGGGCCTTGGTCCTGCTTGCCCTGCTGGGCGTGGGCGCGGCGCAGGCCCGCCCGGTGGCGGTGGGGGGCAAGGTGCAGGCGGCGGCGGTGGAGACACGGACCCTGCCGGGGGGCAGCGAGGCGCTCGCGGTCTGGACGCTCCCCCGGCTGGGGGTGGCCGTCCGCAATGACCCGCAGGACCTGCGCCTGAGCTACGGCGGGCGCGAGCTGCGGTACGCGCCGGGAGTGGGCTGGCGGGCGGCAGGCTTCACGCTGCCGGGGGGAACAGCCCTCGCCGCGCCGGGGAGCCTCGGCCCCAGCCTGTACGTCCCGCTCGCGGCCCTGCGGCTGCTGGGAGTGCCCATCACGGCGGACAGCCCGGCGCTGTTGGGCTTTGCGGCCCCCGCCAGCATGCCCCAGGAGACACTGCCCCCCTCCCCCGACTTGCCCCCGCCCGCCGAGACGGTCCCGGCTCCGCCCACCCTGCCCCCGCTCGCGAACCTCGACACCGTGCGGGTGGGGCGCTCGCTCTACCGCACGGTGGAGGTGCAGCGGGTCGTCCTCGAACTCAGCGGGGTGGCCCCGCACAGCGTGGTGCGCGGGGCAGATGGCCTGACCGTGGTGCTGCCCCGCGTGACCGCTACGCCGTCTCAGACCGAGCTGCCGAGCGGCGACTTGCTGCGAATAGAGCCGGGAGAAGACGGCGTGCGGGTGCACCTGCGAACGGGCCGGGGCACCAGCGAACTCTTTACCCTGGAGAGTCCCTACCGGGTGGTCATCGACACAACCACCCACCTCGACCCCCGCGTACCGCCGCCCGTGAATCCGGAGGCGCTGCCGCAGGGCGTGACCTACCGGACGCGGGCGGGCGGGCTGCACCTGCTGAGCTTTGACCCGGCCCGCTTTCAGCCCAGGGTGGTGACGGCCCCGCTGGGGACCGCGCAGGACGTGGCCGCGCTCGTGACCGCGGCGGGGGGCGTAGCGGGCGTGAACGGCGGGTACTTCGACCCCGCGAGCAGCCTTCCGGTGGACCTGGTGGCGGTGGGGGGCCTGCTGACGGCGGGCAGCCTGGAAAAGCGGGCGGCGGTGGGCTTTACCGCGCAGGGCACGCCCCTCTTCGGATATCCCCGGCCCCGTTACGTCGTCAGCGGCGACTTCGGGAGCCTCACCGTGAATGCGGTGGGCGCGAAGGTGCGGCCCACGCTGCTGACGGCCTTTCTGGGCGACGGCGCGACGCGGGTGGGGGCCGAGGGCCTGAGCACCCTCTGGACCGAGGAGGGCCGGGTCAGCCGGGTCGTCTCCGGGGCCGCCGTACCGCCGCGGGGAGTGCTGGCGCTCACCTTCGACCCGGCCCGCTTTCCCGCCCTGCCGCGCACGCTCGGCGCGCGCCTCTCCGTCTCGGTCAACTGGCAGGCCACCGACGCCCCCTGGGAACGGGTGCAGGACGCCCTGGCCGCCGGGCCGCTGCTGGTGCGAGAAGGCCGAGTGGTCCTCGACCCGCAGCGCGAGGCCTTTGACACGGGCGCGAGCATCTGGCGGGCCACCCGGCAGGTTGCCTTTGGAGTGCTGGAGGGCCAGCCCACCGTCGCCTATCTGGAACACGGCACGCCCGAAGCGTTCGCGGCGGCTCTGGCGGGGGCGGGGGTGCGCGACGCCGTGCGGCTGGACAGCGGGTCAAGCGCAACCGCTTATGTCAAGGGAGGGGGCTACGGGGGGCTGGGGGGCTACCTCAACACGGTCTGGAGCCGCCCGGTCCCCAACGCTATCGTGTTCGTGCCCAAGGTGACCGGGGCGCGGAACTATTGATTCCGGCATGAGTTAGGGACGAGCGGTAGACTCAGGAGGTGCTGCGCGTCTGGCGACCCTCGAAACTGACCCGTGACCAACTGGAAGAACGGCGGCTGTATGCCCAGCAACTCCTCGCCACAGGCGAGGTCAGTTCCAAGGCCATTGCGGAAACGCTCGGCGTTTCCGAGAGTACGGTCCGCACCTGGAAACAGCGTCTCCGGGAGCGAGGCAGCCTCCAGGCTACCCGCGCCTCTGGGCCTCCACCACGTCTGAGTCCCGAACAGCGCACTCAACTGGGGGAGCTGCTGCGTGCAGGACCGCTGGCGGCAGGCTACCCCGATGCGCGCTGGACAACCTCCCGCGTGCGGGAGGTGATCGGAGCGTGCTTCGACGTGTGGTACCACGCCGATCACGTCAGGAAGTTGCTTCACCAGCTCGGGTTCAGCCCTCAAAAACCAGAACAGCGTGCTGTGGAGCGGGATGAACAAGCCATCCAGACCTGGGTCGAGCAGACGCTCCCCAGGTTGGAAAAAAAAGGT
>NZ_AXWT01000033.1:19031-26852 GCF_000482805.1 Deinococcus murrayi DSM 11303 | reverse complement strand
CCCCCGTGCCCATAGCGCCGCGGAACCACCCCTTCCCATGCCGAACAGGGTCGTGAAACACGGCAGCGCCCATGATACTCGGACCGCAGGGTCCCGGAAAAGTCGGTCAGCGCGGGGGTTTTTTCTTTGACGCCATATCGGTCGCCCCTCAAGCTGCCGATGAGGGATGTGCCGCAAGCGGCACCCTCCCTGCGCGGGAGTAGCTCAGCTGGAACGTGGCCCCAGGGCCTGAAGGCGGCTTCAGTCCCTTTCTTGACAACACAACGCGGGAGTAGCTCAGCTGGTAGAGCACTACCTTGCCAAGGTAGATGTCGCGAGTTCGAATCTCGTCTCCCGCTCCACTTCAACCCCCCCACCTCCCCGGTGGGGGGATTTTGTTATGGGATGAGCGCCAGCAGGGGATGCGCTGTACCTTTAAGCAAGCGAAGAGAAGCTCGTATCAACTCCCCAGGCGACGCGCCCGCTTCTCCGCTTCGATGGCCCGCTGAAGTTCTTGAATCTGCCGCAGATAGGCGAGTTGTTCGCTGGGTGCAGCGGCGGCCATCTGCTTTTTCAGGAGGGCCACCTCGGCCCGCAGGGAGTCAATGCTCAGGCCCACTTGGATGTCATCGACGGCGGCGGCGGCGTAAGCGGCCACTTTTTGCTCGTAGAGTTCGCTGGTGGCGCGGGAGGGAGCACCAGAGTCGCGGCTTTCGAACATCAGGCGAATCAGGAGCTGCTCTTCGGGTTGGCCCCGAAAGACCTCTAGGATGTCGTCCGGACTCCGCGCCCCCTGGGCCGCGAGCATGACTTTGCGGACGGCCTCATTGCGCCAAGGGGTCGTGCCATCGAGCTTGGCGAGCAGCGAGGGGTCAATGAGCAGTTGCCGCAGCAGCGCGAGTTCGCGGTCTTCCTCGGCGCGGGCGGTGCTCATGCCCGCGAGGTGGGTGTCGGTGAGGGTGCGGCGGCGAGCCTTGCTGCCAATCCACTCCAGCAGCGCTTCTGGCCGAATCCCCAGCAGCTCGCAGGCCAGGCTGCGCATGCGCTCGGCACCCTCGTCGAGGGGGTCGAGGTTTTGCATGCGCGGTAACAGGGCCATCAGCACGCGGCGTTTGCCCTCGGAGGTGTCGACGCCGTGCGCCTCGACCGCAGCCTGTACCCGGAAGCGCACCTCGTCCAGCCCCCCCGCGAGGGCCTGCCGAATCCCCGCTTCGTCCCCGGCAAACAGGGCGTCGGCGGGGTCTTTGCCGCTGGGTACGCTGGTGGCCCGGACCCTGAACTTGGCTCCAATGACCTGGTCGAGGCCCGCCAGGGTCGCCTTGAGGCCCGCTTCGTCACGGTCAAACATCAGGGTGAGGCGGGCCACCCCCAGCCGTTCCAGCAGGGCGGCATGCTCGGCGGTCAAGGCGGTTCCCAGGCTCGCTACCGCTCCGGTAAAGCCGTGCTGGTGAAGGGCGATGACGTCCATGTACCCCTCGACGACAATCAGCTCGCCGCCCTCGCGCAGCGACCCCCGCGCCTTGTCGAGGCCATAGAGCAGCTCGCCCTTGCGAAACGCGGTCGTTTCGGGGGTGTTGAGGTACTTGGGCTTGCTGTCGTCCAGCACCCGGCCTCCAAATCCCACCAGTCGGCCCAGGTGGTCCCGAATGGGGAAGATGACGCGGCCCCGGAAGCGGTCATAGACTCGGCCCGAATCGGGATGCTCGGTCAGCAATCCGGCTTCAAGCAGTTGCCGCTCGGTGAGGTTGCGTGCCCGCGCCCGCTTGAGCAGGCCGTCCCAGGTGTCGGGGGCGTACCCCAGTTCAAACGCGGCGATGGTGTCCTCGGTCAGGCCCCGGCTCCGCAGGTAGCTCAGAGCGGGGCCGGGCAGGTGCTCGCGGAAATACTCCAGCGCAAAGGCGTTGACGTCGTACACGTCGCGGCTGCTGCGTTCGCCGTAGCGGGCCTCGACCTGCACCCCGGCCTTTTCGGCCAGCCGCCGCAGGGCGTCCCCAAAGCTGAGGTTTTCTATCCGCTGCACGAAGGAGAAGATGTCCCCGCCCGCTTTGCAGCCAAAGCAGTAGAAGTAGCCCTGCTCGGTATCAACCTGAAAGGAGGGGCTTTTTTCCTTGTGGAAGGGGCACAGGCCCTTGAGTCGGCCCTTGCCCGCCGGAGAGAGACGCACGTGCTCCCCAACGACGTCCGCGATATTAAGCCGCGCCCGCACGTCTTCTTTGGTGCCCATGCCCCTGTGCTTACCCTCCTCTCTCGGCGCCGTTTTCTGGCGGCCTCCTCGCTTTGGCGTGACGCCCCATCCCCGTTCTTCCGGAAGCGGTCTTCCGGCAGCAGGGAGCCAGTGTACGCCCCCCGGCCCCCCAGTGCCAACCGGCGAAAAAGCCGCCGGGAACGTGATTTCTGAACACAAGCCCTCGGAGAACGTGTGGCGCGGGGTCTGGCCTGCTGCCCGGCTGGGGAGGTAAGCTCAAGGTCCCCCCATGCCATCCCCGCTCGGTGCCCCCCCGACCTACAGCACGTCCGCCACGCTGGGCTTGGCCCTGCTGGCGATGGTGGCAGCGCTGTGGCACTTCACCCTGGGGGCGCTGGACTATGTGGGGAGCGGGCGGTACCCCGGCTTGGCCCTCTTGCTCCTGTCCGGGCTGCTGCTGGTGTACGGGGTGCTTATCCTGATTCGCTATGCGGAAGCCCGTGATGCGATGGGGGACCCACAGCCCCGCAGCGCGATGTACGAGACCCCCCACGAGGGCCGGGTGCCCCTCGTCGGGTTGGGCCTGGCCGGGCTGCTCGTGCTGGGGGACCTGGCCTTTGCCCTATCGGGCGAGCTTCCGCTGTGGCACGCCGGGGGGCTGCTGCTAGCGCTGTTGCTGGGACGTCAGGCCTGGCGGCTCCGGCCCGTGCCGGGCGAGGACTGAGGAGGGCCGGAGGAGAGGGCGCAGGTGGTGCGCCGGGGCTAAAGCTGGATTCGTGTTTTTCCCAGGAGAGGGGGAAAAGAGGCAGGTACGGTGGAAGAATGAAACGTTTCTTGCTTGCGGCCCTGACCTTGACGCCCCTGCTGACCCTGCCGACCGCGCAGGCTGCCGATGTGACCTGTTCGGGGACCCTATCGGGCCGAACGGTGAACGGCAACGTCAAGGTCCGCTCTGGGGCCACCTGCACCCTGGTGAACATGCGGGTGAATGGGGATGTGGAGATAGAGCGCGGCGCACGGGTGACCATCCGCAACTCGACCGTGAATGGCAATGTGGAGGGCAAAGACGGCTTCGCCCAAATCACGGTGACGGGCAGCCGGGTAGACGGCGACATTGAAGCCGAGCGTGGGGGCAGCGTCACGGTGGAGAACACCCGCGTCAATGGGGACATCGAGCTGGAGCGCAACAACGGAGCGCTGCGCGTCGCCCGCGTGACCGTGGACGGCAACCTGAAGTGCGAGAACAACGCCCGGACCCCGGCGGGCGGCAGCAACCGGGTAGAGGGCAACCGCGAGGGCCAGTGCCGCCGTCTTTGACCCTGTCAGCAGGTGCCTGAGCGGTGTAGGGGGGAGCGGCCCCCTTGCTGGGCGGGCCGCGCTATGCTCACCCGCATGTACCGCGCGGTCATCGGGCTGGAAGTCCACCTGCAACTGAAGACGCGCTCCAAGTTGTTCAGCGCGTGCCCCGCCGACTACCACGGGGCAGACCCCAACACCTTCGTGGACCCGCTGACCCTGGGGCTGCCGGGCACCCTGCCGACCCTTAACCGCGAGGCGGTCGACCTCGCCCTGATGTTTGGCCTCGCGCTGAACTGCGACGTGACGGGCTTTACCCAGTTTCACCGCAAAAACTACTTCTACCCCGACTCGCCCAAGAACTTCCAGCTCTCGCAGTACGACCGCCCCATTGCCCGAAACGGGTATCTGGAGGTGGGGGGCGCGCGGGTCCGCATCAAGCGGGCGCACCTCGAAGACGATGCGGGCAAGTTGCTGCATCCCGCCTACGCGCCCTATAGCCTCCTCGACCTCAACCGGGCGGGGTCACCCCTCATCGAGATGGTCACCGAAGCCGACCTCACGGGGGGCGAACAGGCCCGCGCTTTTTTGGAGAGCGTGCAGGCCATTGCGCAGGCCCTCGGCGTGTCGGACGCCACCCCCGAAGAGGGCAAGCTGCGCTGCGACGTGAACCTCAGCGTGCACCGGCCCGGCGAACCCTGGGGCACCAAGGTGGAGGTCAAGAATCTCAACTCCTTCCGTTCGGTCGAGCGGGCCATCGCTTACGAGACTGCGCGGCAGACGCGGGTGTTGCAAGCGGGGGGCACGGTCAGCCAGGACACTCTGGGCTGGGACGAGGGCGGCGGCAAAACCTTCGTGATGCGGACCAAAGAGGGGGAAGCCGACTACCGCTACTTCCCCGAACCCGACCTCCCGCCCCTGGACATCACCCCGGAATGGGTGGCGCGGGTGCGGGCGCGGATGCCCGAACTCCCCGCCCAAAAGCGGGAGCGCTACCTCGCCGCTGGGGTGCGTGAGGCGGACGCGCAGGCCCTCAGCCACAGCGTGGCCCTCTCGCGCTTCTACGACGCGGCGCTTGTGGGAGGAGCTGACCCGCAGCGGCTCGCGCACTGGCTGCTGGGGGACGTGGCCGGGTTGCTTGCGGCGCGGGAGACGACCTTAGAAGCGTCCGCCCTTCAGCCCGCGCACCTCGCCGCGCTTGTGCGCCTGATTGACGAGGGCGCGGTCAGTGGCCGGGTCGCCAAAGACCTCCTGCCAGACGTGTTGGACGGCCATGACCCGCAGCGACTGGTGCAGGAGCGCGGCCTGGGCGTCCTGACCGACACCGGGGCCATCGACGCGGCCATCGACGCGGCCATGACCGCTGACCCCGCGACCGTGGCCAAGGTCCGCGCCGGAAACGCCAAAGCCCTGAATGCCCTTTTTGGCCCGGTCATGAAGGCGACCGGGGGGCAGGCCAAGCCTGAAGTGGTCCGCGAGCGGTTGCGGGCGAAGCTGGGGTTGTGAGGGGGGGCGCTCACGGCCAAGGGGTCCAGAGGTGGGGAGGTCGAGGGACTCCCGCTCTCCCCTTTGGTCGACCTCTCGACTCCTCGACCTTTCGACTCTCCACAGGGACGCCGTGACTCGCTGGCGCACCCCCGCCCTCGCCGCCCTGTGGCTGCAAGTTGCCGGGTTGGTTGCGCTGGCGGCCTACCTGCTGGGGCGGGGTGGCCTGGCCGGGCTGGGCTGGACAAGCGCGGCAGAGTCTCTGCTCGCGGCGCTGGTGCTGGGGCTGTGGACGGCGGTGCTGGGTCGCTTGACGGCGGGGCGGGGCACGCCGCCAGAGCATGGCCCCCTGCGGGCGCTGCGGGGCCTCTTTCCCTGGCTGACCTCGCTGCGGCTGGCGCTGTGGTTCCTGACACTGGTCGCGGTGCTGGGCGGAGCCGCGCCGCAGGCCAACGCGGTCGCCTTGGCCGCCCTGTTGAGCGTGTGGCCCGCCGCCGTGCTTGCGGGAAACGCGGTCTATGGCACGCTGGTCCGCCTCGCGCCAGAGCCGGGCGACCTCCTGCGGCGCACCCGCTTGGCCGACTGGCTCAATGTGGCGGCGGCCCTCAGCCTGGCGATGACTGTCTTTAACGTGGTGCCGATTGCGGGCTTCAGCTCTTCGCCGCAGGGGGCCGACCTGTGGGTGTACGGCCTGAGCGGAGCGCTCGATGTCGGGGCGACCCTGCTGGCGCGGCAGGCGGTGCTGCACGCACCCCCCCGGCAGGGGTAGGGGCACAGAGCGGGTCAGCCCCGGAACGGTATGCTGCGGGGCGAGCATGACCCAGCCTCCCTGTTCTTCCCCGCTCCGCCCCCTGGTGTCGCTGGGCGACCTCGCCTGGGACGTGCTCGCCAAGCCCGACAGCTTGCTGTTGCCGGGCGGCGACACGACCGGGCGGATGGAGCTTTCGGGCGGCGGCTCGGCGGCCAATCTGGCCGTGTGGGCGCGCCGGGCCGGACATCCCGCCACCTTTGTGGGCAAGGTGGGCCGCGACCGCTTCGGAGACCTCGCCACCTCTGAGCTGCGTTCGGAGGGGGTAGAGGCCGCCGTCATCCTGTCGGACGAGCACCGCACCGGGGTCATTCTCGCCCTGATTGACCGTCATGGGCAGCGGGCCATGCTGACCGGACAGGGGGCCGACTGGGAACTGCGCCCCGACGAACTCCCCCGCGACCTGGTGCGGGGGGCGCGGCACCTGCACCTCACCGCCTGGAGCCTTTTTCGTGACCCGCCCCGCGGGGCGGCCCTCGCCGCTGCCGCCCTCGCCCACGAGGGCGGAGCCACCCTCAGCCTCGACCCTGGGAGTTTTCAGATGATTCAGCAGCTTGGCCGCGAGACCTTCCTCGGCATCGTGGATGCCATCCCCTTTGACGTGCTCTTTCCCAACGCCGACGAAGCCCGCGCCCTGACCGGGCACGCGGACCCACAGCAGGCCCTGACCGCCCTGCGGGAGCGCTTCCCTCACGCCCTCGTCGTCCTGAAGATGGACGACGAGGGTGCCCTGCTGGAAGGGCCGCAGCAGCCCCGGCTGCACGTCCCGGCCACCGGTGACCGGGCGGTCGACGCGACCGGGGCCGGGGACGCCTTTGGGGGGGCGTTCCTGGCGAGTTGGCTTGCGCACGGGGATGTCCCCCGCGCCGCCCGCCTCGCCGTAGAGGTGGGCGGCTGGGTGGTCTCACGTTTTGGGGCGCGGCCCCCCGCCGACGCCGAGCTGACCCGGCGGCTGGCGGCGCACGGGGTGACTCCCCGGAGCGCGGCGGGAGCGTCCGCATGACCCGGCTGCGGGGAGGCGGGATGGCCCTGTGGGCCAAGCTCCTGCTGGGGCTGGGGCTGCTCTTGCTCGTCGCAGCGGCGGGGGTCTTCTTCTACCTGCGCAGTCTGACCCAGCCCGCCGGGGGTGGCCCCTACACCCTGGAGGTCAAGCCCGGCGACTCCCTCCCGGCGGTCGCTCGCACGTTGCAGGAGCGGGGCATCGTGAAACATGCCGATGCCCTGCGCTTCGTGATGCGGCAGCAGGGCACGGCGGGGAGCCTCAAGGAGGGCCTTTACGACCTCACGGGCGACATGACGGTCTTTCAGGTCGCCGAGAAGCTCGCTGGCCCCGCCCGCATTCCCACCGTCAACGTGACGGTGCCGGAGGGGTGGCGCATCCGCGACATTCCGCCCGTCTTCGAGAAGGCGGGCTTTGACCGAGCGGGCATCGAGGCGGCCCTGAATGACGCTTCCCTCAGCCAGTACGCGCGGGGCAAGCAGTCCAACCTCGAAGGCTTCGTGTTTCCGGCCACCTACGAGTTCCGGGTTGGCGAGTCGCCTGAGGACGCAGTGGCGGAGATGGTGGAGCGCATGGAGCGCGAGTTCACCCCGCAAAACGTGCAGGCGGCCAAGGCGCTGGGCCTCTCGGTGCGCGACTGGGTGATTTTGGCGAGCATGGTGCAGGCCGAAGCCGCCAACGATGCGGAGATGCCAGTCATCGCCGGGGTCTTTCTGAATCGCCTGCGCGACGGCATTCCGCTGGGCAGCGATCCCACCGTCGCCTACGGGCTGGGCAAGAACCTCCCCGAACTTGACCGCTCGGCGGGTGACTTTACCAAGGACACGCCCTATTCAACCTATACCCGCCAGGGGCTGCCCGCTGGCCCCATCAACAATCCCGGCCAACCTGCCCTCCTGAGCGTGCTGAAGGCCGAGCGCAAACTGCCCGATGGCCGCGACGCCCTGTACTTCCTGCACGCCCGTGACGGCAAGATTTACGTCAACCACACCTACGCCGAGCACCTGCGCGACAACGCGGCGCACCGCTAGGGCGGACGCAGAGGGTCAAGCGCCGTGCCCGACCGGG
>NZ_AXWT01000033.1:0-19021 GCF_000482805.1 Deinococcus murrayi DSM 11303 | reverse complement strand
GCTGGTAGAGCACTACCTTGCCAAGGTAGATGTCGCGAGTTCGAATCTCGTCTCCCGCTCCACTTCAACCCCCCCCACCTCTCCGGTGGGGGGGTGATTTCTACGCTGCATGTAAAGGCTGGGACCGTAGTCATCCCGTACCCTGACCCCATGAAGCTGCTGGTCGTTGGAGGGGCGGGATATATCGGGTCGCACACGGTGCGGCAGTTGCGGGCTGCAGGGCACGAAGTGGTGGTGTTCGACAACTTCAGCAGTGGTCACGTTCAGGCACTTCCGGCGGACGTTGCCTGGGTTCGGAGGGATTTGCTGGAGGCGGAAGCGGTGCGGGCGGTGCTGGAAGCCCATCAGCCCGACGCCATCATTCACTTTGCTGCCCTCATCGAGGTAGGTGAGAGCATGGGGGCGCCGGGCCGCTACTACCGCAACAACGTGGTGGGCAGCCTCAACCTGCTGGAGGCCGTGATGCAGACGCGGGTCGTGCCCCTGGTCTTTTCGTCGACCGCCGCGGTCTACGGCACAACTGACGCGGTGCCCATCCCCGAAGAGGCCCCCCTTCACCCCGAAAGCGTCTATGGGGAAACCAAGCGGATGACCGAGCAGATGATTCACGCCTTTCATGCCGCGCATGGCTTGCCCTTCGTTGTGCTGCGGTACTTCAATGTCTGCGGCGCGGCTCCCGGCGGCGAGATTGGGGAGGACCACCCCAACAAGACCCACCTCATCGAGCTGGCTTGCCTCACGGCTCTGGGGCAACGCGAGGAGATGAAGATTTTCGGGGATGATTATCCCACCCCCGACGGCACCTGCATCCGCGACTATATCCACGTACAGGACCTTGCCGACGCGCATGTGCTGGCGGTCGAAGGACTGGGGCGCGGGCAGATTTCCGCTGCAACCTACAACGTGGGTCTGGGCCACGGCTTCTCGGTGAGGGAGGTGCTGGATGCGGTCGATGCCGTGCTCGCCGAGGACGGTCTGCCGCCCCTGCCCCGGCGGGTCGCCCCCCGTCGCCCCGGCGACCCGCCCCGCCTCGTCGCGGACGCCCGCCGCATCGTGGACGAGCTGGGCTTCCAGCCGCAGTTCACGGCTCTCAAGGACATCGTGCGGACCGCTTGGGATTGGCACCGGGGACATCCACACGGCTTTGAGGACTAGGGCATGCCTCAGAAACCTCTCCCTGCCTTCTTTTAGGCTGGCGTCGTGACTTCCCTCTCCTCAGACCTGCTCCCCCATATCGAACGTGGCCTCGCGGACCTGCGCGACCTCGTGGCCCTGGAGAGCGTTTCCGCGCAGGGGCGGATGCTGCCGGAAACGGCGGCCTTCGTCACCCGGCTGCTGGAAGCCGAGGGCTTCGCGGTGCGCGAGTACCCCGGCAAGGTGGCACCCGTCCTCGTGGCAGAGGCGGGCGAGGGTCCGGCCACCCTGCTGATTTACAACCATTACGATGTGCAGCCCGAAGACCCGCTGGAGCTGTGGGAAACGCCGCCCTTTACTCTGACGGAGCGGGATGGACGGCTGTACGGGCGCGGGGCATCGGACGACAAGGGCGAGTTCGCCTCCCGGCTGGCGGCGGTGCGGGCGGTGCGGGCGCGGCATGGAGGCCGCCTCCCCCTGCGGGTGCGGTGGCTGATCGAGGGTGAGGAGGAGGTCGGCAGCCCCACCCTGGAACGGTTCGTGGCGGAACACGCAAACGAGCTGCGGGCTGACGGCTGCTGGTGGGAGTTCGGCTCGGTGGACCCAGAGGGGCGGCCCGTGATGTATCTCGGCCTTAAGGGGGTGATGTGCCTGGAGCTGCGCTGCCGGGTGGCCGCCTCGGACCTACACAGCAGCCTGGGAGCTGTGGTGGACAATCCGCTCCACCGTCTTGCCCGTGCCGTCGCTTCCCTGCGCGACGAGGCAGGCTGGGTGACCATCCCCAGCTTCTATGAGGACGTGCGGGAACCCTCCCCTGCCGATTGGGAGGCACTTGCTCGCCTTCCCGGCGACGGGGAGAGTGTGCGCGAGACCTACGGGGTGACCCAGCCCCTGGCGACCGGCCCGGCCTACCATGAGCGCTTGAACTTTCATCCGGTTGTCAACGTGAACGGCTGGGGCGGTGGCTACCAGGACGCAGGAAGCAAGACCGTGCTCCCCGCGGCGGGATTCGTCAAGCTGGATTTCCGGCTGGTGCCCGACCAAGACCCGGCGCGGGTGCTCTCACTCTTGCGAGCGCACCTGGACGCTCAGGGACTGGAGGACGTGGAGATAGTCGAACTGGAGGCTCACCAGCGCCCGGCGCGAGCAGATGCGGCCCACCCCTTCGTGCGGGCCTGCACCGAAGCGGCGCGGGAGGCCTACGGCGCTGCGCCCATCGTGAACCCCAGCAGTGGCGGCAGCGGACCGATGCATCCCTTTATGGCCGCACTCGGCGTGCCCTGCGTAGCCTTGGGGATTGGGAATGTGGGCGGACGGGTGCACGCGCCGAACGAGAACATCCTGCGCGAGCATTTTGAAAAGGGGGTGGCGTTCGGAGTCGCACTGCTGGAGCGGCTGGCGCGGCCATAAGCGCGGCGCGTCTTTGCCGGGGCCAACTGGCGGCTGTAGCCGCTACACGTCCTCGTGCCCGGTGTCCATGCGGACCACGCGGGGGCGAAACTCGGCCACCACGTCCACCAGGTCGCGCTGGCGAGCGAGGACCTCCTCGATACGCTTGTATGCTTGGGGCGCTTCGTCTACCCCGCCGCCGAGCAGGGTGACGCCGCGTTCTTGCAGATAGGCTTGAACGTCACGCTTGTTCAGTGTCCGCTCGGCGGCCTTGCGGCCCAGCTGTCGCCCGGCCCCGTGGCTGGCACTGGCAAGGGCCTCCGGGTGGCCGCGCCCGCGCACCACAAAGCCGGGGTCCGCCATACTGCCGGGAATCAGGCCGAGGCGTCCGGCCTCGGCGGGAGTCGCGCCCTTGCGGTGCACGACGACTTCTTCGCCATTCGGGAGCGTCTGCTTCCAGGCGAGGTTGTGGCTGTTGCGGACCTGCGCGAGCGGCTCCGTGCCCAGGGCGCGGGCGAGGCGGGCGTGAATGAGGTCGTGATTGGCGAGGGCGTACCGCCCCGCGAGGGTCATCGCCTGCCAGTAGCCCTCGCCTTCCTCGGTGTGCAGCGGCAACCAGGCAAGCTGGCGGGCGGCGGGGTCAAGCTGCGGGTGCAGGGCCTGGGCCACTTTGGTGTAGTGATGGGCCACCTGCGCTCCAAAGCCCCGCGAGCCGCTGTGCGAAAGCAACGCGAGGTAGTCCCCGGCGGGGAGGCCCAGGTCGGTGGCGGGCAGGTGCAGGGTGCCAAACTCCACGAAGTGGTTGCCGCTGCCCGACGTGCCGAGTTGCTCGGCGGCCTTGTCCCGCAGTCGCCGCAGCAGCGCCTGCTCGCGCCAGGCGGGGTCGTCCAGCACCTCGTGGTTGCCCCGCCAGGCCTTCTCGAAGCTCACGCCCGCGCCGAAGCGGGTGTGCTTCAGCAGCAGTTGCCGGGCTTCGTCGGTGCTCAGGGCGTCGGGGGGCAGGGGCAGCACACTGAGCATCATCGAGCAGCCGATGTCCACGCCCACCCCGTAGGGGATGACGGCCCCCTGTGTGGCCAGCACCCCGCCGATGGGGAGGCCGTAGCCCACATGCGCGTCGGGCATCAGCGCCCCGGCACGGCTGACCGGCAGCCGCATCGCCACGTCCATCTGGGCGCGTGCCCCCGGCTCAATCAGGTCTTCGCCCCAGAGGCGGTAGGGCAGCGGCGTGGGCCGCAGGGCAGCTGGGCGCACTGGCCCCCGCGAGGTCAGCTCTGCCGCGAGGTCGGCATAGACCCCTCCGGCGACATACGCCTCCGGGTGGTCGCGCACGGAAGCGAGTTCGCCCAGAATCTCTTGGCGGCGCAGGCCCGCCCGCTCGCGCACCTTCGCGGCGGCGAGGGCGAGCGCCGCCGCTCGGCCCCCAAAGCCCAACTTCGCGATGTGTTTGCCGTTCATGGCTCCAGCCTCTGCGCCCCGGATGTGGGGCGGCGAGCGAGGGCGGGCACGGTTCCTTCATGCATGGGGGTCCGCCCCCGTGGTCAGGCTCGCCTGGCCCCCAGGGCCGCCCGCGCTTCTGCCACCTCATTCCAGGGGAGCGTCTCGCCCCCGCGCTCCAGGGTGTCTTCGGCCCCCTTGCCCGCGAGCAGCACGGTGTCGCCGGGGCGCGCCCGCCCAATCGCGTAGCGAATGGCCTCGCGGCGGTCCCCGACCGAGACGAAGTTGGTTCGGCCCGCCGCCTGCGCTCCCCGCTCCATCTCGGCGAGGATGTCCGAGAGGGGGGTGTCGCGGTGGTCTTCCTCCGTAAAGACGGCGTGGTCGGCTCCCCGCGCGGCCACCTCGCCGAGGGGCGCCCGCTTGCCGGGGTCGCGCAGGCCGCCCGCCGACCCAATCACCACCCACAGCTCGCCCGGCGTGGTCGTCCGCAGCGTCGCCAGCGCCCCCGCCAGGCTGGGGGGCGTGTGGGCGAAATCCACAACCACCCGCGGGGCGTCCTCGCCGCCAGGAACGAGTTCCATGCGCCCCGGCACTCCGCCGAAGGAGGCGAGGCCGCCGACCAGCGCTGCTTGCGTCCCCCCCAGCCGCGCCGCTGCCGCCATCGCCGCAAGCGCATTGGCGACGTTGAAGCGCCCAATCATGGGGAGGTGCGCCGCGAACTCGCCCAGCGGGGACCTCACCCGGAAGTGCAGCCCGGTCGCCCGCTCCTCGACGTCCAGGGCCTGCCAGTCGGCGGGAGCGCCCTCCAGCGAGTAGGTCGTCTCGGCGGGGGCCACTCCGGTCAGGCGGGCAGTCCAGGGGTCGTCGGCGTTCAGGACCGCGAAGGGGGCACGCTCGACGAGCTTGCGCTTTTCCGCGAAGTAGTTCTCCATGCTGCCGTGGAAGTCGAGGTGCTCCCGCGTGAGGTGGGTCCAGACCGCCACATCCCACTCGACCCCGCGCACCCGGTCCAGGGCGAGGGCGTGGCTGCTCGCCTCCAGCACTGCCGCCCCGGCACCCGCTTCCAGCAGCTCGCGCAGGGTTGCTTGCAGCTGCGGCGCTTCGGGGGTGGTGAAGTGAGCGGGAAAGTGGCGCAGCACGCCGTCGGGCAGCTCGTAGCCCACGGTGCTCAGCAGGCCGGTCGGGAGGCCCGCCGCCCGCAGCAGGTGGCGGGTCAGCCAGCTCGTGGTGGTCTTGCCGTCGGTGCCCGTCACGCCGACCACCTTCAGCGCCCGGCTGGGGTGGCCCGCCAGCGCCGCCGCCGCGTCCGCCAGCGCTGCCCGTGCGTCGGGCACCCGCAGGTAGGGCAGGGGAGAGGTCTGCCCCGCGCTCAACCCCTCGCCCAGCACCGCGACCGCGCCGCGCCGAGCAACCTCCTCTAGAAACTGGTGGCCGTCAAACCGCGCTCCCCGAATCGCCACAAAAAGGAACCCTGGCTCGGTCCAGGCGGCGTGGTGGGTGACTCCCCGCACGGCCACGTTGGGCAGGTCGGGATGGGGGACGTTGAGGGCGGCGGCCAGCTCAGGCAGGTGCATGGGAGGGAGGCTAGCGCAGCAGCGGCAACCCGAAGCCGTGTGCCTGTACCCGCTCACACACCCACTGAAAGGCCGCCGGGTCCTGCACGAAATCCAGCTCGTCGCCCGGTACCCGTACGACCGGGCAGGCGTCAAAGCGCTGAATCCAGGCCTCGTACAGGCGGCTCAGGCCCCCCAGGTAGGCGTCGGGAATGTCCTGCTCGTAGGTGCGGCCCCGCTGGGCGATGCGCTTTTTCAGGGTGGGCAGCGAGGCGTCGATGTGAATCAGGAGGTCGGGCACCCGCAGGGCGGGCAGCACCCCCTCGTAGAGGCCCCGGTAGGTGGCCCAGTCGCGGGCTTCCATCTGCCCCGACTCGTAGAGGTTGCGGGCGAAGACGTTGGCGTCCTCGAAGACCGTGCGGTCCTGAATGACGTACCGCGCCCCCGTCACGGTTTGCAGATGCTGCTCGAGCCGCCGCGACAGGAAATACACCTGGCTATGAAAGGAATACCGCCGCATGTCGCGGTAGAAGTCCTCCAGGTAAGGATTGTCGGCATACGGCTCGTAGACCGGGCGCAGGCCGTAGCGGTCAGCGAGCATCCGGGTCAGGGTGCTCTTGCCGCTGCCGATGTTGCCAGAGATGGCGAGGTACATGTCAGCGGCCCCGCCGCTGGAAAGTGGAGAGTGGGGAGTGGGAAGTGGACAAAAGCCGTCCCGCCCTCTGCGGCCTCCGCCCCCTCACACCGCCGCCCCCTCCCGCGCCACCCGGTGTTCTCCCAGGGACGCGGCAATCTCGGCGTGCAGGGCGCGTTCGTCGTCCGGGTTTTCCACGAAGTCATAACGGGCCGCGTCCACCGTGAGCAGGGGGCCGGAATAGGTCCGGAAGTACTCGTCGTAGCGGGCAGTGAGGTCCGCGAGGTAGGCGGCTTGCAGGTCGCGCTCGAAGGGGCGGCCCCGTTTCTCTATGCGCGAGAGCAGCAGCTCTGGCTCGGCCCGCAGGTAAACCACGAGGTCTGGGGTGGGCAGCCGGGGCGAGAGGTGGCGGTAGAGGTCCTCGTAGAGGGCGAACTCCGCATCCTTGAGGTTCATCGCCGCAAAGATGAAGTCCTTGTCAAAGAGGTAGTCGCTGACCACGTGGCCGCTCCACAGCCCCGGCTGCGCGAGCGCCGAGAGCTGCTTGAAGCGCGAGAGCAAAAAGAAGACCTGCACCTGAAAGGCGTACGCCTCCGGTGCTGCGTAGAACCGGGCCAGGAAGGGATTTTCCTCCACGACCTCCAGGTTCAGCTCCGCGCCGTAGCGCCCCGCGAGCCGCCCCGCCAGGCTCGTTTTTCCTACCCCGATGGGGCCTTCGACGACGACGTACATAGCAGAGGGGATGATAGAGCTTCCAGCCGCCAGCGCCCAGCAGCCAGAAAAAACCGCTCCAGCATGGGCTGAAGCGGTGGCTGCCATTGCTGGCGGCTGGAAGCTGGCCGCTGGACTCCTTCACTGCAACGTCCGCTTCTGCAACGTCACCCGCACGTTGACGCTCTTTTTGTTGCGCCACACCCGCAGGTCGACAGTTTGGCCGGGGCGTTTGGCGGCGACCAGCCGGGTCACGTCGTAACTGCCGCGAACACGCACACCGTCTACCGCGACGATGATGTCGCCGAGCGGCGCGAGGAGCTGGCCACGGCTGTTGCGCAGGCTGCCGCGCAAGCCCGCCCGCGCCCCGGCGGACCCGGCGGCCACCTCGTCGACGAGGGCACCCTCCGAGCTGCTCAGGCCCGCGAGCTGCCGCAGCGCCGGGTCGAGGGAATCGAGGTCCACCAGGGTGACACCCAGGGTGCCGCGCTGGGGCACGCCAATCTTTTCGAGGTCGTCGAGGCTCTGGCGCACGAGGTCGCTGGGAATCGCCATCCCGATGATGCCCGGCACGAAGAGGTTGGGAGCGGCATTGGCGTCCGCGACGCCCACCACCGCGCCCCTGGAGTCGAGGACCGGGCCACCGCTGTTGCCCTGCTGGATGCTGGCGGTTGTCAGCAGGTACTGCCCGATTTCCTGGCCAAGCTGGTCGTCCCGCGGCACGTCCTGGGCGCTTGCCATCACGCTAAAGACCCCGGTGCCCACGAAGTTGGGAATCCGCAGCGGCGTGCCGATGGTGATGAGCTTCTGCCCCGGAATCAGCCCCGCGCTGCGCCCGAAGGAGAGGGTGCGCGGAGCCGAGACGCCGCTGACACGCAGGATGGCGATGTCGATGCCGGGGTCGATGCCCTCGACCCGCGCCGGAACCCGTCGCCCGTTGTAGAGGGTCACGCTGACGGACTCTTGGTACTGCACGACGTGATAGTTCGTGACGATGAGGTTGGGCTTGTAAAAAAAGCCGGTGCCCGTCTCGACCGGGTCGTCGCCCGCCTGCAAGAACTCCTTGCGCAGCCGGGCATCGACCCGCACGACCGCGCGCAGCGACTTTTGCACCACCTCGACCGTGTTGATTTCATCGGTGGTCGCGAGCGCCCGCTGCGCCTGCACGCCCTGCCCGTGCCCGGTGAAATAGAGGGCGGCCCCCGCTCCGGCAAGGAGCAGGGCCGCCGCCAGGGCACGCAGCGGGGCGGTCACTCGCCGCCGCCGCCCTCGCCCTTGGGAGCCGGGCGGGAATCGGTCACGTAAAAGCCGCTGCCACGAAAGGCGATGCCCGGTGCCGAGAGCACCCGCTTGATGGCCGCTCCCGTCTCCGGGTGGGTCGTGAGCGGTTCGTCGCGCATGCTCTGCTTAATCTCGTAGGTTTCGCCAGTCTCGATGTTCTTGTAGACGTACGTGGGCATGTCGGTCCTCTCCAGGCGCTTACTGTAGCAAGGCCGCTCCAGCCGAAGCGTGAACCGTTTCTCCAGGTTGGACGGAGGGGGACCTGCCTCCGCCCAGCCCCAAAAAGCCCCCGCTCCACCGGGGAGGGGGGCCTGGGTTGAGGACGGGCGGTTACGCTCCGACGAGCGCCCGCTCCATCCCGAACACGGCGCGGTCGTCTACGGCCAGCGGTTCGTTTCCGGCCTTGATGGTGGCCGCGAGCATCTTGGTTTCGGGGAAGAGCTTGGCGAAGTAGAAGCGGGCAGTCTGCACCTTGCCGAGGTAGAAGCCGTCGCGGTCCTGGCCCGCCTGAATCTTTTCGTGGGCGATTTTCGCCATCCGCGCCCACAGGTAGCCGTACACGACGTGCCCGAAGTAGCGCAGGTAGTCTACGGCGGCGGCGTTGACCTCGTCGGCGCCCTCCGGCCCCGCCATCGCCTTTTGGCCGATAACCATCGTCAGCGAGCCGAGCTGCCCGGCGGCCTTGCCGAGCTGATCGAGGTAGGGGGCGAGGTCCTCGTCGCCTTCGTTTTCCTCGACGAACTCCTGCAAGGTCCCGGCGAGCTTCTGAAGCTTCTTTCCGCCGTCCATCAGCACCTTGCGCCCCAGCAGGTCGAGGGCCTGAATGCCGTTGGTGCCCTCGTAAATCTGACCGATGCGGGCGTCACGCACGAACTGCTCCAGGCCCCACTCGCGGATGTAGCCGTGGCCCCCCAGCACCTGCTGCGAGAGCACCGCCGTCGTGAAGCCGTTGTCGGTCATAAAGGCCTTGGCGACCGGGGTCAGCAGCGCCACGAGGTCGGCGGCTTCCTGGCGCTTGGCCGCGTCGGGGTGGTGGTGCTCGATGTCGATGCTCAGGGCCAGCCACATCGCCAGTGCCCGGCCCGCTTCGGTGTACGCCTTGCCCGTCAGCAGCATGCGGCGCACGTCGGGGTGCACGAGGATGGGGTCGGCGGGTTCGGCGGGGTTCACCCGCGGCTCGTGACGCATCTGGAGGCGGTCTTTGGCATAGGCCAGCGCGTTTTGGTAGGCCACCTCGCCCAGGCCAAGGCCCTGGAGGCCTGTGCCCAGCCGGGCGGCGTTCATCATGATGAACATGTGGTTCATGCCCTTGTTGACTTCGCCGACGAGGTAGCCCTTCGCGCCGTCAAAGTTCAGCACGGCAGTCGCGTTGCCGTGGATGCCCATCTTGTGCTCGATGGAGCCGCACACGACCGTGTTGCGCTCGCCGAGGCTGCCGTCGGGGTTGGGCACGAACTTGGGGACGAGGAAGAGGGAAATGCCCTTGGTGCCCTGCGGACTGCCCTCCAGCCGGGCGAGCACGAGGTGCACGATGTTTTCGGCGAGGTCGTGCTCGCCCGCGCTGATAAAAATCTTGGTGCCGGTAATCGCGTAGGTGCCGTCGCCGTTGTTCACGGCTTTGGTGCGAATCATGCCCAGGTCGGTGCCCGCGTGCGGTTCGGTGAGGCACATCGTGCCCGTCCACTCGCCCGACACCAGCTTGGGGAGGTAGAGGGTTTTGAGGTCTTCGCTGCCCACCGCGTGCAGGGCCGAGTACGCCCCGTGCGACAGGCCGGGGTACATGCTCCAGGCCACGTTCGCGGAGGTCATCATCTCGACAAGCACGTTGCTCACGAGGTGGGGCATCCCCTGGCCGCCGTAGGCGGGGTCGGCGTCGAGCGCGGTCCAGCCCGCTTCCCGGTACTTCTTGTACGCCTCCTTAAAGCCCGTGGGCGTGCTCACCGAGCCGTCGTCGTGGCGGGTGCAACCCTCCTCGTCGCCGACGCGGTTGAGGGGCACGAGTTCGGTCTCGACGAAGCGGGCAGCTTCCTCCAGCACTTGATTGAGCAGGTCCGCGTCAGCGGTGTCGTTCTGCTGGTAAAAGGGGACCTCTGCGAGCACCTGGGGCGCTTGCAGCAGCTCGTGCATCAGGAACTTGATGTCGCGCAGGGGAGCTTTGTACTGGGGCATGGGATTCCTCCTCTGGGGCGCGGCCTCCTTGTTGCAGGAGGGCACGCAGGCTCTTTGCTTGGACTGAGTCTAATACAACTGGGTGGCGTGGGAGGCGGGGGGTTGGGGCGAAGGGAAGGGCCGCCGCCTGCTGCGCTGCGCGGGTCCAGCATTCCGGGTATTCTGACCGCACCATGAACTATCCGAGCCTGGTCTGGCACCTCAAGCGGACAGAGTTGTTCGCTGATTTGGAGCTGGACGAGCTGGAGCGGGTGGCGGCGGCGACGCCCTGCCGGAACTACCATCCCGGCGAGGTGATTTACCGCATGGATGACCCGGCGGACGCGCTGTATTTCGTGCGCGGCGGTCTGGTCAAAATCAGCAAGTTGTTTCCCAATGGCAAAGAGGCGATCTTGGGGGTGGTGGGCCAGCACGACACCTTTGGCGAGCTGCTGCTGGAGCCGGAAGAACGCCGTCCCACCCAGGCCGAGGCCGTCGAACCTACCAGCCTAATCGTGCTGCCCCGCCACGAGTTGCAGCAGCTTCTCGCCCAGCGCCCCGAACTCGCCATGAAGCTGATTCGGCTGATGGCGGCGCGGCTGTTTGAGGCCCGCTCATGGACCGCCGCTTTCAGCGCCTACAGCGCTCCCGAACGGGTGGCCAGTTTGCTCTACCGCCTTGCCCGTGAGTTCGGGCGGCCTCACCCACAGGGGGTTGAAGTCGCCCTCAAGCTCAGCCAGGAAGACCTCGCCCGCATGGTCGGGGCCACCCGTGAGACGGTCAGCCATTCCCTGGGCAAGCTCAAGCAGGCTGGGGCCATCACCCGCGCCCGCACGCCCATCGTGGTCAAGATGGACGTGCTCCGGTCGCTGCTGCCCGAACCCGAAGAACGCTGAGGAGCGGCGGGTCAGCTGCGGGGGCGGCGTTGCTGGGTCCGTGCTTGACGGGCCTGCTCTTGCCGGGCGTGGTGCTCGGCCCACAGGGCGCGGGCGGCGAGGGTGCGCCAAGGGGACCACGCCGCCGCGACCGCCTGGGGGTCGGCTCCGGGCGCGAGGCGGGCCAGCCCCTGGCGCAAGACGAGGTCGCCGTGGCTAAAGACGTCGGGCCGCGCCAGCCCGAAGATGAGGAACATCTCGGCGGTCCAGCGCCCAATCCCCGGCAGCGGGGTCAGCGCCGCGATGACCGCCTCGTCGGGCAGGCTGCCCAGGTGCGCGAAGTCTATCCGCCCGGCCTCAGCGGCCCCGGCGAGGGCCTGCACGGTGCGGACCTTTGCCCACGAGAGACCCAGCGCCCGCAGGGTGTCGGGGGAGGCTGCGCCCAGCGCTCCCGGCGTCACCTCGCCGAGCGCGGCCTCCACCCGCCCCGCGATGCGGGCCGCCGCCGCTGCCGAAAGCTGCTGCCCCATCACGCTGCGCACCAGGGTGCCGAAGGGGTCCGGGGTGGGGGCAAGCGGAGGCAGCGGCCCCAGCCGGGCGATGACCTCCCCCAGCACCGGATCCCGCAGGAGGAAGGCGCGGCCTGTGGGGTGGTCGGGGAAGTTGGGGGGCGGCGCGGGGAGCATACGCCAGAGCAGAGCACGTCCGCCGGGGCCAGACCGTGACGCCCCCCGACCGTCCCCATCGCTAAAGGAAGGGGCCGCGCTCTTCTGTCGTACCTGACGTCGCTGGGGGCTAGCGTGGGGCCATGAAGCGAGCTTTTTCCCTGCTGCTGGCCACTCTTGTGTTCTCCGTCGCCTCTGCCCAGGGCATCCGCATCGTGCGGCCTGGGACGCCGCCCTCCGCTCCAGCGGCAGCCCCCGCGACCACCTCGCCCGTGCCCAGCCTCGCGGACGTGCCCGCCGGGTGGCGAGTGCTGGGCGGGCGGATTTACGCGCCCTCGGCGGTGCGCTTGCCCGCCGGAAGCATCGTCACCGTCACCCTTGGGGACACGGCGGGGGCCACCCTGCTGGAGGTGAGCTTTCCGGCGACCCGGCTCTCAGCCCCCTACCAGCTCCAGTACAACCCGGTGCGGCTGAACCCCCGCCGCGAGTACGTCGTCACCGCCCGTGTCAGCGATGCGCGGGGCCGCCTGCTGTACCGCTCGGCTTCTGCCCAGGCCCTGCCGGGAGACCGCGCCGCCGCCCTCGACCTGCGGGTCGTGCCCCGCTAAACGCGGCGAGACAAGCTCAAGTCGAGGCAAGTGGAGGCCGCCGGGAATGCTCGCCCGGCGGCCCCAGGGTGTGGGCGCTACGCCCGAACCTGTTGCTCGCGCCGCCGCTTGAGGAACCACGCCAGCGCCGCGACCGCCACCCCGCCGAGCACAATCTTGGACACCGGGCTGATGTACCGCTCGACCCGGTCGTAGTTTTCGCCCAGCACATAGCCCGCAGAGGCGAGCGCCGTAGACCACAGCCCCGACCCGATGGCGCTGTAGATCAGGAACTTGGGCATGGGCATCTCGCTCATGCCCGCCGGGAGGCTCAGCAGGCTGCGAATGCCGGGCACGAGGCGGCCAAAGAGGACCGCCTTGGCCCCGTGCCGATCGAACCAGTCGTCGGCCCGGCGGATATCCTGGCCGCTGAGGGTGAGCCACTTGCCGTGCTTGTCGGCCCAGGCGACCAGCCGCTCTTCGCCAAAGGCTCGCCCGATGTAGTACAGCGGCAGGGTGCCGATCACGCTGCCCAGCACGCCCATCAGGATGACCAGGGGCAGGCTGAGGTCGCCCCGCGCCGCCGCAAACCCTGCCGAGGGCATAATCAGCTCGCTGGGAATCGGCGGAAAGAGATTTTCCAGAATCATCAGCAGGAGGATGCCCAGGTATCCCATGCTGTCCATCAAGCCCTGCACCCAATCCGCCATGGCCTCAGCCTAGCGGGTCCGTCATGAAAAAAACGTCCGCCCAAAGTCGGGTGCCGGGGCGGGGAAGGCTGGCCTACACTCCCCGCATGGCTTCTTTGCCCCGCGCCCTCATCTTTGATTTTGACGGCACCATTCTCGATACTGAGACGCTGGAGTTTCGGCACTGGCAGGCCCTCTACCGCGAGCACGGACGAGAGCTGAGCTTGCCCGCGTGGCAGCGCGGCATCGGCACCTGGGACGCTTTTGACCCCTGGGCGGGGCTGCCCGGCCACGTGCAAGCCGACCGCGAGCGGGTCGAGCGGGACCTGCATGGGCGCATCCACGCGGCCCTTGCCGAGCAGGACCTGCGCCCCGGCGTGCGCGAGGTGCTGGCAGACGTCCGGCGGCGCGGCCTGCGGCTGGCCCTGGCCACGAGCAGCAGCCGCACCTGGGTCACCCACTGGCTTGCCGCCCACGGGCTGCTGGACCTCTTTGAAGCGCTCGCCACCCGCGACGACGTGCGCCGGGTCAAGCCCGACCCGGAGTTGTATGTCCTCGCCGCCGAGCGGCTGGGCCTCCCCGCTGCCGATTGCCTCGCGGTCGAAGACAGCCTGAACGGGGGCCTCGCTGCCGTTGCCGCTGGATGCCGCCTCATCGTGGTGCCTAACGACGTGACCCGCACCCAGCCCTTTCCCCCGGAGTGGCCCCGGCTGGAGGACGCTTACGCGGGCGGGCTAGATGGCCTCCTCGCTGTGGCGCTGAGGGCGGACGGCTGAAAGCTGACCGCTCCTAAGTACACTGCGTTCATCTTTTAGATAAACCGCGCGGAGCGCGTGGCAGCAAAAGTACGTTGGACTGGGAATGGAGCAGTTTCGGTGCCCTCCCGAAAATGCGGAATGTTAAGTTCAACGTGCTTAGACGTCCGGGTAAATCTTCAGCTCGGTCAGGTGTGCCCGGTCGGGCCGGGTGAGGGCGTGGGCTACGCTTTTGGCGAGACCGCGGGGGTCGATGGTTTCTTCCCAGTCGAAGCCCGCCTCGCGGTTTTCGGGGGTGTCGATGGCTCCCATGGGGTAGAGAACGCAGCCACGCACCCCCCGGCCCTTGAGTTCGTCGTGCAGGCTCAGGACGTAGGCGGCGACGGCGGCCTTGCTCGCGGTATAGAGGGCGGCTTTGGGACCGCTCAGCCGAGCGGCCTGACCCGCGCTCACGCCCATGATGAGGCCGTCTTTTTGCCGCAGCATATGCGGCAGCACGCCCTGCACCGCGTGGAAGAGGGTCAGCATGTTGGTGTCAAAGAGACTCCGCAGGTCGTCGGTGGTAGCCTTGTGCACGTCTTGGGCCGCAAAGGCCCCCACCGTATGCACCAGAGCATCCACCTTGACCTTGCGCAGCGTGTCTACGCTGGCGGGGTCACGCAGGTCGAGGTCGAGGACCTCGGTGGCAGGAAAGCGGTCAGCGGCGCGGGCCAGCGAGTCGCCGCGCCCGACGAGCACGAGCTGCGCACCCGCATCCTCCAGTTCCTGGGCGACAGCGGTGGCAAGTGCGCCGCCTGCCCCCGTGAGCATGATCGTCGAGGAGCTGAGGTTCGCCATGCCCACAGAGTACCGGGGCCAGGGCTTAAGCCGACCTTAAGATGACTCGCCCAGGGCGGCGGCCCGCACCGCCCGCCACTTGCCCACCCCCAGCACAAATGGCTCGCGCTGAAGCTGGGTCGTGACCTGCGGCCCCTGAGGGGCAAGAAACACGTCCACCTCGCTGCGGATGCCGAAGCCGCGCCCTCTGGGGTAGGTGCCCGGCTCCACCGTGACCGCCAGCCCCGGCGTCAACGTGCGGGTGTCGTGCGTCTCGTAGTCGTCGAGGTTGGCCCCGGCCCCGTGCAGGCTGACGCCGAGGTCGTGCCCGGTGCGGTGCAGAAAATGGGCGGCCCACGCTGGCCCCATCGCGTTCCGCGCTGCTCGGTCAAGTTCCCACCCCTGCAGGCGGCCCCAGCCCTCGGCGGCATATCGTTTCTGCAACACCCCCAGCGCGGCGTCCCGTGCTCCCCGCACCGCCTCCCACGCCGAGTGGTACTCGTATGTGGGTTCGCCCGCGTATCCCACCCAGGTCACGTCCGCGAAGGGGCGACCTTCCTCCTGCGCCCAGAGGTCGATGAGAACGCAGTCGCCATGGCGCAAAGCTGCGTTCCTCGCACCCTCCGGCTGGTAGTGCGGGTCGGCAGCGTTGGCCCCGAAGCTCACGTTGACGGGGTGGCCGCTCGTCATTCCGGCTGCGGCGATGGCCCGCTCGATGACGGCCTGCACGTCCAGCTCGGTCACGGGTTCTCCGGCCCGCAGCCGTTCGTGAATCAGGCGGAAAGCGTCGTCTTTGGCCCTCATCAGCACGTCCGCAGCGCGGCGGTGGGCGGCGAGGTCTTCTGCCGACCACACCAGAAAGGCCTGCAGCAGGTCCGCCGAACTTACGACCTCCGCCGCGCCCGCCTCCCGCACCCGCTCCAGCGTGCCCGCGTCCACCCGGCCCACGTAGGGCACCGCCCCCAGAGGGCTGTATTCCATCGCCACCCGTTTTCCGCCGACCACCCCACGCAGCCGGGCGTCGAGTTCGGCGTGCGAGCCGAAGGAACGGCGCTCTATGTCCCACCCCGCCGTCAGGCCCTCCCAGGTGCCCCCCTCGATGTGGTGGTGCAGCAGCACGGCCCTGCCTGCCCGCGGCACCCACACGAAAAAGCGCCGGGTGAGGTGCGCCCCCGCCGGAATGCCCAGTACCCGCCGGGCGTGGGGATTGAGGCCCTGAAAGTCGTACAGCAGCCAGCCATCGAGGTCCGTGCCCTGCAAGGCCGAACGCATCCGGTCAAGGGGAGAAGGGGAAGCGGGGGTCATGAAGAGAGCATAGCCCTCAGGCCCGGCTGCTCAGGTCGCCCCGCAGCGCGGCCAGCTCCTCGCGCAGCGCCCGCAGCTCGCGGTGCAAGGCCGCATTGTTCACCTCGTCCTCTTCTGGCTCGCGCTCCTGATCGTCGCCCACGAAAAAGCTGGCCAGAGTCGCCGTGATGTACCCGAACACCGAGAAGCCATACAGCGCAAGGAGGAAGGTCAGGACCTGGCCTTCACCTGTGCGCGGCCAATACTCTGACCCCAGGCTGGTGAGCAGCATGCCCACCCAGTACAACCATTCGCCGTAGCCCCCCGGCGCTCCGGGCTGCCCGGCTTCAAAGGACGCCATGCCCGCTGCTCCAGCCAGCGCCACCAGCCCAGTGGCCCCCAGCACGAAGCCCAGGCCCCGCCGCCGCAGGGTACGTCCCAGCGTTCGCAGGCCCCGGTTCAGACTGGTGAGCAGCCGCAGCAAGTTGGCCCCCCGCGTGAACCGCAGCGCTCGCAGCGCTCGTAGTCCCCGGAATGCCCGCAGAATCCGCAGCGCGGGGAGCAGCAGGCTCAGCGCGGTGAGCCAGTTCTGCCGCAGGTACCCCCCCTTGTCGGGGGCGAGGGCAAACGACAACAGAAAGTCGAGGATAAACAGCCCCCAAATCACGTTGCTCAGCGTTTGAAGGCTGGGCGGCAGGCCCCGCGTCAGGTCGAGAACCAGCAGCGCCAACCACACGAAGCTCAAGACTGTCATAGGGCGGTCGAGCAGGTTGTCCAGCGTCTGTAGCGTGGTCAGCCGCGCTTTGCGCAGTGCTTCGGCGGGCGGGTCCGGGGTGGGAGCAGGGGGGGTCATGCCTTTCAGGGTATCCGGGCACATTTCCCGTTCCGGGTACGGTTGCCCTGACCGCCCTTCTCTAGACTCCGGGCATGGCCTTTCCCGACATTCAGAGCTTCATGCGCCTGTTAGAGGAGCGCGGCGAACTCGTTCGCGTGTCCGTTCCGGTCAGGCGCGAGCTGGAAATCACTGAGATTGCGGACCGCCTCGTCAAAGCGGGCGGCCCGGCGGTCCTCTTTGAGAACGTCGTCGGGAGCGAGTTTCCCCTCGTCATCGGCCTGATGGGCACCCGCGAGCGCACGGCGCTGGCCCTGGGCGTCTCCGACCTCGACGACCTTGCCGCCAAGATTCGGCACCTCACCGACCTCAAGGGAGCGGGCGGCCTCGGCGGGTTGCTGAGCAATGCCAGCAAGCTGCGGGACGCGCTCAACCTGCCGCCCCGCCGGGTGCGGTCCGGCCCCGCCCAGGAGGTCGTTTGGCGCGGCGACGAGGTGGACCTCGGCCAGCTGCCCATCTTGAAATGCTGGCCCCTGGACGGCGGCCCCTTCGTGACCCTGCCCCTGGTCATCACGCGGGACCCTGAAACGGGCGAGCGCAACATGGGCATGTACCGCATGCAGGTCATGGGGAGGAACGTCACCGGGATGCACTGGCAGCGCCACAAGACGGGCACCAAGCATCTGGAAAAGGCGAAGCGGTTGGGCCAGCGGCTGGAAGTCGCGGTGGCTCTGGGCGGTGACCCCGCCCTGATTTACGCGGCGACCGCCCCCCTGCCGCCCGTGCCCGGCCTCGACGAGTTCGCGGTGGCGGGCTACCTGCGTGGTCAGCGGTATCCCGTCATGAAGGGCGTCACAGTCGATCTCGACGTGCCCGCCAACGCCGAGTTCGTCCTCGAAGGCTACGTGGACCCCCAGGAGGACTGGGTGATGGAGGGGCCGTTCGGCGACCACACCGGCTTTTACACGCTGCCCGACCTGTACCCCCGCTTTCACGTCACGGCAGTGACCATGCGCCGCCATCCGGTGTACCCCGCGACCATCGTGGGCCGCCCCCCGATGGAGGACGCCTACCTCATCGAGGCGTCCGAGCGGCTCTTTCTACCCGCCGCGCAGCTCATCTTGCCCGAACTCGTGGACTACCACATGCCCCCGGCGGGCGTCGCGCACAATCTCGTCTTCGCCGCCATCCAGAAGAGCTATCCCGGTCAGGCCTACAAGGTCGCCAACGGCCTTTTTGGCCTTGGCCAGATGATGTTTGCCAAGGTTATCGTCGTCGTCGATGCGGACGTCAAGGTCAATGACTTTGGGGCGGTGTGGCGTGAGGTCGCGGCCAAGGCCGTGCCGGGCCGCGACACCCTGACCACCCGCGGCCCTATCGACGTGCTCGACCACTCCAGCCGCGGCTGGGGCTACGGCGGCAAGCTCATCATCGACGCGACCACCAAACTGCCGGAGGAGGCTGGCAGCCCCGCGAGCAGCCGCCCAGGGCAGGAGCACGAGCGGGCGGGTGAGCCGCCCTTCGTGCCCCGTGCGGCCACGGAGCTGCCCTCCTTTCCGGGGGTGCTCGCCCAGCGCCAGACGCCGGACGGCTATTGGTACGTCGCCCTCGACAAGACCCGCCCCGGCCAGGCCCGCGAGCTGGCTGAGGCATTTGCGGCTCACCCGGCGGCGCGGGGGGTGCGCCACCTCCTGCTGGGGGACGCCCAGACCGACGTGACGAGCGATCAAGACGTGTGGTGGACCGTCCTGAACAACATCGACCCAGAGCGCGATGTGTGGCCCTGGCCGGCGGCGGGGGGCGGCCTGCTGGTCTGGGACGGTGCTCGCAAGCTGCCTGCCGAGGGCTTCGTGCGCGAGTGGCCCCCCAAAATCGAAATGACCCCGGAGGTGCAGCGCCGGGTGGACGCCTTGTGGCACCTGTACGGCCTGCCAGAACGGTGGCGTTAGGGGAGCACGCCGAGCAAAAACGTGCGCTGGGCGCGGTGGCGGCGGCCCCGCAGCGGCGGGCGGGCAGGGGGTGCTTGACAGGTGGGGGAAGGGGGCATATAGTTCCCTTCGCCCGAACGAAAGGGCGAGCGCGAGAAAGGCTTCAGGCCCCTCTGCGCGGGAAGCATGACAAGCTGGTGCAAGTGACGATGACAGGGCCACCTGACAGGGTGGTACGAGCGGCTGGTCACCCCGACTGGCTCCAGACTCGTGAAGGTCTGCGGACCAAACAAGCCATGCGAA
>NZ_AXWT01000032.1:15000-27695 GCF_000482805.1 Deinococcus murrayi DSM 11303 | reverse complement strand
ATGCCGAGAAAGCCCTGAAACGTTACGCGCTGCGCTGGACCGCAGAAAACATGCATCAGGCGCTGAAATCCAGGGGCTTTTTTCTCGAAAGCACGCACCTGACTGATCCCAGTCGGGTCTCCACGCTCCTGGCCGTGGTCGCACTGGCCTTCGTATGGTGCTGTTTGGTGGGAGAGTTTGAGCAGCAGCGTGACCCGTCACGCTGCCTTCGACACGGCTACCCGCCCAAAAGCCTCTTCAGACGTGGCCTGGATGCCCTTCGCGCCGTGCTCACCAAGCCCAACCGTGGGCTTGCACACGCGTTTCCCGACTTCCTCGCCACTTTTGACCCCTAGAGAGGTCTGAGGCTAGCGCGGCCCGCCCCGTTCCCCGTCCCCCCATCCCGCCTCTGGGCCGGATAGGACAGGCCCGGCCCCCCCGCGCTTCCCGGCGCGTAGCGTGGGGCCATGGCCGACGACTGCGCCCCTTCCCCCTGGAGTTACGAGACGACCGCCGTGCAGACCGCCATCCCGCGCGGGCTGGGCGAGACGGTCGGCATTCCCATCCATCAGGCCGCCGCTTTTCAGTTCGCCACGCTGGAGGAAGCCCAGAGCGAGTTCGCCCTGGGCACCGGCCTGAGCTACGCCCGGCTCCAAAACCCCACCGTGCGGGCGCTGGAAGAACGCCTCACCGCGCTGGAGGGCGGCGCGGCGACGGTGGCCCTCGCGAGCGGGCAGGCGGCGACCCTCACGGCGCTGCTCAGCGTGTGCCGCGCCGGGGACCACGTGGTCTCGACCAGCAGCCTCTTCGGGGGCACGGCGGGGCTGCTGAACAACGTCTTGCCGCTGATGGGCATCTCGGCGACCCTGACCGCGAATACGCCGGAGGCCATCGCCGCCGCCCTGCGCCCGGAGACCCGGTTGGTGTGGGCCGAGACCATCGGCAATCCCGCCGGGGACGTGCCCGACCTCGCGGCGCTGGCAGAGGTCGCGCACGGGCACGGCGCTGTGCTGGCGGTGGACAACACCTGGGGCGGAGTGGGGCTGCTGTGCCGTCCCCTCGCGCACGGGGCCGACCTGGTCACCCACTCGCTCACCAAATGGGCGGGCGGCCACGGCAGCGTGATGGGCGGCAGCGTGACCGTGGGCCGGGCACACGACCTGAGCCGCAATCCTCTCTACGCGGAAGGCGGCGAGGCCAGCCTCCTCGCCCAGCGGGGGGCCGAGGCCCTGGCCTGGCGTGCTCGCTGGCTGGGAGCGCACCAGCTCGGCATGACCCTCTCGCCGCACAGTGCTTTTCTCGTCGCGCAGGGCCTGGAAACCCTCTCGCTGCGGCTGCGCCAGGAGTCGGCCACGGCGCTCGCGCTGGCCGAGTGGCTTCAGGCGCAGCCGGGGGTCGGGCGGGTCACCTATCCCGGTTTGCCCGGCAGCCCGCACCACGCGCCCGCCCGGCGCTACCTCCAGGGCGGCTTCGGCGCGGTGCTGACCTTTGAGGTGCCTGACCCCGCCGCCTTCTTGGAGCGGCTGCGGGTTATCCGCGTCGCGCCCAACTTGGGCGATACCCGGACCCTGATCGTCCACCCCTGGACCACCACCCATGGCCGCCTCCCCGAAGCCGCCCGAACTGCCGCCGGGGTCACCCCTCACACCCTGCGCCTGAGCGTGGGGCTGGAAGCCCCCGCAGACCTTCAGGCTGACCTCTCCGCTGCGCTGGGCGAGCGCTCATAGCCAGGGTTTCTTGCCCACCACGTACTCCCGGTAGAAATCCTCATCTGACTTCGTGAGGTACAGGATGCCCTCGACCAGCCCCAGCAATCCCACCGCCCCGGTGACCAGCCCGGCGAGGGGCAAGGTCACGAGCAGGCCGAAGCCCAGGGTGACCAGCCCCAGCAGCAGCGCCAGCACCCACACCCCGACATTCACGCCGAGCATGAGAAGACCTGGCGTGGTGAGGCCCAAGTACAGCTTGTGCGCGCCAAAGGCCCCCAGCACGATGCCCAGCAGCCCAGCAATCAGCCGCCGGGTGGCGATGTCGCTCGGAACCGGGCCGGAGTCACCCAGTGCCCAGGGGTCGGGCTGCCGGGGGGCGGGGGCCTGGGCCATCGGCTCGCTGGAGGGAGTGCGGGCCGCGCCGCCCGTCATCCGCGCAATCCAGTCGTCGGCGGAGTCGAGCAGAGTGGGCCGCGCCGGGTCGTGGGCTGGGGGGGTGGGGGCAGCCCGCTGCGGCTCTGGAATGCGCAGGTCGTCGGGGCCGGGGTCCATGCTCGCCCCCGTTCTCTGTGGGGAGGGCGCGGGAGGGGCGCTCAGGACCTCGTCCACCCAGGAGGGGACCTCCCGGCGCTGGCCTGGTGTGGACTGGCCTTGCGGGTCATCCGGCTGCGCGGGGCCTTGATCGTTCCGGGTCATGCTCCTCAGTACGACACGCGTGGGGGCGGGGTTGCGTCCCCGCAAGGGTGCGGGGGTGTGCTACATCTGCTCCATGACCCCGACGCCTGTGCCCACTGCTCCCACCCTGCGCGAGCAAGCCACCCAGCAGGCCGAGCTGCTGGCGCGCTGGCTGGCTGACCTCCCCGCCCTCACACTGCAAGCCCCCCCGGAGCGGGTCGCGGTCGTGTGCGTGGACCTCGTGGAGGGCTTTACCCACCAGGGACCGCTCGCCAGCCCCCGCGTGGCGGCCATCATTCCATCTGTCACCGGGCTGCTTCGCTCGCTGCTGGCCTCCGGGGTGCCCGCCGGGAACGTCGTGCTGGTCCAAGATGCCCACCCGGAGGACGCCCGCGAGTTTGCCGCCTACCCGCCCCACTGCGTTGCGGGCACCCCGGAGGCCAAGGCGGTGGCCGAGCTGCGGGCGTTGCCAGAGTTCGGACAGTTTCAGCACTTCCAGAAAAACAGCATCGCCAGTCATACCAGCCCCGCTTTCCTAGAGTGGCTGGAGGAACGGGGGGCCGACCTCGACGCTGTGATTGCCGTGGGCGACGTGACCGACCTGTGTCTGTATGCGCTGGCCCTGCACCTCGTCACCGACGGGATGGCGCGGGGGCTAGGCCGCACGGTCGTCGTGCCCGAACCCTGCACCCAAACCTGGGACGCGCCCGGTCACCCCGGTGACCTCTACCACATTCTCTTCTTGCATCAACTGGAGCGCAATGGGGTGCAGGTCGTCAGCGGGGTGCGGCTGGGCTGAGCGCCTGTTCGAGGAGGGCGTGGGTGTCCTCGAACAGCTCTTCCGGTTGGGCGAGGGCCTGCGCGGGGGTCAGCCAGCCCTCCCCCTCCTCCTCACCCGCCCATGCCAGCGCAAAGACGTGCGCGATGACCCGGCCCCGCTCGGAGCGGCCCGGCGCGTCGTACACCGTGGCCGGGGCGGGGGAGGGGAGGAGGGCTGGGTCGCTCGGCGTGACCCCCAGCGCCGCCGCCGCCGCCCGCCGCGCCGCCGCCGCGAGCGTTTCTGCGGGCAGCACCTCCGCTCCCGGCAGGGTCCACAGGCCCCGTCCGGGACGCTCGTGCCGCCGCACAAGCCGCACCCGCCCGGCGGGGCCGCGCACGGCGGCGAGCGCTTCGACCCGCAGGGGTGGCCAGGTCCCGGCCTCCGCCTGCGCCCCCCGCAGCCACGCGGCATCGGCCTCCAGCTCCGCGAAGTCGGACGTCTGCCGAAAGGCGTCCAGCCAAGCAAAGACGGCGGGGGACACCATCCCGGCCACCGCCTCCAGCTTGCCCGCGAAATAGGCTCGGCGCACGTCGGTGGCGCTGAGCGGGCTGACGACCGCCGTGGGCAGAAAAGGCCACTCCGGAAAGGAGCGCAGGTAATAGCTGCTGTCGTCCTTGAGGTGCCCCATCAACGCCACCTCGCTTGCCCCACCCGTCTGGGCCGCGACCACCGCCCGCACCTCGCGCTGCCAGCGCTCCTCGTCGTAGGGGTGGTCGGGCACGGCGGCAAAGCGCACCCGCCGGAGGTCGGCCCCCACGTCCCGCAGCCCCGCGCTGAGCAGCTCCTGCCGTTCCCCAGCGGTCCAGGGATTTTTGAGGGTGCGCGGCGCACGAGCACTCCCGATGACGACAATCAGCGTCCCCACCTTCTCCAACGCTTCTTCCATCACCCGCAGGTGAGCCGCGTGGGGGGGCTGAAAGCGCCCGATATAGACGCCGAACGCAGGGAGAGGGCCGAGGGCAGACATTTCCCCACGGTGCCCGACTTACGATATGAGAAATATGAAAACTCGGTCCGTCGTCGCTGTGAAAACTCCGCCGAACTCCCTACATGATTCCCTTATATTGGACCCATGCGCGCCGACGCGCCCCCACCGCTGCGCTCCGGCCTCCTGACGGACGTGGGGCGGCAACGTCACGTGAATCAGGACGCTGCGCTGGCGCTCGACTTGCCACGTGGGGGGCTGTATGCGGTTGCGGACGGCATGGGGGGACACGCGGCGGGTGAACTCGCAGCCAACCTCGCCCTTGATAGCCTCAGCCAGCATTACCTGGAGAGCCGGGGTGCCCCCCCGGAGCGGCTGGCCGGGGCGGTGCAGGCGGCCAACCTCGCGGTGCTGCGGCACGCGGTGGGCGAGTACGCGGGGATGGGCACCACCCTGCTCGCGCTCCTCGTGGACCGGGGGGCGGCCCTCATCGCGCACGTGGGCGACTCGCGGGCGTACCTGTTGCGCGGGGGCGAGCTGCACCGCCTCACCGAGGACCATTCCTGGGTCGCCGAACAGGTGCGGCTGGGGCACCTCACTGAAGAAGAAGCTCGGCAGCACCAGTGGCGCAGCGTGGTCAGCAACGCCCTGGGTGGCGAGGAACGGGTGCGGCTGGAGCTGTTCGGATTGCCGCTGCAAGCCGGAGACCGCCTGCTGCTGTGCAGTGACGGCCTCAGCGGGGTGGTGTCCGAAGCTGCCCTGCTGCACCTGCTGCTGCCCGCTCAGCCGCCAGACCACATCGTTCGCACCCTGATTGACGCTGCCAATGACGGGGGCGGTCCCGACAACATCACGGCAGTGGTGGTGGACGTGCTGCGGACCGATAGCCTGCCGCGCTATCCCCTTCCTGAACGTCAGGAGGGTGGCCCCCTGTATGTCGATGCCCTCCTTAGTGCCCAGCGGGGCAGCAGCCCGCTGACGTACCTGCTGCTGATGCTGGTGTATTTTACCCTGCTCGGCGTACTGCTGGTGCCGGAGCAGCGCCCCCTCATTGCCTTGTTGGGCGCGCTGCTGCTGGGTGGGGTGGCCCTGGCCCAGCGCCGCGCCCGCGCCCGCCCCCCGCGGCGTCCGGCCCTCTCGGCCAGCTCGCTGCGTGCCCGCGCTCAGCCCCGGCCCGAACCGCGCGAGACCGAGACGGCGGGCTAAGCCGCGCCGGGACTCGCCGGAGGCCGGTACAGTGGACCCATGAAAGATATCGTGGAAACCGCCGCCGCCCCCGCCGCCATCGGTCCCTACAGCCAGGCGACCACCTTCGGTAACCTTGTCGTGACCAGCGGCCAAATCCCGCTAACGCCTGACGGCACCCTCGTCGAGGGCGGCATCGAGGCCCAGACCCGGCAGGTGCTCGACAACCTCGTCGCGGTGCTAGAGGCCGCCGGAACCGACCTCAGCCGGGTGGTCAAGACCACCGTCTTCCTGGCCGATATGAACGAGTTCGCGGCCATGAACGCCGTCTACGCCGAGTACTTCCAAGCCCCCTACCCCGCCCGCAGCACCGTGCAGGTGGCCCGCTTGCCCCGCGACGTGCGTGTCGAGATTGAGGCGCTGGCCGAGCGGCACTGAGGGGCGGCACTGAGGGGAGGTGGTTCATTGGGACGTGGTCGGTGGGAGCAGGTGCTCTTGCTTGGGCCTAAGCGCCCGGCTTCACCCTTCCCTCCCCATCGCCTTTCGTGACGCCTCTCTCGACGCCCCCGCCCTGGCCGTGACATTCTGCCGGACGTGGTTGTCCTGCCTGTCCGCTTTGAACGCAGCCCCCGCTTGCACGCCATGCTCAGCGAGGGGCCGCACGCGGCGGGCACGCGGGTCGTCGTGCAGGGCAAGCGCGGCCCGGAGGTCGCTACTGTGCGCGGCGAGCCGCAAGCGCCGGACCCCCAGGCCCGCTACGGCAGCGTGTTGCGGGTCGCGACCGCCGAAGACCTCGCCTGCTGGGAAGAGCTGCACCGCCGGGCCGAAGACCTCAAATGGCTCCTGCGTGCCCGCGCCCGCGAACGCGGCCTCCCGGTCAAAATCGTGGCGGTCGAGTTCACCCTCGACGAGAGCCTCGTCACCATCAGCTACAGCGCCGAGGACCGCATCGAACTCGGCGGCCTGATTGGCGAGGTGCGGGGCCACACCCGCGCCCGCGTGAACTTCACGGCGGTCGGCCCGCGCGAGCAGGCCCAGATGATAGGGGCGCTCGGTGCCTGTGGCCGCGGCAACTGCTCCAGCACCCATCTTCAGGAGTTTTCTCCGGTCAGCATCCGCATGGCGCGGGACCAGCAGCTTCCGCTCAATCCGGAAAAGCTGTCGGGACCGTGTGGCCGCCTGCTGTGCTGCTTGCAGTTCGAGCACGCAATGTACCTGGAGCTGCTGCGCGACCTTCCGCGCAAAAACGCCAAGGTCTGCCACACCGAAAGTGGAGCGTGCGGCAAAGTCACCAAGTTGCACCCCCTCTCCGGCACGGTCGACGTCCAGACCGACCAGGGCCTCCTGACCGGGGTTCCAGCCCAGGCCCTCACCCGCGTGCTCGACCCCGCTGCGGGCAAGGGTCGCCGCCCCGACGCGACTGCTACTGACGCCTAAAGTTCCCCTCAACCTTCCCCAACCCCCCTTGCCGCGCTTCTCATCTCTCGCCGCCGCGCCGCCCGGCAAACTGCCCGGTATGCGACACCTGATTTTCCCGACCGTGGCCCAGGCCGACGCTTTCGTGCAGGACCTGCTGAGCCAGGGTGTGATTCAGCCGGAAATGGGCCAGACCTCCTTTGGCCGCCGTTCTGCCACGACCACCGATATGGGCACCGCGGCCACCCCCGCGACCACCCAGACGGCGACCCAGACCACCACCGAGTATGTTGACGGAGGCGGCGACGCTGCGGATATGGCGGGCGGCGCGCTGAAGGGCACGGCGCTGGGCGCGGTGGCCGGCGTAGCTGCGGGGGCTGTGGTCGCCGCGACGGGTGGCCTCGCGGCGGTGCCCGTGCTGCTGGGCATGGGTGCCCTGGGGTCGGGCATCGGCGCGGCGGCTGGCACGGCGGACGCCGCTGTCCACGGCGACGGTATGGAAACCCGCGTCGCCGCCCAGGGCGAAACCCGCCGCTACGACGACCGCTACGACCTTGACGACACCCACTACAACGAAATCCAGAGCGCCGTTGATGCCGGAGGCCGTGCCATCGCCATTGAGGACGACGTTCCCCTCGATGTCGTGGAGGCCACGATGGCCCGCCACGGTGGCCGTTTCGTCAACCGCTAAGCACTCTTCCTGCCAGGGGCCAGAGCTTCCACGTGGAGGCTCTGGCCCCTGCTTTTGGTGGGCACTCGGCGCTCAGTCGCCCCATTTCAATCCTCAGCCGCCCCGAAGGACGGCTGCAACATACAGGGCTAATGAACGTCTTGGAGTATGGCAGTGTTTCAATCCTCAGCCGCCCCGAAGGACGGCTGCAACGTCCGGGCAGACTCGCACTCGCATTTTTCCGGAGCCTGATGTTTCAATCCTCAGCCGCCCCGAAGGACGGCTGCAACGGGGTAGCACGCGTAAGACCCCCATCTTCTCCTTAGGGTTTCAATCCTCAGCCGCCCCGAAGGACGGCTGCAACGTTGTCATGCACCGCACCCCTTCAGGGGACTCACGGGTTTCAATCCTCAGCCGCCCCGAAGGACGGCTGCAACAACGGCTTCCGCTCCTTCACCAACAAGGAGTCGTTGTTTCAATCCTCAGCCGCCCCGAAGGACGGCTGCAACAAGAAAGAGAATCCGGTGGAGTTCATAAAGGCCCTGGTTTCAATCCTCAGCCGCCCCGAAGGACGGCTGCAACGGGGCTATTCTTGTGCAGGGCGTCCACCGGCGGCTGTTTCAATCCTCAGCCGCCCCGAAGGACGGCTGCAACGGGTTGCCTCCCGGATACGTCCAGGACGGCTTCCCAGAACCAGTTTGCGCGAACCCCCCCCACGTTGTCCAGTCGCGGGGCCTTGGCGGGCAGGTCGATTGTCATGAATCGCGTCCCAGAGGGACTTTTTTCTTTGCGCGAACCCCCCCAGGTTTTCATGGTCACGGGGGGTTCGCGCTGAGACTACAGTATCAATGGGTCGCTAAAGTCGCGGTAGCGGTCGAGGCCGTGGGCTTCTACAAACTTGTCGCGGGGCTGGCGCAGGCGGTAGAGGCGGATGCTGTCTTCGGTGGGGTCCATCTCCGCAAGGAGTTTTTGCCGCAGGGTCAGGAGTTGCACGTCGGTGACGCTGACCTCAAAGACGCTGTTTTGGACGCGCTGGCCGTGGGCTACGCAGACCTTGGCAACCCGGCGCAGGCGGCGGCGTCCGGCTTCGGTGTCCGTTTTGACGTCGTAGCAAATCAGCAGGTCAATCATGGGCGGGGGCCTCAGCGGTGCAGGTACGGCGGGTAATGGGGGCGGTCGCCGCGCAGGTGCTGGGCGAGCAAGCGGGCCTGCACGTGCGGCAGCAGCCCCAGTGGGGTTTTGCGGGCGGTGAGGGGGTGGGTGACCTCTTCCTTGCGGCGCTCGGTGAGGTGCGCGAGGATGGTTCTGCGGGCGTCTTCCCGGATGGTGACGGTGCCGCCCTCGTGCAACACGAAGTCACGGGGGGTGAGCTGCTGGCGGTTAATCAGGGTGAGGATGGCGCGGTCGGCGACCACGGGCCGCAGTTCTTCCATCAGGTCGAGGGCCAGGCTGCTGCGGCCAGGGCGCAGGGCGTGCAGGAAGCCGAGCTGCGGGTCGAGACCTACCGCCTGGCACGCGGAAGCGCAGTCGTTTGCGAGCACGGTATACACAAAGTTCAGGACGGCATTGATGGGGTCACGGGCAGGGCGGCGGGTGCGCGCTGGTAGCCAGAAGAAGTCGCGGTTTTGCCGCAGCATCAGCGGAAAGACCTCCCAGTAGACGCGGGCCGCCGCGCCCTCGATGCCTCGCACCTCGTCCACCGACTCGGCGAGGGGCAGGCAAGCAATCTGGGCGTTGATGTCGCCCGCCGCCTCTCGCAGGCGCTCTGAGTCGTCGCCCACTGCTTCCCGCGCTGCCCGCAATAGGGTGACCTTCTGGTTCTGGAGCTTCCCGGCAGCGATAAGGCGGGCGATAGCAAGGGTCCGGTCCGCGTCGTCGGCGCAGGCGTGTTGGGCCACCCGCAACAGCACGTTGCCGCTCACGGGCGTCTCGGTGCGGGCCATGAAGCGCCCGTGTTCGCTCAGCCAGGTGATGGGCTTGTGGTCGCGGGCCAAGCGCTGAATCAGAAAGGGCGAGAGCAGCACGTTGCCGAATACCGTCACGCCCTCGACGTGGTGCAGCGGAATCATGGCCCGCTTCTCTCGCTCGACCTCTACCCGGATGTTGTCGGTGTCGAGGTGAAGGTAGGTGCCCTGGGTCTGGATGTAGAGGGTATTCAGCAGGTGCTTCATGCATCCTCCAGAGCGGTGCAAAAGGGGTCGTAGCCCGGCGGGAAGTCGCGGGGAGAAAAGGGGTCGCACTCGTCTATCAGGCTGCACAGGCGGCAGCGCTTGTCAGCGGCAGGTGGGGGCAGGGGGCCGCCCCGCAGCAGCTCGCGCACGCCGTCCCGCGCGTCCAGCACGGCGCGGCGCAGCTCTGGCGTGAACGCCACCTCCCGCCGCTGGCGACTGGCGACGTGGTAGATGAAGCCGTGCGGGACCTCGCCGCCGAACATCTCCTCCAGGCACAGGGCCTGCCCCGCGAGCTGCACTTCCTCGGAGAGCTTGGACCGCGCCCGGCCCGACTTGTACTCGACGGGCACGGGCCGCCCGCCGTGCAGCTCGACCACGTCGGCCACCCCCGCCAGCCCGTGCTCGCGCGAGACCAGCGGCAGCGCCCACAGGGTCTTCACGCCGCCGCGAGCCTCGTACCCGCCCGCATGCACCCGCTCGTGCACCTGCCGTCCGTGGGCGGTCTGCGCGTTCTCGCTCCAGACGCCCTCGACATGAATCAGGGCGCACTGGCGCGGGCAGAACACGTAGTGCTGCAGGGCGGAGAGGGGGACCGCCTCTTCAGGGCAGCGCGGTGAAGTTGGCCCCGTCATAGGCCTGCGCCCGGATGCCCTGAATCAGGCTCTGATAGCGGCGCTCATCCTCGTGGCCGCACAGCTCCAGCACCCACAGCCCGTCCTCATCTTCCCGCACAAAGGCACGCTGCACGCTGCGGCCCTTGGGGAACTTGTACACGTCGCCGCGCACCAGCTCCGAGCTGCGCTGCCAGTCGCCCGGCCCGCCGTGGCGCAGCCGCTCCAGCAACCCCAGGTAGGCGCTGCGGGTGCTGAAGTCCAGGGTGTCGAGCGTCCGCAGCGCCGACGGCGACAGCCGCAGCGGACGCCGGAGGTCCGGCTGCCCCCGGAACGCCTCCAGGTACGCCTCACCCAGCGGCGAGAGGTAGCTGAAGCCGTCGGGGGCGTCCTCTACCAGGAGGGCCACGCTGTCGGGGAGGGCGGCCAGGCGCTCTTGCACCCGCACGGTGGGGCGCGGCTCTTCGTCCAGCCAGTCGAAGAAGTCGCGGTGCCACGCGATGAGGCTGTAATCCCAGCCCACCGGAGACGCGGGCAGCGTCACCACGTCCCCGAAGCGCTCGTGGATGTAGCACACCGGCACCCCAAACATCAGGCCCACGGCAGTGGCGTAGGCGATTTCGGCCTTGAAGCCGCCCGTCGCGTTGAGGAGCGGCTGCTGCCCGGCCCGGCGAGCGGTACGGATTTCCCCGGCGAGCAGCCGCACCAGCGAGCGCAGCCCGTGCGAGACGAAGCCCTTTTCGTGGTAGCTCAGCCCCGCGATGCGCTCGCGGCGCACCGGATGGCCGAGCGCCGCAAAGTACTCGGCCAGCAGGGCGGCGCAGCGTTCACCGTCCTCGGTATCGGAATGCAAGAACACCAGCGTGTCGCCGGGCGCGGCCAGCCGGGTGATGGCGTTGGCCTCGGCGCTGGCGTCCTGGGGACGGGCGGCCAGGAACTTGCCGAAGTCGGTGATTGCGTCCGGGTTGCGCTGCGGATTTTTGATGTTCCCCAGCAAGCTGGTGCCCACCGTCGAAATCAGGCACTGGCTCATGCTGACCCTTGCGGCGCGGCACCGTCCAGTTCCAGCCCCAGGGGCCGCACGGCGTCGGGGAGGGCGTCGAGAGCCGCGGTCACCTTCTGAGCGATTTGACGTGCTCCGGTCAGTTCTTCCTTGAATCCAAAATGCATCAGGTCATTTCTCAGCCGATTCACGGTAGCGTTCAGGCGGGTAAAGGTCTGAAGGTGGACGGGCAGAGCCTCCAGCGCCTCGCGACTTCCATCCTGCAACGCTTTCATCGCGGCCTTACCGTCGTCGTTGATGCGCTCGCGTTCCTCCTCGTTCATGCTCACGCGCCCCAGCTCATGCCACTGCCGCACCGAAATCAACCACTCGCGGGCCAGGGACATGGCCTGGGGGTAATGGCCGCGTCCCGCATACCAGCGCATCAGGGCGTATTCGGCTTGCAGCCGGAGCTTGGGGTCATCGGCGGGTGCGGCCAGCGGGCGAACCTGCCCCTCCAACTGGTCCATCACCAGCGCGAAGGGTTGCTGATGGGCTTCCAGGCTGCCCCGCCGCGCCGTCTCCAGCACCCGCAGCAGCTTTTGCGCCTCGTCGGGAATGCAGGGGCCACGGTTGCCCGCGAGGTTGAGCGACAGCACTTCCAGTTGCCGGGACACCGCGTTGTAGTCGGCGGTGCGCTTCATCTCCAGCAGCGGCTTGAACAGGCTCGCGTCCCCCGTGTCCTGAAAGCGCTTGGCGGCCTGCGCCCAGTCGAGCAGCCCCACCAGCGACGTAAGGTCCACCACCGGGGTCAGCGCCCCTTCCTCACGCGGGGTCAGCTCCAGCGCGCCGTAGTACACCCGCTCGATGGTGACGTTCCGCACCACCCGCAGGTACGACAGCGCCAGAAAACCCAGCATGGGCAGGGAGCGCAGGCCGTGGGTGATGTCGAAGATGACCCGGCTGCCCAGCGGCACCGCGTCCGTCATTGCCCCGAACAGTTCCCAGGCTTCGGCCTCGGTGCGGCCTTCGGGAATGCGGACCCGCTCGAAGTCGGGGTGGTGTTCGCGCACATAGTCCCCGTTCGCGCTTTTCCAGGCCATGTCGGTGGCGAGCAGCTTCACCTCGGCTTGCGGGTGCCAGCGGTGCAGCGCCACCGCAAACAGGCCGGTGGTGACGGGTTCGGCGTGATGCTCGGACTGGTAGCGGGCTTCGCGGTAGGCCCCGGTGCCCAGTGCGGAAAGGATGATGGTGTTCATTCGCCGTCCTCCAATCGCGCCCGCACCGGCTTGAGCAGGGCCTTGTCACCCTTGGTGCGGTTGTCGCCTTGCAAGCGCTCCAGCAACAGCTGGGCCGTCTCGCGGCGCAGGGGGGGCGGCAGGTCGTCGATTTGCTTCAGCAGCGGCGGCAGCTCGGCCTTGGCCTTGCCGGGGTTCATCCCCGCGATGCGCTGACGCAGCGTGTGGGCGCGGCCCTCAGCCTTCTTCGCTTCTTCGGCGGCTTGCCGCTCGCGCTCGGCGGCTTCGGCGGCCACGCGCTCGGCTTCCCGCTC
>NZ_AXWT01000032.1:0-12500 GCF_000482805.1 Deinococcus murrayi DSM 11303 | reverse complement strand
TGGCCCAGGGGGGCGAAGTCGCCCGTGAGGTCGGTTTTCACCCGCAGGGTCCAGCGGCAATGGCGGTACCGGGGCCGCTCAGGCTCTTGCCCGTCCGTTTCCGACTGGGGCGGCTCTCGCTTGACTTTGACGCGCTCCTCGAAGGCGCGGTAACTCACGGTAAAGAGCATGCCGTCGTCGCCGGTGCCGGTTTCGCTGTTCATGGCGACGTGGGTGCGCTCGTCGGTGGGCGGGCCTTCGACCCGTTCCAGCTTTTCCGGGATGCCGCCCAGCAGCCAGGTCTGCATGGCGTCCTGGGGCCAGTAGCGGTAGCCGTCCTGCGGCTTGAAGGCGTCGCCCGGCGCGTTTCCGGCGCGGTCGGTCAGCAGCAGGGGGCGCAGGCCGTCCGGCGCGTCGGTGCCCTCGCCCTCTTGCAGCTCGGCGGGCAGGGCGCGGTAAATCCGAACCTCGTCGGCTTCTTCTGGTTTCTTGGCCTGCGGCTTTTCCACCACCGCGTTCAGCGGGGCTGGGAACATGAACGTCTCGTCCCGCAGGGGCAGCGCCCGAATGGGGGTGTTGTGCAGGGCCTGCAACTCGCGGTGCAGGGCGTCGTCGCTGAGGTCGCGCCACTTCAGGCCCCGGCCCTCGCCCATTTGGGTGCGCACAAAGCCCGCCAGCGTGTGCGGCAGCGGCAGCGGCAAGCTGTGGGCGCGCGATTCCTCGCCGCCGCCCGCAAAGGGCCGCCCATCGCGCAGCAGCAGCGGGGCCAGGGGGGTGATTTCCAGGATGGTGTCGCTCACGCTCGGTCTCCTTGGCCACGCAGAAAGCGGGCGATGATGAGCAGGTTGGCAAAGTCGCGCAGGTGCTGTGGGCCGTCAAACTGCCAGCCCCTGAGCGCCTCCTCGTCCAGGCGCTCGCCGTCGGCGGTGGCCTTGCGCTGGGCGATGCGCCGGGCCTCGTTGCTGAGGGCCACAGGCGACACGCCGTGCGGCCACTCGCGGGCGAGTTCGCTCAGTTCGTAGGGCAGGCCGCGGGGGAGGTCCATGCGGGCGAGGGCCTCCAGCGCCCCCGCACCGTCCCAGGGCTGCGCCACCCGCAGCGGGGCACCCCCACGGGTGTGAACGGCAACGCACACGGCGTTTTTGCCGGGCACCTTTTTCGCCACCTTTTCCGCCGCTCGCGCCTGCGCCAGCGACGTGCTCAGCGGCTCGCGGTAGTGCACCACGGCGATGCCCGCGCTGAGGGTGGCTTGGTAGGGCGCGTCGCCTCCGAGCGCTTCTTGAAACGCGTTTGAGAGCGCTCTTCCGCAGGCCAGCGCCTTCGTCACCGGGAGGAAAGCGAGCACGTCGTCCCCGCCCGCAAACACCGCCTGGCCGTCGTGGTTCTTCACGATGGCCTCGGCCTGTTTGGCAAAGTCGTCGAGCCGCCGTGAAATCTCGTGGTGCGCGTCCTCGGTGTCGTTGGCTGAGAGCAGCGCCCCCATGTTGTCCCCGTCGGCCACCAGGATGGCGTAGTAGGCCCCATCGGGTTGGAAATCCTCGTCCTGGCTGTTGGGCGCTCCGGGGTGCTTGGCGCGGTGCGCCAGGGTGTGGGTGTTCAGAACATCCCGCCCTGCCCGCCCCCGCAGCCGCTTGAGCAGCGACACCGCGTCGAGGACTTCGCTGGGCTTGAAGTTCCAGGGGGCCTCCCGCAGGGCTTCCGGCAGCTGGCCGTTGTCGTCCAACCTCAGCACGGTGGCAAAAGCCGGGTCGAGCGGCGACTTGGGCAGTCCCGCGGCCCGCTGCGCCAGCGGCGTGAAGTCGCGCAGGGCCTTGCGGGCGGCGAGGAGCGCTTCGACCCGCCGGCGGGCTGCGGGGTAGTCGGCCTCGCTCCGCAGCGGCACCCAGGCGGCATAGAACTCCAGGAAATGCGCGAGTTGCGCCCGCGCCCGCGCCTCGTCAATGTGCGCGGCCAGCTGGCGGCTGTACAGCTCCCACTGCGCTTCCAGCTCTGCCTGCGCCCGCGCCCTGGCCTGCCGGGCGTGCTGGGCCGGGTCGCCGGTGACCACCGCCAGAATCTTGTTCGCGCCGCCCGCCTCCACGCTGGCGGGATAAATGCGCTCCTCGGCGGGAAACTCGCTCGCCGCCGCGCCCACCAGGTCGACCAGCAGGGTGGACCCGGCTTCCAGGTCGGCGGTCTTGCGGGCCGCGGCGATGAACTCCTGCACCGGGCCGAGCGAAATAGAGAGGAGGAAGCGGGTCACAGGGAGACCTCCTGGGGGTAGCCGTCTATTTTGGCGGCGGCGCGAACGGCGGCCAGCGGGCCGCGCACCCCCAGCGATGCCAGCACGGGGTCATGCGGCGGAATCTCCAGGGGATGCGGCTGCCCCGACACCTTGACCTGGCGCGGGGGGGGTGCGTTCAGGACGAGCACCAGCCCCCGCACCCCGTCGCGAAAGGCGCAGGGCTTGAGGATGACCGGGGACGCCATGCGCTTTTTGCCCTCCTGCGCGCCCTCGATGGTGCCCGCAAAGGCGTCCGTTCTGGGAAACTTCTGATAGACGATGGGCAGGCCGAGAAAGGGCTTGGCGAGCCGAGCGGGTTCGTCACGCCGCAGCCCCGCCTGAAGGGTGCGGTGGTCGCGCCACGCGCCGCCGCTCATGGGGCTGTAGTCGGGACGACGCTCGGTGTAGTGCCCCTTGCGAAACCGTGCCCAGAAACGGCCCAGGTCGCGCCACACGTCTTTCACCGGGTCGGCACCCACCGGGCTGAGCAGCGCTTTGGCTCCGGCCAGAACACTGTGTTGCGGCTGGGGCACCGCGCGTTCCTCGCGGCCAAACCACGCCCACAGGTCGGCGGGCTGGGCGGGCAGCCACTGCGCCGCGTCCCCGGCGACGGTGAGGGCACCGCAACCCCGGCGGGTGCGGGCACCTACGCCCCCAAAGGCAATCCAGGCCCGCACCGCCGTGACGACCTGCTCACGCTCGGCGGCGCTCAGCCTATGCAGGGTGAGGGTTACGGTGAAGGCGACGTCCCTAAGGCCGAAGGTTTCCGGCTTGTTTTCGGAGCGAATCTCCTGAAAAGGATGCACGAAGTACGCTTCGCGAGGCCCGGTCTGGGCGGGGCTGCCGCCCCCCTTGTTCAGTTCGGAGGGGTAAACGCGCGTGCCCCGCTCGGTCACCTCCACCTCCACCCGCACCCGCCCCGGCGTCTCGGTGTTGCCCCACAGAGCGGATTCGGCGTCGTGCAGCTCCTTCGCTGTGGCGTACCCGGCCCCGGCGGTGGCCCGCCACCAAAACCGCAACCCTCCGCGCACGCTGGCCGCACGCACGGGCTGACGGTCGTCCACCTCGCGGGTCTCGGCCCCGCCGCCAAACATCGGGGTGAGGGTCCGCAACTGCACGGTGAGCGTTTCGGGGGGCGAGAGGTCGGGCAGGTCGGCGGGGAGGGGGGGTGGGGTTCTGGGCATGGGGCCTCCTGGGGGGCAGGAAATGCCCCCGCAACGGGTCCGGGTGCGGGGGCGGGGCGGGAACTTCAGTCGGTCAGGCAGGTCAGGGTGACGCCCTGGGGCAGGTCAGCGTTCCGAACGGTGAGGTCATAGTCTGCAAAGCGGCGGGCCACCGGCACATCGGCCTTTCGCTCTAGCTGTAAGCGGTCAAGCAGCTTATGCGCGGGGGCATTGCCCAGCGGGCTGGAATGGCTGAACACGTACAGCCCCCGGCACGCGGTCAGGCCCCGGCTCGCGCTGCGGTCGAGGTCCCACATGTTCACGAGCGCCTGCCACAGCAGCGCGAGGTCCTCGTCTCCAAAGCCGGTGGCCTGGGCAAACGCGGGCACGTAAAAGCCGTGCGCGACGTACAGGCCGTAGGGAATGTAGGCTTTGCGGCCCATCGTGCCGCTGCGGGCCGTCTCGTCGCCCGCGTCCTGCTTGGGGTCGGGCTTGGTGAGGGCCACGCGGGTAATCGCGGCGTCCAGGCCCAGAATCGGGTCCACGCTGCGGGCAAAGGTCAGTTGCACCGGCCCGCGCACCTGCCCGGCGTTCACCTCGGTGCTCATGACGGCCCCGAAGGTGCGGATGTCGTAGAAGTTCTCGCACATCCACCTCTTCGCGGCGCTGATGTCGGCCTGGTTGGCCTTTTTGGGGTCCTTGCCCAGCGCCGTATACGCCCGACTGTGCTGGTTGTTCAGGATGGCCCCCTGCTGGACGTAAATCTTGTAGCGCTCCTCGCTGCCGCGCAGCGCGTCCACGTAGTTGCGGACCTTACGCTTGAGGGCCACGTCGGTCACGATGCCCAGGCCCGTTTCGGGGTCGACGCGCGGCAGGTTTCCGGCGTCGGGGTCGCCGTTGGGGTTGCCGTTCGTGACATCAAACAAGAGGATGAACTCGTGGCGGTTCGCGGCGTTGAGGTGGGGGGCGGTGGCAGCGGGCTGGTCGGCGGTGAGGGGGGTCATGGGGTGGCTCCTTCGCGGGGCTGGGTGTCGTCGGCTGGGGCTTGCGGGGCGGCTTTGGCCTGTTTGGCCTCCACGCGCTCCCGAATCTCGGCGCTGATGTGCGCCCGCTGGTGGTAGTAGCCCAGTGCAAAGAGGGCCTGCTGCGCGGTGCTCAGCGGCTTGGCGGGAATGGTCTGGAGGCGGCTCATCACCTCTTCGAGGTCGCGCTGCTTGGCGCGGTAGGCGGGTTCGTTCTCCTTGCGGAGCTTTTGCAGGTGCGCCTGCGACCCCGTCATCAGGCGGCCCACCACCGCGTGGGGGGTGGTGCTCATCGAGCCGTAAAAGCGGTCGACCAGGGTGGTGTTCGCCCGCATCACGCTGCCCTGAATGTCGTCGAGCACCGCGAGCAGGCGGCCCAGGTGGTAGGCGGGGTCGGGTTGCTCTGGGTTCAGAGCGTCCAGCGTGTCTTTGTCCATGTCTAACTCCTTGAACTCGCGCGAGAGGAGCACCATCTTCGTCAGGACGGCGCGGGGGCGGGTCACTCGCCGCTCGGCGCGGTGGCGGGCCGCGAGCTTGGCGAGAAACGAGCGGGGGAGTGCCCGCCCACTCAGGGCGAACCCCACCAGAGCGTCCACATCCGGCGCGGTGCTCTCTTTGCTGGCGTCGCGGTAGAGGCTGCCCACCAAGGTGCGCAGGTCGTAGGTGTCCGGGTCCGGAAAGCGGCTGCCGGGTGGGTGAATGGGAGCGAGGCGCTGGGCCGCGAAGTACTCGGCGAGGCGGGCCGCGACCTCGCCCACCGTCGTGGTGAGGTGGCTGCGAATCGCCACGCGGCTGCCGCTGGGGGTCATCCCCACCCCGTAAAAAGCCGTGCCGGGGTCCAGGGTGGGGCTGCGGCCCCGGCAGATGCTGGTGAGCAGGCTCCGGACCTGCGCCGACGTCGCCAGCGGCGCGGTTTCTTCGGCGGCGAGGCCAAAAGCGGCCCAGTCGATCGCCTGGGGGTCACTCAGGGTCTGGGCGACGGGCAGGGTGGCCCCCTCCTTGGCCCAGAACACATAGGTCACGCCCCCCAGCCGCAGCGAGGTCTCCGGGTCGGCCAGCAGACGGTTCAGGCCGTTGGCGTACTGTTCGGCAACTTCAAACTTGACGGGGGCGATTCGCGACGCCTCTAGGCCGTAGGACTCAAAGGCCCCCGCGTTGGCGCTGATGAAGTTCATCCCGCTGGTCTGCCCGCCCTGGATGCCCTTGATTTTGACGGGTTCGCGGTCCATTACCGCCCCCATCTCGCCGGTCACCAGGCATTCGGCGCGCAAACCTTCGCCGCCCGCCTCCTCCTCCCCGCCTTGCGCGAACTGGGCGGCCCAGAAACGCTGGACTTCAGGCAACTCCAGCGGACTCACCCCGTCCACCGTGAACATCACGTTGGCGTCGGGGGCAAAGTCGGGGTGGTCGGCCAAGTGCGCGGCCCGGAAACGTTCGGGGTCGTGGCCCTTCAGGAAGCGGGCGACGGCCCCCACGCTGGGTTCACCCGTCGCCTCGGCGCAGGCCAGGACGAGGGCTTTGAAGGCGTCGTGGCGCTTGACCGTGTTCTTGTCGTTCTCCTTCTTGGCGAGGCCCAGCGCGTATTCGGCGTTGTCCATCAGCAGCCGGGGCTTGATGTTGGTCGTGCGGACCAGGTTGGGCGCGGGCAGCGGCTGGCCGAGGTCTTTGCCCTTCTTGCCGCTGCTGCGGGGCTGCACGTCCCGCACCGTGCCGTCCTGCTGGAGGCGAACTTCCCAGCGCACGTTCTGCATGGCGTACATGAAGGGCATTTCGCCCTCGCTCGCCTGCTCGCCGTCCGAGACCGTTTTTATGCCCTCCCGGCGCATTCTGAGTTCGTAGTCGCGCAGTTGCGCGAGCAGGCTCATTCCCCTACCTCCCCATACAGGTGCGCGGGCACCCGCAAGACGCCGCCGTCCGTCAGCGCCGCGTCAAAAAAGCGCGGCGTGGCGTGGCCTTCCACCCAACGCGGACCCTCGGGGCCGTGCTGGCGATAGTTCAGGCGACCTTTTTTCGCCTGACTGACCTGCATATCGAACAGCATCCGGCCCAGCTCCAGCCTGCCCGCGCGCTCGGCGTACTCGCCGCCGAGTTGCCGCACGACGTTGGCGGGCTGCTCGTCACCGTCCGGGAGCGAGAAAAACGCGGTAAACTCCCGGTTGCCCAGGTACGGCTGGTGGAAGGCTTGCCCCTTTTCGGCGCGGCGCAGGAAGATTTCCTGGTACTTCTGCAAGGGGTCTTTCGCGTGGGGCCGCAGCACCATCTCGGCCCGGATGAGGTAGGCCACGTCTCGCAGAATCAGCGCGTGCCGCTGGGCGCGGTCCTCGTCGGCGAGAAAGCCGCCGCCACTCGCCGCCCAGCCCTTCGCAGCCCGTTCGGAGGCCAGCGTGTTGACCTCGTTGCGAAGAATGCTCAGGCGCTTGACTTCCCGCAGCACCACGATTTCCCGCACCTGCCACCTAAACTCCGGCTTCCAGAACACCGCTTCCAGCACGCCCCGCGCCGCACTGGGGGTCATCACGTCGTAGCTGACGCGCTCGGCCTTGTTCTCCGGGCGCGTGAAACAGGCGAAGTCGCTCCAGACTTTCAGCTCTAGCACAGGGGGTTCTCCTGGGGAAGGCAAAGGGAAGAGATGGGGGGCACGGCTCGCCCAGTAGATGAAAGGTGACCTGTCACGCTTATGACAGACGCTAGAAGGCGGTGAACAGCTCATCCGCTCCCTCCGCCACCAGCCCCAACTTGTCGTCATAGCGGGCAGTAAGGGGCCATTGCTGCAGCCGGGGCGGGTCGACGCCCAGCCGCTGCGCCCGCTGCACCAACTCCGGCACGTCGGTGAGCAGGTGGCCCAGCTGGGCGGCTTGAGAGCGGGAGAGGTTCACCGTGTAGCGTTGCAGGGCGCGCCAGGCGTGCCGCCGCTCCTGCCCGTGACTGTCCCGCAGGGTGCCGAGCAGGGCATCCACCCGCGCCGGGTCATAGCCGCGGATGAGGACAGGAACGGTGTCCTCCATCATCCGGTAGGCCGCCGCCACTCGCGTGAAGTTCAGCTCGGCGTGGGCTTTGTCGAAGTCCTGGGGCGCGGTGCTCACCCGGCTGTAGACGTCGCGGAAGTACGGGGTGAAGACCTCCGGGTCATGCAGGTCCGGGCCTTCTCGCAGGAGGCTGGCGGTGAGGCTTCCGCGCACCTCGTAGTCGCCAGGGGGGAGCCGGTGGTCCTCTGGGCGAAAGACGACGACCTGCCCCTCGGCGCGCCGCCCCTCGCGGTTGCAGCGGCCCGCCGCCTGCACGATGGCCTCCAGCGGCCCCAGCGCCCGGTAGACGCGGGGAAAGTCCACGTCGATGCCCGCCTCGATGAGCTGGGTGGAGATGACTCGGCAAGAGAGGCCGCCCGCCAGCCGCTCCCGAATCCGCGCCAGTTCGCGCTCCCGGTGCGCCGGACACAGGAGGGTGCTGAGGTGAAAGTGGGCAGGGTCGTCGCCCAGGAGGGTGTACAGCGCGGCGGCGTGGGCGCGGGTGTTCACGATGCACAGCGCCTGCGGCTGCTCCCGCAGCTCGGCGGCGAGGGCGGGCCAGGGGGTGGGGGTGTCTAGCCGCAGCTCGTACGCCACCCGCCGCAGGGCACGGAAAGACCGCCCCGCGTCCGGCACGAGGTCGCGGACCTGCTCCAGGCCGGAAAAGCCCGGCCCAGCGTCGAGGGCGGGCTGCGTGGCCGTACACAGCACCACGCTGCACCCGGCATAGCGCACCAAAAAGCGCAGCGCGTCCAGCGTGGGCGTCAGCAGGTGCGCGGGGAGGGTCTGCACCTCGTCGAGCACGAGGACACTGCCGCTGAGGTTGTGCAGCCGCCGGAGCTGCGCGGTGCGCGTGCCGAAGAGCGTCTCCTGAAAGAGCCGCACCGTGGTGGTCACGATGATGGGTGCGTCCCAGTTCTCGGTGGCGAGGTCGGCGGCGCTCGTCTGGGCTTCTTCTCCCTCGGCCTGCTCCGGGACCTCTAGGTTGGCGTGGTGCTCCAGCACCTTGAACTCGCCTTCCCGCTCCAGCACCCCGCGGAAGACCCGTGCCGTTTGGTCGATGATGGTGGTAAAGGGCAGGGCGTACACCACCCGGCGCAGCCCGTGCCGCTGCGCGTGCGCGAGCGCAAACCCCAGCGAGGTCAGCGTTTTGCCCGCCCCGGTGGGGAGGGTGAGGCGAAAGAAGCCCGGCTGGTCACCAGCGTGACTGAGCGCCTCCGTGTACATTTCGCGGCGCAGGGCGTTGATGGGCTGCGGGTGCCGGGCATCCTCGGCGGCCCGGCGCTCCTGCGCAGCCTGGAGGCGGGCGAGCAAGCGGGCCATCTCTTCCGGTCCCTCGGCGTGGGCCTCGCGCAGCCCAGCCCGGCTGGGCGAGCCGTGCTCTTCGGTGTCCAGGCGGTCGGCGTCCACCAGCGCGCTCAGCAAAAAGCGAATGAGGAAGGCGCGGCCAGTGCCCTGCAAGGGGAGGGGCGGCAGGTCCTCCCGGACGAGGTCTGCGAGGTCTGGCAGCTCGGCGAAAGCCCGGCTCAGCAGCGGCAGGACTTCCTCCAGCGCGGTGCCGCTGAGCCGCTCGCTCAGGGCCTCCACGCTCCGCAGCGCCCCGTGATGGCAGGCCACCACGAAGGGCAACTCGTGCCCCACGTGCGGGGCCGGGGGGCTACTCCCGCGGAGGCGCGTGCGCCAGCGGGCCTCCAGGAACTTCGCCCCCGCGTCGCTGTGGGGCACCCGCCGTTCCCCAAAGGCCCCCGGCTGCCCCGCTGCCGGGTCCCAGCCCAGGCGGTGTTTTTGAAACGCCTCCCGGTACTTGCCCAGGTCGTGCAGGTATCCGGCAAGCCGCGCCTGCACCCCCACGCCGGGCACCGCCAGGTACCGCACGAAATGCTCGGCCCGCCGGGCCACCCCCTGCGCGTGCTCCCGCAGGGGCTGCCACTGCGGCTGCTCCGCGCTGGGGCGGTGGGCCATAAACTTCCCCGAACTCACGGACGACAGCCTAGCGGCAGGGGCGGGGGCGCGGGGCCGCACTTGCGGCGGGGCGGAGGAACAAAAAAACTCCCCCGCGAGGGAGGGAGTTCGTGCTGGTCGAGGCGGCGAGATTTGAACTCACGACCCCTACCACCCCAAGGTAGTGCGCTACCAGGCTGCGCTACGCCTCGGTTCCAGCGCAAAGAATCATAGTGGTTGGGGGGGCTGCGGTCAAGGGTGCCCCCGGCTCTGTGCGGCGTATGCTGCCAGACGTGACCACACTGAGTTTTGAGGAGAAGCTGCACAACTACGCTCGGCTGGCGGTGCGCGTGGGCCTGGGCCTGCGGCCCGGACAGCGGGTGCTCGTGCAGGCCCCCGTCGATACCGCGCCCCTCGCCCGGCTGCTGGTGCGCGAGGCGTACGCGGCGGGGGCCAGCTTTGCCGACGTGCGCTGGGACGACGACGACGTGCAACTCGCCCGCTTTGCGCTCGCGCCAGAGGGGTCTTTCGAGCAACTCAGCCGCTGGCGGGTGGACGCCGAGCTGGAGACCGCCGAAGCGGGCGGCGCAGTCATCGCCATTCGCGCCACGAATCCGGGCCTCTTGTCGGGGGTGGACCCCTCCCGCGTGACCGCGCACCAGCGGGCGCTCGCGGCTTACCGCAAGCCCTACTCGCTGCAGGTCATGACCAACCGCCTGAACTGGAACCTGATTTCCGCCCCGGTGCCCGAATGGGCCGAGCTGATGTTCCCCGGCCTCTCCCGCGAGGAAGCGGTGGCCAGGCAGTGGGACGCCATCTTTGCCGCCACCCGCGCCGACCAGCCTGACGCGTTGGAGCAGTGGCAAGCCCACCTCGCCGACCTTCAGCGCCGCCGCGACTTTCTCACCGAAAAGCAGTACGCGGCCCTGCACTTCCGGGGCGGCGAGACCGACCTCACCGTCGGGCTGGCCGACGACCACATCTGGGGCGGCGGCGCGGCGCAGACCCCTGCGGGCATCACCTTTACCGCCAACATCCCCACCGAGGAAGTTTGGACCGCCCCCCACCGCGAGCGGGTCGACGGGGTGGTCGTGAGCACCAAACCGCTTTCCTACAACGGGGTGCTGATTGAGGGCATCCGCATCCGCTTTGAGGCGGGGCGGGTGGTCGAAGCGACCGCCGCGAGCGGGCAGGACACCCTCCTCCAGATGATCGAGACCGACGAGGGCAGCCACCGCCTCGGCGAGGTCGCGCTCGTGCCGCACTCCAGCCCCATCAGCCGTTCGGGCCTGTTTTTCTACAACACCCTCTACGACGAGAACGCGGCCTCACACATCGCCATCGGCAGTGCGTACCGCTTCAACGTGCGGGGCGGCGTCGAGATGACCACCGAGGAGTTCGCGGCAAAGGGCGGCAACGACTCCCTCACCCACGTCGACTGGATGATTGGCTCCGGCGAGATGGACGTCGACGGCCTCACCCAGAGCGGCGAGCGCGAGCCGGTGATGCGGGGGGGCGAGTTTGTGATTTGAGCTTGTGGCGTGTGGCCTGTGGCTGGTAGAGGGAAGGTGGGCGATGTTCCGCGCGTCGCCCGGCTTCCCTCTACCAGCGACACGCCACGCGCTACACGCCTCTTTTCTCCAGCCACAGCACAAGCGCCTCTGCCGTCGCCGGGTTGGTTGCCAGGGGCACGTCATGCACGTCGCACAGGCGCAGGAGGGCAGAGACGTCGGGTTCGTGGGGCTGGGCGGTGAGGGGGTCGCGGAAGAAAAAGACCGCGAGCACCCGTTCCTCGGCGATGCGTGCCCCGATTTGCTGGTCGCCGCCCTGGGGGCCGGACAGAACCCGCTCGACGGTGAGGCCCGTCTTGCTCGCCAGGATGCCGCCCGTCGTGCCGGTCGCGACGAGGGGAAACCGCCCCAGCACGTCCCGGTGCGCGAGGGCAAAGAGGGCCAGCTCCAGCTTCTGATGGTCGTGGGCGATGAGGGCGACCTCGCGCCGCTCGCCCGGCGGGGTCATAGGCCCTCCAGCCGGGCGGCGAGCGCCGCGCCAATGACGCCCGCGTCGGGGCCGAGCTGGGCGCGGCGCAGGGTGACCGGAGCAAAGGGGCCAGCATACTCGTCGGCGGCGGCTTGAATCCCCGCGAAAAAGAAGTCTCCGGCTTTGGCGACCCCGCCCCCCAGCACAAACACCTCCGGGTCGAGCACCTTTTGCAGGTCGGCCAGCGCAATCCCGATGTGCCGCAGCGCTTGCGTGACCACCCGCCGGGCCGCTGGGTGCCCCGCTTCGGCGAGGGCAAAAGCTTCGGCGGTGCTCACCTCGCGGTTGAGGGCGTAGCTCGCGTCGCGGGCGATGGCGGTGCCGCTCGCGACGGCCTCCAGCGCCCCGTCTAGCCCCGCCCCGCTCACCGGGCCGCCGGGCATCACGGTGACGTGGCCGAGTTCTCCGGCAATGCCGTGGTGCCCGCGCCACACCCGCCCCCCCAGCACCAGCCCCGCGCCGATGCCGGTGCTGACGGTCACGTACACGCTGCTTGCGGTGCCCCGCGCCGCGCCCAGGTGCGCTTCGGCAAGGGCCGCAGCCTTGGCGTCGTTTTCCAACACAACCCGCAGCCCCAGGCGCTCTTCTAGGCCCTGCACCAGCGGCACGTCCGTAAAGCCGTAGATGTTCGGCGCGAACTTGACGCGGGTGCGGCCCTCCGCGAGGGGACCGGGCACGCCCACCCCCACCGGGGCCGCCTCGCCGTACCTTGCCCGCAGCGCCCGTACCTGCGCGGCCACCGCGTCCAACACGGCTTCCCATCCGGTCTCAGGGGTGGGCTGAATGTGGCGGCCATGCAACTCGTCCCCGATCAACACGCCCGTAGCGATTTTGGTGCCGCCGATGTCGACGCCGATGGCGGGACGGGCAGCAAAAGCAGCAGCAGTCAAGATAAGGACCTCCTGGAGAATGGGGGGGGAAAAACGGGAGCGCTTCCAAGCGGGGAAAAGGCCCTGGGATTCAGTCTTCCGGCTCGGCCTGCAGCAGCGTGAGACTCAGGAGTTGCACCTTGCAATTTTGAGTGAATAGCCGTGCTGGCGCAGAAATTCCTCGTCTGTGGCGAGGCGGGCGAAGATGACGTTCAAGC
>NZ_AXWT01000031.1:2500-27972 GCF_000482805.1 Deinococcus murrayi DSM 11303 | reverse complement strand
CGCCCCCCTTTGCGGACAGGGCACCGCAAATGTGGACGTCAGACCGTCCCCTGGGTAAGCAGGAAGAGCCCATGGTGTACCCTTCTCCTGAGCCGAGTCTCTACTCGAAACCGTCCAAACTTTGGGGCCAGCCCAGGACGCGACGTCCACCCGAACCTGATGGAAGTAGTTCTTCGCCCGCTGTGGCGGTACGTCAGGGAAGAGTTTGCGCTGGAGGGTGATAAGGCTAGCTTCGCCATGGCGCAGGAGGAAGGCCAGCACCTCCACAGTGCGTCCGAGCCGAAACCGTACTGGCTCTCCGTCGACTTCTAACGCGGTCTGCCCCAGGGTTCGGAGGAACAGTCGGGGAGGACGGATTGGACCGAGGAGGGCTTGGCGCTCGAAGCTTTCCGAATGGCGGGTTCGCAGATGGGCGTGAATCTGTGGCACGAGGCGCCACTCTGGATCCAGGAAGGGGGAACTTGGAAGCGCTGCGGCGGTTTCCGCGGCCCGCTGAAGATGTTCCGTTCGTTCGCCAGGGGCCACTTCGGCGAGGGCCAGGCGGACCCGCAAGAGATCCCGCAGGTGACCGCTAGCGGCAAGGAGTTCCTCCGCTTTCTGGAGTCGCATCACGCCACACCTCTCTCCCCTGCGCGCCTGCCACAAGCCCGCGCGGTGATCGAGCAGCGCCTGGTCGTAGGGAGTCTTGACAAGATGTTCGGCTCGGCCAAGTTGAAGTCGAGCTTGGGTGTCATCTCCGTCCAACATTGCCAAGGTGAGCAGACCCAGGCGCAGCCGCAACTCTGTCCGGGGATGCTCCTGTGCATTGGACAGGAGCGCCGTGAACATTTTGCGCGCACCCGCGACCTCCCCCCTGGCCCAGAGAAGCTGGGCCTTGAGTTCGCCGCGGAGTAGTTCCGTGACGGGTTCCTCCCGTTGTTTGAGGGCCTCTTCGGCTTCGTCCAGCCGCCCCAGGGCCAAGAGTGAAGCTGCCTGAGCCACCTGCGCATATGCTTGCCTGTCATTGTGCCCGCGTTCGGTCGCAAATGTCAGGTAGGCCAGGGCAGGCACGTGTTCGTCGAAGTGGCCGTGCAGGTGCCCCAGCAAGGTGGCGACGGAAACCTGTACGTCGAGGGGAGCGTTGGCTGCGAGACTCCAGGCCTGCATAGCAAGGTCGAAGAGGGTGTCGCGCTCTTCTCCGAGCACCCAGAGGATGCGTGTTCGCTCGCGGTACCACAGTGCTGCGTCACCCGGTACCAGATCCTCCGGCTTCACCCCATTGAGTACCTGTAGGGCGAGAGCTGGGTGGCCCTGCCGGAAATGCAAATAGGCCAGATGCACGGCGGCCACCCGAACACCGAGGGTGAGGGCCTGCTGAAGCTTCAGGGCAGCTTCCGGGAGCTGGTTCAGATGCAGAAGGCAGACTCCGGCCCAGTGCAGATCCTCGGCTGCTGGCTGTGCCAAGGTCCTGAACTGCTCGACACCGCAGGCGTAGTCTCTCGCCTGCGCCGCCTGCCGGACGGTATTCATGATCAGAGAATACTGTCCAAGCCGTCGCTCAACGGATGCAAACCGGCACGTTCCTACGGTCTCGCTATGACCGTAACGTACTGGTTTCGTCGCCTTCTGACCGTCCTACTGCTCGTCGCCTTCAGCCTGCCAGCGCACGCTGATCCAGACTATGTAGGGCCACCGAAACTCCCGCTGTCCCAGTCTGTACCAAGCTACGGAACCCAGCCGTAAGGCGTGAAGAGTATCCCGCGCAACTTCGGCAAGAATCTAAGGGGACCTGAAGGTGCAGCAGCGCAGGCATGTTCCTCTCTTGAAGCCCGGCCCAGATCGGCCCCTAAGGTGTTGTGGTTCCTTTGTCCTTTTACCCCCAGGTGAACTCCTAACCTCCTCGGGAAAGCTGTCACTTTGCGCTTGGTAGCAGCTTCCTTAGACTTCCCCCAAAGTGAACGAGGTCCCCCGCGCTGCTCACCCGCTGCGGCTCACTCCCCGCCCAGGCCCGCAGGAGGTCGAGGTCATGGCTGCTCTTGGCAAGGAGAAAGGGAGCCGCTGGGGGAGAAGCCCGCCAGTTGCCCCGCACGTAGGAATGGGCATAGTGCCACCACGCCACGTTCTCCGCGAGACTGATCCCGACCAGCCGCCCCAGCCGTCCCGACCGCAGCCCCGCCGCCACCGCCCGGAAAAAGGGGGTCGCCCGCAGCACGTGGCAGACCGTCACCCGCCCCGCCGAGGCCGCCTCCGCCGCGAGCAGCCGCCCCAGCTCCGCCTCCTCCAGGCAAATCGGCTTTTCCAGCAGCACGTCATACCCCAGTGCGAGCGCCCGCACACACGGCTCCACGTGCTCGTCGTCCGGGGTGGCCACCACCACCGCATCGGCCACCCGGCCCAGCGCAAAAAACTCCTCCCAGTGGGTCAAGCACGCTTCTGGCCCCAGCCCATGCCGCGCGGCCACCTCCGCCAGCCGGGCCGGACGGGGGTCCACCAGCCAGGCCACCTGCGCCCCCCCCGCCGCGAGCAGCCGGGCGTACACGTCCGCGCCCCGATTGCCGCAGCCCAGGATGGCGACGCGGACCCTCACCGCGCCTCCACCCCCCAGCCCGGCCCCTCTGGCCGCGCGAGGTGCCCGGCGCGCCACTCCAGGCCCCCAAAGGGGTCGTCGGCCAGCAGCAGCGCCCCATCCAGGTCGGCCCAGTCGCAGGCCCCCGCCAGGTGCGCCGCCGCCGCAATGCCCAGCGAACTCTCAATCATGCAGCCCATCATCACGCTCATCCCATTTGCACGGGCGAGCCGCAAAGCTTCCAGCGCCTGCAGCGGCCCCCCCAGCTTGGCGAGCTTGAGGTTGACCCCGTCAAAGGCCCCCGCCAGCCGGGGCACGTCCGAGGCGCGGTGCAAGCTCTCGTCTGCGACGATGGGCACGCGGGAGAGGCGGCGCAGCTCGGCGTGGCCCTCCAGGTCCTCTGCCGCGAGGGGCTGCTCGACCAACTCGACCTCGGCGGCCTCCAGCACCCCCAGCAAGCGCCGCGCCCGCGCCCGGCTCCAAGCCGCGTTCGCGTCCACCCGCAGCGCCACCCCAGGGGCCTCCTCGCGCAGGGCCTCCACAATCTGCTCGTCGCGGCCCGCGCCGAGCTTGACCTTGAGCACCCCGTGCCCACGGGCCACCGCCGCCCGCGCCTCGCGCCGCATCACGTCCAGCTCGGCCAACCCCACCGTGAAACTGCTTTCCGGCAGCGGCGCGGGGGACAGCCCCAAAAGCCGCCACACCGGAACCCCGCACGCACGGGCGCACCACTCCAGGGCCGCCATCTCCAGGGCGCATTTCACGCTAGGATGGTGAAAGGGCATCACCGCCCGCAGCCGCGTCCGCAGCCCCTCCCAGTCCCAAGGGTCCGTCAGGGCGGGGGCGAGGAGCGGCAGCACCGCCTCCACCGTGCCGCCCGTCTCGCCGTAAAAGGCGTTGGGGGCGGCCTCGCCCCGGCCCGTCACCCCACCTTGGGCGAAGGTGACCAAGGTCCGCGGGTAGCTCGCGTGCGTCCAGCGGGCGATGCCAAAGGGCCGCGCCGTGTGCAGCTCGCGGGTCTCCCAGGCCACGCGGCCCGGCCCCCCGGTCACGCCGACCACCGCCCAAATCCCGTCAGCACACCAGCCAGCCGCGCCCCGTACTCGCCCTCGCCGAGCGTCTCGACCGTCACCCGCATGTGGGTCGCGTTGGCGTGGACCATCCGCCGCTCATCCAGCATCAGCCCGACGTGACCGGGAAAAAAGGCGAGGTCGCCCCGCTGCGGGGTCGCTACCGGAGTCAGGAACTCCTGTTGCAAGTCCGCGTCCCGCGGCAGCGCGAAGCCCGCCCACCCGTAGGCCAGCCCGGTCAGCCCGGAGCAGTCTAGCCCCCAGGCGCTGCGCCCGCCCCACACGTAGGGCGTCTCCAGCAGCCGCAGGGCGACCTCGGCCACATCCGCCGCCCGAAGGGGGGAGAGGACCCCCTCGCCCACCCAGGCCCCGCTGCCGTCCGGCAGCGTCACGGGCACCCAGCGCCGTCCCGACTCAGTCACGACCGCCCCCGCCCCCCGCGTGAGCACTGCCCCCCAGCACAGCTCGGCCACCACGGGCTGGCTCACCCCCGGCCCCGCATAGGCGTGCGCCCGCAGCGCCCCCACCGTGAGCCGCTCCTCCCCGGCGGGTCTCTCGCCCAGCAGCACCCCCTCGCGCCGCGCCCAGCCGAGATATCCGTCGGCGACCGTCCGCACCCGCACCCACGCGCCCGCCTCCCAGAGCAGCTCCAGCGCCTCGCCCGGCCAGGCTTCCGTTACCTGCGGGGCGAGCGCGTCGGGGCGCGCCCGCAGGCTCAGGCGGGCATTCCCCGCGCGGGCGGGCCGCCCGGTCACCCAGGTCCAGCCCCGCTGCGGAAGGAGGCCGCGCAGCCGTTCTTCCGCCCACCCCTCCTCCGGGTCATAGGCGTGGGTGCGGGGGTCGGGGAGGGAGGTCGGCACGGTCATCCCTCAAAGGTAGCGCGTGAGCCACCGCGCCCAGTTGCCCCCCGCGACCGCCGCCCGGTGCGCCGCGGGCAACACCTCCAGCACCCGCCCCACATCCCGGTAGCGGTCCACCCCCGCCGGGGCCTTTTCCTGCCCGAAGCCACCGTCGAGGTCGGTGCCCAGCCCGATATGGTCCCAGCCCACCAGCCGGGCGTAGTGCCGGGCGTGCGCGGCGACCGTCGCCAGCCCCGCGCGGGGCTGACCCGGCCCCCACCCCGCCCGCAAAAACGGCGAGAGCAGCACCAGCCCGATGACCCCGTCCCGTTCTCCAATCGCCCGCGCCATCGCGTCACTGAGGTGGCGGTTGCCCGGCACCAGGGCGCGGCTGTTCGCGTGGGTCGCCACCACCCGCGTGCCGAACGCCAACGCCTCCCAAAAGGCCGCGTCGTCGAGGTGCGAGGCGTCCAGCGCGACGCCGAGGCTCCGCATCGCCGCCATCAGCTCGCGCCCCGCTTCCGTCAGGCCGCCCGGCGCGTCTGTGCCCCCGGCGTAGCGGGTGCGCCCCCAGGCCGGGCCGAGCACCCGTACCCCCGCCCCCACCCAAAAGCTCAAGTCGTCCGCGTCCCGCACCGGGTCTGCCCCTTCCATCAGCAGAACGGCCCCCAGCGGCGCGGCGGGGTCCGCGAGGTGCGCCGCCACCTCCGCCCCCGTTCGCAGCAGCCGCAGGTGTCCGGCATCCTCCCAGCGGCGGTACTGGTCGAGCTGGGCGAGCGCTTGCCGCCGCGCTCCCGCGTGGTCCGCGTAGCCCTCCGGACTCTCCGGCCCCTGCGGTTGGGCAAACAGCGTGGCCAAACACACCCGCGTGCCCGCCGCCCGCAGCTCGCCAAAGGTGACGGTCGCCGTCTGGCCCGGCACCGGGTCGGCCCGGCGCAGTTCTTCCAGCTCTAGCGTGAGGTCACGCCCCAGCGCCGCCCCGAACGCGAGGTCGAGGTGGCCGTCAATCATCCCTCTACCGACGCTTGCACCAGCCCCAACACGTCCGAGAGGCGGTGCAGCGCCCCCGGCTCGCGGCCCTCCAGGTCGATGAGGGCCGCCCGCAGCCCCAGCGCCCGCGCCGCCGCCACGTTCTCCGGGCGGTCATCCACAAAGAGCACCTCTGCCGCCTCCAGTCCCAGGGCGTCCAGCGCAAAGGAGAACGCTCCCGGCTCCGGCTTGTGCACCCCCACCGTGCAGGTGGCAATCGCCACGTCGACGAGGTCGGCGAGGCCCAGGGCGTCCAGCGTGCGCCCGATGCTCGGCAGGGTGTTGCTCAAGACCCCCACCTTCAGGCCCCAGGCCCGCAGCGTCTCCAGGACCAGGCGGGCGTCCTCCACCGGCTTCATGAAGCGCTCGTAGGGATAGGCTGCCAGCAGCTCTCCCGCCTGCGCGTCCGTCAGCCCCAGCGTCCGCCCCAGCTCGGCCCGGTAGCCCTCCCAAAAGGCGGCTTCGTCCTCCTCCGAGCGCAGGTGCCACCACCCCTCCGCGTGCGCCGCCCAGGTCGCGGCCATCCGCCGCCCCGCTTCCCCGGCCTCCAGCCCAAAGCGGGCCGCCGCCCACGCCGCCGCCTCGCGGTATACGCCGCGGTCGGTGCGGGCCAGGGTGTCGTCACGGTCAAAAAGCACCCCCCGCAGGGGCACCTGGGGGCGGTCGTCCGGAGTCACCATGTCCGGCAGTCTAGCGCCCCACTCGCCCGCGCCGTTTTCGCAATCTGGTTGCGTGCCCCTAGTGCAGATGCCCCCACCACGCAACAGCGTTGTTCATCCCCGCCCCAGAGTGCTACAGTCCCCCGTATGAGCGCCCGCCCCCATGTCCTGCTCACACCCGGTCCCACGCCCCTGCATCCCGCTGCGCAAGCAGCCCTCGCTGGGGAAGAGGCCCTGGGGCACATGGACCCGGCGGTGTTCGCGGTCAACCGGGAGATTCAAGCGGACCTGCGAACCCTTTACGGTGCCCCAGTGGGCACCTTGACCGCCCTGCTTGCGGGCACGGGCAGCCTGGGCATGGAGGCGGGCTTTGCCAACCTGCTGGAGCCGGGCGACCCCGTGCTGATCGGGGTGAACGGCTCGTTCGGAGCGCGGATGGTCGAGATGGCCACCCGCGCTGGCGGGCGGGTCCGCACGGTGACAGCCCCCCCCGGCGAGGCCCTCTCCCCGCAGGCTTTTGCAGACGCGCTTGCCGGGGAGGAGGAAGTCCGCCTCGTCGCGCTGGTGCACGGCGAGACGAGTACCGGGGTCCTCAATCCCCTTGCCGAAATAGCGCAGGTCGTGGCCCCCAGCGGGGCGCTCCTGAGCGTGGATGCGGTTGCCACCGCCGGAATGCAGCCCTTTGACATGGCGGGCCTGGGGGCCGATTACGTCTACACCGGGTCACAAAAGGGCCTCTCGGCCCCCCCCGGCGTGGCCCCGGTCGCCGTGAGTGGGCGTGCCCTCGCCCGCCACGCGGCCCGGCGCACCCCGACTCCTCTGTGGTACGCCGACTTTGCGGGCCTGCGCGACTATTGGGAAGCCCACAGCTACCATCACACCGTGCCCGTGCAGCTTCATTTCGCCCTGCACGCGGCGCTGCGGGCCGCCCTCGCTGAAGGCCTCCCGCAGCGCCAAGCCCGCGCCGCCGCCATCGGAGAAGCGGTCCTCGCGGCCCTCACGCCGCTGGGCTTTACCCCCTTCGTGCCGACCCCCGCACACCGCCTGCCCACGGTCCTCGCCCTGCGGTTGCCGCCGGGGCTGGACGACGCCGCTACCCGCGCCGCCCTGCGCGAGCGCGGCGTCAGCGTCGCGGGCGGCATGGGACCCACCGCCGGGGTCATCTGGCGGCTCGGCCTGATGGGCGAGGGCGCGCGCCCCGCCCTCTACGAGCGCTTCCTCTCCGAGCTGGAGGGCGTGCTCGGCGTGCGCGGGGTGACGCAGCGCTTCCAGGAGGCATTGGGGGTGGGCGCCTAGGCTCTAACCCATCCGCCCGGTGCGAATCACGTCCGCAATCACCGCGGGCAGCTTCCAGGCGAGCACGTCAAAGGCGGAGGACGCGTAGTCGTAACTCACCTTGTGCAGGGTCACCCGCGGCTTACGGCCCACGCAGTCCACGATGGCGACGTCGGCCCCCGGCTCCGAGTTCAGGCTCAGGCCCACCGAGCCGGGGTCCACGAAGGTCGTGTCGCCGACCACCCGCACGAAGGGCACGTGCGTGCCCCCGACCACGACCACCCGCGCCCCCAGCGTCTCGGCGAGGTCTTCCAGTTCGCGCTCTGGGGCCATCAGGTCCAGCCGCTCTTCGGGGTCGTGCGGACTGCCGTGGAAGTAGCGCACTCGCCCCACCGGGGTGGTGAGGCGGCCTCCCGGCGGCAGGCGGCGCAGAAAGTCGAGCTGTCCCGGCGAGAGCACCCCCCGCGTCCAGTGCAGCACCTGCTCGGCCACCCCGTGCCGCTCCGAGCGCCGTCCCAGGTCCAGGGCCACCCGCAGGTCACTCGACCCCAGGCCAGCGGTCCAGCCCTCGCGCTGCACATAGTCAATCACTGGCCCCGGACTCGCCCCATACCCCACCAGGTCGCCCACCACCACGACCCCCTGAACCTCCGCCCCCGCCAAAAAACGCCCGGCGGCGGTGAGCGCGTGAATATTGCCGTGCAGGTCACTGAGAAAAGCCAGTCGCAAAGTGCCCCCATGCTAGGGCATCTGTCCCCGCGCCCGCGCCGAATGCCCCCGGTCGGGTGGGCGCTTATCATGGCGCGGTGCATCCCCTCCGTCTCCCACCCCCTCTTCTCGCCGCCCTGCTCGGAGTGCTGCTTGCCGCCGCCGGGCTGCCGCTGGAGTGGAGCTTTCTCGCGTATATCCCCCTCGCCGTCCTGCTGCTGTACGCTGCGCAGGCCCCCAGCGCGCGGGCACTCGCGGGCCGGGTCTTCTGGGCGGGCGCGGCCTACAGCGCGGTGCACCTGTGGTGGCTTACCGCCTTTCTGGGCAAGCTCTTTGGATTTGCCCCGCTGGGTGCCCTGGCCCTCGCCCTTTTTGCGCTCGAGGGGGCCTTTCTCGCGGTTATGGCCTGGCTCGCCGCCCGGCTGACCCACTCGCCCGAAGCGCGGGTGTGGGCGCTCGCGGGCGGCTGGGTCGTGCTGGAGTGGCTGCGCTTTCTGGGGCCGCTCGCCTTTCCCTGGCCCACGCTGGGCTACACGCTGCTGCCCACCCCCGCCATCCAGGTCGCCGACCTCGGCGGGGTGCTGCTCGGCAGCGTGCTCGTGGCCGCGACCGCCGCTGCGCTCGTCAGCTTCTGGTGGGGGAGACGCGGCCCCCTCGTCTTGCTGTCGGCGGCTTGGCTCGCGGCCCTCGCCTACGGGGTTACTCGCGTGCCGGGGCAGGGGCCAGCGCAGCCCCTGCTCGTGCTGCGCACGGACGTGGACCTCTTTGACCGCCGCGTGCCGGAAGACGCCCTGTATCAGGCCTCTGTCCGCCTCACCGCCCAGGCCCGCCGCCCCGCCGAGGTTGCCATCTGGAGCGAGAGCGCCGTGCGCGACCCCAGCTTGCTGCCCACGGTCCCCGCGAACGGCCTCTACGGGGTCAGCTCCTACGGGGTGCCCCGGCGCAATACGGTCCTCGCCTGGGACGGCGCGGCGGTTACCGCCCAGACCGACAAGGCCCGCCCGGTCCCCTTTGGTGAGTACTTCCCGCTCTATGACACCTGGCCGGGCCTCTACCGCCTCATCGAAGCGGGCGTGGGCTTCGCCCTCGGCCCCAACCTGCCCCCCGCCGAACGGGTCACGCCCCTGACACTGAATGGGGTGCGCTACGGGGCTTACGTCTGCTACGACTCGGTCTTTCCCTGGGTGAGCCGCCAGCTCGCCCGGCAGGGGGCCGAGCTGCTCGTCAATGTCAGCAACGACGGCTGGTACGACGGCTGGGGGGTGCAGCAGCACTTCCTGATGGGCCGGGTCCGCGCCATCGAAACCCGGCGCTGGGTGGTCCGCAGCGTCAACCGCGGCATCGCCGGGGCGGTCGACGACCTGGGCCGCCCCCGGCAGACGCTCGCGCAGGGCGAAGGCGCGGTCCATGTCCAGCCCCGCCGCCTGACGGGGGAGACCCCCTACGTGCGCTTCGGTGACCTGCCGGCGCTCTTGCTCGCCGCGCTGCTGGTGGGGTACGGGGTGTGGCTGGACCGGGCTTACTGGAAGCCCTCGACCACGTCGTCGAGGTCGTCTTCGGGCAGCTCGACATAACGCCGGGTGGTGTCCACCCCCTCGTGGCCCAAAAAGCCCGCCACCCGCGTGAAATCCCGCGTCGCCGCATAGAGCTGGGTGCCTGCGTACTTCCGCCCCGCGTGAAAGCCCCGGAACTCGTGTTCGCGGCCACATTTCAGCGCGAGCTTCTGGAGGCGGCTGTAAGCGGTGGAGTAGGCCCGCCAGGGGAGGACCCGGCCCGCGGGCACGGGCGGGCGCACCGCGGCCAGGGCCTCCCGCAGCCGGGCGCTCAGCGGCACCCGCCGCGCTTTGTCCCCCTTGCCGTGGGCGACGAGGAGGCGGCGGCGCTCTAGGTCGACGTGTGCCCACTCCACTGCGAGGGCCTCGGCAATCCGCAAGCCCGCGTGCGTCAGCAGCAGCAGCAGCACGCGCTCGTGCGGGTCGGCCTCGGCCAGCAGCGCCCCCACGAAGTCGGCGCGGTAGGGCGGGTTTTTGACGATGCCCTTGGTGCGGTCTTTGGGGCGCCGCACGTCCGCGAAGGGGTCAGCGTCCGTCGCCCCGGCCCAGCGCAGCGCCCGGTAGAGGGCGGAGGCCGCTGCCACCCGCGCCTGCACCGTCGCGGGTTTGAGGCCCGATTGCGCCAGGGCCGCCACATACAGCCCCGGCTCACGCCGACCAGGGTGCAGCAGATTCCAGCCGTGCGCGGCGGCGTGTTCCACCAGCACCTCCACGCCCTTGCGGTACGAGCGCAGGGTGTGCGGGCTGAGGCGCACGCCGCCCACCGTGTCAGTCGTGAGGTACGCGAGCGTGAGCGCCCACAGGTCCTCGAACGACTTGTCCCGCGCTGCCGTCACGGCCCGAACGCGCAGTGCCTCGTCACTCAAGCTGCTGAAGCTGCGAGCCTGCGCGAGGCGGTCACCGACGTAGGGCAGCAACTCACCGGACATGGGGTCCGATGATAACATGCCTTATCAACGAAGGGCGGGCGCAGAATATCCCCGCTCTGGGCGGGGGGCGTTGGCACGCTCAGGTATCCAGCTCGCCCTTGCGAATCGGCGTCAGAAACTGAATCGCGCCGGGCAGGATGCGCGCGGTAAAGGGCGTGGTTTCGACGTGCAGCTCGCCGTCGTATTGCAGCGGAAACGGGTCGTCGGCGTCCACGGTGACGGCCTTGGCCTCCAGCGTCTCCAGGTTGCCGGAAAACACCGGGTCCGAGAGATTGAGCTTGACCAGCACCGAGTCAATGAGATTGGGGACCAGCCGCAGAATGTTCCCGGCCTTGAGCAGCACCACCGTGAACTTGCCGTCGGACGGACTGATGTCCGAGGTGATGGGCAGTCGGTAGTTGGCCATCCCGAAGTTGGCCACCATCACGCCGATGCCCTCGAAATCGCGCCGCTCGCCGTCAATGGTGAGGTGAAAGGTGGTCTTTTTGGGGTTGAGCTGTTTCATCGCGCTCATGACGTAGGCCATCGCGCCGAAGCGCTCCTTGAGGTCCTCCGAGTCGCGAATCATGGCGGCGTCGGCCCCCGCCCCCGCGAGCATCGCAAAGCCGCTCTTTTCCTCCCCAACCTCAATCTCGCCGAGGTCCACCCGCACGGCGTGCCCGCCTGCGACCACCTCTGCAAGCCCCGCGGGGTCACGCGGCAGGTCGAGGTTCTGGGCAATCAGGTTGGCGGTCCCGGCGGGATAGGCCAGCAGGGGCACGTCCCGGTAGCGGGCGGCGTAAGCGAGGCTGCTCACCGTGCCGTCTCCCCCCGCCCCGACGAGCAGGTCGAACTCGGCGAGGTCCGCGACGTACTCGGCCATCTTGGTCTCAGGCCGCAGCTCGCGCTCGGTGACCTGGGCACCCCCCGCCCGCAGCGCGCTTAGAAAGTCCGGGAGACCGCTGTCGCCCTGGCCGCTTTTGGGGTTAAAGATGACGAGAACACGTTTTCCGTTCAGGCGTGTCAGGTCGGAGCTGGGGGTGGGGGCCGCGCTGGGGGGGGGCGTTTGACCGGTCATGCGGGGCTTATTAGACTGCGGCTGCGGAGGCTTTCCCTATGCGTGTCTTTCTTGCTTCTTTACTGTTCGCCGGGGCGCTGGCCTCGTGCGCTCCCCGCGAGCAGGTTGTCGCGGGCGTCACGGTGACCCCGGTCCTGGTCAAGCTCTCCGAACCCGCCCCGCGGGGGGGCACCCTCACCATCCAGGGCCGTTACCTGGGTGGCCCGCAAACCGGACGGGTGCGCTTGGGGGCCACCGAGACCGGCGAAGGCGGCTACCTCTTCCCCGCCGCCAGCGTCCGCTCCTGGACCGACAGCGAAATCGTCCTCACCATTCCCGCCGACGCCCCAACGGGGGGGTCGTGGCTCTTTGTCGAGGTGGCCGGAAAACGCTCGACGGGGCTGCCGTACAGCGTGAGGCCCTAGAGGAAGCGGTCAGCCGTCAGCTCCCAGCCGCCAGCGAGCGGAGCCTCAGCCCAGCGCTGAGGCCTTTTTGCTGACGGCTGATAGCTGATAGCCGACCACTATCAGCTATCCTCCCAGGGTTATGGCTGTGCAGCGCCCCAAGGGCACCCAAGACCACCTCCCGGACGGCAGTCCAAAACTCTCGCGGGACCTTCAGGCCTCGGCATTTCTCCACGTGCAGGATGTGGCCCGGCGAGTGCTGGAGCGTTCTGGGGCGCAGTTTATCGCCACGCCCCTGTTTGAGGAGGCCGAGCTGGTGCGCCGGGGGGTGGGCGGCTCGACGGACATCGTGCGCAAGGAGATGTTCACGGTCTATTACTTTGGGGACCACGGCGGGTACGTGCTGCGGCCAGAGGGCACGGCGGGCATCGTGCGGGCGTATCTGCAAAATGGCCTGCGGCAGCTTCCCGCGCCCCTCAAGCTGTGGACCCACGGACCGATGTTCCGCGCCGAGAACGTGCAAAAGGGCCGCTTGCGGCAGTTTCACCAGGTGGATTACGAGGTGTTGGGGTCCGCCGAGCCGCTCGTCGATGCCGAGGCGATTTGGCTGATGTGGGAGGTCGTGCGCGAGCTGGGGCTGCGGGGGGCACAGGTCAGGCTCGGCTCTATCGGCGACCCCGCCGACCGCGAGCGCTACAACAGCTACCTGCGGGCGCTGTTCGGCCCGCACGTGGCGCGGCTCTCGGACGACTCCCAGGAGCGCTTGACGCGCAATCCGATGCGGATTTTGGATTCCAAGAGCGAGGGGGACCAGGCGCTGATTCGCGAACTCGGCGTGCGGCCCATGCTGGACTTTCTGGGCGAGGAGGCGCGGGCGCATTTTGAAGCGGTGCAGGCGTACCTGCGGGGGTGGGGGGTGCCCTTTGAGCTAGACCCCGCCATCGTGCGGGGACTGGACTACTACCGCCGCACCGCCTGGGAGCTGCACCATACCCAGGTGGGGGCCAAGTCCGCGCTGGGCGGGGGCGGGCGCTACGACGGCCTCGCGGCGCAGCTCGGCGGTCCGGAGGTGCCGGGCATCGGCTGGGCGTTTGGCATCGAGCGGCTGCTGCTCGCGCTGGAGGCGGAGGGGGCGGCGTTTCCGGAAGCGAGCGGGCCGCTGCTCTTTGTGGCTGCGCTTGACGAGGAGAACGTGGCCCTGGCGGCATCGGTGGCGCTAGGGGTGCGCTCCTCGGCCCGCGCCGAGTTCGCCTACCGGGCGCTGAGGCCGGGAAACATCTTCCGCGAGGCCGAGCGCCGCCGCGCCCGCTTTGCCGCGCTGCTCGGCTCTGAGGAGGTAGCAGGGGGCACGCTCACCCTCAAGGACCTCAGGACGGGCGAGCAGCGGACGGTGCTCCTCGGCGAGTTGCAGCGCGTTTTGCACGACCTTCAGCGGGAACCACAAGCACAAGGACAATGACCATGAAACGGACCTGTTATATCGGCGAACTGACAAGCGAGCGGCTGGGCCAGGAGGTCACCCTCCAGGGGTGGGCGGGCCGCCGCCGGGATTTGGGTGGGCTGATTTTTATCGAGCTGCGCGACCGCTCCGGCACCGTGCAGGTGGAGGTCGAGCCGAACTCGCCCGCTTTCGCGCAGGCGAACACGGTGCGGGCCGAGGACGTGCTGGAGGTGCGCGGACTCTTTCGCGAGCGCCCGGCAGGGCAGCGCAAGGGGGGCTGGCGGATTACGAGGTCGCTGCCGCCGAACTGACGGTGCTGAGCCGTGCCCAGACGCCGCCCTTTGAACTCGACCGCGGGGGCGAGGTGGCCGAGGACATCCGGCTGAAGTACCGCTACCTCGACCTGCGGCGACCGGAGATGACCCGCAATCTGCTGCTGCGTTCGAAGGCGGTGGCGGCGGTGACGGCTTTTCTCGACCGCGAGGGCTTCGTGAATGTGGAAACGCCGATGCTGACGAAGTCCACGCCGGAGGGGGCGCGTGACTTTTTGGTGCCCTCGCGCCTGAACCGGGGCGAGTTCTACGCGCTGCCGCAGTCGCCACAGCTCTTTAAGCAACTGCTGATGATTGCGGGGCAAGACCGCTACTACCAGCTGGCCCGCTGCTTTCGCGACGAGGACCTGCGCGCGGACCGTCAGCCGGACTTTACCCAGCTCGACATGGAGATGAGTTTTGTCACGCAAGATGACGTGTTGGAGTTGCAAGAGCGGCTGCTCGCGCACGTGTTCCGCGAGGTGCTGGGCGAGGAGCTGCCTCTCCCCTTTCCGCGGCTCCCCTACCGTGAGGCGATGGACCGTTACGGCTCGGACAAGCCGGACTTGCGCTTTGACCTCTCCTTGGTGGACGTGACGGACCTCTTTGCGGGCGGGGGCTTTCAGGCGTTTGCCTCGGCAGAAACGGTGAAGGTGCTCGCCGCGCCGGAGCTGACCCGCAAGCAAATCGACGAACTGGAGCGGGTCGCCAAGCAAAACGGCGCCAAGGGGCTGGCCTGGCTGCGGCGCGAGGGCGAGAGCTTGACCGGGGGCATCGCCAAGTTCGTCTCGCCGGAGGTGGCGGCGGCGCTGCTGGAGCGCACGGGCGTGGCGGCGGGGGGCACCCTGCTCTTCATGGCGGGCGAATGGAAGACGGCGGTGACGGCGCTGGGGGCGGTGCGGCTCGCGCTGCGCGACCTCTTTCACCTCGCGGCGGGGGGGCCGCGGTTCCACGTGTCCTGGGTGGTGGATTTCCCGCAGCTTGAATGGGATGAGGAAGCGGGGCGCTGGACCTACATGCACCATCCCTTTACGGCCCCTCATCCGGAGGACGTGGCCCTCTTTGGCACCGAGCGGCAGGGCGAGATTCGCGCCCAGGCGTATGACCTCGTGCTCAACGGCTATGAGGTGGGTGGCGGCTCCATCCGCATCCACGACCCGGCGGTGCAGGCGCAGATGTTCGCGGCGATTGGCTTTTCGGAGGCGCAGGCCCGCGAGCAGTTCGGCTTCTTCATGGACGCCCTCGCGTACGGCACGCCTCCGCACGGCGGCATCGCCTGGGGCTTTGACCGCCTGGTGATGGTGATGGCCGGGGCCTCCAGCATTCGCGAGGTGATCGCCTTCCCCAAGAACAACCGCGGCGCGGACCTGATGGCCCAAGCTCCGGCCCCGGTCTCCCCTGCCCAGCTCGCGGAGGTGGGCGTGCAGGTTGTGGCCGAAGGCTAAAGGGAGAAGTGGGGGGGTGTGGGGCCTTCCCCATTTCTCAGACAGGAAAGTGAAAGTATTCACGATAAATCTGGTCGTGAAAGTTTTATTTGGTTGGGGAGGGGAGGTGCCGGCGGTCGGCGAGGCGAATGACCTGCCAATCCGGACCCATGCGGCGAAGTTCAGTGAGGGCGGCGTTGGCGTGGGCATAGCGGCGGTCTGGCCACAGCGCCCGCAGGTCCAGGCCGAGCAGCCGGGCGAGGGCCGCCGTGAGCGCCCCGCCGTGCGAGACGACGATAGGAGTGTCTGGCCGGGAGAGGGGGCCTTGCAGAGCGGTGAGAAAGCGGTCGGCCACGCCGCTGAGGGTTTCCCCACCCGCGAAGCCAAAGGCGCCGCCGGGCAGCTCCAGCTCATGGGCGTGGGTGACGAGATGGGCATAGGGGCGGCCCCGCCAGTGGGGACCAACTTCGATTTCCTGGAGGCCGGGGAGGACGGTCACGCCGACCCCCAGCGCGTCCGCGATGGCCTGAGCGGTTTGGCGAGCGCGGCGAAAGGGGCTGGCGTAGACGGCGGCGGGGGCGTCCCAGGGCAAGCCCGCGAGGTGAGCGGCGACCGCCCGCGCCTGCGCCTCTCCCACGGCATCGAGGGGGTCGTCGTGGCTCGCGCCGAGGGTCTGGGCGACGTTGCTGGCGGTCTGGCCATGACGCACGAGGAAGAGGCGGTCGGCGGGCATGGGCCGAGTCTAGCGGGGCAGGCTCAGGCCGCCCCGTCTCCCTCGGCGGCGAGGACCCCAAAGCGGGCGAAGAGTTCTTCGGCGTACCAGCCTTCCTGCCGGGTGCGGGCGATGGCCTCGCGGTGTCCGGCCCCGGCGTAGGCGTAGGCCCGCACGCTCGCGGCGTCCCGCCACACGCTGAAGGTGGCCTGCGAGAGCAGGGGGATATCCCCCAGGCCCAGGGTGAGCAGCAGGCCGGGCTGCTTGTGCAGGTCCTCTTGGGCGGCGGGCACGGCGGACCAGAAGGCGCGGAGGCGGGCCGGGCGGATGGCGGCGCGGGTGAGGACGGCGAGGGGACCCGTGAACGTGTCGGCAGTCGGGGAACCGAACGGCTCCTGCCCCCCCCAGCGGCCCTTGGAACGCAGCGGGCGCAGGAGGAAGGTGGTGCTCTGCGTCAGGTGCGCCCGCTCGCGCTCACGCCAGGGGGACGCTTCGAAGGCGCGGAAGGACGCCTCGTCCTGCCAGACCGCCAGCCGCGCCCAGCGCTGGGGGTCGATGCCCAGGCGCAGGTCTGCCCCCCGGCCCGTGCCCAGCAGCCGGAAAAAAGTCAAGCCCGGCACCCGGCGCAGGGAGAGGGGGTCCGTGCCCATCCGCAGCCAGCCGCGCCAGGCCCCAGCGGGGGGGTAGCGGTGGACCGTCAGGGTGACGAGGGGGAGAAAAAGCACGGGAAAGAGTGTAGGACGAGCGTCATCCCTGTCGCGGTGAGGGGGCCTACCTCTCCCCTATCCTCTGGGGCGTGCATCTCGACGACCTGCCCGTGCTGCCCGCCTCGCCCGGCGTGTACATCTTCCGCCAGGGGGGCACGCCCATCTATATCGGCAAGGCGGTGAATCTGCGCTCGCGGGTGGCGCAGCATTTCAAGGCCGGGGGTAAGAGCGGCAAGTTCACGGCGCTCGCGGACACGCTGGAGTTCATCACGGCACGCAACGAGGTCGAGGCGCTGGTGCTGGAGGCCAACCTCATCAAGCAGCACCGCCCGCATTACAACGTGCTCCTCAAGGACGACAAGCACTATCCCTTCCTGAAGCTGACGAATGAGGAGTTTCCCATGCTGGTGGTGACCCGGCGGGTGCTAAAAGACGGGGCGAGCTACTACGGGCCGTACCCGGACGCTTCGGCGGTGCGGCGGGTCAAGCACCTGGTGGACACGATGTTTCCGCTGCGGAAGAACTCCGGGCTGCCCCTGCAGAAAAAGCCCCGGCCCTGCCTGAACTACCACATGAATCGCTGCTTGGGGCCGTGCGTGGATGCCGCCGACCCCGGCGAGTACCGGCGGGCCGTGGAGGACGTGCAATCCCTCTTGGAGGGCCGCGCCGCCCCGGTGCTCGCCCGGCTGCGCGAGGACATGCGGGCGGCGGCGCGGGCGCAGGACTTCGAACAGGCGGCCCGGCTGCGGGACCGGGTGGCGGCGGTGGAAAAGCTGTTCGGAACCGAGCAGCACGCCTTTGTCTCGGAGGAGACGGACCTCGATTTTCTGGGGGCGGCGCAAGCGGGCGAGTACGCGATGGTGCAGCTGTTCCGGATGCGGGGGGGGCGGGTCGTGGGCCGCGACAAGCGCTTTCTGACCGACGCGGAGGGGGGCGGGGACCTCGGCGAGGTGCTGGGGGCTTTTGTGGGGGACTATTACGCGCAGGCGACGCACGTGCCGCCCCTCATCCTGCTGCCCGCCGAGTTCGAGGACGCGCCCGCGTGGAGCGCGCTCCTGAGCGAGCGGGCGGGCCGCCGGGTGGAGATGCGCACGCCCAAGCGTGGGGACAAAGTGGACCTCATCGAGATGGCGCAGCGCAACGCGGCGGCGGGGCTGGAGTCCGAACTCGCGCTGCTGGAGCGCCGGGGCGACCATCCGGGGCTGGACGCGCTGCGGGAGGTGCTCGCCCTCCCAGAGCGGCCCTGGCGCATCGAGGGGTATGACAACTCCAACCTGTTTGGGACGAATATCGTCTCTGGGATGGTGGTCTTTGAGGGGGGGCGGGCGCGCCGAGGCGAGCACCGGCGCTTCAAGGTGCGCGGGCTGACCAACCCCGACGACTACGCGGCGATGCACCAGACGATCACCCGGCGCTTTACCGGGTCCCTTGCGGACAAGCTGCCGCTGCCGGACCTCATCCTGATTGACGGGGGGCGGGGGCAGGTGAATGCGGCGCTCGACGCGCTGCGGGGGGCGGGCGTGCGGGTGCCGGTGGTGGGCCTCGCCAAGCGGGAGGAGCGGATCATCCTGCCGGGGCGGTTCGGGGCGCAGTGGTGGCTGGAGGGGGGAAGCGAGGTCGGCGTAGACCGCGAGCTGCTGCTGCCGCACACGCATCCGGCGCTGCGGGTCCTCATCGGGGTGCGCGACGAGGTGCACCACTACGCGGTGAGCTACCACCGCAAGCTGCGCGGGGAGGGGATGCTCAGAAGCGTCTTTGACGACCTGCCGGGTATCGGCCAAAAGCGGCGGGACGCGCTGCTGGAGCACTTTACCAGCCTGGAGGACCTGGCCGCCGCGCCCGTCGAGCAGATTGCGGGGGTGCCGGGAATGACCCTGCGGGCGGCGCAGAGCGTGAAAGACTTCTTGCAGGCGCGGGCGGCGAACGAGGCTCCGGCGTAGGGGGCGGCCCGCCAAGATTCTCTGATTCTCTCTATTCTCCGGGCGATGACCCGTCCCCCTTCCGCCGTGCCCACCGTTCACGACAGCCGCACCCTGATGGTAGAGGACCTGTCCCGGTTGCTGGCGCACCTGCCCTTCGGTGCGGCAGCCCCTGGGGCCATGCGGCCGCTGGTGCTCGACGAGAACGTCTTGGAAAAGAGCACGTTCCGCACCCGCGTGGCCTCACTCGGCTACCTGCGCCGCCTGTACCCGCTGAGCGGCTCTCTGATGCACTGCGCCCCCTTTCGGGAGCTGTGGCAGAGCACAGAGGCGCGGGGTGCCCTGGCCCTGCTGCTGGCCCTTGACCGCGACCGGCTGCTCGCGCGCAGCGCGCCTTTTGTCCTGAGTTTGCCCGTGGGCCAGGCCGTCACCTGGCCGGACCTCGCCCGATTTTTGCGGGCGCAGGGCGAATGCTTCAGCGACAAGACCCTCGGCAGCAGCGCTCGCAATCTGCTCTCCAGTTGGAGCCAGGCGGGGTGGCTCAGCCGCCAGGTTCCCAAGCGGCGCACCCGTCCTCCGGTGACCCCGGAAGCGGCAGCCCTGGCACTGCTGCTGGGCTACCGCGGAGGGGCGCGGGGGCTGGCCCTGCTGCAGACCCCCCAGGCCCGCGTGTTGGACAGCAGCCCGGACACGCTGGACGAGTTGGCCTTTGCCGCGGCGCGGCGCGGGTGGCTGACCTACCGACGCGTCGCGGACGTGCTGGAGGTCACCTTTCCGGGCTGGGAAGGCGCGACGGAGGAAGCCCCATGACGGCGGTCGAGCGGTTGCTGCAACGCTACCGCGCCCAGCTGGCGCTGCCCTGGTCCGGCTCGCTGTCGCCGACCGAGCGGGTGTGGGTGGCGGTCTACGACCCCGCCGATGAACGCCGCCTGCGGGCCGCGCTGCCGAGCTTTGAGCTGGCCACCCGACAAGCGGGCTGGACCTGGCACGCCCTGGACCTCACCGCGGCCTTTGCCGAGTGGATGGCGGCTCATCCCTACCGCGAGGCCTATTTTGCCGAGCCGGAGCTGCTGGCCGGGAGCCTGAGCGCGTTTGAGGAGGCGCTGGCCCTGCGGGTGCGGCAGACTCTGGAAGCCGCCGAGCCGCGCAGCGTGGTGGGGGTGGTCGGGGCGGGCAGCTTGTACGGCCTCACCCGCGTCTCCCGCCTGATGGAGCGGACGTCTCCGGCGCTGCGGGGCCGCATGCTGCTGTTTTTTCCGGGCCGCGTGGAGGGCCACAACTACCGGATGTTCGGCGCCCGCGACGGCTGGAACTACCACTCCATTCCCCTGACCCCCTGACCATTCCCCAAAAGGAGCCCATTTCCGTGCTGAATGCCGACGTTTTTGCGCGCAATCCCCTCCAGTTCAATCTTCCCAACAGCGGGGTGACCCGCCTGGACACCCCAGCCAGCGACGCGGAATGGGCCACCTTGCGCTGGGAGCTGCAAAGCTTCGTGTGCGAGGGGCAGTACGCCCGCGGCCTGAGCCGCTTGCTGACCGGCTACCTGGCCCGCGTGAACGAGTCTGACCAGCCCTCGTGGTGGGTCAGCGGGTTTTACGGGTCGGGCAAGTCGCATTTCGTGCGGGTACTGGAGCACCTGTGGGCGAACACGCGCTTGCCGGACGGCAGCACGGCCCGCTCGCTCGTGCACCTGCCCGCGGAAGTGTCGGACGCGCTGCGCGAGCTGGACACCGTGGGGCGGCGCGAAGGAGGCTTGTGGGCCGCGTCCGGCACGCTGGGCGCCGGGGCCGACGGGGCGGTGCGCCTCGCCTTCGTGACCATCCTGTTCCGGGCAGCGGGACTGCCGCCAGCTTTTGCCCCGGCCCGGCTGGTGATGTGGCTTCAGCAAAAGGGCGTGCTGGAGGCGGTGCGGAAGGCGGTGGAGGCCGCGGGCGAGCGCTGGCGCTTTGCGCTGGACAACCTGTACATGTCTGTGCCGCTCTCGGCGGCCATTTACGCGCAGGTGCCGGGCTTTGCGAGCGAGGCCGAGGTGCGGACGCTGCTGCGAGAGCAGTTTCCGCACAAGACGGACCTCAGTGACGAGGAGCTGCTGAGCGTCACTGCGGACGTGCTGGCGCTCGTGAGCCGGGAGCCGGGCCGCCTGCCCTGCATGCTGGTGGTGCTCGATGAGGTGCAGCAGTTCATCGGCGACAGCGTGAGCCGGGCGATGGAGGTGCAGCAGCTCACCGAGACGGTGAGCAAACGCTTTGGCGGCAAGCTGCTGCTGGTGGGCACCGGGCAGTCGGCGATGGGGGCCACTCCGCAGCTGGAGCGCATCAAGGCGCGGTTTCCGCAGCCCATCGAGCTGAGCAGCGCGGACGTCGACCACGTGGTGCGGCAGGTCATCTTGCGCAAGGACCCCCGGCACGTACCGGCCCTGGAGCGGGTGCTGGAGCAGAGCAGCGGCGAAATCAACCGCCACCTGCTCGGCAGCCGCCTGGCTCCCCGCGAGGAAGACCGGGCGGTGCTGGTGGCCGACTACCCGATACTGCCCGCCCGCCGCCGCTTGTGGGACGAGTTCCTGCGGGCGAGCGACCGAGCGGGCAGCAGCGGGCAACTGCGCAGCCAACTGCGGGTGGCGCACGAGGCCAGCCGCGAGGTGGCCTCCCTGCCGCTGGGCCACGTGGTGGGTGCCGACTTCGTGTATGCGGCGCTGGCCCCCAGCCTGCTGAGTTCGGGGGTGCTGCTGGGTGACACCCATACCCTCATCGAGCGCCTAAACGACGGCACACCCGACGGCAGGTTGCGCCAGCGGGCCGCGCAGCTCATCTACGTGCTCTCGCGCCTTGACCCCCGGCTGGGGCTGCGCACCACCGAAGCGACCCTGGCCGACCTGCTGGTCGAGGATCTGGGGGCCGGGAGTGCGGCGCTGCGTGCCCGGCTCCCCGACGTGCTGCGCGGGCTGGTCGAAGGCGGGCAACTCATGCAGACGGGCGACGAGTACCGCCTGCAAACCCGCGAGGGTGCGGAATGGGAAGGAGCCTTCCGCAGCGCGTACAACCGCTTCAAGGGCGACGAGGTGCGGCAGGTGCAGGAGCGCGACGCCCTGTTGCGCCAGGCGGTGGAAGCGGCCCTCAGGGGCGGCCTGAGCGTCAACCAGGGGGCCAGCAAGACCACCCGCAAGGCCGAGCTGTTCTACGCCGCGCCGCCCGCGGGGGGCAACACCCTGCCCGTGTGGGTGCGCACCGGCTGGAGCGAGACGGTGGCTTCCGTGCAGGCGGACGCGCTGGCCGCCGGGAACGAATCCCCCACCGTCTTCGTATTTCTGCCGGAGCCGGAGCGGGAAGCGCTGAAGACGGCCCTGGCGAGCTGGCTGGCCGCCAAGGACGTGCTGGCCGCGCGCCCGCACCCGACCACTCCGGAGGCGCGGGAGGCGCAAGCGGCGATGCAGACGCGGCTGGGCACCGCGCAGGCCGAGGTCGAGCGCCTGATTGCAACCAGCGTGGACCGGGCGCGGGTCTTTCAGGGCGGCGGGCAGGAAGTCGAAGGCGGGTTGCGGGCGGGGGTTCAGGCGGCGTTGCAGGCGGCTGCCGTCCGGATGTACCCGCAATTCCCCGCCGGGGACCACGCCCGCTGGGACACCGCGCTGCGGCAGGCCAAGCAGGGCAATCAAGGGGCGCTGGAAAGCGTGGGGCACGCGGCGGACCCGGCGGCCCATCCGGTGCTGCGGGCCGTCCTCGCGCAGGTCGGCGCGGGCAAAAAGGGCAGCGAGCTGCGCAAGACCTTTCTGGCGCCGCCCTATGGCTGGCCGCAGGACGCGATTGACACCGCCCTGGTGCTGCTCACGCTGACCGGGCACCTGCGGGCGCTGCATAACGGCGCACCCGTGGAAGCCCGGCAACTGGACGCCCAGCGGCTGACCGCTTCCGAGTTCCGCCCAGAGAGTGTGACCCTCACCAAGGGGCAGCTCATCGGCGTGCGGGGGCTGTACCAGCACGCGGGCCTCACCCCGCAGACTGGGCAGGAGGCGGCGCAAGCGGCGAGCTACCTCGCCCGGCTCGCCGAGAAACTCGCGGCCTCTGGCGGCGAGCCACCCCTGCCCGAACCGCTCAGCACCCCGCTGCTCGGCGAGCTGCGGCTGCTGAGCGGCAACGAGCTGCTGCTGCGGCTGGCCGAGTCGCGCGAGGCCCTCAAGGCGCTGCACGACGAGGCGGGCGCCCGCGCCGACCTCATCGCCCGGCGGCAAGACCACTGGCAGAAGCTGGGCCGGCTGCTGCGCCACAACCGCAACCTGGAGTTGCAGGCGCAGGCCGACGCCATCCGCACGGGCCGACTGCTGCTCTCCGAGCCTGACCCGGTGGTGCCGCTGGCGAGGGAGGTCATGAACGGCCTGCGGGAGGAACTGAACGCCGCACTGAACGCCTACGCGGGGGCCTACGCGCGGGGGGCGGCGGCGCTGGCGGGTATGACCGAGTGGCAGGCCCTGCCGGAAGCGGAGCGGACGGCGTGGCTGGCCCGCATGGGCATCGAAGCCCCGGCCACAGAGCGGCCCGGCGGCATCAACGACGTGGTGAACGCGCTCGACCGGCGTGGCCTGAGCGAATGGCAGGCGCTGACCGAGGCGCTGTCCGCCCGCTTCGCCCGCCTGCGCGAGGAACTTCTCAGGAGCCTAGAGCCGCAGGCCCGTACCGTATGCCCCCCCCAGGCCACCCTGAAGACGGAAGCGGAGGTAGACGCTTACCTGGCGCAGCTGCGCCGGGAGCTGCTGGAGGCCGTCGGCGCGGGGGACGTTGTGGTGATTGTGTGACAGGGCAGACGCTTTTCTGGGAGGCAGCGAGGTTGACCTATGCCCACTGTTGAACAGTTCGTCACGCCCACCTTCGAGAGTGAGCAGGCGGCCCTCCCGCCGCGGGTCCATAAGCGGGTCCAGAAGGCCATCCGAACCCTCAAGGAGGACCCCACCAACGCCCGGCGCGAGCTGGACATCAAGAAGCTGGAAGAAATCGATGCCTGGCGGCTGAAGATTGACGACTACCGCGTGCTGTACAAGGTGGATGCCCACGGCCAGACGTTTTTCAGCGTGTTGCCGCGCAAGGACGTGTACCGCAAGCTGGGCATTCCGGACGAGGACACGCTGAAAATCGTGCCGGACGTGCCCCTGCCGCGGGTCACCCAGCCGGGGCAGCCCATCCCGCTGCCCCACCCGCTGACCGCCGAGCTGCTCACATCCTGGCGCGTCCCGGCGCAGGCTCAGGCCGCCCTAACCGCCTGCTGCACCGAGGATGACCTGCTGGAAGCCCCGGTGGAGTACGCGGTGTTCAGCCGCGTCGTGGACCTGCTGTACTCGCGCAAGTGGCAAGAACGCCTCGCGCAGCCGCAGTACGTCCTGAGCCGCCCCACCGACCTGGAAGACCTCGCCGAAGGCAAACTGACCACCCGGCTGCTGCGCCTCGACGAGCACCAACGCCGCATCAGCGCCCTGCACCTGGAAGACGCCCGCGCCCCCATCGTGGTCAAGGGCGGGCCGGGCAGCGGCAAGAGTACGGTGGCCCTCTACCGCGCCAAGCTGCTCGCCGAGCGCTACCCGGACGCCCGCATCGCCTACACGACCTACACGAAAGCGCTGACGAAAGCCAGCCGGGAACAACTGGCGGTGCTGCTGCCCGAAGACCACGCCCAGATTGAGGTGGAAACGGTGGACAGCCTCACGTTCCGGGCGCTGAGCAAGGTGGAATCCCTGGGCACGCTGCTGGGGCCGGACGATGTCCTCACGGCCACCCTCTTTGAGGAGGTGCTGGACCCCAAACCCCCGCAGCTCAGGAAGTACAGCGCCCGTTACATGCTCACCGAAATCTTCGACGTGATTGAGGTCCAGGGCCTCTCCAGCGAGGCGGACTACCTCGCCTCGGCGCGCCTGGGCCGCAAGTCGCCCATGTCTGCCGCCAACCGCAAGTTGATTTGGGCGCTGTACGAGCGCTTTCGGGAACGGGTGGCGAGCGCCAAGGCCCTCACCTGGGCTACCCTGCGCCAACGCACCCTGCACGCCCTGGAGGACGGACGCCTTCAGCCCACGTTGGATTACCTCATCGTGGACGAGGCGCAGGACCTCAGCCCCATCACCCTGCGGATGCTCGCCCGGATGGTCAAAACCCCCGGCGGGCTGTATGTCACCGCCGACGCCAACCAGACGCTGTACGAGAGCAGCTTTTCCTGGGACGCCCTGCGCGAAGGCTGGCCGCAGGCCGAAACGCACCTCCTGAAGCGCAACTACCGCAACACCGCGCAAATCGTGCGGGCGCTGAGCGACGTGCGCGAGGCCCTGAGCCTGAAAGACAGCGAGGCCGCGCTGGACGAGAGCCTGAGCACTGGCCCCCGACCCCGCGTCATCCACGCCCCCGCCGAGCGGCAACTCGACGCCCTGGTCGAGTACCTGCGCGAGGCCAGCCGCGAGAGCCGCGAGCCGCAGCGCAACGCCGCCATCCTGGTGGCCGGAACCCAGAAACAGGCATACGACGAAGGCATGGCCCTCGCCAAAGCCCTGAAAGCCCGCCGACTCAAGGCCAACTACATGAGCAGCAAAGACCTGAAGCTGGATGCCGACTGCATCAAGATTCTCAGCCTGTACACCAGCAAGGGCCTGGAGTTTCCCATCGTCGCCCTTTGGAACGTCACGGATGGCGTGCTGCCCCGCGACGTGTCCGACCTCCCTAGCGAGGAACAGACCGAGGAACAGCTCAAGGACCGCCGACTGTTCTACGTGGGCTGCTCGCGCGCCATGCGGCACCTCGCGGTCTTTACCCGGCCCGACGAGGAAAGCGAACTGCTGTACGACCTGCAAGACGAGAACTGGGACATCCAAGTTCTGGCCTGACCCCGCCCTCATCTGCCCGCACGAGAGACCGAACGGGCAACCGCCCAATTTCCCAAGG
>NZ_AXWT01000030.1:25000-35808 GCF_000482805.1 Deinococcus murrayi DSM 11303 | reverse complement strand
CCGAGAAAGCCCTGAAACGTTACGCGCTGCGCTGGACCGCAGAAAACATGCATCAGGCGCTGAAATCCAGGGGCTTTTTTCTCGAAAGCACGCACCTGACTGATCCCAGTCGGGTCTCCACGCTCCTGGCCGTGGTCGCACTGGCCTTCGTATGGTGCTGTTTGGTGGGAGAGTTTGAGCAGCAGCGTGCCCCGTCACGCTGCCTTCGACACGGCTACCCGCCCAAAAGCCTCTTCAGACGTGGCCTGGATGCCCTTCGCGCCGTGCTCACCAAGCCCAACCGTGGGCTTGCACACGCGTTTCCCGACTTCCTCGCCACTTTTGACCCCTAGAGAGAGGTGCATCAATCCGTCTCGTTGTCCCGTGAAGTGCGGCCATCTGGCGCGTACGAGAAACGCACCACCAAGGTGCGAGTCACCGCCAAAGCGAGGAACACCGCTCCATAAGCCAGCAGCAGCAATGGCTTGTGCAGCTCGCCACTGTAGAGACCAATAATCAACTCGCGCAGCACAAAAATCAACGCGACGTCTACCAAAACATGGATGCGAACTCGACGATGGTCGAAGTACTCCACAAACGAGCGAAAGAGTTCAATAACGACCATGAGCGCTAGGACGTCGGAGACTATCACATTAAAGGCGTTGGGCACCGTACTCTGCGAGAGCGTAAACGTGAGATTGAGAAAAACTCGACCTACGCCGATAAATAGTGCGATGAGAATGATAATGATCAGCAAATTAAAGACAAGCTGAACGGCAAGGCGGAAGACAGCCGTGAGGTCTGCTTGAAAGGGGCGGAGTCTGGAAAGGCCCCCCCGCACCCCGATATGCTCCGGCGACTTGCGGCTCATGGCGTCAGTGTACGCGGTAGCCCTAGCTCTGACAGGTCTTGCGCAGAGGCCCCCGCCGGGACGTTCGCCCTTCCCTCGGCTATCATGCGGGCGTGACCGTTTCGCCCTCTCAGCCCCCCCTGTCCGCGCCTGACACCACCCGCGCCCGCATCCTGACCGAGGCGGCGCGGCTCTTTGTGGCGAGCGGCTACCACGGGGTTTCCATGCGTGAGGTAGCGGCGGCAGTCGGCGTGACCAAACCGGCGCTCTACCACCACTATGCCGATAAGGAGGCCCTCTTTTTGGCGATGCTGGAGGGCACCCTGGCGGGCTTGGCGCGGCTGGTCGCGCACGCCCAGGCACAGGTGGGGGTGCGGGCACAGCTCGAAACGCTGGTGAGTGACCTGCTGGCGAGTGCTCCCGAACAGCGCGTCGGCCTGCAACTGGCGAGCGAGTTGCGCCACGTCTCGCCAGAGCGCCGCGCCGCTTTTGAAAACGATTACCGCCGGGTGTGGATGGGGGGCCTGGGCAAGCTGATTGAGGCCGCCGCCGCACGGGGCGAACTGCGAGACGACCTGCCCCCCCCGGTGCTGACCCGCGCCCTGCTCGCGCTCCTGTACCCCCTGGTGACGGGAGCACCCCCCAGCGACCCGGTGGGCACCGCCCGCGGCCTGCTCACCATCTACCTCGACGGGGCCGCCGGGCCGGGCACCCCACCCGCGAACCCAGAAAAATAAAGATTCTTCATCTTTTACTTAAGATTCGTGCACAACTTCTCCCGGAGCATGGCCATGAGCGCGGCATGGTCAGGCCGCGTGCTTCCGTCCCTCAGCCCCGTTTGCCGCTCCGGCGGCCTTTTGGGGAGACGTCGGCCCCGCTGACGCCTGCCCTCCCTCTTTTTTGGAGCCTCCGTGTTAGAAACCCTGTTTGGCTGGATTACTCAGCCAGAAGCCTGGCTTGCTTTTGGCACCCTGCTGCTGCTGGAGATTGTTCTCGGCATCGATAACGTCATCTTCATCAGCATCCTGGCGGGCAAGCTGCCGCCCGACCAGCGCCAACGCGCCCGGACCATCGGCTTGCTCGCAGCCATGCTGATGCGGCTGGGCTTGCTGTTCTCTATTGCCTGGATTTATAGCCTGCAAAATGACCTCTTCTCGGTGTTCGGGCGGGGCTTTTCGGGGCGTGACCTCATCCTGATTTTTGGGGGCCTCTTTTTGCTGTACAAGGCCGTCAAGGAAATGCATGAACAACTTGAAGGCCCCGGCAGCCACGAATCGGGCGCGGGGGTGCGGGTGGCCGCAGCAGGCTTTGCCGCGATTATCGGGCAAATCATGCTGCTGGACATCGTCTTTAGCCTCGACTCGGTGATTACGGCGGTCGGGATGGCCGACGACCTCGGCGTGATGGTGAGCGCGGTTGTGCTGACGGTCATGATTATGCTTGTGGCCGCTCGGCCCATCGGCGAGTTTGTGCAATCGCACCCCACCGTCAAGATGCTGGCGCTGGCCTTTTTGCTCCTCATCGGCGTGAACCTCATTGCCGACGGCTTCGGCTTCAAGATTCCCAAGGGGTACACCTACTTTGCGATGGGCTTCGCCATCATGGTTGAGCTGCTCAACCTGCGGGCGCGGCGGGGCCAGCCCGTCGAGCTGCACGATTCGGCGCGGCATCCCGACAAGGCGTAAGCGGAACGGGCACAGTGAGGAGGAGGCGGCTGACGGGCTTGCCGCCTCCTCGCTGTTTTCTTCACTCCAGGGCCAGGGAGACCGCCCCTCCCCCTGAGCGAAGCGACGGGTCCTCGCCACCCGACGAGGAGAGCTTCCGCCTGCGGCTCATTCCGCCAGAATCCGTGTCACCCCCCAGGAACAGCCCCGCCGAGGGACAGAGGCCCCGCAGCACGCAGGCCTCGCAGCGGGGGCAGCGGGCCAGGCAGGTGTCACGACCGTGGCGGATGGTGGAGACGTGGGCGGCGTAGCGAACCGCCCATTCCCGCGGCAGCACCTCGTCAAACCAGCGTTCTATATTTCTGGAGGTTCCAGTGGGCGGGCACGAGGTCGAGCCACGCCGCTACCCGCCCGATGTGGGTGTCTACTGGGATGGCGGGCCGGGCCAGGTCAAAGAGCAGCAGCAGCGAGGCGGTCTTCATGCCCACGCCGGGCAGCGCTTCGAGAAGCGCCCGCACCTCCGCATCCGGCAGCGAGCGCAGGTCACGCAAGCTGAGGTGCCCCCGCTCCTCTTCGAGCCGGCGCAGCAGGTCCCAGATGTGCTCGGCCTTGACCCGCGTCAAGCCGCCCCCCGCCCCGCGCAGGGTGGCTTCTATCCCATCGGGGCCGTCGGCCAGGGCCGCTTCCCAGACTGAATAGGCCGCCCGCAGAGCCGCGAACTGCCGCCTGGCGATGGGGGCGGTGTTCTGCTGCGCCAGAATGGTCTCGATGAGGTCATCGAGCGGCTCCGGGCTGACGCGGGGCACGGTCAGGGTGGGGAGGTAGGTGTCACGCAGCCGCCGCAGGAGTTCGGGCAGGTGCGGGGGCGGCGGCACCTCTTGGGCGGGGGAAGGCCGGGCCACGCCTACGGCTGAGCACGCAGGCGGGTGCGGTTGCCCGCGCTGTCCACCGCCTCCAGGTCAGCGTAGATGCCCGTGGTTTCGGCGTAGAAATCCACCCGCGTGCCCGCGGTGATGTTGAGGCGCTTGCCATCGACGAGGATCTCGGTGACCCCGTTGTCGTCGGTCGCGACGCCCGTCACCCGAATCAGGTTGCCGCTGCGCTCGGTGCGGGTTGCCTTCAACACGGGGGGCTGGCCGTCTACCCGGATGGGCACCTCCAGCACGCTCTTGTTGCCCGCCGCGTCCATGGCACCAATGAGGTAGGTTGCGCCCTTTCCCGGCACCTGGGTCTGGAAGGCGAAGTTGGCGATTTTGCGGCTGCCCGGCTGGATGGGGATGGACTTGCCATCCACCGTGATGCGGGTCACCCCCTGGTCATCGAGGGCGTAGCCACGGATGGTGAACTCCCGTGCTCGCCCCACCCCGCCGCCGTCCGGGCTGGTCACGACGATGCGAGGCTTGAAGGTGTCGGCTTTGCGGGCGCAGCTACTCAGCGCGGCCCCCAAGAGCGGCGCGAGGAAAAGCAGCGTGAGGCGGCGGGCCACCCCGCCCCGCCGTCCCCACTCCCGCATCCCAGGCAAATCACGCGGAAGGTCCATGCGGCCCAGGGTAACGGGTGGGGGCCTCCCCTTCATGGACACCGCTACACCGCCGCCACTTCCCGCACGGGCACCCCCAGCACCTCGCGCCCGCCAAGGTAGGGCCGCAGAGCCGCCGGAACGCGAATGGTGCCGTCAGCCTGCTGGTGGTTTTCGAGCAGGGGCACCAGGATGCGCGGGGTGGCAATCCCGGTGTTGTTCAGGGTGTGGGCATAGACCAGCTTGCCGTGTTCGTCGCGGTAGCGCAGCCCGGTGCGGCGGGCCTGCCAGTCGCCGAGGTACGAGCAGGAGTGCGTTTCGCGGTACTTCTCCTCGCTGGGTACCCAGGTTTCAAGGTCGTACATCAGCACCTTGCCCGCGCCCATGTCGCCCGTGCAGTTTTGGACCACCCGGTAGGGCAGCTCCAGCGCCCGCAAGAGGGCCTCAGCGTTGTCCAGGAGGCGGTCAAACCACTTCAGGCCCTCTTCCTCGCTCGCCTCGCACAGGACGTACTGCTCGACCTTGCGGAACTCGTGGACCCGAATCAGCCCGCGCACGTCGCGCCCTGCCGACCCCGCCTCCGAGCGAAAGGCAGCGCTCAGGCCCGCAAAGGCCAGCGGAAGCTGCTCGTGGCTGAGCTGTTCTCCAGCGTACAGGCTGTTGATGGGCACCTCAGCGGTTCCGGCAAGCATGAGGTCGTCACCCTCGACCTTGTACACCTGGTCTTCGCCGCCGGGGAAATGACCGGACCCCACGAGCGTTTCGGGCCGCACCAGGGCCGTGGTGCTCAGCGGCTCCAGGCCGCGCCCGCGCAGGAAATCCATCGCGAACATCAAGACGGCCATCTCCAGGAGGACCGCGTCGCCCCGCAGGAGGTACGAACGGCTCCCCGACACCCGCGCTACCCGCTCTGGGTCGCTCCAGCCCTGGCGCTCCAAGAGTTCGACGTGGTCGAGGGGCGCAAAGGCGAACTGCGGGAGCTGCCCCTCGCGGCGCAACTCGACGTTCTCGGAGTCGTCTTGGCCCACCGGAACCGACGGATGCGGGAGGTTGGGCACCCGCAGCAGCAGCCCGCGCAGGCGCTCTTCGGCGGCACGCAGTTCGGGTTCCAAGGCCCCCAGTTCCTTGCCGAGGTCCTTGCCCTTCTGGATGAGGGCGGGCCGCTCGTCGGGGGCCGCCCTCGGCACAAGCTTGGCGTTCGCGTTGCGCTCGGTCTGAAGGGCTTCGACGCGCTGGCGCAGGGCCACAACCTCGCGGTCGAGCTGCAGCAGTTCGTCGAGGTCGAGGGCCACCCCTTTGACCTGAATGGCGCGGCGGACCGCTTCGGGGTTCTCACGGATAAACTTGAGGTCGAGCATCAAAGCCTCCAGAAACGTGCAGGAGTGGGGAAAACAGGCGAGAGACAGCCCCCCGCCATCAGTCTTGCTCTACGGTGCGCGGAACGCGGATAAAGCCGCCCTCCCGCTCTGGAGCGAGGGCCGCGACGACCTCCGGGGCAAGAACCTCGCCGGGCACGTCCTCGCGCAGAACGTTGATGAGGGAAACGGGGCGCTGCATCTCTTCCGCTTCGGCAGTGTCCACGCCCCGGAGCTGCTCGAAGTAGCCCAGGATACGGCCCAGGTCGCCGCGCAGGTTGTCTTGCTCCTGCGGGGTGAGGTCCAGCCGCGCGAGGCGGGCGAGGTGCTCGACCTCCCGCGCGTCGAGCGGCGCTGCTGAGCTGACCGGTCCAATCATGAACGCGAGTATACGGGCGCTCATGCACCGTCAGCACCCAGAGGCGAGTCTGGGGCCATGACCCGGACGTTCCTCCTGACCCTGGCCCTGGGCGCGGGCACCCTCGCCGTCGCCCAGAGCGTGACCTCTATTCCTGCCACGCCGCTGAGTGCCCCAGCCCCGGCCACCGCGGTGCCCCGCACGACCTCCCCGGCCTACCCGTCGGGCTACACCGCCGAGCAACTGCGGGCGGCGCAGGCGGCCCTGGAGGGCCTGCCCGGCCTGAGCGCGCTGGAACTCGACCAGAGCCAGGGCCGCCTGCGGGTGACGGTGGGCACCGCCGTGCAACGGGTCGCCGTGCTGCAGCGGCTGACCCAAGCGGGGCTGCCCACGGGCCTGGTGACCTTTGCCCCCAACGCGGGGGGCGGGGTGGGCACCGTGACCGAGACGCCGATGGACCCCGCCGTCCCCGCGACCCCGGCCCCGGCCCCCAGCACGCCCGCAGCCGCTGGGCGCGTGGCCGTGACCGAACTCGCCAGCGGCACCAACGCCGCCGTGAGCACGCCCGGCGTGCAGGTCGCCACCACCCAGACGGCCCTGAATGCCCTTTACCGGGTCGCCTACGGCAACCAGACGGGCGCGCCCGCCGCGCCCACCCTGAGAGCCGGAGAAACGGCCGTCGCCATCTTCCTGGGGCAGCGGCCCACCGGGGGCTACGGGGTCCGGGTGACCGGGGCCAGCGTGCAGGGCGGCACCCTCACCCTCACAGTCGAGCTGCGGGCACCGGGTCCAGACAGCATCGTGACCCAGGCCCTCACCAGCCCCTGGACCATGGTGCGCGTCGCGGGCACCTTCACCCGCGTGCAGCTCGTCGATGCGGCGGGCCGTCCGGTCCAGCTCCAGCCCCGCTGACCCCGCTTCCCCCCCCAGTCCCACCCCACCCCCACGGGTGGGGCTTTTGTTGGCGCGGGAAGCTGGCGGCTCAATCTTTTGCCCGATGCAACCCCCGCCCCCCCGGCGGCGTACTGAACTTCATGAGTGCCGACAAGCCTGGCCCCCTGACCCCGCCCGACGCCCTGCTGCACGTTCCCGAAGCGGTCACTCCGGTGGGAGCCGGAGATGCCCCGGAGATGGTGCCCCTCTCGGCCGAGGACCGCACCCGGCTCGACGCGATGGCGCGGGCTTTTGTGGAAGACGTGCTGCACGCCGGAACCCACAGCCCCGACTTCAAGCGCAAGCTCGACGCGGTGCACGGCCTCGGCGTGCCGGAGCAGCGGGCGGCGGCGCAGGTCTCCAGCCGGATGCTGGAGCGGCCCCTGCGGACCACCCAAGCGGGGGCGCTCGCGGAGGGCAGCGACATCCTGCGGGGCCTCACCGACCTGCGCCGCACGGTCGAGGACCTCGACCCCACCCGCACTCCCAGTGCGCGGGGCTTTTTGCGGCGGCTGCCGGGGGGCCGCAAGGCCGTGAATGCCCTCGACCGCTACCAAAGCGCCCAGAGCCACCTCAACGCCATTTTGGAGAGCCTCTACCGCTCGCAAGACGAGCTGCGCCGCGACAACGCCAGTATCGAGACCGAAAAGGTCCACCTCTGGGAGACGATGCAAAAGCTGCGGCAATATGCCCACGTGGGGCAAGCGGTCGACGAGGCCCTCACCGCCCGCCTCCAGACGCTGGAGCAGACCGACCCCGAAAAGGCCCGCGTGGTCCGCGAAGAACTGCTGTTCGCGGTGCGCCAGCGGGTCACCGACCTCCTTACCCAACTCGCGGTCAGCATCCAGGGCTACCTCGCCCTCGACCTGGTGCGGCGCAACAACCTCGAACTCATCAAGGGGGTGGACCGGGCCACCACCACGACCGTTTCGGCGCTCAGGACCGCCATCATGGTGGCGCAGGCGCTGGGCACCCAACAGGCCGTGCTGGGGCAGGTCACCGCCCTCAACACCACCACGGGCAAGATGATTGGCTCCACCGCCAGCCTCCTGCGGCAACAGTCCACCGAGATTCAGCGGCAAGCGGGCAGCGCGACCGTCGACCCGCAGGTTCTCCAGCAGGCCTTTCGCGAGGTATACGGGGCGCTCGACGCCATCAGCACCTACCGCACCCAGGCCCTCGACCGCTTCCGTGACACCATCGGGGCGCTGGGGCGCGAGGTCGCGCAGGCGCAAACTTACCTCGACCGCGAACGCCAAAGCGCTGCCCGCGACGTGGCGCAGGGCCTGAACGTGACCGAGAAGGGAGACCTGAAGCTCTAGAGCGCCGCACCCCACCGACCGGGGTGGCGCGGGCCAGCCCCCTTGCGCCACAATCGGGGCGAGGCCCGGATATGCCCTCCCCTCCCTTCCAGCATCGCCGCGACGCGGGCGAGCAGCTCGCCGCCCGGCTGCGCGAACGTGGCCTTTGGCCAAACAGCACGGTGCTCGCCCTGCCGCGGGGGGGCGTGCCGGTGGGGGCGGAGGTGGCGCGGGCGCTGGGGGCACCGCTTGACGTCTTTGTGGTCCGCAAGCTGGGACTGCCGGGCTACGAGGAGGTGGCGATGGGCGCGGTCGCGTCGGGGGGTGTGCGGGTGCTCAACGAGGACCTACTGCGCCGTGCGGGGGTCTCGCCGAACGCCCTGGCCGCCGCCGAAGCCCGCGAACGCGCCGAACTCGCTCGGCGCGAGCAGCTCTACCGGGGAGGCCGCCCCCCCGTCCCCCTCGCCGGGCGCACCGCCGTGGTGGTCGACGACGGCGTAGCGACCGGGGCGACGATGCGGGCCGGTCTGGAGGCCCTGCGTGCCCTTGGCCCCGCTCGCATCGTCGTGGCGGTGCCCGTCGCCCCGCCTGGCACCGCCCGCGCCCTGGCTGCCCTGGCCGACGAACTCGTTTGCCTCCTTACTCCGCCCGATTTCATGGCGGTCGGGCAGTTCTACGGCGACTTTACCCAGACGACCGACGAAGAGGTCCGGGCGCTGCTGGCCGGGGCGGACGCGCCGGGCTTCGCCTAGCCCCCCCGCGCTTCGACCTCGGCCTGTTTTTCGCTCCAGGCGGTCATCTTCGCGTCCAACTGCACTTCGAGGTCGTGGGCGGCCCGGCCCAGGGCGGCAAAGTCGGCGTCGGGGGGGGCGGCGGCAAGGGCGGCCTGGGCTGCTCCCAGTTCGGCCTCCAGCCGGGCAATCTCGGCTTCGAGGGCCTCGACCTCACGCTTGAGGTGCCACAGGCCCTTGCCCCTCGGCGCGGGGGCGGGGGCGGGTTTCGGCGTGGGCTTGGCCTCCTCCACGGCGGCGGGGCGGTGCCGCTCGCGGTAGTCGGCCCAGCCGGGGTACTCGTAGAAGTGCCCGTCCTCCAGCAGCCAGATGCGGTCAGCCAGCCCCTCGATAAAGGCGCGGTCATGGCTCACCATGAGGAGGGTGCCGGAGTAGGCCGTCAGGGCGTCTTCCAGCGCTTCCACCATCTCCATGTCGAGGTGATTGGTCGGCTCGTCCAGCACGAGGAGGTTGTGGTCCTCCTGCGCCAGCCTCAGGAGGGCCAGCCGCGCCCGCTCGCCGCCCGAAAGGATGCGAGCGGGCTTGTCGTGCTGGTCATAGGGAAAGAGGAAGGTGCCCAGCAGATTGTGGGCCTCAAAGTCCTTCTGCACGTACTCGCGGGCCACCTCGTAGAGGGTCTGCTCTGGGTCGACCCCACGCAGGGCCTGGTCGTAGTAGCCCGTGCTCACGCGGGCACCCGTCAGCACCCGCCCCCGCGGGTCATCGGAGGGGTCCAGGCCCAGCAGGGTCCGCAGCAAGGTCGTTTTGCCCGCCCCGTTGCGCCCGATAATCGCCACCCGGTCGCCCCGCCGCAGCTGAACGTTCACGTCCGCGAACAGGGTGCGCCCCCCCACCCGGCGGGTGAGGTGCCGGGCGTCGAGCACCACGTCGCCGCTTTCCGGAGCATGAAAGGTGATGCGGGTGGTGCGCTCTTCGGGGGGAGGAGCCGAAGCGGCGCGGGCCTGCATCCGGTCGACGCGGGCCTGCATCGCCCTCGCGCGGCGGGCGAGCTTGCTCATGCCCAGGCCCCAGACCTTCATGCGGTCGGCGCTCGCCTGGAGGGACGCTATCGCCTTGGCGTCCTGCGTGTGCTGCGCTGCTTGCTGCTCCAGCTCGGCTTCCAGCGTTTCGCGGAAGGTGGTGTAGCCGCCCCGGTACACGCTCAGGCGGCCTCCGCGCAGGTAAGCCGTCTCGTTCGTCACCGCGTCGAGAAAGGCGCGGTCGTGGCTGATGACGAGCACCGCGCCGGGGGAGCGCGAGAGAAAGCCCTCCAGCCACTCCACCATCACGATGTCGAGGTGGTTCGTCGGCTCGTCGAGGAGCAGCACGTCGGGATTCTCGACGAGCAGCGCGGCGAGACCTAGGCGGGTGCGCTCGCCGCCCGACAGCCCGGCGACCGGGTCGTGTTCACGGCCCCGAAAGCCGAACGCCAGCGTGACCGCCTCCTTGCGGCTGCGGCGCAGGGGGCCGCCCCGGCGCACGTAGTGCTCCAAGACGGCCTCGTGGTGTAGGACGCTTTCAGGGGTGCCGCTGCTCATTGCCCCTGCCGCCCGCTCCAACTCGGCCTCCAGGGCGTCGAGGTCTTGAAAGGCGGCTTCCAGCACGCTGTCCACGGTCGCGCCCGGCGGAAAGGTGGGGTCTTGCGCCAGAGCGCGGACCCGCACCCCCGGTGCCCGGCGCACCTCGCCGCTGTCGGGCCAGACTTCGCCTGTCAGCAGCCGCAGCAGGGTGCTTTTGCCCGCCCCGTTGCGGCCCACCAGCCCCACCCGGTCGCCGGGCTGCACGGCAAAGCTGACCCCCGACAGCACGGTGAGGGGACCGTATTCCTTGGTGGCATCCTGCAAGGCGACGAGCACGCCGGGCAGTATAGGGAGGGAGAGGGCGCGGCCCTCGGTGGTGGATTGCCGCGTGCTCGGCGGGGGCAACCCGCTAGACTGGCCGGGTGAGTCTCCTTGCGGCCTCCCGCCTGAGTTCGCCCCTGAGGACGGCCCTGTGCGCAGCGCTGCTGAGTGGGGCGGCGGACGCGGCTTCTGGCCCTTCCCCCCTCGTCAAGGCCGAGCAGCTTCAGGGCCGCGCCGA
>NZ_AXWT01000030.1:0-17500 GCF_000482805.1 Deinococcus murrayi DSM 11303 | reverse complement strand
GGCGTTTATGTACCTGACCGACTTCCGCGAGAACACCCTGCAAGACGTCATCACCAAACTGGAGCCGGAGCTGTTCCAGACCGTGACGGGCCTGAGCGTGCAGGATTTTCACCTGCTGGTGCGGCTGCGGGTCTTTAACACCGAGCAGATGAACGCCGCCGTGTTCGCCTTCCGCCGCTACGAGGACGCCTCGCTGAGTTACACAGGGCTGGAAAGCCACCAGGGGCTGACGCACTACGGGCTGTATGACACCGTGGTGGCGCGAGAGGAAAGTCAGCTCTAATCCCCATCAGCCGCAACCACCTCCAAAGAAAAAGAAGCGGAGGCTTAGGCCCCCGCTCCTCCCTTGCTGATGGCTGAAAGCTGACCGCTCTCCCCTACCGCCCCGCCAGCAGCTCCCAAATCGCCGGGTCCGCCAGCCAGCCATACCACAGGTTGGGCAGCAGCCCCAGCACGGTGATGGCGGCCACACCCAGCGCGACCGTCAGGTTGGTCGCCGGGCGTTGGCCGTGGGGGTACTCACGGGCGGGGGTGCGGTCGGGCATGAACAGCAGCATGGCCGGGCGCAGGTAGTACACCAGCGCGGCCACGCTTGCCAGCACCGCGAGAATGCTCAGCCAGACGTACCCATTCTGGAAGGCGGCCTGGAACGCGAGGTACTTCCCAAAAAAGCCCGCAAAGGGCGGCAGCCCCGCGAGGCTGGCGAGGCAGGCCGCAAGGGCGACCGCGTAGCCGGGGTGACGGTGGTACAGCCCGCGCAGGTCGCTGATGTTCATGCCCGCTTCGGTCCGTTGCAGCGCCGCCACAATCGCCAGCGCCGCTCCCGTCATCAGGGTGTACACGAGGAGGTAGTACCCCAGCGCCGCCCCACCCAGCCCCGGCGTGCCCAGCAGCGCCATCGCCAGAAAGCCCGTGTGTGCGACCGCCGAGTACGCCAGCATCCGCTTGAAGTTGGTCTGGAAGAGCGAGGCCGCGTTGCCGACAATCAGGGTCGCTGCAATCAGGAGTTGCAGCGCCGAGGCCCAGAAGGGCGCGTTTTGCAGCGCCCCGCCGAAGACCCGCAGCATCCCCGCAAAGGCCGCGACCTTGACGACCGTGCTCAGAAAGAGGCTCACCGTGGTCGGTGCTCCGGAGTACACGTCCGGGGTCCACTGGTGAAAGGGCGCGAGCGCCACCTTGAACCCGAAGCCCGCGAGCAAGAGCAGCGCCCCGCCCACGAGGAGGCCCAGGTTGCCGGGCGTCAGCCCCGCCGTAGCCGCCGCGATGCCGCCATAGCTCAGGCTGCCCGTCGCCCCGTACACCAGCGCGAGACCGTAAATCAGGACGGCGCTGCCCACCGACCCCAGCAGGAAGTACTTCAGGCCGGATTCCTCGGCGCGGCGCGAGTCTTGCAGGGTAGCGAGGACGTAGCTCGCCAGGCTCATAACCTCCAGCCCAATCAGCATCACAATCAGGTCGCCAGAAAAAGCGATCAGCAGGGTGCCCGTTACCGCGTACATCAGCATCGCGTCGAACTCTGGAAAGCTCAGGCGGGCGCGGTAGGCGGTATCCAGGCTCACGAGCAGGGCCATCATGCTGCCCGCCACGATGGTCAGACCCAGCAGGACGGCGGCATTGTCGGCCCGCAGGCTGCCGCCAAACGCGGTTGCGGGCAGCTCGCCGGGGCCGCTCCACAGCAGGGCCATCGCGGCGGCACTCAGCAGCAACAGCACGAGGTTGATGGCCGTCAGCGTGCGCCGGGGCAGGTGAAAGCCCAGCACCGTGCTGGACACGGCCCCCGCCAGCACGAGCAGGATGGGCAGCAGCGGCGCAAGGGCGACGTCCGGAGGGGTCAGCATTCAGGTTCCTCCCAGGGCAGAGAGCACCCCGCGCACGGCGGGTTGAATCAGGTTGAGGGCCGGTGCCGAGTACACCCCGAAGAGGATGGCGACGGCCAGCGGGAGGCCCAGCACCAGCCACTCGGTTTGGCGCAGGTCGGCCACCCGCACCGCCCCCCAAGGCCGGGCCTCCCAGAAGGTTGTCTGGAAGGCGGTCAGCGCGTAGGCGGCGGCGGCGATGGTGGAAAGGCCCGCGAGGAAGGCCAGCCAGGGCGAGACCTGATAGGCCCCCAAGAGCACGCTGAACTCGCCGATAAAGCCCGCCAGCCCCGGCACGGCGATGGAGGCAAACCACAGCCCCATCGTGAGGCCGCTCAGGGCACCCGCCTGGGTCATCACGCCGCCCACGCGGGTGTCCACGCTGCCAATGCGCTCTTGCAGCATCCCCACGCCCAGAAAGAGTGCCCCGGTGTACACGTTTTGGAAGGCGAGCAGGTACAGCGCCCCCACGGTGGCCGTCTCGTTCAGGCTGAAGATGCCCAGCCCGACGATGCCCATGTGCGACAGCCCCGCGTAGGCGAGCAGCCGCTTCCAGTTCGTCTGGCGAAAGGCAATCCAGGCCCCGTACAGGGCGGTCCACGCCGCGAGCGCCATCAGCACCGGGCGCAGTTCGAGCGAGGCGTCCGGGAAGAGGGGCAGTGCAAAGGCGAACAGGCCGTAGCCCCCCACCTTGTACAGGGTGCCCATCAGGTCGGGGATGCCGCTGGCGTGGTTTTGCTCGTGAAAGTCGGGGAGCCAGGCGTGCAGCGGCCACAGCGGCAGCTTGACCGCCATCGCCGCGAGGAAGCCCAGGTACAGCCAGGTTTGCGCCGCGCCCTCCACCGGAAAGCGCACCAGGTCGGCCAGTGCGAACGTCGGGCTGCCGCCGTAATACCGCACCCCGATGATGGAGAGCAGCATCAAGAGGCTCCCCAGCAGCGTGTACGCCGCGAACTTGACGAGCGCCCGCATCCGCCCCGGCCCGCCGTAGATGGCCAGCATCAGGAGGGAAGGCAGCAGCGCCGCTTCAAAGAACACGTAAAACAGCACGAGGTCACGGGCCGCAAAAATCCCCAGCAGCGCCGACTCCATTGCCAACACGAGCGCGAGCAGGGGGCCGGGATTCTCGATGCGGCGAGCGGCATAAATCACCGCGACCAGCGTCATCAGCGCGGTGACCAGCGCGAGGGCGAGACTCGGCCCCGCGAGTTCCACCGAGTAGGTCGCGCCCAGCGCCGGAACCCAGGGAGCGCTATAGAGGGCAGCTCCCCCGTCGCGCCACAGCCATAGGCCCAGGCCCAGCGTGAGCGCGGCGACGAAGCCGGCGACCTCCTCACGCCAGGCGCGCGGCGTGACGAGCAGCAGGAGGGCGCCCAACAGGGGCAGAAAAATCATCAGGTGAATCACGGCTGCCCTCCGGGGAGGCGGGGAGTCGAGGGGTCGAGGGGTCGGGCGAGGGCGGACCGCGCACGGCGGCCCCCCTCCACACGCCACCCGCCACGCGCCACAGGCCCGGTCACGCCCCGCCTCCAATCGTCCGCAGCGCCCAGTAGCCCAACAACAGGGCCGTACCCAGCAGCATGGACACCGCGTAGGTCCGCACAAAGCCGCTCTGCCAGCGCGAGAACAGCCCGCCGGGGGCCGCGCTGTTGCGGGCCACCCCCGACAGCGCCCCGTCTAGGCCCCGGTCGACCACATCCAGCCCAGCGGCCAGCGCCCGGCTGGGGGCCGCGACCAGGCCGTCATACACCCGGTCGAGGTACAGCGCGTTCGCGCTCGCCGCGCCCAGCGGCCCGGTGGCCAAGGCACGGCGGCGGTGCTCGGCGGCAGCCCACAGCAGCCCGCCCACCCCGGCAGCCACCGCGAGGAGGGTCAAGAGCCACTCGGTCGAGATGGGAATCTCGTGGCCGTGCACCGGAATCGCCCGGCCCAGGTAATCGTCAAAGGCGTGCCCGCCCCCCAGAAAGGTCGGCACGTTCAGGAATCCGGCGAGGGTGGCGAGCGCCGCGAGGATGCCCAGCGGCACCTTCATCAGGCCGTCGGCCTCATGCGGGTGCGCCACGCTCCCCCGGTACTCGCCGCGCCACACCAGGAAGTACCAGCGGCCCATGTAATACGCGGTGAGAAAGGCCACGCCCAGCCCCACCACGTACAGGAGCGGGCTGGCAGCAAAGGCGGCGGCCAAAATCGCATCCTTGGAGAAAAAGCCGCTCCAGACTGGAATCCCGGCAATCGCCAGCACGCCCATCAGGGCCGTGAGGTGGGTAAAGGGCATGAACCGCCGCAGCCCGCCCATGCGCCGCACGTCCTGCTCCTCGTGTAGGGCGTGGATGACCGCCCCCGCCGACAGGAACAGCAGCGCTTTGAAAAAAGCGTGGGTCAGCAGGTGGAACACGCCCGCTGAGTACGCGCCCACCCCCACCGCCAGGAACATGTAGCCGAGCTGCGAGACGGTGGAATACGCCAGGATTTTCTTGATGTCGTGCTGGTTGAGGGCCGACAGCGCCCCGTACAGCGCGGTGAGGGCACCCACCCAGGCGACCCAGGTCGAGGCCCCCGGCGCGAGGTCGTACAGGAAGTGGCTGCGGGCAATCAGGTATACACCCGCCGTCACCATCGTGGCAGCATGGATGAGGGCGGAAACGGGCGTCGGCCCCGCCATTGCGTCCGGCAGCCAGGTCGTGAGCGGAAGCTGGCCGGACTTGCCCACCGCGCCGACGAGCAGGAAGAGGCAGGCGAGTTCGACCCCGGCGGCGGCGACCTGCGCCCCGTCCACCCGCTCGGCCAGTTCGGGGATGACCAGCGTGCCGTACAGCCGGTAGAGCAGGAACATCCCCAGCATGAAGCCGAGGTCCCCGATGCGGTTCATGATGAAGGCCTTGCGGGCCGCGTTGGAGTTCGCCACGCCCTCGCGGTCGCTCGCCTCGCGGATGTCCCGGTCAGAGGCCTCGGAGTTGCGCCCACTGAACCAAAAGCCAATCAGCAGGTAGGACGCAACCCCCACCCCCTCCCAGCCCACGAACATCAGGGGGTAGGAGTCGGCGAGGACGAGCACCAGCATCATCGCCACGAAAAAGTTCAGGAAGGCGAAAAAGCGGGTGAACTGGCGGTCGTGGCCCATGTAGCTCACCGAATACAGGTGAATCAGGAAGCCGACCCCCGTGATGATGAGCGCCATCAAGGCGGAGAGCTGGTCGTACCAGAAGCCCACCGATAGGTTCGCATTCAGGGCCATGCCCGGCAGCCAGGTCCAGAGAATCTCGCGGGCGGGTTCGTCGCCCTGACCGAGGAAGCGCGTCACGGCGATGACGAAGCTCGCCAGTACGGTGCCCGATGCCAGCCAGCCGCCCGACTTGCCGGGAAAGAGCCGGGGAAAGAGGATGAGCAGCGCAAAGCCGACGAGCGGCAGCAGAGGAAGAAGGAAGAGGGGCACGGCGGGGCACTCAACCTTTCAGGGTCGCGAGGACGTCCACGTTGGTCGTCTCGCGCTGGCGGAAGATGGCGACGATGATGGCCAGCCCGATGGCGACCTCGGCGGCAGCGAGCGTCATCACGATGAAGACGGCGGTTTGCCCGGCGAGGTCCCCCCACGACCGGGCAAAGGCCACGAGCGCGAGGTTGGCGGCATTGAGCATCAGCTCGACCGAGAGGAACATCATGATGGCCGTGCGCCGCGTGAGCACGCCCATCATCCCGATCGCAAAGAGCAGCCCCGACAGGGCCACGTAGTAGGTGGTCGGCGCGGGGTCCATCAGGCCCTCACCCCGCCTTCGGGGGCCGTGCGTTCGGGCAGCTCGCCGGGCAGGGCCACGCCCTCGGCGTCGGTCACGCCGTCGGGCTGCGGTGCGGGCCGCCGCACCAGCGCGACCGCCCCCACGATGGCGACGAGCAGCAGCACGCTCACTGCCTCGAAGGGCAGCAAGAAGCGCGTCAGCAGCGTCTCGCCCACCGCCCCCGCCGTGCCGCCGCGCAGGGCTGCCGTCCCCTGCGCGAGGGGCTGCGGGTCCCGGTAGGAAAAGGCGATGACCGCCAGCGCCCCCGCCAGAATCACCCCGCCGATTCCCGCCAGCTCGCGCACGAAGGGCACCGGGTCGCGCCCCGTCACGGGCTGATGGGCGTTGAGCAGCATGATGACAAAGAGGAAGAGCACCAAAATCGCCCCGGCGTACACGATGACCTGCACCGCTGCCAAAAAGGACGCGCTGAGGCTGGCAAACAGCCCCGCCACGCTCAGCAGGGTGCCCACCAGCCCCAGCGCCGCGTGAACGGCGTTGCGGGCGGCGACCGTGACCACCGCCCCGACGAGGGCGAGCGCTCCCAGGAGGAGAAAGGCGATCATCGCTGCCCCCCCAGGGCGGGAAGCGCGGGGAGGCAGGGCCTGGCCCCTCGACGACCCAGCCCCTCGACCTCTCGACCCCGCACCGCGCCATGCTGGCTGCTCCGTCCTTGCTGCCTTGTTTGCTGCCTTCGCTCGCGCCTCATGATGGGTACTCCACTCCTTCCAGTTCGGGTCTAGCGCCGCCCTCCACCCGGAAGCCCCGGCGCAGGGGCCTCCCCGTGCGGGCGGCCTCACGACGCTGCGGCAGCGAGCCGTCGACGCCCACGAGCATGTCTTCCTTGCCGTACACCAGGTCGCCATAACGGTAGTCGGCCAACTCGAACTCGTTGCCCAGCACGACCGCGCCCGTCGGGCAGGCTTCCTCGCACAGCCCGCAGAAGATGCAGCGCAGCATGTTGATTTCGTAGACCTTCGCGTAGCGCTCGCCGGGGCTGGTGGGGTTGAGGGGATCGTTCTCGGCGGCTTCCACGTAAATCGCGTAGGCCGGGCAAGCCGCCGCACACAGCGAACAACCGATGCACTTCTCCAGGCCCGTGTCGGGGTGCCGGGTAAGCACGTGCCGTCCCCGGAAGCGCGGCTGGAGGGTCACCCGTTCTTCGGGGTAACTCACGGTGACGGGCTTTTGAAAGAGCTTACTCAGGGTCACGCCCATGCCCTTGGCGATGTCAAGAACGCTCATGGTGGCCTCCTTTGGAGGGGCTGCCAGCCGCCAGTCGCCAGCCGCCAGCAGGCCACAGCTCTGGCTCCAGAACGCTCGAAGCTGGCCGCTGGCAACTGGTGGCCCCACAGCGAGTGAAAAGTCTTGTTGCACCAGTCTCCCGCATCAGTCCCCCCCCAGGGGCCGCGCCGGGAAGGAATCGTCGGCGGCCCCGCGTCCGGTGGGTTGGTTCCACAGCACGCGCACCCGGTCACTCAGGGCGAGGAGGGCGAGCAGCCCCAGCAGGCTGAGGAGCGCGAGCGGCCACAGCCCCGCTCCCCGCGCAAAGGCGAGGTAGGCGGCGGTCAGCATGGTGTTGGCGAGCGCGAGCGGCAGCAGCAGCTTCCAGCCAAAGCGCATCAGTTGGTCGTAGCGGAAGCGGGGCAGCGTGCCGCGCACCCAGATAAAGAGGAAGAGGAAAAAGGCGATTTTCAGGACCAGCCAGACAATCGGCCACGAGGAGATACCGGGAACCAGCCCCTCTAAAAAGACTGGCCCGCGGTACCCGCCGAAAAAGAGGGTCGCCATGATCGCCGAGGCCGTAATCATGTTGACGTACTCGGCCATCTGAAAGAGCGCCCACTTGATGGCGGAATACTCGGTGAGGTACCCCGCGACGAGTTCTTGCTCGGCTTCCGGCAGGTCAAAGGGGGTGCGGTTGACCTCCGCAAAGGACGACACCAGAAAGAGGGCGAAACCCAGCGACTGAAAGAGCACCATCCAGCCGTTTTGCGCCTGCCACTCCACGATGTTCACGAAGGCGGTGCTGCCCACCAGCATCAGCAGGCCCAGGATGCTCAGGCCCATGCCGAGTTCATAGGAAATCATCTGGGCGCTGCTGCGAAGGCTCCCCAGCAGGGGATACTTTGACCCCGATGCCCACCCCCCCAGAAAGATGCCGTAGACGCCCATCGACGTGATGGCCAGCAGCGCCAGGATTCCGGCGTCGAGCTGGTAGACCCAGGGGTTTTCCCCGAACAGCGAACCCGGAGGTCCCGCCGGGATGCCCCCGAAGGCGGTCAGCGCCATCCCGATGGCGACGATGGGCGCCATGGTATAGACCAGCTTGTCGGCCATCGTGACCCGCAGGTCTTCCTTGAAGATGCTCTTGATGGCGTCCGCGAGCGGCTGCAAGAGGCCCAGCGGCCCGACCCGGTTGGGACCGAGGCGAATCTGCATCCGGGCAAGGAGCCGCCGCTCGATCAGGGTCATGTAGGCGAAGGTGGTCAGCAGCGCGAGGGCGACGAGCACGCCCTTGAGCAGGGTGATGAGTAGCGCGGCGAGCCAGTCAGGCATCAGTCATCTCCTCCCGGTTGCGGGGCAGGAGCCAGCGGCAGCTCCCAGCGCTCGGCGCGAGCTTCGCGGCCCGGCACACCGCTGCCCCGGCGCTCTGGGCGGGGCAACATGCGCGGCTTCCAGAGCTGCGGCGCATGCGCCAGCCCGGTCGCGGCGTCCTGCGGGGGCCGGGGCGGCTGAAGCCTCCCCCCGGCAGGCAGCTCGGCCAGCCGCAGCCCGTAGCGGGCTTCCAGCCAAGCCTGCGCCCCGCGCAATCCGCGCACCGGGGAGCGCACCCCCAGCGCCTCCGCCACCGCGACAAGCGCCCGGATGAGGTCGGCCCCCTCCCCCGCCCGCAGCGGGGCCTGGGCGAGGGGCAGCAAGCGGCCTTCGAGGTTCACGGTGGTGCCGCGCTTCTCATAGTTCGTGACGGCGGGCAAGACCACATCGGCCCCCTGCGCGGTCGCGGTGAGGTGTGTGTCGTGGACGACCGTGAAGCCGCGGGCGCGGCCTGGCAGCCCCTGCGCGGCGGGGTCGAGGCGCGAGAGGAAGGCCGCCCCCACCTCGCCCAGCCGGCCATACGGCAAGCCCCCCGCGCCGGGCACCAGGTTGAGGCCCCCCAGCCCTCGGCTGTTCGGCCCGGCGGGAATGACGAGCACCTTCGCGCCGACCCGCCCGGCGAGGCCGCTGAGCGCCGCCGAGAAGGCCGTGTCGGCCCCGTTGAGGACGTCCGCGCCCAGAATCAGCACCGGCTTTTCGGCCTCCTCCAGCAGCCGCAGCGCCGCCTGGAGGTCGGGGGTGTCGGGGCGGGCGAGGCGGGCGAGGAGGTCCGGCCCCTCCGCGGGGACCCGGAGGCCCGCGTGCCGCCACAGCCGCGACTCGCGCCCGATGACGGCGAGCTTTTCCGGCGTGCGGGCGGGCCGCTCGGTGAGGCGCAGGTCCGCGATGGCGGTCCCGTGCGCGAACTCGGCGGGCAGCAGGCCGCCGCGCAGGGCCTCCAGAATCCGCAGCTCGACGACCGGGGCTTCCTCGCCCAGGTCGGCCCCCAGCACCACCAGGGCGTCGGCGGTCGCCACGTCGGTCAGGGTGGCGGTGCTCATGGGGGTGTGGGGGTAGCGCGGCCAGTGGTCGCGGGAGGGAGTGCCAACCGCCTCGGCGAGGGCGACGAGCGCGGCCCCCTCCTCCAGGGTGGAGTCGGCGCTGAGGTACAGGCCCACGTTGCTGCCGTGTCCGGAAAAGCCCTGGCGCATCGCTTCAATCGCCTGGTCCCAGGTCGCCTCGCGCAGCTCGCCGCCGACGCGCACCAGCGGCACGGTCAGGCGCTCTTCGGTGGCGAAGACGTGCCCGAAGCGGCCCGCGTCGCAAATCCAGACCTCATTCACGTCGCGGTGCTCGCCCGCCACGACCCGCTCCAGGCGGCCATTGCGGGCGTCCACGGTAATCGAGCAGCCCACCGGGCAGAGGGTGCAGGTCGTCGGCGTGTGGTCGTACTCCCAGTTGCGGCCCCGGAAGCGGGCGACGTTGTCGAGGAGCGCCCCCACCGGGCAGATATCGGCGATGTTGCCCTGAAAGCCGACCGGCAGCCCGCCTTCTTCCGTGTCGATAAAGGTGTGCCCGCCGCGCTCGATGAAGTCGAGGACCTCCTGGCCCGGCACCTCCTCGAAGTAGCGCACGCAGCGCTTGCAGTGGATGCAGCGTTCCTGGTCGAGGATGATGAAATCCGAGAGGGCATAGTGCTTGTCGGCGTGGCGGCGGTCGAAGCCGTAGCGGCTCGCGCCGTAGCCGTACTCGAAGGCGCGGTCTTGCAGCTCGCACGCCCCGCCCTTGTCGCAGGTGGGGCAGTCGAGGGGGTGGTTGAGGAGGGTGAACTCCATCATCCCCGCCTGCGCTTTGGCCACCACGTCCGAGGTCTTGGCCGTGCGGATGTGCATCCCCTCGGTCGCTTGCAGGGTGCACGATGCCATCGGCTTGGGCATCCAAAAGATTTTGGGTTGCCCGGTCGCCTCGTCGAGTTCGAACGCGCCGTCCTTGCCCTTGCGGGGGGTTCCGGCCTCCACCAGGCACATCCGGCAGGCCCCCACCGGCGAGAGGTACGGGTGGGCACAGAAATACGGCACGTCGCGCCCGGCGTGAAACACGGCGTCGAGGGCGCTCGTTCCGGCGGGCAGGTCGACGGGGATGCCGTCGATGGTGACTTTCATGGGTGCTCCTTATGGGGCGGGTCGAGGGGTCGCTCATCTCGACCTGTGGCCTGCTCGACTTCTCGACGCCTCACGACTCCCTCCACCGGCTCCGCGCCGGGTACAGGGGCTGCCCGGTCTCCGCCAGCGCGTCGTATTCCTCGCGGAAGAGCTTGATGGAACTCAGGACCGGCCCCAGGCAGGCGTCGGCGAGGGCACAGAAGGAGCGGCCCCCGATGTTCTCCGACATGTCCAGAATCAGCTCCACGTCGCCGGGCACGCCGCGCCCGCGCACGAGCTTTTCGTACATCCGGACCATCCAGCCGCTGATGCCCTCGCGGCAGGGGGTGCACTTGCCGCAAGACTCGTGGGCGTAGAAGCGCACCAGGTTCCAGGTCGCGTTCACGATGCAAACCGAGCGCGGGATGAGGGTGACCCCGCCCGTGCCCAGCATGGACCCGGCGGCGGCGATGGCCTCATAGTCCATCGGCATGTCCAGCGTGGCCTCGTCCCAGCGCAGCATCGGGCAGGAGGACCCGCCGGGGATGATCGCCTTGATGTCTTCCAGCGGCCCCCCGGCCCAGTCGTCAATCAGCTCGCGGAAGGGGGTGCCCAGCGGCAGCTCGTACACGCCGGGCCGCGCCACCGGGCCGGAAATCTGGAAGAGCTTCATGCCCCTCGATTTCTCGGTGCCCATGGAGGCGTGCCAGTCGGCCCCGTACTTCAGGATTTGGGTCGCCGCGCAGAAGGTCTCCACGTTGTTGATGGTCGTGGGGAGGCCGTACAGCCCGGCGGCGGCGGGAAAGGGCGGCTTGAGGCGGGGGTTGGCCCGCAGGCCTTCGAGCGAGTTCATCAGCGCGGTTTCCTCCCCGCAGATGTACGCCCCGGCCCCCCGGTGCACGTAGAGCTGGAAGTCGAAGCCGCTGCCCAGGACATTCTTCCCCAGCAGCCCCGCTGCCCGCGCTTCCTCGATGGCCCCCCACAGCCGCTCGGCGGCGTGGACATACTCGCCCCGGATGTAGATGTACCCCACCGAGGCCCGCATCGCGTACCCGCCAATCAGCATTCCCTCGATGAGCTGGTGGGGGTCTTCCGAAAGCAGGTAGCGGTCCTTGAAGGAGCCGGGTTCGGACTCGTCGGCGTTGCAGATGACGTAGTGCGGTTTGCCGTCGTTCAGCGGCATGAAGGACCACTTCAGGCCCGTGGCAAAGCCCGCGCCGCCGCGCCCGCGCAGGCCGGACTTCTTCACCTCGTCGATGACAGCGTCGGGGCCTATCGCAAAGGCGCGGCGCACGCCCTCGTAGCCGCCGTGCTTGCGGTAATACTCCAGCGTCCAGCTTCCCGGCTGCCCGACGTGCGCGTACAGGCTGGGGGCAAAGCGGGGGTCTTTGCCGCTGGTGATGGGCTTGGGGGCGGGGTCCGCGACGGTCATCGGTCACCTCCGGCGGGCAGCGGTTTTCGGTCGTGGATGCTCGCGCCGACGCGCTCGCCCGCCGCCGTCATCTGCCGCCCGTCCTCGCGCACAGTGACGGGCACGGGGTTGTCGGGGGGGGGCGGCGCGTCCTGCCGCAGCGCCGCGATGAGGCGGTCGCACTTCTGCCGGGTCACGTTCTCGTAATAGCCCTCGTCGCCGAGCTGCACGACGGGCGCGGTCCCGCACGACCCCAGGCATTCGACCTTCTGCACGCTGAAGCGCCCGTCCGCGCTCACGTCGCCCGGCTGCACGTCGAGGACGGACACGAGGTGGTCCCACAGTTCATCGCTGCCCGCCAGTGCACACATCAGCGTCGAGCAGACCTGAAGGTGATACCGCCCGGTCGGGAGGGTGTGATAGGTCGAGTAAAAGCTCATCACCGAGCGGACCTCGGTCGCGGTGGTGCCGCACAGGTCGGCAATCTCTCTCATCCGCGCTTCCGAGACGAAGCCTTCCGCGTTTTGCACCTCGCGCAAGAGGGGCATCAAGGCCGAGCGGCGGCCCTGAGGGCTGTCGGGGTAGCGCGAGAAGATGTCGGCGAGGAGGGGGTGTTTGTCTGCGAAGTAAGTCAAAGTGGCTGCGCCTCCTTGTCGGGGGCCGCCAGCCGCCAGCAATCAGCGGCCAGCAAGCAAAAGCGGAAGCTCCAGGAAGCTGGCGGCTGGGAGCTAGAAGCTGGCCGCTTCATCGGTCCACGTCCCCCAGCACCGGGTCAATCGTCGCCAGAATCGTGATGAGGTCGGCGAACTGTGCCCCCACACAGGCGTATTCCAGCGCTTGCAGGTTCACGAAGCTGGGGGCGCGAATCTTAACCCGGTAGGGCATCGAGCCGCCGTCCGAGACGATGTAGTAGCCGACCTCGCCCCGCGCCGACTCGGTGGGCACGTAGACCTCGCCCCGGGGGGGGTGGAAGCCCTCGGTGACCAGCTTGAAGTGGTGGATGACCGCTTCCATGCTGGTTTCGAGTTCGTGCCGGGGCGGGAGGCTGATTTTGCGGTTGGGGTCCTTGACCGGGCCGGGCCGCAGCTTCCCCAGCGCCTGCCGGATGATGGCGGCACTCTGGCGCAGCTCCCACAGCCGCAGGTTGAAGCGGGCGAGGCTGTCGCCGTCGGGGCTGGTGATGACCTCGAAGTCGTATTCCTCATAGCCGGAGTAGGGGTTGTCCTTGCGGTGGTCGAGGGGCACCCCCGACGCCCGCAGGTTCGGCCCGGTCAAGCCGAGGTCGAGGGCGACCCCCGCCGGAATCACGCCGACCCCCCTGGCCCGGTCGATGAAGATGGGGTTGGCCGCGAAGAGGGTGGTGTATTCGTCCACCCCGCGCTCCAGCTGGTCGAGGAAGCGGGCGACCGCCCCCGGCCAGCCCTCCGGGAGGTCGCGGGCGAGGCCGCCCACCCGGAAGTAGCCCTGATTCATGCGGTAACCGCAGACGGCCTCAAAGAGGTCTTGCACCGACTCCTTTTCCCGGAAGGCGTAGAAAAAGGGCGTCAGGGCACCGAGGTCGAGCAGTCCTGTCCCCACGAAGACGAGGTGCGAGTGGATGCGCCCCAGCTCGTGCAGGATGACCCGCACCACCTTGGCCCGCTCCGGGACCTCGGCCCCCAGCAGCTTTTCCACACTCAGGACGTAGGCCAGCTCGTGCCCGAAGGAATGCAGGTAGTCGGTGCGCGGCGCGTAGGTCACGCCCTGCTGGTAGGTGCGGTGCTCAAAGGTCTTCTCGAAGCCGGTGTGCAGGTAGCCCATGTGGGGCGTGACCCGCACCACCCGCTCGCCGTCCATATCCACCACGAGGCGCAGGACGCCGTGCGTGGAGGGGTGCTGCGGCCCCACGTTCAGCGACATGATTTCGGTGTGCAGCAACGCCCCTTCTGTCGGAGCCTCGGTCGCGGGGCTGGGGCGCAGGGGTTCTACGGTCATGGCAAACCCTCCGGGCGGGTCGCGGGCGACGGGCGGCGGGGAGCTGGCGGCTTCACTGCGGTCCCTCCGGCATCACGGGCGGCACCCGGTCCTCGCCCTGGCCCCGGCGCAGCTCGCCCCGCCAGCCGGTCAGCCCCCGGCTTTCCCCGGTCAGCCCGGCGCGGAAGCTGGCCGGGTCGAGAAAGCGACCCTCGCGAAAGAGGGTGGGCGTCTCGCCCAGCGGGAAATCCTTGCGCAGGGCGTGGCCCTCCAGGTCGTCGGGGGTCAGAATCTTGCGCAGGTCGGGGTGCCCGCCAAAGACGATGCCCAGCAGGTCGTACACCTCACGTTCCAGGTAGTTGGCGGCCCGCCACACCGGATAGAGGCTGTCGACGCTCTGGCCGTCTTCCAGCCACACCCGCAGGAAGAGGCGCAGGTGCTCATAGGGGTGGTAGAGGTTGTACAGCACGGCAAAGCGGGCCGGGCGGGGGTCGGGGTAGCGCAGGTAATCTACGCCCACCGCGTCCATCAGCATGAAGCCGCGCTCGGCGAGCGCCCGCGCTGCGTCGCGCACGCGTGGGGCGGGCACCACCACGGTGGGTTCGAGGCTGTCGTCGGGCGTGAGGCCGAAGTTGGCGATAACCTCGGTCACGGCTCGCCGCAGAGCCGGAGTGCGGTCGGGAGCGCTCACCGGGTCCACGCCTCCACCATCGGCAGCCGCTCGCCGCGCTCGTCGTAGGCTTCGCCGCGTACCTTTTTCTGAAGCTGCATCACGGCGTAAATCAGCGCTTCGGGCCGGGGCGGACAGCCCGGTACGTAGATGTCCACCGGCACCACATGGTCGACGTTCTGGACAATCGCGTAGTTGTTGAACATCCCCCCCGACGAGGCGCAGGCCCCCATCGAAATCACCCACTTGGGGTCGGGCATCTGGTCGTACACCCGGCGCATGACCGGGGCCATCTTCTTGGAGAGCCGCCCGGCCACAATCATCACGTCGGCCTGCCGGGGAGAAGCGCGGAAAACCTCCGAGCCGAAGCGGGCCATGTCGTTGCGCCCGTTGGTGCTGCTCATCATCTCGATGGCGCAGCACGCCAGCCCGAAGGTCGCGGGCCACAAGCTGTTGCTGCGGCCCCAGGCCACCAGTTTTTCCAGGCTGGAAAAGAGAATGCCTTCGGACTCCAGCTCCTGCCAGTCGCGGTCAAAGAGTTCTTTCAGGGCCATGTGGGCACCTCGGCGGGGAGGGAAGGCGCAGGTGGGGGGCCGCAGGCTCAGGGGCGGCCCCTCTGCTGCACAGCTTTGCAAGTCGCCTTTCTTGATTCGGCAACGGAGGAGCACCTGCTCTTGTTAGGTCCACTCCAGCACCCCCTTTTTCAGGATGTAGTAGTAGCCCACCAGCAGCAGCCCCACGAACGTCAGCGCCTCCCAGAAGGCAAAGGGCACCAGCTTCTGGTAGGCCACCGCCAGCGGAAAGAAAAAGGCCGTCTCGATGTCAAAGACGATAAAGAGCATGGCGACGAGGTAAAAGTGCACCGGAAAGCGCTGGCCGGTGCCCACGCCGCCGTGTTCGGGGTCGTTGCCGCTCTCGTAGGCCATCAGCTTGGCGCGGCTGGCCTTTTTCGGCCCCAGCAGGGCGCTGACCAGGACCGCCAGCACGCCGATGCCCAGGGCAATCCCCAGCATGATGACGAAATTCGCGTACTCGATGGGAGTCTCCCTTCTGCCCCTGACCCTGCCCTCTTCACAAACCAACTCGTGAAAAATCGCACGAAAGGGCCGAAAAAAAGAGAGTGGGGCGGACGAACCGAATCCTAAGCCGACTTGTGGTACGCCTCATGTTCTAGCACGAGAGCGAGCGGGGCGTGGTGCACACGCGCACGGTCGGGGGCGGTCCGGGGAGCGCCGCCCCAACGGAGAGGGGCAGCAAGCGGGCAGCTCTGCGCTGGGGCATCAGCTCAGCAGCTCGACGAACTCGTCTTCATCGTCGTTGTCGGTCGCGAGGGGCAGGGTCAGGGTGAAGGTGGTCCCGACACCGCGCTCGGACTCCACCCAGATGCGCCCGCCGTGTTCCTCGACGGCGAGCTTGCAAAAGGCCAGGCCCATCCCAGTGTCAAAGCGGCCATGCAAGGTCAGGCGCGACTGCTCAAAGGCGGCAAAGAGGTTGGGGAGGTCTTCTGCCGGGATGCCCTCGCCGTCGTCGGCCACGCTGAGAAAGGTCTGGTCCTCGGCCTGCCAAACGCGGATGCGGATGGCTCCCCCCGCCGCCGTGTGTTTGAGGGCATTGCTGACCAGGTTGGCGAGCACTCGGCGCAGGATTTCCGGGTCGGCGCGGGTGGGACTCAGGCCGGGGACGACCTGCACGTCGACCAGGCGGTCGCGCAGGCCACTGCCCACGTCGCCGCAGGCCTGCGCGATGACGTCCGCGAACATCGGGCTAAAGACCAGCTCCGGGCGCAGGCGCATCTTGCCCGCCTGCATCTTGCGCACGTCGAGCATGTTGACCGAGAGGTGCAGCAGGTGCTGCGTCTCGTCGCGGGCCACCTTCAGCAGCTCGCGCAGGTCGTCGGGCAGCCGGGCATCCTCCCCGACGACCTCCAGCAGGCCCAGCACCGCTGTGATGGGATTTTTGAGGTCGTGCACCAGCATATGCACGAGCTGGTCGCGCACCCGTTCCTCGTGCTCCCAGTCGTCGAGGCGGCCCTGGAGCCGGGCAATGCGGTCTTGAGCCTCGGCATAGGCGGCGGCGCGGGCCAGCAGGGCACGGACTTGCAGGGCGAGCGCGGCGGGGGGCGTCGCGTCACTCGCCAGAGCGTCGGCCCCCGCCGCGAGCAGCGCCCCCAGCCCGGTCTGCCCCACCGCCAACCAGTGGGTCCCGGCGAGTTCAGCCCGCTGGCGCAGCAGGGGCAGCACCTCCGCGAGGGGCACTCCCGGCGTGCGGTCATACAGCAGGGCAGCGGCGGGGAGACGCACATGGGCCTCGCGCAGCAGGGCCTCGGCCCCCGGCACATGCACCACCTCTGCTTCGGGCAAAGCCGCCGCCAGCTCCGCCGCCTGCTGAGGAGCGGGCGAAACGACGAAGACAACGGGAACGCTCGTCATGACTCGCCGGGCAGTCTAGAGGCTGCTGCCCGGAAGCGCTGCCGGATTTGCCGCACTTCAAAGCCGACGCCCGTGCCCCTACCCCTTCACACTTCCGGCCAGCAGCCCGCGCACGAAGTAGCGCCCCAGCAGCACGTACACCAGCAGGGTGGGCAGCGCCGCGAGGATGGCCCCGGCCATCGGCAGATTCCAACTCACCGCCTGCCCGCCCGCGAGCTGCGAGAGGGCGTAGGTCACGGGTTGCGAGGAAGTATTCGTGAGGGTGGCCGCAAACAGAAACTCGTTCCAGATTTGGGTGAACTCCCAAATCACGACGACCACAAAGGCCGGGACACTCAGGGGAAGGATGATGCGGCGGTAGATGCCCCAGAACCCGGTGGTCTGCTCCCCGAAAACTGGACGGTCAGGACTAGAGACTCAGGCTCGCCCCCAGCCCTAGGCTGGAAAGTGAGGCGACCTCTATGAAAACCCGTCAGTTCTCCGAAGATCAGATCATCAATCTCCTCTAGAACGCCAAAAAGGGCGACAAACCCATCGAGGAGCTGTGCCGCGACCTGGGATGCAGCACCGCGTCCTACTACGCCTGGAAGAAGAAGTACGGCGACACCACAGTCGACGAAGCCCGCAGGCTTCGTCGACTGGAGAAGGAGAACGCCCGTCTCCTGCGGATCGTCGGCCAACAGCGGCTCG
>NZ_AXWT01000029.1:37500-42500 GCF_000482805.1 Deinococcus murrayi DSM 11303 | reverse complement strand
TGGAGTGGTAGGCCGCCGGAATCAGATTGGGGGCATCCGAGGTGCCGGGGTCAAAGGAGTTGACCACCATGCTGTTGCTGGGTTCATAGGACAGTGCCAGCAGAATGCCTGTCAGAATGAGAATAATCAGGCTGAAGAGGGTAATCTCGCCCAAGAAAAAGGAGTGATGGACGGGAAAAGCCTTGCGCAAAAACTTGTCGTTTAAGCGCGAGATGTGCAGCCGTTCGTCGAGCCACTGGTTCATGTAAGCGCCTCCTCCACTTCCCGCTTGAGGTTGTTCCACTCGGCCTCATTGTTGTGATAGGGGTAGGGGGGCGTCAGAAAGAAGCCCGTGACCACCAGGCGGTCACCGTCCCGGCGAATGGGGAGCTGCGCCAGGGGCTTGGGCGGCGGCCCACCCGTCACGACGGCCCCCCGCTTGGGGTCATACTCACCGGAGTGGCAGGGGCAGCGCATCTGCCCGGCGTTGATATCGCTATCGCTGACCGAGCAGCCCGCGTGGGTGCAGATGTCGCTGTAGGCCACGACTTCCCCGTCAATCGTGGCTTCGAGGTTGGTCGGAGCCACGAGCTGCCCCTTCGGGAAGCGGTAGAGCGCCAGGATGTTGTTGGGGTCGCCCTTGCGGATGACGTCGGCCCCGTTTTCATCCTTGCCCATCGGCCAGGCACGCACAAGCTGGGTGCTCAGGTCGTCGATGGTGATGGGGCGGCCCTCTTTGCTCGCTTCGGCATGCACGAGGATGTCGCCTTCCAGGGGCGGCATCTTGTCGGCGGTGAGGCGAAAGACGGGATTGGCCGCGCCCAGCGTGCTCAGCAGGCTCACGCCGCCCACCGCGGCGGTGGTGCCCATCGCCACGTTGATGAACTTGCGGCGGGTGATTTCGGGGTCTTGTCTCTTGTAGCGGGTCATGGGATTACTCCTGTGGGCAGAGATGAGGGCGGCTTACCAGGGGAACTCGCCGCTGGCGTCCTCGACGAGGACCTCGCCATCCATAAAGAACTTCTTGTAGAGGCCAACCGCCACGGCCAGCGTGAGCAGAATCATCGCGGCATAGAAGCCTTCCATCGCGACGTTGGGCATGACTCGGTCGGCCCAACCCGCGTAGTCCATCGCCATCTGACGCACGAACAGCACGCTAAACAGCAGGCTCAGGCCTAGGGTGACCACCATCGCCAGCGTTGCGACCGGGGTCGAGCGCACCTTGTGAATGCCAGGGTGCAGCTCCTGGCCTTCGGTCCACACGCTGTACAGCCCAATCAGACCGTAGGTCAGCAGCACCATCACGAACGTCGCCAGGAAAATCTCCGGAAGCTTGATGTCCTCCGGGACAAAACGGCTGCGGTTCTTGAGGACGGCAGGGTCAATCTTGGTTTGCCCCTCGGCGACCTGCGCGGGCGTCAGCGGTTCGGGAATGCTGTTGCCCCACGAGTTCAAGACATAGTTGGCGACCGCGTAGACCTCTTCCTCCTTGAGCTGAGGGAAGGCGGGCATCTGGCCTTTGCCCTTGACAATGATGGTGTGGACATACACCGGGTCTTTGGTGATGCGTTCGTTGTTCGCCAGCGCGGGACCCGCCCCGCCCTCTCCGTTGGCCCCGTGGCATCCCACGCATCCCGCCGAGGTGTACACCTGCGCCCCCAGGGTCGGCCACGTCTGATTGATAGTGGCGACCACTTCGGGGTCGACGACGACAGGTTCGGGCGCTGTCTCCTTATTAAAGAGGAACAGCAGGATGATCCACATGATGGCCGCACTGACGATGGCGACCCAGGGCATGACAGCGTCGTTTCTCTCCACGTTCCTTCTCCTCGCGCTCCCCAGGGGCGTCCCCCTCAGGGTGCCTCCCCGGTCTCGCCTTCATGTCTAAAGGCAGTCGGCTGGCGGCCAGCATAGCACGCACGACCTGCGCCTCCCGCCGTGCCATACGGCGAAAAACGCCCCTTCTTGGAATCCATAGCTTAGCCCTGACCGAGCGGTTAAATGTCCCCCGCATGAGGTCCGTGCGCGTTGCTTAAAGCGGCGAGCAGGGGCCAAAGTGCAGCCGCCAAGACCCCCACATCCCGGTTGTCGGGGTGTTCGCGGAGGTCGGTGCCGCCCTCGGAGAGCAGGGCCACGACCAGCGGGCGCGGGGTCAGGAGCAGGCCTACATCGTGGTGGATGCCGCGCAGCTCGCCGCTTTTGCTCGCCACCCGGTAGAGCGGCACGCCCACCGCGTCCCGCGGCACGTGCCGCCCCAGCAGGTCCCGAAACTGCTGACGGGCGAGGATGGACAGGGCCAGCTCGGTGTGCGGGGCATCCAGCAGCTCGCCGCGGGCCAGTTGCCCCAGGAGCCGCACCTGGTCGCGGGGGGTGGTGCGGTTGCGCTCGCCCCGGCGCTGGGCCGCGTTTTGCCGTTCGGGGGGCTGTTGCAGCGGGCCGACCCAGCGCGTGCCACTCAGACCCCGCTCTAGCAGCCAGGCATTGACCGCCCCCAGACCCAGGCGATCCAGCAGCAGGTTGGTCGCTGTGTTGTCGCTCACGACCACCATCAGCGTGAGGACGTCGCGCCAACTCAGGGCCAAACCGGGGTCCAGCTCGTGCAGGACGCCGGAGCCGGGCACTCGGTCTTCTGCCTGCAAGCAGACCCGTGCGCCGAGGTCGAGCCGCCCCGCCTGGGCTTCTTCCAGCGCCTGCACGAGTAGGGGCACTTTGATGGTGCTTGCAGCGGGAAAGGAGCGGTCAGCGTTCAGGGCGAACAGCTCGGTGCCCGCGAGGTCGGTCACGAGCAAGCCCACCTCACCCCCGTACCCACGGGAACGCAGGTCCGCCAACCAGAGGTCAGGCGGAATCATTCGGGAAGCCGCCATTCGGCCAGGGCCGCAAAGGGATGCCCCGCGCTCACTGGACGCAGGGTGCAAAAGGGCGGCGCGCCCTCTGGCTCGACGCGGTGGGGGCAAGACGGGCATTCGGAAAAGGCCAACTCGGTGTAAGCGAGGTCGGCTTCGGCGGACGCCAGAGTCCACTCGCGGGAACAGCCAGCACGGAAGGTGACGGGGGAAGTGCGGTGGGGGCGAGGGCGCGAACGAGTCACCCGGTTTGCCTCCGTCGCCTGGGGGGCCAGGGCGTCACGACCTGTTGACCCCTCTCCCAGACGCCGCCGCTCTCACACTCTTCCGCTGGAGCGCTGAATCTCCAGGGCACCCGCGCAACTGGCACCTCTGTCACCGCGCCCCTACTCCAGGTTGGCGATGCCCTCGCGAATGGCATAGAGGGCCGCCTGGGTGCGGTTATTCAGTTGCAGCTTGGTAAAGATTTCGGAGAGACGGTTGCGGACCGTTTTTTCCGAGATGTCGAGCCGCAAGGCGATATCTTGGTTAGAAAACCCCTGCGCGAGCAACTTGAGAATCATCGTCTCGCGCTCGTTGAGGTCGGCATGCTTCTCGGTGGGCAGCTCCTCACGCTTGTCGCGGAAGTCGTCGAGAACATTCTGAGCCATGTCCGCGTCCAGGAGCGCCTCGCCCGCCGCCACCCGGCGAATGGCGTCAATCAGGGTGGCGGCGTCGGCGTCCTTGAGGACGTAGCCGCGTGCTCCGGCCTTGACCGCCTCGAAGACGTAACGGTCCTGGCGGTACATGGTAATCATGATGACCTTGGCTTTGGGGTCGATTTCGAGGATGCTCTGGGTGGCCTTGACGCCGTCGAGGTCAGGCATCTGGATATCCATCAGGATGACGTCGGGGTGCGTGTCGGCGGCGTAGCGAATGGCTTCGCGGCCATTGGCGGCTTCGCCGATGACGCGCATCCCCTCGCTTTCGAGCAGGCTGCGCAGCCCCTGGCGGAACAGCGCATGGTCATCGACGAGGAGGACACGAATCATGGCCCCCAGTGTAGACCCCTTCCCCGGCGGGACGGCAGCCGCGCCCACCATCTCCCCCCCGGCCCGCTAGACTGCCGGGCGTGATTACCTGGTTTGACGCCCTGCTCGTGACCGTATGGGCCGTGCTGACGGCGCTGGGTGCTCGGCGCGGGCTGGCGGGGTTGGCCTGGGGCGCGGGCGGCGTGCTCGCCTGCTGGCTCGCCAACTGGGGCGGCCAACAAGCCGGTTCCTGGACGCTGGGCCTCCTCCTCGCGCTGGGGCTGGGGCTGGCCCTGAGCCTGGGCGTGCAGCGGCTCGTCCTGACGCAGGTGGGGCCGCCCCCCCGCTGGCACGCGGGAGCCGGGGCCATCGGGGGCCTGCTGCTGGGGGGCACCCTGGTCGCGGTGCTCACGCTGGGCTTTCCGCTGGGCGTGCGGGTGGGCATTCAGGGGCGCACCGGGGTCTACCCCGCGACCGACCTGCCCGCCCCGCTGTACACGGCGGTCCGCCGCTCGCTGCTGCGCGAGGGCCTGATGGGGGTCTGGAGCGCGTCTCCGCCCCTGCGCACCCTGCTCGTCCCCGACCGCCGCTAAGCGGGGCCACTGGGTCACGGCGAAGAGGGTTCAGCCTGTGGGGTCGGCGTCTCCGGGTGCGCCTCGCCCGCCCGCTGCCCCAGCAGGGTGGCGACCACAACGAGCAGCCCTCCAAGTGCCCCGCGCAGCCCGATGCGCTCCCCGATCAGCAGGAAGCTAAAGAGCGCGGCGGCCACCGGCTCCAGCGCGTAAATCAGGCTGGCCTCGGCGGCGCTGACCCGGCGCTGACCGACGGTTTGGAGGAGGGTGGTGACGGCGGTCGCGGCCACACCGAGATAGAGCAGCGGCCCCCACGCCCCGGCGGGCGGCCAGAGCTGCCCCGGCTCGGCGAGCAGCGCCCACGCCCAGGCGAGGGCGGTCACGGCGAGCAGTTGCGCGAGGGTAAAGCGCAGCGCCTCATGCTGGCTCGCGGTGCGTTCCAGCGCGATGATGAAGCCCGCGTAGGTGACGGCACAGGCGAGCGCCCACAGGTCGCCCACGACGAAGGCTCCCCCCTCCCAGGAGAGCAGCGCCAACCCCCCCACCGCGAGCGGCAGCGCCAGCCACAGCGCCCAGGGCAGGGGGCGGCGCTG
>NZ_AXWT01000029.1:25000-32500 GCF_000482805.1 Deinococcus murrayi DSM 11303 | reverse complement strand
TCCAGGCGGACCTGGTAACCCGCCTCGCTGGGGGCCGCGTCGGGGAGGCGGGGTTCCAGGTTGGGGCGCACGGTCAGGGTGGACTGGCCGGAGGGGATGCCGAAGGCGTCGAGCGTCCGCACGCGCAGCCGCAGGGGGGTGCTGCCGTCGGCGACGAGGCTGATGGGGGTCACCTCGACCTGGGCGGTCGGCCCAGCGAGGGACACCGTGATTTCCTCCGCGCCGAAGCGCAAGAGGTTGGGTCCGGGGCGCAGGGGCACGCCCACATAGGTGAGGCGCTGCACGCCGCGCCCGCCGTCTTGCACGTCGGTGCCGATGCGGTCCTCGCCGACCGGGGTGCCGTTCACGGTCAGGACCGGGCGCTCGCCCAGCGGGGCTTCCACCGTCACGCTGATGCGGTCGCGCAGGCGAATCACGCTGCCCGCGAGGGGGAGCTTGATGGCCCCGGCGTTCTCAGCGAAGATTTCCCCCTGCGGCGCGAGGGGCGCGGCTCCCGCGAGGTCCGCCGCATCCAGGCGGCCCATCAGGACCTCCTGACGGTCGCCGGAGAGCCGCACTTGCAGGGCCGGAGCCGCCAGCGCTCCCAGCGGGGCCGCGTGGGTCAGCTCGTAGCTCAGGACGCCGCGCTCCTGGGCCGGGAGCACCCAGTACAGGGTGCCGCTTGCCCCCCGGCGGGGGTCGGGAACGGGCCGCCCGTCCAGGCGGCTGCTGCCGGGGAGGTACTCGGCCCCAGCGGGCGGCAGATGCGCGAGCACCAGCTCGCGGGCTTGCGGGGGGACGTCAAAGGGGAGAAGAACGGTGCTCGTGCGCTGCTCTGGCGCGGCCCCCACGGGGGGCGGGGTTGGCCCGGACTCGCCCGCCGCCTGGGCGGACGCCGGGCCGACGAGCAGCAGGGCCGTCAGCAGGGCGAGGGTTCGGGGCAGGGGGGCAGGCACGGTCAGTTCCTCCAGCGAACGAGGGGGTCGGTCAGGGCCGCGCCCGGCTCGCCCGCAAATGCGAAGTCATAGGTGAGGACGGTTTCTCCGGCCTCCAGGGTGCCCGACAGGGTGTGACGGCCTTCTTTCAGGGTGGCCCCCGCCGGGAGGGGGTCTTGCAGCTCAAACCCCGCGAGCGCCGAGGCCGACACCAACCGCAGGGTGACCCGGTAACCGCCGGGAATCGCGGCGAGGGTCTTGTCCACCCGCAACCCGCCCACGGTGAGGGACGTGCGCCGCAGCGCCGCCACGTCCGCCCCCAGCGGCGCGAGCGGGAAGTCCACCCCGGTCAGGCCGCGCACGTGCACGGTGCGGGTGCCGGGCAGGCCGCCGTCTGCGGGAACGCTCAGCGGGAGGTAGGGCACCGAGTTGGGGTCCAGGCGCAGCGCGTGGGTGCCCAGCGGCACCCCTGCGAAGTGGTAGCGGCCCGCCGCGTCGGTCAAGGCCAGGCGGCCCCCCGCGAGGATGACCCGCGCCCGCTCGACGGGGATATCCAGGCCCGCGTCATAGACCCCGTTGCGGTTGCGGTCCACGTAGACGGTACCCAGCAGGTCCGCGACGGGCGCGAAGGCCCCCAGCTTCAGCCGGGTCACGGCGGTCGCCACGTTGCTGGCGATGGCGCGGGCTTGTCCTCCGGCCCCGTCCCCAACGACTTCCACCCGGTTGACGAGTTCTCCGGTCGCGTCCGCGCCCACGCGGGTCTGGTAGGTCAGCTCCAGGGTGCCGCCCGCCGGAATCGTGCCGATGTTCCAGCGCAGCACCCCGTTCGTGACCGTGGGGTCGGCGAGGGGCTGCCCCCCCAGGCGGCTCGTGCCGGGGAGGTAGTTCAGGCCACGCGCCGGGGTGTCGGTGACCACCGCGTTCACGATGGCGGTCGTCGCGGAGAGGTTCTGGATGCGCAGGGTGTAGGTCAGGCGGTCGCCGGGGGCGGCCTGGGCATTGCTCACGGCCTTGCTGACCCGTAGGGCGGCGCTCCAGACCGGGCTTTGCACCTCATTGCTGGGCAGCGGCGTGGGCAGCTCGGTCGAGACGAGGTTGAAGACGTTCTTCAGCGCCTCGCCGTCCACCGCCCGCGTGCTCACCCGCGCCCGCACGGTGAAGGAGCGCGTCTCGCCGGGGGCGAGGGTGCCCACCGTCCAGGTCACGGTCTGACGGCCCAGTTCGCCCGCCACGGTACCGCCCGCCGACGCCTCCACGAAGTCCACGTGCGCGGGCAGGGGGTCGCTCACAGTGACCTCGGTCAGGGGGCGGGCGTAGGGGTTGCGGACCCGCAGGGTGTAGGTCAGCTCCTCGCCCTGGGCGACCGTGCGCTCCGGGGGGGGCGAGACGGTCTTGAGCAGTTCGGGAAGTCCCGCCTCCACCGCCTGCACCACGTCGCGGGTGGCGTTGCGGGTGCCCTGCGCCCCGGTCGCGGTGAGCAGCGCCTCCAGCCCGCCCGCCTGCGCCGCGTCGTAACACACCCGCACGAGCGCGGTGGCCCCCGGCTCCAGCGGCAGGGGCTGCACGAGGGGCTGCCCGTCCGCCCCGGTCAGGCGGGCGGTCGCCGCGCCCTGCGGGTAGGTCACGGTGACGGTAAAGAGGTCGCGCACGTCCCCGGTGTTTTTCAGGGTGTGCTCAAAGCAGACCGCCTGCCCCACGACCGCGAAGGGCCGAGTTTGCGTGTCGGCGGGGGTGCCTTCCGGGGCTTCGGGCTGCCCGACGGGGCCGATGGCGACCCCCGGCAGGAAGCGCACGTCCGCCTCGGCGCGGCCCGACGCCTGCTGGCGGCCCGTGACGGCGGTGGCGACGTTGGGGATGGTGCGGTTCTCGGCGGCCTCGGTCGCCCGCATCCGGAAGGTCAGGGTGAGGTCGGCCCCCGCCGCGAGGCTCGCGGCCCGGACCCGCACCCCGCGCACCTGTGCGGGTTCGCCCGTGCTCCAGCTCACCCCGTCGGCGGTGTACTCCAGGACTCCGGCGTTTGCCCGTGCGCTGCCGGGCACGAACACCAGCCCCTGCGCGAGCTGTTCGCCGAGGGGGTCGGTGAGGATGACCTCGCGGCTATCGCCCTCCCCCGCGTTGCGGGTCCGCACAGTGACGGTGGTCTCGTCGCCGGGGCGCACCCGCGCGGGCGAGAAGCTCTTCTCCACCGCCAGCGCAGGCGGCGGGCCGACGCGCACGCGGCTGACGTTGTTCGCGTCTGGCTCTGCCCCCCCGCAACTCGCCACCAGGTTGACGAAGGCATCCCCCCGCGCCCCCTCCCCCGTCTCCACGACGAGCAGCACGTTGGCGCTCGCGCCCGCCTCCAGCGTCAGGGCGTCCGCGCTCCCCTCACCGGGGTCGGCCACCCCGTTGCCGTTGGTGTCGAGAATGACCCGCAGGGCCGGGGTGTGGGCGCTCTCCGCTTCGGTACGAGCGCTCAGGGGAAAGGCGAAGCGGGCGTTGCCGCCGTTGACGACCGTATACCGGAAGGTCGCCCCCTCGCCGGGCAGCACGCTCGCACTTTGGCCAGGGGCCTGCACCGTCCCGTCCGGCGTCACGCTCACCGCGCACACCGCCTGCACGACCGTCCGGACGACGTTGGACTCGGCGCTCGTCTCGCCGCCGGGGGTCACGGGGTCGAAGGTGGCGGTCGCCTGGTTGGTGATGGCGGTTCCGGCAGGGGTCTGGGCGGGCGGGGCCGGGACGGTCTGGGCCTGGGCACCCACCGCGAACGCCCCCGCCAGCAGGCCGGGGAGCAGCAGGTTGAGGGGGGAATGGGTCACGGGGGTCAACTCCTGGGGGGAAGGTGGCTGGAAGTGGGGAGCGCTTGGGGCGCGGACAGAGCAAAAAAGAAGTCTGGTGTTGGGGAAGCGGGCGCACCCCACCGGGAGGAGCGGGGTGCGCCGGGGAGGAACTCAGTTCACACGGACGGTGAAGGTCAGCTCTGCCGTCGCGCCTGCGGGGAGGGCGTCGGGAGTGCCGTCGTTGTCGGCGTCAGCAGCCACCGCGATGGCCGTGCCCGCTGCGAGACCCGCCGCGGGGGCGGTCGCCGACCAGGTGCCGTTGCCAATCTTGTAAATCACCTTGCTGGGGGCCACGCCGCCAATCGTCAGGGTGGCCGACTGGAAGGTCGTGTTGGCGGGCACTGTGTCGTTCAGGGCGAAGTTCGCCACGGGCGCGTTGTAGTTGTTCTTGCCGATAATCTGGTAGACGATGTTCGCGCCGGGCAGGGCGGTCGTGTTGTTGGCGGTGTAGTTCGCGGGGTTGTTGATGCCGTTTTGGGGGGTCGCGCCCGCCGCCGTGCCGCTGCTCTGGGTGAACTTGGCGACGGCGACGGCGCCCACCGCGCCCACCTTGATGGTGTTGTTCAGGTCAGTCATGACGATGGTGCTGTAGTTGCCCACCGCCCGCTGGCTGAGGGTGTAGGTGCCCGCCGCCGTGCCGGTCGGTACCGTGACCACCGCGAAGACCTTGAGTTCCTGCCCAGCGGCAATCACCGGGGTGACGAAGTTGCCCGCGCCATTTTGCGGGAGCACCGCCCCGCTGCTGTCGACGTAGGTGATCGTGGCCCCGGCGGGCAGCCCCGGAGCGGTCGCCGAGAGGGTGTAGCTGTCGTTGTACGCGCCCATGTTGGCGACGTCCATCGGGAAGACAGCCACGTTGTCGGTGGCGTTGCTTGTGTCGGTGTTGGTGGTCGTGTTGCCGCTGGGCATGACGACCTGCTGGGGCGCGGGCGCGGGCGTGGCCCCCAGCACCCCGTTCGTGTGGTCCCCAAACTGGGCGGCCCCCTGGAGGATGTCGTTCACGGTGGTGGCGTCCGCCACGATATCGGCGTCGTTCAGCGAGTCCGCGCCAATCTTGAGCGAAACCGGGTTGAGCAGGGCCGCATCGCTGGGGTCGGGCAGGGTCACTTCGGTGCGGTAAATCACCGTGCTGCCCGCCGGGACGGTCACCGTGGGGTAGCTCGCGCCGCTGCCCACCGCGATGGGCTGCCCGGTCGTCACGCCCAGGAAGCGAATGCGGGTGCCGTCGGCGAGGGTGAAGACCCCGGTCGCCGGGTCAAAGGTGGTGCCCGCCAGAATCCTGCCGTCCGGACCCGCCGGGTAGAGTTGCACCCGGTCGTCGGCCTGACCGCTGTTCCTGAGCTGGTTGGTGAAGATGATGGTGTCGGCGGCGCCCGCGAGGTCGTTCGTCTGACCGACTGCCGGAGCCGTGGAGGGGTTGTCCGCGTCCGCCCTGGGGTAGGCCACCTGACGGTTGCCCTGCACGTCGGGCACGATGGGCGTTCCCGCCGCGCCGGAGGGGTCCGCCGGGTTGCTGGGGGTCGACGGGTACCCGGTCGCGGGCTGGGTGGGGTTGGGCTGGTTGGCGGTGCCGCCGGGCACGGTGGGCACATTGACCGTGCCCAGGGCGGGCGGGGTCGCGGGGGTGGTGCCGTCCGCGCTAACCGGGTTGGTGGGGTTGGCGGCGTTGGGGCCATTCTGCAGGGAGGGGTTAAAGGTCGTCACCCGCACGTACTGAAGGTCGGCGGCCTGGGCGGGCGAGGCGACGACCGCGCCACCCTGCACCGTCTGGTTCTCGTAGAGGGTGCTGCCGCTGGGGATGCCGTTTTGCCCCGTACCCGTGCCCGTGCCCGTTACGAAGCCTTCGGGCGACGCGCCGTAGGTCGTGTTGGCGGGGGCGCTGCTCGGCACCGTGAGTTCCTGGGTAAAGCGCACCACGCCCGTGGAGCCGGCGGGCAGGGTGATGATGTAGTTGCCGTCGCTGTTTTTGGGCAGCTCCACCCCGCTGACATCGAGGTAGCGCACCGTCAGGCCGCTCGCGCTGCCGGAAGTGTTGGGCCGCAGCACCACCGTAAGGGGCGTGTTGCCGTTGTTGACGGCGGCGTAATCGGTCCGCACGACCTGGCCGGGGGTCGCGTTGTTCACGACCTTGGGGGTGGTCGTCAGGGTGTTGCCGTCGGGGGTGCCGTCGAAGTACACGATGTCGAAGCCCGGCAGCGGCAGCACGGTCGTCGTGACGGTGTTGGAGCTGACCGGGGCCGCCGCGTTCCCGGTGGCGGGGTCAGTGAAGGTGGCCGTCGCCACGTTGGTGATGGGCGTGCCCGCCGCCGTGCTGGTGGTGTTGGGGGTGGGGGTGGTCTGCGCGGCGGCGTTGCCAAGGGCGAGCGCCGTCATCAGGGCCAGAATCTTGGTGGGTCCGTTCATGGGTGCTCCTTTTGCTGAGGGCTGTGCGCCCTGAGCGGCGTGGGGGGAAGGGGTCACTTCACCTGCACCCGGAAGCCGAGGGTCTTTTCGGCTCCGGCGGGCAGACTGGCGATGGTCCAGCGGACGGCGTTGTACTCGCTCGGCCTCACCTCGACCTCTTTGGTCACGGCCTTGCCGTTCTCAGTCACGGTGACCTTTCTCTTCAGGGGGGCGGGAGCGAAGGTCTGGCCGCCGTCGATGGAATACTCCGTGCGGACGCCTTCGGGGACGCTGCCGTCGGGGGCCACGTAGACCATGCCCCTAGGCACGGGCAGCCGCACCGCGACATTTGCGAGCGGGCGGGCGCTGACGTTGCGGGCGGTGACGGTCTGCGCGAGCAGGTCGCCGGGGCGCACGCGGGTGTAGTCCGGGGTGCGCCTCTCGGTCGCCTGACCGTCCACCTGAACGGTCTGAATCAGCGACTGGGTCAGGTTCAGGACCAGGGGCGAGGTGCTCTGGGCCAGGGCCAGGCCGGGCAGCGCGAGCAGAAGGGGGAGGGTCAGGCGGTTCATGGCAGCGGCTCTCTCCTTGGTCGGAGGGGACGCCAGCACAAAGGTCCGGCGTAACCCCCCTGAGGGGTCCGTTTCGCCGGTCGCACCACTCGCTCCCCGCGCGGCAGGTGCCCGAAGTACACCGCGCAGCTCTACGCTCGAAACGCCCCCACCGTAGGGTTGACCCCCTGACACAACTCTTACAGCAGTTTTTGATTTACTCATCCAATGTTCATAAATGAGGGTTCGGGTGGGGGCGCTCCCGTTACAAACCGCTGCGGGCAGGCGCGCCATCCTGGGGGCCACGGAGGTCACCGGTATGGCGCGTATCACGCGGTACAGCAAGTTCGAGGGCGAACTCGACCAGCTTGAGTCCAGTGAGCTGATGCAAATGATTCAAGAAGCGCTGCTGGGGCAGGGCATGAACGACCCCTATGACCCCGACCCCAACGCCCGGCCCAGCATGGACGACCTCTTTGACGCGATTTTGGAGGCGCTCGCCGAGCGGGGCATGATTCCCGAAGAGCAGCTCTTAGAGGCTCTGCAAGCCGATGACGTGCGCGAGACGCCGCTAGGCCAGCAGATTGAGCGCCTGATGGACAAGCTCCAGCAAGACGGCTTTATCCGCAAGGAGTTCGACGAGGAACCGGGGCAGGGTGGGCAGGGCCAGAGCGGCGAGGCCAAGTTCCAGCTCACCGACAAGAGCATTGATTTCCTGGGCTACAAGAGCCTGCGTGACCTGATGGGGGGCTTGGGCCGCTCCAGCGCAGGGGCACACGACACCCGCGAGTACGCTTCCGGCGTGGAGATGACGGGCGAACTCAAGAACTA
>NZ_AXWT01000029.1:0-20000 GCF_000482805.1 Deinococcus murrayi DSM 11303 | reverse complement strand
GCAGGAAGTCTACCTGCGCGGCGTGTCGTCGGGCGTCGCCCCGGACGCCTGGGAGGAACTGCGCCGCACCGGAGTCCTGCTCAAAGGCCCCATCACCACCCCGCAGGGGGGCGGCTACAAGAGCGTGAACGTGACCTTGCGTAAGGCGCTCGGCCTGTATGCCAACGTGCGCCCGGCGCGGGCCTACGCTCCCTTTGTCGCCACCCACCACCCGCAGATGGACCTGGTGATAGTCCGCGAGAACGAAGAAGACCTCTACGCGGGCATCGAGCACCGCCAAACCGACGAGGTCTACCAGTGCCTCAAGCTGGTCACCCGCCAGGGTTGCGAGCGGGTGATTCGCTACGCCTTCGAGTACGCCCGCGCCCACGGGCGGCGCAAGGTCACCGCGATGAGCAAGGACAACATCATGAAGCTCACCGACGGGCTGTTTCACCGGGTCTTTGACGAGGTAGCGCGGGAATACCCGGAGCTGGCCACCGACCACCTGATTATCGACATCGGGGCGGCGCGGCTGGGAGCGCGGCCAGAGAACTTCGACGTGATTGTGACCCTCAACCTGTATGGCGACATCCTCTCGGACATCGCTTCGGAAGTGGCCGGGTCGGTGGGGCTGGGCGGCAGCGCCAACATCGGGGAGACGGTTGCCCTCTTCGAGGCCGTGCACGGCTCGGCCCCCGACATCGCCGGACAGGACAAGGCCAACCCCAGCGGGCTGCTGAACGCGGCGGCGCTCATGCTCACGCACATCGGCCAGGGCGACGTGGCGGCGCGGGTCCAGAATGCCTGGCTGCGGACCCTGGAAGACGGCATCCACACCGGGGACATCGCGGGCGAGCACACCACCCGCCGGGTGGGCACCCAGGCCTTTGCCGACGCTGTCATCGCGCGCCTGGGGCAGCTTCCAGAGCGCCTGCCCGCCGTGCAGGGGGAAGCCGCCTCGCGGATTCAGGTGCAGCTCAGTGACCGCCCCCGCGCCGAAAAGGTCCTCGTCGGCACCGACGTCTTCCTGGAGTGGACGGACGCGGACCGTCAGCCCGATGTTCTGGGAGAGCGCTTGCAGCGGGCGGAGGGCGAGAACTGGCGGCTCGATATGATTTCCAACCGCGGCGTGAAGGTCTGGCCGCAGGGCCTGCCGGAGACGAACCGCTCGGACCACTGGCGCTGCCGCTTCCTGTGGCGCGGCGAGGGGGTGCCCACCCATGCGGACGTCTTGGCCCTGCTGACGCGGGTCGCGGAAGAGGGCCTTGATTTCGTGAAGACTGAGCACCTCTACACCTTTGACAGTCAAGCGGGCTACACGGCGGGCCAGGGCCAGTAAGCCCGCCCCCCTGGGGCTGCCCTGGGTCTAGGATGACCGGGTGAACAGGCCGGACCCCGCTTCCCCCTCCGCCCCAGCCCCTGCGTCCGACCTCGAACGGCGCATCCTGGACGCGGTGCGGCGCGGGGCCAGCATGAAAGAAATCGCGGCGCTGCGTCAGGGCCGCATGGCCACCCCGGACGACGCGATTGCGGCCCTCAAAGACGGCAACGCCCGCTTCTTTTCGGGTCAGGCCACCCGCCCGGAGGCTGGCGCCAACCAGCGCCGCGCCCAAATCATGGGGCAGACGCCCTTTGCGGCGGTGCTCGCGTGCAGTGACAGCCGAGTCCCGGTCGAGATTGTCTTTGACCAGGGTCTCGGCGACCTCTTTGTGACGCGGGTGGCGGGCAATGTGGCGGGAGACTCCGAACTGGGGTCGCTGGAGTATGCCCTGCGGCACCTGGACGTGCGGCTCATCGTCGTGATGGGGCACGAGGGGTGCGGGGCGGTGGCGGCGGCGCTGCTGCCCGAAGCCGACCTCGCCCAGGAGCCGGAGCACCTGCGCCGCCTGATTGCCCGCATCCAACCCAGCGTGTGGGACCTCCCCCCCATCCGCGACAAAAAGGCCCGGATGCGCGAAGCCGTGCTGAACAACGTCCGCCACCAGGTGGCCGCGCTGCGCGAGCAAGCCGTGATTCGGGAGGCCGAGGCAAGCGGCCAGGTGCGGGTGATTGGGGCCTTTTATGAGATTGGGTCAGGAGCGGTGGATTTCCTGACCGAAGAAGAAGACCTGCGGGTGTGACCCCAGGGCGGCGGGCCGCCCCGCGCCCGCAGTAGAATGCCCCTTGCTGCGCGTCCCCGTCCCCAGCGGGTGAGCGCGTCTTTCCTGAAGGAGATAGAACGTGGCCGGACATAGCAAATGGGCGCAGATTAAGCGCAAAAAGGGTGCCAATGACAAGAAACGCAGCGCGCTGTACTCCAAGCACATCCGCGCCATTCAGGCGGCGGTACGGTCGGGTGGCAGCGGAGACCCAGCCGCCAACCTTAGCCTGAAAAATGCCATCGCCGCCGCCAAAGCCGACACGGTGCCCGCCGACAACATTGAAAACGCCATCAAGCGGGCGGTCGGCGCGGCGGAGGGAGCCGCCGAGTACAAGGAGGTCACCTACGAGGGCTACGGCCCCGGCGGAACCGCCATCTTTATCGAAGCCCTCACCGACAACGTGAACCGCACCGTGGCCGATATCCGCGCCGTCTTTAACAAGCGGGGCGGTTCCTTGGGCACGAGCGGCTCGGTCGCGTGGCAGTTCGAGAAAAAGGGCGTGCTGCTGCTCGCCGACGCCTCTGAAGCCGCGCAGGAAGCTGCCATCGAGCACGGCGCGGAGGACTTCCAGGAGTCCGAAGACGGGCTAGAAATCAGCACCGCCCCGAACGACCTCTACGCGGTGCAAGACGCGCTCGTGGCGGCGGGCTTCAAGCCCGAAAGCGGCCAAATCACCATGGTGCCCACCAACACGGTGGCCGTGAACGCCGAGGACGCCCGCAAACTGATGACCCTGATTGACGCCCTCGAAGACCTCGACGACGTGCAAAACGTCTACACCAACGCGGAGCTGCCGGAGGGCGTCGAGGCGTAAGACTGGGGGGCCGCTACAGCACCAGCGCCCGCGCCTGCCCGCCCAGCCGGTCCCAGAGGGTAAAGGCCGCCCGCGCTCCGGGGCGGATGATGCCCTCATCGTCCCACCCGGCGGCGAGGGCGGGGCCACGGGTGTGTGCCCACAGGACCTCCTCCTCGGTGAGGGCCTCGGCGGGGGCGATGGCCTCGCCCGTATCGTCGCGGCGGGTGACTGCGGCGGCGAAGTTGGCGCGGGGGTCGGGGAGCGCGACCGGGGCGTCGGACCCAAAGGCGAGGACCGCCCCAGCCTCCCTCAGCGAGCGGAAAGCGTAACTCGTCCCCGTGAGGTGCGGCAGCAGGTCACGAATCATCGGCCCGTCCGCCTGGAGGTGGATGGGCTGCACGCTGGCGGTCAGGCCCCGAAAGCGCGGGAGGTCCTGGGGCCGGACATGCTGGGCGTGTTCGACCCGCAGCCGCACGCCCACCCGGTCCGCGAGGGGCCGCAGCGCGTCGTACACGTCCAGCACCTCAGTGTTCGCCCGGTCCCCGATGGCGTGGGTGACGGGCGTGAGACCCAGCCGCAGGGCTTCCTCGCCGCGCTCGCGGATGAGGGCCGGAGGGTCGAGGGGGATGCCGGTGCCCGACCCGTCCGCAAAGCCGGGGGCGTGCAGCCACGCCGTGCGGCTTCCGAGCGCCCCATCCGCGAAGAACTTGACCCCGCCCCACTGAAAGAGACCGCCGGGGCTGCGGCGTAACCCCAGGTCGCGGGCGTGTGCGAGGCGGTCGTGCGGCAGGGTGGCCCACACCCGCAGCGGCAGTTCGCCGCGCCCGGCGAGGTCTTGCAGGGCACGCGGGGCCTCGACTGGCTCAAAGGCCATCGTGTGGGCGCTGACGTACCCCCGCGCCGCCAGGTCGCCTGCGCCCGCTCGCGCCGCCGCGAGGTACTCGGCCCCCGTGGGGGTGGGGAGCGCCCGCGCCACCAGGCCGCTGGCGTGCTCCAGCAGCGTGCCCAGCGGGCGCACGATTTTGCCGCCCTCCGGGTCAGGGGTGCCTGCGGTGACCCCCGCGAGGCGCAGCGCGAGCGAGTTCGCCCAGCTCAGGTGCAGGTCCCGCGAGTAAATCAAGACCGGGTGGTGCGGGCTGACCTCGTCGAGCAGGGCGGCGGTGGGGTAGTCATGGAGGCCCAGTTCGGAGAGCAGGAAGCCCCCGCCGCGAATCCAGGTGCCGGGGGGGGTATTCAGCACCCGCTGCGCCACTTTGGCCTGCACCTCCGAGACGCTGCGGGCACCGTGCAGGTTCAGCTCCGCAAGCGAAAAGCCGTAGCTCACAAGGTGGATGTGCGCTTCGGCGAGGCCCGGCGTGAGGAGCAGGTCGCGGTGGTCTTGCACCTCGGCTCTCGGCGCCAGCGCCCGCAGTTCCTCGCGGCTCCCGACCGCCAGCACGCGCCCCCCGCCGACCAGGACCGCTTCAGCCTGGGGCTGCTGCGGGTCGAGGGTGAGGGTCCGGGCGTGGAGAACCGTCAGGGGGGCGGGCGTGGTCATGTCCCCAGCCTAGCCCGGCAGCGGGGTGTGAAGCCGGGTACGTGCCCCCTGCGGCGCCGCTGCTACACTGCCCTCCATGCCGCGCATCCTGGTCGTGGATGACGACGCCGCCATCCTCAAGCTCGTCAGCGTGATTCTGTCCCGCGCCGGGCATGAGGTCCGCACGAGCAGCCATCCGGTCGAGGCGCTCGACCTCCTCAAGGTCTTTACACCTGACCTCGTCATCAGCGACGTGGTGATGCCCTACATGACGGGGTTGGAGTTTCTCGAACAGGTGCGCAGCCACGAGAAGCTGGGGGCTGTGCCCTTCGTGTTGCTCTCCAGCCACGCCGAGCGCAGCGATGTCAGAAGGGGCATGAACCTGGGGGCCGACGACTATGTCCCCAAGCCCTTTACCCCCCAGGACCTGACGACCGCCGTCGACGCCCGGCTGCGCCGCGTGGGGCTGACCCGCAGCCAGGAAAGCAGCATGGCGGCCAGCGCCCTGGGCACCGCGCAGGTCGTGTGGCGGGGCACCCCGGTCGCGTGGGTGTCGCGCAAGGCGCTGGAACTGTTTTTCTATCTGCTCGAACGCCGCGAGGTGACCTCCTGGGAGGCCGCCGAAGCGCTGTGGCCGGAAAAAGACGAGGCCCGCGCCAGCAGCCTCTTTCACACGACCCTGCACCGCTTGCGTCGCAGCTTAAGCAGCGAAGCGGTCGTGAGCACCAACCGCCGCTACGCGCTCGCCGAAGGGCTTCAGCCCGACTACGACGTGGCCCGCTACGAGCGGCTCGCCAAGCAAGCCGAGGCCGGAAGCTTGGGCCTAGAAGAACTGCGCGAACTCGCCGACCTGTATGGCCTCTTTTTGCCGGGAGCCGACAGCCCCTGGGTCGAGGAGGTCCGCGCCCGGCTGGAAGTCAAACAACTGAGCGTGCTGGGGCTGGCCGCCGAGGCCGCGACGGCGGCGGGCCGCCCCAAGGACGCCGCGCAGTTTCACCAGCGGGCGCTGGCCCTCGACCCCATGAGCGAGAGCGATTGGCGGGGCCTGACCCGCGCCCTGGAAGCCCTGGATGACCCCCGCGCTCGCCTCGCCGCCCGGCGCGAGGCGTGGTGGTCGGTGGGGTTGGACTGACATGAAGGGCTGTTCCCCCCCGCGCTAGACTTCGCCCCATGACCGGGCCGCTCACCACCGCCGAAATCCGCGAGAACTACCTGCGCTTCTTCGAGAGCAAGGGACACCTGCGGCTGCCTTCCCATTCGCTCATCGCCCCCGACCCCACGACCCTCTTTACGGTGGCGGGGATGCAACCCTTTAAGCCGCAGTTCATGGGCGCTGCGGCGAAGTTTCCCGGCTACGGCGAGAGCAAGCGGGTCACGACCGTGCAAAAGTGCCTGCGAGTGGGCGACATCGAGAACGTGGGCCGCACCCTGCGGCACTGCTCGCTGCTGGAGATGCTGGGGAACTTCTCCTTTGGGGATTACTTCAAGCGCGAGACGCTGACCTGGGCCTGGGAGTTCCTCACCTCGCCGCAGTGGATGGGCCTCGACCCAGAGCGGCTCTACGCGACCATCTACGAGGAAGACGAGGAAGCCTTCCACATCTGGACCCAGGAGATTGGCCTCCCGGCAGAGCGCATCCTGCGCTTTGGGGCCGACGAGAACTTCTGGCCCGCCAACGCCCCAAAGGAAGGCCCCAACGGGCCTTGTGGCCCCTGCTCGGAGATTTTCTACGACCGGGGTCCGGCGTACGGCGACGACACCTGGGCCGACTACGCCCAGACCCGCGAGAGCACCCGCTTCCTGGAAATCTGGAACTGCGTCTTTCCGCAATACGACCGCCAGGACCCCCTGCCCGACGGCACGCCCGTCCTCCGGGACCTCCCCTTCAAGAACATCGACACCGGGATGGGCCTGGAGCGCATTGCGACCGTCGTGCAGGATGTCTATGACTTCTATGAGAACGACGTCTTCGCGCCCCTAATTGCCCGGATTGCCGAGCTGTCCGGCCAGCCCTACGAGGGACCGCAGAGCGTCTCTCACCGGGTGGTGGCCGAGCATGTCCGCTCGGTGAGCATGGTCATCGCGGACGGGGTGGCCCTGGGCAACACCGGGCGCGGCTACGTCATCCGCAAGATTCTGCGCCGCGCTTCCCGCCACGCCTACCTGCTGGGCCTGCGCGAGCCGACGCTGCACACACTGGTGCCGCTGGTCGTGGAGAAGATGGGGGACGCCTACCCTGAACTCCGCGCCGAGCAGGAACGGGTACAGGCAGCCATCCGCGCCGAGGAGGAGCGCTTCTTGAAGACGCTGGAGGGCGGCATCCAGCGCCTGGGCGGCTTGCTTGCCGGGCTGGGCGAGGGCGGCACCCTGCGCGGCGAGGACGCTTTCCTCCTGTACGACACCTACGGCTTTCCCCTCGACCTCACCAAAGAAATCGCTGAGGAATACGGCGTTTCGGTGGACGAGGCCGGGTATGCCGAAAGCCTTGAACACGCGCAAAACCTCGCCCGTGCGGGCAGCAAGTACGGCAAATCCGAGCTGTTCGGCAGCTCGCAGGAGGCCCTGAGCGGCCTGCCCGCCACCGAGTTTGTCGGCTATGACGCGCTGGAGGCGGAGGGCGAGGTGCTCGCGCTCGTCGCGGGGGGGGAGCGGCTGGCCCACCTGCCCGCCGGCAGCGAGGCCATGGTGGTGCTCTCGCGCAGTCCCTTTTACGCGGAGGGCGGCGGCGAGGTGGGCGATACCGGGCGGCTGGAGTGGGAGGGCGGCTCCGGGCAGGTGCGCGACACCCGCAAGACTCCGGCAGGGGTATTCCTGCACGACGTCCTGGTGGAGGCGGGCGAGCTGCGCCCTGGAGCGCGGGTGCGTGGGGTCGTGTCGAGCGAACGCCGGGCCACCGAGCGCCACCACACGGCCACCCACCTGCTGCACGCGGCGCTGCGGGCGGTGCTGGGGCCGGGGGTGCGGCAGGCCGGGTCGCTGGTGGCCCCCGACCGCCTGCGCTTCGACTTCACCCACGGGGCAGCCCTCACGGGCGAGGAACTCGCGCAGGTTGAGGCGCTCGTCAGCCGCTGGGTGAGTGCCAACTTCCCGGTGACCTGGCAGGAGATGCCCCTTGAGGCAGCGAAAGCGGCGGGCGCGACCGCCCTCTTCGGCGAGAAGTACGGCGACACCGTGCGGGTGGTCAGCGTAGAGGGCGGCGTGCCCTACGGCGGCACGACGGTGACGAGCAAGGAACTGTGCGGCGGAGCGCATGTGCGCCGGACCGGGGACATCGGGGCGTTTGTGGTCGTGTCCGACGAGAACGTCGCGGCGGGTGTGCGGCGCATCGAGGCGCTCGCGGGCGAGGCGGCCACCGCCTGGGTGCGCGGACGGCTGGAGGCGGCCTCACGGGTGGCCGGGCTGCTCAACACCGGGGTGGACGGCCTCGAAGCACGCGTCCAGGGCCTGCAAGCCCAGCTCAAGGCGGCGGGGCAGGAGGCAGCCCAGCTGCGCCGCCAGCTCGCCGAAGCCCAGATGGGCGGCGGGGGCGGCGCGGGCCAGCCGGTCCGCGAGCTGGGGGGCTTTAGGGTCGCGGCGCTGCGGCTCTCCGGCATCGAGGGCAACGAGCTGCGCGGGGCCGCCGACCGGCTTCTGGACAGCAGCGGGGCCGACCTCGCGGTCATCGCCAGTGACCGGGGCCTGGTGGTCAAGGCGACCAAGGACGCTGTCGCACGGGGAGCGCACGCGGGGCAGCTCGTGGGCAAGCTCGCGGCGGCGGCGGGCGGCAAGGGCGGCGGACGACCCGACATGGCCCAGGCCGGGATTAGGGACCCGCAGGCGGCGCTGGAGGCGCTGGAGGGGGCGTTCTAGCCCCTCTTTGAGTTCGGAGACAGGGGGACCGCCCGCCGCACTGGCCGGGCGGACCCTCGCTTGCTTCCTGCGGTGCGGGAGCGTCCGCCCAAAGCAAAAACTCCGCACGGGGCGGAGTCTTTGGTGGTGGCCAGGGCCGGACTTGAACCGGCGACCCAACGATTTTCAGTCGTTTGCTCTACCAGCTGAGCTACCTAGCCGACTGGCGGTCCGGACGGGATTTGAACCCGCGACCTACTGCGTGACAGGCAGTTATGCTAACCGCTACACTACCGGACCAGTCTGATTTGCAGCCGCAAAAGCAGCGGGGTTAAAGATAGCGGCCCCCTCCTCGCCTGTCAACACGGCCACACTTCCCCCCGGCATTAGAACGGCATGGCCCGCACCCCCCGCACGGGGTCAGGAGCGGCGGGGTCCAGCAGCAGTTCCAGGTACTCGCGGGCGTGCAGGGCGTCAATCAGGCAGAGTCCGGCGTCGCGGTCGATGTGAATGCCGCCTTGCATCTGGGTATGGCCGTAGACGCCCAGGCTGAGGCCCGCCAGCCGCACGTATTCAGGCGAGTCTCGAAACCAGCGCTTGTGGCTGGCGTCGCTGTAAAAGAGGTCATCGTAGCTGGCGTGCGCGGGCAGGGGCGAGACGTGGGCAAACTGCACCCGGCCCAGGCGCAGCTCGCGCAGGAAGCCCCCCATCCAGCGCCGCAAGCTTTCGGGGAGCAGCGCCCCGCCCCGCTGCGGGTCAAACTCGACGTGAACGAGGCCGCTGCTCGTGCCCAACACTGGTCCGGAGTGGAGGACCGCCGCGTCGTGGTTGCCAAGGATGATGTGCACGGCGTGCGGGGCCGCCGCGTGGTACTCGCGCAGGCGCTCTAGCTCGCGCACCTGCTCGCGGGCGGCCAAGAGCAGATGGTCCGGGTTGCGGACGTCAAAGCGCCGCAGCCCGGTCAGGCGCTCGTAGGCCCGCTCGTTCTTGGGGTGCACGAGGTCGCCAAGGAGGACCACCTGATACAGCCCCGCCAGCACTGGCGGTGTGGGCCGCCCTGCCGCGTCCATACAGCTCGCCGCCCGCAGCGCTCCCCACAGCGCGGGCCAGTCCGCGTGCACGTCTCCGACCGCGATGACCTTGAGCATGCCCTAGCCGCGCAAGATGGCCTGAAGTTCTTTGTAGATGGCGCGGCTTTCCTCTAGCGACTCGCCGTAGCCACGGTTCAAGGCTTGCAGGGCTTCTTTCATCTTGCCCGCTGCCTTGAGCTGCTCGATGAGGTCGTTGATGTGCCCCCGGGCCTTTTCCATCTGCGGGTCGCGGGGCGGGGCGGGCGGCGCGGCGGGGCGGGGCGCGGGGGCCGCTCCCTCCTCGGCCTCCGCGTCGAGGTCGGTCGTGTTGGGGCCGTCTTCGGGGTCGTACTCGACCCACTGCGCCTCTTCGGGGAGGTCTAAGCCAAAGAAGCGGGCCGCGTCGGCCAGCGCCCGCAGCCGAGCATCCGCGAGCGTGTGGCCGCTGGCAAGGCCCTCACGGGTGGCCCCCCCCACCGTCAGGCGGGCGCGAACCACCGGCGGGGTCACGCTGTCGCAGGCCCACGCGAGCGCCCACTGCGGGTCCACCGCTTCGAGGTGCCGGGCGAGGCTCTGGGGCTGGGGAACCAGAGTCACGCGGGCCTGGTCGCCGCGCACCTCCGCGACCGCCCAGGCGGTCATGGCGGCTCGCAGGGCTTCACGGGTGCGGTTGGGGTCGGGCATATGGGCTAGAGTCTACCCGCCCCCGCCCGGCTGCCGCCACGCCGCCTGCCCCCCCGCTACAGCGCCACCCGCAGCGCCCGCAACCCCCGCAGGGTGAAGTTGGGCAGGTAGCTCAGCGGCTGCTCTGGCACCCGGTACCCCGGAAAGCGGGCCAGGAAGCGCGTGAGAAACACCGCCGCCTCCAGCCGCGCCAACCCCGCCCCCAGGCAGTAATGTGGGCCAGCGGCAAAAGCGAGGTGCGTGCGGGCATTCTCCCGCGAGAGCCGCAGGGCGTGGGGGTCCGGGTAGGCGGCGGAATCGCGGTTCGCCCCCGCGAGGCTGATGAGCAACGGCAGCTCAGGCGGCAGCACCACCCCCTCCAGCGTCAGCGGGGCGGTCGTGAAACGGGCGGTGCCCTGCACGGGCGAGAGGAAGCGCAGCAGCTCCTCCACGGCGTTCCCCACTCGCGCTGCTGGGTCCGCCGCGAGCCAGGCCCGCTCCTCCGGCCACTCGTGCAGGGCGAGCAGGCTCCCCGACAGCAGGTTAGAGGTCGTCTCGTGCCCCGCGACGAGGAGCAGCACCGCGTTGGCGAGCAGTTCGTCCCCGCTGAGGCGCTCGCCTCCGTCCTCGGCGGCAGCGAGGGCCGAGAGCAGGCCGGGGCGGGGATGGGCACGCAGGTCGTCGGCGAGGGTGCGGAAATACGAGCGCATCGCCCCCGCGTCGGCTTCCACCTGCGCCCAGCGCTCTGGGGGCACGTTCAGGCCACCGATGAGGTCGGCCACGCTGCCCGCCCAGGTTTTGAAGCGGCCCGCGTCGTCCCCCGACAGCCCCAGCATCTCCACGATGACGGCGACGGGCAGCGGCACCGCGAGGGCGGCCACGGCGTCCACCTCTCCCCCATTCTGCGCCGCCTGCCGCGCGGCCCCGTCGAGCAGGGTGTCGGTTAACCCGGCGATGAATTCACGGCTCTCCTCCAGCACCCTGGGGGTAAAGGCTCTCTGTGCGAGCGACCGCAGCCGGGTGTGCGAGGCCCCGTCGTGAAAGAGCATCATCGGAGCGAGCAACCGGGCGGCCTCGCTGCTCGCAAAGGCCGGGTCAGCGGCGTACTTGCTGGTCCGCACCTGCCCACTCTTGAGGGCCGCCCCCACCGCCGCGTGCCCGGTCAGCAGGGCCAGACCGCTTGTCGGGTCATACAGGACGGGCGACAGCGCCCGCGCCCGGTCGAGGTAGGCGGGCGGGTCGGCGAAGTGCTCGCCCTGCCAGTAGCCCTGGAGGACGGCGGCGGCCTGCGCGGGGGTCATGGGTCAGGCTAAAGCATGGGCGGAGTGGTGGTTGGGGATTTGGAGCAGTCATGCATCTTGATTGCGGTTTTCCCCCACCCCCCAGCCCCCTCCCCCAGAGGGGCAGGGGGAGCGGCGCTGCGCTAGGCAAAGGTCGTCCCCCCATCTTCTGGGGTTGCTCGGCACCTCCCCGTTTCCCCCTCCACGCCATCCTTCGCCCAAGTCAAAGGCCTCGGCGCGGACGCGCCGAACGGCTCGTCTGTCTGGAAAGTGGATTTGAAAGGCGGGGACGTTGAGGGCGGCTGACACAGAAAAAGGTGGCCTCAGTAAGAGCGTGGTTTTTCCTCTCTCCTCTTGTGGGACTCGTAGAGCTGCTTGCAGAGAGGGCCTTGCGAGAGCTTGGGGTGAGGGGGGGTGTGCCCAACACCCCGCCAACCGCCCCTGCTACCCTCTTTTCCATGCGGCTCGTCGTCGGCGTGAGTGGGGGCAGCGGGATTCCGTATGCCGGGAGCATCCTGCGGGCGCTGCGGGCCCTAGAGGTCGAGACGCACCTCATCGTGACAAGCGGGGCCAAGCGGGTGATGGCGGCGGAGGCGGGCGGCCCCAGCCTCGCGGACCTCACCGCCCTCGCGCACACCGTGCACGACGACCGCGACCTCGCGGCGAGCGTGGCGAGCGGGTCTTTCCGCACGGATGGCATGCTGATTGTGCCGTGCAGCGCGGGCACTCTGGCGAAGGTGGCGGGGGGATTTGCAGACAACCTGCTCTCGCGGGCGGCGCACGTCACCCTCAAGGAGCGGCGGCCCCTGGTGCTCGTGCTGCGCGAGGACCCGCTGCCCCGGCCCATGCTGACGAACATGCTCGCCGCCCATGACGCGGGGGCCACCCTGATGACCGCCTCGCCGGGCTTCTATCACGCGCCCAGGGACGTGGAGGAACTGCTGCACTTCGTCACCGCGCGGGTGCTCGACCAGTTCGGGCTGGACGTGCCGGGCTTTCGGCGCTGGCGGGAGGGCGAGGGCGCGTGAGGGCCGCCCTGATTCCCGCCGCCGGGTCGGGCACCCGGCTGGGGCAGGGGCCAAAAGCGTTCGTGGAGGTTGCGGGCGTGAGTTTGCTCGCCCGCAGCGTGGCCGCGCTCGCTCCGCTGGTCGACGAGGTGCTCGTCGCCCTGCCCGCTGGGATGGACCTCCCCCCCGGCCTCCCCGTCCGCGCGGTCGAAGGTGGAGCGACCCGACAAGAAAGTGTGGCCCGGCTGCTCGCCGCGACGAGGGCCGACGTGGTCCTCGTGCACGACGCGGCGCGGCCCTTCTTGCCGGGGGGGGTCGTGCGGGCGCTGCTTGCGGCGGTCGCCGAGACGGGTGCGGCGACGGTGGCCCTCCCGGTGGCCGACACCCTGGTGCGCGGCGAGGGCGACCTCTGGGCCGGGGGGGTCCCCCGCGAGGGCCTCTGGGCGGTCCAGACCCCGCAGGCCTTTCGGCGTGAGCTGCTCTGGCGGGCACACGCGGCGGCACAGGCCGAGGGCGTCAGCGCTACCGACGACGCCGGACTCGTGGCGCGGCTGGGTGTCCCGGTGCGGCTGGTGCCCGGCGACGCCCGGCTCTTCAAGGTGACGACGCCGGGGGACCTCGCCCTCGCGGGGGCGCTGGCCCGCGTATGGGATGCTGAGGCACGATGACCGCCCCCTCCCCTGCCCCCCCGACGACCTACCTCGCCCCTGCCAAAGTCAACCTCGGCCTCAGCGTGCGCGGGCTTCGGCAGGGGGGCTACCACGAGCTGCACACCGTGATGGTGCCACTGGCGGTGGGCGACGAGCTGGAGATTGCGCCCGCGCCGGAGTTGACCCTGCGGGTCGAGGGTGCGCCAGGCCTTCCCGCCGACGAGCGCAACCTCGTGTACCGAGCGGCGCGGGCCTACCTCGCGGCGGCGGGAGAGCCGGGCGGGGCGGCGATGACCCTGCGCAAGGCGCTCCCCCTTGCCTCCGGGTTGGGGGGCGGCAGCAGCGACGCCGCGACCACCCTGATGGCGCTCGCCCGGCTCTACCCGGCGGGGGTGCGGCTGCCCGAACTGGCGCTCTCGCTGGGGGCGGACGTGCCCTTTTTCCTGCTGGGGCGGGCCGCGCTCGCGGGGGGCGTGGGCGAGGTCCTCACGCCGCTGCCCGTGCCGCCCGTGCCGCTGGTGCTCGTTAACCCCGGCGTAGAGGTGAGCGCCCGCGACGCCTACCGCTGGCTCGATGAGGAGGAAGACTTTACCCCCGAACTCGACGTGGAGGGCATCCTCGCGGGGCTAGTGGGGGGCGGCCCGGTGCCCTACTTCAACGCCCTGCAAGGACCCGTCGCCGCTCGGCACGCGCCCATCCGGGAGGCGCTGGAGGCACTGACGGCGGCAGGCCTCCGCGCTCCCCTGATGAGCGGCAGCGGCGCGACCTGCTTTGCCCTTGCCCCGAACGATGACGCGGCGCACGCGGCGGCGGCCCGGTTGCGGGCGCAGCATCCGGGGTGGTGGGTGGCGGCGACACGGACGCTGTAGGGGCGCTGACGCGCCCGTCGAGGGGTCAAGAGGTCGAGGAGGTCGAGCACCCCTGACTTCCCTTGACCCCTCGACGGCTGGACTTCTCGACCCACCTTTACGGCTGATACGGCTTGAACAGCCCGCCATACCCGGTCCCCGTCCCGGTGCCCGTTCCCCCACGGTAGAAAATCAGGCTGACGGGCAGGTTGCTCCCGCTCGCGGGCACGAGGTCGAGGTCGAGGCGGTCCGAGCGGGTGCGCCACAGCAAGACGGGCTGGTCGGGCTCGATGGCGTTGCCCGTGCGCGGCAGCTTGATGGTCTGGGCGAGGGGGCCGTCTTGCACGTGCATCGCCCCCCGGTAGAGGCCCCCGCGCGGGCTAAAGGCGACCGCCGTGCCCGCCGCCCCGTAGACCTCCAGGTGATAGCGCACCCCGTAGTTCCCGGCGAGGCGCTGGGGCTGCCCGGTCAGTTTGTCCACCCCGGTGATGGCGGGGTCGACCTGCCCATCCCCGATGACCAGCCGGGCGGGCAGGGTGGTCAGGTTGACCCGCAGGCCGCGCACGGCGTTCTCAAAGGTGCCGCGCTGGTGCTTGCCGTCGTGCGGGAGGTAGGGCAGTTGCTGGGCGACCTGCGCGGTGGGGGGCAGCGCCTCTTCCAGCATCAGGAAAGTCAGCTCGACCCGCCCCGACGCCACCAGGTCCTGCATCACGTTCACCCCGGTGCCGGGAGTCAGGGTGGGGCTGGAGTACACTGGGACGGTTGCGCCGGGGGCCAGGGTGAGGGTGGGGCCGCCCGTGCTCGCAAAATAGTCCAGCAGGGTGACCTGCCCCAGCAGCGTCTCGATGCGGGTGGGGGCCGTCTCGCCCTGGCGCTCGGTGCGGAGTTCCACCGGGCCGCCCTCCAGGTTGCGGGCGAGGATGTGCAGCCGCGCGCCCGTCTTGAGGCCGTTGATGTGGTACCCCAGCAGCCGCACCCGCCCCGCCAGGCTGTCCTGGTACAGCACGCCGCTCTGGGTCGGCACCTCAGGGCTGTTGCTAAAGAGGAGGGGGTGATTCTCGCGGAAGGTGGGCTGGGTGGGAGCGAGGGGATAGGAGCGGAGTTGCGGGTCAGGAAAGCGGTCGCCCGGCTCGGCGTACTTCAGGGCGTAGGTCAACGGGGTGTCGACGGCTGGCCCCTCCACCCGGAGGGTCCGGGAGAAGGGGGCGCTTTGAAGGCCCCGGCTGTTGGTGACCTGGAGGGTGACCGTGTAGGTGCCCGGCTGAAAAAAGACCTCCTGCCGCCCCGTCCAGCGCCGAGAGGTGAGGTCGGCCCCATCGGGGTCAAAGGCGTACTCGGTGTACACCACCCGTTCGCCGGGGGCATACACCGTCTTGTCGGTCGAAAAGCGGGCCTGCGGCGCGAGCGGGTTGACCCCCTGCGCGAGCGCAACGAGGGTGAGGGTACGGCCATCTGGCCCCACGCTGAGGGTGGCGTTCAGGGCGTCGGCGAGCAGGCGCACGGGCACGTAGGGAACCCCACTCACGTCCACCACGCTGCCGGAAGGCTGCGCCGCCCCCGCCAGAAAGACGGTCCCGCGAGCTGGGTCCACGTTCAGGCGGCCCACCTGCCACAGCCCGCCCACCTCGCTGACGGGCTGCCCCAGCAGCGCCGCCGTCTCGCGCAGGGGCACCAGCGTGCGCCCGCCGATGAGCCGCGGCGCGGCGGGCAAGGGGGTGGCTACGCCGTTGACATAGGCGACGGTCTGGTCGGTGGTCAGGGTGAGCTGCGCGGCCCCCTGCGCCCCAGCCAGGGGGGCTGCCCCCAGCAAGAGAGCTGTCAGGAGGGACCGCGAACTTCGGCGGGGCTTCAGGACGGAACGGCGGAACAGACCTTCTCGGCTCAGCATCCGGGCAGTATGGCGGGCGAGGCTGACTCCTGTCTGCGGTCCGCGGAGGTCCCTACCTGGCCAGCGCGGCGCGGCGGCGGGCGCGGGCATGCCGCAGCTCGGCCCCCACGAAGGCGAGCGTGTTCAGGACATAGGTCGCCGCCAGCAGCGTCAGCAACGCCGCCCGGACCGCCGGGTCCGCGAGATTCAGCGGCGGGGCAAAGCGGGTCACCCCGGCGAGGGGCAGCAGCGCGGCGGCAGCGGTCCCCCAGGCCAGCAGCAGCACCCCGCCCCAGGGACTGTCCAGCAGCGCGGCCCCCGGCAACCCCAGCGCCGCGAGCCGAAAGAGGGCGGGTCGCCCCTGCTCGGCGGCTCCTGCCGGGCGCGGCACCACCAAGCTCAGCGCGAGGACGCCCACGAGCAGCAGCGCACCGAGAAACGCCCCGCCCAGCCGGGGGCTGCCCAGCGTCTGCCCGGCGGCCAGCGGCTCGCGGGCGAGGCGGGCCAGCGTCACGCCGAGGTCGCCCTGCACGGCGCGGGCGAGGCTGCGGTCGTTGGGAAAGCACAGCCGGGGCTGCCCAGGCCGCAGCGCCCGCTGAAAGGCGGTGCCGGGGGTGCCGGGATTGAGGCCCAGGTTGTAGGCGGCGGCGGCAAGGTCCGGGCGAGCGGCGAGGGCAGCGCGGTATCCCTCGCGGGCCTGAGGCGCGTCCCCCCGCGCCTGGGCGATGACCGCGAGGTTGTTGCGGGCGCAGGGGTCCTCTGCGGCCTGGGCGTAGCGCAAGCGGGCCGCCGTATCGTCCCCGTCGAGTTGCGCGGCGAGGCCAAACAGGAGCGCCGCGTCAGGGCCGGGGCGCAGGCCCAGGTCACTCAAGCGGGCCGCCCCCCACCCGCCCCCGTAGGTGCCCGCGTTCAGAGCGGGTTCTTGCAGCCGCGCCGCCGTCCCGTTGGCCCAGCCCCAGGCGGCGAGGGCCAGCGCCAATCCCGCCGCAAGCACGGCCAGGCCCAGCCGCTCGGTCCAGGTGGCGTACAGCACCGCCGCGTAGCGCAGCCGCAGCAGGGGCCGCCGCCAACTGCGCCAGCGTCCCCCCAGCGGGCGGAGGTCGTCGCCCTGCGCCCGCCACGCCCGCGCCGCGAGGGTCAGCAGGGCCGCCACGAGCGCGACCGCCAGCGCCAGCGTGAGGGTGCGGGTGGCCGCCCGCACGAGGTCGGGGGCCTGGGGTCCCAGGTTGTAGAGGGTTCCAGCCCTCAGTGAGCGGCGAAACTGCCGCCACTCCTCGGCCTCCCCGCCCCGGCCCTGGGCTTCGAGGAGACTCGCGTAGCGGGCATACAGCGCGTCGCTGCCCTCAAAGCGGGGATGCACCTCGCGCAGGTAGCGCAGCCACACGTCCGCCCGCGCCAGCCGCCCCTGTGCCAACAGGGTGCCCACATAACCGCTGGGATTGCCGTACGCCTCCAGCGCCCGGCGGCTTATCCGCACCTCCGGGTCATAGCCCCGCGCCGCCGCGTCCCGCCGCGCCCGGTCAAGCGCCACATTAGCGGCGGCGGGAAACCCCAGCGCGTCGAGGTCGGCGGCGAGCTGTACCCACGCCGGAAAGGGCAGCTCGGCAGCGAGCGCTCGCCGCACCGCCCGCAACTGGGCGGGGCGGTCTCCCCGCGTCACCCGCGCCTCACGCAGCGCCAGGAAGGGGTTGAGGGGGTCAGCGGCCACCGCCTCTGCCAGGGTCTCTGCGGACGGCAGCGCCGCAGCCCGCCGCAACCAGCCCGTGACCCAGGGGTCGGGGGGAAACACCACCCGCTCCTGGACCCCGCCGCCCCCCGGCGCGGGCGTCAGGGTAAACCGTTCCTCGTAGCCGTCGCCGCGCACGCTCACCCGCAGGGTGCCCCCCGACGAATCCAGGGCGCTGACCGGGGCGGGAAGGTCGTAGCGGGCCAGCGTCTGCCCCTGCGATCCGAAGGCATACACGACGGGACCGACCCCCAGGTACACCGTGCCCCCCAGGGTGGCCGGAACGCTCAGTTCTCCCCACGCAGCGGGAAAAGTGCGCTCCCAGCGCACGGTTCCTCCGTCCTCATCGCGCAGGGTCCGTCCCTCGACGACGGGCTCGGCCCCCGTCCCCGGCCCCAGCAGCAGGAGGGCCAGCAGCGCGGGGGCGAGCCGCCGCCCGCGTCCCTGGCCCCTCATGGGCGCCCTCCCCGCCCGGCGAGCAGGTGCGCGGCCCGCAGCGCCATCACGCCGCCCCCGGCGAGCAGGTCGGCCAGGCCGCCTGTGCGGGTCGCCAGCCACAGGCCCAGCGGCAGCGCGAGCGCCGTCGCGACGGGCACTGCATTCAGCCCCACCCGGCGCTGCCAGGTCGCCCGGTAGAGGGGAATCAAGACCAGCGCGGCGAGCAAGCTGCTCCCCAACGTGACGGGCGCGGTCACCGCCAGCGCCCCCAACAGCGGCGCGATGCCGCCCCCGCCCCGAAAGCGGAAGAAGACCGGGTAGCAGTGGCCCAGCACGACCCCCAAGGTGCCCACCCAGGTGGCTTCCGGCAGCAGAGCACGCGCCAGAAGACCCGCTGCGACCCCCTTGAGCACGTCCAGCACGCCAACGAGCAGGGCGGCCCGCAGCCCGTACTGCCGAAAGGTCCCGCTGCCCCCCGGCAGGTCCCGGTCCCGGATGTCCTCGCCCTGCGCCCGCGAGTACAGCACCCCGGCGACCAGCGAGCCGAGCAGGTAAGACAGCGCGAGGACGAGAAGCGTCATGTCGGCAGGCAGTCTAGTGCGGAGGAAGGCTCCGCGTGCGGGGGGACGGGGGCGACGCCTCGCTTCTCCCCTACACTCTGCCCATGACCCCCGACCCCCTGACCCGCGAGGAACTGCGCCGCTACTCGCGCCCCCTGCTGGTTCCCGAATGGCTGGAGGCCGGAGCGCAAGAACGCCTCCGGGCGGCCCGCGTGCTTGTGGTCGGCGCGGGGGGGCTGGGGGGGCCGGTGCTGCTGCACCTCGCGGGGTCCGGCGTGGGGCGGCTGGTGATTGCGGACGGGGACACGGTGGACCTCAGCAACCTGCACCGCCAGACGCACTTTTCCACCGCTGACGTGGGACGCTCCAAGGCGGAGGCCGCCGCCGAGCGCGTGCGGGCCGTCAATCCCTGGGTGGAGGTCGAGACGGCTCCGGCCCTGGGTGAAGCCACTGCCGCCGCGCTGGTGGCGAACACCGACCTCGTGATTGACGCCACCGACAACTTCGGCACTCGGTATCTCATCGCGGACACCTGCACGGCGCAGGGCCGGGAATGGGTCTGGGGCGCGGCAAGTGGCACGACGGGGCTGGTGAGCGTCTTTGGTCCGGCGCTGGGGCTGAGGGACGTTTTCGCGGCGGCCACGGACGATCACTCTTGTGCAGAAGCTGGAGTCCTCGGCCCGGTGGCTGCCGTTGTCGGGCACATGATGGCGCTGGAGGCACTCAAGGTGCTGGGGGGAGTGGGCAAGCCGCTCCGGGGACAGCTGTGGACCTTTGACGGCCTCACGGCAGGGGTCAGAACGCTGAAGTTGCGGCCAGAGAAGAAAGCGACCTCTGCTAGACTGTGACCCATGCGTCGCTGTGCAGCCGCTCGCGGGCTTCGGCCCGGCCCCCGTCTGTGCACGGCCTAAGAGTCCCAGCCCAGCCCCATGCTGGGCTGTTGTCTTGTTGTCTTGCGGTGGTCAGGAACACCGCGCCTCTTGCCATCAGGGGTGACTGCCTTGAAGACAGTGTCTTTTCAGCCCGGTGACCGCGTCGTTCTTCCGCCTTACGGCCTAGGGGTCGTGCGGGACACCTGCCAGCGCCCGGTGGCGGGCGAGCTTCTCGCCTACTACCGCATAGAATTTCCCAACACGGCGAGTCAGGCCTATGTTCCGGTCGACTCGCCGCACAGCGCAGGTCTGCGTGCGGCCCTCACGAGCGCCGAACTCCCCAAACTGCTGGGCTACCTTCGCGACAGCCAGACCCTCAATCTGCCCCGGCAGTGGGCGGCACGGCACCGGCGAGTCACCGAGATTCTGGCGAGCGGCGACCCCTACGAACTCGCCACCCTCACCTGTGAGTTGCGGCGCTGGAACATCGAGCGCGGCTTGCCTGACCTCGACCGCCAGGCGCTGCGCCGCGCGATTCGCCTGCTCGAACAGGAGGTGCGCGGCCTAGAAGACCCCTGCGCCCGCGACGTGCGGACCTTCCTCGACCATGCCTGGAACGAAACGCCCCATTAAAGAGCGCGTCCCCCCGGCGGGAGCCGGAGGGACAAAGGCAGCGTGGATTGTTTCTGGCGCGGCGGCCAGGGGTGGGAAGAAGAGCGGAGCGTTGTAGAAAGGAGGTGATCCAACCGCACCTTC
>NZ_AXWT01000028.1 GCF_000482805.1 Deinococcus murrayi DSM 11303 | reverse complement strand
CGCGAGCCAGAAGTGGTGGACGCGAGCGAGGTCTTTGACACGGTGCGCCGCCGCCTCCAGGCGGCGCAAGGGGCGGGGGCGCAGGTCACCCGCGGGGCGTTGCCCCGCGTGCTGGCGGACCCGTATCAGCTCGACCAGTTGTTCCAGAACCTGCTGACGAACGGCCTGAAGTACCGCCGGGAAGGGGTAGAGCCGTTGGTGCACGTGTGGGCACAGCGGGAGGGGGGGATGTGGCGCTTTGCGGTGCGGGACAACGGCATTGGGATAGAGCGGCAGTACTGGGAGCGGATTTTTGTGATTTTCCAGCGGCTGCACGGTCGGGAGGCGTACGAGGGGACGGGGATAGGGCTGGCGGTGTGCAAAAAGATTGTGGAGCGGCACGGGGGGCGGCTGTGGGTCGAGAGCACGCCCGGCGAGGGCAGCACCTTCTTCTTTACCCTCCCCGCAGCCTAAGGGCGGCTCCACCTTTTGCCGGATTGACCTGCCTGGCCGGGTGGGTACGCTGGGGCCATGCCCAAGCCCACGCTGCTGGCGGCTCTCCTCGTGGGGGCCACGTTCTTGCCCGCGCTCGCCCAGACGGTTCCGACCCAGTCTTCTTCCACCACCGCCCAGGCCGCGCAGCTCGCCGAGCGCCTGCTGCGCAGCATGGGCGGGCCGAGCGCCGACATCCAGACCACCTACGGTGCGGTGCCGGACACGCTGCCGCTGCGGCTGGGGGCGCCGCTGGAGGTGCTCGCCAGCATTCGCACCGCCCAGCAGGGAGGGCAGTACGTGTACTGGCGCATTCTGGCCGGGAGCGCCCTTCCTGCCGACGAGACCCGCGCCGCATTGCAAAAGTCGCTGGAGGCGGGCGGCTGGAAGCCTCAGCCCCAGTACGGCCAGCCCATCGGCTTCGTCACCAACCAGACGCCCCGCAACGTGGGCTACTACCGCGAGGGGAGCACCAACTTCGTCCTCAACGCGGTCCTCACCGAGCGCGAGGGCCGCACCGAGGTCGAACTCAGCGTCAATGTGGTGCCCCCGCAGGCCATCGCCAACCTGAAAAAAGCGCCCACCTATCGCCCGCAGTCCAGCCTGCCGCAACTGCGCCCCTTCCCCAACGCGACCGTGAAGAGCGGGTACACGCCGACCGCCCCCAACGGGGCCATCAGCTCCGCGCACGTGCAAACCACCCGTTCGGCGGGCGAAGTCTTCAACTTCTACTCGGCGCAGCTCAAGGCCGCCGGGTGGAAGGCCCGCACCGACACCACCGACGGTCCTCTACGGGTGGTGACCTACAGCCTGCGGGACCTCAACGGGCGTGAGGCGTTGGGCACCCTGGGCATCCGCCCCTGGGAAAAGGAAGGGGGCGGCTACGTGCTCACCGTGAGCGTGCAGGGCTTCAAACCCTGAGGGGTGGGGTGGCCTCTTCCGCCACGCAGCGCTTCAGGGCGGCGAGCACCCCAGAGTCAAGGCGGCATTCGGCTTGGGCGCTCAGTTCGGCCCACACGGCTTCGGCGGGCCACGCGGCCTTATAGGAGCGCGGCGAACTCAGGGCGTCGTACACGTCGCAAGCGGCCAGAATACGGGCGAGCAGCGGCACCGCGTCCCCGGCGAGGCCACCGGGGTACCCGCTGCCGTCGAGCCGCTCGTGGTGGTGGCGCACCGCCTGCCGCACGCTGCGGGGCAGCCCCGGCAGCCCTCGCAAGAGCCGGGCGCTGTACACCGGGTGGCGCTGCATCTGCCGCCACTCCTGCGGGTCGAGCGGCCCAGCCTTGTGCCGCACGCGCCGGGCAACCAGCAACTTGCCGCTGTCGTGCAGCAGCCCGGCGAGGTACGCCTCTCGCACCTGCGCGGGGCTGAGGCCCAGGGCGCGCGCGACCGCCGCCGCGAGACAAGCCACCCGCCCCGCGTGCGCGGTGGGCGGCCACCCCATCGCCCGCTTCGCGACCAAGTGGGCGGCGCGGGAGGACCAACCGCGCCCCCCTTGCGGAAGCAGCGGACGGAGGCAAGAGGGGCGGGGCGGCAACGGGGGGGCAGTCGGGGGCAGCGGCATGCGGGGAGAACCTCTGGCGGGACGGGGGAGGAGGCGGGAGGCCCACGCCTCTGCGTGCGGTTGGGGGCGGGCAGAGCAGGCCCGGTAGGCCTCGTGTGCCTCTCCAAGTGAGCAGCAAGTTTCCTCAACCCGTCAGTCGGTGGGTGGTTTTGTAGCGGACCAGGTCAACTCCTTGCGGCAACGGTCCGGAGGAGATGAAGGGGCCTGCTCCCCTGCCGCCCCGTTATAACTTCAGCTCGCTCACATCTCTGTCACCTCAAATGTGAACTGAATGAGCCGCTCACTCTAGAAACGTATCACTCTAGAAACGTATGGCTTACTGGGGTGCACCCTAGGCCCCGACCACCCCGGCGGGGGGAGGTCCTCCCACGCAGACGCGGTTGCGCCCGCCCGCTTTGGCGCGGTAGAGGGCGGCGTCGGCGCGGGCGACCCAGCGGTCGAGGTCGTCGCCGGGCTGGGCTTCGGCGACCCCCAAGCTGGCGGTGACTGGGCCGACTTCCGCAAAGGGCAGGCTGCCTATCTCCCGGCGCAGGCGCTCGGCTACCTGTGTGGCTCCGGCGGCGTCGGCTCCCGGCAACACAATCAGGTATTCTTCGCCGCCCCAACGTCCCACGGTGTCCGTGCTGCGCAAGTGGCCCCGCAGCCGCTGGGCCGCCTGGATGAGGACGGCGTCTCCGGCGTTGTGGCCGTACCGGTCGTTGATGCCCTTGAAGTGGTCGAGGTCGAGCAGAATCAGGCAGGCGGGGTGGTCTTGCGCCGCGTCCCTCAGCACCCCCTCGACCGCCCCGTACAGGGCGCGGCGGTTGGGCAGCCCGGTGAGGGCGTCGGTGTTGGCCAAGGCTTCCAGGGTGAGGCGCTCGCCGCGCTCCAGCAAGAAGCGCTCGCGGTACCATGCCAGTCCGTAAAGGAGCACCAAAATCGCCCCGCAGGTGAGCTGGACCCGCACGAGTTCGGGGAGGTCGCCGGGGCCGCGCCCGCGCAGGGCCAGCCCTGCCCAGGGCAGCACCACGCACAGCGCATACAGCGCCAGCGACACCCACAACGCCCCGCGCGCACTCAGCAACAGGTAACTCAGGATGGACAGTGCGACGAGCATCCAGTAGGCCGCGCTCGCCAGCCCCAGCGCGTCCGCCTCCGGCGCGATGAGGGCCAGCCCCATCTGGGCACCAACCGCGAGCACGTTGCAGATGAACACCACCCGCTCGGCCACGACCAAAGAGCGTCCCTGCCACAGCCACGCGGCGGCCCACACGCACATCAGCAGCAGCAGCGGATGCACGTACAGGACGTAGGGGTCGTAGGGACCGCGTTGCCAGGTCAGCAACCAGACCAACACGAGCACGGCGGACCCCGCGCTCAGCGCGGCGAGGTAGAGGCGGCGGCGCAGCGGCTCGGCCACGGGACCCTGCGCCGCCGCTGGGCGAGCGGGCGGCGCAAATCGGCGGCGGTCCGGACGGCTCATCTGTTCACGAGCGTACCCTCTCCCCACACCTTTCTTGCGTCACACCCAGCGGGGGGGGGTTCTTCCCAGCCTGAGAAGCACCTGAAGATTCTTGGTGGGATTTTTCACAGCTCGATGAAGCTTTTTGGCGAGGCGGTTCTGGCGGCCTGCGCTCCAGGAGCCATAAAATGCCCTGTCTCCACACGCAGGCTTTGCGTGCTGGTAAACGGAAGCCGCGGGCGTCCAGCCATCTGCTGCGAGGCAGTTGCTGGACGTTCCCCCGCCAGCACCAGGGCAGCAGGAGTGATTGCTGGGGTTTTCACGGGCTGTTGTGTCCGTTGTGTTGGGTACGCGGCCATTTCTTTTGATGGCTGCTCGGCATTCTGACATTTTCTGGGAGGGCTTTTCATGAATCTATCTGCGACTCCGTTGCCTGGTCGTCTCTCTGCACCCGCCCTCTTGGTCGTGGCCCATCTGCGCTGGGATTTTGTGTTTCAGCGGCCCCAGCACCTGATGACGCGGGCGGCCCGTTCGCGGCGGGTGTATTACATCGAGGAGCCGTTCTTTGGCCCCCACGCCGACCACCTTCAGCGGCGCGAGGAGCCGTGCGGCGTGACTGTGCTGCGGCCCCACATCGAAGAGGGCCACTCGCCCGCCGAGTCGCAGGCGCGGACGGCCCGGCTGCTGCGCGAGCTGGTGCGCGAAGAAGGGTTGACCGAATACGACCTGTGGGTCTACACGCCCTACGAGCTGCCGATTACGGAGGGGATGACCCCACGGGTCACCGTCTACGACTGCATGGACGAACTCGCCCAGTTTAAGGGAGCGCCGCCAGAGCTGCGCGAGCGCGAGGAGCAGCTCTTTGAACGGGCTGACCTCGTCTTTACTGGCGGTTACCGCTTGTACGAGGCCAAACGCGAGCGGCACGCGGGCGCGCATCCCTTTCCCTCCAGCGTGGAGGTCGATCACTTTGCCCGCGCCCGCCAAGCCCTGGCCGACGCCCCCGACCAAGCGGGGCTGCCCCGGCCCCGATTGGGCTTTTACGGAGTGATTGACGAGCGCTTTGACATCCAGCTCATCGGAGAACTCGCCCGACGCCGCCCGGAGTGGCAATTCGTGCTGCTGGGGCCAGTCGTCAAAATCGACCCCGCCGAGCTGCCCCGCGGCGAGAACCTGCATTACCTCGGCATGAAGAGCTACGGCGAGCTGCCCACCTACCTCGCCCACTGGGACGTCGCGCTGTTGCCCTTTGCGCTCAACGAGGCGACCGAGTTCATCAGCCCCACGAAGACGCCGGAGTACCTCGCGGCGGGGGTGCCCGTCGTGTCGACCCCCATTCGCGACGTGGTGCGGCCCTACGGCGAAAAAGACCTGGTACGCATCGCGGACGGCGTGGATGCCTTTGAAGCAGCTTGCGCCGCGGCCCTCGCCGAGCGACACACCCCGGCAGGAGAAGAGCGCCGTGCCCGCGCCGACGCGCACCTGGCGCACCTTTCCTGGGACCGCACTTGGCGCGATATGAGCGCCCTCATCGAGCGGGCGGCGGCAGAGAAGCAGGGCGCGAACACCCTGGCGGGAGTGGCCGATGACTGAGCGGATGCCCCAGTGCTCGCCCGGCTTCGATTACCTCATCGTGGGCGCGGGCTTTGCGGGCAGCGTGCTCGCTGAGCGCCTCGCCTCGGACGGCAAGCGCGTCCTCATCGTGGACCGCCGCCCGCACATCGGCGGCAACGCCTACGACCGCTACGACGACGCGGGCATCCTGATTCATCCCTACGGCCCGCATATCTTCCACACCAACTCCAAGGAAGTCTTTGACTACCTCTCGCGCTTTACGGCGTGGCGGCCCTACGAGCACCGGGTGCTCGCCAGCGTGGACGGTCAGCTTTTGCCCATCCCGATCAACCTCGACACCGTCAATCGCCTCTACGGCCTGAACCTGACCTCCTTTCAGGTTGAGGAGTTCTTCGCGTCGGTCGCGGAGAAAGTCGAGCAGGTCCGCACCTCCGAAGACGTGGTTGTCAGCAAGGTGGGGCGCGACCTCTACAACAAGTTCTTCCGGGGCTATACCCGCAAACAGTGGGGCCTTGACCCCAGTGAACTTGACGCGTCGGTGACGGCCCGCGTGCCCACCCGCACCAACCGCGACGACCGCTACTTCTCGGACACCTACCAGGCGATGCCCCTGCACGGCTACACTCGGATGTTCGAGAACATGCTGGCCCATCCCAACATCAAGGTGATGCTGAACACCGACTACCGCGAGATTCAGGACTTCATCCCCTTTGGGCACATGATTTACACTGGGCCAGTCGACGCCTTCTTTGATTACTGCTACGGCAAGCTGCCCTACCGCAGCCTGGAGTTCGTGCACGAGACGCACGCCCGCGAGTGGTTCCAGCCCACCGGCACCGTGAACTACCCCAACGACTACGGCTACACCCGCATCAGCGAGTTCAAGCACATCACCGGGCAGGAGCACAAGCACACCTCGGTTGTCTACGAGTACCCCCGCGCCGAGGGCGATCCCTACTACCCGGTGCCGCGCCCCGAAAATCAGGAGCTGTACAAGAAGTACGCGGCGCTGGCCGCCGAGCGCCCCGACGTGACCTTTGTGGGCCGCCTCGCCACCTACCGCTACTACAACATGGACCAGGTGGTCGCCCAGGCCCTCGCCACCCACCGCAAGCTCTCCGGCCAGAAGGCAGCCCCCGAACCCGCCTCGGTCGGTTGACCTCCCCTCCCCTCGTTCTGCCCCCGCCCCACCCAGCGGGGGCACTTTGCTGGCGGCTGGAAGCTGGCCGCTACAAATGCGTCCGCACCTCCCACAGCTCCGGAAACAGCACGACCTCCAGCGCCCGGCGCAGGTACCCCGCCCCGCTGGTGCCCCCGCTGCCGCGCTTGAGGCCGATGGTGCGCTCGACGGTGGTGAGGTGGTTAAAGCGCCAGGCCCGGAAGTTATCCTCCACATCAAGCAGTTTCTCGGCCAGTTCATAGAGGTCCCAGTACCGTTCGGGGTCGCGGTAGACGGTGAGCCACGCTTCCAGCACCCCGGCGTGCGCCTCATGCGGGCGGGTGAGGTCGCGCTCCAGCACCTCCGCAGGGATGGGCAGGCCCCGCCGGGCCAGGAGGCGCAGGGTCAGGTCATACACGCTGGGGGCATGCAGCGCGGCGTCCAGAGGGCCGTAGAGGTCGGGGCGGTGGGCGTGAGGCTTGAGGAAGGTGGGGTTGCGGTTGCCCAGCAGCACCTCGACCATTCGGTAGCCCGCCGACTGAAAGCCCGACGCCTCCCCAAACGCCCAGCGGAACTGCAGGTAGTCCGCCGGAGTCATCGTTTTGAGGACCTCCCAGGCTGCCGTGAGCTGCTCCTGCGCCCGCACCACCCGCGTGAGGCCCTTGAGGGGCGCGTCCGTGATGCCCGCGGCGAGCTGCTCCATCGCCGCGCGCAGCTCGCGCACGACCAGCGACAGCCACAGCTCCGAGACGTGGTGCACCGTGATAAAGAGGTGCTCGTCGTGCGCGTCCGTGACGGGCTGGTGCGCTCCGAGCAGCGCGTCGAGGTGCAGGTAGTCGCCGTAGCTCAGGCGGCGCGTGAAGTCCAGCCTGGCCCGTTCGGGCGCGTCGCGGTCAGGAACGGGAGAGGAAGCCATGCCCGCAGCTTAAGACAACTTGTCTAGGGGGATGCTGGGGCGCTGTTCTTCTGCCCCGCCGCTGCCGCGACAAAGCGGGCGGTGCGGCGGGCCAGTGCCATCACGCTGACCATGGGGTTGACCCCGCAGGCGCTGGGAAAGGCGCTGGCGTCCCCAATCCAGACGCCAGGGGTGCCGTGCAGCTCGCCGCGGGGGTCGGCCACGCTCGTGCGGGGGTCGCGGCCCATGCGGGCGCTGCCCATCTGGTGGGCACTAAAGAGCGGGTGCCCGCCGCGCCCGATGGGAAAGCGGCGCAGACCAGCGAGCCACTCCTCCAGGTCCTCGCCCCGCGTCCAAGGCCGCGCCCCCGGTGCCAGGGCATAGAGGCGCTCGGCCCCCGCCGCCGCGAGCAGCCGGGCAACAGTGCCCTGGCCGTGCCAGAAGTTCTCGATGTCGAGGGGGTCGGTCGGGGCGTAGGTCACCTGGGGCTGGCCCCCTTCGTCCAGCGTGACCTCGCCGCTGCCGCGGTCGCGGGCGAGGTGAATCAGGGTGACGCTGCGGGCGTGGTCGGCCATCAGGGTCTTGTGGGCCGCGCCCCCCGCCCAGGCGGCGGCGGCGGCAAACAGCCCGGTCGTGTATTGGCTCGTCTCGATGAGGTACCCGAACCCCTGTTCGCGCTCTGCGAACTCGTCCACAATGGCGGCTTGGGTCGGCCCCCACCAGTTCCGTTGGTCATGGGGAAAGAGGCCCGTCAGCGCCCCGCAGGGATGCAGGTGCAAGAACTTCCCGGCGGCAGGTCCCCCCAGCCCAGAGCGCCGCAGCAGGGCGGGCGTCTCCAACGCTCCTCCTGCCACCACGACCTGCGGCGCCCGCACGGTGACTCGCCGGGGGCCGCCCTCCGTCTGCACGGTCACCGCGACCCCCGCGGCGCGCCCGCCTTCGGTCAGGATGCGCTCGGCGGTCGCCCCCTCCAGGAGGCGGGCACCCCGCGCCGCCGCATCCCGGAGGTAGGTCGTGAGGGTGCTCTGCTTGGCCCCCGTCGGGTCCCCGAAGCCGATGTGTCCGGCGTGCTGGGGGTCATGCCGAGCGAGGTCCACATTGCGCCAGGCCCGCCGCCAGCGGTAGCCCAGCCGCAGCGCCCCTTCGAGCATCCGCTTGTGGGTGCCGTTGAGTTCGCTGGCCTGGTCGGTCGCCCCGATGCGGCTCAGCACGGCGTCGGTGTCGGCGTCAAACTCCGGGCCGTCCACTCCCTCCAGTCCGGCCTGCACCCACTCGCGCCGCACGTGGGGGGGCGTGCGGACGCAGTTCATCCAGTTGACGCTGGTGCCGCCGCCCAGGGTGCGCCCGGCAATCAAGGAGACGTGGCCGTCGGCGCTCGGCGTAAAGCCCCCGCGCCAGTAGAGGTGCTGGTAGGCCCACAGCTCCGAGCGGCCCAGGTCGGTGTCGTCGTGCTGCCGCCCCGCCTCCAGCACGACGACCCGCAGCCCCGCCCCGGCCAGCTCGCCCGCCATCACCCCGCCCCCCGCCCCGGACCCCACGACCACCACGTCGGCTTCCAGCGTCTCGCCCTCCCGCGGGGTGAGGGTCGGCAAGGGAGGCTTGGTGCTCCCCCCCGCAAAGGTCGGCCCCGGATACCCGAACTGCGCCCAGAAGGGGTTGGGACGGCCATCCTCGCCGGGAAGGGCATAACTCAGCATGAGCAGCAAGCGGCGCAGCTGTTCTAGGCCCTGCGCGGCGGGCGGACTGAGGCGGGCCACCCCGCGCAGCAGGGCCTCCCGCAGCGCGAGCGGCGTCTCTGGGCGTACCCCCATGCGGGCCAGCGCGTCCAGCAGGCGCTCGGCCTCTCGGCGCTCGGCGGGCGGCAATCCGGCCATCAGGTCGGCGGCCCGCTCTGGCGCTCCGGTCGCGCTGCCGGGGGTGGCGTAAAAGCGCTGGAGGTGCGGGAAGCGCGGGTCCGGGGGCCGCCGCAGCGCAGGGACGTAGGTGTCGGTCAGCGCCCGCAGGGTCCGGCGCTGGGTGGGGGTCAGGGGAGCGGGTTGGGGCATGGCCGGGCCTCTAGGCGGAACGCCGCGTTGGGAGAATCCAGAAGGTGGATGAAGTCAGCCTAGCAAACTCCCCGGCATCGCCGCCGTACGCTGCTGCCATGCCTTCGCCCATCCTCGACCTCGCGGGCGTCACGCTGGAGGTCAACCATCTGCCGCGTGGGGTGCGCTTCTATACCCAGGTGCTCGGCCTCAGCCTGCTGGAACATGACGAGGGCCGGGGCGTGGCCCGCTTTCGGGTCAATGACGCTCAGACCCTGACCCTCTGGCAACCGCAGACCCGGCAGGCGAATGACCCCCGGCTCGCGCCGCTGCGGGCGCGGGGGGCTTCGCACCTGCACTACGCCTGGCAGGTGCAGCCTCACGACCTGGCGCGCAGCAAGGCCCTGCTGGACGAGCATGGCCTGAGCTGGCAAGAAATCGACCTCGGCACCCCGCAGCGGCCCGACCCCACCGTGTATTTCTTTGACGATTGAGGGGCGCAAGCCCGTGACTTCAGTCATGGGTTAGCCCCTCCCGCCCGTAGGGCGGCGAAGCCGAAGCCTGCCGTTCTGTGATAAGCTAAACGAGCAATGCCCCCACGCGGCTGGAACCGCTGGGAGCGTGGCAAGCACCTGTAGGAGGGTGTTGCGAGATGGAATCTACCACGGCCCCCAAGCGGAATAAGGCGTTCGTCATCCGCCTCTACCCGAACAAGGCTCAGGCCGAGCGAATCAACCGCACGCTGGGATGTGCCCGGTTCGTCTACAACCACTTCCTGGCCCGCCGCATCGAAACCTACCGTCAGGACGGCAAGGGCATGACCTACGCCGCGACCGACAGGGCGCTGACGCTGCTGAAGCGGGAAGAGGGGACGGCGTGGCTGGCCGAGGTGGACAAGTTCGCGCTTCAGCAGTCCCTGCGCGACCTCGAAAGGGCGTACCAGAACTTCTTCCGCACCGTCAAGAAATCTGGCAAGAAGGTGGGCTTCCCGAAGTTCAAGAAGAAGCGCACGGGTGAGGCGTATCGCACCCAGTTCACCAACAACAACATCGAGATTGGCAAGGGGTGCATCAAGCTCCCCAAGCTGGGCTGGGTCAAGACCAGGGGGCAACGGGACATGCAAGGCAAAATCCTGAACGTCACGGTGCGTCGCGTCCATGAAGGCCACTACGAAGCGTCCGTTCTCTGCGAAGTCGAGATTCCCTATCTGCCTGCGGCTCCCAGATTCGCGGCGGGAGTGGATGTCGGCATCAAGGACTTTGCCATCGTGACCGATGGCGAGGGGGAGTTCACCCACCATGCGAATCCGAAATACTACCGCAATGGCCTGAAGAAGCTTCGCAAGGCTCAGAAAACCCTGTCCCGCCGCAAGAAGGGCAGCGCTCGTTACGGGAAAGCGAAAACCAAGCTGGCTCGGATTCACAAGCGCGTTGCCAACAAGCGTCAGGACTTCATCCACAAGCTCACCACCGCCCTGGTGCGTGAGTACGAAATCACCTGCACCGAACACCTCAAGCCCGATAACATGCGGAAAAATCGCAGGCTGGCACTCAGCATTAGTGATGCGGGGTGGGGCGAGTTCATCCGGCAGTTGGAGTACAAGGCGACGTGGTACGGGCGGCTGGTGTCCAAAATCAGTCCCCACTTCCCGTCGAGCCAGATGTGCCACGACTGCGGGTCTCTGAACCCCGCCGTGAAGAATCTTGCCGTCCGCGAATGGACTTGCCCGAACTGCGGGGAAACCCATGACCGAGACGAGAACGCCGCGCTGAACATCCGGCGTGAAGGACTGGTGGCCGCAGGGATTTCGGACACCCAAAACGCCCGTCGAGAATGTGTAAGCCCAGCTCCGGCTGGCAACGTTCGCTGAAGCGGGAATCCCGCGACTTCAGTCGTGGGAGGTTCAACTGATGGCCCTGCGCGGTTAGCCCAGCCCCTCGGCCTCGCGCACGATGCCCAGCACGCGCTCGCGGATGGCCCTCTCTTCGCGCAGGTAGCGCCGAGCACTCATCTGCACGCCGATGGCGGCGACGACCTGCCCGCCGTGGTGGTAGGGCACGCCCAGGGTGCATTGCCCCGGAATCCATTCCTCGATGGAGTAGGCGTAGCCCCGGCGCCGCACCCGCCCCAGCTCGGTGCGCCACTCGTCGGGGGTGGTGATGCTGCTTTGGGTGCAGGCGGCAAACTCACGAGGTTGCAAGTCGCCGTAGGCGTACAGAATCTTGCCGCTCGCGGTGGCCGTCGCCGGGAGGTAGATGTCGAGCGGCAGGTCGATGTCGGCGTCGGGATGGCGCTCCCGGATGGCGCACACGACTTCCTCGCCCTCCAGCAGGCACAGGAAAGCCACCGAGCGCACCTCCAGCGCCAATCGGGTAATCAGCGCACGGGCGTCCGCAAACCAGGGCAGCGCCGAGGTGAGGTGCGCCCCCATCTCCGCGATATGCCACGAGAGGCGGTAGCGCCCCGCCGGGGTGCGGCGCAAAAACCCGGCCCCGGTCAGCCCGGCCAGGTAAGCGTGGGCCGTTGCCCGCGGCACGCCGAGGTGCGCCGCGAGCGCCCGCACCCCCCATTCGGGCTGCTCGGCGCTAAAGGCCCCCAGGATGCTGGCCGCTTTCTGCAAAGAGAGCACCCGTCCAGCTTACAGGGACATAGGCCGTTGCGCTACGCGGGGGGCTGCCGCCGGCCTGGCGCTGGGGCGGCTTAGCCGTCCTCGTCCTCCGGCTCGCGTTCTTCCGGGGGCTGAAAGCGGGCGTGGTCCTCGGTGGGGGTGAGGTTCCCACGTTCGTCCTCAGCGGGGCCAGTGTCCACCCCGCTGATGAGGACTTCCCCCTGGGGGGCCGGGGACGCGGCACCGAACGGGTCGTCTGGAGGGCGGGTCATGCCCCAGGGTACGACGCGGCGGGCACCCTACATCCGCAGCACGCTGTGGTCGCCCAGCGCGAGCTGCACGCCTTCGCCGGTGGGCGCGGTCACGGTGGCCCGGCGGCCAATCACCGCGTGCGCGAGGGGCCGTGAAGGGTGCAAGACCCGTGCCCCCTCGTCAATGAGCGAGTCGCGCACGGTGGCCCCCTCCAGGGTGGCCCCCGGCCCCACGCTCACGTTTGGCCCCAGCACGCAGCCGCGCACGCTTGCGCCGGGGCCAATCCACAGCGGCCCGGTGAGGTGCGACCCGTGAACCTCCGCCCCCGCCTCCACCACGACCGCGCCCGTCAGGGTGCTGCCCTCCACCTCGCCCGCCACCCGCGCCGTGAGGCCTGCGAGGAGGTGCGCTCCTGCCGCGAGCAGGTCGCCGGGGGTGCCCGCGTCGGCCCAGTAGCCCCCCAGGGGGACCACCCGCACCCGCCCGCCCCCCGCCGCCACCCGCGCGAGCGCCTGCGGGAACTCGATTTCGCCGCGCTCGCTGGCCGGAAGGCGGGCCACCTCGCCGAGCACGTGGGGCTGAAAGGCGAACACCCCGCAGGCGGCGAGGTCGCTGGGCGGCTCGGCGGGCTTCTCGTGCAGCCCGGTGAGCCAGCCTTCCCGCACCGTCGCCACCCCATAGGCGCGGGGGTCGGGGACCTGTTTGACAGCCAGCACCGCGTCGGCCCCGTCGAGCGCCGAGAGCAGCGGCGCGAGCGGGTCGGCAAAGAGGTTGTCGCCCAGGTACACCACGCCCGCCTCGCCCCCGAAAAACTCGCGGGCCACGAGCGCCGCGTGCCCGGTGCCACGGGCCTCATGCTGGTGCAGGAAGGTCAGGGGGCCTTCGCCGCGGGCCGCCTCACGCAGCTCGGCTTCGTAGGCAGGGCTGGTGACGACGGCGATGTCGCTGACGCCCGCCGCCCGCAGCGCCCGCACCCCCCGCGCCAGCAGGGACACCCCCGCAATGGGCAGCGCCGGCTTGGGCCGCCCCGCACTCAGGGGCAGCAGGCGGCGACCACGCCCAGCAGCGAGGATGGCAGCTTTCATAAGGATGGTGCCAGTCTAGCGGGTTTGGGGCGAAGAGGCGGGAAGGGGAGTCCGTCAGCGGGTCAGCGCCTCCTCCAGCGCCTCGGCAAAGGCGTCCTCGTCGTCCAGCCAGGGGTAATGCCCGGCATCGAGCACGGTTACGTCCGCTCCGGCAAGGTCGGCCAGCCACTCGACCTGCTGGGGGTAGCTGGTGCAGTCGTGCAGCCCCGCAATCACGAAGACCGGGCGGCGCAGGTCCGTCAAGAAGGGCGGGTACTCGAACTCCCACAGGCCCTGGTTGACGAGGGCCTGCTGCACCTCCCCGCCCCCAGCGAGCTGCCCCTCGGCGTCAATGAACTCCAGCCGCATCCGGCTGGGGGCGTCGCGGAAGTGCAGCGCGTTGAGCAGGTCGCGGGCATTGAGAAGCGAGAAAGCCGCCTCGATGCGGGCCGCGCCCACGGGCGGATATTCGCCTTCCGGAGTCCGCGCCCGCACAGCCTCGGCGGGGTCCTCCAGGGGCTGGCCCCGGCGAGCGGCAGCCTCCGCGAGCAGGGTCAGGGCGAGTTCGGGAAAGTGCACCCAGGGATTAACCACGACCACGCGTTCGGTGCGCTCCGGGTGCCGCCGGGCGTACTCCAGGGCGGGCAGCGCCCCGAAGCCGTGGCCCAGCGGCACGAGCCTCTCGAAGCCCAGGTGCTCGCGCAGCGCTTCCACGTCCGCGACGAGGGTATCGAGGTCGAGGGTCTCGGCCCCCTGCTCAGTGTCCTCCAGCGGCCCGCTGCGCCCAGAGCCGCGCTGGTCGAGGTACACCACCCGCCGCCGTCCCTCCAACCGCTCGCCAAAGAGGGCCTGGAAGGAGTAGCTGTTGTAGCCGGGGCCGCCGTGCAAGAAGACCAGGGGCGGCAGGTCACTGTCTTCCGGCCCCGTCACCTCGAAATACAGGTCGGCCCCATTCAGGCGCGTCGGTGTCGGCTCGTCTGGCCAGGTCATGCGGGCATTGTAGGCGGGGGAAGTGGGGGGCAAGATGCTAAGAGGCCGGGGCATTGTGCCGTCCCCCCCCGCCGGAGTGGGGGGGGCGAACTACCCTGGCGGGCATGACGGATGCCTCGACCCCCGGTCCCACACCAGACGGCCCCGTGCAGGGCATCGCCTTTACGCTGGCTGGGGTAGATGAGCTGACCTTCGCCCGCATTCTGCGCGACGTGACACGGGACCCTGCTTTTGCCCGGCCCCTGGCGCTGGAGGCGCGGGAACCCCGCCCCGGCCAGGACGCCCGCTTGACGCTGGTCTTCGCGCCGGGCGAGCGCACGCGGGCGGTCGCGGCGATGCAGCGCCTCAAGACGGTGCTGCTGCGCTACGGGGTGCAGGTGGACTCGGTGCGGGTGCCCGGCGAGGGCGCTTTCTGAGCGGGCGAGAGACGCTCCCCCGTCGCAGCCGGAAGCCGGAACCCCGCTCAGAACCCGCCGCGCCGCCGCGTCCGCTTCCCGCCCAGCCTACGCTCGGCCTGCGCGAGGGCGAAGTCGAGGGCGCGGTCGCGTTTGCGGGGCTTGGTGTATTTGCTGCGGCTCGCCATTCGCTGGCGGCGCAGGGCCGAGATGACCTGCAAAATCAGGGGCGCGTAGACCATCAGTTTGCCGAGTTTGCCGGAAGAGCGGCGTGCTTTCATGCCTCCCATTACGGCAGGGGGGGCAAGAAAGTTGCTGAGGGTCGCTTCTGACCCGCCTTCACCCTTCCTCCCGCGCCCTACACTGGGGCATGACCACCACCCAGGACCGAGTGGCGAGCTTGCGCGAGCAGCTCATCGCGTGGCGGCGGCACCTGCACATGCATCCCGAAGTCGGCTTTCACGAGTACGACACCGCCGACTTCGTCGAGGCCGAGCTGCGAAAGATGCCCGGCCTGACCGTGACCCGCCCCACCCCCACCAGCGTGCTGGCAGTCCTCCGGGGCGAGAAGCCGGGGCGCACGCTCTTGCTGCGGGCCGACATCGATGCCCTTCCCATCGAAGAAGAGAACACCTTCGAGTTTAAGTCCACCCGCCCCGGCGTGATGCACGCCTGCGGACACGACGGCCACACGGCGATGTTGTTGGGGGTGGCCCGCCTGCTGTCCGAGCGCCCCGAAGAGGTGCCCGGCGAGGTCCGCATGATTTTCCAGCACGCCGAGGAGATTGGGCCGGGCGGCGCCGAGGAACTCGTCATGGAAACGGACCTGATGGACGGGGTGGACGTGGTGACGGGCCTGCACCTGAACTCCCAGCTTCCGGCGGGGCTGGTCGTGGTCAAGCCGGGGGCGTTTATGGCCGCGCCCGACACCGTGCACATCACGGTGAAGGGCAAGGGCGGCCACGGGGCGCACCCCGAACAGACGGTGGACCCCATCGCGGTGGGGGCGCAGGTTGTGACCAATCTGCAGCATGTCGTGAGCCGCCAGGTGGCCGCGCTCGATGCGCTCGTCGTCTCCATCACCTCTTTCCACAGCGGCACCACCCACAACGTCATTCCCGACACCGCGACGATGATGGGCACGGTGCGCACCTTTGACCCCGCGCTGCGGGAGCGGGCACCGGAGCTGATTGAGCGGGTGGTGCGGGGCGTGACGGCGGCCCACGGGGCGGAGTACGACTTCCGCTACGAGCGGGGGTACCGGCCCCTCATCAACACGGACTGGGTGGCCGCCCAACTGCGGGACATCGCGCTGGAGACGGTGGGGCCGAAGCATTACCAAGACGCCCAGCCCACCATGGGCGGAGAAGACTTCAGCGCCTACCTGGAGAAAGCTCCCGGCGCGTACTTCAACGTCGGTTCGGGCAGCGACGAGGCGGACAGCCGCTGGCCACACCACCATCCCCGCTTCACGATTGACGAGGAGAGCCTGGTCACGGGCGTGCGGATGCTGCACGCGGCGGCGCTGCGCCTGACCGGGGGGCCAGGGGAAGGGGCAGAGAGCGGGGGCTAATCCACGCGTTCCGGGTCAGTCCTCTCCCGACGCGGACCGCTCTGGGAGAAAGGCCGTGGGCAGGGGGGCCGTCCAGGGCGGCCCGAACCGCCCGCTCCGCTGCAGGGCCACGAAGCGGACGACCAGGTCCGGGTCAAACTGGGTGCCGCGCCCGGCTTCCAGGATGGCGAGGGCCTCTGCGGGGGGCAAGGCGGCGCGGTAGGGACGGTCGCTCGTGAGGGCGTCGTACACGTCGCACAGGGCAAAGATGCGGGCGAGGAGGGGAATGGCCTCGCCGCGCAGCCCGTCGGGGTAGCCCGTCCCGTCCCAGCGCTCGTGGTGCGAGCGAATGACCCCGTGGGCTTCGGGATGCAAGAAGGGGATGCGGGCGGCGAGTTCGGCCCCGCGGGGGGCGTGGGTTTCGATGAGCAGGCGCTCTTCGGGGGTGAGTGCGCCGGGCTTGAGCAGCACCGCGTCGGGTACCCCCAGCTTGCCGATGTCGTGCAGCGAAGCCCCTTGCCGCAGCCCCAGCAAGCGGCCTTCGGGAAGTCCCAGCGCCCGCCCGAAGGTCAGGGCGAGGTGGGTCACCCGCTCGGTGTGGCCTTGGGTCTCGAAGTCGCGCAGCTCGACCGCGACCCCCAGTGTCTCCAACGCGGCATCCAGGGTGGTTCGCAGGTCAGCGAGGTGGGCGTCACGCTCCAGCAACCGGGCAGCGAGGCTTCCCAAGAGCAGGGCGAGGTGACGGTCGGCAGCTCCAAAGGGGCGCTCTGGCTCGCGGGTGAGGATGAGAGCACCGAGCGGCTCGTCATGGCCGTCGAGCAGCGGCACCGCCATCATCGCGCCCCGGCCCAGTTGGTCGCGGCGGTACACGCGGGGGTCAGCGGTGACGTCGTCCACGCACAGCACCTGCTTGGCTTCCAGCGCGGCCCAGGCCAGGCCCTCACCGCGGCCCAGCACGACCGGACCCAGCGGCGGGTCGTGGCGCTCTGGCCCGGTCGAGCGCAGGGTATCGGTCACCGGGTCGTGCCGCAGCAGCAGGGCGCACCTGGACCGCAGCAGCTCCTGCGCCCCGGCGGTGAGCAGGTCTTCGAGGTGTGCCCCCTCCGGCGACACGCTGAGCGAGGTGTGCAGCTCGACCAGCCGGGTCAGCTCGTGCCAGCGCTCTTGCAGGTGCAGCAGCGCCGCAATCTGCTGGGCAAAGAGGCCTGCGTCGGCCACCGCCTGCGGCCCGAAGTCCTCGCTCGGTGCCAGGGCGTCGAGGTTGAGGTGCGCGACGACCTCGCCCTCCAGCACCACTGGAAAGCAAAGGTTGGCCCGCACCTCCTGGCGGCGGCCCACCTCGCTCAGCAGCCGGGCTTCCGGTGAATCCAGCGCCGCGTCTGACTCGGCAAAGGCCCGTGCGAGGGCCTCGCCCCGCACCACCCGCGGCGCTCCGGCCCGCCACGCGGCGACCGCGCCCTCGCCGTACCAGCGCTGTTGCGAGGCCTCGCTGAGGGTCAGGCCCACCAAGCCGGGGCCGTAGCCGTGCGCGGCGACCACCCGAAAGCCCCGGCCCCGGCGGATGTCCAGGGTGCCGCACCCCGCGCCGTCCACGGCATTGACGGCGTGGTGCAGCACCTCGGCCCAGTCGGCGTCGCTCAGGGTGCGGCGTCCGGCGAGCAGGGCCACCGTGGTTCGTAGCCCCTGCCACACCGAATGCCGCGGCTGAGGCGGCTCGGCAGCGGGCGGGTGACCTGTCGCCGGAGGGTCTTGGGCCGGGCGCGGGGTCCAAACCACGAGCTGGTCGCGCCCGTTCGTCTTGGCGAGGTAGAGGGCCTCGTCGGCGCGGCGCAGCAGCGCGTCGGGCGTTTCACCGGGCAGGCGGGTCGCCCAGCCCGCCGAGAGGGTCAGCGGACCGCAGGGCAACTCGCCTTGCCGCAGCGCCCCGCGCACGCTCTCTAGCCAGGCCCGCAGCGCCCCTCCCTCTGCTGCCCCGGCAAGCAGGGCGAACTCCTCGCCGCCCACCCGGTAGGCCCGCACCCCGCCCTCCTCCGGCCCGGCCAACTGCCGCCCAACCTGCCGCAGCACGCGGTCTCCGGTGCTGTGGCCGTAGCGGTCGTTGATGGCCTTGAAGTGGTCGAGGTCCAGCAGGGCGAGGTGACCGCCCGGCTCCAGCGCCGCGAGGTCACGGTCAAAGCGGCGGCGGTTGGGCAGCCCGGTCAGGGCGTCCGTGTGAGCCTGGGTCCGCAGGATGAAGGCCAGCCGCAGCAGCCGCAGCCGCGACTGCAAGATAAAGAGCGTGGCTATCAGCCCGGCGCTGCTCAGCAGCACCCGCAGCGGATAAGACCCCCAGAACAGTTCGCGGCCTTCGGGCGACAGCAGCAGCCCCCAGCCCACTCCCAGGAAGGGCAGCGGGGCGAGCCACAGGTCACGCGCGCGCAGGTCCATGAGCCGCTGCGCCCAGGGCCGGAGCAGGCTGCTGAGGAGCAGCACGCTGAGGAGGTGCAGCCACACCACCGCCCACACCGTAGGGTCGCTCGTGCCCGCCAGCCGCCAGACGAGCGCGGGCGCGGCCACCAGCGCTCCCACCCACGGGCCGTTGGAGAGGGTGACAAGCGCAATGGGCACGTACCGCAGGTCCAGCCGGAAGTTTCCAGCTTCCATGCTCACCATCGCGAGCAGGAGGGTGGCCCCCGCCGTCAGCACCAGCCGCGCCACATGTTCGCTGCCCCGGCGCTTGACCGGCCACTCCCGGTAGGTGAGGCTGACCGCAAAGGCGCAGGCAATCAGCAAACAGAGATTGAGCAGCAGGGATGTCATGACAGAGGGGCCATCCGCCGGTGGAGCACCAGCCGAGTCAAAGGCGGAGGGGGCGACAGAAGCTCATCTCCCGCCGCCCCATGGGGACCATTGTGTCCCACCCTGCACCGAAATGCCAGGTTTTCTGCACCAGAACGTGACTTTTTCCTCTTTTTGGACTGCCCCCCGACTGGGGGGGGGGGTGCCCTCCCTCAGCGCCCGCGCAGGGTGGTCTGCACCGCGCTCATAAACTCGGCGCGGGTGCGGGCATCCTCTTTGAAGAGGCCGCGCATGGCGCTCGTGGTGGTGGACGAGTTTTGCTTTTGGACCCCGCGCATCGCCATACACAGGTGCACGCCTTCCAGCAACACCGCCACCCCACGGGGGGCGAGCAGTTCTTCAAGGGCGTCCGCAATCTGGGTGGTGAGGCGCTCTTGGACCTGCAACCGCCGGGCATAGAGGTCGACGATGCGGGCAAACTTGCTCAGGCCCAGAATCTGGCGGTCGGGGATATAGGCGACGTGCGCCCGCCCATAAAAGGGCAGCATGTGATGCTCGCACATCGAATAAAACTCGATGTCTTTGACGATCACCATCTCGCTGCCCTCGGCGGCAAAGACGGCGTCCCCGGCGGCGTCCGCGAGGGTGCGGCCATAGCCAGCGGTGAGAAAGGCCCAGGCTTTGGCCACCCGCTGCGGGGTCTTTTGCAGGCCCTCGCGCTCCGGGTCTTCGCCGATGGCCGCGAGCCAGCCAGCGGTGAGGTCACGCAGGCCCGGCACTTCCAGCCGCTCGTCGGCGGCACTGATCGTGGGTGAAATCGTCAAGATCCTTCTCCTTTGGTCCTTGGGAGCTGCGTCCGATTGTTGGCCCGGCAGATACCGAGCCAGCCCGCAGCAGTGCCCGGAGTGTAGGAGCGGAAAGGAAGAGGGACTGTAGCCTGTCCGCCGGGCCTAGCCCCAGCTCACGGCCCCGTAAGTCTGCTCGCGAGCGGGGCCACACGAGAAAATCACCACGGGCACGCCCACCGTTTCCTCAATCAGGTCGAGGTAGGCCTGCGCCTCGCGGGGCAGGGTCTCCCGGCTCGTGGCCCCCTCAGTGGTGGCCCAGCCGGGCAGTTCGCGGTAGAGGGGTTGCCCCTCCGTGCCGTGGGCGACGCAGACCTTGACCGTCTCCAGCCCCGCGAGGATATCCATCTTGTTGATGACCAGGCCGTCCAGCCCGTTGACCTCAGCGGCGTAGCGCAGCAGGGCGAGGTCGAGCCAGCCCACCCGGCGGGCGCGGCCCGTCGTGGTGCCGAACTCGTCCCAGGGCTGCGAGCCGTCGCCGCGCAGCCGCAACTCCATCTCCCCAAAAACCTCGGTGGGAAAGGGGCCGTGGCCCACGCGGGTGTTAAAGGCCTTGGCGACCCCGTACACCTGCCCAATCGCCCGGTGGTTCACGCCCGCCCCCACCAGAATGCCGCCCACGGTGGGGTGGCTGCTCGTGACAAAGGGATAGGTGCCGTAGTTCAGGTCGAGCAGGGTGGCCTGTGCTCCCTCGAACAGCACGTTCTCGCCGTCCCGGATGGCCCGGCGCAGCTCCGCGCCCGTGTCGTGGACGAAGGGCAGCAGGGCATCCCGAATGGGCAGCAGGTACCCCAGCGCATCCTCTACGGTGGCCCAGCCCGCGTCACGGGTGGAGTTGGGCTTGGCCTCCAGCAGCCGCCCCACGCGCTCGCGCAAGACCCCCTCGTCGGCAAGGTCCCCGAAGCGTAGCCCCACCCGCCGCGCCCGGTCCGCGTAGGCGGGGCCAATGCCGCGCCCGGTCGTGCCCACAAAGTCCTTGCGGCCATCCACGTACTTGTGGTGCGGCAGCACGAGGTGGGCGCGGTCGCTGATGCGCAGCTCCGGCGAGAGGCCCCCCGCGAGCAGGCTCTGGCGCTCGGCAAGGAACTTTTCGGGGTCGATGACCATCCCGTCGCCCAGCACGCTGACCACGCCCTCATGCAGCACCCCGCTGGGCAGCAGATTGAGCTTGAAGGTCTGGCCCTTCGCGGTGACGGTGTGCCCCGCGTTCGCCCCGCCCTGATAGCGCACCACGTAGCGGGCTTCCGGTGCCAGAAAGTCGGTGATTTTGCCCTTGCCCTCGTCTCCCCACTGCGCCCCGATGATGGCGATTCCCGGCATTGCTCAGCCTCCAGCCGCGCACACAGACTTGCTTTTCTCCGGCCCTGGCCAACAACCCTCGCCAAAAAAAAGCACGGCGCGCGGCACCGTGCCCCAGTGTAGCCCGCCGGGGGCGGGAGCCGTCAGCCCCATGCTGCCAGCTGACGGCGCACCGCTGCTTAAATCACCAGGATAATCGGCTCTTCCAGCGTTCCCGCCACGGCAGTCAGGAAGCGGGCACCCTGCGTGGGGTCCACCGGGCCATTGAGGGTGAGGGCCGCGCGGCCCCCCTCCACGCGCCCCACGCTGAGGGTGAGGGCGTGCGGCAGGTGCAGCTCGTCGAGGTCGAGCGCCCCAGCATCGGTGACGAGGAGGTCAGGGGTTGCAGCCAACTCGCCGTCTAGGGCGGCGAGGGCCTCGCGCAGGCCGCCGGGCTGCACGGGGCGGGCCTGTTCGCCGCCTGTTCGGTAGAGGCCGACCGTCCCCAGTTCCAGCAGCTCGGCGTGGCGCAGCGCGGCGCGGGCCACGAGGAGGGCGAGCGGCACGTCCTGCCCCAGCGCCCCGGAGAGCTGGCGGCACAGCTCCAGGGCGGGGGCCATGCTCCCGTCCCGGCGCAGATAGGGACCAAACCAGACTGCCTCGCGGACGGGTGCGGCCACGGCGGGGCTGGGGGCAGCCACGGCGGGAGCGACCTCTGCGGGCGCGGTGACCTCCGGGGCGGTCACTGCAGGCACAGGAGCTTCCGGCGCAGGGACTTCGGGTGCTGTGACTGCGGGCTGGGGTGCTTCTGCGGTGGCGGCGGCCACCTCCGGAATCGGTGCTGGTGCGGGTTGGGGGGCGGGCGCAGGAGCAGGCGTGGGAACCTGCGGGGCGGGGGCCGCCGGAGCCGCTGCGTCCTGGCCAGGCTTCTGATAGAGGCGCGAGAGCAGGCCGCCGAGGCCGCCCATCACACCGCCCGCTGCCGCCGCTGCTGGAGCGGACGTGGCCGGCTCTGGGGCGGCAGCTTCGCCGAGGACTGCCGGAGCGGGTGCGGGGGGCGGCGGCGGGGGGAGCACAGGCTCCGGCGCGGCCCCGCTCGCCGCCTGAACGGGCGCGGGGGGCGGCACAATGGACACCGGGGGCGGGGGCAGCGGCTCGTCTTCCAGCTCGAACTCCAGCGCTTCGTCAGCCAGGTCCGCCGCGGGCTGGCTTGCTGCGGGGGCCGCCGGGGCTGCCGATTGCCCCACCAGGGCGGCGAGGTCCGAATCCACGCCCGCGCTGCTGAGCATGTCCATGCTGGGCATGCCGGGGGCCAGCAGGCCGCCGCCGGGGGGCAGCTCGGTGCCCGTCCACTCTGGCGGGGGCGCGTCCACGGGGGTGGCGGGCGGGTCTTCCTCGCCGCTCATGACGCGGGTGAGGTAGTTCAGGATGTCCTGCTCGACAATCATGCCGCCTTCTCCGCTGCCGCTGAGATGCTGCCAGTCGATGCCGTTCGCTTCCGCCAGAATCTTGGCGAGCGGAGCAATCCGTTCCATTCATGTCCCCCTTCGGGTGCCGCGGGGGCCGGGCACCAACACACTGCCTTGCATAGGCCCTAAGGTGGCACCCGTCCCCTGACAGGCTTCTTTCAGAGAGGGGGCATGCGGGGGGCAAGGGGAGCTGGCCCCGTTCGCTCCGGCACCGCGCCTTGCTACCCTACGGGGGTTGCCGCGCCCGTCGCGGCCAGGAGTCTGACATGCAGATATTCGAAGAGATGCAGGCGCGAGGCCACGAGGCGCTGACGCTGCTGCACCACGCGCCCAGCGGCCTTAAGGCGGCGCTCGCGGTGCATTCGACGGTACTGGGTCCAGCCATCGCCGGGGTGCGGCTGCGGCCCCTGGAAGAGGGCGAAGCCCTGCGCGGGGCGCTGGCCCTCTCCGAGAGCCTGACCCTCAAAGCAGCGCTGGCGGGGCTGAACTACGGCGGCGGCGCGTGCGTCCTGCTGCTGCCCGAAGGGGGGGTGGACGACCCGCACGCCAGAGAAGCCCTCTTCCGGGCGTTGGGGCGGCAGGTGCGCCCGCTGGAGTCGCGGGTGGTTCTGACAGAGGACATCGGCGTGACGCCCACCGACATCGCCTTTGTCGCGCAGGAGACCCCTGCCACCCTGGGCGTGAATACCGACACCAGCAGCGTGACGGGCTACGGCGTCTACCGGGGCATGAAGGCCGCCGCCCGCTACGCCCTCGGCTCCGAGAGCATGCGCGGGGTGCGGGTAGCCCTCCTGGGGGTGGGGGCGGTGGGCCGCGCCCTCGCGGAACACCTGCACCGCGAGGGCGCTCGCCTCACCGTGGCCGACACCCGGCCCGAACGGGCACAGGCCCTCGCCGAGGACCTCGACGGGGTCAGCGTGGTCTGCACCCAGGAGCTGTTCGACGTGCCCTGCGACATTCTCGCGCCCTGCGGCTACGGACACTCCATTCGCAGCGCGGACGTGCCCCGCTTGCAGTGCCGCCTTATTGCGGGGGGCGAGCATCATCCCCTCTCCCGCCGGGGCGAGGGAGCCGTGCGGGAGGCCGGAATCGTGTACATGCCCGACTTTGCCATCAACGCGGCGGGCCTGATTGCCGCCGCCACCAACCTCACGCCGGAGCAGGCTGCCGAGCGGGTGTACGCGACCGTCTCGCGCATCACCGCCGCCGCCGAGCAGTACGGCAAGCCGCCCCACATCATCGCCCGGCGCATGGCCGAGCGCCGCATCGACCTCATCGGCAGCCTGGGGGCCGGAGCGGGAACGTACGGGAGGAGCGCGTGATGGGGGGGCAATCGGTGTCAGTAGTCAGTGGTCCGTGGGCAGTGGTCAGTGGAACGGCCCTTCTTCTCCCCACTGCCCACTGCCCACTTCCCACTTCCCCCTCCCCGTACCGGAGGCACCCATGACCTCTCCCTTCGTCATCGGCGTGGCGGGCGGCTCTGGCAGCGGCAAGACCACCGTGACTCGGCGGGTGATCGAGACGGTGGGGGCGGGCAGCGTGGCCGTGCTGAACCAGGACAACTACTACCGGGCGCAGGACGACATCCCCTTTGAGGCCCGGCTGACCACCAACTACGACCACCCGGCGGCCTTTGACTGGACGCTGCTGCGCGAGCATCTGGGGGCGCTGCTGGCCGGGGTGCCCATCGAGATGCCGGAGTACGACTTTGTCCGCCACACCCGCTCGGCCCGGACCACCCCGGTGCTGCCCGCGCCCGTGGTGGTGCTGGAGGGCTTTTTCGCCCTGTACGACGAGGAGGTGCGGGAGCAGATGCACCTCAAGGTCTTTGTGGATGCCGACCCCGACGTGCGCTTTATTCGCCGGCTGCTGCGCGACACCCAGGAGCGGGGCCGCAGCGCCGAGAGCGTCATTCAGCAGTACCTGGAGTTCGTGCGGCCCATGCACCTCTCGTTTGTGGAACCCACCAAGAGATACGCCGACGTCATCATTCCCCACGGCGGCATGAATGAACCCGCGCTCGACATGCTCGCGGCGCGGATTCGCGGGGCGGTGTGAGGGTAGGGGGCGTGTGGCTTGTGGAGGGCAGCAGCTTCGGCCCACGCGCCCTTCCCCCTTTCGGCGGATGACCCGCCCCGGACCTGGCCGCACGCTGTTCCCCTGACCCCGGCCCCCTCCCTGCCCGCCCCAACCCTCACCCGCGCCCCCTAGGATGACCCCGTGACCGACCCCGCCCCGACCCCGCCGCCTCCCGTCCGCCCTGGCCTCACACCGCCCTCTGCACCGGGTGGGACGCTGGCCCCCGCCGCGCCGCTCCCACCCGCAAGCCGCTCTCGCCTGACCCTTCCGCTGCTGGGGGCCATCTTGCTGGCCCTCATTCCGGCGCTGCTGCTCGCCTGGGACCGGGCGACCTACGAGCAGAATGAAAAGACGGTCGCGCTGGTGATGGATTATCCGGCCCTCGCGGTGCAGGCGCAGCGGGTGGGCCTAACCCCGCAGGCGCTGCTCGACCGCTACAAGGCGCTGGGGGTCAACGGGGTTGCCGTCTACGAGGACGTGATTGGCAACCGCGAGCAGCGCGGCGACCTGTACGTCAAGCGGGGTGCGGACCTCGCCGCCGAGAATCCCGGCGCGGGCGTGAACCCCCAGTGGGTCTATATGCGGGCGCTGCGGCCCGGTGCCCTGGACGACCTGCCGGGCCGCTACACCATCCCCACCCGGACGGTCCGCGTGGCGGGGCAGACCTGGCTGGAGTGGCCGACCGACCCCTCCTTTCTGCCCGCCGGGCCGAACACTTCGCTCATTGCGGACCTGAAGCGGCAGGGCCTGGTGACCGTCTACCGCCCCTACGACGATGTGGCGGTGAAAAATCCCGGCGGGGACTGGCCCGACGTGCCCTTTATCGCCTTTACCGGGGATGAGGTCATCGGGGCGCGGACTCCGGAGCGGCTGGAGCGCATCGACCGGGCGATGGGAGAGCGCCTGCCCGCCCTGATTGAGGGCACGACCCAGCGCGGTCTGGACACGCTGATTGCGGACCGGGGGGCGGTGCGGACCTTTGCGATGAACCCATCGTGGCAAAACCGCCTCGCGCCGGAGGAGGTCGCCAGCAAATACAACCTCGCCGCCCGCGAGCGCGGCCATCGCCTGCTGTACCTGCGGCCCTACCCGACGGTGAATGAAACCGAAGCCCTGCTGAGCCGCACCACCGAGCTGCTGCGGCGCTCTGGCCTCACGGTGGGTGCCCCGCAGGTGCGCCCCTATGACCCCAACCCTACCTTGCGGGCGCTCAGCCTGCTGGGGCCGCTCGCCGCCGCGCTGCTGCTCGCGCTGAGTTTTCCGCTGCCCCGGCTGGGGCTGCTGGTGATGGCGGGGGTGACCGGGCTGGCTTTTGCCCTCAACAGCCTGGACGGCTTTCAGCCCTTTGCGGGCGGGGCGCTCCTCGCCGCCGTGACCTTCCCGGCCCTGGGGCTGGTGCTGCGGCGCTCGCGAGTCACCGACTGGTTCTTGGCGACGGGCCTCTCGCTCGTCGGGGTGCTGTTCGTCTCGGCGCTGGGAGCGAGCCGCGAGAGCGTGCTGGGCCTCGAACCCTTCCGGGGGGTGGGCCTGACCCTGCTGGTGCCGCTGGTGCTCGTGGCCCTGAGCTTCCTGCCCCGGCAGGACTTGCGGAAGACGGCGCGGGAGCTGTATGCCCGGCCCATCCGCCTGGGCGACCTCGCCGTGATGGGGCTGGGGCTGGCCGTCTTCGCGCTGGTGTTTCTGCGCCGGGGCAACGTCAGCGCGGTTGGCGTGAGCGACGCCGAGGCCCAACTGCGCCAGGGCTTGCAAGACACCATTGTGCGGCCCCGCTTCAAGGAACTCGCCGGGCATCCCCTCGCCCTCGTGGGCCTGAGCGGGGCGCTGCCGGGCTACTTCAGCCCGCTGCTCATCCTGGGCGGGGTGGTGGGGCAGGCGAGCATCCTGAACACCTTCTCGCACTTCCACACGCCGCTCCTCATCAGCGCGGCCCGCTGCTTTATCGGGCTGGGGGTAGGGCTGCTGCTGGGCCTGGTCGCCATTGGGGTCGTGAAGTCCCTGCTGCGGCTGTGGCAGACCTGGGGCAAGGGGGGGGCCAGTCGCCCGTCGCCTGTCGCCGGTGAAGGGAACCGGGCGTGAGGGGGATTCCGCTCCGTTTCAGACTCCCCGGAAAATCACCGGGAAGTCTTCCACTCCACGAGATTCCGCCTTGCTCCCTCTCCCTCCGGTCGGGCCGGTGCTGGAGAACACGGCACTGGCCGGAGGTTCTATGAGGGTCGCCGTCAGCGGATACTACGGGTTCGGGAATACCGGCGACGAGGCCATCGCCCTCGCCATCACGCGGGAGCTGAAGGCCGCCGGGCACACGCCGCTTTTGCTGTCGCAGACGCCGGGCGAGACGGCGCGGACCTACGGGGTCGAGAGTGCCCCCCGGATGCAGCCGCTGGGGCTGCTCGCGGCGCTGGCCCGCTCGCAGGTGCTGCTGTCGGGCGGCGGCGGGCTGCTGCAAGACAAGACGAGCGGGCGCACCCTGACCTACTACCTCGGCGTGATTCGGCTGGCGCGGCTGCTCGGCAAGCGGGTCGTGGTCTTCAACCAGAGCGTCGGTCCCCTCAGCGAGGCGGGCGGGCAGAAGGTCGCCTCGGCCCTCAAGGGCGTGCCCCTCATCGTGCGCGACCGGGGCAGCCTAGAGACGCTGCGCGGGCTGGGGCTGGAAGGGCGGCTGGGCGGGGACCCGGCGCTGCTCCTCGCGCCCACGCCGGGCTTGACGCCCGACCCCGCCCACGTGATCGTCGCCCCGCGCGGGGACGTGACGGCGGCGGCCCCGGCCCTCGCCGAGACGGTGCGGCGGCTGCGGGCGGAGGGCCGCCGGGTGACCGCCCTGAGCTTCATGCCGAGCCACGACGACGCGGCGGCGCGGGCGCTGGGGGCCGACCACGTGCTCAGCACCCGCGACCCAGGGGAAGCGCTCGACGCCATCGCTTCTTGCGGCTTCGTGATAGGCGTGCGGCTGCACGCGGTCATCCTGGCCGCCGCCGCCGGGGTCCCCTTTGCGGGGGTGGCCTACGACCCCAAGGTCGCGGGCTTCTGCGCGGATGCGGGTGCCCCCGCCCACCCCGTCACCCCCGACGTGGACGCCCTGACCGCCCAGGCCCTCGCCCGCACCGCCCCCGACTGGGACGCGGTGGGCGCGATGAAGGGCAGAGCGCGGGAGAGCTTCGGGTGGGCGCTGGGGGGGTGAGGTCCGGGGCGGGGGTGCGGGTGCCAAAGCCTCAACTCAGCTTTGTAGCTCCTCGTTTCTTGGCGCTGGAACGGCTTCGCCGTCCCCCCCTCCCAACCTCCCCCACCAGGGGGGAGGAGCCAAAGATTGTTCGGTTTGGTCCTCCGAGTGCTGGCCGCTGTTCTCTCCCTACTCTCCCCCGTGCGTCACCACGTTGCAGGTGCACCGCGCCAGCGTCGTCGTGCGGCCCCGCTCGTTGCGGACCTCCACCGTCCAGACCATCACCGTGCGGCCCCGGTAAGCGAGGGTAGCTTCGGCGGTGACGTAGCCGTCCGTGACCCCGCGCACGTGGGTGCCGCTCACGTCCACGCCCACGCCGACCTGCCGCCGCACGTCCAGATTGAGCCAGGTGCCGATGCTGGCGAGTTCCTCCGCGAGGGCGAGGCTGGCTCCGCCGTGCAGCCGTCCGGCGGGCTGGCGGTTGCCCTCCACGGGCATGCGGGCGATCAGGCGCTCCCGCGAGGCGCTCAGCAGCTCGATGCCCAGCCGCTCGCCCAGGGTGCCCGAAAGCCCGTTCAGGCGGGCGGCGAGGTCTTCGGGCGTCAGGGTATCCAGCTCATCGGGGTCAGGCATTCGGAGGTCGGGGTGGAGGGTCATGGGGGGAGGATAGGCGCTCAGCCCTCCGCCCCGCACCCCGCCCACGCCGCCTCGTACTCCGCCCGGTCCAGGCCCCGCCCGATGAAGACGAGTTCGGACGCCCCCGGCTCGCCCTCCCAGGCGTCGGCGGTGAAGAGGTCGCGCACGGCCTGGAACAGCACCGGGTGGGGGTAGCCATGCAGCGAGAGCGTGCCCTTGACCCGCAGCACCTCGGCGGGCCGGGACAGGATGAAGTCGGTCAGGAAGCGCCCCCAGCGGTAGGGGTCCAGCGGCGCGTCCGAGCGCAGGGTGAAAGAGGTCAGGCCCGGCGTGTGCTGCACGGGCCCGGTGCCCTCCAGCGCACGGGGGTCGAAGTCGGCGCGGGCGAGCAGGGCTTCGGCGTCCACCTGGCCGCGCTCCACCCGCACCACGCGGGCGAGGGGATTGACCCCGCGCAGCACCTCCTCGGCGTGGCCGAGCAGGGCCGGGTCCGCGAGGTCGGTCTTGTTCAGCACGACCACGTTGGCATAGGCGAGCTGCCGCGCCGCTTCGGGGTGCTCGCGCAGGGTCTGGAGGACGTGCCGGGCGTCGGCCACGGCGACGAGGGTGGTCACCCGGAAGGCCGCCCGAACCGAGCGTTCCAGCAGGGTGGTCAGCACGGGCGTGGGGTCGGCCACCCCGCTCAGCTCGACGAGGACGGCATCGGGTTTGTCCTCCCGCATCGAGGTGGTCACGAGCGCCCGCAGCAGGTCATCCCGCCCGGTGCAGCATAGGCACCCGGCGGTCAGCTCCTGCACATCTTCTTCGAGGCGCTCGATGAGGCTGCCGTCCACGCCCGTGGCCCCAAACTCATTGACAATCACGCCGAGGCGGCGCGGCAGCGAGCGAATCAGGTGGTTGACGAGGGTGGTCTTGCCCGCCCCCAGAAAGCCGCCAATCACCAAGACGGGAATGCGGTGGTCGGGGTGGGGGATGCTCATACGCGGAGCATGATATGGCTTGCTTTCGGTGACGGCGGAACGGGCGTGATGTTGGTTTGCTGAGGCTGCGGCGGCCTGTTACGGGCCCGTTACGCCGCCAGCTCGCGGCACAGGGCCTCGCAGCGGCGGCAGGCTTCGGCGCAGACTCGGCAGTGCTCGTGGTGCGCGGCGTGGCGCTCGCATTCCTCGGCGCAGCGAGCACAGGCTTCGGCACACAGGCGGCAAGCTTCGGGGTGCAAGGCGCTCGCCCGCATCAGCAGCCGAGCGGTAAAGGCGCAGGCGTCGGCACAGTCGCGGTCGCGGCGAATGCATTCGGCCATCATCTTCACGTCCGGCTCGTCCAAGCAAGCTTCAGCGCACATCTCGCAGGCCCGCAAACAGGCCAGGCAAGCATCAAGGCATTCTTGCATCCGTTGAGTCTGGGTGGATGGAGTCATGCCCTACCGTTTACCCTGCCCGGGTCGAGTGGATGATTTCACCGTTGAGGTGCTCTTCAGATTGGGTTGCGGCTGCCGGAACCCGTCGGTTCTCCTTCTCACCTTCGTAAGCTGGGCAAGTCCGCTTTGAGGTCCGGCGGACAGGTCAACTCTTCAGGATCCGTTTGAGACCCGCCTCGTCTCCCCGCAGAGCGAGTCGCAATCGCCGCAGACCCCACGCGCCCTGGGCACTCAGGCACTGACGGGCCGGGCCTCCGGCTGTCCCTGGGGCAGCGCGGCGGTCAGCGGGGGGCGGAAGCCGCGCAGCCGCAGCGCGTTCGTGAGCACAAAGACGCTGCTCAGGCCCATCGCGGCAGCGGCCAGCACGGGCGAGAGGGTCACGCCCCAGGGGGCGAGCACGCCCGCCGCGACCGGAATCAGCAGCACGTTGTAGGCAAAGGCCCAAAAGAGGTTGACCCGGATGTTCCGCAGGGTCGCCCGCGAGAGCGCGACGGCGTTCGGCACCCCGCGCAGGTCGCCCGACATGAGGATGACGTCGGCGGTCTCGACGGCCACGTCCGTCCCGGTGCCGATGGCGACGCCCACGTCGGCGCGGGCGAGGGCGGGGGCGTCGTTGATGCCGTCCCCGACAAAGGCCACTCGGCGGCCCCCCGCCTGCAACTCGGCCACCGCGTCCGCCTTGCCCTCCGGCAGCACCTCCGCTAGCACGTGGGTCACCCCGACCTCGCGGGCGACCGCCTCTGCGGTGGCGCGGGTGTCCCCGGTCACCAGGGCGACCTCGGCTCCCTGTGCCCGCAGGGTGCGAATGGCCGCCGCGCTGCCCTCCCGCACCGGGTCGGCCACGCCGAGCAGTCCGGCGAGCACGCCGTCCACCGCCACGAAGACCGGGGTCCGGCCCCGCTGCGAGAGCGCGTCTGCCTGCGCTCTTAGCTCGCCGAGGTCCAGCCCCAGCCGCGCCATGTACCGTGCCGCGCCGACCTCCACCCGGCGGCCCTCCACCGTAGCCCGCAGGCCGTAACCGGGGACCGCCTCAAAGTCCGTCGCGGTCGGAAGGGTCAGCCCGCGTTCCTTGGCCGCCCGCTCAATCGCCCGCGCGAGCGGATGCTCGGAGGCGCTTTCGGCGGCGGCGGTCAACCTCAGCAGTTCGTCCCCACTGACCACTGACCACTCACCACTCACCACCTCCGTCACTTCCGGTGCCCCCCGCGTCACCGTCCCCGTCTTGTCCAGGGCGACGACCTCCGCGCGGCCCAGACCCTCCAGCGCGGCCCCAGTGCGGAAGAGCACGCCCATCCCCGCCCCCTGGCCGCTGCCCACCATGATGCTGACGGGGGTCGCCAGGCCCATCGCGCAGGGGCAAGCGATGATGAGGACCGCGACCGTGTGCACCAGCGCCCGCGCCAGCGCTCCCTCCCCGCCGAGGAGCAGCCAGGTCAGGAAGGTCAGCGCGGCGATGACCAACACGACCGGCACGAACACGGCGACCACCCGGTCGGCAAGGCCCTGGATGGGCGGGCGGCTCGCCTGCGCCCCCTCCACCAGCCGGATGATGCGCGAGAGGGCCGTGTCCGCGCCCACTCCGGTCGCCCGGAAGGTCAGCGCCCCGGTGCCGTTCACTGTGCCGCCCGTGACCTTCGCGCCGGGCACCTTCTCGACCGGGACAGGTTCTCCGGTCAACATGGACTCGTCGACGTAAGAGCGGCCCTCCACGACCTCGCCGTCGACCGGAAGCCGCTCGCCAGCGCGCACGAGCACGAGGTCGCCCACCCGCACGTCATCCGCCGCGACCTCCAGCACCTGGCCCCCGCGCTGCACCCGCGCCGTGTTCGGTTGCAGGGCGAGCAGGGTCCGCATCGCCTCGCTGCTGCGGCCCTTGGCGACCGCCTCAAAGAGCTTGCCGAGCAAAATCAGGGTGATGACGACCGCCGACGCCTCGAAATAGACGTGGGCGCTGCCGGGCGGGAAGAGGCCGGGGGCAACGGTCGCCAGCACCGAATACCCGAAAGCGGCGGTCGTGCCCAGCATGACGAGGCTATTCATGTCGGGCGAGCGGTGCCGCAGGGCCGCCCAGCCGCTGCGGTAAAAGCGCAGGCCGGGGCCAAACTGCACGGGCGCGGCGAGCAGCAGCATGACCCAGTTCAGCGCCCGCTCGCCCACCGCACCGAGCAGCCAGTGGTGCAGCGGGGCATAGAGCATGGGCACCATCGCCACCAAAAAGAGCGGGATGCTAAAGGCTGCCGCAAAGGTCACGTCCCGCCGCAGTCCTGCAATCTCGGCTGCCTTACGCTCGCGCTCGGCGTCGAGACGCGACTGGGTTTGGCTGGCCTCATCGGGCACCCCGTACCCGGCCTCCCTCACGGCCTCCCGCAGCGCGGCGGGGGAGGTCGCGGCGGGCAGGTAGGTCACGGTGGCCCGTTCGGTCGCGAGGTTGACCGAGGCGCTCAGCACCCCTTCGGCCTTGCCCAGCGCCCGCTCCACCCGGCCCACGCAGGCTGCGCAGGTCATGCCCTCCACCGGAAAGCTCAGCTCGGCGGTGCGGGCCTCGTACCCGGCGTCCTGCACCTGTTGAATGAGGGCCGCTGGACTCGTCCGCTCTGGGTCAAAGGTCACGGTGGCCCGCTCGGTGGCGAGGTTGACCACCGCCGACTCCACCCCGTCCACCTTCTTCAGCCCGCGCTCGACTCGCCCTACGCACGCCGCGCAGGTCATCCCACCGATGTCGAGGTCGAGGGTCTTCGTCGTCATAGGGTCAGTGTATCCCCCTGGGGGGGATTGGGCAAGGGTGGAGCGGCCAGCCGCCAGCAGCCAGTCACCAGCTTTCATCCAAAAGCTTATGCAGGGGCGAAAGCTTCTCTTGCCGGCCGCTGGCTGCTCCCTCTCCTTGACACCCTCCCCCCCTGGGTCTATGCTCGCCCCATGACCACCGAACTGACCATCTCCGGAATGAGCTGCGGGCACTGCGTGAAGGCCGTCGAGACGGCGCTGCGGGGGGTGCCCGGCGTGCAGGACGTGCGGGTCGACCTCGCGGCGGGCCGGGCCACCGTCGAGGGGCAGGCCAGCCCGGAGGCCCTGATGGCCGCCGTGAAGGAGGAAGGCTACGGGGCGGCAGTGGCTGCCGGGCAATGAGACGGGTGCTGCTGCTGGGGCTGGTGCTGGGCGCAAGCGCCAGCGCCCAGACCCACGGTCACGCGGGGCACGGCGGGGCCATGACGATGGAAGCGATGAACGCGCAGATGCTGGCCGAACTGCGCCCCCTGAAGGGACGGGCCTTTGACGTGCGTTTCTCGCAGCTCATGATGGACCACCACCGGATGGCGGTGGATATGGCGCGCGCCGCCCTGAAGTCAGGCCGCGACGCGCGGGTTCGGGCCGCCGCTCGTGAGGTCATCGCCGCGCAGGAACAGGAACTCGCGCAGCTCGGCGCTTGGGTCAAAGCCTGGACGGGCCAGACCTACCGCCCCGCCGCCCTGCCCCTCAACGTGCCCCGCAGCGGCGTTGACCGCTGGTTTCTCACCGAGATGATTCCTCACCACCAGGGGGCGGTGCAGATGGCGCGGCTCGTGCCCGCCCGCACCCAAAACGCGGCCCTGCGCAAGCTTTCGCAGGCCATCATCCGCACCCAGAGTGCCGAAATCAATCAGTACCGCGCCTGGCTGGGGACCATGAAATGACCGACCCCGCCTCCCCCTCCTGCCATGCCGAGAACAAGTTGTGTATGCCGGAGGACGCCCGCCGCCGCGCCGCCCGCCGCCTGAGCATTGCGCGGGGGCACCTCGACGCCATCGTGCGGATGCTGGAAAAGGACGACGTGTACTGCGTCGACGTGCTGCGCCAGCTCAAGGCAGTGCAGGGGGCGCTTTCCGGTGCGGGCGAGGTCGTTTTGCGCGGCCACCTTGAAGCGCACGTCGCCACCGCCCACGAGCGCGGGGACACCGTGGAGATGGTCGAAGAGCTGATGGAGGCGCTGCGGTACAGGTAGAACTCAAGCCAGGGTTCCGGCCTGTGCGCCGAGGTGAGAGCTGAGGTTTTGGAAGGTCTGCGCGATGAGCCGTTGCGCCCGCGCCTCCAGCGCCCGCCCCCCCACCGCCGCGACTGGGCCGCGCAGGGCCGCGTGACCGTACCAGTCGAGCGCGGTCGTGCCGTCCCCGTTGTCCCGGACGGTCGCGCCCGCCGTCAGGTGCACCGCGCTGCCCAGACCGCCCCCCCGCACCTCGACGGTGACGCGCTGCTCGGCCTCGCGGGGCTGCACGTCGAGGGTCACCCGGAACCTGCCGCGCAGCCTGCTGACCCCCACCCGCACGGTCGCTTCGGCTTGGGCCGGGCCACGCCCCACGACCTCCTCCACGTCGGGAAGGCAGCGGGCCACCCGTTCGGGGTCCTGGAGGAAGGCCCAGACCGCCGCTGGAGGGGCGGGTACGTGTTCTTGGCCGCGAGCGCTGAAGTCCATGGGTCACCTGCTGCGGGGGGCTAGTCCTCTTGCGCTGGGGCGGGAGCCTCCCCGTCTTCTTCCTCTTCCTCGCTCAGCGGCAGCTCTGCCGCGAGGACCTGCGCCAGGGCCGGAAACAGCTCGCGCACCTGCTCTTGCGCGGCGGCCCGCGCCCGCTGTTCGTGGGCGATGAGGTCGCCGCGCCGGGTTCGCAGCAGGTCGGGGTGGGTCTCCAGCAGCCCCAGCACGACCTCGGCATCCTGAAAGCGTCCCAGGGCTTCGAGGATGTCGGTGAGGGCGGGGGGCACCTCCCCCAGCAGCGCCCAGGTATAGCGGGTGCGCTTGAGGCGCTTGCGCCAGTCGTGCCAAACCTCCGGGTCGGGGGACGCGAGTGCCGCCTCACCCGCCGCGAGCAGCCTGGGGCGGTCGCGCAGGAGCAGGCGGCGGGCGCGGTCTTCCCAGCCCTTCTTCAGCCGGAAGCTCGGCGGCGGCGCGGGCCAGCGGGTCGCCGCGAGCAGCCCGCTGCGGCGCAAGGCCCAGCTCCGCGCAAAGGCGCTCCGCGTGCCGGGCGGGGCACCCAGCGCTTCCAGCGCCTGCAGGATGTGCCCGCCCGCGACGTCGTGGTCGCGCAGAGGGGCGGCGGCGCGGCGCAACTCGCGCCAGGCCCGCTCGGTCTTTTTGCCCGCCTCGGCCACCCGCAGTTCGGCCCCAGCGCGGCGGCTGAGCTTGCGGGCGCGGTGAATCGCCTCCGGGTCTCCGGCGGTCAGGGCGTCCCACAGGGGGCGCAGCCGCTCGGCGGCCTCGCTGCGGCGGCTCACGGCAACCTCCGGGGGGCGGGCAGGAGCAGGGGCAGGGGTCGGGTCATGGTGAGCCTCCGGTGCGGGCGGCGAGCCTCACCGGGAGAGGCTCGCCAAAGGTGGGATAGCGGCGAGCGGTGGCGGGGTCACCCCGGCCCTCCAACACGGTGACGGGGGGCGGAGCCGCCACGTCTCCCGGTCCCCCCAGCACGAGCAGGGCGAGCCGCCCGGTCTGGTAGGCCCCCAGGTCGAGGTAGACGTGCCGCCCCAGCCGGGTGGGTGTCCGCACCGGGGTATGCCCGTGCACGCTGTAGGTCACCCCCGGCGGCAGCGCAAAGGGACCCTCGAAGGGCCGCAGCCACAGCGCCGCCGACTGGGGAGTAGGGTACTGGGGGTGCGGGACGGGCGGGCTGGCGTGCGCGACGAGCACGCTGGGTTCGGCGGGCACCGCGAGGTGTACCTGCCCGTCCCCGGTCACGTACACCACCCGCGTCAGGGCGTCCAGATACTCCGCGAGCGCGGGCGGAAAAGCCTCCAGGGTGAGCCGTCCGCTCAGCTCGCGGCGCACGCTCTCGCCGCCATTGCCCATCCACCAGCGAAAGCCCTCCAGCGCCCGGCGTTCGTCGGCGGGGTCGCGCGAGGTGAGAAAGCGGCGGTACCACCGCACTCCCTCCTCCGCCATGCGCTCGTGGTTGCCCATCAGGAGGGTGGCCCGCCCCGCCCGCGCGAGGGCCAGCAGCGTTCCCGCGCAGGCCAGGCTCTGCGGCCCCCGGTCGATGGCGTCCCCCAGGCTCAGGAGGTGGGCATCCGGCCCCCACTCGCGCTCGGCGTACTCCAGCGCCGCCTCCAGCAGGTCGGGCCGCCCGTGCAAGTCGGGCAGGATGACGACGGGCCGGGTCACCTCAGTCGCCCCCCGGCTCGTCCGAGAAGTCGAGCAGCGTCTGCTTGGAGCGCTCGCGCAGCTCGCGGGCACCTGTGGGGTCGGGGGTAAAGGTGAGCTGCCCGGCCTCCCCGCTCACCCGGTACGCCGCGCCGTCCGAGACACCGGGCAGCCACTCGGCGGGCACGGCGTAGGTGCGGCCCCGGCTGTCTTCCACCTCGGCGAGGCCCGCGTCCTCGTCCAGCACGTCCACAACGAGCAGGTCGGCCCAGGTGTCCGGAGAAGGGGAGGGGGGGGTCATGCGGATTCCGTCCGATTCCTGAACAGGCGGGAGGGCACCGCCTGTTCATCCATCTCCCAGAATCCGTCCTCGTTCCTACTCCCTTCGGTCGGATTTCCGGGTGTCCAGGACACCCTTGCAATCGGAATCATGCGCCGAGTGTAGCGCTCCCTCCACCTTTTGACGGGTGCCCCTCTCACGTCCAGCTTCTAGCCTGGGCATATGCAGGCTCCCGACTCGCCCCCCGACCCCGCCCGCCGCCGCTTCCTGCGCGGGCTGCTGGGGGGCACGCTGGCGCTGGGCACCCTGGGGGGCGTGGGCGTGGCGCAGGCCTACGACTTCGGCACCGTGCGCGAGGAAGCCGCCTTGCCGGGGTTGCGATCGCCGCTGCGGGTCGCCTTTCTGACCGACCTGCACTATGGCCTCTACATCTTCGGGCGGCAGGTGCGCGGCTGGGTGGACACGGCGAACGCGGCCCGGCCCGACCTCGTGCTGCTGGGGGGCGACTTTCTGGACGTGCGCCCCGGCGCGGACCCCACGCCCCTGCTGACCGAACTCGCGCGGCTGCGTGCCCCGCTGGGGGTCTACGCGGTGTGGGGCAACCACGACTACGGCTCCTTCGGGGCCTATGACCGGGGGGTGTTGGGCCAGGGCGTCCCCGGCTGGGCCGCGCGGCGCGGGGAGGTGGCGGCGGCCTTCGCCCGTGCGGGCATCACCGTGCTGAGGAATGAGGGCCGCGCCGTGCGGGATGACCTCTGGGTCGGCGGCGTGGACGACCTGTGGCGCGGCGAGCCGGATGCGGCGGCAGCGCTCGCTGGGGCGGGGGAGGGGCAGGCCACCGTGCTGCTGAGCCACAACCCCGACCTTCTCCCCGACCTGCCCCGGCGCGTTGGGCTGGTCCTGTCGGGGCACACCCACGGCGGCCAGATTCGGCTGCCGCTGCTGGGCGCTCCGGTCGTGCCGAGCAAATACGGCCAGCGCTACGCGATGGGCTGGGTGCCGGGGGCACACGGCACGCCGGGCTACGTCAGCCGGGGCTTGGGCGTGAGCGGGGTGCCGCTGCGCAACCTCTGCCCGCCGGAAGTGACGCTGCTGACCCTGCGGCCCCTCCCGAAAGCGGACGGCTGAAAGCGGACGGCTGAAAGCTGAGAGCTGACAGCTGACCGCCCCTAGGGCAACGGAAACCCCTTCATCCACCCCTGCACCTCGGCCTTCACATCCTCACCCTTCAAGGCCCGGTCAATCAGGTCGGCCACGCGGGGCATGTCGGCTTCGGTCATGCCGCGCGTGGTCACGGCGGGCGTGCCGAGGCGGATGCCGCCGCCGTGCAGGATTTTCTCGGTGTCGTAGGGAAGGGTGGACTTGGAGATGGTGATGTGGTTGGCGTCGAGCCGCCGGGTGGCCTTGGTGCCGTTCAGCCCTTGGGGCCGCAGGTCGAGCACGAAGAGGTGGTTGTCGGTGCCGCCCGACACGACCCGGTAGCCGCGCTCCCCGAAGGCGGCGGCAAGGGCCTGCGCGTTTTTGATGACCTGCGCGGCGTACTCGCGGAACTGGGGCCGCAGCGCCTCGCCAAAGGCCACCGCTTTGGCCGCGATGACGTGCTCCAGCGGGCCGCCCTGGTAGCCGGGAAAGACGGCCCGGTCAATCTTGGCCCCCAGTTCGGGGTCATTGCTGAGGATGATGCCGCCGCGTGGCCCCCGCAGCGTCTTGTGGGTGGTGGAGGCGACCACGTGCGCGTGCGGCAGCGGGTTGGGGTGCAGCCCCGCCGCGACCAGCCCCGCGATGTGCGCGATGTCCGCGAACAGGATGGCCCCTACCTCGTCGGCCACCTCGCGGAAGGCCGCAAAGTCGATGATGCGGCTGTAGGCGCTCGCCCCCGCGATGATCATCTTGGGGCGGTGCTCGTGGGCGAGGCGGCGGACCTCCGCCATGTCGATGCGCTCGGTTTCGGGGTGCACCTTGTAGCCCACAATCTGATAGCGCAGCCCCGAAAAGTTGACCGGGTTGCCGTGGGTGAGGTGCCCCCCGTGCGAGAGGTCCATCCCCAGCACGACCGACCCCGGCTCAATCAGCGCGTTGTACACGGCGAGGTTGGCGCTGCTGCCGGAGTGCGGCTGCACGTTGGCCCACTCAGCCCCGAACAGCTCTTTCACCCGGTCGATGGCGAGCTGCTCGACCTGGTCGACGACCTCGCAGCCCCCGTACCAGCGCTTGCCAGGGTAGCCTTCGGCGTACTTGTTCGTCAGCACGCTGCCCTGCGCCGCCCGCACCGCCGCCGAGGTGAAGTTCTCGGAAGCAATCAGCTCTAGGCCGCAGCGCTGACGCTCCTGTTCCTGCGCGATGAGGTCAAAGAGGGCCGGGTCGTGCGCGGCCACGTCCGCGAGGGGCTGTTCGGCGGTCGTCATGGGGGTACGGTAGCACCCCCCTCCCCCCCGCAGACGAGCGGTGTCTGTGCAGGGCAGACGCGCCCCCCCCGCACCCATCTGCTACCCTGGAGCCTATGACGCCCCGCCCCGGTGCACCTTCGCCGTTTTCGCGCCGCGGGGCCGCGTTCGCCTGAAGCCAGAGCGTTCGCGCCGTCCCCGCCCCGTTCCCACGGTGGCGGGATTTTTCTTGCCCTCCCTTTCCCCCATCCCCCACCAGGAGACGCCATGTCAGAAGTCCTGTCTGAAACCCTGCGAGAAGAAGCCCTGCACGCTGTCGGGGCCGCCCCCGACCTTCCCGCCCTGCAAGCGGTCAAGACCCGCTATCTGGGCAAGAGCGGCCTGGTGACCAAGGAACTTGGCCGCCTCGGTCAGCTTCCCCCGGAAGAACGCCGCCGCCGCGGCGCGGAGCTGAACGTCCTGCGCCAGGCCATAGAAGCGGCTCTCACGGAACGGGAAGCCGTGCTGAAGCGGGAAGCGCTGGACGCCCGCCTCGCCTCCGAGGCCCTCGACGTGACCCTTCCCGGCCTGCCCCTTCCGGCGGGCGGGCTGCACCCCACGGGCCGAGTGCTCGGCGACCTCACGGGCATCTTCGAGCGGATGGGCTACGAGGTCGTCGAGGGGCCGGAGGTCGAGGACGAGCAGCACAACTTCGAGGCGCTGAATATCCCCTGGTACCACCCCGCCCGCGACCTCCAGGACACCTTCTGGCTGGAAGACGGGCGGCTGCTGCGGACCCATACCTCCAACATGCAGATTCGCTACATGGTGACCCACGACCCGCCGCTGAAGATGGTCAGCCGTGGCAAGGTCTACCGCTATGAAGCCACCGACGCCACCCACGAGGCGATGTTTCACCAGCTCGAAGGCCTCGTCGTCGGCGACGGCATCTCGATGGCCGACCTCAAGGGCACCCTGGCGGAGATGGCGCGGGGCCTCTTTGGGCCGGGGGCGCGGGTGCGCTTTCAGCCCTCCTACTATCCCTTCGTGGAGCCGGGGGCCGACTTCGCGGTGTGGTGGGACAACCCCCGCGGCGAGAGCAAATGGCTGGAACTCGGCGGCTGCGGCATGGTGCACCCCAGCGTCCTGCGGGCCGTGGACGACCTGCGCGAGGCGGCGGGCCGGGAGCGCGTGTACGAGGGCAAGACGGGCTTCGCCTTCGGGTTGGGGCCAGAGCGCATCGCCATGCTGAAGTACGGGATTCCCGATATCCGCTACTTCTACGCCAACGACCCGCGGGTGCTGGGACAGTTCCGGGGAGAGCTGGGATGAGAGAGCGGGCCGTCGGCATCCTCTTCAATGGCCGCCAGGAAGTGCTGCTGATGCGCCGCCGCAAGGAGGGCCGCGTCTACGCCACCCTGCCCGGCGGCGGCCTCGAACCCGGCGAGACGCCCGAAGGGGCCTGCGTCCGCGAGATGCTGGAGGAAGTGAACCTCGCTGTGGAGGTCGTCCGGGAAGTCCTGACGCTGGAGAACCTCGGCAACCGCGAGCACTACTTCCTGACCCGCCTGCGGGGCGGCGAGCTGCGCCTGGGAGACGGCCCCGAAGGCCTGCGCCACAGCGACGAGAACTGGTACTCGCCGGAGTGGGTGGGGCTGGAGCGGCTGGACGAGGTCAACCTCGTGCCGGAGGAGGTGCGGGCGCTGGTGCGGGAGCTGGCACGGAAGATGCCATAGACTTTTGACATGAAAAACATGCATGTTCCCCTTCCCGACCACGTCCATCAGGCGTTGATGGCGCACGCCAAAGCGATGGGCGAAAGCGCGACCTCGCTCGCTCGCGGGGCCATCGAACAGTTGGTGCGCGAGCTGGAGCACGAGCGGATTCGCGCGGAGATGCGGGCTTTTGCCGAGGAATACGCGGGCACCGCATGGGATTTAGACCCGGAGCTGGAAGAAGCCGGGTTGGAAGTCCTGCGGAGAACCCCGTGAGGCGGGCTGAAGTCTGGCTCGCCAGCCTCGCGCCGCGCAGTGGCAGCGAGCAGACCGGAACCCGCCCCGTCTTGGTCGTGAGCAGCGATACCTTCAACGAAGTCCCGTCCTGGCGGTCCTTCAACGTCGTGCCCATCTCTAGAAGCGGCCAGCAAGCGCGGCGCACCCATACGACGGTGCCTCTGACCGCAGGAACGGCGGGCCTGACCGAAGACAGCGTGGCCCTCTGCCACCAAATCACCACCATCGACCGCAGCAAGTTCATCCGCAAGTTGGGCACCCTGCCCGACTCCGAGCTTCGGGACGTCGAAGTTGGCCTCATCAAGGCCCTGGATATGCTGCGCTTTTTGCCCTGACCCCTGCCCCCAAAGGATTTCTATGAAACTGCCCTACTCCTGGCTCAAGGAACTCGTCCCCGCCCTCCCGCCCCTGCCTGACCTCGAACCCCTGCTCGCCTCGCTGGGGCTGCCGCTGGAGGGGGTGGAGGAAGTGCCCGCCCCGGCGGAGGGCGTCATCCTCGCGGCGGTCACGGCAGCCCAGCCTCTGCCCGGCACCCAGCTCACCCACCTCATCCTGGACGCGGGGCCGCACGGCACGCGGGCGGTCGTCTCCGGCGCTCCCAACGCCGTGGGCCTCCCCGCCGGAACGATGGTCGCCCTGGTCACCCCCGGCACCCGCCTGGGTGACGTGGAGTACGGGGTGCGCGCCATGCAGGGCGTCGAGTCCTGGGGCATGGCCGCGAGCGCCAAGGAACTCGGCCTCGGCGAGAGCAGCGCCGGGCTGCTGCTGTTTCCGGCGGGGACGGCGGCCCCCGGCACGCCCCTGCGGGACCTGTGGGCCGCCGATGCGGTCCTCGACGTGGAGGTCACCCCCAACCGCGCCGACGTGCTGAGCGCCCTGGGCCTCGCCCGCGACCTCGCGGCAGCGCTGGGCACCGAGTGGGTAGAGCCGGAAGCCGGCCCCGCCCCCCACGGGGAGGGCGAGATTCGCGTCGTCCTGCCCCCCCGCGGGGTGGTGCTGGACCGCGACCCGTCGGGCAAGGTGCGCTTCGGCTGCGACCACTTTGTCGCCCGCACCGTAGGGGGCGTGCACAACGGCCCCGCGCCGCTGTGGATGCAGCGCCGCCTGAGCCTGGCCGGGCTGCGGCCCATCGACCTCATCGTCGATACCAGCAACTACGTGATGCTGGAACTCGGCCAGCCCACCGCCCTCTACGACCGCCGCGACGTGGCGGGCGACCAGCTCATCGTCTCCTTCGGGCTGCGGCAGGGCGAGACGGTGCGCGACTTGTTGGGCGGTGAACACACGGTCGGCCCCGAAGACCTCCTGATTCGCGACGGGCGCGAGGTGGGCATTCCCAGTGTGGCGGAGGCCTTCGCTGCGGCGGGCCAGCCCAAAGCCGGGCAGGGCGTCCTCGGCATCGCGGGGGTCGTGGGCGGCGAGCACGGGCACGTGCGGGCGGACACCTCCGACGTGGTCATTGAGTCCGCGCACTTTGACCCCGTCTTGCTGCGCCGCACGAGCACCCGCCTGGGCCTCAAGACCGACGCCGCCTACCGCTACGAGCGTGGGGTCGACCCCCTGCTCGCGCCCCGCGCCGCCGACCGGGTGGCGGGGCTGCTCGCGGCCTGCGGGGGCGGTCAGGTCCACCCCGGCGCGACCGTGGTGGGCGAGCCGGAACTCCCCGCTCCCATTGAGGCGACGGGCGAGCAGATTCGCGCCCTGCTGGGTATGGACATTCCGACCGCCGAGATGGCGGCCATTCTGACTCGCTTGGGCTGCCGGGTCACGCGGGAGGGCGACCGCCTGAGCGTGACCCCCCCCTCCTGGCGGGTGGACCTGGCCCTGTGGCAGGACCTTGCGGAGGAGGTGGCGCGGCTGCACGGCTACGCCCGCCTTCCGGAGACGCTGCCCACCCTGCGTGTTCACGAGAGCAATGTCGGCGCGGGCCGGGAGAGTGCGGTTCGCACCGAGCTGCGCCGGGCGCTGGCCGGGTTGGGCTTTCAGGAGGTCGTGACCTACACCTTTACGAGCGACGAGGAGGCCGAGAAAGCCCGCAGCGAGCGCCCCAGCGTGCGGCTGCGCAATCCTCTGACCGCCGACCGCACCGGGATGCGGACCGCCCTCTACCCCAGCCTGCTGCGGGCCGCTCAGGTCCACCCCAAAGGCGAGCGGGTCCTGCTGTTCGAGATGGGCCGCGTCTTTCCGGCGTCGGGCGAGGCCGAGCGCCTGGGCCTGCTCATGCGCGGTCCCCTCGCCCCGGCCACCTACCAGCCCGGCGTGGCGGGGTCGTTCGCGGCCTTTAAGGGGTTGGTCGAGGCCTTTGCCGCCGGACAGGGCGCGGCGCTGGAGGTGCGCCAACTGCGGGGGGACGCGGTGCCGCCCGCCCTGCACCCCGGCATCGCGGGCGAGGTCCTGTGGAACGGGCAGAGCGTGGGCTGGCTGGGGGCACTCCATCCGGAGGTCGCTGCCGAGTTCGGCCTGAAGGGGGAGACCTTCGTGCTGGAGGCCGCCCTGCCGCTGCCGGGCCGCCCCTGGGCCTTCCGCGACCCCAGCCGCGCTCCTGCGGCGTGGCGCGACCTGGCCGTCATCACCCCGCGCACCGTGAGCTACGGCGAGGTCGCCCAGCTCCTGCGGGGCGAGGCAGGCGGGCTGCTCGAAAGCGTGCAGCCCTTTGACGTCTACGAGGGCGAGCAGGTCGGCGCAGGAAACCGCAGCGTGGCCGTGCGTCTCGTCTTCCGCGGCGAGCGCACCCTCACCGACGCCGAGATTGACCCCGTGATGGCCCGCCTGATGGACGCGGTGCGCGGGCAGGGCTGGAGCATCCGCGAGAAGTAGGCCGGGAGGGGGAGGGGGGCTGGGGCGGGGAGGCTCCGGCCCCCTTTCTTTACGCCCGCCGCCGCCGAAACACCGCCGCCGCCCCCATCTCCGCCGTCATGCGGGCCAGGGCGAGCAGCGGGGCTTCCCCCGTCCTCACGTCCTCCCCCCGCGCCAGCCGCCGCAGCGCGTCCTCGTACCGGGCGATTTCGAGGTAGCCGCTGCGGTCGAGGGGGGCGAGGCCGGTCTTCAGGGGCCGGACCTCGCTGCTCGCGTTCTCCCCGCGCAGCACCCGCGCACTGAAGGCGGGGTCCAGCACCAGCGGGCGGCCCAGGCCCACCAGGTCGGCGGCCCCCTCCTCCAGCGCCCCCCGGATGGTGGCGGCGTCGCGGAAGCCCCCGGTCACGCCAATCGGCACGCCCGCCACCGCCCGCGCCCGGCGCGAGAAGTCCGCGAAGAAGCCGCCCGGTTCGCCCCGGCCCAGCATCATCATCGGTTTCTCGTAGGTGCCGCCCGACAGCTCGATGAGGTCGCACCCCCGCTCGCCGAGCGCCCGCACCACCGTGAGGCTCTCTTCTTCCGCGAAGCCGCCCCGCACGAAGTCGGAGGAGTTCAGCTTTACGCCGACCGGAAAGCGCGGCCCCACCGCCGCCCGCACCGCGTCGTAGGTCTCCAGCAAGAAGCGCATCCGATTCTCCAGACTCCCGCCGTATTCGTCGGCGCGGACGTTGTGCCGGGGCGAGAGGAACTGCGAGAAGAGGTAGCCGTGCGCCGCGTGAAGCTGCACGCCGCCGAACCCCGCCCGCTGGGCGAGCCGTGCGGAGCGGGCGAAGCGGGCGGTCAGCCCCCGAATCTCGGTGACGGTCAGCTCACGCGGTGCGGCGAAGGCGCGGCTCAAGCTGCCCTCAAAGGGCAGGGCGCTGGGGGCCACCGTGCCGCCCGCGTTCAGGCCGCGCGGGGCCTGCTTGCCGGGGTGGTTGAGCTGCACCCACAGGGCAGCCCCGTCCCGCGACCCCTGCACCGCCCAGCGGTGAAAGTCGGCGAGGTGCCGCTCGTCTTCCAGGACCACATTGCCGGGTTCGCCCAGGGCGCGGGCGTCCACCATCACGTTGCCGGTGAGCAGCAGGCCGGTGCCGCCCCGCGCCCAGCGGGCATACAGGAGGGGCAGCTCAGGCCGGGGGGCGTGGTCGCGGGTGCCCAGCGCCTCGCTCATGGCCCCCTTGAGGAGCCGGTTTTTCAGCGTCACCCCGCAGGGCAGGGTCAGGGGGTCGGTCACGGCAGCCATGGTCTGAGGCCTCTCTAGGGGTCAAAAGTCAGATGGAGACTTGAGAA
>NZ_AXWT01000027.1:0-42500 GCF_000482805.1 Deinococcus murrayi DSM 11303 | reverse complement strand
CTGCACGTGGTCGCGGAAGCGCTCTGGATTCTCGATAAAGGCTTCCGGCAGCGTGTACGTCTCCTGGCGCATGGCAAAGGCCTTGCCCTGGTCGGTCAGTTGGCCGAACACGACCACCGGAATCACCGGATGGGCCGCGCGGGCGTCGGGGATGCCTTCCTCGGCCCAGACGTCTTCGGGGGCGTCCTGGGAGGGGGCGGGCGGCGGCTTCCCTGCCCCGGCCCTCCGCTCGGCGACAGTCTGCATCACGTCGCGGGCGTGCGAGACGGTTCGGGGGGGGGTGCCGGGCCGCACCTTCACCTTGCCCTGGCGGTTTTCGTCCACCTGGGCGGCGGGGTCGGGCAGCAGCGCATTCAGGTCGCGCCACAGCAGCCGCTCACGCCGCAGTTTGTAGGGAAAGGGCTGCTCGTTCTTGGGGTCGCGGCTGGGGCGCAGGCTGACCATCGGGTCGGTGCCCGTGCCGCTGCCCTCGCCCGGCCCCTCCAGCGGCACCCCAGCGCCGAAGCCTATCGACCGCACGACCACTCCCTGCGGCGTCTCCTCCGGCAGCAGCAGCACGCTGCGGCTGGGCCACGCGTAACGGCTCGCGTACCCGGCGGCCACACGGGGCTGTTCGGGGTCGTAATGGGCGCGAATCTGGGCCACGGTGAGGGGGGCCTCCTCCCAGGGGGGCAGGTCCGGCCCGTGCATCGCCTGCGGGTAGGGCACCAGGTTGAGGCACAGGGTCTGGTACAGGTTCGCGCCCTCCGCCAGAAAGAGGCCCGCCGTGGCCACCGGAGCTGCACGCGCCGACGTGGTAAAGCGTTTAATCAGCCCCCCCAGGGCGAAGTTCTGGTGCTCCAGCAACCGCAGGGCCGCCTGCGCCGGGGTCAGAGCGTCGGAACGGTCTCCACCAGGCCGGGCCTCCACGTTGTAGAGGGCGGTCGTATTCGGGCTGCCCTCCTCGGCGCTCAGGCGGGTCCAGTGGCTGCGGAAGTTCTCGCCCACCAAGGCCGGGTCCAGGTCCGCCACCTGCATAAAGGGCCGCGGCCCGAAGAGGTGAAAGCGGTCGGCGTAGCGGTCCAGATAACGGGCCACCTCATCCGGGAAGCGCTCCGCCAGGTACCAGTCAGCCCCCTGCTCGGCGTCCTTTGGCCCCTTCAGCGCCCGGTGCAGCACCGCGAGGTGCAGGCGGTAGAGCGCGGCGGTCTGCAAGGGATGCCCGGCGTCGATGCGGCGGAACTCGGCGGCCCGCAGCAGGGAATCCCGCAGGGAGACGTGCCGCCGCTCGCCGCCCCCAGCGACCACAGGAACCCACTCCCTGTCCAGTAGGGAAAACGTGTCCAACAGCTCACCTCCGTGGGCACAGTCAAGCACGCTCGGCGCGTCGGCGCGGACGAGTTTGCCCGCGGACTTGTGGTGTGCCCTAAGCCTTAGCCTGCCGCTGAGGTGCGTCAGTGGTTGACAGCAGAGGCGAGACTCAGGTGTGTCACCAACCGACGCCGAGAGCAAGTAGGCTCGCGACATGACCCAACTCCACCCCATCACGGCGGCGGCGCGGACCCTGTGGGCCAAGAGCGCGAAGAAAAACGCGGACGGCACCCAGGGCGCGTGGCTGCCCGTGCTCAATCACCTGCTTGACGTGGCGGCGTGCGCGGCGGAGATTCTGGAGCTGGAGCCGCCGCAGACGCGAGCACTGTTTGAGGGCGACCTGGGGCTGGGGGGCGAGCAGGCGCTGGCCTGGACGCTGGCGCTGGTGGCCCTGCACGACCTGGGCAAGGCGAGTCCGGCCTTTCAGGTGTTGTGGGCGGAGGGGCGGGGCGGGGTGGACCCAGCGCTCCGCTTTCCCCCTGACCTGCGCGAGCCTTACACGCCGCACGGGGTGGTGACCCAGGCGGTGCTGCCGGACTTTCTGACCGGGCTGGGATGGCCGGGGCCGGTGGCGCGGGGGGTGGCGGACGCGGTGGGCTGTCACCACGGCTTCCGGGTGGAGGACCGCGAACTCAATCTCCCGCAGGCGCAGACCGGGGACGCCCGCTGGGGACAGGTCCGCCGGGAGCTGTGCCGCCTGGTGACCAAGGGCGTCGGTGCCCGCTACGACGCCGTGCCCACCGTTCCCACCCTCTCCCCTGCCGCCTTCATGCGCCTCGCGGGGCTGACCAGCTTCGCGGACTGGCTGGGCAGCTCCTTTCCGCTGCCGACCACGACGGACTTCTCGGCCTACGAGGACCCAGCGACCTACTTTGGGCGGGCGCGGGAGCGGGCGCGGCAGACGCTGGCGGGGATTCGCTGGCCCGCATTCGCGCCGCTGCGGGAGGAGGTGCCGCCCTTCGCGGACGTGTTCGGCTTCTCGCCCCGCCCCCTCCAGACGGCGCTGGCGCAGGCGCTGGCGGATGTGAATGGCCCGGCCCTCGTCCTCGTCGAGGCCCCGATGGGCGAGGGCAAGACGGAGGCGGCCTTTTACGCGCACCTCCAGCTTCAGCACGCGGCGGGACACCGGGGAATGTACGTGGCGCTGCCCACCCAGGCGACCGGGAACGCGATGTACGAGCGCTTCGCGGCGTTCCTGGCCGCGCAGGGCCGCAAAACCCCGCCCGACCTCCAACTCGCGCACGGGGGCACGCTGCTAAACAAGCACTTCCAGGCGACCATTCAGCGCACCCGCAACGCCCCCGGCGACCCCGCCGAGGCGGGTGGCTACGGCGTCCGCGCCGAGGAGTGGTTCACCAACCGCAAGCGGGCGCTGCTGTCCGAGTACGGGGTGGGCACGGTCGACCAAGCGCTGCTGGGGGTGCTGGGCGTGCCGCACCAGTTCGTTCGGCTGTGGGGGCTGGGCAACCGGGTCGTCGTGCTCGACGAGGTGCACGCCTACGACACCTACACCTCCGAGCTGATTGCCGCCCTCGTCGCGTGGCTGCGGGCGCTGGGGTCCAGCGTGGTCCTCATGAGCGCCACCCTGCCGGAGGCGAGCCGCCGCGCCCTGCTGCGGGCCTGGGGGGTGGAGGACGCGCCCACGGCGACGGCGGCCTACCCGCGCCTCACGGTGGCCCCGGTGGGGGGCGAAGTGCAGACCCTGACCATCCCCGACCACGACGAGGATGGCAACGCCAGCCGTCCGCGCCAGCACCTCACCCTGCGGCCCCTGGGCAGTGAGGCGGCGGGGGTGGCCCGGCAAGCGGTGGACCTCGCGGTGGGCGGCGGGTGCGTGGCGGTGATCGTGAACACCGTCGCGCGGGCACAGGCAGTGCAGGCGGAGGTACTGGAGGAACTGGAGCGGCGGGGGGTCACGGCCCGAACTTGCACGCAGGGGGGGAAGAAGGACCCGAAGGCCGTCGGCGTGCTCCTCTATCACGCCCGCTACCCGGCAGACGAGCGGCTGGAGCGCGAGGAACGGGTGCTGCGCTATCTGGGGAAAGGCGGCAAGCGCCCGGAGCGCTTCATCCTGATTGCCACCCAGGTGGCCGAGCAGAGCCTCGACTTTGATGCGGACGTGATGCTGACCGACCTTGCCCCCGCTGACCTCGTGCTGCAACGGGCCGGGCGGCTGCACCGTCACGCGGAGAACTGGGAGCGGCGGCACGGCCACGACGCTGCCGTGCTGTACGTCGCCGGACTGGACGAGTGGCCCAGCGAGAGTCTGGAGCGCGAGTTCTGGGGCCGGGTGTACGCCCCCGCGCTGCTCTACCGCTCGTGGCTGGCGCTGCGGCGGCGGCTGCCGGGGGGGCTGACCCTCCCCGACGACCTCGACGCGCTGGTGCAGGAAGTGTATGCGCCTGAGTTTGACGCGCCGGAGCTGGAGCCTGAACAGCGTGAGCAGCTCGCGGCAGCCGAGGCCGTGCTCAACAACCAGCGCCGGAACGAGGCCACGACCGGCACCTTCGCCCACATTGGCTGCCCCGCCGACTTCTGGGGCACACGCCTCCACCGCCACCCCGACGCCGACCCCGACAGCGAGAGCGCCAGCGACGACCCCGCAGCCCTGAGCGCGGAGGAGGACGACTTTCCCGGCACTCGCCTGGGCGAGGAGAGCGTGCGGCTCGTGCCGGTGGAACGCGCCGAAAACGGGGCCTGGCGGGTGTGCCGTTCGCCCTTCTGGGACCGGACGCGGGAAGACCTCGCGCCCCGCTTTGACCGGCTGGAGAAGTCAGAGACGGAGCACGCCCGCAAGATTTACCGCCGCTCGCTCAGTGTCTCGCGCCCGGAACTTGTGCGGGCCGCTAAGCAAGGCACTCTCTGGGAAGGCTCGCTGGGCACCGAGCACCGGGGCTGGCGAGCGCACCCGCTCCTGCGGGGCGCTGTGCCACTGGTGCTGACGAGCGGGATGACCGAGGTGGGGGGACTTCAGGTGCGGCTGGACCCAGAACAGGGCCTGGTGTACACCCGCCCCTGACAGCGGGCCAACACCAAAAAGAAAAACCCCGTCTAGGACGAGGTTCTTTCTGGTGGGTCGCCCGGGACTCGAACCCGGAACCCGCTGATTAAAAGGAGACGTAAGGGCGGGCCGGGGATGCCCTGCCCCTTCCCCTTTTCTGTCGCTGGGCGCTGTCTGGGAGGGCATTCATGGCGAAAGCCCATCCGGGGCTTTCCGGCGAAAAAGGGGTGCTTTCTGGCCCATATGGGCCACGCTTGGCCCACGGGTGCCCTGTAGTATTCGGCCCTTTACGTAATCTGCTACGCTGTACGGCATGGCACCCGCCCCCAGCCTGAACGCCTACGCGCCCGGAACATGGGCGCGGGTGGCGTCCCCGGTGACGTGGGCAGCTCACACCCTGACGCCCGGCGGTATGTTCGGCGCGAAAGTTGTACGCGGGCCGCTGATTGTTTGGGCCAAAGGGGGCGGCGAAGGGGAAGACCTGCCGCACCTGGGGCTACCCCAGCCCTCGCCGCTCGAAGTGGCAGCGGCCCGGCTGAACATGGCCCCGCACTTCCTGGCCTTCCAGCGGGCGACGCGGGGGCGGGGGCACATCTCAAAGGGGCCGCGCCGGGGGCGGCGCGTGGGGATGTTGGTCCTATGGCGTATGAAGCTGGGGTCTAAGCTTGGCTATATCAAAAAGCAGGCCCTTGCATGGGTTGTGTTTCTTGCCATGAGAGAAGCCCGCCGCGTGGCGGGTCTCCGAGGGGCTACGGCCCAGTGCGTTGTCCTTAGCCCCTCGGAGAAGAAGAAGGCCCGGCGGTCCATTGAAGAAGAACGCCGTATGGAAAGGCTGCGGGCACTCGCCCCCGCGTGGGCAGATGAAAGCAACCCGGATGGCGTGGACTGGGAGTACCTGCGGGAGCTTGCCGATAACTGCTATGTGGCATGGCAGCCGGAAGAACAGCCGGAGCAGTTCACTTTCTGGAAGGCAGGCGGGGCGCGGGACATGCTGGCCTATGCCCTGCTTACCCATGACAGCCGGGCAGCGCGGGCCATCATGCGGGCTATGAAGCGGCAGGCGCGGCAGGCTTCCCTCGCCCTCACCCTCGCCCTTCGCGCCCTTGAAGCTGCCGCCTACCGCGCCCACCTCGCCCGGCGGGTTAAGCCTGTTTCTCGCCGCACCCGTGCGCCCCGGCCCCTGTACGCCCGGCCACGGCCCCCCACCGCACCCCTAGCACCCCCCCTGGCCTGAGCTGCCGGGCTGCTTCGAGTATGGCGAAGCGGCACGCGGTAGGCCCGGCCCTGCTTTGACGTGTGGCCCCTGTCCCCAGTGGACAGGCGCGGCCCCTCAGACATGCACCCCTGACCCGGCTTTGATACAGCCCGGTCAGGGGCAGGGGAACATATGACGCTGAACCTAGACCCTCACGCGGCGGCCCGCCCGGACGTGCTGCCCGCAGAAGACCGGATGCTCAGCCCTCAAGCCCTGTGGAAGCGCTACGGGCTGCCCCGTGACCTGATTTACAGGGCGATTGGAGACGGCGAGCTGCCCGCCTACAACACGGCCCGGCGGGGTAGGCCCCGCTATTTGGTGGCACAGGCGGACTTCCTCACGTGGCGCGAAAGTCTGCGGGTGGCCCCTGCGGCGAAGGGCAACAAATGACGCCCGGCGGGAAGACCGGGCGAGTGGGCGAAGCGGGGTGGCTCCGGACACAGCATAACGGGCAGCGCGGCCCGCTGTGTCCCCCTCGCCTGGGGGGTGGGCGATGAGCGCCTTAATGGACGCCCTGCGGCACCCCGCGAACCGTCCGGGGGCTTTGGTCCGGCGGCTGGCGGGCATCGTCAACCCGGCGGCAGACCTGCGCGGCCTGGAAGACGGGGGCGGCGCTATCTGTGACTTCCGGCCTGGCCTGGAAGAGAAAGACCCGTCCCTGTCGGTGAGCATGGGCAGGGACGGGGCGGTCTTTAAGCGCTTTGGCGGGGACGGCTTCGAGGGGGGCGCACTCGCCTTCACCGCTTCCGCCCTGGGGATAAGCGAAGGCGAGGCGGCGCGGCTGCTGATTGAGTGGGCCGGAATCCCCGACACGCCCCCCGAAGCCCGGAAGGGCCAGGGCAAGAACGCCCGCCCCAACGGGTCGCCGGGAACGGTCGCCCCCCGACGGGTCAACCCGGACGCGGTGCGGGAAAAGCTGGCCCTCCAGGGGCCGCTCACCCCGGACGCCCTGGCCCACGCCCTGCGGGGGTGGGTGCCCATCGAAGCGGGGGAAGACAGCCCGGAACATGCGGAACTCGCCCGGCGCGGCCTCTCCCCCGCCCTGGCGTCCGGCATCCTGCGGGCGTACCGCTTCGCCGGGAAGGTGGGGCGGGAAGGCGGCCCGCAGAAGACCTACCGCTTGTCGCGCTTTGTCTTGCCCGGTGCCGTGGCCTTCGAGGTACGCGGCCCGGACGGCAAAGCCTGGGCGGTCAAGGTGCGGAACCCCGGCAGTAAGGCAGACCTGGAAGCGGCGAAGGCAAACAGATACGCCTACCTCACGAAAGGCGGCCACAGCCCGGCATGGTGCGCCCCCGGCTTCGAGGGGGACGCCGCCCGGCCCATGCTCGCCATAGAAGGCGAACTGAACGCGGTAGCCGTGCAGGTGATGCTCGAAGCGGCGGGGCAGGGCCACGCTTACCGGGTGCAGGGGGTGGCGAGCGCTTCCGCGTGGCCCCACCTGCACGGCCTGGAAGCGGGCCGCGTGGCCTACCTCTATGCGGACCCGGACGCGGAAGGGGACGCGGCACGGGGCGCGTGGGCGGCCCTGTGCGCAAGTGCGGGGGCCACGGTGCGGCAGGTGGGGCGCGGGGGCGGCGCGGGGGCGCACGTCATCCCCTTCGCCTTTCCTTCGCCGTCCGGGTCCGGGGACGTGACGGGTGGGGATGCCTGTGACGCCCTGGGGCGGGTGCCGGACTTCGGGACAGCGGAAGACGTGGCCGCGTGGCAGGGGGCGCGGCTGCTCGAAGCCCTTGAAGAGGCGGGCACGTGGCAGCCCCCAGCGAAGGAAGAGGCCACGCCCGAAGAGGGCCAGGGCGAAGCCGGGGACGTGTGGCTTTCCGACGTGAGCGGCTATGGGGTGCGGGGCGGGAAGCTGTGCGCCCTCAAGATTCAATCGGCAGACGGGCGCGAGTGGGAAAGCGCGGAAACACTCGCGGAGTTCACGGCGTACATCACGGCGGAAGTCTTCGAAGAAGACGGCGCAGGTGAGGCGGCTCGCCTCTTCGAGCTGGAAGGCACGCGCCCGGATGGGGGAAGGCTGCCCCGCGTCCGGGTCACGGCGGCAGAGTTTGAAGGGATGCGCTGGCCTGTGGCGAAGTGGGGCGCGGGCGGCATTGTTCACGCTGGGCAGGGCAAGAAAGACAAGGCGCGGGCGGCTATCCAACTGCTCAGCGCGGCCCGTGGCGTGGCAGAGCGCACGGTCTACCGCCATACGGGATGGATACAGCACCCCCAGCACGGCCCCCTGTACCTCACGGCGGGCGCGGTGATTGGGCGGGCGGGCGCGGTGAGCGGCGTGGAAGTGGACCTCGGCGGTCGGCTCAATGCCTACGCCCTGCCGGACCCCGGCGAAGGAAGCGACCTGCGGGCCGCCGTACGCCACTCTCTGGCCCTCTTGAACCTCGCCCCGGACCCGGTGGCCGTGCCCATCCTGGGGGCGGTGTACCGCGCCCCCCTGGGGCGGTCAGACTTCGCTGTGTGGCCCACGGGCGAGACGGGCCGCCATAAAACCGCCTTCGCCGCCTTCGCTATGGCGCATTTCGGGGCCGGGTGGCACAGGCGGCACCTGCCGGACAGCTGGAACAGCTCGCCCAACGCCCTGGAAAGCGCGGCCTTCCGGGTGAAAGATGCCCTCTTTCTGATTGATGACTTCAAGCCGTCCGGTCAGGCGGGTGAGGCGGCGCGGATGCACGCGGCGGCGGCCCGGATTCTCCAGGGGGTGGCAGACGGGCAGGGGCGCGGCACCCTGACCGCAGACCGCCGGGAACGGGCGGCCCTGTACCCGCGCGGTACGGTCATGTCTTCCAGTGAGCGGCTGCCCCAGGGCCACAGCAACCGGGCGCGGCTTTTGGCGGTGCCCGTCACGGCCCGGCTGATTCACTCGCCCGCTCTCAAGGCGGCCTTTGACGCGGCGGAAGACCTGGGGGCGGCGGGAGTCTATGCCCACGCCCTCGCCGGGTACGTCCGGCACATCGCGGCCCACTTTGGGGAACTCATGGCCGAAGCGCCGGGGCACCGGGACGCGGTGCGGCAGATGACCGGGCACTTCGCGGGACTCCACGGGCGCACGGGTCCGGCGGTGGCTGAACTCGCCTACGGGTGGGGCACCTTCCTCGCCTTTGCTCTGGAGGTGGGGGCGGTCACGCCCGGCGAAGGCGAGGCCCTGTGGGGCCGGGTGCTCGCGGCGCTGGGGGACGTGGCGCGGGGCCAGGGCGAGCACCTGCGCTCAGAAGACCCGGTAGAGCGGGCGCTCTCCATCCTGTCGGGCCTCTTGGGGTCCGGGCGGGTCTTTCTCGAAGACCGCAGGGAAGGCGGCCCGCCCCAGGTCACGCCGGAAAGGTACGGCTGGGAATACCACCCCCGCCGGGACCGGGACGGCGAAGAAGTAGGCGAGTGGCGCACGCGGCCCGGTGCCACGCGGGTGGGCTGGCACGAAAAAGACGGCGGGGATGAGTGGGGGTACTTCCAGCCGGACGCCTTGCATGAAGCCTTGCAGCGGGCGGCAGCCGGGCAGGGCGCGGGGCAGCTTCCCGACGCCGGAACGCTGTGGGCCAACATGCGCGACCGCTTACAGCCCCTGGGGGCCATGCGCTGCGAAGCGGTGAAGAAAGGCGGGCAGGTCACGGGCTGGCGGCCCATGTGGAAAGCCACGGTCTACGGCATGGGCGGGCAGCCCCGTCTGCTGACCCTGCGCTTGCCTATAGACCCCGATATCTTCCACGGTGGGATAAATGGGATAAATGGGATAAATGGCGAAGAAAGTACGACTGAGACGGCGTTCTCTTCTATCCCACTTACTCTCTTTTTCAAGGGAAGGGATGGGATAAATGGGATAAAAGAGGCCCCTTTCTCTTCGCCGCCCGCCCCCCGTGCCCTGACCCTGGAAGACCTCGAAGACCTGCCGGAAGGGGCAGACCTGCCGGGGACGGTGACGCTGTGAGCGTGGCCTCTCTCTTCGCCGCCCTCGAAGCAGCAGGGGCGCGGCTGGCCCTGAGTGAAGACGGCGAAAGCCTGACCCTCAGCGGCAAGCGGCCCCCGGCGGCGTTGCTGGCAGCGGTCCGGGCAGAGCGGGCGGCCCTCCTCGACGCCCTGCGGACGGCGAAGAAAGAGGCCCCGGCCCCGGCTTCCTCTTTGCCGGAAGACGTGCCCCTGGCGCAGGAAAGGCGCGGCCCGCCCCTGCCGGACTGGGGGGCGCTGTCTGCCCTGCCGGGGCACTGCGGAAGCTGTGCCCGCTGGGAAGAGGCCCCGGACTGGGGGGCGCACATGGGCACCTGCGGCTGCCCCCCGGCGGCCTGGCCCGGCAGCGTGCCGCCCCTCGCCATCCACGCCGGGCACAGGTGCGCGGCCTACCGGGGGGAGGGCGAAGAGGTGGGGCGCGGCTACCGAGCGAAGGGGCAGCCCCCCCGTCCGGTCCCCCAGCCCCGGCGGGTGGCCCCGTGACGGGGGTGGAATGGGCGTGTCTCGCCGCCTACGCCCGGACGCTGCCCCCCGGTCCTACGCGGTCACGGGTGCGGGCGCTGGCCTTAGCGGGCCGCCCCACACGGCAGGGGGTGGCCCTGGGCACGGCGGAAGGGCTGGGCTACCTCTGCCGGGGCAAGCTGACGCCCCAGGGCGAGGCGGTGGCCCGCCATTACCTGCGCCGGGAAGGGCTGGGGCTGTGAGCGGCGAAGAGAAGACCCTCACCCCCCACGGCTACGCCCTGGCCCTGGCGCTGCTCTCAGATTCTGAGAGCGTGCCCCTGCCCGTCCGGGTGGCCTGGGCCGCCTTCCTTCGCCGCCATGAGCCGCACCCCGCCCACCTGCGCCGGGCGGCCCTAGAAGCGCACGTTACGGGCCATTTCCGGGCGGGCAGACTGACCGCGAAAGGGCACGGGGCCGCCCTGGAAGCCCTGCGGGGTGTGGGCAGCCCCCCCCGTCTATAGACGGCCCCCACGTGGGGCGAGGTGATAGCGATGAACAGCAACCCGGTACAGGCCCGGATGGGCAAGCGAAAGAAGCGGCGCAGCAAGCCCGGCACGCTTGAAGATGCCCGCGCCCTGCTGTGGCGTGCCCTCACGCGGGCGGGCGAGCTGCTGGAAGAAGAAGACCCGCTGCTGAGCCTGAAAGCGATTCATGCGGTTTCACCGAAAGGCTCCGGGGAAGCCCCTGCCTTCAGGCAAGCAAGGTCAGGAAGCAGTACTTCCTGCTTGTCCCCCTGAGCATGGAGCTTCCTGACCCCGAACCCACCGCCCATAAGCAGGTGGTGGGCGTGGACGTGGGGATGCGCTACTTTGCCGTCGCAAGCAGTACCTCCAACAAGACGCTCTTCAAGTCGGGCAAAGCTCCGCTTCGCAAAGCGGAGCGGTACGCCAACGCCCGCAAGTCGCTTCAGCAAAAAGGCACCCGTTCCGCTGTGCGCCGCCTGGTGGCGCTGTCGGGCCGGGAAAGACGGTTTATTGCTGAGACCAACCACGCCATCGCCGCTGAAATCCTTTCCCGCTTCCCAAATGCTTTTATCGGCGTCGAGGAGCTGACCGGAGTCCGTGACCGCACCGAAAGGCGCAGCCGAAAGGGCAGTTCCGAAAAGACCCGGAAAGCCAACCGCCGCCGCTCCAGGTGGAGTTACGCCGAGTTGCTGAGCTTCCTGGCGTACAAGGCTCCCTTGCGGGGCAGCATGGTGGTGAAGGTGGACGCGCACTACACCTCGCAAACGTGCCCCCGTTGTGGGCATTGCAGCCGCGACAATCGCCCCCAGAAGGGGCTGATGTTCGTCTGTGAGAGCTGCGGGTATCAGTTGCACGCCGACCTCGTGGGGAGCAGGAACGTAGGACTCAGGGCATTGGTCGTCCGGCAAGACTGGGCGGCCACGGGGTGTTTGTCATGCACCCCCGATGTGTCGGATGCTGAAACCAAAGCTGAGCGCCTGAAAAGGTACTCGGAGTTGCGGTGGAGTCCAGACACAAGCCCCCGCCTTTAGGCGTGGGGTCATGACAGGGCGCGGCGGCCTATGCCCGCATTGTGGAAGTGGGCGAGCTGGAAGCCCGGATAGCAGCCCTCGAAGGGCAGCCCGGCGAAGAGGAAGGCACGCCCGGCCCCCGGCTGAGTGGCAGGGGGGCCGCGTGACGCGGCGTAAACGGCTCGCGGCGCTGGAAGCCCGGCAGGGCGGCGGCGGGCTGGAAGTGTGGCAGGAAGTGGAAGACGCCCCCGGCACTTTCCGGCAGGTCTTCCCCAGGGCTGAGGGGACGGGGCACACCCTGACCGCGCCCCAGGTGCAAGCCCTACGGCCCCGGCCCGCCCTGCGGGTCTTTGTGGAGTACGGGGACACCCCATGACGCGGCGAGGGTGGGCGCTCTTTTTTAAGTCGGAAAATGTCGGAAAATGTCGGAAAATGTGCGCCCATCGCGGCCTACGCGCTCGCTTGACTGCTCAATTTGAGCAGTGGAGACCAGCTCGTCAGCCCATGCGCGGCGGGCGAGTCGGCGTATCTCTAACAAAGTTATAGATAGCGCGGCCCCGCGCACACGCGGGCGAGAGAGCGCCTCACACGGGCGAGTCGGTCCCATCTTGAAAACTTTTCAAGATGGCCCACACGCGCACACGGGCGAGAGCAACCTTGACTTTTCTTAACAGAGCGCCGACCGCGAGCCGGTAGCGGTTTGATGGCGAACGCGCTGTTCGGGTTCCTCCTGGCGCTGCTGGGCGCGCGGCGAGCTGGTAGCGGTTAGGTAGCGAGCGCGCTATCCGCAGTCTTTTTTTGGGTGGCAATTACGGGGGATAAGTGCGTGAAAGCCCCCACCTGGGCGGTAGGGGCGCGTATCTGCGTTTTTCTCGCAGATAGCAGGTCTCGCCCCGCGTGCGTGGGGGCGCAGAGTCCACTTCGCAAATTGCGAAGTCAGAGGAACGTCTCGCCCGCGTGCGCGTGGGGGCGCAGACACCGCATTTTTGCGGGCATCGGTGCGGGCATTTTTGCGGGCATCGGTGCTGGCACCCGCGCAACCTTGACTTTTCTTAACAGCTGGACGCGCGGCGAGCTGGTAGCGGCCCTGCCCTGGAAAACATACGTGCTGACCCTGGCCTTTTTGCGCTACGGGCTGCCCGGTTAGCGGCGAAGAGAAAGCCCCCCGGTGGCAGGTCCGGGGGGCCTTGATGGGGCAGGTCAGTTGGGCAGGTGGGGCACGGGCTGGGCTTCCTTCTTCGCCGTCACGCGGCCCCCGCGCCCTCACCCGCGAAGACCTGCCGGGCCTCTTCCCACGTCTGCCGGGCGTGGGCATACGTCCCCAGGGCCTCTATCAGCTCACGGGCCGCCCGGACCGCGTGCAGGGCAAGGCGCTGCCCCTGGCCCCCTTCGCCCTCAAAGGTCACGCCGGACCCGGCGGGCAGAAAGACGCGGCGCTTGCCTTCGGGCAGCGGGTGGGGCACTTCCACGGTCACGCCCACCCCTTCAGGCACCCGGAAGACCTGCGGATGCCCCCCGGCGGTCAGTGTCCCCAGGTACAGGGCGGGCCGCCCGTCCCCCTCGAAGATCACAGCGGCGGTGCTGAGGGTCACGGCCCCAGGAAAGAGGGGCCGCCCCTTCGCGCCCTGCCGCCTCACGCTTCGCCGCCTTTGGGCAGGGTGAGGGGCCTTTTCTCTTCGCCAAAGAGTCGGGACAGAGCCGCGTCATGGGGTGCAGGAACGGCGAAGGCGCGGGCGCTGGGGTCTTTCCAGTCTTCAAGCAAGATGGCCACCCCCCGCGGCGTCTGCGGCAGAAAAGAAGCGCGGGGTGTGGCTTCCGGCGATAAGTGGAATACACCGCCCCCTTCGAGGGTCAGGCGGGCCGCATGGCCGGGCAGGGCTTCCACATGGGCCACGGTGGGCAGGTGGGCGAGGGTGGGAGAGTGGGCGAGGTCAGACACGGGCGGCACGTCCTTTCCGGGTGAGGCGGCCCACGGTCAGGGCCAGGGCGAGGAATACAGCGGCGGGGCCGGGGCTGGAAGCGGAAGGGCGAAGGGGGCGCGGCCTCTCTCTTCGCCGGAATCAGTCACGCGGGCACGGCTTCCAGCCGGGGGCAGGGGGTGGGGGGCACGGTGGCCCCCCAGCGGCTCAGGCGGTCAGGCGTGGGGCGTAGGCGCACAGGTCACGCCACACCCGCCGGGCTTCTACGGGGGACAGGGCCGCGAGGCTCGCCACGGGCCGCCCCAGGGTGCGGGCGGCGAAGGCGTAATGTTCCCCGCTGGGGATGCCCGCACGGGCCATGAGGCGGTGAAGACGGCACCCGGCGGCCTTCCCGATGGGCCGGGCCAGGGGCATGAACGCCACGCCGTCGAGGTAGCTCAGTTCATGGGCCACGTGCAGCGCGGTCAGGGGGGTGAGGGGCTGAGCTTCGCCGTTGCGGGTGAGGTAGGTCAGGGTGCCGCCCTCGAAGCGGGCGAGCATTGAAGCGCCACTCAGGGGAGCGCGGTAGCTGTAGGTGCCGTCTTTCGGGGTGGGGGTGATAGTGTTCACGGTGCTTCCTTTCGTTAGGGGGGAGTCAGTCAGGGGGCGGAATCTTGGCGGATGCTTGCCCTCTTTCTGCTGACCTGATACTACCGGAAAACGGTATGTATGTCAACCACCTTCCGGTAGATACCGGGGGGCGGTAGACTGTAGGCATGAATGACGAAATACGGGCGGCAGTAAACGCCCGCCTGAAAGAGAAAGGCATGAGCCGGGCAGACCTCGCCCGCGCTGTGGGGAAACACCCTAACCACATCACACGTGCCTTAAATGGCCTTCCAGACGGTGGGAAGGTGCCCCCGCTGTGGGCGGCCATCCTCGAAGCCCTAGACCTGCGGCTGACCGTGGCCCCCGGTGCCGCGAAGGAGTCCGGCGAAGAGGAAGGGGCCGGGTGACTGGGGGCAGTGGCACGCCGGGCGGCCCCACGGCGGCGGACTTTGACGCCTGGAATGAGGAAAAGAAGGCACTACACGCGGCGGGCGGCCCGCCCATCTTCCGGGAAGGTCAAGTGTGGTGGTGTGCCGTGGGGGTGGGCATCGGCTCGGAGGTATACGGGAAGGGGCCGGGGGGTGTGATCGGGCCACCCTTTACCCGCCCCGTGATCGTGCTTCGGAAGCTGAGCCGGGAAGCCTGTGTGATCGTGCCCGTGACTTCGCGGCAGCCTGCCCGCGTGAGTGACTGGTATCACCCGATGCGCTGGCGCGGGCGGGACCAATGGGCCATGCTCCACCAAACGCGCATGGTGAGCGCGGCCCGCTTCCGGTCCCGCATGGTGGAACTTCCAGACTCAGACTTCCGGGCACTCCGGGCCGCTTTCCGGGCCTTCATGGGCCTGTAAATAGTCACCCCCCGACTTTCGCCAGGGGGATCAGTGGCTAACGCCAAATGTAGACAGATTCTAGCACTTCGGGACGTGCCCGTAAAGTTTAGGGGCGACCCGGAAAGGGGAACGCATGAGACAACCGGAACGTGGCGAAGAGAAAAACAGGTGGGGGCGCGGGCGGGCTGTGGCGCGAGGGGGGGCGCGGGCGGCAGACGCCCTAAGCCGGGCCTAGACCGTGGAAGGGGGAAGCCGGGGCCACGCTTGCCCACGCTTCCCCCTTCGCTGTGCCCCAGCGCGTGTAGCTGGCCCCACGCGTGGGCCTGTGGGCGGTGAAAGAAAGCGGGGGCGCAGGTGGGGCCGCCGGGCACCGCGTCAATGGCTGACGCGCCCGCGTGGTAAGTGCGCCCGGACTCACACGCCCCAGGTGTGGGCGGCGAAAGGTTGACGGGGGGGCCGCCCCTTTCCGGGCACGTGCGGGCACGCCCCACACTGTCCGGGCCTGTCTTACCCTGGGGGCCATGACGGGGCGGGGGAAGGCGAAGGGGCGGCGGGGCTGGCACGCGGGCACGATTGAAGAGTTGCCTTCGGGCCGCTTCCGGTGGCGCGTGCGGGTGACGTATCCGGACGGGACACGCGAGCGGCGCGGGGGCACGGTGCGGACCCGCACCGAAGCGCAGCAAGCGATTATCACGGCGCAGAAAGAGGCGCAGGTGGGGCAGCGGCCCACTTCGCAGACCCTCACGGTGGGCGAGATGGTGCGGGAGTACATGGCGGCGAAGGCGGCAAGCTGGGCACCCCGGACCCTGTGGAATAACACGGCCCTGTTTGAGCGCCACCTGCTGCCGCACCTGGGGCACCTGAAAGCGGCGGGGGTAGACCCCCGGCGGCTGCGGGCTTACTGGGAACTGCTGAGCACGCCCCGGCCCCGCCATGACGAACAGCGCCCCGTGCCCCTGGGGTACAGCGGGCAGCGGCAGCTACACGTGCTGCTGTCCGGGGCGTACAAGCGGGCCATAGCAGACGGCCTCTTGCGCGAGAACCCGGCACAGCACGCCCGGCCCGTGTCCCCGGCGAAGACGGTACGGGAAGCGGGCGCACCTGTGGCCGGGCGGGTCAAGCACTTCACCCCCGAAGACCTGGGGCGCTTTCTTGCGGTGGCCCTCGAAGACCGCTACGCCCTGCCGCTGGCCTTTCTCGCGCTAACGGGAATGCGGATAGGCGAGGCGCTGGGGCTGACCTGGGGGGATGTGAAGCCCTACCCGGACGCGGCGGGGGGCTACTTCGTGGAAGTCTTGAAGACCCGCAGTGAGTTTCAGGGGCGGTACTACACGGGCGGGGGGAAGTCTGGAGCGCGGCGTGTCCCCCTGTGGCCCGAAGCCCTGGGCATCGTGGAAGACATGCGGCGAAGGGTGAGCATCGAAGCGCGGGCAGACGGCTACCGGGGCGCGGGGACGGCCCCACACGCGCCCCTCTTTGCGGCGGTAGACGGTCGCCCCATGCGGCAAGACGTGTTGCGGGCAGTTATGCGCCGGACCTGCGAGCGGGCGGGGGTGCCGCTGCTCTCCCCCCACGCCCTGCGGCACAGCACGGGGACCTACCTCATTTCACGGGGGCATGACCCGGTGAGCGTGGCCGCGCTGCTGGGGCATAAACAGGTATCCACAACGCTGAACATCTACGCCCACGCCCTGCCGGACAAGTTGCGCTCTCTGGCCTACGGGGTGGCAGACCTGCGCCCCCAGACGGCGAAGGCAGAGGCAGCGGACGCCTCAGCCCCGCCCCGGACGGGCCGCCCGGAACGGGGGTAGGCGATTTATCCCACCGGGGGGCTTTTTTGGTGGGATAAATGGGCATACCCGTTTTTGCCGTCTGGGAGCGCCCCGAAACCACTTTGTAGTTCAAAGAACTATCCCACCTGGTGGGATAAGTTTTTTATCGTCTGTAACGGCGTATTTTCCGTTTATCCCACTTATCCCACCATTTTTGAACCTAGAGACGCATAGGTGTTTTTGCAGCGTGAAAGTGGGGCGCGAGTGGGGGCGAAAGGGCACGGGTGCCCCTTTCCTTTCGCCGGACCTCTGGGGGGGTGAAGGGGGCGGAAAGATGCCCCCCCAAAAAGCAAATGGGCCGCGATTGGCCCACGCCCTCGCCCTCGCCCCTGACAGCGGGCCAACACCAAAAAGAAAAACCCCGTCTAGGACGAGGTTCTTTCTGGTGGGTCGCCCGGGACTCGAACCCGGAACCCGCTGATTAAAAGTCAGCTGCTCTACCGATTGAGCTAACGACCCAGAGCGGAGGGCAGTGTATGGGCACCTGAGAAGCCTGTCAAGCCCGGCGTTTCTACCTGTCTCCTACCCAGTGGAATCCTACCGCTGTAGCCCCCACAGGAGCAGGATACCTACAGCAGACTGTCATTGCCACAGGTGACGGGCCTGCCCCCCAGGTCACAGGGTGCCGATTGAAACTAACCGTTACTTTTGTGAACGGCAGATATGGCCGACTAGATACAATCGAATGCTGAAACAGATACCGCCCCTGTGACCTACTCACAGCAGGCGGCTTTCTGTTTATGGACTGCCCCGCCCCTCACCCCCTCTGGCGACACATATCCCATTATACAGGGTTTTATGCAGTTTGTCAAGTCCTCCAATGGACATGTGCCGCTGTGAATGCTTTCTGCCCCCTGCAAATGCGTCCGCCTATGCCCTGTGAGAACGCCCCTCACTGCCCCATACAAGCCGTTTCTAGCCCTTCGGAATTATTTTGTGGGTATCTGTGGGGGTGCCGCCGTATTTAATAAATATCTACAGCCTTAGCCCCCTGAGCAGTGACGATTCTTCCATCTTGTTACGGATGGACGCCGTACTGTTGTGGACGTACTGCATGGACGTTGAAAGGGTGCTGTGCCGGAGAATGCGCTTAAGGGCGAAAGGGTCCGGGTTCGTCTCCATAAAGTTGGTGCTGAACGTATGCCGCAACAGGTGAGGGCCGACCCGCCTTTGAATGCCCGCCTTCTTTCCAGTCCTGTGAAGAAGATGGGTCAGGCTGTTTTGAGTGAGGGGCCTGTTCGCAAACACAAACACATGCGGAATCGTCGCCTTACGCCCATGTGTGACGTAACGCCGTAACACTTGCAGGGTGCGCCTATCCACAGGAACAGTTCCATGCCCTGTCTTGCCCCTCACAGTGAGAATGCCGTTATTCCAATCTATGTCCGACAGGGTGAGGTTACAGAGTTCGCCTGCCCGGATTCCGGTGGACAGCAGAAGCCAGAGAATAGCTATGTTGCGTTCCTTATGACGCTTGTCTGCCTTCACAACGTCGAACATAGATTGTATTTCTTGTGCTGTCAGCACTTTCTTAGGCTCAGTACGGACTTTAGGACGTTTCCTGCCCGCCATAGGGTCTTTACTGAGCAGTTCAACCCCTACGGCCCATGCTGTGAAGCTCCGCAATGCCCTGTCGTAAGAAGCTAGGGTTGCGGTGGAAACGTTGCGTTCCACAACGGCTTGCATTGCCTTGTTCACAGTGAATGTGTTCAATTGCGCCATATCCTCATGCAAATAAGGGCGCAATAGAAGTTCCAGCATTGACTTGTAATACCGGACTGTTTTGGGCTGTGACCCCCGTACTATGTGTTCCGCTAGGAACTCCTGCAAAGCAAAAGCAATCTGCATACTTCCTCCGGTGGGGGTAAGTACAGCAGACTACATAGACGGTAGGATTTTTTAAATGCTGGCGTTACGGCAAAAAGTGCGTCTCAGACGATGTTTTGCCCGCACAGATTAAAAGTCAGCTGCTCTACCGATTGAGCTAACGACCCGCGCCGGGGCTGGGGGAGCTGCGAAGCGCAACGGGCCTGAGTATAGGCACCCTCCCCAGCGGCGTCAATGTCAGCGCTTCATGCCGGGGGGCATCGGAGGCATGCGGGGGGGCTTCATGCCCTTGCCCAGGCCGCCGGGACCACTCAGGCGTTGCAAGACCTTCATCATCTCCTTCATCTGCTCGTGCATCTTGAGCAGGCGGTTGATGTCCTGCACCGTGCTGCCGCTGCCCGCCGCGATGCGCTTGCGGCGGCGTCCGTCGATGATTTTGGGGTTGCGCCGCTCCTTGATCGTCATCGATGAAATCATCGCGTCGATGCGCTGAAGCTGCTTTTCGTCGATGTTAAAGCCCTCCGGCAGCGCCCGGCTCATGCCCGGAATCAGCTTCAGGAGATCGCCCAGCGGCCCCATCTTGCGAATCTGGCGCAGTTGTACGAGGAGGTCTTCGAGGTCAAAGTCGCCCGGCTTCTTGACTTCCATCGCCTTGAGATCGGCCTGCTGCGCCCGCTCGATCAACCCCAGCACGTCGCCCATGCCCAGAATGCGGCCCGCGACCCGGTCGGGGTAAAAGGGTTCGAGGCCCGTGAGCTTCTCGCTGACCCCGGCGAAGTAGATGGGCTTGCCCGTCACGCTGCGAGCGCTGAGGGCCGCCCCGCCACGGGCGTCGCCGTCCATCTTGGTGATAATCAGGCCCGACAGGTGCACCCGCTCGTCGAAGACGCGGGCGACGTTGAGTGCCTCTTGCCCGGTCATCGCGTCGACGACAAGGAGCGTCTCGGTAGGCTGAAGTTCGGTCTGGAGGGCCGCGAGTTGGTCCATCAGCGCCTCGTCAATCTGGAGGCGGCCCGCCGTATCCACAATGACCAGGTCGCGAAAATCGGTCTTCAGGAACTCGTCCAAGCGGCGCTTGGTCTCCTGGGGCGTCTCATGGTCGTTCACCTTGAGCACGGGCACGCCGACCTGCCGCGCCAACACTTCGAGCTGGTCGCGGGCGGCGGGACGCTGGGTGTCGGCGGCGACGAGCAGCACGCGGCGACCCTTGCTCTTGTAGTGGGCGGCGAGCTTGCCCGCGCTCGTCGTCTTGCCCGCCCCCTGAAGGCCGACCAAAAAGAACACGTTGCCCTCGTTGCTGAGGGTGGGCTGCTTTGCCTCACCGCCGAGGGTCTGAATCAGTTCGTCGTGGACGAGCTTGACGACCGTCTGCCCGGCGGTCAAGGACCCCTGAACCTCCTGCCCAACCGCCTTTTCGGTCACGCGGGCCACGAAATCCTTGGCGACGGTGAAGTTCACGTCGGCTTCCAGCAAAGCCATGCGAATCTCGCGCATGGCTTCCTTGACCTGTTTCTCGGTGAGCTTGCTTTCGCGGCCCACCCGGTCGAGGATGTCCTGCAACTTGTTGCCGAGCGCCTCAAACATGGGGCGAGGCTAGCATGCGGGGGCGGGCGACTTGGTGCCGCCCGTCGCCAGTGGCCTGGCGCGGGGAACCGAACGCCCGTTTGCCTGCCCGCGCTATCCTCCCCCCATGACCAAAGCAGTCATCGTCTCGGCGTCACGCACGCCGACGGGCAAGTTTCTGGGGGCTTTGCAGGACCTCAGCGCCGTAGAGCTGGGCACCATCACCCTGCGCGAGACCCTGCGCCGCGCTGGGATTCCCGCCGAGCTGGTGGAGGAAGTCATCCTGGGGCAGGTCGTGCAGGCGGGCAGCGGCCAAAACCCGGCGCGGCAAGCGGCGTTGAGGGCCGGTCTCTCGCCGGAGGTCGGTGCCCTGACCGTGAACAAGGTCTGCGGGTCGGGCCTCAAGGCCGTGATGTTGGCGGCGCAATCGATTCGGGCGGGCGACCAACACGTCGTGCTGGCGGGCGGCATGGAGTCCATGAGCAACGCGCCCCACCTGTTGCCCGGCGCGCGCAAGGGCTACCGCCTGGGGCACGCCCAGGTGCTCGACGCGAACACCCACGACGGCCTGTGGTGCGCCATCAATGACGAGGGCATGGGCCTGACCGGGGAGCGGGTCGCCGAGAAGTACGGCATCGGGCGGGAAGCGCAGGATGCCTACGCCACCGAAAGCCACCGCCGCGCCGTCGCCGCCCAGCAGGGCGGACATTTTCAGGACGAGATTGTTCCGGTCACCGTCAAGACCCGCAAGGGCGAGGTGGTGGTGGATACCGACGAGGGACCGCGGCCCGATACCAGCCCAGAGACGCTCGCGCGGCTCAAGCCCGCGTTTAAGGAGGGGGGCACCGTCACCGCGGGCAACGCGCCCGGCCTGAACGACGGCGCGTCGAGCCTGCTGGTGATGTCCGAGGAAGCGGCGCGGGCGCATGGGCTGACGCCGCTGGCCGAAATCACGTCCTACGCAACGGGCGGCCTGGCCCCCGAATGGGTGATGATGACCCCGGTGCCCGCCACCAAAAAGCTGCTGGAAAAAAGCGGCCTAAGCGTAAACGACGTAGACCTCTGGGAACTGAACGAGGCGTTCTCCGTTCAAAGCCTTGCCGTGCAGCGCGAGCTGGGGCTGAACCCAGAGCGGGTGAATGTGAACGGCGGAGCCGTGGCGCTGGGGCACCCCATCGGCGCGTCGGGGGCACGCATCCTCGTCACGCTGCTGCACGCGCTGCGGCAGCAGGACAAGGAGACGGGCGTCGCCACCCTGTGCATGGGCGGCGGCAACGGCCTCGCCCTCAGCGTCAAGCGGCTTTCGTAAGCTAGGCCCATGACGCAGACACTGGCCCTGTGGGTCATCGAGAGCCGCTATCTCAAGGGCGGCGACGACCTCGCCGCCGTCACGCCCCGGCACCGGGCATGGCTCGACGAGCACTACCGCTCTGGCCTCCTGCTCGTGTCGGGCCGCAAGGTGGACGGCACGGGCGGGGTCCTTCTCGCGCAGGCGGCAAGCCGGGAGCAGTTGGAGGAAGTCTTTAGGGATGACCCCTTCGTGCGGGAGGGCTGCGCCGAGTACCGCTACACGCCCTTCACGCCGGTCAAGCGGGGGCGAGCGCTGACGCTGGACGGCGTCCCGCTGGTGGAATAAGCGGCCAGCGTTCAGCTGCTGGCGGACCGCTGACAGCTGAACGCCCTCAAAACCAAGGAGAACCCATGAACTTTGGAGTCGTTGGAGCAGGACAGATGGGCGGCGGCATCGCGCAGGTCGCCGCGCAGAGTGGATTCAGTGTGGTTGTGCAGGACGTCAAGCCAGAGTTTCTGGAGCGGGGCCGGGCCGTCATTGAGAGGAGCCTCACCAAGCTGCACGAGAAGGGCAAGCTGGCGGACAGCCCCGCAGCGGTGCTGGAGCGCATCCGGTTTACAACCGACCTGGCGGACTTTGCCCACTGCGACCTTGTGGTTGAGGCGGTCGTGGAAAATGAGGCGGTCAAAGCGCAGCTCTTCCGGCAGCTCGGCCAGACCGTCAAGCCGGAGGGCATCCTGGCGAGCAACACTTCCTCCATCCCGATTACCAGCCTCGCCACGGCGTCGGGCCGCCCGGAGAAGTTTATTGGGATGCACTTCATGAATCCGGTGCCGCTGATGGCCCTCGTGGAGGTCATTCGCGGCTATTCCACCAGCGACGAGACCGCCCAGAAGGTGACCGAAGCGGCGCGGGCGATGGGCAAGACGCCCGTGGAGTGCAACGACTATCCCGGTTTCGTCTCCAACCGCATCCTGATGCCCATGCTCAACGAGGCCATTCAGTGCGTGATGGAGGGCGTGGCCGAGCCGGAAGCCATCGACCAGATTATGAAACTGGGCATGAACCACCCGATGGGACCGCTGACGCTGGCGGACTTTATCGGGCTGGACACCTGCCTCGCCATCATGGAGGTGCTGCACCAGGGCCTGGGCGACGACAAGTACCGCCCCTCGCCGTTGCTGCGCAAGATGGTGCAGGCCGGGCTGCTGGGGCGCAAAAGCGGGCGGGGGTTTTATAGCTATTAGCTTTCAGCCGTCAGGGAAAGGAGCCAGGGCGCGTGCCCCGGCTTCTTTTTCCCTGCGAGCCTCAGCTATGGCCGGGGTCGGAGTCGTCGGTGGGGCGGCCATGCTTGCCGGGGGTGCTGGCCTCGTCCTGCGGGGCGGATGGGGGCTTGTCCTGAGCGGACTCAGAGAGGGGGAGGTGCTCCTGTTCCTGCTCCTGGGGCTTGTCGTGACCTTCTTGCTTCGTCATGGCGAACCTCCTCAGCGGCCCTGGGTGTAGTACTCGGCGTTGGGTTGGAAGCCCAGGGCGCTGCTCACGCGGTTGGTCATGTTGAACATGGCGATGACCTGCACGAGTTCCATGATTTGGTGGTCGTCCAGGCCCGCTCCGCGCAGGGGCTGGAGGTCGGCTTCGGTGACCTCGGCGGGGCGCAGGGTCAGCTTTTCGGCATATTCGCACAGCGCGCGTTCGCGCTCGCTGAGGGGGGCGTGCCGCCAGTTGACGGCCACCGCGTCGGCCTTCTGGGCGTCGCCGTCAAAGTGGCGCAGGGCCGCCCCGTGCGACACCGCGCAGTACAGGCAGCGGTTGACGCTGCTGACGACCACGGCAACGAGTTCGCGCTCGGCGTTCGTGAGGTACCCTTCCTTGTTCAGCAGCAGGTTGAAATAGTTCCACCACGCCAGAAACTGCTCGCCGTTGACCGCCTGGGCACGAAACACGTTGGGCACGAAGCCCAGGTTGGCCTCCGCCTTGGCCCACAGCTTGCTGACCCCCTCCGGCACCCCGGAGGCGTCCGGCACGGGCAGGTAGGAGATGGGGCGCTCGTCTTTGGGCGGCTGGGTTGTGGTCATGGGGACAGTGTATGCGCCCTGGAACCCCCCTCCCCCACCCCGCGTATCCCCGCAGCGTATGAGTCTCGCTTTTTTGGTCTTTCTGGTTGCCTGGATTATCGGCATGGTGGGCACCTTCGTGCCCGCGCTGCCCGCCACCCTCATCATCTTTGCGGGGACAGTCGCCGCCACGCTGATAGACGGCTTTCAGCTCTGGCCGGACCTGCCCTTCCTCCTTACCTTTGCGGTCATCACTTTCCTCATCTCCATGGTCGACAACGTGGCCTCGGCGTGGGGGGCGCGGCGCTACGGCGGCAGCAAACAGGCGGTGTGGGGAGCGCTCCTCGGCGGGCTGGTGGGCATCTTCCTGCCCTTTGGGTTGCTCGTGGGGCCGCTCGCGGGGGCGCTCATTGCCGAACTGTTCGTGGTCCGCAAGCCCGTCGCCGAGGCCACCCGCGCCGCCTGGGGCACCCTGGTCGGCTTGCTCACCGGCATCGCCGCCAAGCTGGTGCTGCACCTCCTGATTGGCGTCTACGAGCTGTGGCGGCTGTGGGACCCGGCGAAGAGCATCTTCGGCTGAGCGCGGACGCCGGGGAAAAGCAGGGTCGGAAGCTCTCCGGCCCTTTTTGCTGGCTGCATTACCAGGCCGCCAAGAGGGGTGCCAGCCCCAGCGCCGTCACGGCGAGCACGGGGAAGAGGGGCAGCAGGGTGCCGAAGAGCGCCCGGCGGCGGTCTGCGGTCAGGATGAAAAAGCCCCGGTAGGCCAACACGAACTGGGTGAAGGGCGCAAGCAGCAGCAGGAGGACGGTCACGCGGGCGAGCGGCCAGCGCATGACCGCCTGCACCATCGCTTGTTGATGCTCCAGAACGCTGGAAGCCTGCACTCCCGCAGGCCAGTCCGGCTGCGGCCACATCAGCAGCAGCGCTGCCAGCGCCAGATACAGGGGCGGCAGCACGACGAACGTGGCCCCGTACACTTCCGGAGCGCGGCCCGCTCGTCCCGCCCCCAGGTGACCCAGCCCGGCCATGAGCGCCGCGCCCACCACCGTCAGGAAAAAGGTGCCAAAGGCGTTTACCACGTGGGCGGCGAGCGCCCCCGCGCCCTGGGCTGTCGCCCCCACCACCGGGCGCAGCAGCAGGGCATAGATCACCCCCGCGAGCAGCGCCGCGAGCACCGGCAGGAGGGCATACCGCCAGGGCAGGGGCGGCACCGGGCGCAGCCGCTCAAAAAAAGCGGTGGGGCCGCGCAGCACCTCGGCGGCCAGGGGCGGGGTGGGGGGCGGGGAGCCGGGTGCAGGTCGCGGGCGAGCCACATCTGCCACTCTAGCCCCCCGCACCTGCGCGCAGGAGCAGGTGCCACCCCCCCCACAGGGCGAGGGCATACAGCCCCAGCATCAGTGCCAGCCCCCAGGGGGAGCGGGCCAGCCGCCGGGGCTGCCGGGCAGCTTCGGCGCGGGCCTCTGCCAACACGGCGGGCGGCACGAGGCGCAGGGCCAGCCACAGCCCCGCCGGAACGAGCAAGAGGTCGTCAAGCTGCCCCAGCACCGGGATGGGGTCGGGAATCAGGTCGATGGGGCTAAGCGCATAGGCGAGGACCAGGAGGGCGACGGCGCGGGCGAGCCAGGGGGTACGGGGGTCGCGGGCGGCGAGGCTCAGGGCGAGCAGGTCGGCTTTCAGTCGCCGGGCGAAGAGACGCAGCCGCTTCAGCATGCTTAGCGCATCACCCCGCGCAGGTCGGTCAGGGCCTGCTGCACGGCGGGCAGCGTCGTGGCCGCCGCGACCAGTCCAAACAGCACCACCCCCACATACGCCGCGCTCAGCCAGGGTCCCCGCGCTTGCCGCGCTTGGGGGTCGGCCTTGGGGGTCAACCACAGGTGCAGCACAGTCAGGACCGCGAGACCGAAGAGCGCCGCCCCCACCGCCACGGGCACCGCCAGCGCCGGGTTTTTCAGCACTTCGCTCGCCTGCTCGGTGTTGTCGGGGAGCCGCCCCGCGAGGACGCTGCCCAGCGCCACCGCCAGCGTGTTGTTCAGGGCGTGGACGATGACCGCGTTCCACAGGCTGCCGCTGTGCTGGGTGAGCCGCGCCAGCGCGTAGGCGAGCGGGAGGATGCCCGCCACGCTCGCCGGAACCCCGTGCGCGACCCCGAAGGCGAGCGAGGTCGTCACCGCCGCCACCGTGAAGCCCGCCGCCCGCTCGTGCCCGCGCAGCATCAGGCCCCGAAAGGCGACCTCCTCCGCAAAGGGAATCAGCAGCCCGGCGGCCAGCAACAGCACCCACAGGTCAGCCCCGCGGCTCGCAAACTGCGGGATGGCGTCCGCCGCCCCCGGAAAGAGGGTCACGTACACCAGCACAAAGGCCCGCGACGCGAGAAAGGCCAGCACAAAGGCCGCCAGCGACAACCCCCACGACGGCGGCGTGCGCCAGCGCGAGTCGCGCAGGAGCGCCCGCATGGGCCGCCGAAACACCGTCAGGGCCAGCACCGCATTGCCCACGAACGAGAGCAGCAGAGCCGTCCCCAACGGCACTCCTGCTCCGATGGCGATGGCCGACAGGACATTTTGTGCCAGCAGCAGCACGAGCGCGGCGCGGTTGCCGTCCACGGCGCGGATGCCCGGAGCCTGTGGGGGACTGGAGGACAAGAGCTGGTCCGGGGCGGTCATGAGGGGCAGTATGGCGTGTGGCAGGCAGCTTGTCGCTTGTAGAGGCTGAAGCCTAGGCCTGAGCCGCTGCTCAATCTCTACACGCCACCCGCCACGAGCTACACGCTCTGCGTCAGTACCCCGATGGCCTCCTCGAGCGCCTCATCGCCCACCTGGTGGTGCAGCACGAAGCGCACCGAGTCCGGTCCCAGGGCACTCGCCAGCACCCCCTTGGCAGCCCAGCGGGCCACCTGCGCCGCCGCGTCCGGCAGGGTCACATAGAGGATGTTGGTCTGCACGGCGGCCATGTTGACGCGGTACCCGGCCTCCAGCAGCGCCTCCGCGAGGCGGCGGGCGCGGCGGTGGTCGTCCGCGAGGCGAGCGGGGCCGTTGCGCAGGGCGACGAGGGCGGCGGCGGCCAAAACCCCGGCTTGCCGCATCCCCCCGCCCATCATCTTGCGGTAGCGGTGGGCCTGCTTCATGGCGGCGGCGCTGCCCAGCAGCACACTGCCGACCGGGGCACCCAGACCCTTACTCAGGCAGATGCTCACGGTATCGAAGTGGCGGGTGATGTCGGAAAGGGGCACGCCCAGGGCCACCGCCGCGTTAAAGACCCGCGCCCCGTCGAGGTGCAGCGGCAAGCCTTCCGCGTCGGCCACCCCCCGGATGGCGGCGAGCACTTCCAGCGGCAGAACGGTGCCGCCCGCCTTGTTGTGGGTGTTTTCCAGGCTGATGAGGCCGGTGGGCGACTGGTGGACCGAGTGGCGCACGGCGAGCCGCACCGCCTCCGGGTCGGGCACCCCCAGCGGCGCGGGCACAAAGCGGGGCACCACCCCGGAAAAGGTCGCCATCATGCCGAGTTCCCACTCGTAGATGTGCGACCCCTCGGCGCAGATGACCTCCTCGCCCCGGCGGGTGTGCAGGGCGATGGCGACCTGATTGGTCATCGTGCCCGACGGCATGAAGAGGCCCGCTTCGAAGCCAGCGAGGCGGGCAAGTTCGCTCTGAAGTTGGTTGACGGTGGGGTCCTCGCCGTACACGTCGTCGCCGACCTGGGCCTGCGCCATCGCCGCCCGCATCTCCGGGGTGGGCGCAGTCACGGTGTCCGAGCGGAGGTCGGCGACGACGCGGGGGCGGGGGGTGGGGGACGCAGCGGTCATGGGGAGAATGGTACGCGCTGCGGCGCTCACCCTGCCCTAGCCTGCCGCCGCCTTTCGCGCTTCCACAATCTTTTTCGCCAGGTGGTCGGGCACCTCCTGGTAGCCGTGGGGCTTCACGCTAAAGGCCCCCCGGCCCCCGGTCAGAGAGCGCAGGTCGGCGGAGTAGGTCTGGAGTTCGGCCTGGGGCACGACCGCCGTGACCGTGATGACGGTCCCCTCCGGCTCCATGCCCTGGACGCGGGCGCGGCGGGTTTGGAGGTCGCCCACGAGGTCGCCGGTGAAGCTGGCCGGAGCCCGCACCCGCAGCAGCACCACGGGTTCGAGGAGGGTGGGCCGCGCTCCCTCGACCGCGTTGCGAAAGGCGAGCGCCCCAGCGGTGCGGAAGGCGAGGTCACTGGAGTCCACCTCGTGATAAGACCCGCCCGTGACCGCGACGTGCACGTCCTGCATGGGGTAACCCGCGAGCGGCCCCTTTTCCATCGCGTCTTGCACGCCCTTTTCGATGCTGGGAAGGTACTTGCTCGGAATCGCGCCGCCTACGACCTCCGAACGGAAGGAAAAGCCCGGCCCCGGCGAAAGCCGGACGTGGCAGTCACCGTACTGCCCATGCCCACCCGACTGCTTCTTGTGCTTGCCCTGCGCCTGTGCGGAGGCCCGGATGGTCTCCCGGTAGGGAATCTGCGGAAGGCGGGTGTCCACGTTTACGCCCAGCGCCGCGAGTCGCTCGACTGCGATCGTCGTGTGCATGTCGCCCATGCCGGAAAGCAGCAGCTCACCCGTCTGTGCCTCGCGCGAGAAGCGCAGGGTGGGGTCCTCGTCGAGGAGGCGGGCCAGCGCCGCGCCGAGGCGGTCCTCGTCCTGCCGGGTGCGCGGAAAGAGGGCGACCGTATGCGCCGGGTCGGGCAGCACCAGCGGGTCGTATTCGATGGGGTGGGCGGGGTCGGCCAAGGTATCGCCGGTGTGCAGCTCCGGCAACTTGGTCAGCACCCCCAGCATCCCGGCCCGCAGCTCCGGCACCTCGGTCAGGGTGCTTCCGCTCATGACATAGAGGTGGGCGGGCTTGAGGTCAGTCCCCTGCGTGGTGTTGCGCAGGGGGTCGCCGGGCCGCAGGGTGCCGCTCCAGACTCGAATGTGCGCCAGCTTACCCACAAAGGGGTCGACGCTCACCCGCCACACGCGGGCGCTCAGGGGCGCGTCCGGGGTCGGCTCGCGGGTCTGGCCGTCCACCCCGCTAAGGACCCCGCGTTCCTGGGCGCTGCGCAGGCCACGGGCCATCAGGTCGAGCAGCTCATCCACCCCGCCCCCCGTCAGGGCCGAGACGGGCAGCACTGGGAAGAGGGTGCCCGCGTGCACGGCCCGCCAGAAGGCCGAGCGCAGTTCCTCGGTAGACAGCTCCTCGCCGTCGAGGTAGCGGGTCATCAGATCGTCGTCTGTCTCCACGATGGCTTCGGTCAGCGTCTCGCGGGCTTCGGGCAGGGCGCTGCGGACCTCGGCAGGAAGGTCGGGGTCGGTGGGGTCCGCCGCCAGCACGTCCGCGACCCCCCGGAAGTCAGGTCCCTCGCCCACCGGCAAAAAGGCCGCCGCCACGTTCCCCCTCAGGCTGGCGCGGATGTCCGCGAGCACTGCCGAGAAGTTGGCCCGCTCGCGGTCCATCTTGGACACCAACACGATGCGGGGCATGGCGAAACGGTCGGCGGTCGCCCACACCCGCTCGGTGCCGACCTCCACCCCGCTCACGGCGCTGACAAGGACGAGGGCGGAATCGGCGGCACGAATCGCCCCCCGAATCTCGCGCACGAAGTCGGCGTAGCCCGGCGTGTCCAGCAGGGTGAGGTCGGTGCCCGCGTGCGTGAGGCGCAGCACCCCGGTCGTGATGGAAAAGCCGTGGGCCTTTTCCGCGTCGGTGCAGTCGCTTTGGGTGGTGCCGTCCTCCACCCTGCCGGGACGCGGCAAGGCCCCGCTGCGCACCAGCAGGGCCTCAGAGAGCGTCGTCTTGCCCGCTCCGCTGTGACCGATAAGGCTCACCACGCGGACCGGAACATCCTGTCTGCCGTCTTGCACGGACACATCACCTGACCTTCAGTGGGGGGCGCAATCCCGCGAGGAACCGCGCACGCACGGGCGGGCGAACGACCTCCGCAAGCCGCTGGGGGTTCTTGGTGCGCCGAGCATACACCCGCAGCGTGACGAACATGACCTTCCGCTCAAGGTCTGGCCAGGATGGGCTTTAGATGCCCCTCAGCCGGGGGGCGAGGGCGGCGGCGAAACTGCTACGGGTAAGGGCGAACGCTTCGCCTGCACGCCGTAAGCACCACCATCTCATCCCCGGAGGAATCCCATGACCCAGATGAACCTGATGCGCCTGTCCGACCTCAGCCGCGACAACATGTACGACAACTCGGACGTCTACAACCCCAGCGGCAACACCGCTTACGGGTACAACGGGGAGAAGATTGGCACCGTCCGCGACGCGCTCGTTGACCCCCAGAGTGGCCGCATCCGCTACCTGATTCTCGATGTGGGCGGCTGGTTCTCCTCCAAGGAAGTCGTCGTGCCCGTTGGTGAAGCCCGGTTTGACGACAACGGCGTGTACTTTGACAACCTGACCAAGGACCAGGTCCGCGACCTCGAAGAGTACCGCTACGACCAGACCTACACGGACACCCAGTTCCAGCAGACCAACGAGCGCGTGCTGCGAGCCGCCCACACCGATGTGGACGAGACCGCTTACCGCGAGCGGGCTTACCGCACGCCTGACCGCCTCCAGCTTCTGGAAGAGCGCCTGGTGGTCAACAAAGAGCGCTTCAAGGCCGGGGCCGTCGAGATTGGCAAGCACGTTGAGACCCGCCAGGAGCAGGTCAATGTGGGTCTCCAGCGTGAGGAAGTTGTCATCGAGCGTCACCCCGTGACCGATGCCCGCCCCGTCGAGGGCGCGGTGCTGGGGGCCAGCAGCGAGACCGTGCGTGTGGACCTCGAAGCCGAGCGCGCCAACGTGCAAAAGCAGGCCTATGTGGTCGAAGAGGTCGAGATTGGCAAGCGCACCGTGACCGACACCCAGACCGTCACCGAGACGGTGGGCCGCGAGGTGCTCGACGTCAACAAGACCGGTGAAGTGCGCCTCCAGGATGGCGATACGATGACTGACACTGACCGCAACAACGGTCGCCGCTGAAACACAGCCAGCTCCTGCCACGACAGTGCGGGGGCAGGGGCGGGGGCAACCCCGCCTCTTCCCTTTGGTTCTATTTCGCAAAATGAGGACACGCCATGGATGACTACCGACCCGACCAAGATGCTCATACCGACCCGGCGCGGCGAGAGCGTGAAGAGCGCCGCGAACTCATCGAACGTCTGCGCCTTTACGAAGAGCGCGCCAACGTGGAGGTCGTGCCGGAAGTGGTTGGGGCCGTCACCATCCGCCGGGTGGTGACTGAACGTCAAGAGATGGTGCCCATCACCCTGCGCCGCGAGCACCTCGAAATCACGGTAAAGGAGAACACCGGGGGGAGAGCTACCCTCAACGGCGAGGAACTGGAGGTGGGCCGCGTGTACGAAGTGCCCCTCTACGAGGAACGGGCACAGTTCGAGAAGCTGGTCTACCCCCTGAGTGACGTCACCATCGCCAAGGAAGCCCGCACCTACACCCAAACCCAGGAAGTGACCCTGCGCCGCGAGGAACTCGCCGTGGAAGACCCGCAGGGGCTGGTGCGCGAGCGGACCATGCCCAGCCCGCTGGACCCCGACCCCAGCCGCTAACGCACCCCCGCCCGCAGCCGCCCTATGCTGCGGACCGATGACCGACGCTGACCCTTCTCCTGCCGGGGCCATCTTGCTCACGCCTGACGGCTCGCGCACCGCCCTGAGCGCCCGTTATGGCGAAGCCTACGGCTCGCGGCACGGGGCGGCGGCGCAGGCCCGCCATGTCTTTGTGGAGGGAAGCGGCACCCAAGTCCATCCCCGCCCGCGCGTGCTGGAGGTGGGTTTTGGGCTGGGCGTCAACTTCCGGGCGACCCTGGCCGACGGCGAGCGGCGCGGGGTGCCGCTGGAGTACGTGGCTTACGAGTTTGACCCCGCCCCCGTGGCCGTGCTGCGGGAGGTGGCCGAGGGTGGCATGGGAGCTGACCATCCCGCGTGGAAGGAAGTTCTGGCAGGATGGGGCGGCCCCGGCCCGCTGTGGGTGAAGGTGCCCGGCGTTTCCCTCACCGTCCACTTCGCGGACATCCGCACCGCGCCCCTGCCCCAGGGCTGGGCCACGGCCCTCTACCTCGACGGCTTCTCGCCTGCCCGTAACCCGGAAGTCTGGACGGAGGAGGTGGTCGCTCGGCTGGCCTCGGCCCTCGCACCGGGGGGCGTGCTCACGACCTACAGCGCTGCCGGACACGTGCGCCGAGCGCTGGCGGCGGCGGGCCTCACGGTCGAGCGCCGTCCTGGCCCACCCGGCAAGCGCGAGCACCTGCGGGCGGTGCGTCCGTGAGGGTGCTTGTCGTGGGGGGCGGGGTCGCGGGGGCGGCGGTGGCGTACTTCGCGGGGCGGGGGGGAGCGCGGGTCATGGTAGTGGACGCTGGAGAGCACGCGGCGAGCCACGTCCCTTCCGCGCTGCTCAACCCGGTACGCGGGCAGTCGGGGGGGGTGGACGAGCGGGCGTTGGAGGGCCTCGCGCTGACTTGGGCGCTGGTGCGCGAGCTGGAGGGGGCGGGCTGGCGGGTCCCGCACGGCCAGGCGGGCGTGCTGCGCCCGGTGCCCGACGAGCGCACGCGGGCGAGGTTCGTGCGGCACCTGCCCCCGGCCCTCCCCCACCGCTGGCTGACGCCGGAGGCGTTTCCAGTGCCCCTCGCCCCCGGCTGGCCGCAGGCGCTCTGGCTCCCGGAGGGGGGCTGGCTGGACGGGGCGGCCCTGTGCACGGCGCTGCTGGGCGCGAGCGGGGCAGAGGTCATGCGGGGGCGAGCGGTCGCCTGGGACGCCCACTCGGTCACGCTGGAGGGCGGCACCGTGCTGAGGGGCGACGCCGTGGTCTGGTGCGGGGGCGCGGTGGGGGCAGGCTGGGCGGGCGAAGCGGGCACCCACCGAGCGGGCACGCTGCTCACGTTGGAGCGCCCGGCGACCCCGCTTCCGGTGAGCTTCGGGGCCTACCTCGCGCCGGGGGCGGGGGGGACGGGCGTGCTGGGGGCAACCTTTGAGGCCCCTACGCCGACATGGCACCCGCCCACGCCCCCCGTCCCTTCCCTGCGCTGGCTGCTGGACCGGGGGGGTGCCCTGACCGACCTGCGCGGGGTGCGGGTGACCGGGCGCTGGAGCGGTACGCGGCTCTCCGGGCTGGTCGCCGGGCGGCAGGCCAGCGGCGTATGGCGGCTCTCCGGGCTGGGGAGCAAGGGCTTTTTGCTGGGGCCACTCCTGGCGCGTCACGTTGCGGGTGACGTATTGCGGAGCGGGGCAGCGTAACGCCGGGCACACCCACCGCTTACACTGGCGAGGTTATGGCGAAGTACCGCATCTGTTTGATTGAGGGAGACGGCATCGGCCACGAGGTCATCCCCGCCGCCCGCCGCGTGCTGGAAGCCGCTGGCCTTGACGCCGAGTATGTGACCGCCGAAGCGGGCTACGAATACTTCCTCGACCACGGCACCAGCGTGCCGGAAGCCACCTACGAGGCCGTCGAGAGCAGCGACGCGACCCTCTTTGGGGCGGCGACCAGCCCCAGCGGGGAGAAGCCTGCGGGCTTTTTCGGTGCCATTCGCCACCTGCGGCGCAAGTACAACCTCTACGCCAACGTGCGCCCCACCCGCACCCGCCCGGTGCCCGGTGCTTACGAGAACGTGGACCTGGTGATTGTGCGCGAGAATACCCAGGGCCTCTACGTCGAGCAGGAGCGGCGTTACGGCGACACCGCCATCGCCGACACCGTGATTACCAAGGAAGCGAGCGACCGCATCGGCCAGTTTGCCGCCGACCTCGCCATGAAGCGCCGGGGAAAGCTTACGGTGGTCCACAAGGCGAACGTCTTGCCCGTGACCCAGGGCCTTTTTATGGAGAGTGTGCTGGAGCAGGCGCGGGGGTACGAGGGTCTGAACACGAACACCATGATCGTGGACAACGCCGCCATGCAACTCGTGCGCAACCCCGCGCAGTTTGACGTGATGGTCATGACCAACATGTTTGGGGACATCCTCTCGGACCTCGCCGCCGGGCTGGTCGGCGGGCTGGGCATCGCTGCGAGCGGCAACGTGGGCGACCAGTTCGGCATCTTCGAGAGCGTGCACGGCTCGGCCCCCGACATCGCCGGGCAGGGCATCTCTAACCCCACCGCGACCATCCTCGCCGCCGTGCTGATGCTCGACCACATCGGGGCGCACGACGTGGCCCGCCGCATCGACGAGGCCGTGAACACGGTGCTCACTGAGGGGCCGCGCACCCGCGACCTCGGCGGCACCGCTGGCACCAAGGAGTTTACGGACGCCGTGATTGCGCGGCTCTGAGGGCTGCGAAGGAAAGGGGGCCAGGGCTGTTGGGAGTCCGGCCCTCTTTCCTGCTGTTTCCTTGGACCACCGAGCGCCGTGCTACCCTCCCCGGTTGAGATGCTGCGCCCCTGCCTGTTCTCTACCCCCCGCCGGAGCCGCCCATGACCGTCGTGGCAGCCCTGCTTTCGTGGTTTCTCGTGGGTCTCTTTATTCGCTTGAGCAAGGCGCGGGGCTGGGGCCAGCCCATCCGGGCCGATGGCCCGCAGACGCACCTGAAAAAGGAAGGCACGCCCACGGCGGGCGGCGTAGCCTTTGTGCTCGCGCTGGCGCTGGTGTTCTTTCCGCTGTACCTGACCGGGAATGCGGGCGGGCCACGCGAGCTGCTGCTCATGCTGACGGCGCTGGCGATGGGCGTGATCGGCGGGATTGACGACTGGCTCAAGATTGTCTCGCGGATGCGGGGCCGGGGCAAAAAGGAACTGCTGGCCCGCGAAAAGTTCCCCCTTCAGTTCCTGGTGGGGCTGGGTTTTGCCCTCTTCGCTGCGCCGCTCGCCGCACACGAGGTCTTGCCCAGCCTGGGGCGCGTCCCCGACGTGATTCTGCTGACGCTGGTGATGGTGGGGGCCGTCAACGCCTTTAACTTCACCGACGGGCTAGACGGCCTGCTCGCGGGGGTCGCCATCATCGTGCTGCTGCCGCTGCTGGCGCTCTCGCCCGTCTCGGCGCTGATGGTGGCGGTGCTGCTGGGCTTCCTGTGGTTCAACGCGCACCCGGCCCGCGTCTTTATGGGCGACATGGGCAGCCACGCCATCGGGGCGGTCGCGGCGGGGGCTTACGTCCTGTACGCCGACGTGTGGCTGTTGCCGCTCGCCGCGATTATCCCGGTGGTCGCCGTGCTCAGCGTGGTCTTACAGGTGGCGTCTTTCCGGTTGCGGGGCAAGCGCATCTTCAAGATGAGTCCCATCCAGCACCATTTCGAGATGGTCGGCTGGCCCGAAACGCACGTCACCACCCGCTTCTGGGTGGTCACGGCGGTGGCAACGGCACTGGTGTGGTGGATTTTGGGCGGCAGGCCGTAGGGGGGCAGTGGTGAGTGGGAGCTAGAGCAACGGCCTCAGCTCCCGCTTCCTTTTTCCACTCCCCACTGACCACTCACCCCTCTCCCCCCTACACTTGCCGGGTGAAGTTCCCCGACCTTCCCGCGCTTCTCGCCCGCCGCGCCCACCTGCCCGCGGGGAGCACGACCCTTTACCGGGCGGCGCACACGACCGAGACGGGCGGCCTCTTTGCGCTTGACCTCGCGGGGGATGCGGCGGTGCTCAGCCTGTACGCGGACCTCTCGGCGGAGGAAGAAGGGGCGCTGGCGGCGGCCTGCGGCGCTCTGCCCGGCGTGGCGGGGGTGTACCTCAAGCGCCGCCCGGTCGAAGCCCGGCACGCCGCGAATGTGGCCCGCGAGCACCTCGCGCCCCCCGCACCAGTTTGGGGAGAAGCGCGGCCTGAGGTGACGGCGCTGGAGGGAGGCGTGCCCTTTCTCATTCGGCCAGGGGGCGACCTCAGCATCGGCCTTTTCCCGGATGCCCGGCCCCTGCGGGCCTGGGTGCGGGCGCAGGTGCCGCCCGGCGGACGGGTGCTCAACACCTTTGCCTATACCTGCGGCTTTGGCCTGAGCGCGGCGCTGGGGGGGGCCGGAGTCGTGAAGAACGTGGACCTCTCGCGCAAGGTGCTGGCCTGGGGCCAGGAGAACTACGCCCTGAGTGGCCTCGCGGCCCCGGACACCGATTTCCTGTACGGAGACGTGTTCGAGTGGCTGGGCAGGCTGCGCAAGAGGGGCGACCGCTTTGACCTCGTGGTGCTGGACCCGCCCTCCTTTGCGCGGGGGAAGGCGGGCGTCTGGCGGGCCGAGCGCGATTACGGGCGGCTGGCAGCGCTCGCGGCGCAGGTCACGGCACTGGGAGGCCGGGTTCTCGCCGTGACCAACCATGCGGGCCTCTCCCCCGCGGCCTTCGAGCGGATGGTTGCGGCGGGGCTGGCGGGGGCTGGGCGGCGCGGCCAACTCCTGACCCGGCTGGGCACGGGCGAGGATTACCCCGGCGCGGGCCATCTCAAGGCCGGGGTGTGGGCGCTGGACTGAAGTCTCCACCCCTTGTGGACCTGTAGACCGGATGTGGACCGGAACACTTCGTTTTTCAAAGCAGCGGGTATGCTGTCCCCATGACGGCCAACGCGACCGAACAGACCCAGGTGCTCGTGCCCCTGACGACCCCCGAAGAGGTAGACCGCTTCTTGCAGGACTACCCGCTTGCCGCCATTTTCAAGGCCGGGACCTGCCACAAGACGATGCAGGGCTTTGGGGTGGTCGAGAGCTTCTTGCAGCGCCACGAGCTGCCCGTGGGCTTTATCCGGGTGGTGGAATGGCGTCCGGCGAGCAACCACGTCGCCGAGCGGACCGGGCTGGTGCACCACAGCCCGCAGTTCATCCTCTTCCGGAACGGCGAGGCGCAGTTTGAGGTCAACAACTGGGACATCACGCCCCAGGCCCTGGAACCCGTCTTCCGCCAGCACGTGCCCCTGCGCGAGGGCGCGGCCAAAGTCGCTACCGACGACAACGTCGAACCCTACCGCCGCCTGATGCGGGCTTACCTCGCGGGCGAACTCAGCGAGTGGGCCTTTCAGGACCAGTACGTGACCCTTTTCCGCGACGACGCCAGCTTGCGCAGCCAGCGCGAGTTCGAGCTGCTTTCGCGCCTGTTTGGCGACCCCGACGCCTATCACGGCGGGCTGCACCAGCTCGGTGCCCCCCAGGAGCGCGGCGACCTGCGCGAAAGGGTGCAGGCGCTGCTGAACGAACTCGGCTAAGCCCGCTGCCCTGCCCCTCCCCGTCCGGTCCCCGCTGACCGGGCGGGTTCTTTTGGGCCGCATGAGGGTCATGTAAGTCAGCGGTAAGAGGAACTGAGGTGTGATGGGCGGCGAACGTGACGTTCGCGTGGCCCCTTTCCCGTCTCCGAGGTGACTCCATGCCCCAGCCCCGCCTCCCTCTTCCTCCCGAACCTGCCGTCTACCACGGTCTTTGCACCGACCACTACCCCTGGACCGAAGTCACCAGCGACCTGCTGACCCGCCAGGGCCAGGGCCTGAGCGCTGTGTTTGATGCCCAACAGGGACCGCATTGGGCGCGGTTCGTGTGGGTCGGCGGAGCGCTGCGCGGCGGGTTTACGGCCCACGGAGAGGTGGGTTGGGCGCAGGCGATGGCTGGGCTGCCCCGCGCCCGCGTCAGCCTGACGCCCCTCCCGCCCGCCGTCGCCGAGACCCTTTGGACGGCCCGCAGCGGCACCCCGCAGCCGCTGGAGGAGGGCTGGCCCGCGGGCCAAGCGCGGCTGGAGGGAGGCCGCTTTTCCGGTGTGCTCCTTGCGCCGGGGGCGTGCAGCTACTGGCAGCGCGGGCGTCTGCTGGCTGGGACCCTGCCGGAGCCAGGCGCTGCCTGCGAGTGGCTCGGCGAGGTCGCGCCGCCGCCTTCCGACGCCGAGTTGCTCGCTTTTTGGCAAGAGCTGCTCGCGGCCACGCACCGCCACACGTCCCTCGACGAGGTCTGGCGCACGGTCTGCGTGCGGCTCGCCGCCGAGCATCCCTGCCTCGACCCCTTTGCGCGTGAGGTCACCCTGCAGGGCGGACGCCTGACGGTTGACCCCAGCGTGCCGGCCCAGGAACTGCTCCCGGCCCTGCTCGCGGCCTTCCGCGCCAGCCTCACCCGGCTGGGGCAACCCCTCGCAGAACTGCCGCTGGGCAACCTCCCGGACCAGCCGGAGTGGCAGGCCGCCGGGCTGGGGGCCGCGTGACCGCCGCTTCGCTGGCCGGGAGTGCCCCGGTGGGAGTTCCCACCTGGCCCGCTGGCCTGCGCGACGACCTGCCGCTGCCCTTCGCGCTGTGGCGAGTGCTGCACCACGTGGACGGCGTGCGCACCGCCGCCGAGGTCGCGGCCCTCGCCCGCATGAGTCCCGCCGACGTGGGGACCGCCCTGGCACAGGCCGAAGCTTGGGTGCGCCGCGCCGCGCAGCGCAGTCAGCCCGTCACGGACGAGGTGCTGGAGGCCGTCACCGCCTGCGTCATCGCGGCGGTGGGGCCGATGGGCGAGTTTGTGGTGGACGACGTCCTCGATGAGCTGGGCGAAGAGCGTCCCACCCTCAGCACTCTGCTCTCGGCGCTCGCCGGACAGCTCGGCGAGGCGCAGGTGCCCGTCTTTGTGCGCCACCTCAGGGCACGGGACCTCGCGTGACCCTCTCTCCCCTCCCCCCCTCCCCTGACGACTGGCCCGCTCGGCGCGTGGCCCGGAAGGAACTGCCATGAAGTACACGGTCGTGATTCGCCAGCCTGTTCCCGACGAGGTGCGCCCCGCCCTCGAAGAACAACTCATCTCCCGCTTTGGCCTCTCGCCAGAGCAGGCTTCGCGCCTGGCCTCACGGCGCACAGGCCGCCTGATGAAGCCCAGTGGCCGCCCCCGCGCCGAGCTGCTGCTGCGCGTGTTCGAGGAAGTTGGCGCCGCCGTCAGCCTCGAAGAGGTCCGCGACGAGACGCGGCTGGACGTCAGCCCCTTTGAGGAGGCACCTCCCCGCCCCCCCGCTTCCCGCGCCGTTGCGCCCGACGACGTCGAACTCGCCCCCGCCGCTCCCCTGGCGGCCAACCCCTTTGGGGCGCTGGGCAGCCTTCCCGGCCTCGACACCGACCCCTTTGCCACGCCCGTGCCCGTCAGTGCTCCGGGCCGCGAAGTTCAGCGCGAACCTGTGCTGGCGGCTGGGCTGGCGGGGGCGGGGGCCTTGGGCGGCAGCGCGGAGCTGGGCCTGGGCAGCACGACCGTCTTCTCGCCTGACCCGGCGCCCCCCCGCGTGACGGACGGGGATGCCCCGGCTGCGCCTACCCCGACCCCCGCCGCCGACTCCTGGTCTGACTTTACAGGGGCGCTGACGGTGGGGGCGGTACCCAGCGCTCCGGCGGCGGAGGCCTCTGCCCCTGCCACTCCCGCCGCCACGGACCAGTTCCTGAGCGCCGTGGCCGCCGAGAGCAGTGCGGCTCCGGCAGGACGGCGGCGCAGCCTAGCCCAGCAGCTCATCGTGGCGTCGGTCGCGCCACTGGGCGTGGCGGCAAGCCTCTCGTTGCTCTCGCTGGCCGTGCTGCTGCCAAGTGCCCAACAGCGCCTGATTCGCCAAAACGCCGAAGCGGTGGCCGTGGCGGTGGGCACGGGTCTCGACACCCGCGACCAAGAGACGGTCAATGCCCAGCTCGACGCTCTGCTGAGGCGCTCGGCGGTGGGCTTTGTGGAGGTGGAGCTGCCCGATGGCACCGTCTACTTCCGCAGTCAGAATCCGGCGCTCGACGGCAGCTTGCAGGGCCGGGTGGCCGAGTTCATCAAGACCAATCCCAAGACGGGCACTTTCGTCAACCGCGGCACTCCTGCCGACGCCTACCGCGAACAGCTTGCTCAACTGGAAGAGGTGGGCGCAGGCGAATCGGCCCAAGCCCGCGAGCTACGTGCCCTGATCGAGCAGCCGGAAAACCAGCGCGGCGGCAACGAAACCTTTATCGTAAGTCGCCTGGGCGTGGTCGAGGGGCGCGACGGTTTCCGCCGCACCGTTGACGCGGCCCAGCAATCGCGTGACCTGCTCTACCGTATCGCCGTGGGTGTGGACAGCACCGATGCAACCCGCCGCCTGCGAACCACCCTGCTGCTGGTGCTGGGGATTTCGCTGCTGGCAGCCCTGACGGCTGCGGCCCTTACCCTGCGAACCACCCGCCGCATTGTGCAGCCCCTGGAGCGCCTCGTGAAATCCGCCGAGGCCATCAGCATGGGCGACCTCTCGCAGCCCGTGCGGGCCGACCGCAACGACGAAATCGGCGACCTTGCGCAGGCCCTGGAGCGCATGCGCCTGAGCCTGGAGTCCGCGATGGAGCGCCTGCGGCGGCGCAAGCGGGCGTAAGCCGCGAGCCAGAGGAAGGCCGGGACAGCGCGGAGCCTCTCCCGGCCTTCCTCCATTGGCGTGTCTGCACTACAGTTCGATGCGAAAGGGACGGCGCAGCCCCGCTTCTGCCGTCTCACGGGCCACGGCGGGCACGTAGCTCAGGGCCAGCACCGCACGGTAGGTGCGCTCGGCCAGCTCGCGCTCACCCTGGGCGTCGCGGACCTGCCCCAGGCGGGCGAGCACCAGTCCTGGCAAGCTGCGCGGTTCGTCCCCGCGCAGAAGGTGCGCGGCCCGCTCTAGCCGGGTGCGGGCGGCCTCCAAGTCCCCCACTGCGAGGCACAGCCCTGCCCCCGCTGCGAGCAGCTCGGCCTCCGGCGTCACGGCGTCCCCTGCTTCACGGTCAAGGGCCGCGAGCAGCGCTGCGAAATCGTCCTCCTCGCGCAGTTGCCAGGCCCGGTCAGCCAGCGCCCGGCGCCGCGACGTCTCGCCGGGCGTAAAGCCGCCGAGGTCAGGCAGGGCGGCCCCCGGTACCCGGTCCCGCAGCGCAAAGAGGTCGTCGAGGGGCACCAAGGCGGCCCCAGAGCGGCCCGCGAGCGCCCGCGCCACCTCGCCGAGCCGCCGCTCACGCCAGCGGGTGCCCGGCCCCTCGCCGAGCGCCTCTCGCACGGCGGCGTGATAGCGGGCAGCGGCTTCCTCCATCTGCGGGGCCAGCGCCCCCGGCAGAGTCAGCGGGGCGGTCACCTGGGCCGCGAACTCAGCCTCGGCGCGGCCCGCCGCCCGCAGGCGCTCGCGGCCCTGGGGATACTGCCCCAGGAAGCCCGCGAGCTGCGCGTGCTCGGCTTCGGCGGGGGCAGGATCGGCGAGGGGCAGGTCCTCCAGCGCGAATCCAGCGGCGGGCAGCGCGTCGCGCAGAGGGTGGTCAGGGTCGGGACCGCTGGCCCACAGCACCCCGCCCAGCTCCAGAAAACGCAGCGCCTCCACCACCGTGCCCGCGTTGAACTGGGGATGCAGCCGCAGCAGGTCGCCGAGGTCGGGCAGCAGCAGGAGGCTCACGGCTCCACCCGCGCCCCGCGCCGGGCCAGGGCCGAGAGCAAGTCCTGCGGGTGGGCCGGAGTCAGGAAGTACGTCCGCCCGCCCGATTCCAGCAGAACGCCGTCCCCCGTGCGGGTGGCCGCCGCCCGCACCTTTCGCACCGCCGGGTCTGGCCCGAAGGTGAAGTGCCCGGTGAGGTAACCCGGCAGCCCCGTCCCAAAGGTCCGCAGCCCCAGCCGCCCCGCCGAGCGCCGCGCCCGCAACCCCGCGTAGGGCAGGACCGTGCGGCTCAGCAGCGTCCGGACGACCAGGCCGTCATCCGTCAGCTCGTACCTCAATCGGCGTGGGGCGAGCCAGAAGCCCAGGCCCAGCAGCAGCGCCAGGGCCAGCAGCGGCAGGTGCGGTGGGGGGTCGTCGGGGTCGGGCAAGAAGGCGACCAGTGCCAGCAGCAGCGGCACGCCCGCGGCCACGAGGCGCGAAAGGAGGGGGGCCTCGGCGGGCGCAAGGGGCACGGGGGTGGACATGGGGGCAGTCTAGGTCGCGTCCGCCCGCGGGCTACCGCACCCGCACCCCTTTGCTCGCGGGCTGCCCCCGCACCCAGGCCACGAAACGGCGCACGGCCTCATGCGCCAGCAGGGCCTCGACACTGGAGTACTCGCCCGCCAACTCGGCATTGCTGAAGGTCCGGTGAATGAACTTGTGGCAGGCGGGGCACAGCCGCACGGTGGGCAGCTCCTGAATCTTGACCCCCTGCCGCCGCCCCTGCGAGCGCGGCACGAGGTGATGTTCGGTCAGCACGGGCGTCGCGCGCCCACACAGGCCGCAAGCTTCGGGAGCGCGGGGCGGTGGGGGCCAGTTGGACTCAGGACGGCGACGGGCCACCGCGCGATGATGCCGTCCCCAGCGGCGGGGGACCGGGTGGAGGGTTACGAGGGTGGGGAGTAGTGAGTGGGAGGTAGGAAGTGGGTCTACCGCACCCGCTCCTTGCTCTACCCACCACTCACCGCTCCCCACTCACCACTTCCCCCTGACCCTCACAGCTTTGTCAAGCCCGGATACTTGCGAATCGCCTCGTCCTCCGAGAGGAACTCGCCCTCGGCGTCAGGACTCCAGACGACCTCGGCGCGAATGAGGTCGCCGGGGGTCACCGCGCTGATGGCGGCGAGGGCGGCGCGGACCTCCCCAGCGGTGGTCACGCCCGCTGGGGGGAGGGGGGCCAGGGTGTGGGCGGCGACCGCAATCGTCACGGCGAGGTAGAGGTCGGTGCCGTCACGCTGAAAGGTGTAGTCGGAGCGCTGCTCGAACCCCGTGTGGGGGTCGCGGTTTTGGTAGTTGCTGGTGGTCTGAACGGTAAAGGCGGCGCGGGCCTCGGTCGCCCAAGCTCCAACCTGGCTCTCGGCGGCGCTCGCTGGCCCCTGCGCCCGCTGCACCTCGCCGTACACCCAGCGTTCGGGGTGGCGCAGCAGCACCAGGGCGGCTTCCTGAAGCATCCGGGCCAGCCCCTCGTTCGTGTCGGGGTCGCCGGAGCGGGCCACCCGCTGGAGGTCGCGCTTGACCTCGTCACCTTGCGCCAAGAGGAGCTGAACGCTCACGGCCTGCGCGGTGCCGCCCAAGCCCGCCCCCGCCAGACCCCGCGCCCCGCCCGCCATGCTGCGGCGCATGAACCCCAGCACACTCATCATCACGAACCCGAACAGCAGCAGCCCAACGATGCCGAAGCCCCCCCCGCCGACGTAGCCCGGCCCGGAGTACCCTCCGCCGTAGCCCCCGCCATATCCCCCACCGTAGCCGCCTCCATACCCGCCGCCTCCGCCGAAGCTGCCCCCCCCACTGCTGCC
>NZ_AXWT01000026.1 GCF_000482805.1 Deinococcus murrayi DSM 11303 | reverse complement strand
CTTGACAACACAACGCGGGAGTAGCTCAGCTGGTAGAGCACTACCTTGCCAAGGTAGATGTCGCGAGTTCGAATCTCGTCTCCCGCTCCACTTCAACCCCCCCCACCTCTCCGGTGGGGGGGTTTTTGTTGTGTGTTGCGGGACGCTTCCCTTTGCCGCGCGCCAGATGCGGCAAGATAGGCAAGTGTTTGAGTTCGAGATTCTCTCCCGTGATGGGCGTGCGCGAACGGCTTCCTTTCGTACTCCACATGGGACAGTGCAAACCCCGATGTTTATGCCTGTGGGAACGCAAGGCTCAGTGAAGGGCATCAGCCCCCAGGAGCTGAAGGAGGTCGGCTCTCAGATGATTCTGGGCAATACCTATCATCTGATGTTGCGGCCTGGGCCAGAGCTGGTGGCGGCCCACGGGGGGCTTCCAGGTTTTACGGCATATCCCGGTCCTTTTTTAACAGATTCGGGAGGCTTTCAGGTCATGAGCCTGGGCCACATGCGTAAGATTACCGAAGAGGGCGTGACCTTCAAGAGCCATCTGGACGGCAGCAAAGTGGTGCTGACTCCCGAACGAAGTATGGCCGTTCAAGAAGCCCTAGGGGCGGATGTCATCATGGCATTCGACGAATGCCCTCCTTTTCCAGCGGAGCCGGACTATGTCCGCCGCAGCCTCGAAAGAACCGTTCGTTGGCTCGAACGTTGTGAGGCGGCGAGAACGAGGGAGGACCAGGCGCTGTTTGCGATTGTGCAAGGGGGCATCTCCTGCGACCTGCGTGAGCTGAGCTTAGAAAAGACCCTGCCTTTTGGCACGCCAGGGTTTGCCATCGGCGGGTTGGCGGTGGGCGAGTCGAAAGAAGAGATGTTTCCCATCGTCGCCTTTACCGCAGAGCGACTGCCCGAGCAAAAGCCTCGATATCTGATGGGGGTAGGGCATCCAGAGGATTTGGTCGCGGGCATCGCCCTAGGCGTGGATATGTTTGACTGCGTTTATCCGACCCGGACGGGCCGCTTCGGCTATGCCTTGACAGACCGGGGCCGCCTAAACATGAACTCCAGTGCGCCGCGGCAGCAGCTGGAACCGCTGGACCCAGAGTGCGACTGCTATGCCTGCCGGCACTATACCCGTGCTTACCTGGCCCACCTGGTGCGTGCTGAGGAGATGCTGGCTCCCAGAATGCTCTCCCTCCATAACCTCCGCTATCTCCACCGTTTGGTGGAACGGGCGCGGGCAGCCATCGAGGAGGGCCGATTTGCCGAATGGGCCAGAGCTTGGGCGGAAGGCTACTTTCCAAAGGCTGTCCCCTCTTGGTTTTTGGCAGCCTTGGAGACGAGCCAGCAACCGCTGCCGGGGGGTTCGCCTGCTGCCCGCAGCTTATAAAAAAGATTTTCAAGCCCCGGCTGTCTTTACCATTGCGTCAGAAACCCGTGTCTTGAGCAGATTTCTACTGCTTTACTGGCGTCTCAGGGTTGACCCATACTTCTTCACGCGGGTATCATCCCGTTGATCTGACTTTCTGAGGTCTTAGGCCACAGGGCGTCAGGTTGCGCGCAGAAACGCGGAAGGCGGCCTACACCGGGAGAGGAAACTCGGCAACTCGCCCCACCGTCTATCACAGTGCCCGCTGCGGGTCTCGCGCGACGTTTTGGGGGTTTTATGAAGAAGAGCCTGCTCGTTCTGACTGCTGCGCTGTCCTTTGGGGCGGCGGCGGCGCAGACCACCGCTCCGGCGACGGCACCCCAGGTGTCCACGCTGACCGACGTTCCCGCCGGTCACTGGGCCAAGGACGCCATCGACCGCCTCGTCAGCCAGGGCATCATCCTGGGCTACCCCGACGGTACCTACCGCGGCACCCAGAATCTGACCCGCTATGAGGCTGCCGTCATCATCGCCCGCCTGCTCGACCAGATCCGCACGGGCACGGTCACCATCGACAACACCGAGACCCTGACGGCGCTCCAGAACGCCATTCAGGAACTCGCTGCTGACCTGACCGCGCTGGGCGTTCGCGTCAGCGACCTCGAAGAGAACGCGGTCAGCCGCGACGACTTCACCCGTCTGGAAGCCCGCGTTGAGGCGCTTGCCGCCGCCAATGGGGATGCTGCCGCTATCGCTGCGATTCAGGCCCAGATTGAAGAACTCACGGCCCGCGCCGACGAGTACGACACCCTGCGCGGCGACATCGACGACAACGCCGCCCAAATCACGGCTCTCAACGAGCTGACCGTGCTGCTGAACCAGGACATCCTGGACCTCCAGGACCGCGTCAGCGCCGTCGAAACCGCCCAGGCCGACTTCGTGACCCGCAGCGACTTCGACAACCTCGCGGGCCGCGTGACGGCGGTCGATCAGCGCGTGACGGGCGTGGCCAACCGCGTGACGACGCTGGAGAATGCGCCGCGTTTCAGCGTGGTGGGTGGCCTGACCTCTGGTTTCGGTCGCCTGAACCTGGTTTCGGGCACGGACAACTTCGACGTCAGCCGACTGACGGCCCGTACCCCAGTGAGTGGCATTCTGGGTGATGCGGACGTCACTACGCCGGATACTGCAGCCGACTACAACCGTTCTGGCACGATCACCTTTGGCATCCGTGCGACCAACCTGCGCACGACGACGGGCAGCGTCGTGGTGACCAGCGCGGGGCTGAACTTTGGGCTGACTACGGTCAGTGGGGTGCCTAACCTGGTTCAGCTCCGTGATGCCAACCTCGCGGGCACCATCAACGGCCAGGCCTTTACCGTTCGGTATAACACGACCGCCAATGCCTTTAAGTTCAGCGATTACCTGTTCAACAACACCGATGGCCTGACTGGACCTGGCATCGTGGCGACCATCGAAGCGACCACGCTGCCGTTCCGTCCGACCATTACGGCGGTGACGGGCAGCAGCACCAACGCCGCCATCGGTGGTTCCTCGTCGGCAGCCGTGAACTACTACGGCGTGCGCGCGGCTGTGAAGCCCTCTGCCACCAGCACGGTTGGTGTGTCGTACGCTCAGGGCAACCGTACGGCGTTTGGCTTGGATTACAGCGCACAGGTCGCCGGCATCAGCCTCAAGGGTGAAGGTGTTATCAGCGCCCTCAACGTCCCCGCGAATAACTTCCTGGCGGGCAACTTCCAGGGTTACCTCACGAACGGCGATAAGGCCTTCTACACAGAAGCCCGCGCCAACCTGGGCATCGCGTCCTTCGGCGTGAACTACCGCACGGTGGACCCTGACTTTGCGGTGGACGGCACCGAGAATGCGGGCATGATGGTGACCAACTCCATGCCCTACGCTCCCAATCAGACCGGCTTCGGTGCGGCGCTGGGCACCAACCTTGGCCCGGTGGCTCTGGGGGCCTATGGGGATACCTACACGCCTTACGGCGGTGGTACCCGCACGACCGGCTTCGGTGTGAAGGCTGGCGCCAAGCTTGGTGCGCTGGAGCTGGTGGGCTTCTACAACAACGCTACGGTCGGCGGTAACGCTGTTCGCAGCGCCACGAACCTCGGCAACGCGGGGATGGGCATCGCGGGCGTGCCCCGTCCGATGACCAGCACCTTCGGCGTGCAGCTCAGCCACAACGGCTCGGCTGAAAACGCCCTCGTCCGGAACCTGAACTTCACGGTGGGCGACGCTTACTTCTACAGCGACCCTCTCAATGAGTTCTACGCCTACGCGGACTACTCGACCACCGTGGCGGGCATCACCTTGCAGCCGCTGGTGCGTTACCAGCTCCGGACGGACCGCAACATCGTGAACAACGTGGACGAGTCGGAGAACACCGTCAAGTACGGCATCCGCCTCAGCACGGCGACCCTGACGGAGTTGCCCCTGCAGCCCAGCCTGTACGCCAACGCGGTTAACCGCATCACCAACACTGGCACGGCTTTCGGCGTTCAGAATGGGTCCACCACCGAGCTGCTGGGTCAGGTGGGCGTGGCCTTTAACCAGTTCCTGGCTCCCAGTGCGACGGCCCGAGTTGGTTACTCGTACTACCAGGGCTACAATGTGGCTTCTGTCAACGTGGGTGTTGCGGACAACGCCTTCAACGCCGCTTCCAACAACATCTACGCTGGTCGCGGTGGGGCGAGCGGCAAGACCGACGGCATCTACGCGCAGCTTGGTTTCAGCGGCCTGACCGCCAACTACGGTCTGTTCCGCTACACCAACCTGACCCCCAACCAGACCACGACCAACCAGACCTCGGTCGCCCAGGGCTTCCGCGTCAGCTACAACTTCAACTTCTAAGCCTGCCCGCGCAGGAACAAGGGGACCCTTCGGGGTCCTCTTTTTGTTGTGCTGCCCGCTAGAATCGGCTCATGTTGCCTGTGTTCGGACATACCAACCCCGATACCGACGCCATCACCTCGGCCCTGGTGTATGCCCGGCTGCTGACCCGGCTGGGCGTAGAGGCGCGGGCGTACCGCCTCGGCGAGCTAAACCGCGAGACGCCCTACGTGCTGCGGGAAGCGGGGGTAGAGGCCCCGGAGCTGCTGCCAGAGCTGCCCGCCGGGACCGCAGTGGCGCTGGTGGACCACAACGAGAGCGCTCAGTCGGTGGCCAACCTGCACGAGTTGACGGTGACGCGGGTGATTGACCATCACAAGCTGGGGGACCTGACGACGGCCCAGCCCGCCTACCTGCGCTTCGAGCCGGTGGGCTGCGCGGCGACCATCCTGCTGGCGCTGCACCGAGAAGCGGGGCTGGAGGTGGAAGCTGTAGACGCCCGGCTGATGCTGAGTGCGATTCTGAGCGACACCCTCCACTTCCGCAGCCCTACCACCACCGACCGTGACCGCCAGGCGGTGGAGGTGCTGGCTCCCGTGGCGGGGATAGAGGACGTGGAAGCCTACGCCCTGGCAATGTTCGCGGCCAAGAGCGACCTGGGCGACACGCCCGCCGAGACGCTGCTGCGAATGGACTACAAGGTGTTCCCCTTTGGTGAGGCGACGCATCCCCAGGGCGTGCAGACCTGGGGCATCGGTGTGGTGGAGACCACCAACCCCGGCTACGTGCTGGGCCGTCAGGCCGAGTTGCTGGAGGCGATGGACCGGGCGCGGGCCGAAGATGGCCTCAGCGGGGTGCTGCTCTCGGTGGTGGACATCCTGCGCGAGCACAACACCACACTGGTGCTTTCGGCGACCGAGGCGAAGGTCCTTAGGGACGCCTTTGGCGTGGAGACGCAGGGCAACCGGGCTGACCTCGGAGACCGCATCAGCCGCAAAAAGCAGATTGTGCCCGTTCTGGAAGCCTACTTCACCCCGCAGAGCTAAGCCTGGCGACGGCGTGAGCCTATGCTGCCGGAATGAATGAACTCGATTGGCTGTTCGCACAGCAGCGCTTTGGAATGCATCCCGGCTTAGAGCGGGTGCGGGCGCTGCTGGCCCGGCTGGACTCTCCCCAGCGGGGTTTTCAAACCGTGCTCGTGGGGGGCACCAACGGCAAGGGCAGTACGGCAGCGTCGCTCGCGGCCATGCTGACGGCCTCCGGCACCCGCACGGGTCTCTTTACGAGTCCGCATCTCACCCGCTTTTCGGAGCGGTTTGTGGTGGGCGGACAGGAGTGCCCCGCGCCGCAGATTGAGGAAGCCTTGGGGCGGGTGCGGCCCCACGCTGAGGCGGTGGGGGCGACCTTCTTCGAGATTGTCACCGCGTTGGGAGCACTCCTTTTTGCGGAGGCCGGAGTCGAAGTCGCCGTGATGGAAGTGGGGCTGGGGGGGCGGCTCGACGCCACCAATGCCTTGGAGCCGGTCCTGAGCGTCATCACAACGGTGGCGCTCGACCACACCGAGATTCTGGGGGAGACCCTAGAAGCCATAGCCGCGGAAAAGGCGGGCATCCTGCGGCCCGGTCGCCCGGCGGTCACCGGGGTGCCGCCCGCCCTGTGGCCCCAGCTGGAGGGCCAGGGAGCCGCCCTGTGGGCGCTGGGCCGCGAGGTGCAGGTGGAGGCCCGCTCGCAGGGTTGGGCGGGCTGGACGCTCCGGGTCGAGCTGCCCGGCGCGGCTTTGGACCTTCAAACGCCGCTGCTCGGCGAACACGGGGCCGCGAACGCGGCGCTCGCGGCGGCGGCAGCTTGGCGGTTGGGGGTGGGCGAAGCGGCCATTCGGGCGGGGGCGGCTGGGGTGGTCTGGCCGGGGCGCTTGGAGGTGGTGCCGTGGCGGGGTGGGCGGGTGCTGCTGGACGGGGCACACAACCCGGCAGGAGCGCAGGCCCTCGCTGCCGCGCTCCGCAGCCTGGGGGCCGCGCCCCTGCCGCTGGTTTTCGGAGCGTCCTCCGGCAAGGACGTGGCTGGGGTGGCCTCGGCGCTGCGGGAGGTCGCCGCGGAGGTGATTTTGACCCGCGCTCGCCTCAGCCCACGGGCGCTTTCGCCGCAGGAGCTGGCCCCCCACTTTACCGGCCTCCCCGTGCGCTTCGCTGGGTCGCCCGCTGAGGCCCTCGCCCTGTTGCCGCCGGGCAGCAGCGCTGCCGTCTGCGGCAGCCTCTACCTCATTGGAGAGGTGCGGCCCCTGCTGTTGGGGCTGCCCGGCGAGGCCCCCGAAGAGCGGGAGCGTTGGCAGTAGCCAAGGGGCTTCCCCACAACCCCCCCAGGCCGGGCCGGGGGGCAGCGGCAGGGAAAAGGGGGTCAGACGGCGTGTCGGCGCTCGGCCTGGGTGACCAGGTAGGCGCGGGTGGCTTTGAGCCACGCTTGGGCCAGGGGACTGTGGGGATGCTGGCGCTCCTCCAGCGCTTGCAAGCCCACCGCCAGGTGCCGCTCAATCTGCCGAATGGCTCCCAGGCCTCCTTCATTTTCGGCCTCAATCAGGGTGTTGAGAACGGTGGTGGGATGGGCCTGGCCGCTGCGAATGCTCGCGGCGATGATGTCAAGTGCACGCATGAGGCCCTCCTGGGGCGGGTGGGCGAAACAGGGGCGAGGCAGGCTCGGACGGCAGCCAAACAGTGGCCCTGATGTTAGCAGTCCCCCTCGGCAGAGGCAAGAAGAGCGTGCCTTCATTCTGTATTGACCGTATCGGGGGGCGGTGTTACACTCCGGCTGGGAACGTCCGGTTCTGTGCACGGGCCACCCGCCTGCCCGGAAGCGGGGGGCGTTCCAGGCGAGACCGCCGCCCGGCCAGGGGGGTGCGCCGCCGCAGCCAAGGAGGTGAACGATGAAACTGCATGAACGGCTCCGCGAACTGCGCAGCGAACGCGGGCTGCGGCTCAAGGACGTCGCTGAGAGCGCGGGCATCAGCGTGCCTTATCTCAGCGACCTAGAGCGGGGCCGCACCAACCCCAGTCTGGAGACCCTTCAGACGCTGGCGAGCGCGTATGCCATCACGGTCCACGACCTGCTGGAGGGTGTCGAGTTCTACGGCGACTCGACGGAGGGAGCGTTGCCCAAGGGCCTGGCCGACCTGGTCGCTGACCCCACGCTGGGTGCCCAGCTCACGCCCGACTGGATTCGAACCCTGTCGCGCATCGAGCTGCGTGGCAAGCGGCCCCGCGACAAGGGCGACTGGTACGAGATTTATCTGCACCTCAAGCGCATCCTGGGCTGACGCCCAGCTCAACAACGCCGGGCCGGGGCAAGCAGCGCCCCGGCTCCGCTGTTGTCCTAACTCGCGGCGCTGGGGCCACACCTTTTGGGTTTTGGTCAGTGGGCTAGGCGGTCAGGCTGTGCCCGGCGTCCGCGCCGCCGCGGGTAAGGAGCAAGGTTCCCGCGCCCCAGGCCCCGCCCACCAGAGCGACCACCAGTACCAGCGGCGGCAGGGTGAGGCACAGGGCTACTCCCCCCAGGCCGAGCACGCTGCCCAGCGCGTCGGGCTGGGGGAGCCGGAGGCGGCAGGCCACCGCTCGCCCAGCGTCATAGGCGCTGACGCTGAGGCCTGTGGCCACCAGCAGGAACGCGGCGGCGACGGCAAACAGCCCCGGCACGAGCAGCCCGCTCAGCGCCAGGGCGAGGGCCGGGCCAAGCAGGGCGGCCAGGGCCAGCACCCCCAGGGCCAGGGTCCGCAGCGGGGCGTGGCGCTGCCGCCGGGCGAGCAGGGGCGCGGCTCCGGTAGCAAACAGCAGGCCAAGTGCTCCTGCCGTCAGCGCCAGGAAGATGGGTCCCCATGCCGCCCCGCCGAGCCAGCCCAGCAGGGGCCGGAAGGCGGAGGCGGTGGCCAGCCCCAGCCCGGTGGGGGGCGGGGTCTGCTGGGCGGTCGCGTCGCCGGGGACTCGTCCCAGCAGGGCATGCACCTGGCCACGCACCTCGGCCCCAGGAGCGCGGCGCACGTCCCCAAACAGGGTCACGACCTCGCCCCCCACGCGGGCGCTGGGCAGAAGCTGTACGTCCCCGCCGACCACGATGACGTTGCCCGCCACGGGTCCGGCCACCGTGCGGGTCTGGCCCAGGGTCACCCCGCTGTGCTGCGCCGCCTGGTAGAGGGGCGGCAGGGTCAGCGCCGCCGAGAGTACAAAGCCCCCGGCCCCCAGCCGCTGCACGGCGGGGGTGGGCTTCCAGACCACCAGGGCGCTGACAAGCAGCAGCAGCCCTAGCCCCAGCCCCACCAGGGGCGAGAGGCCCGCCACCAGCCCCCGCAGCACGTCGGCCCCCGCCGCGAGGCCCGGCCATGCTTCGGTGACCCCCAGCAGGGTCAGCCCCAGCAGCAAGCCCCCCACCAGCAGGGTGGGCGCCGGGTTGTGGGGACGGGGTGAGGGCGGGGTGGGTTCCGCCCCCCGCCGCTCCGCTGCGATGCGGGCCGTCACTGCCGCCGCCACCTTGCCGGGCGAAACGGGCAAGGCCGGGTCAGCGCGCAGGGCCGCGCTCCAGGCCACCTCGTTCGCGACGGCAGCGGCCACCGACCGGGGGTGGGGGGAGGGGGGAGGGGTCTCCAAGCGGGCCGACAGCGCCACCGCCGAGGCGACTTCGGCGGCGATGGGGCGAGGCAGGGCGGGTGAGGGAGGTGCAGACAGCGCCGCACTCCAGGCGATGTCCGCCGCGAGGCCGGGGGCCAGGGGGCGGGCGGGAGGGGGCGGCTCTAGGGAGCGCAGCAGCGTCTCGGTGCGGGTCAGGTGAGCACGCAGCCGCCTGAACTCAGGGTCCCGCGACAAGGCGGCGACCTGCGCCCGCTCGGCCCCGGTGAGTTCACCGTCGGCCTCGCGGCGCAGCAGGTCAAGCCACTCTGGGCGCTCTGCCGTCCCCATCTGCTTCTCCTTACGCGGGGGGGACCGTTCCGGTTTCCGTGTCGGGGAGGAAACCGGGGGCGAAGTAGTCGCCGCTCTTTCCCCCGGTCTTGCGCAGCAGGCGCACTCCCTCGATGCTCAGCGCTTGGCTGCTCGACTTGAGCATGTCGTAGACGTTGAGGGCCGCCACGGTGACGGCGGTCAGGGCTTCCATCTCGACCCCCGTCGGGGCGGTCGTGCGGACGGTCGCCACGACCCGCACTCCCGGCGGCTCTAGGGTGACCTTCACCTCTGCCCCGGTGAGGGGGATGGGGTGGCACAGCAGGACGAGGTCGGCGGTGCGCTTGCTGCCCGCCAGCCCCGCCAGCTGCGCGACCGCGAGGGGGTCACCCTTGGGGGTGCGGCCCCCTTCCAGGGCGGCGCGGGCCTCCGGCGGCAGGCGCACCCAGCCCTCGGCGGTGGCGGTGCGGACGGTCAGCGGCTTGGCGGTCACGTCTACGAGGTGGGCATTGCCGCCCTGGAAGTGGGTGAGGGCGGGGGCTTTCCGCTCCTCGGTCACTCGTGCCCCTCCGGCAGCTTCAGGTCACGCAGCTCGGCAAAGGGGTTTTGCCGGGCGTGGACGGTGCCTTCCGGGGTGCCCAGCAGGTCATCGATGGCTTCGACGGGCACGCGGGCGCTGTGCTCGCACGGCCCCTCGTTGAGGTCGTGGCCGCACACCTGGCACAGGCCCAGGCAGTCGGGGGCGTGCAGCACGGTCAGCGGGGCCGCGAGCAGCGCCGTCTCGGCGAGGTAGGCGCTGAGGTCGAGGTCGGGGTCGCCAAAGACGAGCACCTCCTCGCCGCTCTCGGCTTCTTCCAGGTGCGGCACGGTGACGGCGGGGTCGTAGCGCAGCAGGGTGCCCAGCCGCAGCTCGAGCGGCACGGGCATCTCGCGCAGGCAGCGGGCGCACTCCATGACCAATGTGGGCGAAAACTCGCCCTGAAGGTACATCTCGCCGCCGCCCAGCGGATTGACGTCAATCTCGTAGGGGGCAGGTTCAGCAAAGTTCAGGCGCTGCTCTTCGCCGCCCTGCTCGTAGGTGAGGTGGTCGAGTTGACCCTCGGCGTGCGCGTCGGCCTCGCGGCGCAGCAGGGTCCCCAGGTGAATGCGGGGGGTGTCGTTCATCGGCCCATGATAGGCCCGCCCTCAGCGCGGCACGGGGGGCGGGGCACGGTCAGGTATCAGGCCAGTTCGACGATGCTGGCGTCCGAGAGGGTCAGCTTGTGGGTGCTGGGCACGGTGCGTCCGCCGCGGACCTGCGCCCGCACCCCTATCAGGCAGTCTTGCAGTCGGGTATGCACGCCCTCAATGCGGGCCTCGGCATCGACCACGCTGTGTTCGACCTCGGCCCGTGCGATGACGCTGCCCGGCCCCACGCTGGTGAAGGGGCCGATGTAGGCGTCCTCGATGACCACGCCCTCGCCGAGCAGCACCGGACCCACAATCTTGCTGCGCACCACCCGCGCCGAGGCGGGCACAATGACCCGTCCGGTGAGGCGCGAATCCTCCACCTCGCCCTGGATGTCGGCGGTGATTTGCTCCAGCAGCAGGCGGTTGGCGTCCAGCAGGTCGGCGGGGCGGCCCGTGTCCTTCCACCAGCCCTCCACCCGCTGCCCCAGCACCCGCTCGCCGCGCTCCACGAGGCCCTGAATGGCGTCGGTGATTTCGTATTCGCCGCGGGCCGAGGGGGGCATCCCGTCCAGCACCTCGAAGACCTGCGGGGTAAAGCAGTACAGACCCGCCACTGCCATCTTGCTGGGGGGATTTTTGGGTTTTTCGACGAGCCGGATGATGCGGTCGCCATCGAGTTCGGCCACCCCGAAAGCGGTGGGGTCGGCCACCTCGACCAGGGCAATCACGGCGGCGGGCCGCTCGGCCTCGAAGCGCTCGATAAAGGGCCGCACCCCGTGTTCAAAGAGGTTATCGCCCAGGTACACGCAGAAGTCATCGGTCCCCACCCACTCGCGGGCGGTGAGGACAGCGTGCCCCAGCCCCAGCTGCTGGTGCTGGTCAATGAGGGTGACGCCAGCACCGGGGGCCTGTTCCAGTGTCTGCTCGATTTCGGTGCGGGTGGCGTCCGAGACGATGATGCCGATGTCCGTGATTCCGGCGGCCAGCAGGGTCCGCAGCGCGTGCACGATGATGGGCGCTCCCGCCACCGGCAGCACCGGCTTGGGGCGGGTATAGGTGAGGGGACGCAGGCGGGTGCCCAGGCCTGCGGCGGGGATGATGGCTTTCATGCCCCGATGATTCCACGCGCCCCGCGGCGACGACTTGAGAAAAAGTGCAGGAATGTGCGCCGAGACGGGCCATAACGAAACAAAAACCCCCGCCGCAAAGGGCGGGAGCTTTCGTTTGTGGTGACCCCAACGGGATTCGAACCCGTATCGCTACCTTGAAAGGGTAGTGTCCTAACCGTTAGACGATGGGGCCACACCACTTCAGTTCGCTTTGGCTGGTGGCCTCCGCTCGCTGCCTTTCAAGGGGCGCCGTTTCCGGCACGCACAGGAGAATAACGGGCGCGGCCACATTCGTCAAGCGGGGGGGGTGATGCCGCGCCCACCCCCCCAGCGGCTTACAGATGCAGGGCGCGTTTGTCGACGGCCAGGGCGGCTTCCTTGACCACTTCCGAGAGGGTGGGGTGGGCGTGCACGGTGCGGGCGAGGTCCTCGGCGCTGCCACCAAACTCCATGATGGCGACCACCTCGCCCATCAGCTCGGAGACGTTGGGGCCGACCATGTGGACGCCCAAAATCCGGTCGGTGTCGGCGTCGGCGACGACCTTCACGAAGCCGCGGGGGTCACCGTGTCCCAGCGCCCGCCCATTGGCGCTGAAAGGGAACTGCCCGGTTTTGACCGTGTGGCCCTTGTCCCTCGCCTGCTGTTCGGTGAGGCCTGCCCAGGCGATTTCCGGCGAGGTATAAATCACCCAGGGGATGACGTCGTAGTTGACGTGCCCGGCCTGCCCCGCGAGGGTCTCGGCGAGGGCCACGCCCTCTTCCTCGGCCTTGTGTGCGAGCATGGCCCCCCCGATGACGTCCCCAATCGCATACACGCCGGGCAGGTTGGTGCGGTAGTGGCTGTCTACCTTCACGAAGCCGCGCTCGTCGAGTTCCAGGCCGACTGCCTCAGCACCCAGCCCCGCCGTATTGGGCACCCGCCCGATGGACACAATCAGCTTGTCGAAGCGGGCGGTCACCTCCTGTTCCTTTTCGGTGTAGGTGACGGTTACGCCGGACTCGTCGGGCGTGACGGCAGTGATTTGAACGCCGAAGTGGAACTCCAAGCCCTGCTTCTGGAACTGCTTGAGGGCCTCTTTGCTGACCGCTTCGTCGGCGGCCATCAGGAAGCCGGGAAGGGCTTCGAGGATGGTGACCTGCGCCCCCAGGCGGCGCCACACGCTGCCGAGTTCGACACCGATAACGCCCGCGCCGATGATGCCGAGCTGGCCGGGCACCGCCTCAAATGCGAGCGCTCCGCTGTTTTCCACGACGTGCCCGCCAAAGGGGGCCAGCGGCAGTTCGCGGGGGCTGCTCCCCGTCGCCACGATGACATGCCGGGCGACGACTTCGGTCCCGGCGGCGTCGACGACCCAGCCGCCCTCGTCCTGGCGGACCAGGCGGCCCAGGCCGTGAAAGCTCGTCACCTTGTTTTTCTTGAAGAGATAGGCGATGCCCCCCGTGAGCTTGTCGACCACGCTCTCCTTGCGGCCCAGCATCTTGGCCAGGTCCAGGCGGGCACCCTCCACCTGAATGCCGTGCTCGGCGGCGTCGTGCCGAATCATCTCGAAGCGTTCGCTGGAGTCCAGCAGCGCTTTGCTGGGAATGCAGCCCACGTTGAGGCAGGTGCCGCCGAGGCTGGCCTTGCCGCCGCGCTCGAAGGCGTCCACGCAGGCCACCCGGAAGCCGAGCTGCGCGGCCCGAATCGCGGCCACGTACCCGGCAGGACCGCCCCCAATCACCAACACGTCATATGCGTCCATACCGCTTCCGAGCCTACCACCCCCCTTCGAGGCGAATGGCAGCGCGTTCCTGAGGCAAGGACAGCCGCCAGGGGGGGGCAGCTACTCCTGCAACGCTGCGTAAGCCGAAGCCACCCGTGCGGCCACCGCCGCGTTGTGGCGCACCAGGGCGATGTTGGCGGCGAGGCTGCGGCCCCCGGTGATGTCCACCAGGCGGCCCAGCAGGTAGGGGGTCGTCTCCTTGCCCGTCAGCCCCAGGGCGGCCATGTCCGCGAGCGCCCGCTCGATGTGGGGCGCAATCTCCTCCGTGGGAATCTCGGCCTCCTGGGGAATGGGGTTGGCGAGCAGCACGCCCCCCGTCAGGCCCAGGGACCACTTGGCGTGCAGGACGCGGGCGGCCTCGGCTTCCGAGGCGACGGTGAGGGGCGAGGCAAATCCGCTGCGGCGTGAGTAGAAGGCGGGGAACTCGCTTGCCCCCAGCGTGATGGCGGGCACCCCTTGGGTTTCGAGGACCTCCAGCGTGAGGCCGATGTCGAGGATGCTCTTGACCCCGGCGCTGACGACGCAGACGTCGGTGCGGGCGAGTTCGGTGAGGTCGGCGCTGATGTCCATCGTCTCGCCCGCCCCCCGGTGCACGCCGCCCGTGCCCCCGGTGGCAAAGACCCGAATGCCCACCAGTGACGCGACGCGCATGGTGGACGCCACCGTGGTCGCCCCGTGCTGCCCCAGCGCCACGGTAACGGGCAGGTCGCGGGTGCTGATTTTTTGCACGTTCTGGTCCGTGGCGAGCAGTTCCAGCTCGTCGGGGGTCAAGCCCACCTTGAGCCGTCCGCCCAGCACGGCAATCGTGGCGGGCACCGCCCCGTGTTCGCGCACAACCGCTTCCACCCCCCGCGCCATCTCGACATTCTGGGGATAGGGCATCCCGTGGCTGATGATGGTGCTTTCCAGGGCGACGACGGCTTGACCGCTCGCCAGGGCGTCCGCCACTTCGGGGTGGAGGTCGGTGTGGGCGGCGACGGCGGGACGCAGGGAAAAAGAGCTGGGCATGGAAACTCCTGAGGAGGGGGTCAGGCCCCGGCGAGGCGCGAGCGCACCGCGGCGGGCGTGAGGGTGGGGGAGACGGTGTGCGGACTTTCGATGGTGAGGGCGGCGGCGGCGTGGCCGTGCCGCGCGGCTTCCTCCGGTCCCGCCCCGCTCAACCGCGCCGCGAGGAAGGCGGCAAGCATCGCGTCGCCCGCGCCCGTCACGTCGGTGACGGCAGCGGGCAGAGCGGGGAGTTCGGCCACCCCGTCCGGCGAGGAGAGCAGGCTGCCGCGTTCGCCCCGGCGCACCCACACGGTGTGAATGCCGCGGGCGTGCAGTGCCTGCGCGGCCTCCCGCAGGGCTTGCGCCGTGTTCGGCACCGCTTGGCCCAGCAGCACCCCCAGTTCCCCGACATTCGGGGTGACCATGTGGGGGGCCAGCCCCGCCTCCAGCGCCGGCAGCAACCGCGCCGCTTTGGGTTCGCTGACGGGTTCAAAGACTGCGGGCACGCTTGCCTCGGCACACAGGGCGAGGAGGTGCGTGAGGGTCTCCGGACTCAGGTTGCCGTCCGCGACGACCCAAGCGGCCCCGCGCAGCACGCCCCGGCGCTCCCGCAGGGCGGCAGGCGTCAAAGCGTCCATGCTTCCCATCGCGGCGACGGCCAGCAGCAGCTCGCCCTGGTCGTCGAGGACCGCCGCATATGTCCCGGTTGGTCCGTCGGCGCGCAGCACCGAGCGGACGTCCACCCCAGCCCGCTCGGTTTCGGCCAGCAGCCACTCACCCTGGGGGTCGCGGCCCACCGCCGCAACCAGGCGAGTGTCTACGCCCAGCCGCGCCAGGTTCTCCGCGACGTTGCGGGCCACGCCGCCGGGGGCCTGCGTGACCGTGCCGGGGTTGCTGGTGCCGGGCATGGCGGGCGCGAGGGTACGGGCCTTGAGGTCCACATTTGCCCCTCCGACCACCGCCACCCAGGGAGAGGCGTCCGGCGCGAGCACGTACCCGCGCCCCAGCAGCGCCCCCTTGCGAATGAGGTTGCTGACGTGCACATTGACCGCCCCCCGCGAGGTGCCCAGCCGCCGAGCGAGTTCTTCCGGGGTGCTCAGCGGGGCTTCCCGTATCAGCGCGAGCAACTCGCGTTCGCGGTCAGTCAGGGAGGGAGGCATGGCTTAATCATAGTAAGCTTTTTTATTGAGATGAAGCAATCTTTCGGCAGGCCCCTGCTTGTCCGCGGCGCTAGGCGAGGGGTTGGTCCTGTCGGGTCGCCTCCCAGAGGGCGAGCGTTTCTTGAGCCTCCTCGACGTGCATGGCCTCGACCAAAGCGCCCCGATAGGTGGCCACGCTGCGGCCTTCTGCCCTGGCTGCGGTCCAGGCCGCGATGAGGTCCCGCGCCGCTTGCGCGTCCGCCTCCGACACCCCAAAAGCGCGGTTGGCGGCGGCAACCTGCTGGGGGTGAATGACGGTCTTGCCCGCAAAGCCCAGGGTGCGGCCCTGCTCGCACTCGCGCTCAAAGCCCTCCAGGTTGCGGACGTCGTTGTAAACGGCGTCCAGCGGCACCTTGCCAAAGGCGCGGGCGGCGAGCACCACCGCTGAGAGGGCGGGCAGCAGGGGCGTTCGGGCGGGGTCGGGGCGGGTCCGCAGGGCGCGGGCAAGGTCGTTCGCCCCCGCGATGAGGCCCGCCACGCCGGGAGCGGCGGCAATCTCGGCGGCCCGCAGCACGCCCAGGGGGGTTTCGACCATCGCCCAGAGGGGCAGGCCGGGCGGGAGGCCCTGCAGGGCGGCGGTGTCCTCCACCTTGGGGAGGACCAGGCCGTCTGCCCCCGCCCCCCGCACCCACGCGAGGTCAGTCTCGGCCCAGGGGGTGCCGGGGCCGTTGACCCGCACGAGCACCGGACTGGGCCACGGGGTCCGCAGCGCCCCAGTCACGTTCTCGCGGGCCGCGTCCTTGTGTTCGGGCGCGACGGCGTCCTCTAGGTCCAGAATCACCGCGTCGGCCCCCAGGGTGCGGGCTTTTTCGAGGGCGCGGGGCTGGTCGCCGGGTACGTACAGCACCGAGCGCCAGGGCCTAAGCCTCACGCCCGGCCTCCTGAGGACGGGGCTGCGCCGCGCTCGACGCCAAGAGGAAGGGGAGGAGGACCAGCAAAAAGCGCAGGGGGCGGGGCATGGCTCCGATTATGGCGTCCCCCCCGCTGAGGCTGACGGCAGGATGAGGAAAGGGAGCGTACGGGCTTGGAGTGTCCATCACGCGGCGGGGAACCGTGGAGCCTACGCTGACAGGTGGATATCCCCACAACGCCGCGCGGTCCATCCCCTGCAACAAGGGAGGAGACTTTCCATGTCCCACCGATTCGCTGTGCTGGCCCTCGCTTCGCTCGGCGCCGCTTCGGCGGTGGCCCCCACCCACGTCAACCTGCGGGTCCCCGTCACCTTGGGCGTGCCCAACCCCTGTGCCCCCGGCGAGACCGTGGTCCTGAGCGGCACCGTGCACCTCGTCGGACAGGTCCGGACCGACGCTTCCGGGACAACCGCGCGGCTGAACGTCAACCTCCAGAACTTCGGGGGCCGCACCGAAGCCGGACGCCTCTACCGCGCCGCGCTCAACGGCAAAGCGACCCTGGATCTCGCGGCGGGGGGTCTCCCCGCTCAGGCCAGCGGCCAGGTCCATGTGCGGCTTATCAGTCAGGGGCCAACCGATAACTTCAGCTTCAAGCTGAAGCTCGATGTAGCGGTCGATGCGAACGGCAACGTGGCCGTGGCGCCACCCACGGCGCTGCCGGAGGGTACCTGCAACGGCTGACACGCGCTGGGCAGCCGTTCCAGCTCGTGGTGGCAGGGTCACGCCGGGAAGCCCCAGATGCTCGCGGGGGCCAGTTCAAGCACGTTTCCGGCGGGGTCATGAAAGTACAAGCTCTCGCCCCGGTCGCCCCAAGCGTAGCGGGTGATCGTGAGGCCGCCAGCTTCCAGCCGCGCTTGCCAGGCGTCCGTTTCCTCCCGCGCCACGGCGAAGCAGGCGTGTCCGCCCGGTTTTCCCGCGTGCGGCGGTACGTCGCCGGGTTGGGCGCTCGCCTGGGGATGAAACAGCAGCAGCATGCTCTCCTCCAACCGGTAAAAGAGGTGCCGCTCGGCGACCTTGCTGTAAAGCGGGAGGCCGAGCACCCCCGAATAAAAGGCTTCCGCCCGGTCCAGGTCGTCGACGTAAAGGCAGGTTTCTAGGGCGCGCATGGGGGCAGCCTAGAGCGGCCAGCCGCCAGCGACCAGCGGCCAGCGGCCAGCGGCCAGCACTCCGGCTGAGTGTGCTTATGGCAGCAGGAGCCGCAGGAGCCGCGGCGCTCCCGGTTCCAGGGCGCGGCGCGGCGCGGTGCGGGGGCCGCCGGTGGGGAACTTCATGTCCGTGACGGTGGGGGCACAGCCTTTCGGGGGCGTTCCGGTGCCAGGGGGGTTAGGGGATGTGGGGGGAGTCGGCGGAGCACAAACGCGGGAGGAGGGTCAGTCCTCCCACTCGGCGACCGGGATGAAGTCCAGGCCCTCGGCCTCGGTCCCGATGACCCGGTAGCGGCCATCAAAGCGCACGACGAGTTCGCCCCGGTCGAAGTGCTGCGGGCTGACCACGGCCTTGCGAAAGACGTAGCCGCCCCCGTCGTCCGCGCCGATGTGGGCGGCCTTGGTCAAGCGGACCTCGACGACCTCGCCGTGCCGGTGCGTGCGGACCCGCACCCGGAAGGTGCTGGGGTCGTCTTGCCGCACCAGGGGATGCCCGGCGGAAGAGCGGCGCAGAAAGCCGAACATCACAGCCCCTGCATCAGCCGGGTCAGGAGCTGCACGTGGGCGGGCCAGCGGTCGAGGCGAACGTGCTCGTGGGCGGCGTGTGCCCCGTCGCCGGGGGCACCCAGCCCGTCGAGGGTGGGGCACAGCGGCGCGGTGAAGTTGCCGTCGCTGCCGCCTCCGACGACCTCGCCCGTGACCTCGAAGCCCAGCTCGCGGGCCGCTGCCTGCGCCTGCTCGAACAGGACCTGGGTGCCGGGGCCACGCTCGAAGGGCGGGCGGTTGAGGCCCCCCGTCACTGTCAGGGTCACGCGGGGGTCACGCGGCTCCAGGCCCTCCAGGGCCGCCATCACCCGGTCGGCCTCAGCCAGGGTCGCGACCCGCACGTCGGCGTCGAGGGAGCACTCTGCCGGAATCACGTTGATGGCCCCGCCCCCGGCGATGCGCCCCACGCTGACGGTGGTGCCCAGCTCCGGGCGGGCAAGCGCCTGCACCGCGAGGACCGCGTGAGCGGCCTCGGTAATCGCGCTCGCGCCCTCCTCCGGCTTGTTGCCCGCGTGTGAGGCGACCCCCCGGAAGTGCAAGTGCAGGTCGCCGACCCCTTTGCGGCCCACCTTCAGGGCGTGGGTGTCGGCCACGGGCGGCTCCAGGACCAGGGCCGCGCGGCTCTCCCGTGCGGCGGCCTCGATGTGCTCCCGGCTGCTCGCGCTGCCCGTTTCCTCGTCGGGCGTCAGCAACAGGACCACCCCGCCGCGGGGCCAGCCGCCCGCCAGCGTCCGCAAGGCATGAAAGGCCCCCACCAGCCCCGCTTTCATGTCGTAGGTGCCGGGGCCGTAGGCGCGGTCGCCTTCCACCCGCCAGGGCATTGCCCGCAGGGTGCCATGCGGCCACACCGTGTCGGCGTGTGCGAGCAGCAGCAGGGGCCGGGCCGCGCCCGTCTCCCCAAAGGCAAAGCGCCGGGTGCCGCCGGAAAGGTGCTGCACCGTGCCGCCCAGCTCCAGCGCCCAGGCTTCAGCCACGTCCATCACGCGGGCAATGGCGCCGGGGTCGGTGGAGGGCGATTCCAGCTCGGTGAGGACCCGCAGGTCCTCCAGCAGGGCGGCGAGGTCCGGGGCCGGAGGCAGGGACACCATGCGGCCCATGCTATAGCGCCCGCTCTGTATCACGGCAGCTTCAGGTCAGCGCCGCGAGCTGCTGCGGACTTGCCTGCACGGTGGCGCGGCCCTTGAGATACAGGTCATCAAGTGCCCGCGGCCCGAAGATACGGGCCAGCCGGGTGCTCGTGAGTTCGATGGTGGTGGTGGTGGTGCTGCTGGGGGCAGCCGCAGAGCCAGCACTCGCCGTTTGTGCGGGCCGTCCGGGGCGCAGGCGCACCCGCACGACATCGAGGGTGCCCGGCACCCAGGTGCATGACAGTTCCTGCATGGAGAGCCTCCTAGAGAAGAAGACGGCAACAGCCTCCGCCGGGGAAGGGCGGATGGACAACATCCCGGAACGTCCGGTATGGGTAGCGTAGCCGGGCGACCTGAGACGGACGATGCCGGGCACTCAGCAGAGCCTTGAGGGCGGTCTCATGAGGAGAAGCATCCCTTTGCACGGGCGGGCGCGGGCTGTGCTTGACTGCGGCATGACCCCACCCACGCCGGCGCTTCCCGGTCCCGACAGCCTGCTTGCCCTCCAGTTTCCTTCGGACCCCCAGGTCAGCCCGGACGGGCGGCGGGTGGCTTACGTCCTCACGCGGGTGGAGGAAGAAGACCCCCGCAACCCCGACCCTGACTTTCCCAAACCGCGCTACCGCTCGGCGCTGTGGCTCGCGGGGGAGGGCGAGGCGGCGTGGCGGGTCACCCACGCGGAGGGAACCCGCGACTCCTCGCCCCGCTGGTCGCCGGACGGCAGGGCGCTCGCCTTCGTGCGCGCGGGCGGCGGCGAGAAGGGCCAGCTCTTTTGGCTCCCGCTGGGGGGCGGGGAAGCCCGGCGGCTCACCCACTTCAAAAATCCCGTGCAGGACGTGCAGTGGAGTCCGGACGGGCGTTTTCTGTCGTTCCTGAGCACTGCCGACGACGAGGACCTCAGAGACGAGCGCGGCGAAGCCCGCGTGCTCACCCGCCCGCGCTACCGCTTTAACGGGCGCGACTGGCTGCCCGAACGGCCCGCGCGGCTGTGGCGCTACGACGTGGCCGCCGAGCGGCTGGAGGAATGGCACGCCCCGGAGGTAGAGATTGCGGGCTACGCCTGGCTGCCCGACAGCTCCGGCGTGCTGCTGATTTCCTCTCAGGGCGAGATGGACGCGGCCCAGTGGCGGCAGGAGGTCTACCGCCTCGCCCACAGCGGCGAGCGCGAGCAGCTCACCCGCTGGAACTCGGCGGTGGGGGCGGTCGTGCCGCACCCGGACGGCGAGCGCTTCGTGATCGTGGGCCGCCCCCAGGGCAAGGGCAGTCCCGAAGACGCCCACCTCTTCCTCTGCGGGCCGGGGGGCGAGTGGCGGCGATTGGACGAGGGCTGGGATTTCCCGGTCGGCAACCTCGTGGGGGGCGATGTCCACGTGGGGGCCTTCCCCACACTGCCCACCTGGGTGGACGACCAGACCCTCCTCTTCAGCAGCACGGTGGGCGGCTCATGTGGCCTCTTCCGGGTGGGGCTAGACGGAGCGGTCACGCCGCAGGACCACGACCCGGAAGGGGTCATTCCCGCCTTTACCGCGCGGGGGGGCGGCGTGGCCCTCATCCGCGAGCGGGCCGACCGCTTTCCGGAAGTCGAGCTGAACGGGCAGCCCGTGACCGACCTCGGCGCGGCGCTGCCCTTTGCCCCCCGCGCTCCGCAGCGGGTGACCTTCACCACCGAGGAGGGGCAGGAGGGCGAAGGCTGGGTGCTGCTTCCGGACGGCGAGGCGCGGGTGCCCGCCCTGCTCAGCATTCACGGGGGGCCGCACACCGCCTACGGGCACGCCTTTACCCACGAGTTTCAACTGCTGGCGGCGCGGGGCTACGGGGTGTGCTACAGCAACCCCCGCGGCAGCGCGGGCTACGGGCAGGCGTGGGCCTCTGCGATTTACGGGCGCTGGGGCAGCGTGGATATGGCCGACCTGCTGGCCTTTTTTGACCGCTGCCTGGAGGCGTCCCCCCGGCTCGACGGCGAACGCAGCGCCGTGATGGGCGGCAGCTACGGCGGCTACATGACGAACTGGCTCACCGGACACACGAACCGCTTCCGGGCGGCGGTCACCGACCGCTCGATTTGCAACTTGCTTTCCTTTGGCGGCACCTCGGACATTGGGCTTCGTTTCTGGGACGACGAACTCGGCCTGAACTTTCACCGTTCGGCAGACGCGGGGCAGTTGTGGGAGATGAGTCCGCTGAAGTACGTGGAGGCCGTGCGGACGCCCACCTTGATTGTCCACTCGGTCCTCGACCACCGCTGCCCGATAGAGCAAGCCGAGCAGTGGTACGCCGCCCTGCACCTGCACGGGGTGCCCACCCGCTTCGTGCGCTTTCCCGGCGAGGACCACGAACTCTCGCGCTCTGGCCGCCCCGACCGCCGGGTCAAGAGGCTGGAGGAGTACCTGAACTGGCTGGAACGCTGGCTGGCGTAGGGAAGCTGACCCCTCATAAGGGGAAGGGCCGGGAAGCTCCTCCCGGCCCTTTTTGCTGTCAGTCCGTCTTATTCCTCATCGCGGCGTTTGTTGCCCCAGCCGCGGTCGACGCGGGGGCGCGGGCGGAAGGTCTGCTCGCCCTCCTCGCGAGGCCGGAAGCCCCGGTCACCGCCGCCCTGGTAGCCGCCACGGTCCTCGCGAGGCCGGAAGCCCCGGTCGCCGCCGCCCTGGTAGCCGCCGCGGTCTTCGCGAGGCCGGAAGCCCCGGTCGCCGCCGCCCTGGTAGCCGCCGCGGTCTTCGCGAGGCCGGAAGCCCCGGTCGCCGCCGCCCTGGTAGCCGCCACGGTCCTCGCGGGGCCGGAAGCCCCGGTCGCCGCCCTGGTAGCCGCCGCGGTCCTCGCGGGGCCGGAAGCCGCCCTGACCGCCCTGGAAGCCCTGACTTTCGCGCAGTTCGCGCATCTCGCGGCGTAGACCACGGATTTCCTTGCTCTGGGTCTCGAGCATTTCCTTCATCTCGGCGAGCAGCTCCAGCAGGTCGTCCGCGTCGATGTACTCTTCCTCATCGTCTTCGGCGCTGTCGGCCTCAGCGCTCCAGCCTTCTTGCTGGGCTTCCTGGGCGTCAAGCACCGGGTCCTCGTCGGGTTCGCCCGCGAGTTCGGGGAGGATATCGCGCAGTTCGGCGGGGGTCTGGTCGGCGGAGAGCTGGTCAGCGGTCTCGGTCGTGGCCGCGCCTTCCGTGAGCTGCGGCTTGGTGTCGTCGGTCATGGGGGTCCTTTCCCTGGGTCGCGGGGGAGCCGGAAGTCGGCTGCCTCCGCCGCGTTCCGCAGGCGTACCCCGCAGTCTAGCACCCCAGCGGTGCCTCGTTCTGTGTCGCCCTTAGCCGCCGCGCCGCAGCAGCGCTCGCAAAATCGGGTAGGCGATGAGGTGAATGATGACCCCCGCTGCCGCGCCGAGCAGCAGGGCCAGCAGCGGGTTAAAGCCCGACCCCAGCCACAAGCCCACCCACAAGAACGTTCCCAGGCTGCTCGCGCCCATGATCGAGAGGCGCCGCGCCGTGTCCTCAGGCCGCCAGGCGTTCAAATCCATGCACGTATGCTGCCATAGTCGGCCCTGCCGGGGTGTCCCGTCGGGGCGGCGTGGCGTGTGGAGGTGGGCCGGGGGGGCAGCCCTCAGAAACGTCGGCTCTGTTTCTGAGCCGAGCGGAGCGCCGCCCTATACTCGCCTCCATGAAGCGTGCCCGTGCCCTCCTCCTCCTGCTCCCGCTGCTCGCCGCTGGTGGGGCGTCGGCGCAGGGGGCTTCCCGAAGCGTCACCATCGGGCTGGGGTATATCCCCAACGTGCAGTTCACGCCCTTTTATGTGGCCGACAAGCTGGGCTACTACCGCGCCGAGGGCCTGAACGTGAAGTTTCAGCACGGCTACGTCTCCGAACTGATGCCGCTGCTCCTTCAGGGCAAACTGGATTTTGTGGTGGGCGACCCGGAGGACGCGGTCTTTGCCCGCAACCAGGGCGCCCCGGTGCGCTACGTCATGGCGATGTATCAGAAGTCGCCCGTGACGATTTTTAGCACGAAGCCCCTGAGCCGCCCGGCGGACCTCCGGGGCAAGACGCTGGGCATTCCCGGCACCTTTGGCAGCAGCTACGCCGCCACCCGCGCCCTGCTGGCCGAGGCAGGCTTGCGCGAGGGCCGGGACGTGCGGCTGGCCTCCATCGGTTTTACCCAGCTCGAAGCGGTGCGGGCGGGGCGGGTGGATGCCGCCGTGGGATACCTCAACAACGAGGTGGTGGGGCTGCGGCAGTCCGGCGAACGGGTCTATACCCTCGACCTCTCGGCGGCCTACCCGATGGTGGGGGTGGGCCTCATCACCCTGGACAAGACCCTGAGGGGCGACCTCGCCCGCCGGGTCGTGCGGGCCTCGCAGCGGGGGCTGAAGTTCACGGTGGGCGACCCGGCGCGGGCCTTTCGGGTCGCCCAGCCCGTCTTTGGCACCGGGGGCGGCAGCCTGGAGGTGCTGCGGGCCAGCGTGCCGCTGATGCAAAGCGCCTACACGCGGGCGAACGGCCTGGGCGCGAGCGACCCCGCCGCTTGGGCCAAGGCGGTCGCCGCCCTCGTCGCACAGGGCAGCCTCCCCGCCGGAACCAAGGCGAGCACTTTCTACACCAACAGCCTCATCAGCAAGACACTGCGGTGACGTTCGCGTGAGGCGCTGGCTCCTGTCCCTGTCCCTGCTGACCCCGCTGCTATCGGGCTGCACCTTCGTGAGCACTCCGCGCGACGCTGCCCAGTGGAGCACCGCCGTCCACGGGGTCACCGTCACTTGGCGCTGGGTAACACCGGGGGCGTTGGCGCGGCGGGGGGACACGCCCTACGCGGGGTACACCCTGACCGCGCCCTTTGCCTGGGGCTGCGTGGTGGACATCGACCCGGCGCTGTCGCGGCACGACCTCGTGCGGGTCGCGGCCCACGAGTACGGCCACTGCGCAGCGGGCTTGTATCTCCAGTTGGGGGCTTCGTCCCTCGAAGGCCTGAGCGCCTACCACCGTCAACTGTGGGAGCAGTGGCCAGAGCGTTATGCCGAGGCCTACCTCGCCGCCTGTGGCCGTAGCCTGCGGCCTCTGGGCTGGTACGACCTCACCCCGGCCACCTGCGCCGAGGCCCCCGACCCCCGCACCTTCGCCCCCTGAGACGTCCCCAGGTCACCCTGAGCGAAGTGCGGGGTTCTCTCAATCTGACCCTTCTTGCTCCTTGCGGGGGCGACTCTCTGGAGGAAATCCGCACGAGTGCCCTTGCCCTCCCTGGGCCTACGCGCCTACCTCGTAAAACGTCTCTTCGGTGATGCGCTCTGGAAACTTGCGCAGGAAATCCACCGTGCTGAGCGCTTGGCTGCGGTGGCACCCGATGGCCCGCAGCTTGCGGGTCACGTGCCGCGTGACGTCCCGGCGCACGTTGGGCGCGAGCCACGCTGCCCGCAGGTCCTCGCGTTCCGGGGGGGTGGGGCTGGCGTAGTACCACAGGCGGGGGCGCTCGCCGGGCGGCAGGCTCTCCCACGCGGCCCTCACCGCCCGGTGGGTGGTCACGTGGTCGGGGTGGCCGTTGCTGCCGTTGGGGGGAAAGGTCAGCACGATTTCGGGCCGCAAACGGGTCAGCGCCTCCCGCGCGACTTCCACGAGTGTCCCCAGGGGCTGGCCCTGTAGGGCCTTGTCGGGAAAGGCGTGCCCCTCGTGGACGCTGCCGGGGTGGGTGGTCAGGCCAATCTCGTCGAGGCAGGCCCGCAGTTCGGCGGCCCGCATTCGGGCGAGTTCTTCGGGTCCTGCGGCCAGCCCCAGGGTGCGCCCCGCCTCGCCGCGGGTGAGGGTGACCAACCCGCAGGGGTGGCCTTCTTCCAGAAAGTCCATCAGGGTTCCGGCGGCCCCGTACACCTCGTCGTCGGGGTGGGGCACGATGAGGAGCAGCTTAAGGGGGTGACTCATGCGGCCCAGGATAGGGCGGCCCAGGAGAGAGCAGCACGGTACCCTCAGCCCATGCCCGCCGCGCCCCTGCTGCTCTCGGTCGACTGGGACGCCTTTTCCGGCACCCGCGAACTCGTTTTCGACGCGCCAATCTGGGGAAGTCGCGACCGCGAGGAAGACCGGGTGGAGGCGTGGCGAGCGCGTGCCCAGAGGCGCGGCGGCGGGGGCTGGGCCGCGTTGGCCGCTGACTTTCCGCTGTATCCCGGCTGGGAGGCGCTGGAACGGTATGCCGGGATTCCGACCCACGTCACCCTGACCCACGCAGACGCCTGGAACTGGCTCGCGGGTTTTCCCGGTGCCCAGGTCCTGAACGTGGACAGTCACCACGACCTCGCCAGCCTCAGCGGGGACCGGGCGCGGGTGCGGCCCGGCAACTGGGCGGGGCTGGCGCTGGCGGCGGGGCGGGCGGGGGGGTACACCTGCCTCTACCCCGACTGGCACGCGGGGCTGCCCGTCGCGGAGGGGTACGACCTGGAGCGCACCTGGGGTGAGGTCACGCCGCTGCTGCCCCCGGACGTGCGCGAGCGGGTGACCCTGGCGCGGGGCCTGCGCTGGCCCGACCCCGCCGAGGTCACGGCCCTGCTGCTCGTGCAGTCGCCCGCCTGGACGAGTCCGGCACACGACCTGGCCTTTTTCCGGCTGGTGCGGGCGCTGGGGGCCAGACCGCTGACGCCGCCGCTGGAGCGTTCGGCGGCCTTTTGACAGCGGGCGGAACTGCTACCCTGGGCGCTGGCCCGTGACCTGTCCTGTCGCTGCGGCTGGAGGAATGCCATGACCTATCCCGTCGTTGGCCGCCCGGTCATCATCCTGACCGCGCTGTATGCCCTGAGCATCCTGCTCGCCAACCTGACCTTGAATCAGTTCATCCCCCTGCCCGTGTTCGGGCTGCTCAGCGTGGGGACCATCTTCTTCGCCGCCGTGTTCACCCTGCGCGACCGGATTCACCGGGCGGGGGGCCTACGGGCCGTCTATGTCGCCATCGCGCTCGCCCTGCTCGTCAACACGGGGGCGGCAGTCCTCACCGACACGCCGTGGCGCTTCGTGGGCGCGTCCTTTCTCGCCATTCTGGTGGGCGAGCTGGCCGACACCGCCGTCTACCAGCGCCTGCTGCGGCAGAGTTGGTGGACCCGTGTCCTCGCCAGCAACGCGGTCAGCGTGCCGCTGGATTCGGTCCTGTTCACGTTGCTGGCCTTTTACGGCGACCTGAGCAGCCGTGACATCGCGCAGATTATCTTCGCGGACATCCTCGCTAAGTACGCGATTGCGGCCCTCTTTGCGTTGCGGGTGCGCTTCCTCGTCCGCGCCCCAGCCTGATGGAGCACCCCGCCGAGCGGCTGCGGACCATCGCCAACGCGAGGCCGAGCCTCCCCACGGTCGTCGAGCACGTGCTGGAGCTGCCCGAACTCTGCCCGAAGACGCGCAATCCGGCTCCCGGCTCGACCCTCTCCCTGCGCTACGTGGCGGGAGAGCGGTTGCTGGAGCTGTTTAGCCTCGACCATTACGTCGATGCCTTCGTGGGGCACCCGGTCGTGCGCGACATGGAGGTCTTTGTGCAGGTGGCCGCGCAGGACGCCGCAAACGCCGCCGGGGTCACGGTCACGGCGAGCGCCGACGTGGGCTTCGTGGGCCTGCGCCAGCGCCAGCGGGTGACGGTGGTGGCCCGTCCACAACTTCCCACCGCACAGGGGCAAATGGAAGGGGAGGGGGAGACGCCGGGGGACGGGGCCAGGTACGGTGGTCCATGACCAGATTCTCGATTCGGGCACTGCTGGACAGACTCGGTGGACTCCGGCGCGGGAAACTGCGCCCTGGCCCACCCCGCCGCCGTGACGAGGGCGAAGAAGGCCCCGGCGTTCCCGTGCCCACCGGGCCGCGCCCCCGCCGAGGCGGAGCGCAGGCCCAGCCCCCCAGAGAGGAAGAAGAGGCGCTGGTGACGCCTCCCCGGCGCGGCTGAGCCTTTCTCACCCCTCCAGCTACAGGCCCAGCATCGTGCGGTAACCCTCTACGACCGCCCCGCCCCAAATCAAGGCGACCACCGCGCCCAGCGCCAGGTAAGGGCCGAACTTGAGGCGGTTCTCGCGCTGGAGGGCGAGCTGCACCAGCCCCAGCAGCGCCCCCGCGACCACGGCGACCACGACGGCGACCAGCAGCCGCTCCCAGCCCAGGAAGGCCCCAATCACGGCGGCCAGCTTCACGTCCCCGAAGCCCATCGCGGCGGGGTCGAAGGGGGCGTCCTCGTCGGCATCGTCCCCGCGCAGCCACCAGTACACACCCGCGAGGAGGGCTGCCGCACCCCCGGCGGCCAGGGCACCCTGCACCATCACGATGAGGCCGGGGCCAAAGCCAGACCCCCCCAGGAGCACGCTGACGAGCAGGCCCCCCAGCGTGAGCAGCTCCGGCACCCGAATGGCCCGCCGCGCGAGTAGATTCGCGGTTGACGAGAGCACCGCCGCCGCCCCCCCCCACCCTGGCCCCGCCCACGCCCCCACGAGCAGGGCGAGGGCAATCTGCTGGTAGCCGACCGGCATTTCCGGGTAGCGCCGCTCGCGGAAGCGCCGCAGCACCCACGACCCCAGCAGGTCGATGGTCACCAGCAGGCCCGCGCCCAGCAGCGCCCCCTGCACGGCCTCGGCGGGGGTCGGCAGGCCCAGGCCCCCGCCCGCCCCCACCCGCGCATTCAGAAAGCTGAAGCCCACGCCCAGCGCCACCCCCGGCAGCGTCAGCTCGTCGGGGATGGTAAAGGTGTCGAGGTCGATGGCACTCGCCACCAGCAGCAGCGTGAACAGTACGCAGAGGCCCAGCGTGGCCCCGCCGTACAGCGCGGGAGGGTAGAGCGCGGCGATGGTCGCGTACCCCACGCCCGTCAGCCCCTCGACCACCGGATAGCGGGCTTTGATGGGAGCGCGGCAATATCGGCACTTCCCGCCCAGGCTGAGCCACGACCCTACCGGCACGAGGTCGCGGGGCGCGAGGCGGTGGGCACACGCGGGGCAGTGGCTGGGCGGAAAGGCGACATTCTCCCCCCGCGGCAGCCGATGAATCAGCACATTGGAAAACGACCCCACCAGCAGGCCGAACACGCCAGCAAACACCACGAAGAGGAGGTCGAGACTCACCCCGGAAGTCTAGGGGCCGGGGTATGACAGGAGTCTGCACCCGCCCCGGCTCCGGCCCTTTGACCGCGTTCAGACCGGGGCGGGTGGGGGGCACTTCCGGTGCAGAGTGGGGCGGAGATTCTGCCCCCTTTGTTGCCTTTTTTCTCCCTGGAGATGCCCATGACCACTCTGCCCCTCCCCTCTGCCGTCTCTCCCTCGCCGCCCCCCGCCCTCCCCCGCATCATCCAGGGGGGAATGGGCGTCGCCATCTCGAACTGGGAACTCGCACGGGCCGTGTCGCGCACCGGACAGCTCGGCGTGGTGTCGGGTACGGGCATCGACAACCTGCTCGTGCGCCGCCTTCAAGACGGCGACCCCGGCGGCCACATTCGCCGGGCGCTCGCTCAGTTTCCCGACCAGGAGCGGGCACAAAAGGCCATCGCCAAGTATTTCCTGGAGGGGGGGCGAGCGCCCGGCCAGCCCTATGCCCGCGTGCCGCTGCCCACCCTGCGCCACCAGCAGCCCGCCTGGGAACTCGCCATTCTGGGCAGCTTCGCGGAAGTCTGGCTGGCCCGCGAGGGGCACGGCAACCCGGTTGGCCTTAACCTGCTCACCAAGCTGCACCTGCACACCATGCCCGCCCTGTACGGGGCGATGCTCGCAGGGGTGGATACCGTCATCATGGGGGCCGGGATTCCCCGCGAGATTCCGGGGGTGCTCGACGCCTTTGCAGAGGGAAAAGCGGGGGCTTTCCGGGTGGACGTGAAGGGCGACGGCCCCTCCCCCAGCGTGCCCCTCTCCCTCGACCCCGCCGACTACGGCTTCGGGGGCGTGAGGCTGAAGCGCCCGAACTTCTACCCCATCATCTCCTCGCACGTGCTCGCCGGGGTGCTGACCCGCAAGGCGACCGGGAGCATCCAGGGCTTCGTGATTGAGGGGCCGACCGCCGGGGGCCATAACGCGCCGCCGCGGGGCCAGGTCACCTACGACGAGACCGGGCAGCCGATTTACGGCGAGCGCGACCTCGCTGACCTCGCTGAAATGCGCAAAATCGGCCTCCCGTTCTGGCTGGCGGGGGGCAGCGGCTCCCCGGAAGCGCTGCGGCGGGCGCTGGACGAGGGGGCTGCCGGGATTCAGGTGGGCACCCTCTTCGCCTATTGCGCCGAGAGCGGCCTGCGCCCGGAAACCCGCGCCCAAGCCCTGGCTGCCGTGCGGGAGGGCCAGGCCAGCGTGTACACCGACCCCCTCGCCTCGCCCACCGGGTTTCCCTTCAAGGTGGTGCGCCTGGAAGGCACCCTCTCCGAGCCGGAGGAATACGTGGCCCGGCGGCGGGTCTGCGACATCGGCTACCTGCGCGAAGCCTACTGGGACGGCGACAGGGTGGGCCTGCGCTGCGCCGCCGAACCCGTCGCGGACTACGTTCGCAAGGGCGGGCAGCCGCAAGAGACGGTGGGCCGCAAGTGCCTGTGCAACGCGCTGATGGCGGACGCGGGCTACGCCCAGATTCAGAAGGGCGGTGAGGTCGAGCGGCCCCTGCTCACGAGCGGCGACGACCTCGTCAAGCTCAGCGGGTGGAGGCCGGGCTATACCGCCCAGGACGTGATTCGGTACCTGCTGGGGGAGGGGATGCCGGGCTGAAGTTGCGGGGTGGCCCCCTCAATGACGCCCAACGTGCCCCAGTTGCGGCACGTTGGGCCTCCACTCCGGGCGGGCGACGACCTCGCCGTAGAGGTCGTATTCATCGCTGTCCTCGATACGGGCCTGCACGATGTCGCCTACCTTCACCTGCCCGGCAAAGTCGCCCGCGTACAGGTAGACCTGGCCGTCGATGCCGGGGGCGTCGCCCTTCGTGCGCCCGATGAGCTTCGTTCCGGGGGCGTCACCCTCGTCGTCGTTGAAGTCGTCAATGATGACGTCCATCACCCGGCCCACCTTCTCGGCGAGCTTCTCCCGGCTGATGCGCTGGGCGACTTCCATGAAGCGGGAGAGGCGCTCCTGCTTGATTTCTTCCGGCACCGGCTGCGGCAGCCCGTTCGCGTCCGCCTCCTCCACGTCGGAATAGGGAAAAGCCCCCACCCGGTCAAGCCGCGCCTCTTCGAGGAAGGTCAGCAGCTCCTCAAAGTCTTCTTCCGTCTCGCCGGGAAAGCCCACGATAAAGGTCGAGCGGATGACGAGGTCCGGGCAAATCTCGCGCCAGCGCCGAATGGTGTCGAGCTGCTTGCCCCCGCCGGGCCGCCGCATCAGCCGCAGAATCTTGGGCGAAGCGTGCTGAAGGGGCACGTCGAGGTAGGGCAGAATCTTGCCCTCGGCCATCAGCCTCACGATGTTGTCGACGTGCGGGTACGGGTAGACGTAATGCATCCGCACCCACGCACCCATCTCGCCGAGCTTCACGGCGAGGTCGGTGAGGTGCGCCCGCACCTGCTGCCCCTGAAACTCCGATTCGCGGAAGCGCAGGTCCACCCCGTAGGCAGAGGTGTCCTGCGAAATCACCATGATTTCCTTGGTGCCGCCTGCGACCAGGCGGAACGCCTCGTACAACACGGCCCCCGCGTCGCGGCTCACCTGCCGCCCGCGCAGCTTGGGAATGATGCAAAAGGCACAGGTGTGGTTGCAGCCCTCCGCAATCTTCACGTAGGCGTAGTGCCGGGGCGTCAGCCGCACTGAGGGGGCAAACACGTCGCCGTGGCGGGTGGCCTCGCGCTCTGGCAGGGGCACCTGTGGGCGCATCCCCGGCGCGGCGACGGGCAGCAACCCGGTAAAGGCGTCTTGCGTGAGGGGCAGCAGCTCGCGCACGTGCGCCATTACGTCGTCCACCGCCTCCGACCCGGTGATGGCGGCCACCTTGGGATGGCGCTCCAGAATCTTTTCGGGGCGCTCGCCCAAGCACCCGGTCACGATGACCTTGCCCGTGGCGTCGAGCGCCTCGCCAATCGCGCTCAGGGATTCCTCGACGGCGGGCGTGATAAAGCCGCAGGTGTTCACGATGACGGCCTGCGCGTCCTCATAGCTGGGGGCCACCTCGTAGCCCTCGGCGCGCAGTTGGGTCAGGATGCGCTCGGAATCGACCAAAGCCTTGGGGCAGCCCAGGCTGATAAAGCCGACTTTCGGCGGCGTGACTTGGGGGGCTGCCGCGTCGGGCAGCGGGTTGAGTACGGTCATCGGGGGTTCCTCCACGCGGGGGCGCGCCGCTGCGTGGGGGCACGCCGGGCGCAAGACTCAACCGGGCAGTGTACAGGGCCGCCTCCCCGGAGGGTAGGGCAGACGTCACACCGCCGGGTACGCGGGGGCAGAGTTGCTAGACTCGGCCCCAATGAACGCCAAGGTTATCGTCGTGACATCGGGCAAGGGGGGAGTGGGCAAAACCACCACCACCGCCAACATCGGGGCGGCCCTCGCCAAACTCGGAGAGAAGGTCGTCGTCATTGACGTGGATGTGGGGCTGCGCAACCTCGACGTGGTGATGGGCTTAGAGTCCCGCGTGGTCTTTGACCTCGTCGACGTGCTGGAGGGCAAGTGCCGCCTCTCGCAGGCGATCATCCGCGACAAGCGCGTCGAGTCGCTGCACCTCCTCCCCGCCTCCCAGACCCGCGACAAGGACGCCCTTGACCCGGAGGTCTTTAAGGGCGTCGTGCGGCAGCTCCTGGAAGAGGAGGGCTTTACCCGCGTTCTCATCGACTCGCCCGCGGGCATCGAGTCGGGCTTCAAGACCGCCGCTGCCCCCGCCGAGGGCGCGCTCGTCGTCGTAAACCCCGAAGTCTCCAGCGTGCGCGACGCCGACCGCATCATCGGCCTCCTCGAAGCCCAGCAGGTCCGCGAGATTCGCCTCGTCATCAACCGCCTGCGCCCCAAGATGGTCGCGAGCGGCAACATGCTCTCGGAGGCCGACGTTCTCGAAATCCTGGGGGTCAAGCCCATCGGCATCATCCCCGAAGACGACGGCATCCTGGTCAGCACCAACGTGGGTGAACCCGCCGTGCTGGGCAAGTCGCAGGCGGGGCAGGCGTTTATGGACACCGCCCGGCGCATGAGGGGCGAGGACGTGCCCTACCCCAAGCTGGAGCAAGACCGGGGTTTCCTGGCGGTGCTGCGCCGCCTGTTCGGGGGGGCCTGAAATGTTTTCCTGGATGAAGGGCCGCCGCTCCAAGGAGACCCTCAAAGACCGCCTTGAACTCGTGCTCGCCTACGACCGCGCCCAGATTCCCCCCGGCAAGGTGGATGCGCTGAGAAACGACCTGCTGGAGGTCGTGAAGCGCTACTTCCCGGCGGGGAGCAGCAACGTGGAGGTCGAGCAGCGCGGTGACCAGGTGGTGCTCTCGGCCAGCATCTCCTTGGAGGAGGGCGCGGGGGGCACTGGGGACACGCGGCGACAGGGGTGAGCCAACCGCTGGCGGGCCGGGTGGCGCTCGTCACTGGCGCATCACGTGGGCTGGGCCGGGCGGTCGCGCTGGAACTCGCGGCAGCGGGTGCCCACGTCATCGTCACCGCCCGCAGCACCCGCAGGCACAGCACCCAGCCTGCCTTGCCGCAGACCACCGTGGACGACACCGCCGATGCTATCCGCGTGGCGGGCGGTGCAGTCACTCCGCTCAGGTGCGACCATACCGACCCCACACAGGTGGAGTCGGTGATTCGCCACATCGCGGGGCAGCACGGACGGCTCGACCTGCTTGTCAACAACGCCTGGGGAGCGCACGAGGGCGGAGCGGCACCGGGCGGCGGCCCGGAGGTCTGGGACGAACCCCTGGAGCCACTGTGTACCATGCTGCTGGCGGGGGCGTACAGCGATTTCCTGACCAGCCTGCTGGCGCTGAAGCTCGTCATGGGGACCCAGGGCTACGGACTGATCGTCTCCACGACCTGGCACACCGACGAACCGCCCGGCTGGCTCCCTTACGAGGTGAGCAAAGCGGCGAAAAACCGTCTGGTGTACGCGCTGGCCCACAAGCTGCGCGAAAAGGGCATCGTGGTGGTGGGCGTCGCGCCGGGGTGGATGCGGACCGAGCTGATGCTTCAGCACCACACCGAGCAGGAACTCGCCGGGCAGACCGAGACGCCGCATTATGCGGCGCGGGGGATAGTCGCTCTGGCCGCTGACCCAGAGGTCATGCGTCACACCGGCCAGATTCTGGATGTGGGCGAACTCGCGGACCTCTACGGTTTCACCGACCTCGATGGCACGCAGCCGCAGTGGTACGCGGACCAGCGGCGACGACGGGGGTCTTCTTAACCGCGTCTCCATCTTAGGGGGACGTTCCGCTTTACACCGTAAAGTACCCGGCATGGAATACCGCAATCTCGGCAAAAGCGGCCTCAAGGTTTCCGAAGTCTCGCTGGGCGGCTGGGTCACCTTCGGGCACTCGGTCCACGACGAGACGATGGTGCGGGACATCGTGACCAAAGCCTACGAGGAAGGCGTGAACTTCTTCGACCAGGCCGACGTGTACGCGCGGGGCCGCTCGGAGGAGCTGATGGGGGCCGTGCTGCGCGAGTTTCCCCGGCATACGCTGGTCATTTCGTCGAAGGTCTATTGGCCCATGAGCGACGACGTGAATGACCGGGGGCTGTCGCGCAAGCACATCCTGCACTCCATCGACGGCAGCCTGAAGCGCCTGGGCACCGACCACCTCGACATCTACTTCGCCCACCGCTATGACGCCAGCGTGCCCATGGAAGAAATCGTGATGGCTTTTGACCAGGTCATCCGCGACGGCAAGGCGCTGTACTGGGGCACCTCGATGTGGCCCGCCGCCCGCATCGCCCAGGCGGTCGAGTTTGCCAGGGCGCACGGCCTGCACGCGCCCGTCACCGAGCAGCCCGAATACTCCATGCTCCGGCGCGAGCGGGTCGAGGGCGAGATTCTGCCCTACACCGAGGGAGCGGGCATCGGCCTGGTGGTCTGGAGTCCGCTGGCGATGGGCCTGCTGACAGGCAAGTACGACGAGGGCCGCCCGGAGGGCGCACGCCTTACCGAGAACGAAAACTGGGGCAAGAACTTCCTGACCGACGAGAACATTCAAAAGGTCCGCGAGCTGAAGCCCATTGCGGATGACCTCGGCCTCACGCGGGCGCAGCTCGCGCTGGCCTGGATTCTGCGCCAGCCGGGGGTCAGCAGCGTCATCACCGGAGCGACCCGCGTCAGCCAGATTGAAGACACCGTCAAGGCGGCGGGCGTGCGCCTCCCGGAGGACGTCGTCACGCGCATCGACGAGATTCTGAGCCGCTGAGTTCGGGCGCTGGCCTATGCCGGAATGGAGGAGGAGGGCGCGGGGCAGACCCGGTTGCGCCCGGCACGTTTGGCCCGGTACTGGAACTCGTCGGCCTGCTCGGTCGCGGCCCGCACGTCGGCCTCGGCGGGGGTGGGCGCAAAGGCGTACCCGGCGCTGAGGGTCAGGCGCAAGCCCGGCGGCAGGGTGGGCCAGTCGTGCTCGGCGACGGCACGGCGCAGGCCCTCGACGATCGCGTAGGCCCCGCTGGGGTCGGCGTTGGGCTGAAGCAGCAGAAACTCCTCGCCGCCCCAGCGCACCAGCAAGCTATTTGGGGGGGCGGCTTCTCTCAGCCGGGCCGCGACCGCCCGCAGCGCCTCGTCGCCGGCGGCGTGAGAGTGGCGGTCATTGATGCCCTTGAAGTCGTCGATATCCATCAAGACCACGAGCAGTGGTCCGCTTCCCTCCGGCAGAGCGAGGAGGCGGTCGTGGAGGCCCCGGCGGTTGAGCAGGCCCGTCAGCACGTCGTGCCGGGCCTGCTCTTCGGCGTGGCGCACGCTTTCTTTCCAGTCACGGGCCTGAGCGCGGGCCAGGCGCAGCTCGCGGAAGAGGTCGTCGTGGCGCTGCTCGATGGCTGCCAGCCGCTCCAGAGTGGTGTCGGCTTCGGCGAGCGCCTCGCGGGTGACGGCGAGGGCCGAGCCGAGGTCGCCGCCCCGCTCGTGCAGCTCGGCGATGGCCCGCAGCAGATGCTGGATATCGCGGTGTCGTCCCTGCTCGCGGGCGATGCCGAGGGCCTCGCGGTAAGATTCGTGCGCGGCACCGAGCTGTTCCCTGGCCGCCTGCACCTCTGCCATCGCCAGCAGCGCGTCGAGGTAGGAGCGCTGCCGAGCTTCCCGGTGGTGGCGCATGGCGGCTTGGGCGTGGGTCAGCGCCCGGTCAAGGTCGCCTTCGAGCACGTGCAGCCGCGCTGTATGGGCCTCCAGCACCAGGGACATCATGCGCGAGGGGGTTTCTTCCAGGGCCGCCCAGGTCGCGGCCAGCGCGGCCCACGCCCGCCCACGGGCCTCGGCCCCCGCGTCGGCGCGGCCCCGCAGGTGGGCGCGGCGGGCCAGCCCCAGGTAGGTCGCTGCCCGGTTCTCGTGGAGGTAGGGGGCCATCAACTGCCGCACGTCCGTTGGGGCCGTGCTCAGCAGCTCTTCAAGCAGGTTGAGCTGGTGCAGCGCTTCGGCAGCGCGGCCCGCGTGCTGCTCCAAAAAGGCGAGGTTGACGTGAATATTGGCCAGGTCGAGCGGGTCGCCGGAGGCGCGGGCGAGGGTTTGGGCTTCCAAGAAGTCGCGCCTGGCTCCGGTCAGGTCCCCGGCGGTCAGGCGCACGATGGCCCGCACGTTGTGCACGCGCGAGCGCAAGTCGTCGAGGCCGTGGGTGCGGGCGAGATCGAGGGCGAGGGCGAGGTGGTCAAAGGCGGATTCGTGGAGGCCCTGGCCCTCCTCAATCGAGGCCAGCACCGACAGTGTGTCCACCACGAGGGCGGGGTCGTCCAGCGGCAAGGCCAGCTCCAGGGCCGCCTGCGCGAGCTGCTGGGCCGTATCCAGCGTGTGCTCGCGGTAGTGCCGGGCGAGCGCGAGAAGGGCCGCGGCCCGCGCTGGTTCGTCATGCGCCTCTTCCAGCGCCGCGCGTAACGGCGCGGGCGCGTCCGGCAGCGCGGGAAGAGCAGAAGACGGTTTCATATGGAGTAGTTTGCCTCACTCCCTCTTGCTGAGACCTCACATTCTCACCACGCTGCTGCGTCCCCTTGGGGGAAGCGGCGGGGGAGGTCCGTCTTTCGGCGCACGCGTGGGCGCGCCGGGCACCCCTATGCTGGGGCCGTGAGCGCCACCATCGAAACGCGGGAACTGCGCAAGGTCTACCGGGGCCGGGCGGTCGTGGACGGCCTGAGCCTGACGGTGGGGGAGGGCGAGGTCTTCGGCTTTCTCGGCCCCAACGGGGCGGGCAAGAGCACCACCGTCAAGATGCTGCTGGGGCTGGTGCGGCCCAGCGGGGGCGAGGTTCGCGTCCTGGGCGGTTCGCCCGATGACCCCGGCGTACGGGCGCAGCTGGGCTTCTTGCCTGAACAGTTCCGCTTTCAGACCTGGATGACCGGCGAGGAGTTCCTGACCTTCCACGGGCGGCTCGCGGGGCTGGCGGCGGCGGAGGTGCGGACGCGGGTGCCGGAGGTCCTGGCACGGGTAGGCCTCGCCGGGCGCGGGCGCGAGGCGCTGGGGGGCTACTCCAAGGGGATGCTTCAGCGGGCAGGGCTGGCGGCGGCCATCCTGGCGCGGCCCCGGCTGGTCTTTCTCGACGAGCCGACCTCCGCCCTCGACCCCATCGGGCGGGTGGAGGTGCGCGAAATCATCGAGGCGCTGCGCGGCGAGGGGGTGGCCGTCTTCCTGAACTCGCACCTGCTCGCGGAGGTCGAACAAGTCTGCGACCGGGTCGCTTTTGTCAAGGCCGGACGGGTGCTGCGCCAGGGCACCCTGCGCGAGCTGACCGGGGGGGTGGTTCCGGTGGAGGTGGTCGTGGACACCCTCAGCGCCGAGTTGCGCGCGGCCCTCGCGCGGCTCGCGGAGGTGCGCCACATCGATGAGAACGTGCCGGGCCGCGCTGCGCTGGAGCTGTGGGTGGGGCGCGAGGACATCCTCCCCGCTCTCGCGGACGCCATTCACGAGCACGGGGCGCGGCTCTACACCCTGAACCCCCGTCGCCCCGACCTGGAGACGATGTTCCTCGACCTGATGGACCACCCGGCGTCCGCCCCAGAGGTGGCCCGTGCGTAAGGCCCTTCTCATCGCCGAACTCTCGCTGCGCGAGGCGGTGCGCAAGCGGCTGGTCGTCGTGCTGCTCTTGCTCACCGCCGCCTTTGTGGGCTTTTACCTCTACGGGGTGTGGCGGCTGGAGGGGACCCTCGCGCAGCGGGCCATCGACGCGGGGCTAGAGAGCCGCTCGTCGACGGGCGCGGCGAATATCCCCATCATGTACGCGGCGCTGTTCGGGATGTACCTCGTCTTCTTCCTGGGGTCGCTGATGGCGGTGCTCTCGACGGTGGGGGCGGTTAGCGCCGACGTGGAAAACGGGGTGATGCAGTCGGTGCTGGCCCGGCCCATCCGCCGCGCCGAGCTGGTCGCGGGGCGCTGGCTGGGCTTTACGCTCGTCAATGTGGGGTACGTGGCCCTCGTCAGCGCGGCGCTGCTGGGCGGCATCGCGGCCCTCACCGGCTACGTGCCGCCCGACGCCCTGCCCGCCGTGGGGCTGATTCTGCTCGCGGTCGCGCTGCTGACCGCGCTGACCGTTCTGGGGAGCACCCTCTTTACCACGCTCGCCAACGGCATCGGCGTGTTCGTGCTGTACGGGGCGGGCTTCGCGGGGGGCATTCTGACGGCCATCGGCTCTTTTTCCGACAGCCCCACCCTGCTCACGCTGGGACGGGTCGCCTCGGTGCTGATGCCCACCAACTCGTTGTGGCTGGGGGCGACCTACCACCTCCAGCCAGAGGTGCTGCGCCAGCTCGGCGCGGCCAGCCGCGGGGCCAATCCTCTGTTCAGCACCGACCCCATCGCGCCCGGCATGGTGCTGTGGGCGGCCCTCTACGCGGCGCTGGCAATCGGGCTGGCGATGTGGCGCTTCAGTCGGCGTGACCTGTAGTCGTCCCAAGAAAAAGCCGCCCACCTTCCAAGCGTGGGCAGCCTCCTTGCGGGCTTCAGGACGGGCGGGAGGGTTCGTCGGGCCGGGGCATCGCGTCGGGAATGGTCGGCTCTGCTGCGCCCGCACGGTCGGTCGTGAAGTCGGGGCGGTTGTCGGGGCCGGACCCCGCCTCGCCGCTCGCGGGGCTGGGATTCGTGGCGGGGGCTTCCGCTTCCTCACGGGGAACTCGCCCCGCCTCAACGCTTTCCTCGTCCTGGGCCGAGAGTTCGGCGATGAGACGTTCGCGAGCGCTGATTTCCTCGTCGACCCGGCGCAGCTCCTCCTGAATCCCGGCGAGGATGGCGGCGTCCGCCCCGGCGTGGTAGGCGCGGCCCAACCGGGCATACAGGGTGTCGAGTTCGCGGGTGAGGGTAAAGACTTCTACCCGCAGCCGCGCACTCTGGGCGACTTCCTCGCCCCGCCGCTGCACCCGCTCGGCCCCGCGGCGCACGGTGTCAAAGATGTTGTCGAGCATGGCCCCATTGTCCATCCCCAGGGGTGGGGCTGGGGTGAGGGGGAGGTCAGCCGGGCTTGGCCCTTGCTCGCTCCTCCCTGCCCGGCGCGGGCCGTTCCCACAGCGGTGAATCTGAAGGGAGGCCACAACCGCTTCCCGCCCCTTTGTCCTACCCTAGGTCTCATGACGCCTCCGCCCGTATCCCCGGTTCGGCCCCTGTGGGTGGCGCTGGGCTTCGTGCTCACGGGCCTGGGTTTTCTGGGATTGGTGCTGCCGGGGTTGCCCGGCACGGTGTGGTTCGTGCTCGCGGCGGCCAGCTTCGCCCGTGGAAATCCGAAGTGGGAAGCGTGGCTGCTCTCGCGGCCCGTAGTCGGCGACCTCGTGCGCGACTACCGGGCGGGCCGGGGGATGCCGCTGCGGGCCAAGTGGGTGGCCAGCGTCTCCATCGCGCTCGCGGTGGGCTTCAGCCTGACGCGCATTCCGGTCCTCGTGGGGCAGGTGACGTGGGTGCTCGTGGGGCTGGCGGGCATCCTCTACATCACCCTGCGCGTGCCCACCCGGCGGGCATGAGCCGCGGCCTGCTCGCGGCGGGGCTGGCGCTGGGCGCGGTCCTGACCGCCCTGCGGACCCGGCACCATGAGCGGCGCTATCCCCCGCGCGGGCGGGTGCTGCCGCTCGCGGACGGCCCCACCCACGTCATCGAGGGCGGGGGAGGGGACGCGCCCCCGGTTGTCCTGATTCACGGCAGCGACGGGGTGGCGCTCGACTGGCCTGTCTCGCCGCTGTGGGACCAGCTCGCGCCCCATGCCCGCCTCATCGCCCCCGACCGCCCCGGCCACGGCCACACGCCCGCTCGCCCCGGCACGCCCGTGACCGTGGAGGTCAATGTGCGGCGGCTCGCGGCGGTGCTGGACGCGTTGGAGGTGCGCGAACCCGCCCTGCTGCTGGGCCACTCCTACGGGGCGGCGGTGGCGCTGGCGTTCGCGGCCCGCTTTCCGGGGCGGGTGCGCGGGCTGGTGCTGGTGTCGCCCACGGCCTACCCGGTGCCCGGCCTGACCCGGCCCCTGGCCTACGTGCCGCTCATTCCGGTGCTGGAGACGTTGCTCACGCGGGTGCTGCTGCTGCCGCTGGGCCGGGCGGTGGCGTGGCTGGAGGGAGGCCGGGCCTTTCATCCCGCACCCATCCCCCCAGAGTGGCACGCGATGATGCTGGCCTTTTCGCGCCGCCGGGGACAGGTGCACGCCCTCGCCTGGGAAAACCGCACCCTGGCCCGCGAACTCGCGGCGCTGAAGCCGAGCTACCCGGCGCTGCACGTGCCTGCCGCCGTCCTTGCGGGGGCGCATGACCGTCTCACCCCGGCGGAGAGCCACGCGGTCCCCCTCGCGGCTTCGTTGCCGCAAGCGCAGCTCCACCTCCTCCCCGACGGCGGCCACCAGCTGCACTGGACCCATCCCGCCGAGGTCGTGCGGGCGGTGAGCGAGCGGCTCACCGAGACTCCCGCCCCACTTGTCCCGGCTTCCCCCCGCTAGACTCCGCGCATGTTAAGCGGGGTGCTGGAGCGGCTGGGCGAGTACGGCGACCAACTGCCGCGCTACACGGCCCCGCGCTGCTTGCTGGAACGGCAAGCGGTGGGGGGCTGCGACGCCTGCCACGCGATCTGCCCACATGGGGCGATTGCCTTGGAGGAGCACCGCATCACCATCGACCCTGCCCGGTGCACGGGCTGCGGCCTGTGCGTGCAGGTCTGCCCGTCGGGAGCGCTGGAATACGACCTCACCCCGCCGCTGGGCAGCGTGCGCGAGGGGGGGCAGAGTCCGGACGGTGAGGCCACCCTCACCTGTTCGCAGAGCGGGGCGGGCGGTCCGGCGCTCACCTGCCTGGGCCGGGTCACCCCCGCTGTAGTCGCCGCCGCCGGGGCCTGGGGCACCCCGCTGACCCTGCTGCACGGCAACTGCACGGGCTGCCCGGTGGGTGCGCCCGACGTGCCGGAGCGCCTCACCCGCGTGGTCGAGGAAGCCCAGGTCCTGCGCCAATCCACCGGACGCCCCGCCGTGGTCACCGTGCGCCCCGCCACCCCTGGTGACCGCGACCGGGCGGGCCGGGTGAGCCGCCGGGGGGCTTTTGCTGCCCTGTTCCGGGCCGGGCGGCAGGAGGTCGCGGGCCTCCTGCCCCAGCGCCCGCTGCCCTTCGTGGACTGGAGCGTCCCGCAAGAGCGCGTGCCGGAGGAGTGGCGCTGGCGGCGGCGCTCGCTGGTGCCCGCGCCCGCCTCTGACGCGCCCGTCGTCTGGCCCGCGCCCCTGGTGGACGAGAAGTGCATCGACTGCCCGGTCTGCGCCAACGTCTGCCCGACCGAAGCCATCACCCGCGAGTTCAAGCCGGAGGGCGGCGCACGGCTCCTGCTCGACCTCGCCGCCTGCACGGGCTGCATGGCCTGCGTGCGCTCCTGCCCGCCGGGGGCGATGCACCCCCAGCGCGAGTGGCTTCCGGCGGCCTTTGACGCGCCGCTGCTAATCCGGGACAGTGACAGCGTGATGTAGGGCGGGTGATGCGATCCGGAAAGGCGGGCCTACACGTACAACCGCGCATATTCGCGCCGCTCCAGCTCCGCCACGTTCAGCAGTTTGCCGACCGTATAGTACTTGATGCCCTCGCCGCCGGGCGTGAGGCAGCGGGCCTGGCTGCCGCGCGTCAGCGTGCAGGAGGCGTACCAGGGCGCAGGCAGCTCCCCCGCGTGCAGGGCCTGCCGGATGCGGCCCAGCGAGAGCATCACGCCCAGGCCGCTGGGCTGGAAATGGTGCAGCAGCCAGTCGGCCCGGGTGCGCAGGTGGCCGCCCTCGCGGGTGAACCACTCCGGGACCGCCGGAGTGCCGAACGCCAGCGTGCCGGGTGGAGGAGGCAGCCTCCCACCCCGCCGCGCGCCGCGCACCCAGAGCTGCTCGTAGGCCTGCGGCGAGATCAGGTCATGCGTCTCGAAGGCGACGTTCTCTGTCCGGCGGCTGCCTGCTGGCGCGGGAAAGTCGGCCAGCGCGTACTGCTCGGATTTGACCTCCAGCGTGCGCTTCTCCCCCCCCTGACTCCAGAGTTCCAGATCGCCGTAAACCTGCTCCTGCTGTGGGCGGGGTTCCAGCCGCACCTCCACCCCCAGCACCTGCTCGCTCACGGCGCGGCCTACCCTATGGTCCACCCGCACTACCACGCAGGCGAGGGGCGTGCCGTCGCGGAAGGGCAGGGCCTCCCGGTGCCGGGCGAGCAGCCGCGCGACGGCGACCTCCCCGGCATCACCCAGGCGTTTGGCGTCGTCGAAGGAGCGGGAGGTGGGGTCCATGCCCCATGCTAGGACGGCGCTCCGTTGCGTTGCCGCAAGTTTCAGGCGTCCACTCCACTGCGCGCCACCATTGCTGCGCCCCGTCCTAGGCCGCGCGTCTTCTCGCACAGGCTCCACATCGTCACCTCGGCTGCCACGCGCGGCCCTCCCCGCCCTACACTGAACAGCGTGTTGCCCGTCCGCTCCCCCTACGCCCGACTGGAGGGGTTCTTGCGCGACATTCTGGGGGACGGCGCGGTGTTGCTGCACGAGGAGGACCCCGCCCCCGCCCGCACCGTGAAGGCGACCGCGTTGGGCTGGTCCCCCGCCGTGCAGCGCGGCTTCGGCTTTCCGGAGGTCTACAGCCACCAGGCCGAGACCTACCGCCGGATGCGGGATGGCGAGCACGTCATCCTGACCACGCCCACCGCGAGCGGCAAGACGGGGGCCTTTTTTCCGGCGGTCTTCGAGCGGCTGGAGCGTGATTCGGGGGCGACCGCCCTCTTCGTCTACCCCCTGGTGGCGCTGGGGCAGGACCAGCGGGACAAGCTGGCGGCCTTCCGCGAGCGCGGCGGCTTCGGGTGGGACATCGCCGCCTTTCAGGGCGCGGCGCAGCCCGGCGAGGTCTTCCGCGACGACGTGCGGATGGTCACGGCCACGCCCGACAAGCTGCACTGGTCGCTGACCCACCCCCGCGTGCGCGACTTCCTGCGGCGGCTCTCCTTCCTCGTGCTGGACGAGGCGCACACCTACCGGGGCGGCTTTGGGTCGGAGGTCGCCGGGATGCTGCGGCGGCTGTTGGGGCTGGCCCGCGCCCTGGGGGCCACTCCGCAGGTGGTCCTCTCGACCGCTACCATCGGCAACCCCGCCGAGTTTGCCCGCGAGCTGGTGGGCGTGGAGGCCACCCAAGTCAGCGAGTCGGGAGCGGCCCGCCACGGCAAACGCTACTACCTCGCCGACCACCGGGGGCAGCCCCGGCGCTTCTGGGACGCGGTGGTCAGCGCGAGCATCCAGCGGAACCTCAAAATACTCGCCTTTTTCCGGGGCCGCTCGCGGGCGGCGCGGCTGTACTCGACCTACCGGGCGCAGCCGCTGAACCGCTCGCATGTCCACCTCTACATGGCGGGCACCTCCGACCGGGAAGGCCGCCTCACCGAGTTTCGCCGCGCGAGCAGTGGGGTGATGTTCGCCACCAACGCGCTGGAGGCCGGGGTGGACATCGGTGACCTGGAGGTCGTCATCATCGACGGCTATCCCGGCTCGCGCATGGCCTTTCGGCAGATGGCGGGGCGGGCCGGGCGGGTCGCGCCGGGCCTGGTGCTGTATCTCCCCGCGCTCAACGAGCAGGGGGTGCCGCAACCCGTGGACGCTTTTTATTCCAACGCCGAGAACTTCCGCGAACTCGTCACCGGCCCTATCGAAAAAGCGGTCGTGGAGGCCGAGAATCCTTACCTCGCCCCCCGCCACCGCGCCCGCGCCAACGAGGAATGCCGGGCGGCGGGTCTTCCGGCGGACCTCTCTCCGGGACCGCGCTACTGGAACCTGCGCGGCGAGGGGAGCGCCAAGTTCGCGGTGATTGAGGAAACCGACTGGGCGCAAAAGGGACCCCGCGCCTTCGACACCCCGCTGGAGTCCCCCAGCCAGCACTACGCCCTCACCGAAAAGCATGAGGGGGCCATCTTCACCCTCGACGGCCAGGGCTACAAGGTCACCCGTTGGGAGGCGCACCCTGCCGGGACCGCCATTCTGGTGCAGAAGTTCGACGCTGCCAACCTCTTCACGCGCGGGCTGTACGCCATCGAGGTCAGCCCGGTGAAGATGGGGGAGTGGGTGCGCCGGGGGCCGCTCGCCTACCGCCACGGCGAGGTCATCATTCGGCGGCGTTACGCGGGCTACATGATGATGCGCCAGGTCTTCGAGCGCGTGTGCACCGGCTGCGACCGGGTGCCTGACCCCAGCGAGCGGGTCTGCCGCGCTTGCGGGGGCCGCATCCAGGACCGCATGCAAGACCACAAGCTCTCCGAGCATCTCTACGACGAACCCCTCGAACTGCCCCCCTTTCGCACCTCGGCGCTGGAAGTCGGAGTGGACGCCCGCGCCACCGAGAAGCCCACGGCAGTCGCCCACACCCTCAAGCACCTGCTGCACAAGGTGACGCCCGAACGGGTCGCCTGCGACGAGAACGACCTCGCGGGGGCCTTCCGGCAGGAGCGCGACAACTATTTCTTCCTGTACGACGACTGGGTCGGGGGGCTGGGCGTCAGCCGCCGCGCTTTCGAGAGCATGGACGACCTGCTGCGGCGCTCGCTCGACCTCGCCGCCAAGACCTGCTGCCAGGAAGGGCACGGCTGCTACGAGTGCATCGCCGTGAGCCGCTGCTTTAGCCCCTTTCTCGCCAGCGGCGAGCGGCGGCCCACCGACAAGGCCGCCACCCGCGCCTTTCTGGGAGCCTTGCTGGGCGTCGAGCGGGTGCCCGCCCCCGCCCCTGTACCCGATGCAGTCACCCTCCCGGCTCAGCCCGCCCTGCCCCCCTCTTGGCCGCTGCGAGCACGCGAGCTGCTGGACCTGCACGGCCTCTCGCTCCCCGAAGTCAGCGCTCGCCTGGGCATCCCCAGCCGCGAGCTACAGCGGGCGGTGAGCCGCACCGAGCCACTGCGGCTGCGCCACGCCAAGTTCGGGGAGGGCGTGTTCCTGCAAGGCTTCCACGCCGGGGACCGCCGTGAGGTGCTCGTGTATTTCCCCGGTGTGGGCCAAAAGCGGCTGCTGCTGAAGTTCGCGGGGCTGACCGTGGTGGAGAAGGTGCCTTCCGCCGCGCCGGGCGGTTGACCCTTCGCGCTGGCCGTGGCTATACTTCACTGCGCCCCACCTCTGGGGCCGCGCCGAGACCTAGGGATATGGTGTAACGGCAGCACAACAGATTTTGGATCTGTTTGTCTAGGTTCGAATCCTAGTATCCCTGCCACCAGAGCCGCCTCCGGGCGGCTTTTTGCTGATTTGCGGAAGTCTATGAGAATCAAAGGCAACCCTCCTCACGTTCCGTCAGCGGGGGTTCACGCTCCGTCAGCGGCGGGGGCCTACGCTGAAGCCAGCAGCTTGGAAAAGCGCGACCTGGACGGACAGTTCCGCCCCGCTTTCCCTGCCAGGAGACTCCATGAAGAAGCCCGCCTTGCTCCTCGCCCTGACCGCTTCCGTGTTCTCCAGCCTGGCCCTGCCCGCGCAGGCTGCGCCGCGTCTCAGCACCCAAAGCATCATCGTCAACCCGGTGCCCACCACCCTGGAGGCCCGCGTCTGGGTAGACCGCGACCCCAGCGGCACTCGCACCCCGACCTACCGCATCGGCGAGCGTATTCGGCTCTCGGTCAGCGTGAACGAGAACGCCTACGTCTACCTGTTCTGCCTCAGCCCTGACGGGACGGTTGACCAGATTCTGCCCAACCGCCTGGGCGGCAGCAACTTTGTCCGCCGGGGCGAGGTGCGGACCTTTCCCGCCGCGAACGACAACTTCGTCTTCAATGTGGGCGGTCCCGCCGGGCTGAACAAGGTCCTCGTCATCGCCAGCCGCCGTCCCCTCAACCTCTCCGAACTCAGCTCCTTCCAGGAAGGCCAGGCCTTCGCCACCGTGCAGCCCCAGGGCAGCCAACAGCTCGCTCAGGCCCTGAGCATCGTCGTCAACCCGGTCACCCAACCCATTCCCCAGCAGGACTGGGTGAGCGACGTCGCCTTCTTCAACGCCGTGCGCTGAGGGTCAGCGCTTCTGGGCGGGCATCCTGCGGGGTGCCCGTCTTTATTTGGTCAGGACGTAAAAGGCCCGCTCGCCCTCCCGCGCCAGGTCAGTCACCGCGTAACCGCGCTCCAGATAGGTTCCCAGCGCCGCCCGCAGCGCGAGCCGCCAGGCCAGCCGCTCGCTTTCCGGCAAGCACTCGGTGTGGGTCGGCACCTCCGCGAGCAGGCGTGGGGCGTCGGCGTCGGGGCGCGGGGTGCTGGGGAGGCCGCCCTGCCCCTCCAGCACGACCTCGCCCTCCGGCCCCGGCGCGGGCCGCTCCTGCGGGGGCCGGGTGAGGTCCCACTCCACCATCAGGCGGTCGGCGGGAAAGGCCGTCTCCCGCGACTCTCCCAGGGCGTACCAGTCCGGGTGGTAGCTCACCGCCCGCGCGCCGAGCTTGCCCAGATTCAGCCGGGCATTGCGGGCGACCAGGGGGTCAAAGGTCCAGGTCATCCGGGTGAGGCCCTGGGCGAGCACCCGCTCCCGCTGCGCGAGTTTCAGGGCGACGGCAGCCCCGCTCCCGCGCCAGTCGGGGTGAACCGCCAGCAGGTGCGAGTGGTGCCAGACCTCGCCGCCCCGCAGCGCCGGGAAGCCGTAGGCCAGGCCGAAGGGCGTCTCCGGGTCGTCCTCCGGGTACGCGCCCAGCACCACCGCTCCCGTGTGCGCCCCGATGCGGAACATGGTCGCGGGAAGCACCTGGCGGTCGGCGTAGCCCCAGGCCGCCACCTGCACGGCCTCCAGCGCCCGCATCGCCCAGGGGTCGGTCACGTCCCGGACGGTGAAAGCCCGCCCCCTCAAGCCCGCCACTCCTCGTGCAACTCGGCCCGGCTCGCCACGAAGTCGCGGTTGAGCGTCACCCCGATGCCGGGTCCGGCGGGCACCGGCATCAGGCCGTCCCTGGCCTCCAGCGCCTCGTTCACCACGTCCGTGTCCCAGTAGCGGCTCGCCGAGCTGGTGTCGCCCGGCAGTGCGAAGTTCGGCAGCGTCGAGAGGTGGATGTTGTGTGCTCGGCCCACGCCGCTCTCCAACATGCCGCCGCACCACACCGGAGCACCGAAACTCGCGGCCACGTCGTGCACCCGCCGCGCCTCGGCGTGCCCTCCCACCCGCGCCACCTTCACGTTGATGACTCGCCCGGCCCCCAGCGCCAGCCCCTTGCGGGCGTCGGCGGCGCTCGTCACGCTCTCGTCGAGGCACAGGGGCGTGCGCAACCGCCGCTGTAACTCGGCATGGTCGATGAGGTCGTCCCAGGCGAGGGGCTGCTCGATATAGGTCAGGTCGTAGGCGTCCAGCGCGGCCAGCCGCCCGGAGTCGGCCAGCGTGTAGGCACTGTTGGCGTCCACCGTGAGGCGGATGTCGGGAAAGGTCTCGCGCACCGCCCGCACGGGGGCCACGTCCCACCCCGGCTTCACCTTCAGCTTGATGCGGCGATACCCCTGTTCGACATGTCGCCGCACCAGCTCGACGGTTGCGGCCTCGTCCGGCTGAATGCCCAGGCTCACGCCCACCTCGACTTCCGTCTTCGTACCCCCCAGCAGCGTGCCCAGCGGCAGCCCCAGCGTCCGCGCCCACAGGTCCCAGGCCGCCATCTCCACCATCGCGCGGGCCATGCGGTTGCCCCGAAAGGGGCCAAGGGCCGCCTCCAGCGCCTGCGGGTTGGCAAAGGTCCGGCCCAGCACGCGGGGCAAGAAGACCTCGCGCAGCAGCGCCAGCGCTCCGGCCATCGTCTCTTCGCGGTACAGCGGGGCGGGTTCCATCGTGCCCTCGCTCAGGCCCGACACGCCCCCACCATGCAGCGTCAGCAGCGGCACCCACTTCTCGCTCTGCACTCCGAAGCTGGTCTCAAAGCGGAACTTCAGCGGCAACCGCACCAGTGTGATTTCGGCAGCTTCGATGCTGAACATGCCCCAGTATGCCCGTCCTGGCGCGGGTTCTTCAGACATGGTCAGGAGGCGGGCGGGGGGTAGTTGACAGAGTTGGGGGAGGGGTGTATCTTTTCTGAGCCTCAAGCGAGGCGGGCAGCATGACAGGCGAAGAAGAGCGAGAGCAGGGCCACCTGACAGGGTGGTACGAGCGGCTGGTCACCCCGACTGGCTCCAGACTCGTGAAGGTCTGCGGACCAAACAAGCCATGCGAACGGGCATGGGTCAACACTAATCCACTTGCAGTCCGCGTGCGGACTGCTGTTGGAACCATT
>NZ_AXWT01000025.1 GCF_000482805.1 Deinococcus murrayi DSM 11303 | reverse complement strand
TACTCGAAACCGTCCAAACTTTGGGGCCAGCCCACCCGGTCACGTGTGGACCTACGATTTCATCTTTGACCAGACCCTGGGAGGGACAACCCTGAAAATCCTGTCGCTGACTGATGAATTCACCCGGCAATCCCTGGCGCTGCGGGTGGCGGAGTCCTTCACGTCCATGGACGTGAAGGACGTCCTGCACGAGGTCATCGCCGAGCGAGGTGCTCCCGGATTCATCCGCAGCGACAACGGCCCGGAGTTCATTGCCCGTGACCTGGGGATCTGGCTGGCCGTTCAGGACATCGGCACCCGGTTCATCCAGCCCGGAAAACCCTGGCAGAACGGGTTCGCCGAGAGTTTTCACTCTCGGCTGCGGGAGGAGTGTCTGACACAGGAGGTGTTTTAATCGGCCCGACACGCCCAGGTGGTCTTGGATGGCTACCGCGAGTTTTTCAACGCCAGGAGGCCACATTCGTCACTGAGTTACCGGACGCCCGACCAGTTTGCTGAGCAGGCCAGGGGGCGGCCTGACGCCCCCCTTTGCGGACAGGACACCGCAAATGTGGTCGTGCGGCCTTCCCCTGGTCGAGCAGGAAGCGTCCGTGGTGTACCCTTCTCCTGAGCCGAGTCTCTACTCGAAACCGTCCAAACTTTGGGGCCAGCCCAAGGCCAAGTCTGAGGGAGATGACGTGGCTTTCCCACGCCAAATCTTGAACCCCCAGGGCAAGCGGAGATCGCCACAACACAGGTACAGCAGCACGACGTGGAGGCCACGCACGCGGTTCAGGGTGTGAATCCAGCCGTCCAGTTCGGCAAACACGCCTTCTTTGGCAATGGAGGTCGTGTCCACGATGACCTCAATGAGCGGTGGACGCCCTCGGCGTCCACGCAGGTGGGCTGGCCCCAAAGTTTGGACGGTTTCGAGTAGAGACTCGGCTCAGGAGAAGGGTACACCATGGGCCACGCAGGTACGCCTGAAACGTGTCCAGGGCGTGCTGACGCATCACCCGCAGGAGGGTGCGCAAACTCCAGCGCTGGTGATTGAGAAAGCGGCTGATGGCCCCCGGCGACTTGGCGGTGGAGGCATGGAAACGGGAGACGCCCAGCGCTTCCAGGAAGCAGCTCAGGACAACCTGCAGGTTGTCCCGATGCTGCTTGCGGGAACAGGAGGTGAGCATGGCAGAATAAAGCTGTCCAGCACGGTCATTTTTCCTTTTCACACCCTCATCTTGAGGGAGGAAGCCGTGCTGGACGTGCTTTTCTAAAACTGAAAGATGTCAGAAGTGGAAGTGGTGGCGGCCACTGGCGGCAGGTCGCTGGCGGCGGGCCGCTATCCTCTCCCCATGCGCCTCGCCATCCTGACCGACGTTCACGGCAACCGCCCCGCGCTGGAGGCGGTGCTGGCCGATATCCGCGCCGCGAGTCCCGACGCCACCTTCAACCTCGGAGACACCGTGTGGGGCATGGCCGACCCGGCGGGCGCTTGGGCCTTGCAGCGCGAGCACGCGCCCCCCACCGTGCGGGGGAATACGGACGAATACCTGCTCGCCCACCCTGCCGAGCTGGAGGCCGACACGCGCGCCTCCCGCGAGTTCCTGGAAGGGCAGCTTGGCGGCGTGCCCCCCGAACTCGCCGCCCTGCCCCGGACCGCTCTGGTGGGAGAGGGGGAAGTGCTTCTGGCCCACGGCAGCCCGCAGGACGCCTCGGAAGCCCTCTTCCACCTCCCCGACGGGGAGAAGCTGGCCCGCCTCCAGGACTGGCCCGGAGTTCGGGTGGTCGTCGTGGGGCACACCCACACCGAGGCGATTTGGACGCGGGACGGGGTGACCCTGGTGAATGCGGGGGCGGTCTCGCGCCAGAAGGACGGCGACCCTGCGGCCCGCTGGGTGCTGCTGGAGCGCCGCGCCGGGGTCTGGAACGTGACCTTTCGCCGCACGCCCTACGACACCGAGGCTGCCGCGAAGTGGGCGGAGGCACACGCCCCGGACGGCGGGGCCGAAGCTTCCATGGTCCGCACCGGCCTCAGGCCGTAAAGTCCCCGCCCTCCTCGGCCAGCCGCAGCACGTCCCCGAACGGGAAGCCCTCGTCCTCCAGCCCGCCGGGGGGCACCACCCACAGGGTGGGCATCCGGGGGGCCTTCTCCGGAAAGTCGCCGTAGCCGTCGGTGAGGTAAATCAGCACGTCCGGCTCGTGCGTGTCCGCCAGCGCGAAGATGGGCCGGAAGTCGGTGCCGCCGCCGCCCACCGGGTCAGGAATGGGGTCGCCGGGGCGCAGTTCAAAGGGGCCGTAGGCCTCCGTATCGGCGTAGTAGAGGGTTGCCCGGACGTGCGGGTACGCCCCCAGCACCCCCTGCACCTCGGCGACGAGCGCCCGCACCGCCGCGTCGTCCACGCTGCCGGAGGTGTCCACGGCGACGAGGGCGGTGAGCGACTCGTCGTCGAGCGCTTCCAGGTACAGCCCCCGCCCCACGAAGCGGCGGTCGAAGCCCCCGAAATCCACGGGGGTGCGGGCCAGAAATCGCCACAGTTGCGCTCGCCAGTCCAGCCGCGCTGGAGAGAGCCGAGCGAGGTCGCGGTGCGCCCCCAGCGGGTCTTGCCCCTGCCCCGCCATCGCCTCCACGCTGCGGGCCTGCGCGAGGGCCTGCTGCCACTGCCGCGCCGCCTGCCCGCCCGGTTTGCCCTCGCGGGGCGGAGCGTCGGAGGGCGGGCCGTCGAGCAGGTCGCCCGCTTCCTCGTCGCCGTCCTGCGGTTCATACCCTTCCAGCGCCGTGTAGACCTCCTCCACGCTGAGGCGCTCCAGGTGCTCGTCCCGCCGCGCCCCCGGCGGCAGCGGCAGTCCGGCGGCGGCGACCATCCCGTTGACGATGGTGTCGGCGGCGCGGTTCCAGCGCCCCTTCTCGCGCGGTCCCCGGCGCGGCACGTGCGAGAGCGCCGCGTGCAGCACCTCGTGCAGCAAGAGGCCGTCGAGCATGTCGGGCGGGAGGCTGGCCGCCACCTCCGGATTGACGTACACCCGCTCGCCGTCCGTGCCCGCCGCCGCGACCTCCCGCGAGGGCACGAACTCGGCGTGCAGCAGCAGGGTGGCGAAAAAGGCAGACTTGCCGCGCAGGCGGAGGCGGGAGGCGGAAATCAAGGGCTGGAGGTCGGTCATGGGCACCTCCGGCCCCCGCGGGTGGCGTGTGGCCTGTGGCTCGTGGACCAAGCCCCCCCTGTACGAGCCACACGCCACGAGCGACTGGCCACCCTCATCCCCCCGCCAGCTCCAGCGTGCCCGCCACCAGCCCCGCCAGCCGCTCGTCCCGCGCGAGCAGCCCGGCGAGGTCGCCGAGATGCCCGGTCGCCTGGAACTTGCTCACGAGCGTGGCGACGTACAGTTGCAACCACTCCGGCCCGGCGGCGTCGGCGAGCCAGGTGAAGGCGTGGTAGGCCTCGTCCGCGCCCCCCGCACGGGCGGCGAGGCCCACCACGGCGGCATACCGGACGCTGGGTTCGGCGGGGAGCCGCAGCCCCGCCCCCTGGCCGCGCAGCACCAGCCCCAGGTCAGGCAGGCCTTCGTACAGCCGCACAAACGCGGCGAACTCGGCCCCCGCCGCCTCCCCCACGGCGGGCGCGACATCCAGCCCGGCGCGGTGCAGCCCCGCGGCCATCTCCCAAGCGCGGGGACTCGGCCAGGCGGGTTGGGCAGGGTCCAGGCGGTGCAGCAGTTCGGGCCGGAAGGTCAGGAAGGCGACCACATGCTCGTGTAGCCCCCGCCCCAGCGCATACGAGCGCCACGAGTCGAAGTCGGGCCGCACGCTCAGGTGCAGAAAGCGGTTGGCGAGGGGCGCGGGCATGTCAAAGACGCTGGCGCGGTCCTCCTTGCGGTTGCCCGCCGCCCACACGAACCAGCCTTCCGGCAGCTCGTAGCTTCCCACCCGGCGATCGAGGATGAGCTGCTGCGCCATCCCCTGCATGGTGGGCGGGGCCATGTTCACCTCGTCCAGAAAGAGGACGCCCCGCCCAGAGCGCGGCAGGAACTCCGGCGGATACCACTTGCTCACGCCCCCGCCCTGACCGTCTGCTTCGGGCACCGGCAGGCCGCGCAGGTCGGTCGGCGCGAGCTGCGAGAGCCGCACGTCCACGAACTCCAGCCCGTGCGCGGCGGCCACCTGCGCGACCACGCTGCTTTTGCCCACGCCCGGCGGTCCCCAAATCATGGTGGCGAACTTGAGGTTCCCCGCAATCAGGGCGGAGAGGTACGACTGCAACTCGGCGGGGGTGAGGGTCACGGGGGAGAGGGTAGCGCGTGCGGGGTGCCTAGCGCGGGGGGAGGGGGGACAGTTCGCCCCGCAAGCGCTCGCGCAGTTCTCCCGCCGAGTACACCTGCGAGGGCAGGCGCACCAGCCGCAACCCCGCCGAGCGGAAGGCCACGTCCTTGACCGCGTCCCGGTGCTGCTGCTGCTCGCTCGCGTGCGAGGCCCCGTCCAGCTCGATGGCGAGGACCGGGCGGTACGCCGCCGCGCCGTCCACAATCAGGAAGTCCACGTGCTTATCCCGCAGCCGGGCATAGGTGGCCCCCCGCCCCTCCTGCACGGTGATGCGAAAGAGGTCGTTGAGCCGCACATTGGGAAAGACCCGGTAGGGGGTGCCCGCCAGCGCTTCCTCCAGCGCCCCGAAAAAGGCGCGTTCGTCCCGGCTGAAGAAATACCGTTTGACCTCCACGGGCAGGCGGCCCGGCACCGGACTGTGCGGGGACGTGCCTGTCTGGGCCTGCGGTGGGGGCGCAGACGAAGGGCGGGGCGTTTCCCGAACCCCGAACAGGCTGGCGAGACAACCGAGGGGAGCCATGCGCAGGAGCTTAACGGGTCGGCGGGCGGGCCGCAGCGGCATCTGCGTCACCCCTGGCCCGCGTAGACTGGACCCAACGGCCCTTCCTTTCCCCCACACCCCGCTATACTCCCAGCCGATTCTTTGACCGGGTTCAAGATTGTCTGCCGTGCCCATCCCTAGGAGGCCCCGCCCTTGCTGCCGTTCGAACACAAGATTCTCTTTTCCCTCTTTGCCCTGGTTGCCGGACTGTACGGCCTGTGGGGGTTTTACCGCCTTTACCTGCGAATCAAGCGGGGAGCACCCGCCGCCGAGGTCCGCTGGAACGAGCTGGGGTCGCGGCTGTGGTATGCCGTCAAGACCTCGCTGACGCAGGAGCGCACCTTCCGGGGCCGCCCCTGGGTCAGCGTCCTGCACAGCTTCATCTTCTACGGCTTCGTCTATTACCTGCTCGTCAACGTCGTCGACGGGCTGGAAGGCTATATCCCCTTCCACATCTACTCGAATGGTCCGCTGGGTGCGACCTATAACCTGCTCGCGGACCTCCTGTCGTTCCTGGTCCTCGTCGGCGTGGTCAGCCTGGTGGTGCGCCGTCTCTTTCTCCCGTCGCGGCGGGACTTCCGCTTCACGGAAAAGACGCTGCTGCACCCCCGCGTCAAGCAGGGCTACATCAAGCGCGACTCGCTGATTGTCTCCGGCTTCATCTTCTTCCACGTCGGCAGCCGCATCCTGGGCAACGCCGCCAAGATGGTGGAAGAAGCCCGCGACCTGGGCCGTTACGACGCTTTCCAGCCGGTCTCGTCGGCGCTGGGGGCCGCCATGTTTTCGGGCCTGAGCGACTCGGCCATCCAGGGCTGGCGTGTCTTCGGGTACTGGGGAGCGCTCGGCAGCGTGCTCGCGTTCCTGGCGTACTTCCCGTACACCAAGCACATTCACATCTTCATGGCCCCCCTCAACTACGCGCTGCGCCGCCCCGTGGGGTCGGGCGTGCTGCCCCCCATGAAGGGCCTGGAAGAGGCGATGGAGGCCGAAGACCCCAAGCTGGGCGCGGAAAAGCTCGAAGACCTCGAATGGCCCCGGCTGCTCGACGCCTACGCCTGTATCCAGTGCAACCGCTGCCAGGACGTGTGCCCGGCGAACGCTACGGGCAAGGCCCTCAGCCCCGCCGCCCTGGAAATCAACAAGCGCATGGAGCTGAACGACCTGACCTCCGGCGGCGCGGTGCTGCGGGGCGGGCCGAGCACCCTGGCCTTTGCCGCGGGCGGCCTCGCGGCTCCGGCGGGCGCGCCCCACCCCAGCCCCTTCGTGCTGCGGCCCACCGCCTTCGAGTCGGGGGCCAGCACGGCGCACCCGCTGCTGGAGTTCGCCATCAACGAGGAATCGGTGTGGGCCTGCACGACCTGCGGGGCCTGCATGCAGGTCTGCCCGGTGCAAGACGAGCAGATGCTCGACATCATCGACATCCGCCGCCATCAGGTCATGGTGGCGGGCGAGTTCCCGCCGCAGCTTCAGACGGCCTTCCGGGGCATGGAGCGGGCCAGCAACCCTTGGGGCATCTCCCGTGACAAGCGGATGGAGTGGGCCGAGGGCCTGCGCGTCCCCACCATCGACGAGAACCCCGAACCCGACGTCCTCTACTGGGTGGGCTGCGCGGCCTCCTACGACCCCGGTGCCCAGAAGGTGGCCCGCGCCTTCGTGCAACTGCTCGACAAGGCGGGCGTGAATTACGCCGTTCTCGGCAAAAAGGAAGCCTGCACGGGCGACAGCGCTCGCCGCGCCGGAAACGAGTTCCTGTACCAGCAGCTCGCCCAGGAGAACGTGGAAACGCTCAACTCCGTGCGGCCCAAGCTCGTCGTGGCCACCTGCCCGCACTGCATGAACGCCATCGGGCACGAGTACAAGCAGCTCGGCGGCCACTACCGCACCATCCACCACACCGAGTACCTCGAAACGCTCGTCGCGGCGGGCAAGCTGCCCCTCGCGGGGCTTCAGGAGCACGTGACCTACCACGACCCCTGCTACCTGGGCCGTCACAACGGCGTGTATGACGCGCCGCGCACCCTCATCACCCGGATGGCCGGGCAGGTGCTGGAGCTGGAGCGCCGCCGCGAGAACTCCTTTTGCTGCGGGGCGGGCGGGGCGCAGTTCTGGAAGGAGGAGGAAGAGGGCCGCGAGCGCGTCTCCGACAACCGCTTCCGCGAGATTCAGGCCCGCCTTGACGGGGCGGCGCGGGCGGTCGCCGAGTACGAACAAACGGGCAAGGTGGTCGCCGTGGGCTGCCCCTTCTGCAAGTCGATGATGACCTCGACGCCTGAAAAGGCGGGCCGCGACGACATCGTCGTGAAGGACGTGGCCGAGTTGATGCTGGAGAGCGTGGGGCGGGCGACGGGCGAGTGGATGGCCCCCACCGCCGCGCCAGAAAGCACCCTGGAGGCCTCGCCCCAGCCCACCGTGCCCAACACCGAAACCCCCGTCGCTCACACGGGCGCGGCCCCCAGCGCGGGCCTGGCTGACGACGTGGTGGGCACCACCAGCGCCGACGTGCTCAACGCGCAACCGGGCAGCCCTGTAGAAGAAGCGGCCAGCGGCCAGCCGCCCGCCACCAGCGAGGGGGCGGCCCCGGCTCGGAAGGCCTGGAAGCCCAAGGGGAGCGGGGATGACGTGAGCGCGGCTCCTGTGGCAGAAGCGGCCAGCAGCCAGCCGCCAGCCGCCAGCGAGGGGGCGGCTCCCGCTCGGAAGGCCTGGAAGCCCAAGGCCAGCGACGACGTGAGTCCCGCGCTCGTCACGCCGGAGGTTCAGACCGAGACGGCTGCCCCCGCCCGCAAAGCTTGGAAGCCGAAAGCCACAGCCGAAGCCCAGCCTGCCGAAGTGACCTCGGAGCCGTCCGCCCCGGCCTCCGCTCCCCTGTCTGAAGCGAGTGCCCCCGCCGCTGAGCGCCGAAAGTGGAGTCCGAAGGACGCTGCGTCCCCGGTCCCCGAAGCGGCGCCGCAGGTCGGGGCGTCCGAACCGACCGAGCCTGCTCCGGCGACGGGCGAACGCAAAAAGTGGGCACCCAAGGCCGCCGCGAGCGCCGCTCCTGCCGAGACGCCCACTCCCTCAGTGGAGGTCGTGACCGTCACCGCCGAGCCTGCTGCCCCCGCTCCCACCGAGCGCCCCAAGTGGCAGCCGCGCCCGAAAGCGGAGGCGGCGACGCCCCAGCCCCCCGCCGACGCTGCGCCGATTACCGAGCACGTCTCCTTGGACCGCATCGGGGAGAACCTGCTGGAGGAGGGCACTCAAGCCACCTCTGAGCCTGGCCCCGGCAGCCGCAAGAAGTGGCAGCCGAAGAACAAGGGCTGATATGGATTCCGATTGAACAGTTCGTATCACTGTTCAATCCGAGCAGAGCGAGGAGGAAAAAACGGTTGCCGGAAAAGGAGGTATTGAATCGGTGTCCTCCCGATTCAATAGCGGATTGGACGGAAACCGTATGACCCCTTCCGCCGCCTCTGACACGCCGTCCAGAGGGGCGGCGTTTTGCCTGCCGCGCGGCGGGCCGCCGAAAACGCCCGCCCCGCGTTAAGATGCCCCTCATGACCATCGCCATCGTCACCGACTCGACCAGTGACCTCAGCCCGGAACTGCGCGGACAGTACGGGATTCGCAGCGTGCCGCTGTACGTTCACTTCGGCGGCCAGATGTACAAAGACGGCATCGACATCACGCCCGCCGACCTCTTTGCGGGCATCAAAGCGGGCCAGAAGACCCCCAGCACCTCTCAGCCCAGCCCCGCCGAGTTTGCCGCCGTCTATGAAGAAGCGCTGCGCTCGGCGGATGAGGTTCTGAGCATTCACATCAGCGGCCTGCTGTCGGGGACGGTGGGCAGTGCCCGGCTCGCCGCGCAGGACTTCGGCGGGCGGGTCACGGTTCTGGACAGCCGCTCGGCCAGCCTGGGCCTGGGCATGCAAGCGCTGCGAGCCGCGCAGCGGGCCGCAGAAGGCCGCCCCATGGCCGACATCATCGGCGAGCTGGAGCGGGTCGCCGCGAAGACCGACATCCGCTTCACCGTCGATACCCTCGACTTTTTGCGGGCCAACGGGCGCATCGGGGGGGCCACGGCGCTGCTGGGCGGCCTGCTGAACATCAAGCCCATCCTGACGGTGAAGGCGGGCCGGGTCGAGGCCGCCGGACGGGTGCGCGGCAGCAAGAAGGTCGTGCAGGACCTTGTGGACCACATTCGCAAGTACGTGGAGGCCCACGGCGGCGCTCGCGTCACCTTCCTCTCGACCCTGGGCGGCGAGGCGACCCGGCAGGAGATTCGCGATGGGCTGCGGGGCGTCGCTTTTGAAGACCTGGGCGATCATTTCATCGGGGCCGTCATCGCCACGCACGTGGGGCCGGGGACGGTCGGGGCCGCGCTGGAGCCGCTGACGGCCTGAGCTGTGGCTCCGCCCCCCGCCCTGCGCAACAAGGGGCGCTACGTGCTGCTGGCCCTTGTCCTCGCGGGGGTGTGGGCGGCGCGGCGTCCCGACCCGGCCCCTGCCGCCGCTGCACCCTCCCTCGTGACCGTGGCTGCCCCCGCTGAAGCGCCCGCGCCCCCCTGCCTCGGTCCCGCCCCCGCCGCCGCGCCCGCTCCCGCACCGCCCCAGCCCCTCAGCGGACGGCTGGGCTTGTGGGTGGCCGAACTCGACCCCGCGACCCTGCGCCCCCGGCGAGCGGTGGCCCACCACGCAGACGACGTGTTTCCCCTCGCCAGCACCTACAAACAGGCGGTGCTCTGGGCGGTGCTGCGCGAGGTGGACGCCGGGCGGCTCTCGCCGGGCGAGCGGTTCGACGTGACGGACGCCCAACAGAGCCTCGGCGACTATCCCTACGACGGCAGCAGTGTCCGCGACCTCACCGAGCGGATGATGCGCCACAGTGACAACACCGCGACCGACCTGCTCCACCGCCGAGTCGGGCTGGGGACGGTGCAGGCCCTCGCGGACGAGCTGGGCCTGTGCCGCACCCGCCTGATTCTGCCCACCAAGGCGTGGTGGGCCGCCCAAACTGGCTCCTCGCCCGCCTTTCTTGCGGGGACGGGCTGGGAGGGGGCCACGGGTTCCGAGCGGCTGCGGCTGGCGACCGCCATCGACGCCGATGCCCAGCGCCTGCGGGCCGATGTCCTTCAAAATCGGCTGAACGCTTATTTTGAAGGAACGCCCGACCCCGCCGCCGACCTGCGGGTCCACAACCTCAGCACCCCCTACGAGTTCGCCACCCTGCTCGCGCACCAGCACCTGCGCTCTGGCCTCTCGCCGAGCAGCCTCGCCTGGCAACGCGAGGTCGCGGCGATGGGCTACGGGCGCTCGGCCCTGCCCCCAGAGGTTGCCGGGCAGGTGGCCGCCTTTGCGGGCAAGGGCGGCAACGGCTGGCGGCTACTGACCTACAGCGGCTACCTGCGGACCAAAGATGGGCGGCACTTCGTCTACGCCTTCATGCAACACGGGGCGCAGGAGACCTACACCATGCCGAACACCCGCCGCGCCTTCGCCTGGATTGGCGCGGGACTCCAGGCGGTGCTGGAGCAGGGGAGGTCGCCCTAGCGCGGATTACTCCGCCGAAGCCTCTGCCCCAGCTTCCTCCAGCCCGGCTCGGCGCAGCTCGGCGGCGATGGCGGCTTCGAGCTGCTGGCGGGCCTCGGCGTAGGGTCCGGGGAGGCTCGCGCCCGCCGCCGGGACGTGGCCGCCCCCGCCCAGCGCCACGGCGACATTCTGAGCGCTGACGCCCCCCCGCGAACGCAGCGAGAGCTTCACGCGGTCCCCGTAGTCCTTGACCATCACGGCGAGGACCGCGCCCTCCGCGCCGCGCAGGAGATTGACGTAGGATTCCACGTCCTCCCAGGTGGACCCGGCCCGCGCGAGCATCGCCCCATCCACGCGGGCGAGCACGACCCGGCCCCCGTATAAGAACTCCATCGTGTCCAGCACCTCGCGCAGCAAGAGGTAGTAGGAACGCGGGTTCTGGTTCAGGTTGTCGTTGATCCAGCCCAGCCGTGCCCCGTGCGCGAGCAGGCGGGCCGCCGTCTCAAAGGTCCGGGGGGTCACGCTGTCAAAGCGGAAGGACCCGGTATCGGTGTTCAGCCCCAGCATCAGCGGGGTGGCGACCTGCTCGGACCAGGGTGCGCCCAGCGCGTCCACCACGTCCGCCACCAGCATGGCCGTGGCGGGAACACTGGGGTCGACCAGCAGGGCGGTCGCCCGGCGGCGGTTGGTGCCGTGATGGTCGATATTGACCACCGGGCCGTCAAAGGCCGCGAGGTCCGCCCCCGCCACTCGCGTGGGGTCGTTGTTGTCCACGTCCAGCACGGCAGCCAGCGCTCCGCGCGGCCACCCGGCCAGCGCCGGGATGACCTCGCCCTCCCGCACCAGGAAACGCAGGTAGCGCGGCGCCTCCATCGGCACGAACACCTCGCGCCCCAGCGCCCGCAGCGCCCGCGCTAGCCCCAGCACGCTGCCCAGCGCGTCCCCGTCGGGGTTTTCGTGCGAGAGCACGACCACCGGGCCGGGGTGTGCCCGCAGGCTCTCGGCGACCGCCTGCACGGCCTGCGCGTAGGACGAAAGGGCGTCATTCTGGGCGCTCACAGCACCGAGTATAGGGGGGCCGCCTGCTCCGTCCCCCACTCCCCCCATAATCGGCCCATGACCGACCCGCTTGCCCGTCACGTCGCCTTCGATTGGGGCGGCGTCTTTACCATCGGTACCTTCGATGGCCGCTCGACGGCCCGCCTCGCCGCGCGCGGGGGCGTTCCGGTCGAGCGCGTGCGCGACAGCTATTTCCGGCACGTCCATCAACTGGAGGTGGGAGCCTGGACCCTCCCGCAGTTTTGGGACGTGCTCGCCGCCGAAACGGGCCTCTCCCTCTCCTACCCGGAGTTTGAGGCCCTCTACCTCGGCAGCGTCCTCGACAACGGGCCGATGTACACCACCCTGGCCCGGATTCCGGCGGGGGTGCGGGTGGGGTTGCTCAGCAACAACTACCCCGTCGTCAGCGATCACCTGCGCGGCGACCCCCGCTTCGCCCGCTTCGACGCCTTGGTCTTCAGCAACGAGCTGCGTCAGAAAAAACCCCACCCGGACGCCTTCGCCGCCCTCGCGGAGGCAATGGGCGTACCCGCTGCGCGGACCGCCTTTGTGGACGACGTGCCGGAGAACATCGCGGCGGCGCAGGCAGCGGGCTTTCACGGCCTGCTCTACCACCACGAGCGGCACGCCGAGTTTGAGCGCGCGCTCGCGGCATGGCTGGGGCTGGAGGAGAGCGCGGCACTGCTGGAGCGGATGGCCAAGACAGACGCTGACTGAGCGCCGCGCACGCCTGGTGTACCCCGCCCCCCGGTGTACTTCCCGTTCTCCAGGGTACACCACCTCCCGCTTTGCCGGGCGCGGCTCACAATGCCTCCATTCCAGCGCAGAAGGAGGCACCAGGCCGCATGACCCAGACCATCACCACGCGCCTCACCCACACCGAGCATCCCCAGGCTGCGCGCGTGCTCACGCCGGGGGCACAACGCTTCTTGGAGGAACTGCACGTCCGCTTTGACGCTCGCCGCCGCGAGCTGCTCGCCGCCCGGCAGCAGCGCCAGCAGCGGCTCGACGCGGGCGAGCTGCCCGACTTCCTGCCTGAAACCGCCCACATCCGCGAGGGCGACTGGCGCATTCGTTCGCTGCCCGCCGACCTCCAAGACCGCCGGGTCGAAATCACGGGTCCGGTCGACCGCAAGATGGTCATCAACGCCCTGAACAGCGGGGCGCGGATGTTCATGGCCGACTTCGAGGACGCGAGCAGCCCCACTTGGTCGAATGTCCTCGCAGGGCAGGTCAACCTGACCGACGCCGTGCGCCGGACCATCTCGCTGGACACGGGCGGCAAAAGCTACCGCCTCCGCGAGACCACCGCGACCCTGCTCGTGCGCCCCCGCGGGCTGCATCTGGAGGAAAAGCACGCGCAGCTCGGCGGCCAGCCCCTCTCCGGCTCGCTCTTTGACTTCGGCCTCTACGCCTATCACAACCTGCACGAGCGGCTGCGCCAGGGCACGGGCACCTACCTCTACCTGCCCAAGCTGGAATCTCACCTCGAAGCGCGGTGGTGGGACGAGGTATTCACCTTCACCGAGGACACGCTGGGCGCCCCGCGCGGCACCATCCGCGCCACCGTTCTTATCGAGACTATTCTGGCCGCCTTCGAGATGGACGAAATCCTCTACGAGCTGCGCGAGCACTCGGCGGGCCTGAACTGCGGGCGCTGGGACTACATCTTCTCGTACATCAAGAAGTTCCGTGCTCATGCTGACCGCATCCTCCCTGACCGCGCCCAGGTCACCATGACCACCCCGATGATGCGGAACTACTCGCGCCTTGCCATCCGCACCTGCCACCGCCGGGGCGCTCCGGCCATCGGGGGCATGAGCGCCTTTATTCCGGTCAAAGACGACCCCGAAGCCAATGCCCGCGCCTTTGCTCAGGTCCGCGCTGACAAGGAGCGCGAGGCGGAAGACGGCCACGACGGCACCTGGGTCGCTCACCCCGGCATGGTGGCGCTCGCGACCGAGGTCTTTGACCGCCTGATGCCAGGGCCGAACCAAATCGATTCCGGCAAGCAACTGGACTTCGAGGTCCGCGCCGAGGACCTGCTGACGCCCCCGGCGGGCACGATTACCGAGGCGGGCGTCAACCTCAATGTGGACGTGAGCCTGCAATACATCGCCGCCTGGCTCGGCGGGCGGGGGGCGGTGCCCATCCACAACCTGATGGAGGACGCCGCCACCGCCGAGATTTCCCGCGCCCAGCTCTGGCAGTGGGCGCACCACGGCCAGCGCACCGAAGGCGGCACGCCCATCACCCCGGAGGGCCTCGCCCGCCTCATCGCCGCCCACGCGGGGCGCCTCTGCCGCGAGCAGCCAGAGCGGGCCGCTCGCCTGGAGGAAGCCGCCGAGCTGCTCACGGCCCTCGTCACCGCCGAGACCTTTGAGGAGTTTCTGACGTTGCCGGGGTATCAGCGGCTTTCCTGAAGCCGTCAACCCTCAGCCATCAGCCACCAGCAACTTCGCCCCACCGGGCGAGGGCCGCCTCTCACACCCCGAAGGAGACCACCATGACCCCCACCCCCCGCACCGACGCCGAAATCCTGGAAAAGACCTGGCAGACCGAGGAACGCTGGCGGGGCATTCGCCGCAACTACTCCGCCGCCGACGTGGTGCGGCTGCGCGGCTCTCTGCCGATTGAGTACACGCTGGCGCGGCACGGAGCGCAAAAGCTCTGGCGGCTGATGAAAGAAGAGCCGTTCGTGAACGCGCTCGGAGCGCTGACTGGCAATCAGGCGATGCAGCAGGTCAAGGCGGGCCTCAAGGCCATCTACCTCAGCGGCTGGCAGGTCGCCGCCGACGCCAACAACGCCGGGCAGATGTACCCCGACCAGAGCCTCTACCCCGCCTCCTCGGTCCCAGACGTGGTGCGGCGCATCAACAACACCCTGCGCCGGGCCGACCAGATTCAACACGCCGAGGGACAGGGGGACGTGGACTACTTCGCCCCCATCGTCGCCGACGCGGAGGCGGGCTTCGGCGGCCCCCTGAACGCCTTTGAACTCATGAAGGCGATGATTGAGGCGGGCGCGGCGGGCGTGCACTTCGAGGACCAACTCGCCTCCGAGAAGAAGTGCGGCCACCTGGGGGGCAAGGTTCTCGTGCCCACGTCGCAGTTCATCCGCACGCTAAACGCCGCTCGCCTCGCCGCCGACGTGTGCGGGGTGCCCACCGTGCTCATCGCCCGCACCGACGCCGACGCCGCCAACCTGCTCACCAGCGACATCGACGAGAACGACCGTCCCTTCTGCACGGGCGAGCGCACCCCGGAGGGCTTCTACTACGTCCGGCCCGGCATCGAGCAGGCCATCTCCCGTGCCCTGGCCTACGCCCCCTACGCCGACGTGCTGTGGTGCGAAACCTCGGTGCCCAACCTCGACGACGCCCGGCGTTTTGCCGAAGCCATCCACGCCCAGTTCCCCGGCAAGCTCCTCGCCTACAACTGCTCGCCCTCCTTTAACTGGAAGAAAAACCTCGACGACGAGACCATCGCCCGCTTTCAGGTCGAGCTGGGCCAGATGGGCTACAAGTTCCAGTTCATCACCTTGGCGGGCTTCCACTCGCTCAACATGGGCATGTTCGACCTCGCCTATGGCTACGCCCGGCGGCAGATGAGCGCCTTTGTTGAACTCCAGGAGCGCGAGTTCGCCGCTCAGGAACGGGGCTTTACCGCCGTCAAGCACCAGCGCGAGGTGGGCACCGGCTACTTCGACCTCGTAGCGACGGCGGCGGGCGGCGGCCACAGCAGCACCACGGCGCTGGCGGGCAGCACCGAAGCCGAGCAGTTCGTGGGGGCGCACGACTGACCCAGAGCCTTGAACGGTTCGTCATGACCGCCGAGTGGGGGAGAGCCGCGGGAAGGTTCTCCCCCACTCGGCATGGGGGTCACCTGCCCATCAGCGGCAGGGCCTACGCTGGGGCATGCTCGCCCTTCCCGCCGACGCTCCCCTGCCTCCCAACCCGGCACTGGTCCGGACGGCCGAGGTCGCCTTTCCGGGTGGACGGGTGGTGCGCGTCCCTGGCCCGGAACCAATGGCCGACTTTCCGGCGAATCCCACCCAGACCCTGCTTTCTCCCCGTGGGGACGCGGCCGCCGTGCGCTTTTGCTGGGACATCCCCAAATACGACTCGTGTCAGGTGCGGCTGGTGCGGCCCGGCGGGGAGGTGCAGATTCTGACCAAGAGCGACGTGCGGCACCTGCTCTGGACTCCGGACGGACAGTACCTGATCGGCGCGGGGGCCAACACCGTGCGGCTGTGGAATCTGTCGGGCGGCGTGCGCACGGCCGTGCCCAGACCGGTTCTTTTGGGCAAGCAGCAGAGCGTCTCACACATCGGGCGGTTGTGGCTGAGAGACGGTGACCTGTGCGTGGCGATGAACAGCGAGGTCTTCGGTCCGAACGGTGGGTACGCTACCGGGCATCTGATGACCACCACCCGCTACGCCCTCCCCCTTCTCAAGCCGCTGGAAACCGTCATCCTTCCCGCGCGCGAGGGACAGGAGGCCCCCTGCCACATGCCGCAAACAGAGCCGTGAGCGCGGCCAAAAGAAAAAGAGGCGGAAGGCCGCCCCCGGTCCAAACCGGAGAGTTGCCTACTCCGCCTCCACCCCTTGCCCGTCGTCCCGCCCCTCCAGCCGGAAGCCGTGCGGCAGGAAGTCGCGGACCAACCCACTGACCACGTCGCCCTTGTGGTTCACGCAGACCACGCGGGCGTCGGGGGCGAACTCGAAGAGAATCTGGCGGCAGGCCCCGCAGGGACTCGCGGGCGGAGAGGCCTCGGAATACACCACCAGGTCGGTGAACTCGCGCTCTCCCGCCGTCACCATCGCCTGCACCGCCGACTGCTCGGCGCAGCGGGCCAGGCCGTAAGAGGCATTTTCTACGTTGGCCCCAAAGAACACGCGCCCCCCCGGCGTCCGCAGGGCCGCGCCCACCCGGAAGCGGCTGTAGGGCGCGTAAGCCTGCCGGAAGGCGGCCTTGGCACCCTCCAACAGTTGCGCGTCGGGCGTCACAGGCTCAGGCGTCACGGGCTGGCTCCTCGTGGGTCTCGAAGATCATCGTCTCCGGGGCGCGTTCAACCCGCACGCGAGTGACTCGGCGCTGGTCAGCGTCCTCGACGGTAAACAGCCAGCCGCCGTGAACGAAGCTCTGACCGGGTTCGGGAATGTCGCCAAAGTGGTTGGTCATGAACCCCGACAGGGTATCGTATTCACCCTCACCATCCTCCAGGTTGGTGGCCAAACGCTCTTCGACCTCGCCGACCGTCAGGCTCGCGTCCATCAGGTAGCGGCCTTCGCCCAACACCTCAATCAGCGGCTGCTCTTCTTCGTCGGTTTCGTCGTAAATCTCGCCCACGATTTCTTCTAGGGCGTCTTCCAGCGTGACCAGGCCCGCCGTGCCGCCGAACTCGTCGACCACGATGCTCATGTGCGACTTCTTTTCGCGCATCTTGGTCAGGAGGTCTTTAATCTTCATGCCCTCCGGCACGAAGAAGACCGGGCGCATCACGTCAGCAATCCGCACCGTGTCGAGTTCGTGCAGGTGCGCGAGGAGGTCTCCCGTGTGCACGATGCCGACGATGTTGTCGGCAGTGTCCTGATAGACAGGAACCCGCGAGTAGCCGTGCTCAGCGTTGAGGTCGAGGAGCTGACGCAGCGGTGCTCCCCCGTCGACCGTCACCATCTCAATGCGCGGGGTCATGATTTCGCGCACGGTGGTATCCGACAGGTCAAAGACATTATAGACAAGTTCTTTTTCGTCGTCCTCCAGCACGCCTTCCTGACTTGACGCCCCCACAATCATGCGGATTTCTTCTTCCGAGTAGGCGGCGTGGTGCCCGGCGACCCCCCGCAACCCGAAGAGACGCACCACGCCGTTGCCCAGGGCGTTGAGGCCCACGATGGCCCACTTAAAGGCCGCCGTGAAAATCAGCAGCGGACGGGTCACCAGCAGGGAGACTTGCTCGGGGCGTTGCAGCGCCCAGGACTTGGGGGCGAGTTCGCCAATCACGATGTGCAGCACGGTGCTGAGCGCAAAGGCAATCCCGATGCTGATGGTCCGGCTCTGGGCCTCCGACAGCCCCTGACCCTCGAAGACGGGTTCAAGCAGATGCTCGATGGCGGGTTCAGCCACAAAGCCGATGGCGAGGCTCGCCATGGTGATGCCAAGCTGGGTCGCGGCGATATACAGGTCGAGGTTTTGCAGGGCGCGCCGAGTCACGCGGGCAGTCGCGTGACCCTCTTCCGCGAGTTGGTCGATGCGGGTGCGCCGCACGCTCACCAAGGCGAACTCGGCGGCCACAAAAAAGCCGTTCATCAGCACAAGCACGAACAGGGCGAAGATTCCGAGCCAGTCGTTCATGGGTGGGTGCCCTCCTGGGCACCCCGGCGCAGCCGCACGGCACATGCTGCCCGCCCGCGCTGGCCGGGGAGGTCAGCGCGGCGCGTCGGTCGCCGGTCAAAGGGCCACAGTAAAAATCCCGCCCGCAGGCGGTCGTCACCGGGCGTCAGGGCAGAGCCAGAACTGGGAGGCTCCATAGCTGCCCTTACTTTATCACAGGTCGCCCGCCAGCCAGCGCATGAGGGGTGGCCCCAGCACGGCCAGGCCGACCCCCAGCGCCCCCGCGCTGGCGACCAGCACCGCCCCCGCCGCCGCGTCCTTGGCGGCTTTGGCCAGCGGGTGCTGCTCAGGACTCACCAGGTCGACGACGGCCTCCAGCGCCGTGTTCAGCAGCTCTAGCCCCAGCACCAGGGCGCAGGCCAGCAGGATGGGGGGGAGAGGGACCCCCAACCCCAGCCCCAGCCCCAGCGCCGCCGCCCCCGCCCAGACTTCAAGGCGGAAGTTGGGCTGGGTGCGGTAGGCGTGCCGCACCCCCGCCCAGGCGAAGCCCGCCGAGCGCCACCAGCGCCGCAGGCTGAGCGCCGAAGCGGAGCGCACGCCTAGGTCTCCGGCGGCAGGGCGGCGCGGGCCGCGGCCCAGGCCTCATGAAAGACCTGCCACTGCGCGCCGGTCGCGCCCTCCTCAAAGCCCAGGCCTTCCGCGTGCGGGTGGTCAAAGCCCACGAGGTGGGTCAGGCCGTGGCTGGCCAGCAGGGCGACCTCGCGGGTGAGACTGTGCCCCCGCGCCCGCGCCTGCCGCTCCGCCGTGTCCAGGCTGATGATGATGTCGCCGAGGTGCGGCGGCATAAAGGGGTCGCCGGGTTCCCAGGTCGGAAAGCTCAGCACGTCGGTGGAGGCGTCCTCGCCCCAGTGCTCGCGTTTCAGGGCGCGAATGGTGCGGTCCCCGACCAGCACGACCGTGACCTCGCGATCCTCCACCCCAAAATGCCGCATCGCCGCCCCCAGGCTGACGCGCAGAGCGGGGCGCAGGCCACGGGGCGGCGTTTTGCGGGCGATAAGGTCAATCACGGGTCCACGATAGGGCAGAGCCGCCCCACCCGTAGGGGCGCTCAGCGCGGGTCGCCCTCGTCCTCCGGAATGGACGCAAACTCGCCCCGCCGAGCGGCCCGCTTGTCGGCTTCGGCGTCCTCGGCCTGCTCGTAGGCGCGGATAATCTGGCCCACCAGCGGGTGACGCACCACGTCCACATCCGTAAACTCGTGCCAGGCGATGCCCTCGATGCGGCTCAGGACCCGTTTGGCGACCGCCAGCCCGCTCGTGACGTGCCGCGGAAGGTCAATCTGGGTCACATCGCCCGTCACGACCACCTTCGACGAAAAGCCCATGCGCGTGAGGAACATCTTCATCTGCTCGCCGGTGGTGTTTTGCGCCTCGTCGAGGATGACGAAAGCGTCGTTCAGGGTGTTGTGCGTGACGACGAACCCCTCGGTGACATACAGCGAGTCTTCCGCGGCGACCCGGATGCACTGCATGGGAGCGCGGCCCACCCGCTCGATGTTCGTGATGAAGCGTGTGGGACGACCGCCGCCGCCCTGCTCGGCATAGCGCGCGGCTTTGCGGGCCAGGCGGAAGGGCTTGATGTGAGCGGGCAGCCGAATCTCCAGGACATGCGCGTCGTGACGGTAGGCCACCGGGCGACCGTGGGCGCGGCCCGGCGTCCGGCCCTCGGCGGCCCGCACCCGCCGCCTCGCTACGCCCCCCAGCGACTGCACGAGTTCGGTCACGTCGTCTGCGAGCCGCGGCGAGGTCGTCGTGTACTGAATGCGGCAGCTTCGGCCTGCCTGCGTGACCGGACCGCCATCCGTATCCAGCAGCCCTTGCAGCACGGCCAGACGCACCGCCGCCGAGTTCTGCTTGTAGACGTCGGGCACAAATTTCTGCGAGGAGGTTTTGCCGTCCAGAGCGAGGGTGCGCAGCGCGGTGGTGACGGGGTTGGCCACCCGCAGGCCGCCTCGCCCACCCGCCGTGTGGCGCAGGGTGTAATCGTAAGCGCCCCTCTGGGTCAGGGCAAGCGTTGGCTCCGCCTCTGCCGGACTCAGCGCTGCTTCCAGCGCCGTGACCAGTTCGGGGTCAGCGGTGGAGAAGCTCGGCGTGGTCGTGCAGGTCGTGCAGCCGTCACCCAGCAGCAGACCCAGCGCGTAGGGGTCCAGGGGGACGGGCCGCTCTGGAAGCTCGGCGGGCGCGCTCAGCAGCGGAATCTCGTAGCGGTACTGGTGGGCGGCCTTCAGGTTGCCCATCATCTCGCGGGTTTCCAGCACCCGCCCCGGCTTCCCGCGCCGCTTGTCGGAGGCGGTGCGGACGGTCCAGAGGTGTTCTTCACAGCACTCGACGCTGGAGCCGTCGCTGAAGGTCACCCGGTAGGTGTCCTTTTCGCCCTGCGGGTACACGCCGAGCACGCGGGTGGGCCGTCCATCCGAACCGGTCACGTGGTCGCCCACCTCCAGGCTGCCCATCTCGCGCCAGCCCAGCGGGGTCAAGACCTTGCTCGTCAGGGGTTGCGCCCGGCCCCGCATAAACGCCAGCGGCGCGACTTCAATCACTCCGCTCGTCAGGTAGGACTCGAACTTCTCCTGGTCGAGCATGTCATACAGCGCGTCGTAGAGGGGCCGCAGGTAGGGGTCAATCTTGGCCTGCAGGTCGCCGGGCAAGAAGCCCAGCCGCTCTCCGGCCTCAACCGCCGGGCGGGTCAGGATGATGCGCTTGACCTTTTTCGCTTTGAGGGCCTGCACCGCCATCGCCACGGCGAGGTAGGTCTTGCCCGTTCCGGCAGGTCCTACCCCGAAGGTGATGTCAGAGGCTTCGATTTTTTCGAGATACGCCTTTTGCCCCGGCGTCTTGGCCTTGAGACCGCGCGGCAAGCTCAGGCCCGTGACCTGCGTTTCCTGGGCGAGGCTGCGGCCCTCCCCGCTGAGGCGAGCGCTGCGCAGCAGGCTCTCTGGGGTCAGTTCGCCGCCCGCCCGCACCACGTCGAGGGCGTCACGGACCATGCGCTCGGCGGCCTGCACGACTTCGGGCGTTTCCCCCGTGATGGTGACCGTCTCGCCCCGCGCGATGATTTTGGCGGGCGTCAGCTCGCGCATCCGCCGCAAGTTGGCGTCGCCCGCCCCCAACAGGGCGTACGCCTCGCGCTGGTTTTCTAGCCGCAGAGTGGCGGTCGTGGACGCTCCCCCCACAGGGGTGGATGAACCGGGAATACGTTCTGTCAAATCAGCTCCTGGTGTGGGTGCGCCGCCACAGGGCGCACTCTCCCCCCAGAGCGGGCTGGCGGGAGTCGAAAGGGGAAGTCGGCATCTCGGACCTCCCCATTGTCTGACCCCGGCCCCTCCCCGGACGTGGGGCGGAGCACAATCGTTTTCTGGCAGGTTTCTCAGCCTGTTTCTCAGCAGAAGCCCGGCGGGGCGAACAGTACACTGGGCCGCGTGACCTCCGGCGTCCCCGACCTTCCTCCCGGCCCTGGCCCCAGCGTGCCCCGGCGGGCCTACCTCTACGCGGACCCCGCCGCCCACTCGCGCTCGCCCGCCATGCACCGGGCCGCTTTTGCCCACGCCGGGCTGAGCGGCACCTACGAGGCGGTGCGCGTGCCCCCCCCGGAGTTGCCCGCCGCCTTGGCGCGGCTGCGGCAGCCCGGCGTGCTGGGAGCCAACCTCAGCCTGCCACACAAGGAAGCGGCCCTGCCCTTGCTGGACGCCCTGACGGCGGCGGCGCGAGCAACCGGGGCCGTGAACACGGTGCTGCACCGGGACGGTCAGCTCATCGGCGAGAATACCGACGCGCCGGGGCTGCTTGCCGCGCTGGAGGGTGCGCAGGCCCCCGCTCCCCACGCTGGCCTCACCGTCGTGCTGGGGGCGGGCGGCGCGGCACGGGCCGCGGTGTGGGCGCTGCGTTCGCAGGGCCGCGACGTGCGGGTCGTCAACCGCACCCTGGCCCGCGCTGAAGCGCTTGTGCGCGAGCTGGGCGGCAGGGCGCAGGTCGCCGGGGACGTGCCCTGGGAGCAGGTCGGGCTGCTCGTCAATGCCTCCAGCGCGGGCCTCTCCCGCCCAGCAGAAACCCCTCTGCCCGGCTTGGACTTCTCGCGCCTGCCCGCCGGGGCGCTGGTGTACGACATGGTCTACCAGCCCCGCGAGACGCGGCTGCTGCGCGAAGCCCGCGCCGCCGGGGTCCGCGCCGAAAACGGCCTGTCGATGCTCGCCCATCAGGCGCGGCTCGCCTTTCTCGCCTGGACGGGGGCAGACGTGCCCGTCTCCGTCTTTTTTGAGGCGGCGCAGCAGGGCAGCCCGCAGGAGCGCCCATGACCGTCCGGCCCCCCGACCGCCGCTGGCCGCTGGCGGCCTTTGCGCTTGTGCTGCTGCTCAGCGTCTTTGCGGCGGCCCTGCTGCACCGCTTCGTGCAGGAGCAGCAGCGGGCGCGGTTTGAGCGCGAGGTCGGTGCCCACGCCGCGACCCTGCGCGACCGCCTCAACGAGTACGAGACCCTGCTGCGGGCCACCCGGTCCTTTTGGCGGGTGGAGCGTGAACCCTCTCAGGCCGACTTCAGCGCCTACCTGGACAGCCTCAACCTGCCCCAGCGCTTTCCCGGCGTCTTGGCCGTGGGCTTTAGCCGCTGGCGCGAACCCCCTTCGGGGCGGCCCCAGGCCGTGATTGAGCGCATCGCGCCCCTGAACGCCATCAACCGCCAGGTCCTGGGCTTTGACATGATGACCGAGCGCTGCCGCCGCGAGGCCATCTTGCGGGCGCGGGAGCGGCAGGACGTGCAGGCCAGTTGTCCGCTCAAGCTGGCGCAGCGGGGTCCGGACGGTCAACCGCTCGACGGCCTGTTGCTCTTTGCTCCCGTCGGGGACACCGACCGCTTCCGGGGCGTGATTTACCTCGCCCTCGACAGCACGTCGCTGCTGCGGGCGCTGCGGCCCGCCGGGGCGCTGCCGGGAGTGGCGGTCGAAACCCGGCTGGGCGGTGAGGTGGTGGGCGGCGAGCGGGCCACCAGTGACCGCCCGGTCCGGGCCGCCTTTGAGCAGCAGGTGCGCTACGAACGGGTGGGCGGCGTCTGGACCCAGACCCTGCGGGCACCCGCCAGCTTCGGGCGCGATGCGGCGGTCTGGGTGCCCGCCCTGGTGCTGCTCGCGGGAATGCTCATCGCGGGCCTCACCTACCTGCTGATGGAAGCGCAGGTGCGGGCGCGGCGGCGGGCCGAAGAAGCCCTATCGTCGCTGGCCTGGTCGCGCACGCAGCTTCAGCAATCGCAGGCCGAGTTCGAGGCCATCTTTCACGCCATCCTCGACGCGGCGGTCTTTACCGACGGGGAAGGCCGAGTGCTGCGGGTCAACCGGGCGCTGGAGCGGCAGTTCGGCTACAGCGCGGACGAGCTGCGCGGCGAGAGCCTGGGGCGGCTGCACCTCGACCGCCGCTTGGAGGGCCGCGCCACCTTCGACTTGATTACCACCCCCTACCGCCGCAAAGACGGCAGCGTCTTTGCGGGCGAGGCGCAGCGCAGCGCCGTGGTGGGGCCAAACGGCGAGAGCTTGGGCCTGCTGGAGGTCATCCGTGACGTTTCCGAGCGGGTGGAAGCCGAGCGAGCACGCCAGGCCGAAGAACAGCGCTCGCGGGCGATTCTCGACGCGATTCCGCACATGCTGCTCGTCAGTGACCCCGCCGGGCAGGTCACCTACGTCAATGCCGGGTACCGCGAGCGCCTCCAGGGAGCGCCCCTGGAAAGCCGGGTGTACCCCGAAGACCGCGCTGCCTACGCGCAGATGTGGGCGCGGGCCACGCGCGAAGGCACTCAGGCCGAGGGTGAGGTGCGGCTGAGCCTGGCGGAGGGCGGTCCGCCGCGCTGGTTCGTTGTGAGGATTGCGCCCATTCGCAACGAGGCGGGCGAGGTCAGCGAGTGGGTGGCTTCCGCGACCGACATCCACGACCGCCTGGAAGCCGAGCGCCGCGCCCAGCGGGACGAGGCCCGCTACCGGGGGGTGCTGGAGGGGGTGCCGCAGATTGTGTGGCTCAGTGACGCTGCGGGTGCGGTCAGCTACTTCAACCGCCGCTGGACAGAATACGTGGGGCCAGAGCGGGCCTCCCAGCCCTTTGCCAGCCTGCTGCACCCCGAAGACCGCGCCGAGTACCTGCTGCGCTGGCAAGAGGCCCTGCGGGCGCGGCGGCCCTTTGAGGCCGAGCACCGCTTGCTGGGCAAGGAGGGGCGCTACCGCACCTTCGTGACGCGGGCGCTGCCGCTGGGGGACGCGGCGGGGTCCGAGTGGGTGGGCACCAGTACCGACGTCGACGACCAGGTGTACGCCGAAGCGGCGGCCCGCTTGCTCGCCACGGTTTCCGAATACCTTTCGGCGCGGGCGGACGACCCCCTCGCCTCCCGCGCCGAGAACTACCGCGCCGCCCTCGACCTGATGACGGCCCGGCTCGCCGAAAGCGCGGGCCTGTGGACCGCTGCGCCAGAGCTGCGGCTGCTCGCCGCCTCCCGCTGGGCACCGGAGCGCCTCAGCCCGGACGTCCAGGCGGCCATGGTGCGGGCTTTGCAGCGGGTCACCGGGGCCGAGCAGCCCCTGCACCTCGACGCTGGGACCACCCCGCTGCTGTACGAGGTGGGCGCGACCGGAGCCGTCTTCTATCCCCTGCTGGGCCGCGACGGAGCGCCGCGCGGCGTCCTGGGCCTGACCTACCGCCACCCCCCCAGCGACCGCGACCACGACCTCGCCGCCGAACTCGCCCAGCGCTTTGCCACCGCCCTCGACAACGACGCCCTGCGGCTGGAAGCCGAAGAGGCGCACGCCGACTTGCAGGCCCTCAACCAGTCGCTGGAAGAGCGGGTGCAACAGCGCACCCTGGAACTGCAAGACGCCAACCGCGAGCTAGAAGCCTTTTCCTACTCGGTCAGCCACGACCTGCGGACCCCGCTGCGGCACATCGTGGGCTTCGGAGACCTGCTGCGCAAGGACGCCTCCGGCTCCGGGGGACTGTCCCCCAAGGGCGAGCGCTACCTCGGCGTGATTACCGACGCGGCGGGGCGCATGAGCCAGCTCATTGACGACCTGCTGGAGTTCTCGCGGATGGGCCGCCAGGAACTGCGCCGGGGGCCGGTCGACCTCGGCGCGGTCGTGCGCGAAGCCTGGCAGGACCTTGAACCTGACCGGGCGGGCCGCGCGGTCGAGTTCGAACTCGGCGAGCTGCCCACTGTCGAAGGAGACGCCGCGCTGCTGGGGCAGGTCTTTACCAACCTGCTTTCCAATGCGCTGAAGTACTCGCGCACCCGCGAGCCAGCCCGCATCGTGGTGAGCGCCGCTCCAGAAGGCGAGGAGGTCACCGTGACCGTGCGCGACAACGGGGTAGGCTTTGACCCCCGCTACGCGGATAAACTGTTTGGCGTGTTTCAACGTCTGCACCGCGCCGAGGAGTTCGAGGGCACCGGCATCGGCCTGGCCAATGTCCGGCGCATCGTGGCCCGTCACGGGGGCCGCGTCCGGGCCGAGTCGGTGCTCGGCGAGGGGGCCGCCTTTCACGTCACCCTGCCGCTGCGGGGCCGCGCTGGGGAGGACGCCGCATGAGCGGCGCGGGCGAGTACGCCCTGCCCGAACCGGGCCAACCCCTGCGGCTGCTGCACCTCGAAGACAACGAACTCGACCACGAACTCGTCTTGATGCACCTCGAAGACCTGCCCTGGCCGGTCGACGTCCTGCGCGTCGAGGACGAGGCGGGCTTCCTGGCTGCCCTCGACGCGCACCGCCCCCACCTCGTGCTCAGTGACTTCGCCCTGCCCGGCTACGACGGCCTCTCGGCTTTCCGCGCCGCGCACGCCCGGCGGCCTTTCCTCCCCTTCATCATCGTGACGGGCGCGATGGGCGAGGAAACGGCGGTCGACACCCTGCGCGAGGGGGTGACCGACTACATCCTCAAGCAGCGCCTGGAGCGCCTCGCCCCCAGCGTGCGGCGGGCCATCGCTGAAGCCGACGCCCGCGACCGCCGCGAGCGGGCCGAACAGGAGGTCCGCGAACTCAACCTCTCGCTGCAAGCCCGTCTGAAAGAAGTCGAGCGGCTGCGGGCCATCGCCGAAGGGCAGCGCCAGCGCTTAGAGACCCAGGCCAAGCAGCTCGAAGAGGCCCTCAACCTGCAAAAGACCTTTTTGGCCGAAACCAGCCACGAGCTGCGAACCCCCCTGACCGCCCTGCTGGGCTACTTGCGCCGCGCCGAGCGCGAGGTTGGTGGCTCGCAGACCCTGCAAGACGCGCACCGGGTCGCCGAGAACATGACCCGCCTCGTCAACGACCTGCTGCAACTCTCGCGGGGCGAACTCGTGCAGGGCATCGAGATGCACTTCGTCAATCTCGGCAACCTGCTGCGGCAGGTCGGGCGTGACTACGGGGTGCGGGTGAACGCTCCCGATATTGAGATTGTCGGCGACCCAGGGCGGCTGACCCAGGTCTTTGTCAACCTCGTCAGCAACGCCATTCGGGTCTGCGGCACGCCCGACCTCGTGCACATCGAAGCCGAGCAGCGGCGGGGCGGCGAGGTCTGCGTGCGGGTCATCGACCACGGCCCCGGCGTGCCCGACGCCGTCAAGCCGCGTATCTTCGACAAGTTCTACCGCGGCAAGGAGGCCGGGTCCACGGGCCTGGGGCTGACCATCGCCCAGCAAGTGGTCAACTCGCACGGGGGCCGCATCTCCGTCCAGGACACGCCAGGGGGCGGCGCGACCTTTGAGGTCTGCCTCCCCCCGCCGGAGGAGGACGACGACGAGTTCCTCCCCCAGCTCGGCGGCGAGGCGGCGCTGGAACCGCTGTCCTAGAGGCTGCCCTCAGCGGTCTTGCCGGCCACCAGCGCGTCTCCACCAAGCCTGAGGAAGGCCGCCGGGCACCGCTTCCCATGCTCTAAGCTAGGGCCATGAGCCTCAAGACCTTGCAGGTGACCTGGCTGGGCGAACAGCGCTACGTCGGCGTGAGCGAAAGCGGGCATCAACTCCTCATCGACAACAGCGCCACCAAAATCGGGGTTTCGCCCATGGAGGCCCTCCTGGGGGCTTTGGCCACCTGCACCGCCTACGACGTCGTGCAGGTCATGGGCAAAAAGCGCATCAAGCTCACGAGCTACCGCATCGAGGTGGAGGGTGAGCGGGCCGACGAACATCCCCGGCGCTACACCCGCATCGTCGTGCGCCACATCGCCGGTGGCGAGGGCCTCACCCCCGAAGCGCTGGAGCGCGCCGCGCACCTCAGCCACGAGAAGTACTGCTCGGTCGCGGCCAGCCTCAACAGCGAAGTGGTCGTGGAAACGCGGGTCGAAGCGGAGGCCGCCGCCAGCGTGTAGCCCCTGGCGTGGGGCCAGGAGAGGCGAGGTGGGGAAACGTCCCGGAACGTTCCCTACCTTCCTCCTTTTCTCCACGAGCGACAAGCTGCCCGCCACAAGCCCTACGCCCAGACCCGCACCCCCGCCGCCCGCAGCAGCCGAATGACCAGCCCCAGCGGAAAGCCGACCACGTTGGAATAGTCGCCCTCGATTCGGGCGACGAGGGCCATCCCCACCCCCTGGATGCCGTAGCCCCCCGCCTTGTCTAGCCCCTCGCCCGTCGCGGCGTAGTGGGCAATCTCGGCGTCCGACAGGGGCCGGAAGGTGACGTCGGTGCGCTCGACGCCGCTTTCCTCGCCATTCGGGGCGAAGACGCTGACCCCGGTGTAAACCTGGTGAGTCTGGCCCGCCAGCCGCCGCAGAAAGGCGCGGTTTTCGGCCTCGTCCCGCGGCTTGCCCAGCAGCCCTTCCCCCAGCGCGACCACCGTATCGGCCCCGACCACCACCGCGCCGGGGTGCTGCCGGGCCACCGCCGCGGCCTTTTGCCGGGCGAGGCTCCGGGCGAGGCGGGCGGGGTCACGCTCGTCGCTCGCCTCGTCCTCACCGCTCACGACGACCCAGAAGGCGACACCGAGGTTCGTCAGCAGGTCGCGGCGGCGCGGGCTGCCGGAAGCCAGGATGACCGCGGGAGCCTCAGTAGCCAGAGCCGTTCTCCCCGCCCCGCACCAGGCCCACGCCGCCCGACGTGCCCAGGCGGGTCGCGCCTGCGGCAATCATCGCCCGCGCCTCCTCCGGGGTGCGGACGCCGCCCGCCGCCTTAATCTGCGCCCGGCCCGCGATGACCTCCGCCATCAGCCGCACGTCTTCTACCGTCGCGCCGCCCGTGCCAAAGCCCGTGCTCGTCTTGACGAAGTCTGCGCCGCCCGCAACGGCGGCTTCGGTCGCCCGGCGCTTTTGCTCCTCCTGGAGGAAGCACGTCTCGATGATGACCTTGAGCACCCGGCCCGCCGTCGCCTCCCGCACGGCCCGCACGTCGGCTTCGACGGCCTCCCAGTCCCCGGCGAGGGCCGCGCCGATGTGAATCACCATGTCCACCTCGTCCGCCCCGGCCTCCACGCTGAGGCGGGCTTCGGCGGCCTTTTGATCCGGCAGGGTGGCCCCCAGCGGAAACCCGCAGACGGTCGCGACCTTGACCCCCGACCCGGCGAGTTCGGCGGCAGCCAGCGGCACATAGACGGGATTCACGCACACCGCCGCAAAGCGGTAGTCGCGGGCCTCGGCACACAGTCGCCGGATGTCATCCGGGGTCGCGGTGGCCTTGAGCAGCGTATGGTCGATGTAGGGCGCGAGATTCATCGCCCGCAGCATACTGGCTTCCCACGCCACCAGCGTCCCCCTGACGGAGAACTCCTTCACGAGCCAGGCTTATAGTGAAATATATCACTTATGTCCCGTAGAAAGAGGGGCGAGGAATCCCCCACCCCCGCCCCTTACGCCTGGGGCTGCTGCACCTGCATGCCCTGCGGCTGGTAGCCTTCCAGGGCGGCATAGTCATCCTGGAAGTGCACCAGGACGCCGCCGAACAGGGTGTCAAAGGTTTCTTGGGGCATTTCGGCGAGGGTGGGGTAAAAGCCCACGTACTCCAGCCAGACATTGCCCTCAGCGTCGATAGAGCGCGAGAAAGCCCGCTCGCGGTTGCGGTCATTGAGCATGCTCATGACTTCCTGACGGCGGTCCGCGTAGTTCTTCTGGGTCACGCAGGTGATTTCCAGGCGGCTGGTGTTGTTGGGGCCGTCATTGACGGACACCAGCACGGCGGCGTCCCCCATCTCGAAGCGCCAGCCCATGCGGATGAAGCGCTGCCCCCCCTGTTCTTCGATGTCGAGCTGAACTTCCTTGTCGCGCAGGTATTTGGCGATGGTGTCCAGCGTGAGCAGTGCGGTTTCCATGGTCATTTGAAACTCCTCTCTCTGTGGGGGTGAAACCCGGCGCAGATTCTAACACCCGCTGTCCCGGCAAGCGGCCTACTCCGGCAGCGCCTCCTTGGCCGCCCGGCTCAGCACCTCATGGCCCCTTTCCGTGACGAGCACGAGGTCCTCGATGCGGACGCCCCCCAATCCCGGCAGATATGCGCCCGGCTCAATTGTGACCACCATGCCGGGTTCCAGCACGTCCTCGCTCGTGCCGCGCAGCCCCGGCCCCTCGTGGATGTTCAGGCCCACCCCGTGCCCCAGCGAATGCGCGAACGCCGCCGCGAGGCCGTGCCGCTCCAGAATGCCCCGCGCCAGCGCGTCGAGGTCCGCCGCCCGTACCCCCGGCCCCACGGCGGCGACGGCAGCTTCCTCCGCCTCCAGCACCGCTCCATACACCCGGCGAAGCTCGTCCGAGGGGCGGCCCACCGCCAGGGTCCGCGTCATGTCCGAGTGGTAGCCGCGCACCCGCGCCCCAAAGTCAATCGTGACCAGCTCACCCTCCTCAATGACCTTGTCGCTGGCCACCCCGTGCGGCATCGCCCCCCGCGGCCCGCTCGCGACGATGACGTCAAAAGCCACCTCCGCCCCGGCCCGGCGCAATCCGGTTTCCAGTTCGAGCGCCACGTCGAGTTCGCGCACCCCCGCCCGAACCATGGGGCGCACCGCTGCATACACCCGGTCGGCCAGCGCCTGCGCTTCCCGAATCGCCTCCACCTCCTGCGGCGTCTTGACCCGCCGCAGCGCTTCGACCAGCCCGCGGGTGGGCACCAGCTCAGCCTCCCAGTGCGCCCGCAGGTCTTCCAGGCCCGCGACCGTCAGATGCTCGGCCTCGAAGCCCACGCGCAGGCCCCTTACCCGCGCCGCCGCGTCCCGGTAAGTCTCCGGGGGCCGGGCGATGGACGTCTCTAGGCGCGATTCTTCCTGCGCCTGCACCGTGTACCGCCCGTCGGTATACAGCACCGCCTCCGTCCCGGTCACAAGCACCTTGCCGTCCTTGCCGCTCGAAAAGCCGCTCACCGCTCGCACGTTCGCCGGGTCGCTCACCCACAGGGCATCCACCCCGGCCTGCCTCAGCGCCGCCCTCAGTTGCTCCAGTGTTGTCATCGGCGGGCACCGTAACACAAGGCGTGGGGGGAGCTGTCCCCCCTACGGGGACAAGGTGCCGGAGTCACCGTGAGGCGGCTTATACTCCGTGACCGGGACAAAAGACAGGCCACCCATGGCCGCAACCACCCCAAGGAGGAACAGCGTCGTGAAACTTCACGAGTATCAGGGCAAGGAACTGCTGCGCCGCTTCGGCGTAAACGTGCAGGAAGGCAAGGTCGCCTACACGCCCGACGAGGTGCGGCAAATCGCCCGCGAGTACGGGCAGCCCGTCGTCGTCAAAGCGCAGGTGCACGTCGGGGGCCGCGGCAAGGCGGGCGGCGTGAAGTTCAGCCCCGACATCGACAAGGCCTTTGAAAACGGCGAGAAAATCCTGGGGATGGACATCAAGGGCCTCACCGTCAAAAAGGTCCTCGTGACCAAGGCCGTCGATATCGATGCCGGAACCGAGTACTACGTCGGCATGATTGTCGACCGCAATGTCCAGAGCTACACGCTGATGGCCTCGGCGGAAGGCGGCATGGAGATTGAAGAGGTCGCCGAAGCCACCCCCGAAAAAATCATCAAGCACCGCGTCGACCCCGTGACGGGCCTGCGTCCTTTTGAGGCGCGGGCGGTCGCCATCAAGGCGGGCTTTAAGGGCAACCTGAACAAGATTGCCGACATGATGGTCAAGATGAGCGAAGCGGCCCTGAAGATGGACGCCGTGCTTGTCGAGATTAACCCCCTCTTTGTGGACGCGGACGGTACGCCGATTGCCCTCGACACCAAGTTCGAGATTGACGACAACGCGATGTATCGCCACAAGGACCTCGCCGAGTGGCGCGAGCTGGAAGCCGAGCACCCCCTCGAAATCGAAGCCAGCAAGTACGGCTTTGCCTACGTCAAGCTTGACGGCAACGTGGGCGTGCTGGGCAACGGCGCGGGCATCGTGATGACCTCCCTGGACGTGGTCAACCGCGCCGGGGCCAAGCCCGCCAACTTCCTCGACATCGGCGGCGGCGCGAAGGCCGACATCGTCTACAATGCGGTCAAGCTGGTCTCCAAAGACCCCGACGTCAAAGCAATCTTCATCAACATCTTCGGCGGCATCACCCGCGCCGACGAGGTCGCCAAGGGCGTCATTCAGGCCCTCGAAGAGGGCATCCTGACCAAGCCGGTGCGCATGCGGATCGCCGGGACCGCCGAGGAAGAGGCGCGGAGCCTGCTCGCGCAGGTGAATAGCCCCCTCATCCAGATGTACCCCACCATGTTCGAGGCCGCCGACGAGGCCGCCAAGGAGGCGAACAAGTAATGGGCATCCTCGTGGACAAAAACAGCAAGGTCATCGTGCAGGGCATGACCGGACGCGAAGGCGCTTCGCATTCCCGCGCCATGCGCGATTTCGGCACCCAGGTCGTCGCGGGCGTGACCCCCGGCAAGGGCGGCACCGAGTTCGAGGGCTGGCCAATTTACAACTCGGTCGAGGAAGCGAAATCCGCGACGGGCGCGAACGTCTCCATCATCTTTGTGCCCCCCGCCGGGGCCGCCGACGCCGTGCTTGAAGCCGCGCATGCCGGGATTCCCCTCATCGTGCTGATTACCGAAGGGGTGCCCACCGTCGACATGATGCGGGCCGTGCAGGAGGTCAAGCAGCTCGACGAGAAAAGCCGCGCCCAGGGCGGGCCGGGCGTGCGCCTCATCGGGGGCAACTGCCCTGGCCTGGTCACCAACGGCGAATGCAAGGTCGGCATCATGCCCAACCGCATCTACGAGAAGCCGGGCCGCATCGGGCTGATTAGCCGCTCCGGTACCCTGACCTACGAGGCCGCCAAGCTCCTCAACGACGCGGGGCTGGGTACCTCGACCACCGTCGGCATCGGCGGCGACCCGGTCATCGGCACGACCTTCGCGGACGTCCTCCCCATGTTCGAGGCCGACCCGGACACCGACGCTGTGGTCGTCATCGGCGAAATCGGCGGCGCGGACGAGGAAGCTGCTGCCGAGTACATCGCGCAGAACATGAACAAGCCCGTCGTGGCCTTTATTTCGGGCCGCTCGGCCCCCGCGGGCAAGCGCATGGGCCACGCGGGCGCCATCATCATGGGCAACGTCGGCACCCCGGAGAGCAAGCTCGCCGCCTTCAAGGCCGCGGGCGTGCCCGTCGCCGACACCATGCCGGAAATCGTCGACCTGGTCAAACGGGCGCTGAACGTCACCGCCTAAAGCTTGGGCCGCCGGACCGGGGGAGGGGAGGGAAGGGGTGCGCTCGCGCCGCTCCCCTCCCCTCCCCTCCCCTCCGGTTGTCCTCACCCCCGGCGTCACATCGCCGTCAGCCCCGCGCGTACACTGAAGCCATGAACGCTCGCGCCCTGGCCCTTGCTGCCCTGTTGCTGGGGACGGCTGCCGCCCTGTCCGTCACGGGAACTGTGGTCGGGACCGTGCCGAGCGACCTGCGGGTCAGCGGCTGGGCCGTCTCTCCGGCAGGGCAGCCTCTGGAGGAACTTGTCAGCGTGCCCGTGACGGGGAACACCTTCCGTCTGGAGATTCCGACCTCCCCGCCCACCTTCCGGGCACAGACGGCCCTCAGCCCCCGCAACGTCGCCTGGCCGGGCGTCCTCGACCCCGTGCGCGTGAGCGCCCAGCCCCAGACCGCCGAACTCAAGTTCTTCACCTACCGCGACCTCAACCGCAGCGGCCAGCGCGACGCGAGCGAACCCCTACGCGAGGTCACCCTCGACACCGAGCGCGGCACCCTTTTTGTGGTGTGGGTCAGCGGTGACGTCGACGTGCAGGCCAGCCGCGGCTACGCCGTCAGCCTCGTGCGCGGCTGGAACGCCTTTGAGGTCGAGGTGGGGCGGGCCGTCCGCATCGCCCCCTTCAAAGACGGCGTGGCCCGCGTCACCCTCGAACTCGGTCGCTGAGCGGTTACGCCCATATCCTCATAGGAAATAAATATTTCACGACCTGGTTTATCGTGAAAATATTCACTTGCAGCCATCCAAAGGAGGGGGCACAGGCCCCCCGCCGTCAGCCCTGCACCGTCCGGGTGTAAGCGCGGAGATACTGGGGCACGATGCGCTGTGGGTGGAAGCGGGTGAGGGCTGCTTGCCGCGCAGCTTGCCCCAGGCGGCGGTAGAGGAGCGGGTCGCGCAAAATCCGCAGGGCCGCGTCTGCCATCGCGTCCACGTCGCCGACCGGGGCGAGGAAGCCCGTCACGCCGTCCTCGACGACCTCCGGCACCCCGCCCGCACGGGCCGCGACCACCGGGACCTCGCAGCTCATGGCCTCCAGCGCGGCGAGGCCGAAGCTCTCGTTGCTGCTGGGCAGCAAGAACAGGTCGCTGATGCCCAGCACCCCCTCCACGTCGGGAAAGGACCCCAGGAAGTGGGTGCGCCCGATGACGCCGAGTTGCCCCGCGAGTTCAAAGGCGCGGGGCCGCTCTGGGCCGTCTCCGACCATCAGCAGCCGGGCGGGAATCTCCGAGGCCACCCGCGCAAAGACCTGCACGACGTCCTCGACCCGCTTGACTGGCCTGAAGTTGCTGATGTGGACCATCAGTGCCTCTTCCGGGTGGGCAAAGCGGGCACGCAGGGCCGGGTCGGTGACCCGCACAAAACGCTCGGCGTCCACGAAGTTGTGAATCACTTCAATCTCGCGCTCGACCCCGAAGACCTCGCGGGTCTGGTCGGCCAGAAACTGCGACACCGCCGTCACGTGGTCGCTGCGCTCGATGGCGTGGCGGGTGGTGTGCCGAAAAGCGGGTTCGGCCCCCACCAGGGTCACGTCCGTGCCGTGCAGGGTGGTCAGCACCCGGCTGCGCCCGGTGATTTCACGGGCGTGGATGGCCGCCGAAGCGTGCGGAATCGCGTAGTGCGCGTGGGTGAGGCTGACCCCGTGCTCCAAGATGACCTCGCTGAGCGCGTTCGTGGCTGCCAGCTCCGGATAGGGCTGGTCAAACAGCGCGTAGGCAAAGCCCCCCACCTGGTGAAAGTAAGGCCCGCGCAGCCCGCGCTGGCCCGCCAGCCGAAAGGGCACCGCCGACCCCACGAAGTGCACCTCGCGCCCGGCGGCGGCCACCATCAGCCCCAGCTCGGTCGCCACCACGCCGGAGCCGCCCGCCCCGGTATGGCACAGCACGGCAATCTTGTCGGGGGAAGGGGAAGTCGTCATCGCCTGCGGAGTATAGGCGGGCGGGCCACCTGTGACGAACTTGTGCGACCCCCCGGCGTAGGCTGCCCCCATCATGCTTGCCGTCGTCACCGATTCCACCTGCGACCTTGCTCCCGATGCGGCCCGGCAGCTCGGCCTCCACCTGGTCCCCCTGCGGGTCCTGATGAATGGGCGGACCCTTCTCGACTGGCAGGAAGTCGACCCCGACGCGGTCTACGACCACCAACGTGCGGGCGGGCAGGTGAGCACCGAACCCGCCCCCCAAGCCGCCTTCGAGCGGGTCTACCGCGAATTGCTCGCCACCCACGACGTCATTCTCAGCCTGCATATCAGCGGGCACCTCTCGGCCACCGTCGCGCACGCCCGGCAAGCCGCGCAGGCCCTCGGCGCGGAGGGCCGTATCCATATCCTTGACAGCGGCTTTGCCTCCATCCCCCTGGCCGAAGCTGCCCTCGCCGCGCGGGAGGCCCTCGACCGGGGCGGCGACCTCGCGGCGGCCAAAGCTGCCGTCGCCGCCGTGCAAGCGGAGCAGTTGGCCGAGTTCACCGTGCCCACGCTGGAATACCTGCGCCGGGGCGGGCGGCTTTCGCGGGCGCAGGAGTTCATCGGCAACATGCTGGGAGTGCGGCCCGTGCTGCGCTTTGATGCCGGACGCCTGAAGCCCGTGCGCCGAGTGCGGGGGGCGCAGGCGACCGGGGACATCCTCGCGCAGCTCGAAGCGCACTTCGGGCGCGAACCCGTCGCCGTCACCATCGGCCACGCGGGGCGTGACCCCGCCCGCATCGCCGAGCTGCGCGGGGCGGTGCAGGCCAGCCGCCTGAACGTGGTCCGGGGCCGCCTGCAACTCCTCGGCCCGGTCATCGGTGCCCACGTCGGCCCCGGCACCTACGGGCTGATGGCGCGGCCCGTGCTGGCGTAGGCCCGCGCCCGCGCCGGGGGTAAAGTCGGCCTGTGGCTAGACCACGGCTGGCCCCCGGCAGCTTCAGCCCTTGCCCTTGCCCCCGCGCCGCTCTTCCCCGCCCGCGTTTTTCGCCGCCGTATGGGCGACGGCGAACGCGCGGTGCTCGTCTCCGTATTCCTCCAGGGCGCGATTGAACGCCTTGAGAAAAGCTTCCTTCTGGTGCTCGGTGTACTGGTCCACCTGGGCCGCGGGCAGGTCGGCAATGCTGCGGTAGGGCATAGGGTTCCTCCTGACCGCCCCCATCATGTACAGCGTTGCTGAGGCCCAGGCTCCAGCCCGGTAAAGGGCGGGAGGGGGGCAGACCCGCAAAGCCCGCCCCCCTCCCCTTCATCCCCTCAACCCCGCGTGAGGTACGCCGTGCCCCCCTCCACCTCCGCCGCGAAGCCCCCCTCGCCCGCGCCGAAGGTCAGTTCCTCAGCCAACACCTCCCCAGCGATAAAGTCGCGCCACACTTCGGCGGCCTCGCGGGCATCTCCCTCCAGCGCCAGCGCGAGGCGGATGCGGTCTTGCACCTCGAAGCCCGCCGCCTTCCGCGCCTCCTGAATGCCGCGCACGAGGTCGCGGGCGAGGCCCTCCAGGACCAGCTCACGGGTCAGCGTGGTGTCAAAGGCGACGAGAAACCCAGCGTCCTCGGCGGCGGCAACGCCCTCCGGGGCTTTCGCGTCCACGAGGACCTGCTCTGGCATCAGCGTGAAGCTCTGGCCGTCCGCCTCCACCGTGAAGCTCTCCCCGGCCTGCACCGCGCGGGCCACCGCCGCCGCGTCTGCCGCTGCGAGCGCCGCCCGCACCGCAGGGAGGGCCTTGCCGTACACCTTGCCGAGCACCGGGAGGTTCGGGCGCAGGCTGTAGGTCACCAGGTCGGTCACGCCCTCCAGGAAGGTCAGCGACTTGACGTTCAGCTCCTCCATGATTTGCGCCTGGAAGCGGCGCAGGGCCTCGGTCCGCTCTGGCGACCCCGCCCGCACGGTCGCGCTCGCCAGCGGCTGCCGGGTCTTGAGGTTATGCGTCCCGCGCACCGCCCGGCCCAGCTCGACCACTTTGATGACGGCGGCCATCTCCGAAGTCAGGCGCTCATCCAGCCGCTCCTCGCGCACCTGCGGCCAGCGGGTGAGGTGCACGCTCTCGGCCCCCTGCCCCCGCGTGAGGTTGCCGTACATCGCCTCGGCCAGGAAGGGCGTGAAGGGTGCCGTGAGCTGCGAGACCGTCAGCAGGGCCTCATGCAGGGTGGCGTAAGCGCTCAGGTCAACCTGCCCTCCCTCGCCCCAGAAGCGCGAGCGGCTCCGCCGCACGTACCAGTTGCTCAGCTCCCCCACGAAGCGCTCCAGCGCCCGGCCCCCGCCCCTCGCATCAAAAGCGTCGAGGCTCGCCGTCACGTCCCGCACCGTCTCCTCCAGCCGGGCGAGGAGCCAGCGGTCCATCTCCGGGCGCTCCGAGACGGCGGGCGCGTCCTCCAGCCGGGGGCGGTCGAGGTTCGCGTACAGCACGAAAAAGGCGTAGACGTTCCACAGCGTGTTCACGTAAGAGCGCTGCGCCTCGGCGACCAGCCGCTCAGAAAAACGTTTCTGGTCGCCGGGGTCCGACGCCATGAACATGTACCAGCGCACCGAGTCCGCCCCGTAGCGGTCAAAGAGCGGCAGCGGCTCGACCACGTTGCCCTTGCTCTTGCTCATCTTGGCCCCGTGCTCGTCGACGATGTGCCCCAGGCAAATCACGTTCCGGTAGGCGGGCTGGTCGTAGAGCATCGTGGCGATGGCGTGCAGGGAATAAAACCAGCCGCGGGTCTGGTCGATCGCCTCGCAGATGAAGTCGGCGGGAAAGTGCCGCTCGAACTGCGCCTTGTTGGCTTCCGTCCCCGGCAGCGCCCGCTCGCCCGTCTCGTCGGTGAGTAAGCCCCACTGCGCGTAGGGCATCGCGCCGGAGTCAAACCACACGTCGAGCACCTCCGGCACCCGGCGGTACGTCTTGCCCTCCAGCTCAAAGGTCACGTCGTCGATGTGGGGCCGGTGCAGGTCCAGCCCAGAGAGGTCGCGCCCCGTCAGCTCCGAAAGTTCCGCCACGCTGCCGACCACCCGCAGGTCGCCGTCTTCCGACATCCAAAACGGCAGCGGCGTGCCCCAGTAGCGCTCGCGGGAGATGGCCCAGTCGACATTGCCCTCCAGCCAGTTGCCGAATCTGCCGTGCTTGATGCCCGGCGGCACCCAGTTGATGTGCTCGTTCGTCTCCAGCATCCGCTCCGCGACCGAGTTCGTGCGGATGTACCAGCCCTTTTTGGCGAAGTAGAGAATGGGGTCGCCCGTGCGGTCGTGGAAAGGGTAGCGGTGGCGCAGGGTACCCGCGTGGAACATCAGCCCCCGCGCCTTCAGGTCCGCCATCAACCCCTTGTCCGCGTCCTTGAAGAACTTGCCGCGCTCGCCCGTCACCTGCAAGATGCCGTGGTCGTCCACCCCGAACATCAGCGGCACCCCGTATTTGCGGGCGAGTTCGAGGTCCTCTGCCCCGTACGCCGGGGCCTCGTGCGCCACGCCGGAGCCGTCCGCCGCCGAGACGAAATCGGCCAGCGTGACAAAGTGCATCACCGGGCGGCCCTCCGCGTTCCGCTCGTGCAGCTCCCTCAGGACGCCCAGCTCGGTGGCCACCTCCGGAAAGGGAGGCTCGTACTCCACCCCCTCCAGGTCGCGGCCAGGAAAGGAGGCGAGCACCTCCAGCGGCGCGGCGTTCTTCTGCAGCCCGCTGAGGCGCTCGACCGCCTCCGCCGCCACGATGATGGGGCCACCCCTTCCCTCAGCCCGCGCGACCACGTAGGTAAGGTCCGCATTCACCGCCGCGAGCGTGTTGCTCGGCAGCGTCCAGGGGGTCGTGGTCCACACGACGAGCGCGAGGCCCTTTCGGTCCTCCTCGCCGAGGACTCCTAGCGCCGCCCGCGCCCGCTCCGGCAACGTCTCCCAAATCACCGGAAAGCGCACGTATACGCTGGGGTCATCCACCATGCGGTAGCTGTCCACCTCGCCCAGCTCGGCCTTCGAGAGCGTGGTCGAGATGCGCGGCGAGAGGGGCACCACCTTGTAATCCTGCGCGAGGAGGCCCTTCGCATGCAGGCGCTTCAAGAGGTTCCACACGCTCTCGATGTAGCGGTTCTGGTACGTGATATACGGGTCCGAGAGGTCCACCCAGTAGCCCAGGCGCTCGGTGAAGGTGTTCCAGTCCTGAATGGTCTCCCAAACCGACGCGCGGCACAACTCAGTAAAGGCCTCGACCTCCTCGCGGCTCGCCCCGTGGTTGCGGCCCAGCCAACCCAGCTTCTTTTCCACGCTGATTTCGACCGGAAGGCCGTGGGTGTCCCAGCCGCCCTTGCGGGTGACATGGTAGCCCTGCATGACCTTGTAGCGCGGAAAGAGGTCCTTGAACGACCGCGCGAGAACGTGGTGCAGCGCGGGCTTGCCGTTCGCGGTGGGCGGCCCCTCATAAAAGACGAACTCCGGCTGGCCCTCGCGGCGCTCCTGGGTGCGTTCGAAGATGCGCTCGCGCTGCCAGCGCTCCAGCACCCCGGCTTCCAACTCGCGGAAGCGGGGCTGCGAGGGAACCGGCTCGAAGAGGGGAGAGGTCGTGGGTTGGGATTCGGTGGTTGTCATGGAGACTCCTTGTGAAAACAATCGGCACGGCGCGCCCCAGCTCTTAGGCTGCTGGGACGCGCCGGGGACAACTCTTACGCGTGGTACCACCCAACTTCGCCGCTCGTGAGAGGAAAAGCGGCCTCTTTTAAGCCCTCTGCCGGGGGGCGGGGTCCGGGCGGGTCTACTGGGCCTACGGGGGGCCGTTCTTCCGCCGGCGCGGGAGGGGATGTTCGGCGGGGCGGCCCTCAGCCCGGCTCGCACCATCCCGGACTCGCTGAAAAGGGCCTCTGTACCCGCGTACTGGCCTCGCGGTCGCCTCGTTTTGCCTTGCTCACCCCCCGCAGGGAGTGACGCTCATGGTAGGCGCGCAGCATGGCCGGGGTCAATCTGCCCGCCCCCCGACGCTGACCAGAGCGTGAGCGTGGTGTGATACACAGGGATACAATCACCCTACTCCCTCGCCCCGCTGGAGCACGCCGCCGAACATCCCCCTTCCCTTCACCCGTTATAAAGGAGCTGACCATGCAATTTTTTATCGATACCGCCGTCGTCGACGAGGTCCGTGAGATTCACGCCTGGGGCGTCCTTTCCGGCGTGACCACCAACCCCAGCCTGGTGGCCGCTTCGGGGCGCGACTTCAAGGAGGTCATTCAGGAGATAGCCGGGCTTGTCGGCGGGGCCATCAGCGCCGAAGTCACCGCCCTCGACGCGGAGGGCATGATTCGGGAGGGCCGCGAGGTCGCGGGCTGGAGCGAGCACGTCGTGGTCAAGCTGCCCCTCACGCCCGCCGGGCTGCAAGCCTGCAAGACCCTGACGAATGAGGGCATCAAGACGAACGTGACCCTGTGTTTCTCGGTCCCGCAGGCCCTTCTCGCCGCCCGCGCCGGGGCCACCTACGTGTCTCCCTTCGCGGGCCGGGTCGACGACATCGGTTGGGACGGCACCGAGCTGATTCGGCAAATCAAGGAAGCCTACGTGCTGGGCGACATCCCCACCAAAGTGCTCGCGGCCTCCATTCGTCACCCGCAACACGTCGTGCAATCCGCGCTCGCCGGGGCGGACGTGGCGACCATCCCCTACAAGGTCTTCACGGCAATGATCAAGCATCCCCTCACCCAAGCGGGCCTCGACGCTTTCCTCGCCGACTGGGCCAAGCGGGCCGGGGCCAGTCCGGAGACGCCCGCGAGCGAAGCCGGCACCAATCCGCAGCAGGGCGGCGTGACCGCCCAGGGAGGCACCCCGCAGTGACCCCGCCCCCCAGCGCCCCGCTGCCCTACCACGAGCTGCAGAACAAGATTCTCCCCGAACTGCACCTGATTGCCGCCGGGCTGGGCATCGAGAACTACCGCAAGCTGAAAAAAGACGCCCTGGCCCTCGCCATCCTGGAGCGTCAGGCCGAGGCCGAAGGGCAGGTCCTCGCCCGCGGCTTCCTGGAAATCAGCGCGGACGGCTACGGCTTCTTGCAAGCTGACCTCCTCGACCCCGCTTCTCGCAGCGTGCTCGTCACGGCGGGCCTGATTAAGCAGTTTCACCTGCGCACCGGGGACGAGGTTATTGGCCGCGCCCGCAAGCCCCGCGAAAACGAGCGCTACGGCACTCTGGTGCAGGTCGAAGCCGTCAACGGCCTGGACCCCGACTCGGCCCGCAAGCGCCCCCGCTTCGACGACCTCACGCCCACCTTCCCTGACCGGCAGCTCGTCCTCGAAGACCCCTTGATGGACGACAGCCTCTCCCTGCGGGTGGTCGACCTCCTCGTGCCCATCGGACGCGGGCAGCGTGCCCTGATTGTCGCGCCGCCCAAGGCGGGCAAGACCACCCTGCTGAAAAAGATTGCCAACTCCATCGTCAAGAACTACCCCGATGTGACGGTGATGGTCCTCCTTGTCGACGAGCGCCCGGAGGAAGTCACCGACTTCCGCGAGAGCGTGCAGGGCGCGCAGGTCATCGCCTCCACCTTTGACGAGCCGCCCCAGCACCACGTCCGGGTGGCCGAGTTTGTCCACGAACGCGCCCGCCGCATCGTGGAGGAAGGCGGGCACGTGGTTATCCTCCTCGATTCCATCACCCGCCTCGCCCGCGCCAACAACCTCGTCACGCCGCCCACTGGCCGGACCCTCTCCGGCGGCCTGGACTCCAACGCCCTGCACTGGCCCAAGCGCTTCCTGGGCGCGGCCCGCAACATCCGCGAGGGCGGCAGCCTCACCATCCTGGCGACCGCGCTCGTCGAGACCGGCTCGCGCATGGACGACGTGATTTTCGAGGAGTTCAAGGGGACCGGCAACGCCGAACTCGTCCTCTCGCGCCGCCTCGAAGAGCGCCGCATCTTCCCGGCCCTCGACATCCTGAAGTCCGGCACCCGCCGCGAGGAACTGCTGCTGCAGCCCGAAGTCCTGAAAAAGATGTGGCTGCTGCGCAAGGTTATCTCCGACATGGACCCCGCCGACGCGATGGAGATGCTGCTCTCGCGCATGGGCAAGACCCGCAACAACATCGAGTTCCTCGCCAGCCTGGCGGGGTAACCAGCCCCCCCACGCCTTTCCCCGGCCCCACCCCCTTTTCTCTCTTCCCCCTGCGTGGGACCGCGTCCTTCCGGAGTCCGCGTGCGTGAGTTCCCCTTAGGCCCCCTGCGGGGGCATTCTTTCCGGCCCTGGCCCCTGCTGCTCGCCGCCTGCTTGCTGGCCCCTGCGGCGAGCGCCCAAGGGGGCCTTTTCCCCCTGCCCGGCCCCGCCGAGCGCCTCGGCGCGGCCCTGCCCCGCGTGCAGCTCGTGCGCGAGCGGCCTGAACGCTTGGTCGTCGTGACCCGCGAGGCCCCCGCGCAGCTCGCTCGGCGCTACGGGGTGCCAGCGGCGGCAGTGACCCCGCTGCCCGGCGGCGAGGTCGCGCTGCCCCTGCCGCCCGTCTCGCCCCCTGGCCGCGCTCCCTTTCGCCCAGCGTCGGTCGTGCCCTACCGGGTGCAGCCCGGCGAGACCCTCGGCAGCGTGGCGGCTCGGCACGGCCTGCGGGAGCTGGAGCTGCTGGGCACCAACCTGGACCGCTCCAGCCTCGACGACCTGCGGGCGGGGGAGACCCTCTGGATTCCCACCGCCGAGCGCGGGCTGCTCGTGCGCCTCAAGCCGGGGCAAACCGCCCTCTCCGTGCTGGCGGGCTACGGAGCCGACCTCGCCGCCACCGCGCGGGCGAACGGCGTGCTGCCCACGACCCTGGGGCCGGGGGATTTTCTGCTGCTCCCCGGCGTCTTTCCCAGCACCCTCCATGAGCGCCTGCTCGCCCGCCGCGAGGCCGAGGAAGCCGCCCGCCAGCGGGCCGAAGCCCGTCAGCGCGAACGCGAGCGACTTCAGGAAAAATACGAGCGCCAGGCCCGCTACGAAGCCTACCTCGCCCAGCGCAAAGCGCGATTGCAGGAAAAGTACGACCGCTACGCCGCCTACCTCGCCTGGAAAAACAGCCCCCAGCGCCAGCAGCTCAACGAGCGCTACGAGCGCCAGGCCCAGTACGAGGCCGCCCTCGCCGCGCGGGCCGCCGCTCGCCGCGAACGCGAGCGCCAGAGAGCCGAGGCGCAGGCCGCCGCCCGTTCCGCCCCCCTCGTCCGCCCCGCCGGGGTCGGCCCGGTCGCCGGGCTGCGCTGGCCCGTGCACGGGGCGCGGCTCACCAGCCGTTTCGGAGAAGAGGACATCGACTATCACAAGCAGGTCTTTCACGGGGGCATCGACCTCGCGGCCCCCGCCGGGACCCCGGTGTACGCGGCGGCGGGCGGCACGGTCGTGGAAAGCGGCCACGGCGCGTACGGCCTGAATGTCCTCACCCAGGGGGGCGGCACCACCCTGGTCTACGGCCACCTCAGCCGCACGGCGGTGCGCACCGGACAGGTCGTCGCCCCCGGCGAGTTGCTGGGCTTTGTCGGCTGCACCGGCATCTGCACCGGTCCCCACCTCCACTTCGAGGTTCGCCCCGGCGGACAGGCGGTCGACCCGCTGCCCCTGCTCCCGTGAGCGCCCCCAGCGGGGAAGCGCTGCACCTGCTCGTCGTCGACGACGAGCAGCAGATTCTCGAACTGCTGACCCTCACCCTCGAACTTCAGGGTTTCGCCGTCACGCCCGCCCGCAGCGGCCCCGCGGCCCTCGCCGCCCTGGAGCAAAGCGCCCGCCTGCCCGATGTCATCGTGATGGACGTCTTGATGGCCCCCTGGGACGGCTTCGAGACGGTGCGCCGCTTGCACGCCCAGCTCGGCCAGCGCCTTCCCCCGGTCGTCTTTCTCTCCGGCCTCAACCGCCCGCCCGCCCTGCCCGCCGAACTGACCTGCGAGTACCTCGTCAAGCCCTTTCGCCCCTCCGAACTCCTCGCTTGCCTGCGCCGCCTCGCGCCCTCGCCAAACTGACCCCTTCGTCATGCCAGAACTGACCCTGGCAAGGGGGCCAGTTTTTTTCTACCCTGCCCCCATGACCCAGACCCCGCAGACCGGAACCCCCGCCCTCAAAGAAGGCTTTGCCGAGATGTTCAAGGGCGGCGTGATTATGGATGTGGTGACGCCCGAACAGGCGCGGATTGCCGAAGCTGCCGGGGCGACCGCCGTGATGGCCCTGGAGCGCGTGCCCGCTGACATCCGCAAGGACGGTGGCGTCGCCCGCATGAGCGACCCGCGCCTGATTAAGGAAATCATGGCCGCCGTGACCATCCCGGTGATGGCGAAAGTCCGCATCGGCCACGTCATGGAGGCGCGGATTCTGGAGGCCATCGGGGTGGACTTTATCGACGAATCCGAAGTCCTGACCCCCGCCGACGACCAGTTTCACATCCTCAAGAGTGACTTCCGAGTGCCCTTCGTGTGCGGGGCCAAGAACCTCGGCGAGGCCCTGCGCCGCGTGGGGGAGGGCGCGAGCATGATTCGCACCAAGGGCGAGGCCGGGACCGGCAACGTCGTCGAGGCCGTGCGGCACGCCCGCACCGTGCTGGGTGAAATCCGCGCTCTCCAGGCTCGCCCCGCCGAAGAGCTGATGACCGTGGCCCGCGACCTGCAAGCCCCCTACCACCTCGTGCAGTACGTGCACGCGCACGGCAAGCTGCCCGTCGTGAACTTCGCCGCCGGAGGCGTCGCCACCCCCGCCGACGCCGCGCTGATGATGCACCTGGGTCTCGACGGCGTGTTTGTCGGCAGCGGCATCTTCAAGAGCAGCGACCCCGAACGCCGCGCCCGCGCCATCGTGCAGGCCGTCACCCACTGGCAAAACCCCGCCCTCCTGGCCGAAATCAGCGAGGACCTCGGTGCTCCCATGACCGGCATCAACATCGACAGCCTGATTCCCGAAGACCGCCTCGCAGGACGCGGATGGTAAAAGAAGCGGTCAGCCGTCAGCGGCCAGCGGCCAGCCCCATCGGCGTCCTCGCCCTCCAGGGGGCTTTTCGCGAACACCGCCAAATGCTGGAAACGCTGGGGGCCGCTGTCCGCGAGGTTCGTCTCCCCGCCGACCTCGCCGGCCTCAGCGGTCTGATTCTGCCCGGCGGCGAGAGCACCACCATGGCCCGGCTGATGGACGACTCCGCGCTGTGGGAACCGGTGCGCGACTTTCACGCGGCGGGCGGGGCGCTGTGGGGCACCTGTGCGGGCGCGATTCTCCTCGCCCGCGAGGTGGAGGGTGCCCCCCCGCAGTTTGGCGGGCGGCAGCGCAGCCTCGGCCTCATCGACCTGACCGTGCGCCGCAACGCCTTTGGGCGTCAGGTGGACTCGTTTGAGGTGCCGCTGTCTGTGCGCGGATTGGCGGCGCCCTTTCCCGCCGTCTTTATCCGCGCCCCCGCCTTCAGCCGGGTGGGGGAGGGGGCCGAGGTGCTCGCGTCCCACGCGGGCATTCCGGTCCTCGCCCGACAAGGTCGCGTGCTCGCCTCCGCTTTTCACCCCGAACTGACCGCCGACTCCCGCTTGCACCGCCTTTTCCTAGAGTTGGTGGGCGAAGGCGTCCCTGTCTCCTAACGCCTGATTTGCCCTATCTTCCGGGGCGTGCCTCTGCCGCTGTTCTCCCGTTCCCGCCCGCGTGAGTTCCGTGCGGGGGGCGCGGCCCTGCGTTACACCGTGACCGGGGAAGGCGACCCCATCTTGCTCGTGCATGGCCTCAGCGGGTCGGGCCGCTGGTGGCGGCGCAATGTGCCCGCGCTCGCGGCCTCGTACCGGGTTTATGTCCTTGACCTCGCCGCCTACGGGTATGGCCTGCCGCCCCACCACCGCTCGCCCGGCGTGCGGGGGGCGGCCACGCTTATCGCGGCCTTTCTCGACGAGCAAAACCTCACCCGCGTCACCCTGATTGGGCACTCGATGGGCGGCCACATCGCCATCCACGTGGCGGCGCTGCGCCCAGAGCGGGTGGCCAACTTGGTCCTCGCCTGCGCGAGCGGCCTCCTCGCTGGCCCCCGCACCCGCATGGCCCTGCACCTCCCCCGCGCTGCCGTCGCAGGCCGGGTGGCCTTTGTGCCCCGCGTGCTCGCGGACGCGGCCCGCACTGGCCCCCTCAAGCTTTGGCAGAGCGCTGGGGACCTGCTGCGCGACAGCGTGCAGGACCTGCTGCCGCACCTGCGTGCCCGCACCCTGGTGGTCTGGGGGGCGCGGGATGTCCTCGTGCCCCCGGCCCTGGGCCGCCGCCTCGCCGCCGCCATTCCCGGTGCCCGCTACGCGGAGATTCCCCGCGCCGGGCACGTCGTGATGGTGGACGCGCCCGAACCGTTCAACGCGCTGGTGCTGGCGTTTCTCGCCGAGCGGGGAGAGGCCCCCGCTTGAGCGGTCACGCCCTTTACGTGACCGTGCGCGGCCTGCGAACCCATGCCTGGGTGCGCGGCGAAGGGCCGCCGCTGGTTCTGGTGCCGGGGCTGGGCTGCGCCTCGTGGATGTACGTCCGCGTCTCGCGCGAACTCGCACGGAGCCGCACCGTCTATGTCTACGACCCCCCCGGCCACGGGCGCAGCGCCGGGCGCCCCGGCTTTCCGGGCCAGATTGAAGCCCTCACTGACCACCTCGCCGCTTGGTTGGAGGTCACTGGCCTGAGCGGTGCCCCCGTCTTTGGCCATTCCCTCGGTGGGGAGGTTATCTTTGACCTCGCGGCCCGCTACCCCCACGCGACCTCCGCCCTGGTCGCTTGCGCCCCCACCGGCATTCCCGAAAATCCCAGCGTGCGCGTGCAGTTGGCCCGCCTCCTGCGCGACCTCCCCCGCGAACGCCCCGGCCTGCTGTGCCCCGGCGTCACCGCCTACCTCCGCTCTGGTCCGGCCCTGATGTACCGCCTCGCCCAGGACCAAAGCCGCCACCACACTGGCCCTCTGCTGCCCTTTATCGGGGCACCCACCCTCCTGCTGAACGGCACCCGCGACCCCGTCATCCAGAGCTGGACGGTCCAGGCCATCTGCCGCGCCATTCCCCATGCCCTCATTCGCAACGTTGAGGGCGGTACCCACGCCCTGACCGACTCTTTTCCCCGCGCCGTCGCTCGCTTTACCCTCGATTTTCTCGCCTCCATAGAGGAATAAAACTTTCACGACCAGATTTATCGTGAATACTTTCACTTGTTGACCATCAATAGCCATCAGCAGCCACGGCCAGGGAGGAGAAGGGACACAGGCCAGACCCCGCAGTTACAGCGCCTCCACCGTGCCCCGCTGCCGCGCCCGCTCTGCGGCAAACGCGATGCGGTGCGAATCCAGCGACTCGGCGAGGGGCGTGGGCACGTCCGCCTCGCGCCGCAGGAAGGCGAGCCAGGCCGACACCAACCCCGCATCCCCGCCGCCGTGGGTGCCCGTGGTGTCCACGACCTCCCGCAGCACCGTGCCCGATGCAAAGTCATGCCAGTCGAGTTCGCCGCGCTCCAGGTGACCGCGCAGCTCGCCGTGCGTGCCCATCAGCTTCAGGGTGCGGGTGTTGTTGTGGGTAAACGCGCTCACGGTAAGGGTCCCCACCACCCCGTTCGCAAAGGTCACCGTCACCGTTTGGTGGTCGGGCTGGTTGTTGCCGCCCGCGTAGACGCAGCGGCCATACGGCCCGTGCGCCAGCGCGTCGGCGAGCGGCACGCCCTCCGCCGTGAGCACCGTGACGGGCCAGGCCTGCGGGTCGCGGGGCGGGTAAATCCGGCGGGCGTCGTAAGGGCAGCCCGTCACCGGGCAGTGCCCGCAACGGTCCGCCGCGCCGGGAGGAGCCTCATCCCGGCGAAAGTGGGGGTGGTTTAAGGAGTCCGCTACCGAGCGCAAAGTGAAGGCTTTCCCGAGCTATACGGGAAAGCGCCCGATCACCCGGTCGTACTCGCGCTGGGCCTCGCCCAGCGCCAGCCGCGAGTAGATTTCTAACGACTGCCGGGAAGCGTGCCCGCTGTAGGGCTGAATCAGCGCGTCGTCAAGGCCCTGCTTCTTCAGCCAGGTCAGCAGAAAGTGTCGCAGCTTGTGCGGCGACAGGCTGTGGTCAATGTTCGCCAGAGCCGTGTAGCGCTCAAACATTCGCCGCACGCCGCGGTCGCTGTACCGGCGCTTCCACGACGACTCGAACAGGTAGGTTCCTCCCTGCTGTCGTCTCTGGCCGATATGGAGCGCCAGCGTCTCCTTGAAGGGCGCTGGGAACGGCACCACTCGGTCCTTGCTCCCCTTCCCCAGGTTCACCCGGATCTGGCAGGCGTCCAGGTCCACGTCCGCGAGGCGCATCATCACCAGTTCGGACACGCGTACACCCGTGTACAGGAAGGTTTTGATCAGCACGAGGTCGGCGGTGCGGCGCGTGCGCCATACCGCCTCGTAAAACGCCCGCACCTGCTCCTCGGTCGGCACCCACGGCAGACGGCGTGACGGTCCCGGCACCTCCACTTCCAGTTCGGCCCGCAGGTGACGGAACACTTCCTTGAGGTAGGCGTAGTCCGGCCGCTCTGCCCGCAGCAGTTTCGCCACTTCACGCGCTTTCTTCTTCGCCCCGGTGCGTCGTGTCTGTGTCATGCGTCCACCTCGACCTCCAGCTTGAGCCTGCGGGTCAGGTCCAGTTTGAACTCCCCGTAAGGGTTGATGTGGTGGTGCATCAGCGGTGACAGCGCCCGCCAGTCCTCGGCGGTCATTCGTTGTCGCCACGTCTCGCTGCCCAGCACTCGCTGGATCATCAGGGTGTTGACGTACACCAGGCTGTTTTGCAGCAGTTGCAACGCCAGCATGGAGATTTCCTGCCCTTCGAGGTTGTTGGTGCTGATCTCCCCACCCTTGGCGAAGAAGATGAAGTTGGTCGTCCCGTTCCAGGTCTCAATGACATTCAGTCCCTCGTGAATCTCCCGTCGCACCTCCTCCCGGTGCAGGTACTCGCACACGAAGATCGTCCGTATGGCTTTCCCCAACTCGCACAGGGCCGCGTAGGTCGGGTGCTGGGCGTTGGCCCGGGTGAAGCGTTGCAGAATGGCCTCGGGGTCAGCGAGCCCGAGACGCAGAGCCGTCGCGTACTGCTGCCGGATGAGGTCCCAGCGGATCGACCGCTGTGCCTGCACAGCGGCCAAGTTCGGCACCTGCGCTGCGAACGCCATATTCGGCAGGTACAGCCGCTGGTGGGCGATATCCGCCAGACGGGGCATCAGTTTGAAGCCCAGCAGGTGCGTGAAGGCGAAGCCCGGCTCGCTCTGCCCGTGGGTATCCACGTAATTCTTCTCGACGGACAGCGCGGTGCAGTGGCGCAGCACGCCCTCGATCATCGCGGCGACTTCCGACGACGAGCAGGACTTCATGCTGGAGTAGATGCAACTGGTGGGCTGGCCCCAAAGTTTGGACGGTTTCGAGTAGAGACTCGGCTCAGGAGAAGGGTACACCATGGGCTTTTCCTGCTTGACCAGGGGAAGGT
>NZ_AXWT01000024.1:2500-59455 GCF_000482805.1 Deinococcus murrayi DSM 11303 | reverse complement strand
GTCATGCCCTTGCCGTCCTGACGGTAGGTTTCGATGCGGCGGGCCAGGAAGTGGTTGTAGACGAACCGGGCACATCCCAGCGTGCGGTTGATTCGCTCGGCCTGAGCCTTGTTCGGGTAGAGGCGGATGACGAACGCCTTATTCCGCTTGGGGGCCGTGGTAGATTCCATCTCGCAACACCCTCCTACAGGTGCTTGCCACGCTCCCAGCGGTTCCAGCCGCGTGGGGGCATTGCTCGTTTAGCTTATCACAGAACGGCAGGCTTCGGCTTCGCCGCCCTACGGGCGGGAGGGGCTAACCCATGACTGAAGTCACGGGCTTGCGCCCCTCAATCGTCAAGTTCCCAGCCGAGCCGCTCCAGCGCCCTCCCGCTCACGCCGGGCAGCATCTCCGCGAGGACGGCAGCTTCCTCCAAGGTCTCGGTCCACAAGTCGGGGCCGGAGGGGAGGACGCTCACCTGCCCCTTCGTCATGAGGTCTACCCGCAGGCCACCCCCACCGGTATCGCCGGGAATATGCAGCAGGGGCCGCCGGACTTCACTCGTCATGGGCGAAACTTAGCCCAGTTCGCTCATGCCAGCGCGGGCCAGAGGCGCCGGGAGACCGTCAGTTCTTGTCCCCGAAGTTCCAGATTTCCAGGTCATCTACTGCCTCACTGACCTTTTTCAGGGTGGCGAGGTCCTCGCGGCTGGCCTGCTGGGTGGGGGCCGCCGGCGCGGGACGCCCCACCGCCCCCGCCATCACGTCGGCGGGCACGGCGGCGAACATCGAAGCGAGCTGCTTCGGGGTGGCGTCGAGCAGGGCGTCCGAAAGCACCTCGTCGGGCACGTCGGCGCGGATACGGGCGCGGGCGGCGGCGATGGCCGCGGGGTCCACCTCAGGCCGAACGGCCACGTCCTCGTCGAGGCCCGCCGTGCCGGGGGGCCGGGGGGTGCGGCGGGAGGAGCGCCAGGCCAGCCACGCGAGCACGGCCAGCACCACCAGCAACATCAGCACGAACGTCATGCCTCTACCCTAGCCCCCCGGCCCCGGCAAGCGCATTCCCCTGACCGGAGGGGAAGGGCATCTGCCGGGGCCGGGGCGCAGGGGGGCGGGGGCGCGCCCTACGCCTCCGCGTACGTCTTTTCAATGGGCAGGCCCACCGCGTTGCCCCACTCGGTCCAGGAGCCGTCGTAGTTGCGGACCTTGGGGTACCCCAGCAGCTCGCGCAGCACGAACCAGGTATGGCTGCTGCGCTCCGCGATGCGGCAGTAGGCGATGACGTCTTTGTCCGGAGTCACGCCCTCGCCCTCGTACAACGCCTTGAGTTCCTCGGCGCTCTTGAAGGTGCCGTCCTCGTTGGTCGCCCGCGCCCAGGGGACATTGCGGGCACCGGGAATGTGGCCGCCGCGCAGCACGCCTTCTTGCGGGTAGTTGGGCATATGGGTGACCTTGCCGGAAAATTCGTCGGGGCTGCGGACATCCACCATCGCGCCCCGCCCGGCACGGACGGCTTCGATGTGCGCCCGCACCTCGTCGCGGTAGGCCCGCAAGCTCTCGTCGCGGCGCAGGGGCGGGTACTCGGTCGGCGCGTACTGCGGCACGTCGGTGGTCAGCTCGCGGCCCTCGGCAACCCACTTCTGCCGCCCGCCGTTCATCAGCTTGAGGTTCTGCACGCCGTTGTAGCTCAGGAACCAGTAGGCATAGGCCGCCCACCAGTTGCTCTTGTCGCCGTAGAGAACGATTTGATCGCCGGGCCGAATGCCCAGACGCCCCAGCAGCGCCGACACCGCCTCTGGGCTGATGAACTCGCGCTCCTGGGGATGCCAGAAATCGGTTTGCCAGTCAATCTTGACGGCACCGGGGATATGCCCGGTTTCATACAGCAGGATGTCCTCGTCCACCTCGATGAGGCGCACGCCTTCCTGGTTCAGGTGTTCAGCAACCCACTCGGTGCTCACCAGCACGTCTTTCGCATACTCCATGGTTGACCTCCACCGCTGAGTGTAAGGGGCCGGGGCCTTAGTTGACAAAAGCAGTCAACTGGGCGGCCCTCACCATATCGCGCCGGGCTGGGGGGATACAGTGGCCGCATGACCGACGCGGCCCCCCTTCCCGAAAAGTTGCAGCAGATTGTGAACCTGTTTAGGACCGCGCCCAAACCGTTGCGCCTTCAGGCCCTGCTGGAATACAGCAAAAAGCTTCCGCCCCTGCCGGAAAAGTACGCCCTGCACCCAGAGTTTCTTAAGCCCGTACCGGAGTGTGCCAGTCCCTTTTTTCTCGTGACCGAGCGGGACGAGCGGGGCGGCGTGAACCTGTACTTCAAGGTGCCCGAAGAGGCCCCCACCGTGCGCGGCTATGCGGGCATCTTGCACGAGGCCCTCAGCGGCGAGGCCCCCGAAACCATCCTCAGCGTTCCGGACCAGTTCTATATGGACATGGGCCTCACCGACCTCATCACGCCGATGCGCCTGCGCGGGATGGGGGCCATCCTGATGCGGCTCAAGAATGAGGTGCGGGAAAGCGCGTAGCGCGTGGCTGGCGGCGCGGAAAGCGAGTCAGCGAGGAAAGGCGGGCGACGTTGCGATGCGTCGCCCACCTCCATTCTTTTCTTGCTCCACCCGCCCCCAGCCCTACTCTGCCCTCACCACCTCGCGGGGCGGCGGCCCGGCGCGGTGCGCTTCTCGCAGGGCCGCGAGCGCCCGGCCCCGGTGGCTGACTGCCTGCTTTTCTTCCAGAGTCATCTCGGCCAGGGTGCGGGTGTCGCCGTCGGGCACAAAGAGCGGGTCGTAGCCAAAGCCGCCCTCGCCACGCGGCCCTTCGAGGAGGGTGCCGGGCAGCTCGCCCCGGTAGTGCTCGACGTGGCCGTCGGGATAGGCCAGCACGACCACCGAGACAAACTTCGCCCGGCGACTGGGGGCGCGGCGCAACTGCTCCAGCAGGTAGAGATTGCGCTCCAGGTCGCTGCGCCGTCCCCCGAAGCGGGCGGAATAGACGCCGGGCTGCCCCCCCAGAGCTTCGACCTCCAGCCCGGAGTCATCGGCCAGGGCGGGCAAGCCCGTGGCGAGCGCGGCGGCACAGGCCTTGAGGGCCGCGTTTTCCTCGTAGGTGGCGCCCGTCTCTTCGGGGAGGGGCCGCTCGCCGAGACCCTCCAGCGACCACCCCAGTGGCGACAGAGCCGCCGCAATCTCGCGCACCTTGCCCGCGTTTCCGGTCGCTACCACCACCCGCATGCCCTGCTCCGTCGCTGCCGCGTCTCTCGTCACCCGCCGAGTCTAGAGGACGCGCCCGCCGGACACGAGGGGGAGCAAGCCAGAAAGGTCCCCGTCAGAGGCGGGGGAGCACACTGGGGGTCCCCATGACGCCAGAGCACCTGCTGACCCGCTACCGGCACCTCGTCGGGACGCTCGCGGCACTCGCCCGCAGCAGCCACGCGGTGGGGGCGGTCGTAGAGACCGTGCACCAACAGGCCAGCTCCCTCTTCGCGGCGCAGGTGACCCTCCTCGCGCTGCTGACGCCCTCCGGCGAATGGCGCTGGGACCTGTACGAGGGCGAGCGGCGCTACCGCCAACATCTGCCCTACTCCCCCGACGGGGTGATGGAGACCGCCCTGCATGAGGGGCCGCTGCACATCGGGGACATCGAGGCCTATCTCGCGGCGCATCCCCAGCGAGCACGCCGCCTCGTTTCCGAAGAGGTGGTCCTCCTCGACCTGCGGGGCACGGGAGAGCCAGTCCCGCCGCCGGATTCACCGCCCACCCGCTCCATGCTGTTCGTGCCGCTGGAGGTGCGGGGGCGGCCCGCCGGGGTGCTGTCCATCCAGAGCTATGCCCCGCACGCCTTTGACGACACCGACCTTCAGTTCCTCGAACTGCTCGCCCAGCACGTCTCCATCGCGCTGGAAAATGCCGCCCTGCGTGAGGAGCTGGAGCGGGCCAGCCACACCGACCCCCTGACCGGGCTGCCCAACCGCCGCGCCTTTGGGGAGGCGGCGGCGCGGGCGCTGGCGGCATCAGCGGCGGGCGAGGAAGGCCCGCTCAGCCTGGTGGTCTTGGATATCCACCACTTCAAGCACTACAACGACACGCTTGGCCACGCCGCCGGGGACGACGTGCTGTGCCAGGTGGGAGAAGTGCTGCGGAGGTCCGCCGAGCACCGGGGCGCGGCCTACCGCCTGGGCGGCGACGAGTTCGCCCTGCTGCTGCGGCTGCCCGCAGCGGCCCTGGGGGCGTGGGCGCGGGAGGTGGGCGCGGCGCTGCGGGCGGCGTCTTGGCCACCGGGGGTGGAGGGGGTGCGGCTCCAAGCGGGAGCCTCCGCAGTCACCTCAGACCTCACCGTGCGCGAATGGCTCTCGCGGGCCGACGCCCGGCTTTACCAGGCCAAACGGGCACGGGAACCCGGAGCAGGGGTGGAGTGGGGGGTTGACCTGTGGGCAGAATCCAGCTAGGGCGCGGCCCTTACCACAGGTCGCGGCGGCGAAAGAGCCAAATCATCGTTCCGGCAACGAGGGCCATGCTGCCCAGGGCCAGAGCGTAGCCGTAGCGCCAGGAGAGTTCAGGCATGTACTCGAAGTTCATCCCCCAGATGCCCGCCATAAAAGTAAGCGGCAGAAAAATAGCGGAGACCACCGTCAGCGTCTTGACGACCTGATTGACATTGTTGTTGATCACCGAGGCGAAAGCTCCGGCCATACTGGTCAGGATGTTGCTCGCAATGGTCGCCATCTCGATGGCTTGCAGGTTTTCGATGAGCACGTCGTCGAGGAGTTCGGAATCTTCCTCGTACATCTCAAAGATGCGGTCGCGCTTGACCCGCTCCATCATGGCCTCATTCGCCTTGAGGCCAGTGATGAAGTACACCAAGCTCTTTTCGAGCTTGAGGAGGTCCATCAGCTCCTTGTTGCGGGTCGCCGTCTCCATGCGGTCTTCGATGGTGTCCACCCGCTTGTTGATTTGCCGCACATCAATCAAGAAGCGTTGGGCGTTGCGCAAGAAGAGTTGTAGGGTGAGCCGATTTTTTTTGGCGGTGCTGACCCGGCGCACCAGCCCGCCCACCACGTCGTTGACGACCGGGTTGTCGGTCGCACACACGGTGACGATGCAGTGGTCGGTATGCAGGATGCCCAACGGCACCGTGTCGTAGGGGATGTCGCTGTCCTCGCCGAGGCGGTAGCTCGTCTGCATGATGATGAGGAGCTGGCCATCTTCCCGCTCAAAGCGGCTGCGCTCGTCGGGGTCGAGGGGATAGCTGAGATAGTCAAGGTCGAGGCCCGTCTCGCGGCTCACGCGGGCGAGTTCCTCGGCGGTGGGGGCCGTGGCATGAATCCAGCAGCCGTCCGTGTAGGCGTCGAGCACCTGCAACTTGCCGCCGACGCTGCGGTAATAGGTCAGCATGGCAGCCTGCCGCAGAGGTCAGCGCTCCGGCCTCCGGTGGAATCGCCAACGAAGGGATGCCATCCGGGCGAAGGCGAGGGGGAAAAAGGACGGGTTCCGGGAGGTAGATTTCCTGCTGGCGCGCTTCTAACAGGAAAGGAATCGGGAATCCGTATGAGGGGGCAATCCATGGCGCGTCCTCCGGGGGTGGGATGCGTGAGGCCGGAGCGAAAGACCGCTGGGACCGGCCAGCTCGGAATCTGTCCGTGCGGGACTGGGCGGGTCTTGGTCGGTCTGGGGGTCAGGCGTCACATCATCACCTCCTTTGTGCGGAGAGCGCCGGGGGGGGGCAGCACCGGGCGTCATGCTAGCAGCGCAGCGCGGGGCCAGCATGACGCCCCGGCAGCGAGGCCAGGGCGCGAAGGGGGCCGAGAGAGAAGCGGCCCTCAGGTTACAGACCGAAGAAAGCCTTGTTCTTGACGATGAACTCGGTTTCTCCGGCGGGCACGTCTTCTTCGGGGAAGATGGCACTGACCGGGCAAGCAGGAACGCACGCGCCGCAATCGATGCACTCGTCGGGGTGAATCAGGAACTGGTCACCGCCGTCATAGATGCATTCCACCGGGCAGACCTCGGTGCAGGCCTGGTCCTTGACGCCGATGCAGGGGCTAACAATCACGTGAGGCATATAGGGACAGTATGCCCACCCCTTCGGGGGGCCGCAAGGCACCAACCGCCCGCAGTGCCCGCTCAGGTCCGCTGGGCTGGGCCGCGCTGCGCCAGCACGCGCTCGGCAAGGGCCAGGTCGCTTTCTTTATCCACGTCGGTGCCGATGGCGGCGTGCGGGGTCACCAGGGCGCGGGCGGGCACTCCCAGAATGGCGCTCACCTTTGCCTCCAGCTCCGGCACCGTCAGGCGACGGGTCAGCAGCCGCAGCAGCGTGCCGGGGCCTATCCGCGCGGCGAGGCGCAGGGGGGCCTTGCGAGCTTCCAGGACCTCGCGCAGCCGGGGCAGGAACTCGCCTATCAAGCGGGGGTCCAGCAAAAAGACGTTGCCCCCGGTGAAGCTCCCCTCGCGCAACCGGGCGTAGGTGCGCTGCACGCCGGGAAAAGTGGCCTCGCACACCGCGCGGGGAACGACCGGGTAAATGAGGGCCGCGTCCGCGGGGGCGGCGTCCAGCAGCTCCGCGAGCTGCGCGGCGGTCACGAGCGGGATGTCGGCGGTCGCCACGATCACCCGCTCGCCGGGAGCGAGGCCGGGGCCACCCAGGGCGTCCACCCCCGCTTCGAGGTTGCTCAGCAGGGTGCCGTGGTCGGTGACGCGCTCGTCAATCAGGAGGTCCATCGCGGGCGTCGTCGGGCCGACGTAGGCCACCCGGCCCACCCGCCCGCTGCCGCGCAAGGCCCGCAGCACGTGCAGCGCCATCGGCTCGCCCGCCACCGGAATCAGCCCCTTGACCGCCGCCTCGTGTGCCGCCGCGAAGGGGTCGCCGGGGTCGCCGCCGCCCAGCACGACGGCGCTCCATCCCCCGGCGGGGCCTACCTGCTCAGAACTCATGCGCGAGAGCGTACCACCCCGCCCGCGCCGAGCGGCAGGGTTGCCGGAAGGCGTAGGGTCGCCACAAAGCCCCGGCCCGGCTCACTCCAGAGCCGCAGCTCGCCCCCGTGCACCTCCGCCGCCCGCCGGGCCAGCGCCAGCCCCAGCCCATGCCCCCCGGCGGTGCGGCTGGCGTCCGGGCGGTAAAAGGCCTCGCCCAGTCGGGCCAGGGTGGGGGCGTCCACGCCGGGGCCGTTGTCGCGGACCTCGACTTCGGCTCCGCCCGCCGGGTCCGGGCGCACGGTCACGGTGACCGCTGCACCCGGCGCGTGCAGCAGCGCATTCGCGGTGAGGTTCCACACCGCCTGGCCCAGCAGCACCCGGTCGCCGTGGGCGGTCAGGGCCTGCGGGGCCACCAGGTCCACGTCCGCTTCGGGGGCGAGTTCGCGGGCGCGGTCGACCGCTTCGGCGGCGAGGTCGCGCAGGGGCACGGGTTCGCGGGCGAGGGCCGCCGGGTCGCGGGCGAGCAGCAGCAGGTGCCCGGTAAGGGTCGAGAGCCGGGCGAGGTCGGTGCCCAGCTCGCGCAGCTCGGCCCGGTAGCGCTCTGGGTCGCGGTCCCGCGAGAGCGTCGCGTCCACCCGCGCCCGCAGCGCCGCCAGCGGCGAGCGCAGGTCGTGGGCGGCGGCCCGCACAAAGTCCTGCTCGCGCTCGCGGGCATCGGCCACCCGCCGAAAGGCTCCCTCCAGCGTGCGGGCGAGCCGGGCGAGTTCGTCGCCCTCGCCCGCGCCGGGCAGCGGCGAGCGCAGGTCGCCCCCGGCCCCGATGCGCCGCGCCGCGCCCTCCAGCCGCCGCAGCGGCACGAGCAGCCGCCCAGCCACCAGGTACCCCAGCCCCGCCGCCAGCGCGAGCGCGAGCGGCAGCAGCCACAGCAGTGCCCGCCCAAAGGCCCGCCGCGCCTCGCCGAGAACAGGCGCGTCCGCGAGCACCGCGAGCCGCGCCCCGCCGCGCAGGGGCCGCACGGTCAAGAGGCGGTCTTCCAGCGAGTACACTCCCGGCGGCAGGGCCGGGTCCAGCTCGGCGGGAAAGCGCGGCGTCTGGACCTCGCCCCCCGGCCCGCTGAGGCGCAGCTCCAGGCGGCGGGTCTGGGGGTCGGCGTCCGCGAGCCGCCTCAGCTCTGGGGCAGACAGCACCCCCACCCCGAAGGTCTGCGCCGAGCGCTCCAGCGCCGCCTCGACCCGCGCCCCCACCGCGCTCGCCCCGCTTTGCAGCCCCTCCACCTGCGAGAGCCACAGCAGGCGGTTGACCGCGATGAAGAGGCCTGCCGCCACCAGGACGGCGGCGAGCGCGGTCGCCAGCCCCGCCGTGAGCGCGAGCCGGGCGCGGAGGGTCAGGCGCAAAGAGGCACCCCCCCTACCCCGTCACCCGGTAGCCCCGCCCCCGCTCGCTCGCCACGGCCTCCGGCGCGAGCTTGCGGCGTAGGTAGCGCACGTACACGTCCACGATGCGGGCCTCGCCGCCAAACTCTGGTCCCCACACCCGGTCGAGCAGTTCCTCGCGGGTGAACCAGCGGCCCGGAGCGAGCGCCAGGGCTTCGAGCAGGGCGTACTCGCGCCCGGTCACGGCGACCTCTGCCCCGTCCCAGGTCACCACCCGGCCCACGGTGTCCAGCCGCCCGCGCCCCCCCGCAAAGGTCACGCGCGGACTCGGTGCCCCGCGCTCGCGGCGCGACAGGGCACGCAGGGTGGCGAGCAGTTCCGGCACCGCAAAGGGCTTGACAAGGTAGGCGTCGCCCCCCAGGTCCAGCCCCTGCACCCGGTCTTCCAGCTCGCCCCGCGCCGTCAAAAAGAGGATGGCCGCCTCCGACCCCGCCGCCCGCAGCGCCCGCGCCACCTCGAAGCCGTCCAGCCCCGGCAGCATCACGTCCAGCACGACGAGGGGGTACTCGCCGACGAGCGCTTCCTCCAGGCCCTCCGGCCCGGTCTGCCGCCACGTCGCCGCGTACCCCGCCTCGCGCAGCGCCCCCAGCGTCGGCTCGGCGATGCGGGGGTCGTCCTCCACGAAGAGCAGGCGCATGGGGTCAGTCTAGGGGCGGCGGTGAAGGGGGCGTTAACCCGCCAGGAACCGCAGCAGCGCCCACCCCAGCCCTGCCACCCCGGCCAGAAAGAGCAGCCCCAGCGCGGGCAGCAGCCAGGGCAGGCGCTGCCCCAGGGCCGCGCTCCGTGCCCGCGCGTCCGCAAGCACCGCCGGGGGCAGCCCCCGCGCCGCGAGGGCGAGCACGGTCGGCACCACCACCAGGTCGTCGCCGACCCCCAGCAGGGGCAGCGCGTCGGGCAGCAGGTCCACCGGGCTGAGGGCGTAGGCGAGCGCGGCCAGGGCCGCCAGCCGTGCCCGCAGGGGCGTGCGGCGGTCGCGCAGGGCGAGCAGCAGGGTCAGGGCATCCCGCCAGATGCGGCGCAGTCGGTGGGTCACGGGAAAGAGTACGGGGCAGGCGGCCAGCGGGTTTCTCTGGAGCCAGTCCACCCAACTTCGCCCCCGCCATCACACCTCGCCGGGTACCATCGGCCCATGCCCGCCGCCCTGCCCCTCCTCCTCGACGACCCGCCGGGAACCGCCCTGGGGACGGACCTGTCTGGGCGGGTGGTCGTGACGGGGGCGCAGGGCACGCCCTACCTCTGGGACGTGCTGGAGGCCCGGCCCCTGGCGCTGATTGTCCGCGACGACCCCGGCGACCTCACCCCTTTGCTGGCCCACCTCCACCTGGACAAAGAGTTCATGTACCTGGGGCCACGTCTGGAATACCTGCCCCTGAGCACCTGCGAGCGCCGCGCCCTGCGGCTGCTCGCCTTCGGCCTGAGCAATGCCCAGATTGCCGCCCGCAGCGGCATCCGCCTCAGCACGGTCAACAGCCAGGTCGCCGCCGTCCTCGCCAAGCTGAACGTGCCCAGCCGCCACGCGGCCCGCGCCCTGTATTGGGGACATCCCTTCCCCCCCCCCTCATCTAGACAACTGAGGATGCCGCATCCATAGGACTGAGGATGCGGACCATCACAGGGCAGGGCTAGCCTAGGCCCATGCAACAACTCCTGCTCCTGGGGGCACTCCTCAGCAGTGGCTCGGCCCTGGCCTTGAACGGGACGCCCCGGCCCGATTGGATAGGAAAGTCTGTTCGGAGCGCCACGCTGCCTCACAGCGGTCAGCCCACGGTGTACGTGTTCGCCCAGCCCGATTGCGCGTCGTGCAGCCTGCAACTGGGCGCTCTCTCGGCCCTCCAAAAGAGCCATCCCAAGCTTCAGGTTGTTTTGGTCACCGAGCAGAACAGCGCCGCCCTGCGCGAGTACCTCGCGGGCTTTACCCTCCAGCCGACCATTCACGCGGATACGGCGGGCCAGAGCATTCAGGCCCTGGGGCTGAAGACCATCCCGGCGGTGATGTACGTCAACGCGGCGGGCATCGTCCAGGGCTTTTACGAGGGCACGCTGACAAACGCCGAGACACGCGAGCTGGGCACGGCACTGCTGGCCGGAAAACCCGTGCCCCGGCTGACGGTGCCCGGCGGCGTGGGCAGCCCGGCCCCGGCCCTGCCCGGTGTGAACTGGGCGAGCAGCCGCAACCACCTGGTGATTTTCCACTCAGCCAGTTGCCGCTTTTGCACTGACCAACTGCCGCACCTGCTGAAGTACGCCCGCGAGAATCCGAAGGTGGCGGTGTGGATTGTCGCGCTGGGCGAACTGGAGGTGGTGAAGAAGCAGTTTGCGGGTGCTCCAAGAAACGTGCGAATCGTTGAGGACCAGAGCAACGTAAACGCGGGCGTGAAGTTGGCGAGCGCCTACCGTGCCCAGGGAACGCCCATTCAATTTCTGGTCAGCAGCGCAGGAACGATCAAATGGCGCGGTGAGGGATTTGATGCCGTGCGGGCCAATCCGTTTCAGGCAGGAAAACTACCGTTGGAGTAAACACCTGATGGTGTCCTCAAAAGGAGGGTGTATGAAGCATTTCACTAATTTCGTTCTTTTTCTGGCTTTGGGGTTGCACGGAGGCGCAAGTGCCCAAAATGCCTGGGGCAACGTGAGCCTCGCTCCATCAAGCTGGGACGACGTCCAGAATGAGTCCATTGAGCCAATGTACAACGATCCAATTTATGACCCCGGCGGTAGTACCTGCAACTACTCACAATGGGCAGAATCCAGAGAGGTTAACTGGGGGACTGTTGAGAGCCTTTCGGCATTGGCTGCTTGTACTTGGATAGGTATTAGAGTGGCTAAAACTACCGTAGGTCAAAAAATTATTACTACCGTTACGACGAAATCAGGAGATTTGGCCAAAGTTGGGGCGGTTGTCGCGCAAGGGACCTGTGAAACACTTATAGAGACGTATGTTACGGGGTTTGACACGAGGACATGCACCAGGAGCTTTGATAATTACTCAAAAAAGTGCACTGTTGTTTGCGGAATGTGGAAATAAATCTGAAGGTCATATGCAGACACCTGCATATGACCTTCGATGTGTTATATATTTTGGGAGGGTAAAAGTGTCCAGAGCTACAAGGATAAGCGCGACTGATTTGGCCCTCAAAGCCTTACTACTCGTTGTATCATACTTTGTAATTACACACCTTGTGTCCGTTAGCAACATCCCAAATGCGGAGTCTTCCAGAAAATTCGTAGATCTATTATTTATACCTTTATTTGGCTACCTAACTCTATCTGTCTTGGAATATTTATTGTATGAGTATAGTGAGTTAAATTATCACACTATAGAAAGGGTTTTCTTCGTAATGTCGCTATCTACATCTCTCACTGTGGCGGTTATAATTGATGATTTCCTTGCCCTAGCGGTTGGAGTTAATTTCGCTATGGGTGGCGTATTTATTAAATTATTTGATATTAAAGCTAGACGATAATTTGGTTATTATCAGGGTGTACTCATTCTATACTTTTTGAACTCTTGAGGTTACATGCGATACATTTCATCAGGCCAGCTAAGACTTCTCTTCTGTGCCCTTCTTACCTTCGGCCCAGCTTGCTCTGCTCAGGTCAGCCCACCCGCTCCAGCTGACGCCCCAGCCACCTCCTCCCCCCTGGAGTGGCACATTCGCCCATTGGCGCGGCAACTGGCCGCCCGCGAGCGCTTCTATGGGGCGGCGTGGCCGGGCGGTGAACAGGCGGCGGTGGAAACCATCGTCACGGACGGTGCGGCGGCCTACCGGCTGAAGTCCGGGCAGGTGTCGAGCTTCCCGCTGGCCGAGCTGCCCGCTTCCATCCGCCAGGCTACGGGCTTGAGCTTCAAGCTTGACCGGGCAGGGCGGCGAGCGTACTACCGTCTTGACGCGGCTTTCTTGAGCCTGATCGCCGAACCAGCGAAGGGCACAGTGATTCAGCTCGTCGTGCACGAGAACTTTCACGGCTTCGTGCAGGGGGACAACTGGCCGGAGGTGTCGCGGCTCCTGGCTGCGGGCAGCCGCCGGGTGCAGCCTTATCCCATCGTGGCCGAACCACGTGCCTACCGCAGCGCACTGACAGAGCGGCTGCTGGCGGCCCTGACCACTCCGGACCCAGCCCGACGCACCCGCCTGCTGGCCGAGGCCGCCGGGCTGTACCAGGGCTGGAAAACCCGGTTTCCGGAGGAAGCACGCCTCAGCCGGTGGACCGACATCATCGAGGGCACGGCGACCTACTTCGAGACGCGGGTGGGGTTGATGACCCAGGGGGCCGACGGAAACACCTCGGTGCTGGCAACCTATCTGCCCCAACATCTCCCCCCGGCGCAGCCTGACCTCACCACTGAGGCGTACCGTCTGGGCGCACTCGCGGGCCTGCTCCTCGACCAGGAGGGAGACCCGTTGCAATGGAAACGGCGGGTGATGGCGGGCATGACGCCCCTCGAACTGCTGCTGGGGAGCCGCACCCCCAAGGAGACGGCACCGTCGGCGGCGGCGCTGGGGGAGGCCCAGGCCGCCGCCGACCGTCTCAACGCGGCCCTAGCGCCACAGCTGGAGCCGGTGCTAACCCACCTGCGGGCGGGCGCTCCGCTGCTGGTGCTGAACGGCCCCCTGCAAGGTTCTTTCTCGCCGCAGGGGTTTTACCAGGCCGCCGCTTTTCCGGACTACACCCTCATCCCCCTGGTGCGGGGGACCGTGCAGACGGAAGGTGGCCCGGTGACGGTCGAGAACGCGGTCTGGCTGGAGCGAAAGGGGGAGCTGTCCCTGACCTTCGTGGTCCAGCCGGAGTGGGTCAGCACCCAGGGGGGCAAGCTGGTCGTCACCCACCCAGGGCTGAGCAGGCCCCTGGAGGTCACGCGGGAAACGGACGCGCAGGGCCGGACCCTCTACCGAGCGCGGTAGCCCTGCCCGGCGGGGGGGGCGCGGCCTCTGCTATCCTCTCCCGCAGGCGCACGCGGCCCCCGCCGCCCACCCCCGGAGGTTTTCCCCAGGCAGAAGACTCGGCCCACCGCCGAGCCAGCGTGTACCGCGAGGACACGCGAGAGACACCGCAACGGCCCATCACCCGACCTATGCCCCCGCAGTGGGGGCGGGTGAGGATTGGCTCGTTCCGGCGCTCTCCCCAGAAAGGGGACTCCGTCCGGTTCGGGCACTTCCGGCATGTAGCCCCGGCGCGGGGGGTGTGCTAGGATTTTCCACTGGTGACTCGCCCCCCGCCCCCAGGCGGGCCGGGCGAACGAAGAAGCCGGACACCGGGGCAGCGTTCCCGGGGCGGCGGGAGGAAGGTAGAGATGTTTGCGATCATTCAGAGCGGCGGCAAGCAGTACCGCGTGCAGGAAGGCGACGTCGTGCGGGTGGAATCCATCGCGGGCGAAGCGGGGCAGACCCTGACCCTCAAGCCCCTTTTCGTGGGCGGCGAGCAGGCCATCTTCGGTGAAGGTGCCGGGCGCTTCAGCGTGGAGGCCGAGGTCGTCGAGCACGGGCGCGGCCCCAAGATTTACGTCCGCAAGTACAAGAGCGGCATTCAGTACCGCCGCCGCAACGGACACCGCCAGAACTACACGGCCATCCGCATTACGGGCATCAAGGGCTAAGTCCCAGGCAAGGGGTGAACTGAAATGGCACACAAGAAAGGCGTGGGTTCGTCCAAGAACGGGCGCGACAGCAATCCCAAGTACCTGGGCGTGAAGAAGTTTGGCGGCGAAGTGGTCGTCGCCGGGAACATCCTCGTGCGGCAGCGCGGCACCAAGTTCAAGGCGGGCCAGGGCGTCGGCATGGGCCGCGACCACACCCTCTTCGCGCTGGTCGACGGCAAGGTCGTCTTTACCAACCGCGGCGAAAAGGGCCGCTTTGTCAGCGTCGAGACGGTGCAAGCCTCCGTCGCCGCCGACTGAACACGGCCCCACGGCACGCCCTGCCCGGCGACGCGGCGGGGCGTGCCGTTTTGACCTGAGAACATCAGAACAGAGAACATAACGGCAAAGGAGGTGCCCCATGGCATTTCGTGACGTGCTGGACATCGAAGTCGCGGCGGGCAATGGCGGCGACGGCAGCATGAGTTTTCACCGGGCCAAGTACCTGGAAAAGGGCGGCCCGGACGGCGGCCACGGCGGGCGCGGAGGAAGCGTCATCCTGCGGGCGATTCAGGGCGTCGAGAGCCTGGAGCGCCTCGTCGGGCGGCGCAAGTTCAAGGCCGAAAACGGGGCCTACGGGGAGGGGCGGTTGCGCCAGGGGGCCGACGGCGCAGACCTCTATATCGACGTTCCGGTCGGCACCACCGCCTTTGACCGCGACACGGGCAAGGTGATTGCCGACCTCGTGCGGGTGGGCCAAGAGCAGGTCATCGCGCGGGGCGGGCTGGGGGGCCGGGGCAACTCGACCTTCGTGAGCAGCACCCGGCAAGCGCCCCGCTTTGCCGAACTCGGCACGCCGGGGCAAAAGCGGCGGGTGCGGCTGGAACTGCGCCTGATTGCGGACGTAGGGTTGGTGGGCTACCCCAACGCGGGCAAGAGCAGCCTGCTCGCGGGCCTCTCGCGGGCCAATCCGGCCATCGCGGACTACCCCTTTACGACCCTCTCCCCCATCCTGGGCGTGGTGGAGCGCGCCCAGGGCGACGAGCGCTTCACGATGGCCGACATCCCCGGCATCATCGAGGGCGCGTCCGAGGGCAAGGGGCTGGGGCTAGAGTTCTTGCGGCACATCAGCCGCACCCGGCTCCTGGTGTACGTGCTGGACGTGACCCGCAACCCGGTAGAAGAGCTGCGGGCCTTGCAAGCCGAGCTGCGGGCCTACGACCCCAGCTTGCTGGAGAACGCGGCGGCCATTGCGCTGAACAAGGTGGAACTCGTTGAAGAAGACCTCGTGGCGATGGTGGAGGACGAGCTGGCCGAGTTCGGCCTCCCGGTGCTGCCGGTCAGCGCGCAGACGGGCGTGGGACTGCCAGAGTTGCGCGAAGCCCTCTTCCAACTGCTGCCCGACCGCGAGCTGTGGGCGCAAACGCGGGCGCTGGAGGTCGAGCCGGACGAGGTGCGCGAAGACCCCCTCACCATCACCTTCCGTGAGGACGCGCCAGAGCGCGGCGAAAGCGCCCCAGAGCGGGTATGGGAGGTGCACGGCGGCGGCTTTGAGGCGCGGCTAGAGCGCTTCTCCCGCCACATGGAGGACGCCGCCGAGTACCTCTCGAACCTCTTCAAGCGCCAGGGCCTCTACCGCGAACTCAAGCGGGCCGGGGCGCGGGAGGGCGATACCGTGGAAATCGGCCCCTTCCGCTTCGAGTACTTCGAGGACGACGAGTAGCCTCTAAGGAAGAGGGCCTCGCCTGCATGACGCACAGGCGAGGCCCCTTCTTTTGCTCCCGTCCTTTTTGCTTCCGCTCAGCCCTTGGTCAGAATCCGCACGGTGAGCATCTCGTCGGGGGTCGCCCCCTCGATGGGCTGCTCCTGACCGGAGGTGGTATCGGCGGTGCGGGTCAGCTTCTTCAGGACATCTTCTCCCTGCACGACCTTGCCGAAGATGGTGTGACGGCCATTGAGGAAGTCGGTGGGCGCGAAGGTAATGAAAAACTGCGAGCCGTTGGTGGCCGGGCCGCTGTTCGCCATCGCCAAGATACCCGCCGCATCGAAGGTGAGGTCGGTGCGGAACTCGTCGGCGAACTGGTAGCCGGGGCCGCCGCTCCCGGTGCCGGTCGGGTCGCCCGTCTGCGCCATGAAGCCGTCGATGACCCGGTGGAACTTGATGCCGTCGTAGTAATGGTTGCGGGCCAGGGTCACGAAGTTGTTTACCGTGACGGGCGTTTCCTGCTCGTAGAGGTCGGCGAGAATCTGGCCCTTCGTCGTGTCGATGAGGGCGTAGTAGTCCTTGCCATCTTCGAGCGCGAACTCAGGCTCCGACTTGTACTCGCGCACGGGCTTCTCCGAGAGCGCCGGAACGAGCGTGTAGCCCGCCGGGACCGGGCCGGGTTCGGTGACCTGGGCGGTGTCGGCGGCCTCCTTCTCCGCGTCCGTGGCCGGGGTATCGGTCTGGGCTTCTTCAGTCTGATTGGCGGCGGTGTCGGTGGTGTCGGCCTCGCGGTCCTGACAGGCGGTCAGGGTCAGCAGGGCCGTGAGGATGAGCAGGGCGCGTTTCACAGGGGCAGTCTAGCGGGAAGCGACCTGAGAAGCAGGCCCGGAGCGCCCTCTACACTGAGCGGGTGATTGTGACGATAGACGGCGTGGCGGCCAGCGGCAAATCGAGTGTGGCGTCGGGGGTGGCGCGGGCGCTGGGCATCCCCTATGTCAGCAGCGGCCTGCTCTACCGCGCCGCGACGCTGCTGGGGCTAGAGCGGGGGCTAGACCTCGGCGACGCGGCGGCCCTGCTCACGCACCTGCGGGCCAACCGGGTGCGCCTCGAACCCCGCGCCGAGGGCAACCGGGTCTGGGTGGGGGGGCGCGAGCTGACCGCCGAGCTGCACTCCTCGCGGGTCGACGCGGGGGTCAGCCGGGTCGCCGCCCTGCCGGAGGTCCGGGCCTGGGTGGACGCTCAGCTCCGCGCCCTCCCCGAACCCTTTGTCGCCGAGGGGCGCGACATGGGGACCAACGTCTTTCCGCACGCAGAGGCCAAGTTCTACCTCACCGCCAGCCCCCGCGTCCGCGCCGAGCGCCGGGCGAAGGAGCGCCCCGAAGACGTGCCCGCCATCGAAGCGGCCCTGACCGAGCGTGACCTCCTGGACGCCGCGCAGAGCGCCCCCGCCCCGGACGCGCGGGTGATTGACACCGGAGCGCTGACGCTGGAAGGAGTGATTGCGGCGGTCCTCGCGGGACTGTCCGCCCAGAGAGCTTGAGCCAAGGGAAAAGAGGGGGGCCTGGTCACGCGGACCAGGCCCCCCTTCGTGCTGCTCCCGCTGGCTCAGCGCTGGATGCTGAACACCGGGCTGACGTACGTCTCGATGTGGTTGGGGTTGCTCTCGTCACCCAGGGCCTTGAGGACGCGCAGGCGCAGGCGGTAGTCGCCGTTAGGGGCCGGGTTGCCGTTGGCGAGAGTGCCGTTCCAGCTCCAGGTGTAATAGGCGTTGCTGGTCGGGCCGCTGTAGCTGTTGCTGGCGTTGCGGGGCAGGTACTCGTCGTACGACACCGTATCGACGAGGTTGCCGTTCGCGTCTAGCACGTCCATCGCCAGCCAGCGCGACTGGTGCGCGAGGTGCACCCAGATGCGGGGGATATCAAGCGTGGTACCGACCTGGCCCAGCGTGAAGACGGGCTTGGTGGCCGGGGTGCCGCCCCGGAAGTACAGGTTGCCCCGCACCGCGTCATAGAAGGCGGGGAAGGGGAAGGGCGTATTGCCCAGACCATAGCCCGGCAGCGAGATGTCACCCAGCACACGGATGCTCTGGTAGTCACCCTTAAAGCCGCCGTAGGGCACGCTGAGGCTGACGCCGCTGGCGTTCGTGTTCGTCAGGCGAATGTATCCACCGTACTGCGAGCGGTCGGCAGCCCCGGCGGGGGCGGTGATGCTCACATTCAGCTCGGCGGTGCCACCCGCCGGAACAGTCACGGTGGTGCTGGCCTGACCGTTGATGGTCACCGTCGCTGCCGCTGCGCTCGGAGCGGGCACGAACGTGGTGCCGCTGATGGTCAGGGCTGCCACGTGGGTCACCTGATAGGTCTGGGGGGTGTTCCCGTTGTTGCGAATGGTGAGCACTTTGGTGCGGGTGGGCATGCCGTCGCTCTCGCCGAGGGCAATCTTGCTGGGCGATACACTCACGCCGCTCTGGAGCGCTGCGAGGGCCGCCGGAGCGTTCACCACACCCGCACCCTGACGCTGCACATAGTCCACAAAAGAGGACACATTGCCGCTCAGGAAATAGTTACTCGGCTTGGCCGTGTTTTGCAGGAGGCGGCGGGCCTCACCGTCAATCTTGCCCAGCTGCGGATAACGTTCGAGCAGCAGCGCCGCCACTCCCGCGACGTGCGGGGCCGCCATGCTGGTGCCGCTGAGGACCGCGTAGCCGGTCGGCTCTTTCGTCAGGGGGTAGGTGCTCTTGATGAGACCGCCCGGTGCCGAGAGGTCCGGCTTGAGGTCGAGGTCAGGCGAAGAGCCGTAGCTCGTGAAGCTGCTGAGGGTTCCGCCGGTGGGGTTAGCAAACAGATCACGCTGCCCCGTAAAGGTTACGCGGGGGGCGGCACCAGAGCTGACCTGATTGCCCATCCGAGCGCCGTCCACATCGGACAGACCGACGACTGGAATCTCGATGACCTGGTTGTCGCTGGCCGTGCTGGGCGCGACCGTCGGCGAGAGAACACCAGGAGCGTTGTTGAAAATCAGCACCGCGCGGGCACCCGCGGCCTGCGCGTTGAGCGCCTTCTCACGGAAGGTGCAGCCTCCACGCCGAATCAGGACGGCTTTGCCCGTCAGGCTGCCGGGCGCAAAGGGGTTGGCCCCACTGACGAAGCAGCCGTCTGCCGTCGCCGCATTCGTAACGCCGGGGCCACGGGTGACTTCCAAGTTCAGGCCCGTGCTGGGGCTGGGCGCACCCGTCGCCACCGTGTAGGGCACGCGGGCACCGTCCGTGCTGACGGTCAGGTAATCCATCTCCAGCTTGGCATTGTCCACCGAAGCCACCGCAATCACGTTCGCGCCGAGACTGGGCGCTCCGGTCGCATACTGTCCATCGGCGCCGCTATTTCCCGCCGAGACAGTCACGATGACGCCGCGCTTAGAGAGGGCGCTGGCCGCCTTCGCGGTAGGGTAGTCAGGCCACTGGAAGCTTGCGCCAATGCTCATGTTCAGGACCTGCATGCCGTCAGCTTCAGCCCGCTCCATCGCCTGCAACATGATGTCGGCGCTGGTCGAGCCTTCACAGCCAAACACCTTGTAGGCCCCAAACATCACGTCAGGAGCGACACCCTTAAAGCCATTGGTCGGGTCATTGGCCCCCACGATGCCTGCCACGTGCGTGCCGTGGCCGCCGCAGTCATCGGCATTTTCATCGGGCGCAGGGGTAAAGTTACCGTTCGCACCGAACGCGTCCCCCACGAAGTCAAAGCCGGTGATGATGCGGCCCTGAAACGCCGGGTGATCATAATCGATGCCGGTGTCCATGATGGCCACCTTGACGTTCTTCCCCGTAATCCCCAGCTCATCACGCAGAATGGAGGCCCCAGTCATGGTGGCAGCCGTTTGCACTTGCGGAACGGACGGCTCACCACTGACTTCAGTGACCGGTCGCTCAATCTTCACAACGGGGAAAATGTTGACAACGCCAGGCAACCGGGCCAAGCGGTTCGCTTCCTCAGCGCTCGCAGTGACGCTCAAGCCGTTAAAGAGGCGCTGGTAGCTGGCAAACTCCTGAAGCTTGAGGCCCGCTTGAGCGGCCCGGAGCCGGAACTCAGCCTGCTGGCTGCGAATGCTCTGGGCACCCAAAGCCGTGGGATCGCCCGCAAGTTCCACGAAGTAGCGGCCCGTCTCGCTGACCGGCACGTCGGCGGCGCGGATAGACGCCGAGGTTCCCTGACGCGCAGGAGCTTGACCGTTCGGCGTGTTGGGGGTGCTGCCGCAGCTCGCGAGGGCAATGGCGGCAGTCAGAAGCAGCAGGGCATGACGGGGAGTGTTCAAGGGAAGTCTCCTGTACTCCGGCAGGAAGCCGGGCGAGAGGCGAACGCCTAGCGGCGGCTGAGAGACAGACGGTAAAGGTTGGTCGGTCGGTCGTCGGTCGCGCGTGGGTCGTCGAAGATGCGGAAACTGGTCACCACAATGTAGTACGTTCCTTCCTGCGGGAGATTGAACAGCAGCTCGGCGTCATAGCCGGGGCCGCTGTCGTCGTCCTGCTCGAACACGGTCTTGCCGTCAGGAAGCAAAACCTGAACATAGGGGTCAAGGGTGCTGTGGGGAAAAGGGCCGCTCTGGCCGCTGACGGTGAGGCGCAAACGGTCATCCGCCGCTCCCGTAAACCGGTAGACATCGATGTCCCGCGGCTTCCCGGCAATCACACCGTCCACGCTCTGACCAATCTGGATGGGGGCTGCACGGTCTACGGAATCACCCGCGTCGATGTCTACATTCAGCGTCGCTCTGGCTTCGCTGGTCTGCCCAGCGGTGTCGTAGGCCCGCGCCGTCAGCGTTCTTTGGCCCCCTTGCGCCGCTCCAAAGGTGAGGGTGACGGCATAGGGAGCCTCCTGGCGGAGACCGACGCGTTCTCCGTCCAACCAAAACTCCACCCGGTCAATGCCCTGGTCGTCCTGAGCGGTAGCCGTCAGCGTGACCGGACTTTCGGTGGCCACCGTCAAGACCTCCGGCGTGAGACGCACCGTGGGAGGCGTGTCCGCGGTGGGCAGCACAGCGACCTCCACCTGGCGAAGCACCTCGGATACCCCCCCAGCCCCATCAAACAGGCGAATCCGCAGGGTGTGCGGCCCATTGTCCGCTGCTGTATAGGTCAGGTCCACGGAGAAGGGGGCCTGCTCGTCGGTCGCGACCGGACGGCCATTGTCGTAGACCTCGATTTTCGCGAGCGACTGTCCCGCAGCAGGCCGGACCATCACGGTGTAGCTCGTGGGGCTGTTGCGTTGGACAGTCACCTCGGCCCTTGGAGACCCCGCGACCGGTCCGGCCACGGTGACCGTGGTCGTCGCCTCGGCCACATTGCCGGAAGTATCGGCAGCCACCGCCCGGTAGACCCACTCGCCCGCCCCCAGGGAAGTCAGGTCGTCTCGGAAAGTGTAGGGCTCGGAAGTATCCTCACCGAGGCGCGTCGTGCCCCGGTAGAACGTCACACCCGCGATGCCCCGCTCATCCACCGCGGTGGCTGTCAGGTCCACCGGACCAGGAGCCGCGAGCACCTGGGGCGACGCCGACAAGCGCACGGTAGGCACCACCGTGTCAGCAGAGCCGGGCAGGGACGGGCTTCCAGGCGCAGCGCCGGGACCACAAGCACACAGCAGGCTCGTCAGCAGGGTCAGGGGCAGAAATCGGTTCATCGGGGTCCCAGTGGGTCACGTCTTCAGAAACGTGAATGGAGAGCGGGAGGATGGAGGCCTGCCCAGAGAGCGCGAACCCCGTTCGCTTCCACGTTCATCGTTCCGTCGGTGACCGCACTATAAGACCTGCCTGAGCGTCGCACAAATGTTACTCATGTCACCCTCACCGCCGGGGGGCGGGGTGGCCCCCCGGTCCCAGGCCCACCCCCGTTGCCCCGGCAAGCGGGCACAGCCGCAAAACTGCCCGCACGTCCTCCAGGGTCACGCGCCCGAAGCGAGCCACCTGCTCATCCGTCGTCAGGGCCTCGCCCAGCGCGAGCCAGTCCATCCCCAGCGCAAAGAGGCGGCCCCCCGGCGTCTCGGCCCGCAGCAGGGTGGACACCGCCAGCTTGCGGGCGGCGCGGCGCACCCGCTCTGGCGTCAGGCCCTCCCCGGCGCGGCGCAGCACCTCCAGGAAGGTGGCGTGCGCCTGCGCGAAGCGCTCCGGGTCGCAGGAGAAGCCGCCCTCGAACACGCCCGCGTCGGTGTAATCGAGGTGCGCGAGGTCCGCGCTGTCACAGAGGCCGCTGTCCAGCAGCGCCCAGTACAGGTCGCCGTTCTCGCCGCCCACCAGCTCGGCGAGCACCGCCGCCGCCTCCCGCAGGGGGTGACGGGCGGGCAGGCCAGGGAGGGCAAAGGCCGCCTGCACCCGGCTGAGGTTCTCATCGGGCAGAAAGCGGAAGGTGCCGGGGTGACGCGGCGCGGCGGGGGCGGGGGCCGGAGCCGGGGGGCCGCCCGGCCAGCTCGCGAGTTCCCGCCCCGCCCAGGCCGCCACCGCGTCCGGGTCAAAGGCTCCGGTCACGACCAGGGTGACCCGCCCCGCCCCGTAGCGCTCCTGCCAGTTACGAACGAGCACCTCGCGCGTCAGCCCGCCCACCGTCTCCGGCGTGCCCAGGATGGGGTGGCCCAGCCCGTGCCCCCCCCAGTAGTCGGCCCGCAGCGCGTCGGCCACCCGCACGGCGGGCTGCTCGGCGTACATGGCGATTTCTTCCAGGATGACCCCGCGCTCGGCCTCGATGTCCGCCGGGCGCAGGGCGGGGCGCAGCAGCTCGGTCAGGGTCCCCAGCAGCTCCGGCCCCTGCTCCGGCAGGGTCGCGGCGTGGTAGACGGTCGCTTCTTCTCCGGTAAAGGCGTTGGCGTGCCCGCCGAGGTCGTCGAGGCGGGCGTTCAGCTCGGCGGCGGGGACGGATTCGGACCCCTTGAACATCAGGTGTTCGAGGAAGTGCGACGCGCCGAGTTCGGTGGGGCGTTCCTCCCGCGCCCCGGTCGCCACGAAATAGCCCGCCGCGACCGTCTCGGCGGCCTCATCGGGGTCGAGGAGGAGGGTCAGGCCGTTCGGCAGCCGCTCACGCCGGGTCACGCGGCCTCCCCGGTGCCCTGGTCCGCTGCCCCCGGCCCCAGGGTGACCACCGTCGCCCCGGCGAGGGGGTCGTATCCGGCGAGGAAAGAGTTGACCTCCTCCAGGGTGAGGGCAAGCAGCGCCGCCCGCAGCTCGGCGGGAGGCCGCACCCGGCCAAAGAGAGCGAGGTCGCGGGTGAGGCCCGCCGCCCGCGAGCGCAGGCTTTCGGCCCCGAAGACCACCCCGGCGAGGAGGCCCCGGCGTGCCCGCCCGAACTCGGCCCCCTCCAGCCCGGCCCGCAGGCGGCCCAGCTCCGCGAGGAGGACCGCCAGCGTCTCCGGGGCGCGGTCGGGCGTGCTGCCCGCATAGACGCTCAGGAAGCCCCCGCCCCCCAGCACCACGGGCGAGGCCCCCACGCTGTAGGCCAGCCCCCGTTCCTCGCGCACCGCGTGAAAGAGGCGGCTCGCGCTCCCGCCCGACAGCGCCGTCAGCGCGAGCTGCCAGCGCAGCCAGTCGGGGCTGAGGGGCGCTGCGCCGGGGGCCGTCACACTGAGGTGGGTCTGCTCGGCCTCCGGGTGCAGGACGTGGGCGCGGGCACCGGGCACAAAGCGGGCGGGGACGACCCGCGCTTCCCCCCCCTCCCAGCCCGCGAAGGCCCCCTGCGCGAGGCGGCGCACCTCCTCCGGCTCGGCGTCCGCCACAACTCCCAGCACGCTGCCCCGCGCCGGATACCCGGCATGAAAGGCACGCAAGCCCTCCACCGTCAGCCGCGCGAGGCCCTCCCGCGTGCCGCTCGCGGGGTGGACGTAGCCCGCGTAGGGCGAGGCGGGGTCGGGCGCAAAGGCCACCCGCCGCGCTTCCACCGCGAGGCGGTCGGGGGGGCTTTCCTCCAGCGCTTCGAGGTCCTGCCGGGCGAGGTCGGTCAGGGTGGGGAGTTCCTCCGGCGGCAGGTGGGGCCGCAGCACGAGGTCGGCGGCGAGGCCCAGCGCGGCGGGCAGGTCGCCCAGCAGCCCGCTCAGGCTTACGCGGGTCGCCTCCGGCCCTACCCCCCCGCCCCGGCGCACGCCAAGGTCATCGAAGGCGTCCCCCAGGGCGCGGGCGTCCCGGCCCCCGGCCCCCTTGGAGAGCCACTCTTCGAGCACGCCCGCCGCCCCCTCCCTCCCGCGCGGGTCGTGAGCGCTCCCCACCGGAATCCGCAGGTCGAAGGCAAAGCCCGGCCCCCGGCGGCGCTCGAAGGCGACCGTCAGGCCGGAATCCAGGGTCCAGACGTGGGTGGAAGGGGCGGCGGAAGAACTCACCGGGGGAGTGTAGCGGCTGGGCCGGGGGAGGCTAGGAGCCAGGGTCGCAGTCTTCCTCTCCCGCCCGCCGCAGCGCCGCCGGAGGCCCCGCCCGCAGGGTCAAGCGCTCGCCCGTCAGCGGGTGGGCCAGGGTCAGCCGCTCGGCGTGCAGGAGGTAGCCGAGGTCGCCGGGGAGGCCGGGGTTGTCCGCGCGGGGCAGGCCGCCGGGGGCGTAGAGGGGGTCGCCCAGGAGGGGATGCCCCGCCGCCGCGAGGTGAATGCGAATCTGGTGGGGCCGCCCGGTGTGCAGGTCGACCTCGAAGAGGGTGGCCCCGGAGCGCCGCTCCAGCACCCGCGCCACGCTGAGGGACGGTTTGCCGAACGCGCTCGCCGCGTACACCGTGCCCAGCCGGGGGTGGGGCACCGGGCCGACCGGCGTCGTGAGCGCCCGTTCCTCCCAGTCGGGGTGGCCCGCGCCCAGCGCCCGGTAACCCTTGCCCACCTCGCCCGCCCGCCACGCCCGCGCGAGGGCCGCCGCGGCTTCAGGGGTGAGGGCGAACAGCACCAATCCCGACGTGCCGCGCCCCAGCCGGTGCAGGGGCCGCGCCCCCGGCCAGCGCCGCCGCACCCCGGTCAGCAGGGTGCCCTCCAGAAAGCCGCCGCCCGGCAGGGTAGGCAGGCCAGAGGGCTTGGCGACCGCGAGGAGGGCCGCATCCTCGTGGACGACCGCGAAGTCGAGGGGCACGGCCTCCTCCTCCCAGGGGGGGCGGTGCCAGTCGAGGTGCCCGCCAGGGCGCAGTTCCTCCCCGCCGTGGGCTGTTTTCCCGTCCAGCCGCACCTCGCCCGCCGCCAGCCGGGAACGCCACGTCGCCTCGTCTGAGTGCCCGTGTGCCCGCACGAGGTAAGCCAGCACGCTCAGGCCCCGCGCCCAGGCGGGGACGCGCTCGCGGTGGACGTGGCCGGAGTTGAGCGGCATGAGAGAAAGGGTAACCCCCCGACCGTGCCCTGGGGCGCTCTGCGGGCGGGAGCAGGCCGCCATGCTGGGGACGTGCGCCGTGTCCTCCGCTTCCTGCTGATGCTCGCTGTGCTCGCCGGGGCCGCTTCCCTGCTGTGGCCGTACTTGGAAAACGCCCGGCGCTACTCGGCCCTGCTCGCCGCCCCCACGCCGACCGAGGGCAGCCTGCCCAACCCGCTGCCCGGCCAGTCCTTGGTGGACACCTGGGGCGCGGCCCGCTCGGAGGGGCGGCGGCACGAGGGGGTCGACATCTTCGCCCCCCGCGGCACCCCCATTCGGTCCACGACGCCGGGCGTGGTCGTCAACGTGGGCGAAAACCGCCTGGGCGGGCGCACGGTGATGATTCTGGGGCCGGGCGGACAGCGGCACTACTACGCCCACCTGGAGCGTTACCGCGAGGACCTGGGGGAAGGCGACTGGGTCGAGGCCGGGGACGTGGTGGGCTACGTGGGCGACAGCGGCAACGCGCAGGGCACGCCACCGCACCTGCATTACGGGATTTACGGGCCAGGCGGCGCAATCAACCCGTATCCGCTGCTGCGCCAGGAGTAGCGGCCAGCAGTCAGAGGTGCGGCGTCAGGTTCACCCCCGTCACCAGCGCCGTGTGACTCTCCCGCGAGAGTTCGACCGTGGCGAAGGCCGTGTCCCCGAAGCGGAACCAGGCCCGGTGCCCGCCAGTCAGCTCGCGCAGCAGGGAGTTCAGGAACCCCCCGTGCGACACGACGAGGGCGTGTTCTCCCCCGCCCTGCCAGAGCTGCTCCAGCGCGAGCAGGGCGCGGGCGCGGATGGCCGCCTGCGACTCGCCGCCCTCACGGGTGAGGGGCGAGAGGTCGTGGCGGAAGCTGGGCAGGGGAAAGCGTTCCTGCGCCTCCTCACGCGGGAGGCCCGCCAGTGGGCCGTTGTCCCATTCCCTCAGCAGTGGGGCCGGGGTGACGGGCAGCCCTAGCGCCCCCGCTACCAGGCTCGCCGTCTCGTGCGCCCGGACCAGCGTTGAAGCGTATACCCGGTCGAAACCGGGCGGGTGGGCCTGCCAGTGCGCCGCGAGTGCCCTCGCCTGGGCACGGCCCACGTCCGTGAGCGGGGAATCGTAGCGGCCCTCGTGGACCCCCTCGTCGTCGGCGCGGCTGCGGCCATGCCGCAACAGGGTGAGACGGAAGGTCACGCGGTCCTCGTCACCAGCAGGACATTCTCGCGGCGGCTCACGCGGACCTCGGTGCAGAGCAGGCGCGGGTGGGCGAAGAAGGCCTCGCGCAGGCTTGTGGCACGTGGCCTGTAACCTGGAGGAGAAAGGCCGCAGCAGAAGCCATCGCCGACGCTCGTCCACCAGCCACAAGCAACAGGCCACACGCGCCTCTCACAGCTCCCCCCGGTACTTCTCCACGAGGTCATCCAGCGCTTCCCGCAAGAGGCTGGCCTCGGTGCGGCCCAGCGCGCCCGACAGCTTGGAGAGGCGTTCCAGTTGGCTTTTGGGGTAGTAGTTGGATTTGAGGACCATCTTGCTCTCGACGTAAATGCAAGCCCGGCCCCGGCCCTCGCGCTTGGCCCGCAGCAGGGCCTCGTCGGCGGCGCGAGAGAGGTCGGCGAAGGTGTGGGCGTGGGCCGGGCGGGCGGCCAGACCCACGCTCAGGCCCAAGGTACGCGGCCAGTGGGGGTCGCGGTGGATGTGGAAGTGCCGAATCACCTCGTCAAAGAGAATCAGCGCTGTTTCCGGAGCCGTTTCGGGCAGGAGAACCGCGTATTCGTCGCCCCCCAGCCGCCCGATGACGCTCCCGGTGGGGAGGCTCCCGGCGAGCAGCCGCTCAACCCCGCGCAACACCCGGTCGCCCTCGGTGTGTCCCAGCGCGTCGTTGAGCGTTTTGAAGTGGTCGAGGTCAAGCAGGGCCAGGGTGACCGGAGCGCCGCGCAGCTCCTCAAAGGCAGCCTCGAAGGCGGAGCGGGTCAGGATGTCGGGGCGGGGCATGGCGAAGCTCCAGGGATAACATGGGCAACGTAAAGACCCATAATGTATATACGTTGCTCTGCCAGCTTAACACAGCGTGCCACGTTTCTGCCCTCTGGGTCGACCTTGAGCCGACCTCACTCAGATTGTTGTTCTCAGGGTGTTGACATTGTTGAGCGTAGGCGACTAGGATTCCGCCTGGAACGGCGAAAACCGCCCTTCTGGGCGGACGTCGCCCCAACGCCATCTCAGTTCCAGGAGGTTCATTCATGCTCAAACCATTAGGCGACCGTGTCCTCGTCGAAATCATTGAAGAAGCCGAGCAGAAGACCGCCGGGGGCCTGTACGTGCCCGATACCGCTAAGGAAAAGAGCCAGCGTGGGAAGGTCATCGCCGTCGGCAATGGCAAGCTGCTCGACAACGGAACCCGCGTGCCGCTGGACATCAAGGAAGGCGACACCGTGTACTTCGCCAAGTACGGCGGCACCGAAGTCAGCCTCGAAGGCAAGAACTACTCCATCCTCAGCGAACGCGACATTCTGGCCATCGTGGAGTAAAGCTTCCAGCGGCCATCTTCCAGGTTTCAGCTAGAAGCGCGGTCGCGGAGGCCCAAAGCGTTGCATTTTGAGCTGGCTGCTGGCCGCTGACGGCTGGCTGCCCTTTCCAAGGAGACCCCTCATGCCCAAACAACTCGTGTTCGATGAATCCGCCCGTCGTAGCCTGGAGCGCGGCGTCAATGCCGTCGCCAACGCCGTCAAGGTGACCCTGGGGCCGCGTGGCCGCAACGTGGTCATCGAGAAGAAGTTTGGCTCGCCCACGATTACCAAAGACGGCGTGACCGTCGCCAAGGAAATCGAGCTGGAAGACAAGCTCGAAAACATCGGTGCCCAGCTTCTGAAGGAAGTCGCTTCCAAGACGAACGACATTACGGGTGACGGCACCACCACCGCCACCGTGCTGGGCCAGGCCGTCGTGAAAGAAGGTCTGCGCAACGTGGCGGCGGGCGCTAACCCCCTCGCCCTGAAGCGCGGCATCGACAAGGCCGTCGCCGCTGCCATCGAGGAAATCAAGAAGCTCGCCGTTCCCGTCGAAGACAGCGACGCGATTAAGAAGGTCGCGGGCATTTCGGCGAATGACGAGCAGGTCGGCCAGGAAATCGCGAGCGCGATGGACAAGGTCGGCAAGGAAGGCGTCATCACCATCGAAGAGAGCAAAGGCTTCGACACCGAAGTTGATGTCGTGGAAGGGATGCAGTTTGACAAGGGCTACATCAGCCCCTACTTCATCACCAGCCCCGACACGATGGAAGCCGTCCTCGAAGACGCCTACATCCTGATCAACGAGAAGAAGATTAGCGCCCTCAAGGACCTGCTCCCCGTGCTGGAGAAGGTCGCCCAGACGGGCCGTCCCCTCCTCATCATCGCGGAGGACGTGGAGGGCGAAGCGCTCGCGACGCTGGTCGTGAACAAGCTGCGCGGCACCCTGAACATCGCCGCCGTCAAGGCTCCGGGCTTCGGCGACCGCCGCAAGGAGATGCTGCGCGACATTGCCGCCGTGACCGGGGGTCAGGTCGTCTCCGAGGACCTCGGCCACAAGTTGGAAAACGTCACGATGGACATGCTGGGCCGCGCCAAGCGCATCCGCATCACCAAGGATGAGACGACGATCATCGACGGCATGGGCAACCAGGCCGACATTGACGCCCGCGTGAACGCCATCAAGGCTGAGCTGGAAAGCACCGACTCCGACTATGCCCGCGAGAAGCTCCAGGAGCGCCTCGCCAAGCTGGCGGGCGGCGTGGCCGTGATTCGCGTCGGCGCGGCCACCGAAACCGAACTCAAGGAGAAGAAGCACCGCTACGAGGACGCCCTCTCCACCGCCCGCTCGGCGGTCGAGGAAGGCATCGTCGCGGGGGGCGGCACCACCCTGCTGCGCATCATTCCCGCGGTCCGCAAGGTCGCCGAGGGGCTGGAAGGCGACGAAGCGACCGGTGCCCGCATCCTGATGCGCGCCCTGGAAGAGCCTGCCCGCCAGATTGCTGTCAACGCGGGCGAGGAAGGCAGCGTCATCGTGAACGCGGTGATCAACTCTGACAAGCCCCGCTTCGGCTTCAACGCCGCGACGGGCGAGTACGTCGAGGACATGGTCGCTGCGGGCATCGTCGACCCCGCCAAGGTCACCCGCACGGCCCTGCAGAACGCCGCTTCCATCGGTGCGCTTATCCTGACCACCGAGGCCATCGTCTCCGACAAGCCGGAGAAGGAAAAGGCCGCTCCCGCGGGCGGCATGGGCGGCGGCGACATGGGCGGGATGGATTTCTAACAGAACAAGCTGACAGTGGCCAGCGACCAGCGGCCAGAAGCCGGGGAAACCATGCCCCGGCTTTTTCTGTTTTGGTCGGGGCGAGCGAGGGGGCTGCCCCGACCCTTGTTGCTGGCAGGTTGCTGGCAGCCGGAAGCTGGCTGCTGGCCGCTTCTCTACGCCCCGTACTTGTTGAGCTTCAGCGCGTTGGCCATCAAGAGCGGCATCACGTCGGTGCCCCGGCGCAGGCCCAGGCTGCCCCTCCCCGCTTCTTCTTCGGTATAGCGGGCGGCCAGGTCCTTACGTCCGTAGGGGCTGTGAATCAGCAGGGGCACCGGGTGCCAGGAGTGGCTGCCCAGCTTGCTGGGGGTGGAGTGGTCGCCCACGATGCACAGCACGTCGGGCCGCAGCTCGCGCAGTCGGGGCAGCAGGGCGTCAAACAGCTCAATCTTTTTGACCTTGGCCCCGAAGTCGCCGTCTTCTCCCGCCGAGTCGGTCTTCTTGACGTGGAAGTAGAAGAAGTCATAGTCGGCCCAGTGCGCGGCAAGCGCGGCAACCTTGCCTTCCAGCGCATCTTCCTCACCCTGCACCTCCAGCACGTCCATCCCGACGAGGCTGGCCAGCCCCTTGTACATCGGGTAAGAGGCGATGCAGGCCGCCCGCAGCCCGTAAGTGTCGGGGAAAGACGGAAAGTGCGGCACGTCGCTGTACCCCCGGAAGAGCACCCCGTTGACCTGCGACTCGCCCCGCAAGGCGGTCTCAGCGCGGGCCACAAACTCGTTGACGAGGAAGGCCGTGCGCTCGCTGGTGGGGTCGCCCGCCTCGGCAACCTGCGGGGGCACGCCCGTGACCTGCGGGTCCACGTCGCTGAGGTTCGCGCCCAGGCCCTGCCCGGCCTCGTCCACCCCCTGCGAGCGGAAGACCACCACAAAGCGGTGTTCGGACTCGGTGTAAATCTCGACCGGAGTGCCGTCAATCTCCGGGATGGCCGCCCGCAGCCGCGCCACGGTCTCGGCATTCTTCTCGTCGCTGGGGCGTCCGGCGCGGCGGTCCACAATCACCCGGTCCGGCCCCAGGGTGGCGAAGTTGCCGCGTACGGCCACGTCCCCGGCCCGCAGGCGCACGCCGATGCCCACCGCCGAGAGCGCCCCGCGCCCCACCACATAGCGCAGCGGGTCGTACCCGAAGAGGCTGAGGTGGCCGGGACCACTCCCCGGCGTGATGCCCGCCCCCACCAGTTCGACCTGGCCGAGTTGCGATTCCAGCGCCAGCGCGTCGAGGTTCGGCGTGGTGGCCGCGGCCAGTTCGGTGTCTCCGTTCACAGTCAGGGGCAGGCCCCCTACCCCGTCGAGCACGACCATCAGAATCTTGCTGTCGGTCTTCTTGGCGATGTGGCGAATGGTCTCCATCAGGTCGCTCATAGCGCTCACTCTAGACCGCCGGGCACGTGCGGGGGGCCGCCCCCCGGTGGGAAGGCGGCCCCCCGGCGGCAGGTGTGCGCGTCAGCGCCCGTCGATGCGCCCGTCGGCGGCGTCGGCGACGGTGGCGTCGAGTTCGCCCACGATGGCCTCCGCCTTGCGCTCGGCCCGCGCCTCACTCATAGCGGGCTGGCGGGTGGCGAGGTAGGTTCCCATCCCCGCGATGACGGCCATCACCCCCCAGAACACGGGCTGGGGCATATGGAGGGTGGGCACCCAAGCAAAGTGCTCGTGGGCGGCCTCCAGCGTCTCTACGCCGAGCTTGACGGCAATCCAGCCCACCAGCGCGTAGGCCACGTTGTCGAGGGCCGGGTAGCGATTGAGCAACTTGAGAAAGAGGGTTGCCGCAATCCGCATCAGGATGAGGCCCATCACGCCGCCGATGACCACGATGGTGAGGCCCTGCTCGCGCGGCATATCGCGCGGGATGAGCGCCACCCCCGCCAAGATGGAATCCACGGAGAAGGCGAGGTCGGTGAGGTTGAGCAGCACCACGGTGGCCCAAAAGCCCCGGCCCTTCGCATTGGCGGCGGCCTCGTCTTCGCCGTGGCCCCCCTTGGTGAAGTGGCTGATGGCGAGGTAGGCGAGGTAGAGGGCACCAAAGGCCCGCAGCCACCAGTACTCCAGCACGTAGGAGGCCAGCAGCACCCCCAGAATGCGCAGCACCACCGCCCCGCCGATGCCGTAGGCGAGGGCCTTGCGGGCGAGGTCACCCCCCAGGTGCCGCACCATGACCGCCAAGACAAGGGCGTTGTCCGCCGAGAGCAGGCCTTCGAGCAGCAGCAGGGTGCCGAGAATCGCCCAGGTCTCGGCGTTAAAGGGCGGCAGTTCGAGGTTGAACATAAACAGGGCAGTCTAGCGTTCCGCAGGGCCGCCCGCAGAAGGGGGCTGGCCCACGATTTGCCCCGTCTCATCCAGCGCCGGGTAGGGTTCGCCCCGCTCGCGGTAGCTCGGCGCGAGGTCCGGGTAGGCCCACTCGAAGGCGAGACGGGCCAGGTCCTCCGGCGCAAGCTGCGGCGCGTCGTACATGCCCGCCAGCAGGCGCTGACGCTGGGCCTCGAAGAGGATGGTCGCGGCGGCCACCGACACGTTGAGGCTCTGGACCATCCCGTACATCGGAATGACGATGTTGGCGTCGGCGGCGTCGGCGGCCTCGTCGGAAACGCCCCACTTCTCGGCCCCCAGCAGCACGCAGGTCGGGCGGGTGTAGTCGGGGTCGCGGTAGTCCACGCTGCGCTGTGAGAGGTGGGTGGCGAGGACCTGAAAGCCCCGGCCCTGCAAGGCCCGCACCGCCCCCAGCGCGTCCGGGTGAGACCGCACCGGCACCCACTTGTGGGCGCTGCCGGAAGTGGCGGCGTAGGTGTGCCCCTCAAAGGTGGCGAGCTGCCCGCCCTTGGGGGGCACCGCGTGGGCTTCAAGCACGCCCACCGCGTCGCAGGTCCGCACGATGGCCGAGAGGTTGTGGGGCTTATGGACCTCGTCCATCAGCACGGTCAGCGTGGGCTGGCGCCGCCGCAGCACCCGCAGAATCTTTTGGTAGCGTTCGGGCGTCATCGGGCCAGAGGCTAGCGCACGGTGCTCAAGCCCCGCTCAACCCCCCGCGGCCCAGCCCTCAGGCCCGGTCAGCTCGCGGGTGCTAGCACTGGGGGTATGAAGGTTGCCCTCCCGCTTGCCGCCCTGCTGACCTCTGCTGCCCTCACCGCCCCAACCGGGCGGGACGTGAGCCGGGCCGCGACCCGCGCCGCCGAAGCGCTGGGCGGCGTGTTGCGAACCTGTCCGGCCAGCTTCTCGCGGGTGGGCACCCCGGACAAGCAATGTGTGGGGGCCGCGGGCAGCGTCGAAGCGGTGCGCGGCCAGCTCAGCGCGGCGCTGGGGGGCGACCTCTACGGGGTGTGGCGCAGCCGCGACGGGCAGCGCAGCGTCTACAACTGGGTCCGCACCCCCGGCGGCTACGTGTATCTGCGCGTGCAGCCTGACCCCGAAGGCCGCGCCGGGTCGCTGCTGTATCTCGACCTGCCGCCGCAGAGCGCGGGGGGCCAAGCCACCCCCCAGGCCGAGCCTGCCAAGCCCGCCGTGACAGTGACGCCTCAGGCACAGACGCCCCCGCCAGCTCCGGCTGCCCGCGCCCGCAGCGCCCCCGCTGCGCAGCCCACCCCAACCCCCCGCCCGGCCCCGGCTGCGACGCCCGCGCCCCGTTCGCTCGCCCCAGTCCCCTTCACCCGCAGCCTGCGCCTGCAAGCCCAGCGCCTCAACGGGGCAGATGTCCGCGCCGTCCAAGACCGCTTGATTGCCCTCACCCGTCCCAGTGGTGGCGGGCGCGGCGACGGTTGGTACGGCCCGGTCACGGCGGCCACGGTGCGGGCCTTCCAAGCCGCCAACGGCCTCCCAGTCACGGGCACAGTGGACCGCGCCACCTGGGACCGCCTCTTTAGCGAGGAGGCCAAGCCCTTCCCCGCCAGCAGCATCGCCCTGCCCTGAGAAGGCCGCCCCCCGCTGCCGAAAAAAGCTCCCGCACAGAGTCGGGAGCGCAGGACCCGACTTCACCCGGTCGGGTTGTGTTGTGAGACACCCTCAGTGTGCGGGGGGCAGATGCGAAGCTGATTTGGCGGCCATGGGGGAGCCTTCATGCGCGTCCCCCCGGTCCGGCCTGGGGAGCGGGGAGCGGGGGGGCAGGCGGGGTGGTGCACTCGACTGGATTCGAACCAGTGGCCTGCCCCTTAGGAGGGGGCCGCTCTATCCAACTGAGCTACGAGTGCGGAGCGGCAGAACGTGCGCCTCGGCGCGGGCCAGAGTATAGCAGGGGGGCGGACGCGGAAGACGCCCTCCCCCCCCTTCCTGCCCGCCTTAGCGGTTCATGATGTGAATCGCCTGTTTGTGAACGGCTTCGGCGGCCTCCAGCACCGTCTCGCCCAGGGTGGGATGGGCGTGGATGGTGAGGGCGATGTCGGTGGCGGTCGCAGCCATCTCCAGCGCGAGGCTGGCCTCGCCCAGCATGTCGGAGGCGTGCGGCCCCACGATGTGCACGCCGAGGAGCAGGTCGGTGTCCTTTTCGACGACCATCTTCACGAAGCCGTCGGTCTGCTGCAAAGTCATCGCCCGGCCCGACGCCGAGAGGGGGAAGACGCCGGTCTTGACCTCGTAACCCTTTTCCTTGGCTTCGGCCTCGGTCAGGCCCACCCAGGCGAGTTCGGGCGAGGTGTACACCACGCCGGGGATGGCGACCGCATCCTGCGCGGCGGGCTTCCCGGCGATGACCTCGGCGGCGACGAGGCCTTCTTTCATTGCCTTGTGGGCCAGCATGGGGTTGCTCGCCACGTCGCCGATGGCGTAGATGTGCCCCACGTTGGTGCGCTGCTGCGCGTCGGCGGGGATAAAGCCTCGGTCGGTGACGTGCACGCCCGCCGCCTGCGCGTTCAGGCCGTCGGTGCGGGGACGGCGGCCCACCGCCACGAGCACCCGGTCAAAGACCTCCACCCGCTTTTCTCCGGTCTTGACGTTCTCGATTTCGACGTGAATGCCGTCGTCCTTTTTCACGGCGGAGTTGGCTTTCGTTTCGGTCTCGAACTCGATGCCCTGCTTTTTCATCGCCTTGCCGAACTCGCGGGCGGCGTCGGCGTCCGCGCCGGGGATGATGGTGGGCAGGAACTCGATGATGCGGACCTTGGAGCCGAGGTTGTTGTAGACGTGCGCGAACTCGAAGCTGATGACGCCGCCCCCCACGCACAGCATCCGCGCCGGGATGGGGTCCGGCACGACGAGCGCCCCAGTCGAGTCCACGATGCGCTCTTGGTCGACCTCGATGCCCGGCAAGCGGGCGGGTTCCGACCCGGTGGCGATGATGATGTTCGCCGCCGTGTAGGTCTGGTCGCCGACCTTCACGGTATGCTCATCCACGAAAGAAGCGTGGCCCTTCAGGTGCGTCACCCTATTGGCCTTAAAAAGGCTACTCACGCCGCCCGTGAGCTTCTTGACGATGCCGTCTTTCCAGCCGTTGAGCTTGGCAATATCGAGGGTCTGTTCGCCAAAGGAGAGGCCAAACTCGGCGGCGTGGCGGGCCGCCGCCATCTGCTCGCCCGCGTGCAGCAGCGCCTTGGTGGGGATGCAGCCCACGTTGAGGCACACCCCACCCACCGAGTCGCGCTCGGCGCAGGCCACCTTAAGGCCGAGTTGCGCTGCCCGAATCGCCGCGTGGTAGCCGCCCGGCCCGGCCCCAATCACGAGCACATCAAAATCCATCTGCTTGGTCATGGAGGGTAGTCTACTGCCCCCCCGCAGGCACGCCCGCCCCCGCCGCCGAAAGTCAGAGTGCGGGCAGCCATCAGCGCGGCTGGTCAGTCCGGGCAGGCGGGACGCTCCGCCTCCAGGAAGTCCGTCACCACCCGGTTGAGGACCCACCAGCCCCCCGGCGTGGCCCGCAGCCGGTCGCCTTCCAGGGCGAGCAGGCCACGGGCCACGTTCGCGGCGATGGGAGCGGCGTAGCGGGTCCGCACGTCCACCCCGCTGCGGCGCGAGAGGTCGGCCAGGTCGAGGCCCGCCCGCAGCCGCAGCCCCATAAAGAGGGCGTCGGTCACGTAATCCTCCGGCAAGACCGCCTCCGCCTCGCCCTGCCCGCCCACGAGCCAGTCGTGGAGATGGGGATTGGTGCGGCGCAGGGTGAGGGCGGCTTCTCCCGGAGCCGCCGGGTAATGCCCCGCCGCCCCCGGCCCCAGCCCCAGGTAGGTGCGCCCCTCCCAGTAAGCAAGGTTGTGGCGCGACTCCTGGCCGGGGCGGGCGTAGTTGCTGATTTCGTAGCGGGAAAAACCGAGGGCCGTCAGGCAGGCTTCCGTCTCCTCGAAGCCCCGGCGCTCGTCCTCCTCCTCCACCGTCACGCCCCGGCGGGCGAACTCGGTGCCCGGCTCGACCGTCAGGGTGTAGGCGCTGACGTGCCCCACCCCCAGCTCGACGAGGCCGCGAATATCGGCCTCCAGCGGTTGCCCCGGCACCGCCGTGATGAGGTCGCCGCTGACGCGAAAGCCCGCCCCCACCAGGGTCGTGACCGCCTCCCGCGCCTGCCGGGCATCGTGCTGGCGGCCCAGAAACTTCAGGGTGGCGTTATCGAGGCTCTGCACGCCCACCGAGGCGCGGTCAAAGCCGAGGTCACGCCACAGAGCCGCCCGCGCCGGGCTGACCGTGCCGGGGTTGATCTCCAGGGTGTTCTCGGCACGTCCCCAGCCCAGGTGACGGCGCACGCTCTCCACCAGCCCCGTCAACTCCGCGTCGCGCAGGAAGCTGGGGGTGCCACCGCCGATATAAACGGTATCGAGGTCGACCGCGTACGCGCCCGCCAACCATGCCGATTCCTCCTCCAGCCGCTCCAGGTACCGCTCGACCAGTCCGGCCCGCCGCGTCAAAACGTGAAAGTCGCAGTAGGGGCAGATGGTGGGGCAGAAGGGGACATGAACGTAGAGATGGCGAACGGTGGGGTCGAGGGCGGGCACAGGGGCAGGGTACGCGGTGGGCGGGAGGCGGATTGGGGGCCTACCGCCCGTGCGGGGTGGCGTCCATCCAGGCTTCCAGGGCAGCCCGCACCCCCTGCGGCGGAGCCACCACAACGGGCACACCCAGCGACGCAGCGGCGCTCGCGGCGGGACACTCGCCCGCCGCGCCGCCGAGGTCCAGGGCCGCCGTCCAGGCCGGGAAGGAACCGCCCTCGCGGTAGACAACGCCGCCCCCATCCTCCACCGTCCGCTCCGGCAGGATGACCTCTGGCCCGGCGGACAGCGCCCGCTCTCCGACGACCACGGCCCCACGCACCCGCCCTTCCCCCAGAGCCGCGAGCAGGGGCGTCAGGCCCTCGTGCACAAGCAGGCGGACCTCACCCTTACCGTCTACGGCCCCCAGCGCGGTGGGCAGCTCGCGGGCCGACTCCGGGGGGGCGGCGACCAGCCAGCGGTGGCCCCCCGCCCGGCCCTCAAACAGGGCGCAGGCCGAGCCGTAAAGGTCGGTCCAGATGCGGGTGCAGTTCATGGGAGCCAGGATAGCGGGCGCGTCCCCAACCGTTTTGCGGCGCTGGCAGGACAGACCGGGAACGAGTGCCCGCGTTTGTTACAGTCGGGGGGTGAGCACCGAATCCCTCCAGCCTCTGGCCTCCGCCCTGGCGGCACCCCTGCTGCGCGAACTGCGCGGCGTGATGGCCCGGCACGGCGTCCTCAGCCTGCGCGCCCGCGCCGGAGAGACGGGGTCCCTGACCCTGGGCGCGGGCGGCGTGGCCCGCCCCACCGCCCTCCACCTGACCTGGGCGCACCCAGACGACCTGCCCCGGCTGCGGCGGGCGGCGGCCCTCCCTGCCGAGGCGAAGCTGGAAGAAGAACGCGACGAGGGGACCTTTTACGCTGACCTCCTCATGGCCTTGCTGCGTCTGAATGTGGGCCGGGCCGAGTTTGGCCTGGAGAGCCGTCTCGCCTTCGTGCCCGACGCCCAGGAACCGAGCGGCGTGGCCTTTGTGGGAGAGGGAATCGTCTTCGCGCCCCAGCCGACTTAGACGGACTCCGATGGAGAGGTTGACAGGTAAGCCCCTCATCCGAGCAAAGTGGGGAGGAGAAAACGGGTTCCGGGCGGCGAGACCCACCCCAGCGCTGCCCCAATCTCCGAGCGGGCGAGGGTGTGACATTTGACAGAGAGTTGACCCCCCATCCTCAGCGGCCCAGACGGTAGGCCATGGACAAAAGAAAAGCCCCGTCAGAGACGGGGGATTCGGTGGCGCACCCTGTAGGACTCGAACCTACGACCGACCGCTTAGAAGGCGGTTGCTCTATCCAACTGAGCTAAGGGTGCAGACTTGGGGTGGGGATAAAAAAAGCCTCCGCGGGGGAGGCTCAAATCTGGAGCGGGATCACGGATTCGAACCGAGGCCAGAAGCTTGGAAGGCTGCTGTGCTACCACTACACCAATCCCGCTCACCTGCTTGCGCGTGCGTGCCTCTCCCGGAGGAGAAATGGTCGAGGCGACTGGATTCGAACCAGCGACCCCTTGGTCCCAAACCAAGTGCGCTACCGGCCTGCGCTACGCCTCGTCCTGCTTCGCCTGCGCGGGCCGCATGATAGCAAAGAAGGGGGCGGCCCTGTCCAGAGGGAAAGGCTCGCCGCGGAGTATGCTGGGAGGCTGTGAACGCGGCGGCCCGCTTGAAAACCTATCTCGACCTCGTGAAGTTCGAGCACACCGTGTTCGCGCTGCCCTTCGCTTATGCGGGAATGCTGCTGGCGAGCATGCAGGAGCAGGGCACGGGCTGGCCCGGCTGGGACGTGCTGCTGTGGGTCACCGTGGCGATGGCCGCAGCGCGCACGGCGGCAATGGCGGCCAATCGGGTCATTGACCGCTTCATTGACGCCCGCAACCCGCGCACGGCGGGCCGTGAGATTCCGAGCGGCAAGGTGAGTCCGGCCCAGGCCTGGGGGCTGGTGGTCATCAGCCTCGCGGTGCTGGCCTTCGCGGCGGCGCAGCTCAATCCCCTGTGCCTCGCGCTGATGCCGCTGGCGGTCCTCTTCCTGATTGGGTACCCGTACACCAAGCGCTACACCTGGCTGTGTCACGTATGGCTAGGGGTCACCGACGGAGCGGCGGCGGCAGGCGGCTGGATTGCAGTGACGGGCGAGTTCGCGCCCGGTGCGTGGCTGCTGTGGGCGGTCGTCCTCTTTTGGATGGTCGGGCTGGACGTTCTCTATGCCACCCTCGACGAGCGCTTTGACCGCGCCCACGGCATCCAGAGCATTCCCGCCCGCTTCGGCATTCCCCGCGCCCTGCGAATTGCCGCCCTCAGCCACGCCCTCACCTTCGCGCTGCTGCTCGCGGTGGGGGTCGCGACAGGCGCGAGCTTCTGGTACTTCCTCGCGGCCCTGGTGATGGGGGGCATCCTGCTCTACGAACACCGCATCGTCGATCCCCAGGACCTCAGCCGCGTCAATGTGGCTTTCTTTGACGCCAACATGTGGCTGGCCCTCACCATGCTGGCGGGGGTCATCCTGGACGTGACGTGGCGCACGCTGACCTGAGGGGCCTCGCCCTGGGGGAGGCGGTGCCGCCCGCCGCGGCCCAGGCCTTTCGGGACGGCGAGGAGCGCCGTGCTCTCACCGAGTTGCGCCGTGCTCAAGCGCGGGAAGAAGCGGGAAGCCTGCGCTGGGCCGTGCTGGAGCGGCTGTGCGGGCTGGTGCTCATTCACCTGCTGCGGGAGGTCGAGGGGACCTTTGCGCTGGAGCGGGCCGACCCCGTGCTCGACGCGGCGGGCCTCCCCCGCCCCGGCCTGGAGTGGCTGAGCGAAGGCGCGGACCCAGAAGGCCAAGACAGCGGCCCTCCGGAAGCGGCCCAGGCCCTAGAATCCCCTTCGTGAAGGGTGGGGGGAGGGGCGAAGCTTGACGCTGGAGAGTTCAGAAACTGAGTTTGCAGCCACCTACGCGCCCTACGCCGCCGAGGGCGTGCTCTATCCTGGACGCGAGGGCAGCCCGCTGCTGGAGTTTGCGGCGGGGGGCCGGGTGCTCTATCTCTTTGACCGCAGCGGTCCCTACGCGGCCCGGCCCGGCCCGGCCCGCTTCATCATCCACGGCCTGCTCGACCCGGACGGCACCCAGCTCCTGACAGAGCACGAGGAGCCAGCCGAGCGGCTGGATGTTGTGGGAGTCTCCGCTGTCGCGGGACAGGGCGTGCTCCTGCAGGTAGGGCGCCTCAACTGGGTGGTGCGGGCGCGGGTGCCCCTCGTGCTGGGAAGCTTCATTCCCCTGCCCCCCGCCCAGCCGGGCGACTGGGTGGCTTTTCGCACGCTGCCTCCCCTCCACGGCTTCCTGCCTCCCTTGCCCTGACCTCACCCCAAAGGGGGTGAGAAAGCCATGTGAGGGGGGTGGGTCTTTACCCAAAGCGGAGGGCTGGGGCATAGTGGGAAGCGAGCCATGACGCACCTGCTGCTGCCGTTGCCTGCCGAGCCTGCCGTGCCGGAGCAGGCGTGCTTGGTGCTTGCAGACCTGGTGGGCAGCACGGCCATCGCCCACGCCCTGCCGCTGGGCACCTACACCGCGCTGATGGCCGAGCTGGTGCAGGTGCTGATGCTGAGTTTTGAGCTGCGCGGCGGGCGGGTCTTGCAGCACCAGGGGGACGCGGTGCTGGCCCTCTGGCCTGCCGAGGCGACCGCGCAGGCCCTTTGTGCAGCGGGCGAGGCCCATGAGCGGGCCGGAAGCCTGGGCCTCGCCGCGTCGCTGGGGCTGCAGCTTCAGTTGCGGTTGGGCATAGCGGTTGGCGAGGTCATCACGGGCGTGGTGGGCGGGCAACCCAGCGCCTACGGCCTCCCCGTCAACTACGCCCGGCGGCTATGCGACGTGGCAGAGCCGGGTGAAACCCTCATCTGTGCCGACGCCGTAGGGCTGCTGAGCGCGGCCCTCCCCTGCGTGCCCCGGACTCTTCCTCCCCTGCGCGGCTTCGGTCCCGAATGTCGCGCTTACCGGGTCCTGGCCCCCAGCGCGCGCGTCACCCCCATGAAAACTGGTTAAGCGGTCGGGCCGTCTTCTCATGAGAACGGTTCATAGACTGACCGCATGGAACGCAAGCCCCTGGTCCTCGTCATTGAGGACGAAAAAGACATCGCCCGCTTCATCGAACTGGAGCTGGCCGCCGAAGGGTACGCCACCGAAGTGGCGTTCGACGGCGTGACCGGCCTGAGCAAGTTTCGGGAGGTCAACCCGGACCTCGTCATTCTCGACCTGATGCTCCCTGTCCTTGACGGCCTGGAAGTTGCTCGGCGCATCCGCAAAACCAGCAACACGCCCATCATCATTCTGACGGCCAAAGACGGCATTCAGGACAAGGTCGAAGGCCTGGATTCGGGAGCCGACGACTACCTTATCAAGCCCTTTTCCATCGAGGAACTGCTGGCCCGTGTCCGCGCTCACCTGCGCCGAGTCAACCCTGCCGTCACCGGCGAAGTGCGGGTCGCCGACCTGGTGATGAACCTCGACGGGCGCGAAATCTTCCGGGGAGGGCGGCGGGTCGAACTCTCGGCCAAAGAGTTTGAGCTGCTGGAGCTGCTCGCCCGCAACCCCGGCAAGGTCTTTTCCCGCTTCGAAATCGAGGAGAAAGTCTGGCCCGAATACACCGGGGGCAGCAACGTCGTCGACGTGTACATCGGTTACCTGCGCCGCAAGCTCGAAGAGGGCGGTGAACGGCGGCTTATTCACACGGTGCGCGGGGTGGGGTACGTCCTGCGCGAGGAGTAAGCGGCGCGGGCGTGGCGCACCGACACTGCCGGGCACGTCAGGAAGGCCTGACGCGCCCGGCCCGCTTCCGTTCTGCCCCCTGGAGGTGCAGTCATGAGCCTGCGTTGGCGGCTGACCGTGTTCTATACCGCCCTGGTGGCCCTGGTGCTCGCGGCGGTGTCGGTCGCGGGGTTTCTCACCATCCGGGGCAGCCTGCTGGGCAACCTGGCGCGGGAACTCAACAACTCGTACCTGCTGCTGCGGGACGTGGTGCCGGGCCTCAACCTCAAAGACCCCTCGACCTCCGAGGAACGGGACGCGGCGGGGATTTTGCCACGGGCGGTCTACCTCTTTCCGGACGACGCCATTCAGGTCGAGGAACTCCCCACCTACGACCTGACCTCGCTGCAAGAGGCGTTTGCCCAAGCGCAAAGCCCTCAGGCGCGGCGGCAACTCCTGAACTTCGTCCGCAGCCAGGCGAGCAGCCGCCGTCAGTTCATCCGCATGAGCGAAGACAACGCCGTGCGGCTTTCCGACGAGGAACTTGCCCGCCTCATCGGGTCCCCGAACGGGCGCCTCCTGGTCGACCGGGAGGTGCGTGACCCCTACACCGAGGTGAGCCGCCCCCACCGCTTTTTGGTGGTGTTGGGACCGCTGCAACTCGACCCCGGTGCGCCGCCCAATCTCGCCATTGCCTACATCGGGCGGCGGCTCGACCCGGCCCTGCGGACCCTGGCGCAGTTGCAGCGGGGGGTGTTGGCCCTCAGCCTGCTGGGGCTGCTCGCGGCGGCGCTGGGCGCTTACGTGCTGGCGGGCCGAGCGCTGCGTCCCCTGCGGGAGGTGCGCCAAGCGGCAGAGGGCATCGGCGGGCAGAACCTGGATGAGCGGGTACCCGTGCCGCCCACCGGCGACGAGGTCGAAGCCCTCGCGCAGGCCCTCAATGCCATGCTGGCGCGGCTGCAAGCCAGCTTCGAGGCGCAGCGCCGCTTTACCTCGGACGCCAGCCACGAGCTGCGCACCCCCGTCACGGCGATCAGCGGGCACGCGGGCTACCTGCTGCGGCGCACCAACCCCACCGGGCAGCAGCGCGAGAGCCTCAACATCATTCGGTCCGAGTCCGAGCGCCTCACCAACCTGATTGCGAGCTTGCTGGAACTCGCCCGCTCGGACAGCGGAGCACTCACCCTCACCCGCCAACCCATCCTCTCGACCCTCTTTCTGGGCGAGGTGGCCCGCGAACTCGCGCCCCTCGCCCAGGCCCAGGGCACCGAGCTGCGCGTCACGGGCGAGGAAGTCCCCTTTGAGGGCGACCCCGACCGCCTCAAGCAAGTCCTGATCAACCTGGTGGGCAACGCGCTCAAGGCCGGGGCCAGCACCGTCACCCTGACGAGCACCGCGCAAGACGGGGGCCGCGAGGTGCGCCTGAGCGTGGCCGACGATGGCCCCGGCATCCCGCCGGAGCATCTTTCTCGCCTCTTTGACCGCTTCTACCGGGTGGAAGACAGCCGCAGCCGCGACGCGGGCGGGGCTGGCCTGGGCCTGAGCATCGCCAAAGGCATCGTGGACGCCCACGGCGGGCGCATCTGGCTGGAGAGCGAGGTCGGGCGGGGGACGGTCGCCCACGTGCAGCTTCCGGTGGGGGACGGGCCGGGGCTGGAGGAAGGCGACGTGCCGTGAGGGTCCAGCGGGCGGGCCGAGGGAGGCCCCCGCCGCCCCCTTCCCGCTGACCGCTGACAGAAAGTGACGCGCATGCCCCGGTTTGCAAACCGGGGTCTAGCGGCACCCGCCCGGTAGGGCGGCGAAGCCGAAGGCCCCCGGTTCTGTGGCAGGCTAAAAGGGCAATGCCCCCACGCCGCGCTAACGGCTGGGAGCGTGGCAAAGCGGCTGGAGACCGCTTCGCATGTCAGAGACTACCATCGTGCGCGTATTTCGATACCGCCTGTACCCCACCAAGCCCCAAGAGGCCGCCATGTTTGAGACATTGCGCCTCACCCGCACGCTGTACAACGCGGGACTGGAACAGCGCCGGGAAGCGTACCGCAAGCACGGCAAGACCCTCAGCGCCTACGACCAGCAAAAGGAACTCACCGCGCTGAAGGAAGCCTGCCCGGAGTTCAGCGGGGTCTATTCTCACGTCTTGCAGGACGTGTTCGACCGGCTGGACAAGGCGTACAAGGCGTTTTTCAGCCAGGTCAAGAAGGGCGCAAAGCGGGCCGGGTTCCTGTTTCAACTCTCCAGCAAGGCTGAAAGTGCTGGCCGGAGAGTCATCGCCGTAGACCCCCGCGACACGTCGCAGCGCTGCCATGCCTGCGGGCATACGGGGAAGGAAAACCGCGTGAACCAAGCGACCTTCCGGTGCGTGCAATGCGGCCATACGGCGAATGCCGACCACAATGCGGCAAAGAACATCCTGGGACGGGCCGTCCCTTCAGCCCTTAACGGTAGCGGGGTATCGCATGCCGTGGTCTGAGAAGCCCCACCCTTCAGTGCGGGGAGTGGTCACCTACCCCAGCATCAGCGCGTGCAGCTCCTCCATCAGCGCCTCGCCCTCGGCGGTCGTGCGAGCGACCAGGAAGATGGTGTCCTCGCCCGCGATGGTGCCGACGATGTCGTCGCGGCGCAACTGGTCGAGCAAGAGGGCCACTCCGGTGGCGTGGCCGTCGGCGGTGCGAATCACCAGGATATTCTCGCCGCGGTCGACGTCCTTGACGAAGTTCTGAAAGAGGCGACCAAGTTCTTCCTCGACCCCCTGATGGCCCGCCATCTGCGCGAGGGCGTAGCGGTGGCGGCCCTTGCCGACGGGCACCCGCACCAGCCGCAGCTCGTTGATGTCGCGGCTGACGGTGGCCTGGGTCACCTGCACGCCTTCCGAGCGCAAACGCTCAACAAGTTCGGCCTGGGTGGAAACGCTCTCGCGGGCGACGATGTCCTGAATGAGCTTCTGGCGCTGGTCCTTGCTGAGCATCCCGCCCATGCTATGCAGCGGGCGTGAATAAGGCAATCAAGCGGCGAGCCGTCAGCCTTTAGCCCGCGGCCTCCTGCCCTCGGCGCAGCCGCCGCGCCCCGTCGAGCAAGCGCCGGGCCACCTCACGCTTGCTCAGGCGCGGCCAGGCCTCGTGCGAGCCGTCGGGTCGCACCAGGGTGACCTCGTTGTCGTCGCTGCCAAACGCCGTGCCCTCCCGCGTGGGGTAGTTCAGGAGGATGAAGTCGGCGTTCTTGCGCCGCGCTTTGGCGGCGGCCCGCTCGATGCCCGCGTGCGTCTCCATCGCAAAGCCCACCAGCACGCGCTTCCCCTTCTCCTGGCCCAGCTCCGCCAGAATGTCGGGGTTGGGGGTAAGGCGCAGGGTCACGTCGCCCGCGACCTTGGCCTGTTTCTCGGTCTGCGCTGCGGCGGCCCGGTAGTCGGCCACCGCCGCCGTCATGACGACGATGTCGGCGTCCCTCGCGGCTTCTTTCACCGCGTCCCGCAGCTCCAGCGCCGTCTCGATGCGCCGGACCGTCAGGCCGGGCGGGTCGGGGAGGCTCACTGGCCCCGTCACCAGGGTGACGCGAGCACCCCGGTCCCGCGCTTCCTCGGCCACCGCAAAGCCCATCTTGCCGCTGCTGGGGTTGCTGATAAAGCGCACCGGGTCAAGGTACTCGCGGGTGGGTCCGGCAGACACGACGACGTGCAGGCCCGCGAGGTCTTGCGGGGAGGTCGGGGGGTCCAGCAGCGCGAGCACCGCCCCCGCAATCTCCTCTGGCTCGGCCATGCGGCCCAGGCCCGCCCCCTCTCCCGCCGTGCCAAAGGCCCCCACCACCGGTCCCAGAAAGCGGTGGCCCCAGCCGCGCAGCCGCTCGGCATTGGCCTGCACCGCCGGATGGGTCCACATCTGCTCGTTCATGGCGGGCACCCACAGCACGGGCGCGCGGACGCTGAGCAAGGTGGCCGAGGCGAGGTCAGACGCGTGGCCCCCCGCGGCCCGCGCGAGCAGGTCGGCAGAGGCCCCCACCACGACGGCAGCGTCGACCCGCGCGAGCGTGAGGTGCTGGGCGTCGGGGCGCGGGGCGAACCAGGTCCGGTCGGTGGCGACCTCGCCCGCGGCGGCCGTGGCGAGGCTGAGTTCAGTGACAAAGGCGAGGGCCGCTGAGGTCGCAATCACCCGCACCTGCGCCCCACCCTCGCGCAGTCGCCGCAGCACGGCGGGCGCTTTGATGGCAGCGACGCTGCCCCCCACGATGACAAGCACGCGGGGGCCAGAAGCGGGGGGCAGTGCCGAGGCAAACGGGGCGGGCACGGTCACCCGCTCAGTCTAGAGGGCTGGCGGGCACCCCCCCCCAGCAAAAGCAAAAGCTCCTGCGCCCGTTGTGCTCCTGCTCTACACTCCGCTCATGACCACAACCCTGAATCCAGCCGAGCGCGTGCTCGCCGTTCCCGAAGAGGCGGCCCGCTGGGAGACCTATGCGGGGCGCTTTGAGGCGCTGCTCGCCGCTGACCTCACCGCCGCGGCGGTCCCCGGCTGGCTGGCCGAGTGGAGCGCCCTGGAGGCCGAGCTGGCAGAAGCGGGCAGCAAGCTCGCCACCTTTGCCGATCTGCATACGGACGACGAGGCGGCCCAGGCCCGCTACGCCCGCTTTCTGGAGGACGTCTCCCCCCAGGCGCAGCGCACCGAGCAGGCCCTCACCCAGAAGCTGCTCGCCCTGCCCGGCTACCACCCCGCCCCCGACTTCGCCCTGACCTACCGCCGAATGCGGGACGCGGCAGCCCTCTTCCGCGAGGCGAACGTGGACCTCGCCGTGACGCACGAGGCGCAGATGAACCGCCACGGGGTGCTGACGGGCAACCAACGGGTTTTCTTGGAGGGCGAATCCCTGACGGTGCCACAGGCGCGCCAGCGCCTCGACCACCCCGACCGCGCGGTGCGCGAGGCCGCGTGGCGGGCGCTCGCCGCGAGCGGGGCGGAGGTGGCCCCGGCGCTCGACGCGCTGATGGCCGAGCTGCTCGTGACCCGCCGTCAGCTCGCGGCGAATGCGGACCTGCCGTCTTTCCGCGACTACATGTGGCGCAAGCTCGACCGGGTGGACTATACGCCGGACGATTGCCGCGCCTTTCATGAGGCGGTGCGCGAGGAGGTCGTGCCCCTCGCCGCCGAGCTGATGGGGGACATCGCGGCCCGGCTGGGGCTGGAGGCGGTGCGGCCCTGGGACTACAACCGCAACAATCTCCTCGACCCGGAAGGCCGCGAAGCGCTGAAGCCCTTTACAACGGGGGCCGAGCTAGAAGCGCTCGCGGGGCGGGCCTTTGACGGCCTTGACCCCGAACTCGCGGAGCGGTTTGCCGAGATGCGGGCAGGGGGTCTCCTTGACCTCGAATCGCGCCCCGGCAAGATGCCGCACGCCTACTGCCAGTACTTTCCGGTGGACAACCGCCCCTTCGTCCTGATGAACGTGGTGGGCACCGCCGAGGACGTGCGGGTCCTCTTCCACGAGGTCGGGCACGCCTTTCACGGCTTTCTCAGCGGGGCCGCGCAGCCGCTGGTGTGGAACCGCTGGAGTCCCATCGAGTTCGTGGAGATTCCCTCCATGGCGATGGAGTTCCTGACGCTGGAGCACCTGGGGCACGTCTTCTCGCCGGACGAACTCGCCCGCTACCGCGAAAAGCAGCTTCAGGGCGTCGTGGCCTTTCTGCCCTGGGCGGCGCAGATGGACGCCTTTCAACACTGGCTTTATGCCGAGGCGGGGGACGGCGTGACGGTCGCCGACCTCGACGCCAAGTGGCTGGAGCTGGATAAGACCTTCCACCCGTTCGTGAACTGGGAGGGGCTAGACGAGGGCCTGCGCGCGAAGGGCTGGCAGTACTTTCACATCTTCCGAGCACCCTTTTACTACATCGAGTACGCGATGTGTTCCCTCGCGGCGGTTGGGGTCTGGCGGCAGGCGCGGCAAGACCCGGCGGGGGCGCTGGAGCGCTACAAGGCCAGCTTGCGCCTGGGCAGCACCGTACCCGTGCCGGAGCTGTACCGCGCCGCCGGGGTTGAGTTCCGCTTTGACCGGGCGCACCTCCAGGACCTGATGGCCTTCTTGCGGGAGCGGCTGGCGAAAGAAAGCTGAGGGCCAGCCCCCTCGCCCCCAACTTCTGGCCTAGCCCGACCTGCGCCGTTTGGCCCATGCCTGGCTGACGGGCGGGGAGCACACTGGTGCCATGACCCCCTCAGCCCTGACCGCATTTCCTTTTGACCCGCAGGAGGCGTCCCCAGCCCAGCGGCGGGCGGTGGGGCAGCTTCTCGCCGAGAGCCATGCCTCCGCGCTGCCGACTGACCCACCCCTAGAGCCGGAGCTGGAAGCCCTCGCGCTGCGCCACGTCACGCCCGGCGAGGCGTCCCGGCAGGTGGCCGTCTGGAGCGGCGAACGGGCGCTGGCCTGGGGCCGCTTGGACTACAGCCACACCCAGAACCTGCACGCGGCGCACGCCCGCCTCGTCGTGCACCCCGACGCCCGGCGGCGGGGGCTGGGCCGCGCCGTCGCGGAGGCCTTGCGGGGCGCCGCCCGCGAGGAGGGCCGCCGCCTCGTCACCTTTAGCACCACCAGCCGGGTGCCCGCCGGGGAAGCTTTTGCCCGCTTTCTGGGGGCCGAACCCGCGCTGCCCATGCGCCAAAGCCAGCTCGACCTCGCCGGGCTGGAAGACGGTTTGCTGGCCCGCTGGAGCACCCGCCCGGCGGGGGACCCCTATCGTCTGCACCGGTGGCGGCGCATTCCCGACGGGTTCTTGCCCCGCATGGTGAACCTGATGGAGGTCATGAACACCGCGCCCAAGGGGGACCTGGAGGTGGACGACTGGCGCATCACCCCGGAGATGGTCCGCGCCTGGGAAGAGATGACCCAGGAGGCCGGCGAGGTGCGCTGGCTGCTCGCCGCCGAGGACACCCGCACGGGCGAGCTGGTCGGCTACACCGAGACCTTCTGGCACCCCACACGGGCCGCGCTGGTCTACCAAGGCGCCACCGCCGTGCGTCCGGGGGCGCGGGGACAGGGCCTGGGCCAATGGCTCAAGGCGCAGATGCTGCGGCACGTGCTTGCCGAGTGCCCCGGTGCCCGCTGGGTGCGGACGAACAACGCCGAGGAAAACGCGGCGATGCTGAGGATCAACGTGGCACTGGGGTTTCGGCCCTGGGCCAGCTTCACCGAGTGGCAACTGCGGTTGGGCTGATCCAGGGGGCATGGGCCGCTTAGACCAGGACGGGCGTGCGGTCCGGCTCGGCCTGGGCAGGGGTCGCCGGGCGGATGCGGCGGCGCACCCCGTCGGCGTACTCGGCCAGGTCACGCAGCATCTCGGAGATGCCTGAGCGCAGCAGGTACTGGCCGTCCGGCAGCGGGGCCAGCGCCAGGAAGGGAGCGCGGCTGAGGGTATCGAGGATGCTGCGCAGCTCGGCGGGGTTCACGCCGCTGCCCAGGCGCTCGGCGAGTCGGGGCAGCCCAATGATGCTGTGCGCGGGCTGCGCCGCCAGGGTCAGCAGCACGAAGGAAAAGGCCCCGCGCTGGGCGAGGTGTGCCCCCACCAGCTCGGAGACGCCCGCCGCCGCCTTGAGGTCGAGGTTGCCCGCCTCCCAGTAGGGCCGCAGGTCAAGGGGCGAGAGGGGCGCGAGCCGGGCGTGCTCCAGCAGGGCACTCAGGGCCTCGCGGGTCAGCTGCGGGGTTCCCACCTGTTGGCCCTCAGCCGTCAGCACGGCGCGGCAGTCGGCCCCGCGGTCCCAACCGGGGCGGCACGCCGCCTCGCTCAGGGCGACATGCACCACGTACCCAAACTCGCCCAGCTCGGCGGCCAGGCGCGCCACCCCCGGCGCGGCGTAGCTCAAGCGGTAGCCCGTGAGCGAGGCGAGTTCGGCGAGTTGCGCTTCGGGCGTTTCGGGCAGCGGGCCGGGGGTAGCCCCGCGGGGGGCGGGGCGGGTCGGCCCGGCCTGCTCCGTCACGGGCACGAGCGGCTCGCGGGCGGGGGCGTCCGGGAGGGGGGGCGGCGGGCTGGCCGGGCGCTCCGCTCTGGCGCTGGGCGGCCCCGGCTGGGCGGGCGCGGCCTGGGGCTGGGGCTGCGGGTACTGGGTCCGCACCTCGCGCACGTGCGGGGTGGCGGTCACGACCACCCGGCGCGGTTCGAGGGGCCGCTGGTGCTCTGGGCGTGGAATGGTGATGGGCGCGTGGGGTTTGACGATGGCTTCGACGCTGTAGCGGCCCGGCTCCAGCGGGGTGAGCATCAGTACGTCGTTCACGCCGAGGTTGGCGTCGTGGTAGAGGGGCTGCAAGCCGCGCACGACGCCCGCTGCACGGTCGACCTCGACCCGGTGCTCGCGGCCCCGGTCGTCCACGAAGACCGCCGGACCACTCTCCGGAAAGGCGGTTTCCAAATACTTCTGAAGCCGCAGGGTGCCTTCTTGGAGGCAGGGGCGGGTCAGGATGTAACGCATCTGCTTCATGCGGGGGACTCCTTCCGTAGGTTCCTTCCCTTGACAGCGGTCCGGGCACCGCCGGACACGCACAGGACACAAACTGAACGGCCTGAACTGTGAATCGTGGACACTGCTTCTCCCCAACCATAGCAGAGGCGGCCCCACCCACAAGAGTGAACTCTGCGACCAGAACGCGAAAATCTTGAGCGATGTGAAATGTTTTATCTCTCCTCCCCCACTGGGGGAAGCCGCTACACTCGCAGCATGACCAGCAGTGACCCGGCCCGGACCCCGCAGGCGCAGGCCCTCGACCTCGTGACCCGGTACTACGCGGCCTTTAACGCGGGAGATGCCGCCGGGATGCTCGGCTTGCTCACCGACGACGTGCAGCACGACGTCAACGAGGGCGAAACCCAGCGCGGCCTGGAGCCTTTTCGCGCTTTTCTGGCGAAGATGGACGCCCACTACCGCGAGCGGGCCAGCGACCTGGTCGTCATGGCGACGCCGGACGGCACCCGCGCCGCCGCCGAGTTCGTGATTCACGGCGAGTACCTTCAGACCGACCCCGGCCTCCCCGACGCGCGGGGCCAGACCTACGTTCTTCCCGTCGGCGCTTTTTTCGAGCTGCGCGGCGACAAGATTGCCCGCGTGACGAACTATTACAACCTCGCCGAGTGGACCCGGCAGGTCAGCGTGGGGGCGGAGCACGCTTGAGCCTCACGGTCACGCCCGTCAGCGGCGAGGCGCTGCGCTCGGCCCTGCCCGACCTCGCCCGGCTGCGGACCGAGGTCTTTCGCGAGTTTCCCTACCTGTATAGCGGCACGCCCGCCTACGAGGAGCGGTATCTCCAGACCTATCTGGAGGCACCCGGTGCCCTCGTGGTCCTGGTGCGTGACGGGTCCGAGGTGGTGGGGGCGAGCACGGCCCTCCCCCTCGCCGCCGAAACCGAGGCGCTTCAGCGTCCCTTCCGGGGGTCCGAGCTTGACCCCGGCGAGGTGCTGTATCTGGGCGAAAGCGTCCTGCGTGCTGCCTACCGGGGCCGGGGCCTGGGCCACCGCTTTTTCGACGAGCGGGAGGCCCACGCCCGGCGGCTGGGGCTTTCCGTCACCGCCTTTTGCGCGGTGCAGCGCCCGGCGAACCATCCTGCCCGCCCCGCCGATTACCGCCCGCTGAACGCCTTTTGGGAAGGGCGGGGGTACGTCGAGCGCCCCGACCTCGAAACCACGCTGAGCTGGCCCGACGTGGGCGAGACGCAGGAAACACCCAAGCCCATGCGCTTTTGGGTCAAGCGGCTGGACTGACCTCCCACGCAGCGCCTACGACTTCTTCTGCTGCTTCCACCCGTAGGACCGCACGGCATCCACCGCGAACCACACGGCCACCGCGCCCCAAATCAGGGCGGGGAGCCAGTTCTCGGCGAGGCCATAGCGCACGGCGGGTACCCCGCACAGCACAGCCAGCAGCACGCTGAGGGCGAAGACGATGTGGGGGGGCACGCGGCGACCGAACATGGGGACAGGGTAGCGGGCGGCCTCTGGCGGATTCCTGACCGTCCCCAGTGGCCCGGCATGCCAGACTCGGAGGCACGGATGCCAGACTACGACGTACTCGTGATGGGAGCGGGCCACAACGCCCTGGTGACGGCGGCCTACGCGGCCAGGGCCGGGCTGAAGGTGGGGGTCTTCGAGCGCCGCCATATCGTCGGGGGGGCGGTGAGCACCGAAGAACTGGTGCCCGGCTACCGCTTCGACTACGGGGGCAGCGCCCACATCCTGATTCGGATGACCCCGGTGGTGCGCGAGCTGGAGCTGACCCGCCACGGCCTGCATTACCTCGAAGTGGACCCCATGTTCCACGCCTCGGACGGCGAGACGCCATGGTTTGTCTGGCGTGACGCTGAGCGCACCGCCCGCGAGCTGGAGGCCCTCTTTCCCGGTCAGGGGGAGGCGTACCAGCGCTTCTTGAACGACTGGACCCCCTTTGCCCGCTCGGTGGCCGACCTCTTTAACTCGGCACCGGGGCCGCTGGAGATGGGCAAGATGGTGCTGGGCAGTGGCCGGGGCCGCGAGTGGCAGACCCAGCTCTCGCGCATCCTGCGGCCTTACGGGGACGTGGCGCGGGAATACTTCTCGGAAGAGCGGGTGCGGGCACCGCTGACCTGGATGGCGGCGCAAAGCGGCCCGCCGCCGTCGGACCCCCTGAGTGCGCCTTTTTTGCTGTGGCACCCCCTCTACCACGAGGGCGGGGTGGCGCGGCCCAAGGGCGGCAGCGGCGGCCTGACGCGGGCGCTGCGGCGGGCGATCGAGGATTACGGCGGCGAGGTCCACGTCAATGCCCCGGTGCGGCGGATTCTGGTGCGAGGGGGCAGGGCGCAGGGCGTCGAGCTGGAGGGGGGCGAGCGCTACACCGCCCGCGCGGTCGTCTCCGGTGCCCACATCCTGACGACGGCGGGGGCGCTGCCCGACGAGCACGTCCCGGAGGCGGCGCGGCGGGTGCGGGTGGGCAACGGCTTCGGCATGATTCTGCGGCTGGCCCTGAGCGAGAAGGTGCGCTACCGCCAGCACCACGAGCCGGAGTCGAGGGTGGGGCTGGGCCTCCTCATCAAGGACGAGCGGCAACTCGCGCAGGCGTACGGCGAGTACCTCGCGGGTGAGCCGACCCGTGACCCGCCCCTCATCGCCATGAGCTTTTCGGCGGTCGACGACAGCCTTGCGCCCCCCGGCGGCGAGGTGCTGTGGCTGTGGGCGCAGTACTACCCCTACGAGCTGGCCTCCGGCAGTTGGGAGACGCGCACGGCGGAAGCGCGGGAGAACATCCTGCGCTCGTTCGAGCACTACGCACCGGGCACGCGGGATACCATCGTGGGAGAACTCGTGCAGACGCCGCAGTGGTTGGAGACGAACCTCGGCCTGCACCGGGGCAACGTGATGCACCTGGAGATGAGCTTTGACCAGATGTTCGCCTTCCGGCCCTGGATGGCCGCGAGCGGGTACCGCTGGCCGGGCGTGGGGGGCCTGTACCTGACGGGCGCGAGCACCCACCCCGGCGGCGGCATCATGGGGGCGTCGGGGCGGAATGCGGCGCGGGTACTGCTGCGGGACCTGACCCGGCGGGGGTGGAAGTGACCTGGGGGGCGGGGCGGGGTGTAGGGCATCCCCCCCGGACGCCGCTTGCCCCGCCCTTGCTCCCCCCTCGCAGGTGCCCCGCATGACCCCCTCCCCCACCCTCCTGCGCTTCGGCCTCGCCTTCGCCGCCCTCGGCGTGGCCTTCCTGGGGGCGCTCCTCGTGCTGCGGGGCGCGGCGGTGGGGTGGGGCCTCATCGCCGTGGCCTTTCCCGCCTCGCTGGGGCTGGCGCTGGCCGGAGACGCGCTGGGGGGCGGCTTTGCGAGCACGCTGCGGACGCGCTGGGGGGCGCTTGCGGCGCAGATGCGGCCCTGGATGTGGTGGATGGTGGCCTACGTGGCGCTCAAGATTCCGGTCCCCCTCTGGCCCCAGGGGTTCCCACTGCTGGGGCTGCTCAGTACGGCGGCGCTGTGTGTGGCGGGGTGGCTCTACGCCGCCGAGCGGGTGGGAGCGCGGCGGGCGTGGGCGATGGCCGCGCTGTCGTTCGCGGTCGGCTGGGGGGTGGAGCTGCTGGGCAGCCGCACCGGGGTTCCCTTCGGGGTCTATTCCTACGGGACAGCGCCGCCGCCCACCCTCCTGACGGTGCCCCTCCTCGTGCCGCTGGGCTGGTTCGCCCTGACGCTGGCGGCCAGCCTCCTCGCCGGGGGGCGAGCGTGGCTCGCGGGGCTGCTGATGGTCGCGTGGGACGTGGGCCTAGAGCCGCTGATGACCGCCGAGCGCTACTGGCTGTGGCAGGACCCCGCGCCGCTGTGGGCGGGCGCGCCCCTCCAGAACTTCGTGGGCTGGTGGGGGGTCGGGACCGGGCTGAGCTGGGCCTTTACGCGCATTGCGCCGGGGTTGTTCCGGCGTCCGGCGGGGACGCCCTCCCCCCGCCCCGACCTCTCGCGCCTCTCCTTTACCACCGCCTACCCGATTGAACTCTTCTTCCTGCCGGGGGGCCTCGTCCTTGTCGGGCGCTTTCTGGAAGCCGGGGTCACGCTGGGGGCAATGCTGGCCGCCCTCCTCCTGGCGCGGGCGGTGCGGGGCCGGTCTGAGCGGGGGGGCGTGTGACGCCGGACCCGGTGGAAGCCCTGGTGCAGGCCTCCATCCGCCGCAGCCTCCGCCGCGGGCTGGGGGGCGTGTGGGTGCGCGGGGGGTGGCCGACGGGCGGAGCGGTCCTCGCCCCCAACCACCACTCCTGGTGGGACGGATACGTGCTGCGCGAGCTGGCGTGGCAGACCGGGACCGAGGCCCGCGTGCTGATGGCCCCCCGGCAACTCGCTCACTACCCCTTCTTGCGGCGGGTGGGGGCGCTGGGTGCGGGCGAGCTGCGGGCGGCGATGCGGGCGGCGCGGGCGGGGGCGTGGGTGGTGGTGTTTCCCGAAGGGGCCTTGCAACCCGCTGGCCCCCCCCGCGAGCTGCGGCCCGGCGCGGGCTGGCTGGCGCGGCAAGCGGGGGTCCCCCTCGTGCCCGTCGCCCTGCGGGTGAACCTGCGCGGACGCCCCCGCCCGGAAGCCTACCTGCGCTTCGGGGCCCCCACGCCCGCCGGGGCCTTGGCCGGGGCGCTCGCCCGCGAACTCGCCGCGTTGGACGCCGACCTGGCCTTGGGCGACCCGGAGCGGCCCCTGGCGGGTTACCTGCAGGTCTGCGGGGCGCCGCTGCCCGACCCGGCGCGGCCCGGCCTCGCCAGCCGCCTGCTCGCCCGGCTGACGGAGGGGCAGTGAGGGGGAGGCCTGGCCTCGCCCGCACCTACCGGGTCACGGCGGCGGGCTTTTTCGGATATAAGGCGCTGACCCTCCTCGTCAATGTGCTGACCTACCCCCGGCTCTCGCCCCGGCCCCTCCCTCCGGGGCGGCCCCGCGTGTCGCTGCTCATACCCGCCCGCAACGAGGCCCATAACCTCCCGCGCACCCTGCCGGGGCTGCTCGCGCAGGGCGCTGACGAGGTGCTCGTGCTCGACGACGGCAGCACGGACGGCACCGCCGAGGTGGCGCGGGCGCTGGGGGGGCGGGTCCTCACGGGCGCGCCCCTCCCCCCCGGCTGGCACGGCAAGCCCTGGGCCTGTCAGCAACTGGGGGAAGCAGCGACGGGCGAGCTGCTCGTCTTTACCGACGCGGACGTGGAATGGCACCCCGGTGCGCTGGGGGCCGTCTTGCACGAGTTCGCCCGCTCTGGAGCCGACCTCCTGAGCGTCTACCCGCAGCAGCGCCCCGTGACCCTCGGCGAGCGGCTGCTCACCCCGCTGGTGGACGCGGTCTTGCTGACCCTGCTCCCGCACCCGCTGCTGCGCTGGCCGCACCCCAGCGCCGCCGCTGCCAATGGGCAACTCATCGTGCTGCGGCGCGAGACCTACCGCCGGGTGGGGGGGCACGCGCTGGTGCGCTCGGAACTGCTCGAAGATGTGGCCTTTGCCCGCCGGGTCAAGGCGCGGGGGGGGCGCCTGGGGCTGGCGCTGGGGCGCGGGGCGCTCTCGGTGCGGATGTACCGGGGGTACCCGGACTCGGTGGCGGGCTTCGGCAAGAATATGGGGTCCTTTCACGGGCGCTCGCGGGCGCTGCTCGCCGCCTCGCTGGGATGGCACCTCGCGGCGTACACGCTGCCCTGGCTGCTGCCGGGGCGCACGCCGGGGGTGTGGCTGCTGCGCTTCGCGGGGCTGGCCGAGCGCCCAGCGGTCAACCTCCTCACCGGACGCCGCCGCCCCGCCGACCTCGCCGAGGGGCTGCTCGCGCCGGTCACGCCCCTGCTCGCGCTCCCCGTGTATCGTCGGGCCATGCGGCGCAAGGTGGCCTGGAAGGGCCGGGAGTACCAGCAGTGAGGGGCCCCAGATGAGTCCCCGCACCCGCCATGTCGCCGTCATCGGGGCGGGCTTCGCGGGCCTCGCGGCGGCGCTGCGGCTGGCGCAGGCCGGAGCGAGGGTCACCGTGCTCGACGCCCTGGAGCGGCCCGGCGGCAAGGCGGCGCTGGGCTACGAAGACTTTTCCAGCGGCCCCACCGTGGTCACCATGCCGCAGGTGTTCCGCGGCCTGCACGCCCGGCTGGGGTTGGAGCTGCCCCCGCTGGAGGCCGCCCGTCCCACCACCACCTACCACGCGCCGGGGGGCCGCACCTTCGCCCCCGAAGCGCTGCACGTCGCCGGAAGCCTGGAGCCAACGCTCGCGCAACTCTCCCGCCAGGAGGCCCGCGACTATACCCGGCTGCTGCGGGCCGCCCGGCGGATGTACCGGGACGCTGCCCCCACCTTTCTCTTCGGGCCGCCGCCGAGTCGCCTCCAGCTCGCCCGCTACGCCCTCACGCGGGGCTACCGGGCGGCCCCCTGGCAGAGCCTCGCCCGTTTCGTACGCAGCGGCCCCTTCCTAACCCCCTTCTGGCTGCGCTTCGCCACCTATCTGGGGGCCGACCCCTACCGCGCCCCCGCCGTCTTGCACAACATCTCCTGGGTGGAGCTGGGCGACGGGGTCTGGCACCTGGAGGGCGGGCTGGGGGCGCTCGCCGGGCGGCTGCACGCGCGGGCCGCAGCGCTGGGGGTGCGCTTCGAGTTCGGCACGCGGGTGCAGCTCCTGAGCGCCCACGGCGGGCGGGTGTTGGGGGCGCACACCAGCCGGGGGGCCTTTGCCGCCGACGCCTGGGTCAGCGCCGCCGACCGCGCCCTCACGCGCGGCTGGCTGGGGCTGCCCCCCGACCGCGCCCCCCGCGGCCTGAGCGGGTTCGCCCTGCAACTGCGCCTCGCTGCAGACCGGGGCCACGCCCACCACATCTTCTGGCCTGCCGACTATGCCCGCGAGTGGCGCGACCTCCGCGCCGGGCGGCTGCCGGGGGACCCCACCCTTTACCTGCACCTCGACGGCGACCGGGCCTTCCTGCTCGTGAACGCGCCGGCCCGCCCGGAGATTGCCGGGAACCCCCGCGAGTACGGCGGGTTCCTGCTGCGCCAGCTTCAAGCCCGCTTTCCGCTGGAGGTGTCCGAGTGGCAGCCCCTCTCGCCCGCCGACTACGCCCGCACCGGGGTGGGGGGGGCGCTGTACGGCCAGGCCCCGCACGGGCTGCGCGGCAGCTTGCGCCCCGGCTGGCGGCTGCCGGGTGCCCGCAACCTCGTGCAGGTGGGAGGCACGGTGCACCCCGGCGGGGGGGTGCCCCTCTCGCTCCTGAGTGGCTGGAACGGAGCCGGGCAGTTGCTGGGCTTGGGCTACGACGACCTGGGGGACCGGGACGTGCCGGGGGATGACGAGACGTGGGCGACATGGGTGCCTTGAAGTCCCTCGCGGCCCTCCCCGAACCCCCACCCCGCCCCGGCTCCGGGCACTTGCAAGACTGGGCGCGGGCGCCGCTGCCGCTGCTGGAGGAGGGGGCGCGGCGGGCACGCGAGGGCGGCGGCAGCCTCTTTCGGTTGCGGTTAGGTCTGCCCGCCGTCGTGGGCTTCAGCCCGGAGTGGAACCGCCGGGTGCTGACCGACCTGGCGAGCTTTCGCAGCGCGGGAACCTTTCCTCGCCTGGTGCCCCACCTCGCGGGCGGCATCGTCCTCACCGACGCGCCCGAGCACCGCGCCCGCCGGGGAATCCTCAACCC
>NZ_AXWT01000023.1 GCF_000482805.1 Deinococcus murrayi DSM 11303 | reverse complement strand
GGGCTTCAACCTGGAGGACACGGGCCTGACCCGCGCGGAGCGGGTGTCCACCCTATTGACGGTGGTCAGCGTGGCGTTCATCTGGGCCTGCGTGACTGGGGAGCTGCTGGCAAACAAGAAGGACGTACAGATCAAGAAACACGGACACCGTGCGGTGTCCGTGTTCCGGCTTGGCCTCGACCATCTCCAAGACCTGCTGCTGCACCCATCCCCGTCGTCCTGGCGTACCCTGACGACTCTCATGCCGCGTTTTGAAGGGTAGTCAGGTTTCTGAGACTTCCGGAGCTGCTCAAGCCGGAGGCGCTGCGCTCCAGGGGCGGCGTGTGGTTTGGCCTGCCCGATGGGCGGCAATTGCATGTGGGCGTGACGCCGGACTTCGTGGCGCGCCAGAAGGGACACCCGGCGCTCCGCTCCCCGGACCTGGCCGCGTTTCAGGCTCACTGCGACGCGCACGGCGTGGCGTACCGGGCTGACGCCGAGGCCGGGGTGCCGCGTCTGTTCCTGCGCGACCCCTTTGGCAATCGGTTGGAGGTTGTGCAGGAAGGGCACCCCAGCGTCTGGGCGCACGCTTCCCACTGAGGCCCCGCGCCTAGAATGCGTCCTATGACCGACCCGACCCCTCCAGCCCCCCAGGTCCAGCGCGGCGAGGTGGCCCGCGACGCGCTCGTCGCCTGGCTCGATGAGTTCCTCCAGGTGGGGGCCTACCGAGACCCCAGCCTCAACGGCCTCCAGATAGAGGGGACCCCGACCATTCGCCGGGTGGCGGCCAGCGTGGACACCAGCGTCAAGTCGCTCCGGGCCGCCGCCGACAGCGGGGCTGACCTTCTCATCGTGCACCACGGCCTGTTCTGGGGCCGCCCCCTGCCCCTGACCGGGCCGCACCGCGAGCGCGTCCGCACGGCGCTGATGGCCGACCTCAACCTCTACGCGGCGCATATCCCCCTCGACGCTCACCCGGAGGTCGGCAACAACGCGATGATGGCCCGCGCCCTGAGCCTGCAAAACGTCCGGCCCTTTGGCGACTGGCAGGGCCGCCCCATCGGGCAGGCGGGCGAGCTGCCCTTCGCCCAGTCCCTCCAGGACTTCGCCGACCGGGTGCAGAAGCTCACGGGCGAAATCTGCCTCGTCCACGGCGGGGGCACCCCCACCGTGCACCGCCTGGGCATCCTCAGCGGCAGCGGGGCCGGGGCCATCGCCGAAGCCGCCGCCGCCGGCCTCGACACCCTGCTTACGGGCGAACCCGAACACAAGCACTTTCACGACGCCTTCGAATATGGGGTCAACGTGGTCTACGCCGGACACTACGAAACCGAAGTCTTCGGTGTTCGGGCGCTCGCCGCCCGGCTGGAAGAGGAGTTCGGGCTGGCGTGGCAGTTCCTGCATCAGCCGACGGGCCTGTGAGGGGGGCGTGTCGCCCGTGGCCTGTGGCGTGTAGGGGTGGCTGGTTGCTCTCGACACGCCACACCCCACACGCCACACGCGGCGGCGAAGCCGTATGACCCCCCTCTTCCTCACCTTCGAAGGGCCGGAGGGCGCAGGCAAGAGCACGCAACTGCGGCACCTCGCGGCGCGGCTCGCGGCGGCGGGGCTTCCGCACACGGTCACCCGCGAGCCGGGGGGCACGCCGCTGGGCACGCGGGTGCGCGGGGTGCTGCTTGACCCGGCGCTGGGCATCGACCCCCTCCCGGAGTTCCTGTTGTACTCGGCCAGCCGCGCCCAGCTCGTGCGCGAGGTGCTGCGCCCGGCCCTCGCGCGGGGCGAGGTCGTGCTGTGCGACCGCTACGCCGATTCCAGCCTCGCCTATCAGGGAGCGGGGCGGGGGCTAGACCCCGGCTTCTTGCAGGCGGTCACCGCTGCGGCGACGGGGGGCCTCACCCCCGACCTGACCGTGCTGCTGGACCTCGACCCGGCGCTGGGACTCCGCCGAGCAGCGTGGCGCGGCCAGCCCGACCGCCTGGAGCAGGCCGACCTCGCCTTTCACGAACGGGTGCGGCGGGGCTTTCTCGCCCTCGCGGCGGCGGAGCCGGGGCGCTTTTTGGTCCTCGACGCGGCGCGGGACGAGGCCGAGCTGGCCGAAGCCATCTGGCGGGCGGTGGGGGAGAGGCTGAACCTCCCCCAGGAGCAGGCTTCAGGCTAGCCTCTCAAGGCTTGCGGGCGGTCACCGGGGTCACGCCCGGCACCTTAACCTCAAAGAGGAGGGGCCAGCGCTTGCCCGTCAGCAGCAGGGTCCCGCGTTCGGGCACGTAGGCGATGCCGTTGGGGACGTCGTCGAAGGTGAGCGGGCGGCCCTCGCGCTCGGCGCGGTCGCTGGCTTCCTCCAGCAGCTCGCCCACGTCCAGCCAAGCGGTCACCCGGCCCGTGCGCGGGTCGATGCGGGCGATGCGGTCGGTGAGCCACACGTTGGCGTAGATGTAGCCCTGCACGTACTCCAACTCGTTGAGGTTCCGCACGGGCTGGCCCCGGTCGGTGACCCGCAGGGTTTTCGTGATCGCAAAGGTCCGCGGGTCGCGCCAAAAGAGGGTCGCGGAGCCGTCACTCATGACCAGCGAGCGTCCGTCGTGGGTGAGGCCCCAGCCCTCGCCCGCATAGCGGTAGCGGCCCTGTTCGCGCAGCGTCTCGGCGTCGAGGGCAAAGGCGACCCCGGTTTGCCAGGTGATGTGATAGACCACGTCGCCGAGCTGGGTCACGCCCTCCCCAAAGGCCGTCGCGATGGGCGTGGGCACCGAGAGCAGCACCCGCCCGGTCCGCAGGTTGACTCGCCGCACCCCCGACTCGCCGACCTGCCCGGTGCTCTCCAGCAGGATGCCCCCGCCGAGGTACTGAAGGCCCTGGGTAAAGGCCCCCCGGTCGTGCGGGTAGCGGGCGGTCACGGCGGGCTTGAGGATGGGCGGCGCGACAGTCTGCGCGGCTTCCGCCGTGACCGAGAGGGACAGGAGCGCCGCGACGACGGGCAGCAGGGGAAAGCGGGGGCGCATAGGCCCATGCTAGCGGCGGCGGGTGAGGAGCGCGTCTTGAGCTGACCTTGAGGGCTGCCGTGCCGTGTGCCGCCGCGGACAGAACAGCGCCCCGGCCTCGCGCGGGAGGACCGGGGCATCAGGGCCAGAGGAGGGTCAGCCCTGTTCCTGGCCCTCCGCGGCGGGCTTCACAAAAGCGGCTGAGTCGTAGTAGGTGCGGAAGGCCCCCACCTTCTGGCCGTCGTGCTCGATGACGCTGCTGCCCCGGTAGGCGATGTCGTGCCCGCCTGGCAGTCGCCCGGTCGCCTCCCACTCCATGATTCCGGTGCGCCCGTCATCGGCGTGGTGGAAGAACTCGCTGCGGATGGTCTCAAAGTTCTCCAGGTAGCGGGTCCAGAACTCCCGCGCCCCCTCCTTGCCGCTCCACTCGTGGGTGGTCAGGTTGCGCAGGGTGCAGTCCTTAGCAAACAGCTCGACGAGGGGGGTGGGGTCGCGGCGGTCTTCAGTCTCGCGCAGGGCCTGCATGAACTGTTCGGTCAGGGTGGCCATGCCCCCTACCTCAGCACGTCTGTCGGGGGCTGACGAGTGGGAAAAGCCTCAGAGTTGGTCTCATGAAGTCCCGGTCAAGACTGTGGTGGCCGTCTCCCGCACCGCCGGGTGAGGGTCGTCCAGCAGCGGGCGCACCCGCCCCACCTCCCCCCACTGCCCCAGCGCCCAGGCCGCCGCCTCGCGGACCTCCCAGGCGGGGTCCTGCGCCCCAGCGAGAAGAAGGGGCCAGCCCTGAGGAGCGCGGGTGTTGCCCAGCACGGTGAGGGCGTTGCGGGCCATCCCCTTGCGGCGGGGGCGCAGAAAGGCCGTCTCCGCAAAGCGGCGCTCGAACTGTCGCTCGCTGACCCCGAAAAAGGCCGTGAGGTCCGGGTGCGCCAGCTCCGGGACGGGCCTGAGCCGCCGGGCCAGTGGCCCCGCCTTCTGGCTCCAGGGACAGACCTCCGAGCACACGTCGCAGCCAAAGAGCCAGTCGCCCACGCCGGGGCGCAGCTCGTGCGGCAGCGGCCCCCGGTGCTCGATGGTGAGGTACGAGACGCAGCGCCGGGCGTCAATCGTGCGGTCGTCGCCGATGGCCCCCGTCGGGCAGGCCACCCCGCAGCGAAAGCAGCGGCCACAGCGGTCGGGGTGGGCCGGGGCCGCCCCCTCGAAGGGGAGGTCGGTGAGCAGCACCGCCAGGGTCACGAAGGCCCCCAGCCGCGTGCTGACCGTCATGCCTGACTTGCCCCGCCAGCCCAGGAAGGCCCCCGCCGCATAGAGGCGCTCCATGACCGGGCCGTGGTCCACGTAGCCCCGCGCCCGCACCCCCAGCCGGGCGGCTTCCGCCTCCAGCCGGGTCAGCACGGGCTGAAGCTGCTCGTGGTAGTCGGGGGTCCAGGCGTAGCGGGCCACCCGCCCCACCCGCACCCCGCCGGGAGGGGGGCTGGGGTCAGCAAAGGCGTGCGACACCCCCAGCACGAGGACGCTCCCCGCGCCGGGCAGCCGCGAGGCTGGGTCCGCGCGGGCCGGAAGCTGCCGCTCCAGGTACCCCATTCCCGCGTGCCGCCCCGCCGCGAGCCAGCTCGCGTACTCGGCCACCGCCCCGGCGGGAACCTGGGCAGGTGCCCAGCCTGCGGCGTCCGCCCCCAGGGAGACGGCGAGGTCGGCGAGGAGTTCGGCGGCGTTCACGGGGGGCAGTGTGGCACGGGCCGCCCGGAATGAAAGAGAGCTAGGGCTTCAGCGTGCCCGTTCTGCCTCCAACTGTGCTCGTGCCAGCGCCCAAGCCCGCTCGAAGACCTCGCGGCGCTCCGGGCGGGCCATCACGCGGGCGAGGCCCTCCGCCAGGGTCATGCGCGGCACATTGAGTTCGGTGCGGCGGGTCATCCCCGGCCACGCGCACTCGGACCGCACGAGGTCGCCCCCCGCCGCCCGGAGCGTAAAGCGCACGCCCTCGCCCCGCAGCTCCAGGCCGCACAGGTCGCCGTTCTCGCGTCCGCAGTCCTGCGGACGGTAGGTCGTCACCCCTTCCAGGGACGGCCAACCCAGGGTGCTCGCCACCCACCCGGCAAAGAGGCGGGCCGGGAGGTCGTTGTCGCCCGCGTAGGTCAGCCGCAGCTCGCGCACCCGCCCCAGTTGCCGCGCCGCGTCGGGGCTGTCAAAGAGCTGCGCGAGGGCCTCGCGCCAACCCGCCGAGCGGCTCCAGCCCAGGTCGGCCAGGGCGTAGTGCCGCGCCGGGGGGATGTCCAGGGTGAGGCTGTCGGCGATGACCTGGTCGGCGATTTCGGTGAGTTCGGAGAGCAGCACCCCTTCCGGGCGGGTATCCGCCCCCCACCACACGTGGTTGACGGTGGCCGGGCGCAGCAGCGGGAGAATGGCCCCCTGAAGGCCTTCCGGGTCGGCCCAGAGCCGCAGCCGCTCGATGTACAGCCCGCCCGGCTGCGGCACCAGGCTGACCTGCACCCGCACCTCGCCGGGCGGCCCGTCCATCACCCCGATGATTTGCCGCCCCGCGTAGCGGCCCTCCAGCCCCGCGAGCGCCTCTTCCACCCGCGCGAGGTGCCGCCCCACCGTCAGCGCGATGATGTTCCCGGTATAGGCCCGCGTCTCCGCCTGCGTCTGCGCCCAGAGGTCGTCCAGCGCCGCTTGCGCTCCCCGCACCGAAGTCTCGACCGGGCCAAGCAGGGGCAGGGTGGTGGGGGGGGTCACGGGGCACCTCCGGGGGGGCGGCCAGCGGCCAGCCGCCAGCCACCAGCCCAGAGCGCCATGCGGGCGCTGCTGGAAGCTGGATGCTGGGGGCTGACGGCTCTTCTCCCCCTCACAGCCGCCTCCAGCGCCGGTCCGGGCCAATCAACTCGTCCGCCGCCTCCGGTCCCCAGGTTCCGGCGGGGTAGTTGGGGAAGTCCTGTGGGGGCGTGTTCCCGGCGGTGTCCAGCAGTCCTGAGACGAGCTGCCACGCGCAGTCCACCTCGTCCTCGCGGGGAAAGAGGGTGGCGTCGCCCAGCATCGCGTCGAGGAGCAGGCGGGAGTAAGGGCTTTCCAGCGGGGCACCGAAGGCGTCGTAGCGGAAGTCCATGACCACCTCGCGCAGCACCATCTCCTGTCCCGGCGACTTGGAGGAGAACTTCAGGCTGACCCCCTCGTCGGGCTGGATGCGAAAGGCCAAGACGTTGCGTTCCAGCCCGCCGGGAAACATGCCCAGCGGCGGGCGCTTAAAGACCACCGCAATCTCGGTGACCTTTTTGGGGAGCCGCTTGCCCGTCCGCAGGAAAAAGGGCACCCCCTGCCAGCGCCAGTTGTCGACCTCCAGCTTGACGGCCACATAGGTCGGGGTCGTGCTGCCCTCCCGCACGCCGGGTTCCTCGCGGTAGCCGGGCAGCGCCTCGCCGTAGAGGGTGCCGGGGCCGTACTGCCCGAAGGCGGCGACCTCCGGCACCCGCCCCGCCGGGATGGGCCGCACGGCCCGCAGCACCTTGACCTTCTCGTCGCGGATGGCCCCGGCGTCAAAGGCGACGGGCGGCTCCATCGCGGTGAGGGCAAACAGTTGCAGTAGGTGGTTTTGCAGCATGTCGCGCACCACCCCGGCTTCCTCGTAGTACCCGGCGCGGCCCTCCAGGCCCAGGTCCTCGGCGGCGGTGATTTGGACATGGTCGATCATGGCGCGGTTCCACAGCGGCTCGAAAATCGCGTTGCCGAAGCGAATCGCCATCAGGTTCTGGACCGTCTCCTTGCCGAGGTAATGGTCGATGCGGTAGACCTGCGACTCATCCCAGACGCGGTGAATGGCCCCGTTCAGTTCGCGGGCCGAAGTGAGGTCGCGCCCAAACGGCTTCTCGATGACGATGCGCCGCCAGCCCTCCGACTCGTCCGCGAGGCCCAGTCTCCCCAGGCCGTTCGAGATGGGTTCGAAGAGGCTGGGCGGCGTAGAGAGGTAAAAGAGGGCATTCTTGCGCCCGCCGTGCGCGTCCCCAGCTCGGTCGAGTTCCTGCCGCACCCGGTCGTACACCTCGTCGCCGCTGAAATCGCCATACTCGTAGTACAGCAGCTCGCGGAACTTCTCCAGACTGCCGGGCTGCGGGGCGTCCGTCTCCTTGCTGCTCCGGAGGGCTTCGAGCGCATAGTCTTTGAACCCCTCGTCCGTCATCTCCTGACGGCCCACCCCGACGATGTTAAAGGCGCTGCCCAGCAAGCCGTCTTGCCACAGCCCGAACACGGCGGGCAGCAGCTTGCGCCGGGCGAGGTCGCCCGTCGCGCCGAAAATCACCAGAGTGGCGGGTTCGGGGGCGCGGCTGCGGCGCATGGCGGCCCGGAAGGGGTTATGCCCGTCCGCACCGGGGGCCAGAGCTGGGTGCTGTGCGTTCACGCGCCGTCTCCGGTCACACGGGTCTGGCCCGTTTCGCCGAGCTGCTGCGCTTCCTCGCCGCTGCTCTGGGACTGCGCCGCGCCCACGTCGATGTTCTGCGGGGCGGCCACCGCCGGGTGTTCGCCCGGCTCCACCTCAGGCACAACCGATTCTTGCCGGGTGGATTCGAGCACCTTGACCGCGTGCCCGCCAAAGGCCCGCCGCATCGCCGAGAGCATCTGCCCGGCGTAGCTGACCTCCTGCTGGCTGCGAAAGCGCATCTGGGTCGCCAGCGTGATGACCGGGGTGGGAATCCCCAGTTCGATGGAGTCGATCACCGTCCAGCGCCCCTCGCCGGAATCGGCGACGTAGTCCGAGAGCTGCGAGAAATCGGCCTCGTTGGCGAGCGCCTCGGCGGTGAGGTCGAGCAGCCACGAGCGAATCACCGAGCCGTGCCGCCACAGCTCGGCGATTTGGGCGAGGTCCAACCCGTAGTCTTTGCGGGCGTGCAGCAGCTCGAACCCCTCGGCGTAGGCCTGCATCATCCCGTACTCGATGCCGTTGTGGACCATCTTGACGTAGTGCCCGCTGCCCGACGGCCCCATGCGGCCCCAGCCCCGGTCGGGCGCGGGCGCGAGGACCTCCAGAAAGGGGCGCAGGCGCTCGACCGCCCCCTCTGAGCCGCCCACCATCATCGCGTAGCCCTCCTTCAGGCCCCAGATGCCGCCGGAGGTGCCCACGTCGACCATCTCGATGCCCTTTTCGGCCAGGGCCTCCGCTCGGCGCATGGTGTCCTTGAAGTTGGAGTTGCCCCCGTCAACCACGATGTCGCCGGGGGCGAGCCGTTCCGCGAGGTCGTCAATGACCGACTGCGTGATGTCCCCAGCGGGCACCATCACCCACACCGCCCGTTCACCGGGTTCGCCCAGCGCGGCCATCAGCTCGTCCATCGTGCGCGCCCCCCGCGCTCCACCCGCCTCGATGAGGGCCACGTTTTCCTCATTGCGGTCGTACCCCACGACCTCTTGCCCCCCTCGCACGAGGCGCAACACCATATTCCCGCCCATCTTGCCCAGCCCAATCATTCCGAGTCTCATAGCAGCCTCCTGGCGCAGGGAGGGATGCGGAAGCGATTCCAGCTCCCCAGCGCATCTAAGGGGCATCATACGCGCGGGCCTGGCGGGTCGACTCTGGGGGCGTTTCTCAGGGCTAGCTCAAGGGCGGCGGGCAAATGCGGCTGGGCGGTCCTCGCTGGGGCACTACAGTCGCGGCATGACGCCCGCGCCTGGCCGCCCCCGCCTCACCCGGCTTCAGCGCGTGCTGACGGTGCTTCTGCTTCCGCTGCTGGTCTTCAGCCTCGTGGGCATTGCCCGCGCCGTGTGGGACTCGCGGCCCGTGCAGACGTGGCGGGCAGAGCGCACGGGACTGCCCGTTTACCTGCGCGGGGGCGGCCTTTACGAGGGTCTCGACCACGCCGCGCAGTCGCCCGATGGCCGCTGGGTGGCGATTGGAGGGAGCCGTAAATACGGGGACAGCTTCACTGCGCGGGTGGCGCTCTGGGAGGCCGCCACGATGGACCGGCGCTGGACGACGGACCTCCCCACGACCGACTTTCGCAGCGTGAATGCCCTGGTGTGGTCTCCCGACAGCCGCAGCGTCTGGATTCACGACAACGAGGGCCGGGTGACCGCGCTGGACGCGGCCAGCGGAAAGGTGCGGGGGGAGTGGCGCTCCTTCGAGTGGCAGCCCTGCGTGTTCGCCGCGCTGCCCCAGGGCCTGCTGCTGACCGACGCGGCGGGACCGGGGCGCGACCGGCCCGTGCGCCTCACCCTGCGGCGCTGGTCGGACGGGGCGGTGGTGTGGCGGGTGCCGTTCGCGTGCTGGTGGGAGGCGGGCGGCAGCGTGGACGCCGCCGGAAGGACGCTCGCCTACAGCCCCCGGCGCGGCGAGGTGGCCCTCTACGACCTGCGGACGCGCCAGCCCCGCCCTGGACGCTTCCGTTTCGGTGGCGAGGAAGGCCCCTACAGCCTCGCCCTCACGCCGGACGGGTCACGGGTGGCCGCCGGGTGGGGGGAGGGCACGCTGACCGTCTGGGATGGGGCGACCGGGCGGGAAGTGTGGCGGACCCGGCCCCACCGGGGGCTGGTGCGGGCGCTCGCCTGGAATCCGGCGGGAACGGCGCTGGCCTCCGCCGCCTTTGACGGGTGCGGCGGCTGGCGCAGCGAGTGCGTGGTGGTGACCTGGCTGAGTCCGGACGGCCCGCGAAGCCGGGTGGTCTGGTCTCGGCGCTACGACGTCCCCGACACGGTGCAGTGGCTCGGCTCCGACCGGTTGTTGCTGGGCGAGGAGGAGGGGTCGCGGATGGTGGCGGTGCCGGGGGAGTGAGGGGAGCACCTCCCCGTTTCAACAGGCGTTCAACTCCACTCGTTCCGCTCCCGTCCGCCTTAGCCCAGCAGTCCGCCGAGCTGTTTGGCGAGTTCGGTGACGGCGAGGAAGCCGAACAGCAGCACGCACAGCCCCAACAGCAGGTTGGTGCCGGGCTTGTTGCGCCACTCGGCGGGCACCCGGTCAGAGTTCAGCAAGACCAGCAGGGTGGCCGCCAGAAACGGCATAAACAGCGCCCCCAGTACCCCGTAAGCGAGGATGAGCGCGACCGGACGGCCCAGAAACAACAGGGCCATCGGTGGAAAGGTCAGCCACAGGACGTACCAGCGGTAATACTTGCCGCCCACCCGCGTATCGGGGTGCCCGGAGGAGAGGCCACGCCCCTGCCCGACGAAATCCGCGAACATCAGGCTGACGCCGTTCCACACGCCCAGCAGCGAGGAAAAGGAGGCGGCAGCAAACCCCACCAAAAAGAAGTATTTGGCCCAGCCCCCGTAGCGCTCGCCCAGGATGTCCGAGAGCGAGAGCAGGCCCTGTTCATTGCCCTCGATGGCGATGCGGGCCGAGTAGAGCAGCTCGGCCCCCACAATCAGGGTGGAAATCACGAAGATGGCGGTCACGAGGTAGGCGACATTATTGTCGAGCCGCATCACTCGCATGAACTGCGGGTGGTGCCAGCCCTTCTCGCGCAGCCAGTACCCGTAGGCCGCCAGCGTGATGGTGCCCCCCACGCCTCCCGCGAGGCTCAGCACGTTGATGAGGCCTCCTTCGGGAATGCGCGGGACCAGCCCGGAGAGCAGCGCGGGCAGGTTGGGTAGGGTCAGCAGGGCCGCCCCCACCATCGTCACGAACATCAGCCCCACCAGCGCCGCCATGAAGCGTTCGAACAGGGCGTAACGCCCGAACCACACCAGCACGAAGCCCAGCAGCCCCGCGATGATGCCCCAGGCCGTCACGCTGAGGGCCGGAACCAGCGCGTTGAGCGGAATCCCCGTGCCCGACATCGCCGCCGCGCCGTACACGAAGCCCCAGATGACGATGTAGGAGCCGAAATACCAGCTCGTCCAGCGCCCCAGCGAGCGCCACCCCTCGAAAATGGTGCGCCCGGTCGCCAGCGAGTAGCGCCCGGCTCCCTCCACCATCACCACCTTGAGAAGCGCCCCCAGAATCACCGTCCACAGCAGCGCGTAGCCGAACTTGCTGCCCGCCACCAGCGTCGCCACCAGGTCGGCGGCCCCCACCCCGGTCGCGGCCACCAGCAGCCCCGGCCCGATGACCTGCCAGCCGCCCTGAGGAGCCGCCCCCTGCGCCGCTGCTTCTGGATGCTGTGTCATGTCCCGCAGGGTACCCGCTAGGCCACGCTGGGAAGCCAGAGAGTGTGGGGGGCCGCGGGCCTCTTCCCCCCCTACTTCCTGCGCCGCGCCGCTTTGGCGGCTTCCCTGGCCGCCTTCTGCTCTTCCTTCTGCTTCCTGGCCATCTCGCGGCCCATGTCCTCCATGAGTTGGGCACCGGGGGCGTCCACCTGCCGCTGAAGCGCCGTCAGGGTGCTCACCACGAGGTTCTGAAGCAGCCGCTCGACGGGCTTTTGGACCCAGCGGTAGCGCACGCGGCCATTCATGCCGAGCGTGACCTCGGTGCCGCCGGGCATCGCCTTGAAAGTCCAGCTCTGCGAGAGCCGCTCGAAGGGGCCGACGTGCCGCACGCTCTCCCAGCCGCCGCGCAAGGGGGCCTGAAGCTGGCCGTACTTGGCGGTCAAGCTCAGGCCAAAGAGCCGGCGCGAGAACTTGAAGCGCACCCGCACGTTCGGCGAAAGTCGGGTGCCCTCGCCACCCTCGTACTCGGCCCGCGTGAGGTTGGGGTCCCACCGGACGCGGCGCCGGGGTTCCAGCGCGAGGCGATACAGCACGTCCGGACGCGCCCTGACCACGATGCTCTGCCTGATGTGGATGTCCTCGGCCATATGTCGGGGGTCACTGTAGCGCGGGCCGCCGCCCCGCACGTCCCGCGCCCCCCTTCAGGCTCAGTCCAGGTAGTCCCGCGCCCGCAGGTGACTGGCCCGCAGGTTGAAGCGCTCGGCGTACTTCACGCCCGCCAGCCGCCCGGTTCCGGCGCGGCCCTCGCGGAACTGCTCGGCGGACCATGCCCACCCGTAAAAGTCGCGGTAGTACGCCGCCACGTCCGCCGCGACCTCGAAGGTGTCGGTGATGTCCACAAAGACTTCCGGGTAGGGCGAGGCGGGCGCGTAGTACTGGTAAAAGCGCACGGGTTCGCGCCAGGCTTCCAGCCGAGTCACGTCCTCGCCGCTCTCAACCGCCTCGTCGCCGCTGAGGTTGGGGGCCGGGGGCATCGCCGCGCCGCCGCCCTCCTCGTTCACGATTTTGGGGATGCGGGCCAGCGTTACGGCGTCAAAGGCAATCTTGGCGGTCATGCGGTGGTCGGGGTGGGGGTGGTCGTCACTCCAGGTGATCACCGCGTTGGGCCGGAAGCGGGCGTACAGGCGGGCGAGTTGCAGGGCCTCGCCGCGCCCGCCCGTCATGCGGCTGTCGCCCATGTCAAAGAAATGGTGCCGCGCCCCGATGCGCCCCGCCACCCAGGCCCCGTGCTCCTGGCGCACGCGGGTCACCTCCTCGTGCGGGGCGTCCCCGAACTGCGAGGCGAGTTCGCCCAGGGTGGTCCACACCAGCAGCACCTCGTCGCCCCGCGCCGCGTGCTTGGCGAGGGTGCCGATGCAGCCAATCTCGTCGTCGGGGTGGGCAAAGACGGCCATGAGTCGCATGGGGGAAGAATACGGGGAGTGGGGAGTGGTTAGCGAATCAGCCGCAGCGTCAGCGGATAGCGGTACGTCCGCCCCTGGTTGACCCGAATGACAGCCAGCAGCATGACGACGAGGGGAAAAGCCCACAGCACCAGGCTGGCCGGGATGAAAAAGGCAAAAAAGGCCGCCAGGCTTCCGAAGAGCGCAAAAGCCCCCAGGTCCGGGCTGCCGACCGCCGCCCCCGCCGCGCCCCCCAGCAGCCCCAGGCTGAAGAGGCCGAAAAAGAGCAGCCCCGCGAGCAGCGAGTACAGCCACACACTGATTTGGAAGTTGACGACCTCCTTGCCCTGCGCGTCCAGCACCGCCGAGCGGTCGCGGTAGCCCAGCCACGCCGCGAGTGGCCCCAGCACGTTGCCCACGCCGGGCAGCAACAGCCCCAGCAGCGGCGAGAGGTGCAGCAGCAGCGCGGGCGTGCGCTCGGCTTCGGGGATGACCGTGAAGTCGCCGCGCGGCGCGGGCGCGGCGGGGGAGAGGCGGGGGTCGGGGAGCGTCATATTGACAGTACGGCTCTGGGGTGCCTACAGTTCCGGGGTTATGACCAGGCCGGGCGGGAAGCCACACTTCAGGAAATCCGCCGCTCAGAAGGCACGTGACGCTGCCCGCGACCTGCTGCCCATCAAAGCGGGCATCCAGCCCGCGGTGCCGGTGGCGGGCGAGCAGGTGGACCTCTACAGCGACGGCGCTTGTGACACCGGGGCCGGGCACGGCGGCTGGGCGACCATCCTGCGCTACCGGGGGCAGGAACTCGTCCTCAGCGGCAACGAACGGGACACCACCAACAACCGCATGGAGTTGCGCGGGCTGCTCGAAGGGCTGAAGGTCCTCAAGCGGCCCTGTCAGGTGCGGGTGGTCACCGACAGCCAGTATCTGCGCAAGGCCTTTACCGACGGCTGGATTCTGAAGTGGCAGCGCAACGGCTGGAAGACGGCGAGCGGCGACCCGGTGAAAAACCGGGACCTGTGGGAGGAACTGATGACTCAGGCGCAGACGCACGCGCTGACCTTCGTGTGGGTGCGTGGCCACAACGGGCACGGCGAGAACGAGCGGGTCGACAAGCTCGCCGTGGAGGAACGCAAGAAGCTGCGCTGAGGGGGCCGGGCCTCCCCCCCTCCCTCTGCGGCGGGAAAAGCCCCGTGCAGCTTCACCCCGGCGAGGACCAAAGGGCGCCACGCACTGGGCATGACCTTCGTCAGCGCCTTCTCGACCAGCCTGCCCCCCGGCCCGGCGATTTGGCGTCCTCCAAGTCCTTAACCTCGCCGTGCAGCGGGTGGAAGACCGCGACTCCGTGGAGGGGCTGGCGGCGGCGCGGGGGGGGGAGGCAGCAGAGGAACGAGGCCAGGACGCAGCGAATGTCCGGGCCTCTTTGATGGGGGTAAACTCAGCCGGTCCCCTTGTGGGACGGGGTGCATGACAACCGGGAGGGGAGAGGCGCAACACGGGAATGCAAAAGCACCCGGAGTTGCAGTCCGGGTGCGGAAAGGAGGTGAATCCTTATGGCTAGACACCGTAAGGATACACCCAGGCGTTCGCGCAGGCAATGGAAGCCGGGTGAAGTCGCTGTCCTCGTGACAGCGTTCGGAACCCTGCTGACAGGCCTCGCGGCGCTCCTCAATGCCCTGAAATAAGCCTCTCTCCCCCGGTTGCACCCTTAACGACTTAACCTAGACTCGCCCACGATGGGCGATTTTTGTTGCTCCAGTGGAGAAGTGCGGACGCCGGGGAGCCTCCCCAACGTCCCGCGCCCGCTCTGTGGGCCGTTACCCCTGCCGCTCCAGCCACCCCGCCAGCCAGGGCAGCTTCTGGGCGACCTTCTCGCGCATGCCGCCCCAGTAGCGGCGGCTCCATCCCTCCACGTTGCGCTGTTTGCCGCGGGCGACGGCCATCGCGCCTTCGGGAACGTCCTCGTGAACGGCGCTGCCCGCCGCGATAAAGGCGGCGTCTCCCACCACGCGGGGGGCGATGAGGGTGGAGTTCGAGCCGATAAAGACGCCCGCGCCCACCGTGGAGCGGTGCTTATTCACCCCGTCAAAGTTGGCGACGATGGTTCCGGCCCCCACGTTCGTCTCGGCCCCCACCTCCACGTCGCCGAGGTAGGCGAGGTGCCCCGCCTTGACGCCCGGCCCCAGCCGCGCCGCCTTCGTCTCCACAAAGTTGCCGATGTGCACGCCCCCCTCCAGCACGGTGCCGGGGCGCAGGCGGGCAAAGGGTCCCACGTCGCTGCCGGGGCCGACCTGCGCCCCCTCCAGCACGGAATGGGCCTTGACGACCGCGCCTTCTTCCAGCACCGAGTCGGTCACGACGCTGTAGGCCCCCACCGTCACCCCGTCCGCGATGCGGGTCTCGCCGCGCAGCATGACGCCCGGCTCCAGGGTCACGTCACGGCCCAGGTGCACGGTGTCTTCTATCCAGACCGTCTGCGGGTCGGTCATCGTGACCCCGGCCCGCAGGTGCCCCGCGTTGATGCGCCGCCGCAAGATGGCCTCGGCCTCGGCCAGCCCTGCCCGGTCGTTGGCCCCCATGACCTCGTCGGGGTCTTGCAGCTTGAAGGCCCGCACCAATGCGCCCTCGGCCCGGTACAGCGCCAGCAGGTCGGTGAGGTAATACTCGCCCGCCGGGTTGTCATTCGTGATGCGCCGGGCGAGCGCGGGAGCGCGGGAGTCCATCACGTACACGCCAGAGTTGAACTCGCGCACCGCCCGTTCCTGCGGGGTCGCGGCCTTTTCCTCCACGATGCGCTCGACGTTCCCGGCGGCGTCCCGGAGGATGCGCCCATACCCGGTCGCGTCGGGCAGCTCGCCCGTCAGGATCGTGAAGGCCGAGGCGTGGGCGCGGTGGTCGTCCAGCAGCGCCCGCAGCGTTTCCGGACGCAGCAGGGGCGTGTCGCCGTAGAGCACCAGAATGTCGGCGTCACCGCCCTCCCCCAGGGCGTCCGCCCCCGCCAGAAAGGCGTGCCCGGTGCCGAGTTGCTGGTCTTGGCGGGCAAAGGCCACGCCGGGCTGCCCCAACGCCGCTTCGACCTGCTCGGCCCCGTGCCCGGTCACGACTACGATGCGCCGCGCTCCCAGCGCCTGCGCCGCCCGCACCGCCCAAGCGACCATGGGGCGTCCGGCAACCCGGTGCAGCACCTTGGGCAACTTCGATTTCATGCGGGTGCCCTGCCCCGCCGCGAGAATCACCACGTCCAGCGGACGTTCAGTCTGTGTCATTCAGAGTCACCTGTCCGGGCCGCAGTGTACGCGAAAGCCGCCAGCTTCCAGTGGCCAGCGGCCAAGCAAAGGGCCGCAGCACCTTCGCTGCGGCCTGTGCAGGTTCCCGAACGGGGTTCAGCGGCCCGGCTCGTGGCGCAGGTTGCTCTCGATGCGGTCCGCGACCTTTTCCCCGCCGCGGCGCAGTTCGCCCCCGGCAGCCCGGAAGGCGTCGGCGGGCGACTCGCCCTTCATCAGGTCGGAGACGCCCTGTTTTACGGCATCCCCGGCGCGGGTGAGGTTGCCTTCGGGGCCGGGGTTCACCCGCTTGAGCAGCCCCCGAACTTGGCGCTGGAGGTCCGGGTTTTGCTGGTAGAGACGGTAGGCCCCGTAGCCCGCCCCGCCCAGCAGCACCAGCGTCCAGGGAAAGCCGCCCCCGCCCCGCTTCTGCATCCGCAGGGCCGTGACCTGGCCCTGAAGCTCGCGGATGTCCTGCTGCTGCCGGGCGATGAGGGCGGCGGTTTCGGCGTGCTGCTTCAGGACGGCTTTGGTGATTTCGCGCTCCAGGTGGTGCTCGCCCTTCTGCGCGGCTTTGCGGAGGTGGTCAATCTGGTCGAGGTGGGTGTCCTTGTATTTCATGGCTGATGCCTCCTTGCCCGCCGAGTGTGCCCCGCCCGGCCCCGCGCCTGGTTGCGAGGTGTATGAAGGGGCCTTTGCCGGAGCGCTCCGCTGCCCCACTTAGCGCGGGTCTGGCTGGGAGGGCGTCGTTGCCGGGGGAGCGGGCACTGTATCGGGCTGACGCCGCAGCCGCAGCAGCATGTAGAGGCTCAGCAAAATGAGCGGCACGCTGACGAGGTGCGTGTCGGTCCACAGGCCGATGCCGGGGGCGTCCAGGCCCTGGTTGAGGTAGCTTTTCACCGCCAGCGGATTGAGGCGGAAGGTTTCTTCCAATCCGGCCCGCAGGATGGAGTACCACAGCCAGAACTGCCAAAAGGCCCAGCCCGCCTTGCGCGAGCGCAGCCAGAAATACGAGGCAATCGCCAGCACGACGCCGATAAAGACCCCGTAAAGCTGGGTAAAGTGCACGGGAGCCGTCATCACGAGCTGCCCGCCGATTTCCTGGCAGTAGCGCGAGAGGTCCATGTCGGAGTTGGGGTTGGGGATGCACATGCCCTCGTGAAAGGCCCGCGCCGAGTCGGGCCAGCGGTAGCCCACCGGCCACCCGGTCACCCGGCCCACCGTGTCGGTGCCGTTCATGATGTTGCCGATGCGCCCGCCGATGATGCCAAAAGCCACGCCGGGCACGAACAGGTCGGCGTACTGGTAGAAGTTCAGGCGGTAGCGCCGAGCGTAGTACACCAGCACCAGAATCCCGCCGATCAGCCCCCCGTGAATCGAGATGCCGCCCTGGCGCAGGTTGATGATGTCCAGCAGCAGCCGGGGCATCGGCGTGCCCGCGAACTGCTCCCAGGAGGTCGCCACGAACACGATGCGGGCACCCACCAGCCCCCAGATGATCGCCCACAGCACCATGTCGTTGAAAAGGTCCACGTTCAGCCCGCGTTGACGGGCCAGCCGGGTGCCGACAAGCAGCCCCAGGATGATGCCCAGCGTGATGAGCACGCCGTACCAGGCAATCGTGAAACTGCCAATCTGAAGGAATACCGGGTCCATAAGTCAGCCGCAGTGTAGGGCAGGAGCTGCCTAGAGGGTCGCGGACGGTCTACCCCTAGGCCACCAACACGATGAACGGTGCGACAGCTCGGACAGAGCTGCCAAGCACCCTGCCCTGCACATCAGCGGATCTTCCTGGTTCTCAGGAATGAAAGCAAAGCCGATGCAACCTGTCCATTCTTATCGAGCGAGCTGGCAAGCAACACAAACCCGATACAGACAGCCACATCAAGCTTACTAACAGTAAGGGCGAATGAAAGCAGATACAGGAGGACACCGTCGCAAATGAGTAAAAGAATTGCGAACCTGACACGAGCTGCAAGCGACAAGGCCAAGCCCTGCTCGTCACCTTCCGCTGTACGAAAAGGGAACCCAGCGGTCCCTGCGTCAATTTTCCGCCTGGCGTTCAGGTAAGCGACAGCGGCCAGATAGAAGCGACCAAAAAAGAGTAGGAGAAAACCGCCTTGCTGAATGCCCCCATTAATATACACGCCAGTGGCACACGTTATAGCTGTTATCCACAGGATATCAGTCCTAACAACGTGGCGCATGCAGATCATGGGCGAAGGTTGCCCAGCTCGTAGGCTCCAGCAGCGTGACCCGCACCATAGACGAAGCCGACGACCTTGCGTCCTGAAGTCCAAAGCATCTGACCTATCTCTGCTTTGCCGCCCCCCACGACACCAATAGCCCCATGATACGCAACCGAGCGAACCATTTGAGAGGTATTGCACTTCTGACACTCCCGGATGCCTGTGTACACCCCCGTGCCAGCGCCCAGGGCAAGCCAGAACCAATCCGTATTAGAGCTATCGCCATCTTCTAGAGATCTATCCGGCACCGCTGCCCCGATGCTTACCCCATCACTAGAAGCCGCGTCATCCACAGCTTCATAGAAAGCAACGCCGTTCTCGCTCGCCCAACTCCAGAAGCCCTCGTCACTAACTAACTCAGGAGCCACCTCAAAGTAAAATCCCTCCTGAGTCGGTGCGGACATGGCCTCTTGCGCACTGGCGAAGCCCACAGAAAGGCAGAACCCTATCCAAGCGATCTTAGCTATTTTTCGCATACAAAATTTATACATACCAGGATTTCCGATTTGACTGTGATGGGCGTAGCTTTTAAGCCCTTAGCGCAGCCTCGTCCTCCTCGGGGACCACCCGGAACAGGCGCGAGAGGATGATGCCCAGTTCGTACAGCGCGTAGAGGGGCAGCCCCACCAGCAGCATGTTGAAGGGGTCGGGGGTGGGCGTGATAAAGGCTGCGAACAGCAGCACCCCAATGAGGGCGAGCCGCCAGGCCCGGCGCAGCATGACGTGGTTGACCAGCCCAATGCGGGTCAGAATCACCGCGAGAATGGGCAACTCGAAGGCCAGCCCAAAGGCCACCAGAAACCCGGTCAGCAGGCCGATGTAGTTGGCGAGGTTTTGCATCTGCTCGACGGTGCCGCCCAGAAAGTCGAGCAAGAAGCGCACCATCGCGGGGAGCACAAAGACGTACCCAAAGGCCGCGCCCCCCAGAAACGACAGCCCCGCCCCCACGATGAAGGGAAGTGCCCAGCGCCGCTCGTGGGCATAGAGGCCCGGCGCGATAAAGGCCCACACCTGCCACAGGATGAAGGGGAGCGAGAGCGCCAGCCCCGCCCAAAACGACAGTTGCAAGCTGAGCAGGAACTGGTCGGTGAGGTTGACGGTCACGAGCTGCACGTTGCCGAGGCGGTACTGCTCAGAGGCCCGCAGCGGTCCCTTGAGCCACGCGATGAGTTGCAGGCGGTACTGAAAGGCCACGGCCATCCCCAGGCCCAGGAAGAGCAGGCTGTAAAAGAGCCGCCGCCGCAGCTCTTCGAGGTGGTCGAGCAGGGGAGCGCTGGGCAGCTCGGTCGGCGCGGGGGAGCGGGTCACGGGGCCTCCGGCTTCAGGCGCGGGGGTCGCGTTTCGGCGCGGCGGGGTCAGCGCTGAGCGGGCGGGCCTGGACGTCGGTGACCGTCACGTCGCGCAGGGGGGCCGTGGCTTGCGGGGGAGGCGCGGGGTCGTGCGTCTCCCGCTTAAACTCGCGGATGCCCTGCCCCAACCCCTTGCCGAGTTCGGGCAGCTTTTTGGCCCCGAAAATCAGGGCGACGACGAGCAAAATCAGAATCAGTTCCAAGGGACCGGGCATACAGACCTCCGGGAGGGGCGCAAGGGGAGTGAGGGGGCGGGCGGCCCCGCCAGACACCCCCTTAGGGTAACGCGGCGGGATGAGGGGGACCCTAGGTTGGGGAGCGCTTGGTCACCTTGCCCAGCCTTATGCGTCTGGGTCATCTCTGGATGTCCTGCTTCCCCTTATCAACCCTGAAGGTATCTGCCCTGGGTCATCCAGTCAGGGGTGCCCACGTATACAGCCGGGTGAGCCGCCCCAAGCCGGGCGGTCAAAGGAGCCGAGAACATGCCCAATATAGGAGCCGCCGAAGTGATGATGATTGCCGTGGTCGCGTTGCTGGTCTTCGGCCCGCGCAGGCTGCCCGAACTGGGCCGCACGGTGGGCCAGGCCCTGCGCGAGTTTCGCCGCACGACCGCCCAGGTGACTGACGAGCTGCGCGGCGGGCTGGAAGACAGGCACGACCGTCCTTGACCCGGCCCGGCTCTGGGGTGCTAGCCTGCCCGCACGCCATGCCTGCTGAGCCTCCCGCCGACCCGACCGACGAGACGTTGTTGCGGCGCATGGCGGAGGGCGACGAGGCCGCCCTGATAGAGCTGCACCGCCGCTATGTCCGCTTGCTGACCGCCCTGGGCTACCGCATGCTGCGTCAGCGCGAAGACGTGGACGCCTGCGTGCAAGACGCTTTTTTCAACGCGTGGCGGCACGCGGGGAGGTTTGACCCGTCGCGGGCGCGGGCGAAGACGTGGCTGGTCAGCATCGCGCACCACCGCTTTCTTCAGCAGTTGCGCGACCGCCCGGAGGTGGGGCTGGAACTGGCCGACTGGGACGCGCCCACCCCCGCTCCCGACCACGAGGGCCGCGTGCTGGTGGGCCGCGCCCTGAGTGTGCTGGACCCCGCGCAGCGCGAGCTGATTGAGCTGGCGTACTACCGGGGCCACTCGCATTCGGAACTGGCTGCGCTGACCGGGTTACCGCTGGGTACGGTCAAGTCGCGCCTGCGCTCGGCCCTGGAGCGGATGCGCGGGGTGCTGCGCCCCCAAGGAGAAGAGACGCCATGACGCCCGACCGTGACGAGCTGCTGGCTTACGCCCTGGGGATTCTTCCCCCGGCGCGGGCGGCACAGGTCGAGGCCGAGTTGGAGCGCGACCCGGCGCTGCGGGCTGAGCTGCGGGCTGACCTGGACGCGCTTGCGCTGCTGCTCGAAGACCTTGACCCCCACGCGGTGCCCGTGCCCGCCGACGCGGAAGCCAAGTTGCTGGCGCGGGTGCGGGCGCAGGAGACAGGAGTGTCGCCCGCCCCCGTTCATGCGCCGCGTCGCTGGCCCGTCGCCCTGGCGCTCGCGGCAGCGCTGGCACTGGCCTTTGTGTGGCTGCCGCGCCCGCCCGCCGACCCGCTGGAGGGCTACCGCCGGGCACCCGGCGCGGTCGAGCGGCCCCTGAGGGCGGATGGCGAGCGCCTGGGCACCCTGGTGGTGTTGCCGGGAGGCCGGGCCTACGTTTTCTTGGAAGTGCCCCCCCCGGCGGAGCGCACCTACCAGCTCTGGAACGTCGCGGGCGACGCACCGGTCTCGCTGGGGGTCTTCTCCCAGGGCCTGCTGGTGAAGAACCTGCCGCCCGGCGCTGTGCTCGCCGTCAGCTTGGAGCCGCCCGGCGGCAGCCCGCAGCCCACGGCCACGCCGCTCTTCGTGCAGCGGCTCTAACAGACCAGCCCTTCATCTAGGCTTCATCGTCGGCCCCCTGGCTCATCCAAGCGCTCCCCGCCGGGATACAGCCCTGGCGAAGGCCCGCGGCCCCAGCCAGGACCAACCGTGCTTGCCGGTGGTGGCGGGGATGCGTGGACCTTTGGCCGCTGACTCGTTCTTTCGCCCCTGTTCTTCTGGAGGACCCCGACATGAGTGACACGCAAGGCCAAAGCGGCAGCACCCGGCGCAAGTTCCTGGGCATGGCCGGATTGATGGGCGCGGGTGCCGTGCTCTCCGGCTGTACGGGCGTGATTGCCGCGCCCCCCACCAAAGCCAACCTCGACGCCGCCATCTTCAACTTCGCCCTGAACCTGGAGTACCTCGAAGCCGCCTTTTACCTCGCGGCGGTCGGACGCCTCGACGAGCTGACGGCAGCGGGCGGCGACGCGAGCAAAGTCATCCTGCCGGCGGGGTTTACCGGACGCGGCGGAGTGGCCGTGCCCGGCTTGACGGGCGACCTGCTGGCGATGGCCCACGAGATTGCCGACGACGAGCTGGCCCACGTGCGCTTCATCCGGGAGGTGCTGAAGACGAATGCTGTCGCGCAGCCGCGGCTGGACCTCGGCCCGGCCTTCGACGCGGCGGGACGGGCGGCGTCGGGCGGCGCGATTCAGGGCTTTAATCCCTACGCGAACGAGCTGTTTTTCCTCCACGGAGCCTTTATTTTTGAGGATGTGGGCGTCACCGCCTACAAGGGGGCTGCCCGCCTCATCTTTGACGACAGCGCGAACGGCAACCTTGAGCAGGCCGCCGGAATCCTGGCAGTCGAGGCCTACCACGCCGGGACCATCCGCACCCAGCTCTACCGCCGCCGGGGGGAGGCCGCCGCGGCGGGCCTCAATGTGGAGCAGGTCGTGCAAGCCATCAGCAATACCCGCGACTCGCTCGATGGAGCGGACGACCGCGACCAGGGGGTCACGGCGACCGGCAACGCGGGCGTCCCGGCCCGCAGCGCCAACATCGTGCCCACCGACGCCAACGGGGTGGCCTTCAGCCGCACGCCGCGCCAGGTGGCAAACATCGTCTTCCTGGCGCAAGGCACAGCGAAGGGGGGGTTCTTCCCCGACGGCCTGAGCGGGAACAGCGTGACGGGCGACTACAGCGCCCTGCTGCGGTTGTAGCAGTCAGGAAGGCCCCGCCGCGTGTTCCAGAGCGCGGCGGGGCTTCCTTTGGTTCTCAGATGCTCCAGCCCCCGTCGACCAGCAGTTCCTGCCCGGTGATGTACCCGGCTTCTGGGGTGGCGAGAAAGGCGACCGCCGCGCCCACCTCCCGCGGCTCCCCAAAGCGGCGGGCGGGGATGCGGGTGGCGAGGGCCGCGGCCTGGGCGGGGTCGGCGTGGAGGGCCTTGAGGCGGTCGGTCGCGGTGTAACCGGGGGCCACCGTGTTGCAGGTCACCCCGTCCGCGGCGACCTCCAGCGCGAGGGTCCGCAGGTGGTTGGTGACGGCGGCCCGCAGCGCGTTGCTCACGGGGAGGTTCAGGGCGGGCCGCCCCACCGTCAGGCTGGTCACCGCGATGATGCGGCCCCAGCCCCGCGCCCGCATCCCCGGCAGGGCACCCTGAGCGAGGCGTACGGTCGAGAGGAAGGTCGTCTCGAAGCCCCGCTGCCAGCCTTCTTCCGTCACCTCGCTGGGGAGGCTGGGGGGCGGCCCGCCCGCATTGCTCACGAGGATGTCCACCTCGCCCGCCGCTTCCAGGGCCGCCCGGACGCCCTCTGGGGTGCTCACATCGGCCACCACCCAGTGCGAGCCGGGAATCTGGTGGGCAGCCTCCCGCAGGGCCTCCTCACCCCGCGCCGCCAGGGTGACGGAAGCCCCCAGCTCCGCGAGGGCCTGCGCCGCCGCCCGCCCGATGCCCTTGCTGCCGCCCGTGACGAGCGCCCGCCTACCATCCAACCGAAACAGAGCCATATGCACGGAAGCCTACCCCCCTGGGCGGGCTAGCATGGGGCCATGAACGCGCCGCGTCTCCTCACCACCGTCCTCACCGGGGTCTCGGCGGCCCTCATCGCCTACAGCGCCTTTTACGTGCGCGGGAATACGGCGGGCGTGCTGCGCTACCTGCGCGAGCGCGGCGACGTGCGCGACCTGGAGGCGAGCGGCGCGGACGCGGCGGCGGTGCAGGCCGCCCACGAGAACCTCACGGCCCTCGCCCTGAGCATCGCCGACCCCGCCTTTGCCGCCCGGATGATTCCGGTCTCGCTGCTGGTCGGGCTGCTGGTGGGGTGGTGGGTGTGGCGCTCCTTCGGCTCGCGGGCGGGGCAGGCGGGGCGCGGCGACGTGCAGGAGCGCATGGTCCTGAAGGTCGCCTACCGCCGGGGCGGGCAGTTCACCGCCGAGGACCTGCGCCGGTTTTCGCCCCTCTCTGAGGAACAGGTAGGCACCGTGACCCGGCGAATGCTGGAAACCGGGCAGCTCGTGCGCGACGGCGACACCTACCGGCTGGCGCGGTGAGCGGCGTGACCCTGACGCCCGCTGACCTCGCCCGGCTGCTGCGCGACGCGCAGGAAGGGCCGCACTACAGCGTGCGGGCGGCCCTCGCGCTGGCCGACGGTCAGCCGCCCCCGCGCATCGCCGCCCTGATCGCGGGCCTGACCGCCCGCAAGCGGGCGCTGTGGGCGGAGATTGCCGCCGCGACCCGCACGCCCCCCCCACCCGACGACGCCGGGCTGACCCGGCTCGCGGCCTGGGAGGCGGGGGCCGCCGCCGCCCTGACCCCGGAGCACCTGCGCCAGCGGGTGGGGGGCCGCCCCACCGAAGAGCTGCTGCTGGAGCACGTCCGGGAGGTGCTGTGGACGGCGGGCCAGATAGCGGCCCACGCGAACCGGGTGCGCCTGGCGTGAGGGGGTGTGGGGGGGCTGCTTCCCTCACCCCTCTCGCAGCTACCCCCACCGCGCCCGGTAGTCGGCTGCCTTCGCCGCGTCCAGAAACTGGTCGATGCCCTCGCGGGCGCTCCCCAGGGGCGGGCGGGTCAGGCCGTGTTTTTGCGGGAACCACAGGTGAACGCGGGCCTGATTGCGGACCTCTACCCGCACGCCGAGGTCGGCAAAGAGGTCGGCGGCACGGCGAATGACGGCGTCCTCGGCCTCGTAGCTGGGGTCCGCGTCCCAGTAAAAGAGGTCGTAGTCGCGGATGCCTGCCTCCGGGGCCTGTCCACCGCGCACATTCCAGACGGTCTGAAAGAGCGCCCCCGCGACGAGGTGCGCCTGGGGTGCGCCCAGCTCTGGCAAGCGCTTCAGAATCGCCGCGTTCGCCCGGTTCAGGCGGATGGTCGCCAGGAACTCCGCGCTGTTCATGGCCGGGGCTGGGCACGTGCCCCCTCCAGCAGCGCCGGAAAGTGCTCCAGGCAGCTCCAGCCCCGTTCCCAGCCCGGCCAGGAGTGGCCCAGGCGCAGCGGCGGCAGCAGGTGGGGCGGCACCTCCAGGCCCCGCGCCCCGGCGACCGCGCCTGCCACGCAGGCCACCGTGTCGCTGTCGTCGCCGCGCAGGACGGCAGGTTCCACGCAGGCCAACCACGAGTCAGCGCGGGCGTGCGCGGCGGCGGCCTCCAGCGTGTCCAGGACGTACCCGCTCTGCGAGGTGACGTGTCCCAACAGGCCAGAGCGCACGCGGGCGCGGACCTCCGAGCGGGCGGCGCGGTCTCCCTCCCGAAAGGCGTCGTGGGCGGGGCGGGTGCTCAGGCCGAGCAGTCCAGCGTCCAGCAGCGCGGCGCGGGCGTCCAGGCGGTCCATCCGTTCCAGGGCCGCGCCCCGGAAACCCGCCAGCCACACGGCGGCAATCCGCATCAGGCCGCCGTTCCCGGCGCTCTGGTGGCCGCTTTCCGTCCAGGCACGCGTTCCTCCCTCCAGCTCGCCCTCCCGCAGCGCCGCCCGCGTCAGGCCGCCCACGTCGGGCGGAGCCGTCCCCAGCCACTCCCGCAGGGCCGCGAGGACGCCGGGCAGCCCCTCGCCCCGTGCGTAGCCCCGCAGGGTCGCCGCCACCATCTGGCTGTCGTCAGTCGCTTCACCCGGCGCGAAGCCGAACACGCTGCCGGGCTGGTAGCTCGTGAAGGTGTCGCCATAGCGGGCGCGGATGGCCTCCGGGGTCCTGAACTCGGTGGCGGCCCCCAGCGCGTCGGCAGCGGTCAGAGAGAGGAGGGTAGGCAGCGCACGCGGGGACATGGGAGGCAGGGTAGCGGAGACGGGTACCCTCGCCGTGCCCGTGTCTGCGTCTTTAGAGCATTGGACAGAAGAACGCCTGATATTCCGACCCTCTCCCCTCGTGGGACTCGCAGAGCTGCTTGCAGAGAGGGCCTTGCGAGAGCTTGGGGTGAGGGGGCATCCAGACCAGCTTGCCGGGCATCTTCTTTCGTCAAACGCTCTAGGCCCCTCCCGTCAGCTCCTCCAGCAGGTAGGCGAGGCGGGTCTGCGCGTTTTCCTGGCTGCCGTACACGCTCCGCAGCCGCTCGCCGCCGGGGGCAAAAGCCAGCCAATGCGGGGTGCCCTCCGTCTCCCAGGCGCGGGCGAGGTCGCCGGACACGTCGAGCGCGACCGGAAAGGGCAAGCGGGCGAAGTCGCGGGCAAAGCGCACCAGCGTCGGCTCGACGTCTTCGCGGGGGAGGAGGCGGTGGCCCCGGCTGGTGTGCAGGGCCAACAAGTGCGCCCGCCCCCCGTATTCGGCGTGGAGCCGCTTGAGAAAGGGGAGGCCCCGCGACACGCACCCCGCGCATTCCAGGTTGAACACCATGACCAGGCCGGGACGGTCCCACGCGGTCGGCGGCGGGAGGGGGTCGCCATGCACGAAGTCTTCGGGTGCGGGCCAGGGGAGGGGAGTGGGGGGCATGGGCCAGAGCGTAGCGCCCCCGGCAGACAGGCCCCGCCCGGCGGAGTGCCCGGCCCGTTACCCTCTGGGCCATGGTGACCGCCCCCTCGGCCTTCTGGCCCCCCTTTTGGCGCGGGTTCCGTGCCCTGACGCCGCTGTGGCTGGGGCTGATTCCCTTCGCGGTGGCCTACGCGGTCACGGCGCGGGCGGCGGGCCTGAGCGTGCTCGACACCCAGCTCATGAGCCTGACCGTCTTTGCGGGGGCTGCGCAGTTCGCGGCGGCGGGCCTGTTCGCGGGTGGGGCGTCGGCGCTCGGCATTGTGGCGACGACCTTTTTGCTCAACGCCCGGCACGTGCTCTACGGCCTGAGTCTCGCCCGGCAGCTTCCCCTCACCGGGGGGCAGCGCCTCGTGGCCGCGCAGTTCCTCACCGACGAGGCGTATGGGGTGGCGGTCGTGCATGGCCCACGCGAGCCGGGCGGCCTGAGCTTCGCCTTTCTGCTGGGCGCTGAACTCAGCCTGTACCTGGTGTGGAACCTCGCCACGCTTGCGGGGGCGCTCGCGGGCGAGGTGCTGCCCAACCCGCAGGCGCTCGGCGTCGGCGTGATTTTCCCGCTCGCCTTCCTGGGCCTGCTCGTGCCGCTGCTGGGAGACCGCAAGGCCGTGCTCGTCGCTCTCGCCTCCGGGGTGGGGGCCTGGGGCCTCTCGCGGGGGCTGCCGGGCGGCGTGGTGGTGCTCGTCGCTGGGGTGGGCGGGGCGCTGCTGGGGGCGTGGCTGGTGACACGAAATCGCGGTGAGTCGAAGACGAACCCGAACGAAGTGAGCAGCGACCAAGACCGGGATTCAGGAGCTGGACGGACCTCCAGCGCTGTTCCGGAGGTCCGGGAAGCGGATGAATCCCGGAGCACGCGCCGGGGGACGGCGTGAGTCCGCTCCCCATCATCCTTCTGATGTGGCTGGCCACCTACCCGGCGCGGCTGCTGGGCCTGTCGCTGGGGAGCTTGCGGCTGCCGCCCTTCTGGCTGGCCTTCTTGCGCTTCGTGCCCGTCAGCGTGTTCGCCGCCCTCATCGTGCCCGACGTGCTGGGCAGCCCGGAGTGGCCCCGGCGGCTGCCCGCCGCGCTGGTGGGGGCGGGGCTGCTGTGGCGCACCCGCAGCCTCGCCCTCGGCATTCTGGGGGGCTTCGTGGCGTACTGGCTGGCGCGGGGGGCGGGGCTGTAGCCCCCGCGGACGCGCTATGCTGGCCCCGCATGACGGTCCAGGGCGGGGTCATCGACGGCAAATACGAGGTCTTGCGCGAACTCTCGCGCGAGGGGCACGTCACCCTCAGCGAGGTGCGGGCGGGTGAGGGCGTCACCCGCCGCCTCGCGTGGTTCGACGTGACCTCGCCCGCCGCCCGGCAGGGCTTTCACGCCTACCGCGCCGCCCTGCGGGGGGTCAACCCGGCGGGCCTGACGGACGTGGTCGCCCGGCCCGGTGCCTACTACGCGGTGTGGCAGCCCGTCTCCGGCACGCCCCTCGCTGAGGTGGCTGCCCAGCCCACCAAGCCCGAAGAGGTCGTGCAGGGGGTGCAGGCCCTCGCTGCCGCGCTCGCCGAGCACGGCTACGCCCTCCCCGATGCCGACGTACTCGTCGACGGCAAGGAGGTGCGGGTGGCCTATCTGCGCCCCGCGCCCTCAGAGCGCACCCCCGAAGAGGTGCAGCGCCTGAATGCGGCGGCCCTTGCGGCCCTGGGCGCGGGGCGCATCAAGCGCAAGCGGGAGCCGGGCGCGTGGCTCACCTTCGTGCCGGGGCTGCTGTTTCTGGGTGGGGCCGCCTACCTGGGGGCGCAGGCCGCGCAGATTTACCTCAACCCCCCCGTGCGCGAGGTCGCCGCGGTGACCGGGCAGCCGGGGCAGCAGGCGGCCCGCGCCCTTACTGACGCGGGCTTCCGGGTCGAGTACACCCTGGGGGACGCTTCCGGGGTCGACGTGGGGGCCGTCATCCGGCAGGACCCGCCCGGCGGAACCAACCTCCCGGTGGGCCGCCTGGTCACCCTGACGGTGAACAACCCGCCCTCGGTGCCCGTGCCCCGACTCGAAGAACTCACCCTCGCGCAGGCCCGCGCCGCCCTGCGCGACGGGGCGCTGGTGCCCGGCAAGATTATTCGCGCCGACGGCACCCTCACCAAAACCCCGGAGGGCCGGGTCATCGCGCAGGTCCCGGAGGCGGGTGCCACCATCGAGCGCGGCCAGCCCGTTTCGCTCATCATTTCGACCGGGGTGCGTGGCAAAGAAACCTACCTGCCCAACCTCACCGGCCTGAAGTACGAGGCCGCCCGCGAGGTCGTGCGCCTCGCCGGGCTGGTGGTCACGCGGGTCGTGCAGCAGCCCAGCGACGCCGCCGAGAACACCATCCTCGACCAGACGCCCGCCCCCTACGTGCGGGTGGCGGTGGGTGGCCCGGTCACCCTGACGGTCGCCACCGCCCGCTACAGCCCGCCCGCCGAGCCTGCCGGGAGCCTGCCGCTGCCGCCGCCCCCGGTGGTGCCAGAGCCGGAGCCGGAAACCGAGCCGCAGACGGCCACCCCATCGGCCCCAGGGTCGTCCGCGCAGTCGCCGAGCCAGACACCTGCTGCGCCGTCCGCCCCGGCTCCAGCCTCGCCGCCCCCGGCCTCCCCGGCACCCGCCGAACCGTCCGCCCCGGTCGCGCCCCCCGAAAGCGTGCCCCAGGAGACGGCCCCGACCCCGCCGGAGGCCGCCGCGCCAGAGCCGCTGCCCGAAGCCACCCGCACCGTCAACTTCCGTTACGAGTTCCCCGCCGACCTTCCCGCCGGGACCTACACCATCTCGGTGCGCGACGCGGACGGCGAGCGGCAGGTCGACGGCCCCTACAGCGGCGCGGACCTCGCGGGCGCGGTGGCCGAGAGCGACCCCGCTGACCCCCTCACCGTGCGGGGCGACGCGGTCATCATCATCCGGCGCGACGGGGCCGAGTACGCCACGATTCGGCCCTAAGGTCGCCTGCGCCGCGCTCCCCCCCTTTCCCCCCGATGATTTACCTCGACTACGCCGCCGCCCACCCCCTCACCCCAGAGGCGCTCGCCGCCTACGCCGAGGCCGCCGCGCTGCCCGGCAATCCGTCGTCCGTCCACGCGGCGGGGCAGGCCGCCCGCGAGCGGCTGGAAGAAGGCCGCGCCCGCGTCGCCGCCGCGCTGGGGGTGGACCCCCGCGCCATCGTCGCCAACGGGGGCGGCACCGAGGGCGACAACCACGTGCTGCTGGGCGTGGCGCAGGCTTGGCGAGAGCGGCACGGTCGCCCTGGTCACCTCGTCACTACCCCCACCGAACACTCGGCGGTGCTGGCCCCGGCCCGCTTTCTCGCCGCGCAGGGGTGGGCGGTGACCTTTCTCACGCCGGACGCGGGCGGGCACTACGACCCGGCGGAACTCGCGGAGGTGCTGCGGGACGACACCGCCCTCGTCTCCATTCACCACGCCAACAACGAGGTCGGCACCGTGCAGGACACGGCGACGCTCGCGGCGGTGGCTGCGGAACGGGGCGTTCCCTACCACACCGACGCGGTGCAGGCCCCCGGCGTGCTGCCCCTCGACCTGACGGGCTGGGGCGTCACTTTTGCCACCTTCAGCGCCCACAAGTGGGGCGGGCCGCGCGGGGTGGGCTTTCTGTACGTGCGCCGGGGAACCGAGCTGCCGCCCGTCACCCTGGGCGGCGGGCAGGAGGGCGGCCTGCGCCCCGGCACCGGGAACACGGCGGGCGTGTACGCAGCGGGGGTGGCGCTCACCGCGGCGGAGGCGGCCCGCGAGCAGACCTTTACCCACCTCACCCGGCTGCGCGCGCGCTTCTTGGCAGGGGTGTCGGGCATTCCCGGCTTGCGCCTCAACCACCCGGCGGACGGCAGCCCCAAGGTCGCTTCCCTGACCGTGCCCGGCGCGGACGGCGAGGCCCTGCTGATGAACCTCGACCTGCTGGGCGTATGCGCGAGCGCGGGCAGCGCGTGCTCGGCGGGGACCATGCAGCCCAGCCACGTCCTGACCGCCCTGGGCCTGAGCGAGGCCGATGCCCGCGCCTCGGTGCGCTTCAGCTTTGGCGCGGCCACGACCGAGGCCGAGGTGGACGCGGCGGCGGCGGCGCTCGTGCAGGCCGCCGAGTTCAGCCGGATGTGAAGGCAGGGGGCATGGCACCCCCCGCGCCCCGCTGCCTACACTCTTCCCATGCACAAGAACATGGGCATCACTGACCGCACCCTCCGCACGGTTGTCGGCGTTGGCCTCATCGGGTTGGCGGCCACCACCCGTGGCCCCGTGGCCCTGGCGAGCGGTGTTCTCGCCGCCGTGATGCTGGGCACCTCCGCCGTGGGCGTCTGTCCGGCTTACGTGCCCTTTGGCATTGATACCCGCGAGGAAAAGCACGCCTAAGGGGCCGTCAGCGCTCAGCCGTCAGCCCTCAGCAATGGGCTGACGGTTCGCTGGGCCGTGGCTGTCAGAAGTGCGTGAGACCCGCCGGGGTATAGCTGTGGCAGAGCACACAAGAGCACACAGATGAACCGGGAAGGAGTCTCACCATGACGAAGACCGCGCTGACCCTCGCGCTGGCCCTGTTGGGGACGGCGGGAGCGAGCAATCTGACTGTCTGGACCCATTTCACGAGCGCCGAAGAAGCGACCTGGCTCCGGCAGCAGGCCGCCGCCTATGGCCGGGCGACGGGCCACCGGGTGACGGTCGTGAGTGTTCCCCTCGACCAGATGGCCGACAAGCTGATTCAGGCCGCCCCCAGGGGACAGGGGCCAGACCTCATTGTGGCTCTGCCTCAAGACCGCCTCGGCCAGCTCGCGGCGGCAGGCGTTATCGAGCCGATGGACCGTTGGGTCTGGAGTGAGGCGGACCTCGACCGCTCGGTCATGCAGGCGATGACCTACCGGGGCAAGTTGCTGGGCCTCCCCATGTTCGCGGAGGCGGTCGCCCTCGTGTACAACAAGCGGCTGGTGCCGCAGGCCCCGGCCACCTGGAACGAGTTCTTGGCTGCCGCCCGCGCCAACACCGGGGACGGCCGCTTTGGCTTCCTGGTTGACCTCAGCAACGCCTACATGAACTACGGCCTGTTCAGCGCCTATGGCGGCTACGTCTTCAAGAATAGCCGCGGCACGCTGGACGCCAGCGATATCGGCCTGAACAACCCCGGAGCGCTGCGGGCGGCGGCCCTGCTGAACGACCTACGCTACAAGTACGGCCTGGTGCCAGAAGGCGTCACCGGAGACGCCGCCAAGAGCGCCTTTTTGGAAGGTCGACTCGCCATGCTCGTCACCGGACCCTGGGACATCGGCGACTTCAAAAAGGCGAACCTGGATTACGGCATCACCGTGCTGCCCCAACCCCCCGGTGCGCCCCAGGCCTGGTCGCCCTTCGTGGGCGTGCAGGGCATCGTTATGAACGCTTACAGCCGGGACAAGGCCGCGGCGGGCCGCCTCGCGCAGGCCCTGGTCACCAGCACGGCGCAGGTGTCCTTCAACCGGGCGGGTGGCCGCATCCCCGTAAGCCTCAAGGCCCGCGCCCAGCTCAAGAGTGACCCGGTCGTCACGGGCTTTAGCCGCGCCATCGCGGCGGGCACGCCGATGCCCAATGTCCCGCAGATGGGCGCGGTGTGGAAACCGTGGTCCGACGCGGTGGCCCTCAGCGTGCAGTCGCGCAGCCCGAACTACGCCGCCATCTTCGGCAAGGCGGTGCAGGACATCCGGGCGGCCCTGCGGTAGGGAGAGACGCCATGGCCATGAAAACCCTGCCCCGCGTCCGGCCCGCAGCGGCGCTCGGCCTCAGTCTGCTGGCCGGGGCAGCGCTCGCCGCCCCCCAGCGGTCCCCCAACTTTTCCGTCGACTGGAGCCAGGTGTCGCCCGCAGCCAGCCGGACTTTCGCCTCCTACAAGGACACGCCCTACCTGCGTGACGCTGGCCTCTTTAAGGCAGCGGCCCAGGAACTCGACCGTCAGTGGACCGCTCAGGGCCAAGCCGGACGCTGCGACCTCAAGACCACCGAAATCGTGACCTTTACCCTGGCCAAGCCCGGCGACCTCACCCCCCTGGAGGCGGCGGTGCTCGGCCAGCTGAAGGGACGACGGGTCGACCCCATCGGAGCCGATTCACCGCCCAAGTTCTTCCGGGTGACCGGGGGCGGCAAGACCGTCGCCCTCGGCTTCGGGCGGGTCTTCTTGCCGGGGCGTCCCCCGGTGCTCACGGTGCGGGCCTGCCAGATGCGCTGAGGCTCAGCCCCCATACACCCGCGTCTCCAGCCCCGGAAACGCTCCCTCCAGCTCCCGCGCCAGCTGCCGCAGCCCCCACAGTTCGCTGCGGCGGTGCCCCAGCGCGACCACCCCCAGCCCCTGCTCCTGCGCGGCCCCCACCGCCGAGGGCCGCAGTTGCCCAGTGAGGTAGACCCGTACCCCCAGCCCCGCGACGTGCCCGACGAGCGCCGGATTCATCGCGTTCATGAGGGCCAGCCGCAGCGACCCGGCGGGCGGCTCTGGCGACCAGGCGGTGTCCTCGCCGCCGAGTTCGGCGTGCAGGGCGGCCCGCAGGTCCTCCCAGGTGCGCTGCGGCGGCGTCGCGCGGATGCCCACGGCGCGGCCCTCCCACACGACCTCTTCTAGGTCCGTCCAGCCCAGCGCCCGCGCCAGCCGCACGTTCGGCCCGGTCGTCAGGTGCGTGTCAAAGCCGTCGTGGGCGGCCAGCACGCCCAGCCCCGGCCAGCCGTCCCCCACCCGGCGCGAGCGGTGCAAGAAGAGGGCGTCGGCCCCCAGCGTCGGCGGCAGGTCGCCCGGCTCCAGCGCGAGGGCCAGCCGCCGCACCTCGGCGGGACCGTCCCGGCGCAGGGGCTGAGGCTCGCCGAGTTCGGCCCGGAGCCAGCGGGCGAGGTCGGTGAGGGTGGGTGGGGTCATGGGGTCAGGATGCCCTCAGCGCGGCGGCGAGGCTGTCGCGTCCCTGCCAGTCCAAACGGCAGGGTCCCGCCCCCCTCCCCGGCAGCGAGACCCCCCTGGCTGAACGCTGAGGGCTGACGGCGGATAGCTCCCTTAAAACTGCGCCAGCACCGCCTCCAGCCGCTCCTTTTGCGCCGAGAAGTCCGCCACCCGGCGCCGCTCCTCCTCCACGACCTCCTGCGGGGCGCGGGCCACGAATCCGGCATTGTTCAGCTTGCCCTGCGCCTGCCGAATCTGCTTGTCCAGTTCGGCCAGGCGCTTTTGCTGCTTGGCAAGCCAGTCCTGGAGGTCCACCGTGCCCTCCAGGGGAGCGCGGACGGTCACGCCCTGCTCGACGGCGCTGAGGGTGCGGCCCGCCAGCCCCGGCACCAGCGTCACGCGGGCGATGCCCTCCACGATGCGGGCGTTCTCGTGCACGGTCGCGGCGAGGTCGCCCTCCACGGCCACGCCCAGGCGGTCTTGGGGCGCGAGGCCCAGCTCGTTCTTGAGGGAGCGGGCGGCGCTCACGGCGGCCCGCAGCGCGTCAAAGGCGCGGGTGGCCTCCGCGTCGTGCAGGGCGGGGTCGGGCTGCGGCCAGGAGTGCAGGGCGACCTGGCGGCGGTGGCCGAGGTGCGCGTACAGCTCGGAGGTGATAAAGGGCAGGAAGGGGTGCAGCAGCTTCAGGATGTGCTCCAGCACGGCCTTGAGGGTGGCGAGGGTGCCGAGCTGCCCCGCTGCCAGCGCGGGCTTGGCCGCCTCGATGTACCAGTCGCAGAACTCGTCCCAGGTAAAGGCATACAGGGTGCGAATCGCCGCGCCGATGTCGTACTCGTCAAGCTTCGCCGTCACTTCCGCCGTCACCGCGTTCAGGCGGCTGACTATCCAGCGGTCGGCCAGGGTGAGGTCAGGGCGGTGGCGCAGGGCCGCGAGCACGTCCCGGCTGCGCATGGGGTCGCTGCCGTGCGCGTCGGGGGCTTCCGCCGCGCTGCGCACGTAACGGGTCAGCTCGTCGTCCCCCGTGAGCTGGGGGACCGCCTCCGCGAGCCGCAGCCGGGCAAAGCGGGCCGCGTTCCACAGCTTGTTCGCAAAGTTGCGCCCCTGCTCAAAGCGGCGGGGGTCGTGCCGGATGTCCTGCCCGCCCGTGCTGAGGCTGGTAAACGCGAAGCGGCAGGCGTCCACCCCGTACTCGTCAAAGAGGTCCAGGGGGTCGATGCCATTCCCCTTGCTCTTGGACATCTTCTGGCCTTTGCTGTCGAGGTACAGGCCGTGCAGCATCACCGTCTCGAAGGGCGCTTGCCCGGTCAGCGCGTATCCGGCCATCTGCATCCGCGCCACCCAGAAAAAGAGGATGTCGTACCCGGTCACGAGCACCTGCGTCGGGTAGAACTTGCGGAAGTCCTCCGAGTCGGTGTCGGGCCAGCCCAGGGTGGAAAAGGGCCAGAGGTTGGAGGAAAACCAGGTGTCGAAGACGTCCGGGTCGCGGCGCAGGGTGAGGTGGGCGTACCGGGGGTCCTGGTCGCAGTCGAGGTCGGGGTTCTCTGGGTCGGGCACGTAGACGTTGCCCTCCTCGTCGTACCAGGCGGGAATCTGGTGGCCCCACCACAGCTGGCGGGAGATGTTCCAGTCGCGGATGCCGAGCAGCCAGTCGCGGTTCACCTTGCCGTAGCGCTCCGGCGTGAGCCGAATCTCGCCCGCGCCGAGGCCCTCCAGCACCCGCTCGGCCATCGGCTTCGTGTGCACGAACCACTGGGTCGAGACGATGGGTTCCACGGGCACCTTCGTCCGCTCGCTCAGGCCGATGGCGGTCTCGTGGTCCTTTTCCTCCACGAGGGCACCGGACTCGGCCAGCGCCGCCACAACGGCCTTGCGGGCGGCAAAGCGTTCCATCCCCCGGAAGGCTTCGGGCACGAGGTCCGACGTCAGGTGCCCGTGCAGGTCGATGACGCTGGGGCGGGCGAGGCCATGCCGCTCGCCAATCTCGAAGTCGGTGGGGTCGTGCGCGGGCGTAATCTTCAAGGCCCCCACCCCGAACTCGCGCTCCACGGCCTCATCCGCGATGATGGGGATAAAGCGGTCGGTGAGGGGAATCCGCGCCCGCTTCCCGACCAGGTGGGCAAAGCGCTCGTCTGCGGGGTGCACGGCAATCGCCTGGTCCGCGAAAATCGTCTCCGGGCGCACGGTGGCGATGAGAATCTCGCCGGGGCCTCCATTGCTGGCGGGGGTCTGCGGGTCCTCCAGCGGGTAGCGGAGGGTGTACATCTTGCCCTTGCGCACCTCGCGCACGACTTCGAGGTCGCTCAGGGTCGTCTGCGAGGCCGGGTCCCAGTTCACGATGCGCTCGCCCCGGTAGGCGAGGCCCTGGTGGTAGAGGCGCACGAACTGCGCCCGCACGGCCTTGCTCAGGCCCTCGTCCATCGTGAAACGCTCGCGGGTCCAGTCGGCGCTCACGCCCAGGCGGGTGAGCTGCTCCAAAATCATCCCGCCCGACTCCGCCTTCCACGCCCAGACGCGCTCCAAAAAGGCCTCGCGGCCCAGGTCAAAGCGGGTTTTGCCCTCCTCCTTGAGTTGCCGCTCGACAACCACCTGCGTGGAGATGCCCGCGTGGTCGGTGCCCGGCAGGTACAGCGCCTCGAAGCCCGCCATGCGCTTGTAGCGAATCAGAGTGTCGATGAGCGTGTTGTCGAGCGCGTGCCCCAGGTGCAGGTTGCCCGTCACGTTGGGCGGCGGAATCACGATGGTAAAGGGCGGGCGGGCGCTGCTCGCGTCGGCGCGGAAGGGTTCGGTGCGCCAGCGCTGCGCCCAGGCGGGTTCGATGGCGGCGGGGTCAAAAGCCTTGGCGAGGGCGGCGTCGTTCGTGGGGGGGGGGGGAAGGTCGGTCATGCGGGGGTCTCCTGTGCCGAAGTGGAAAGGGGCAGCCGAGCAACAGCGTCCCGTCTGCCGAAGCGGCTCACGGTGCTCAAGCTGCGGACGAGACCTCCTGTGCCAAGCCGTCAGGGTCCCGCGGTACCACCGCACTTCCCCCACCCTGGGCGGGGGCACTCTGGAGCGCTGTGACGGGCGCGTCCCGGAGGGTTCTACTCGGCTCCCATCAGGTGCCTTTCTTCCCCCACGCTCGCGGGCGACATTCCCCGGTGCGCCTTCCCGCGGGGGCTTTCAGCCACGGCCCCGGCTCTCTGTGGGTGCGCTATACGGGTACTCCTCCCGGTCGCTGCCCCGCGAGTCTAGAACGTGGGGGCGGGGGGCGCAACGTCCCCGGCGCTCACGCCACCTCCACCAGCCCCGCCGTCACAAAGGGGTGCAGGGTTTCCAGGGCGCTGCGGGGCGACAACTCGCAGCGGTCGAGCAGGGTCCGCAGCGGCAGGCCCTCCGGCACGAGGCTCAGGGCCACGTACTGCGCCCGCGTCACGGGCTGGGCGTCCGTCCAGCGGGCGGTAAAGCGCAGCGGGCGGCTCCAGTCGGGAAAGGTGCGCAGCAGCGGCCCCCAGGCGTCCGTCTCCTCGATGAGGCGGCGCAGGGCGGCCTCGCGCCGCAGCGAGAGCGTACGCTCGCTGGCCGGAACATCGGGGGCAAAGGTGAACTGCCCGCTGTCGAGCGTGCTCAGCACTTGCAGGGCGCGTTCGCCCGTCAGCCCTCCAGAGCGGGCGTGGACCAGCTCGCCCGGCTCCAGCCACACCTCGCCGCCCCGTGCGTGCGCCACGCTCAGTCGCCCCCGGCGACCGCTTGACAGCAGCATCTGCATCACGGGCAAAAACCCAAACACCGCCAGCTCACCGCGCACCATGCCCGGCAGTCTAGGGGGAGCAGTCGTGCAGAGGTCTGACAGAGGGGTTCTACCCTCAAACCGCGAGGGAGGGGCCACCCGCAGGCAGCCCCCCCGACATCCCAATCCTGTGGCCTCTTCGGCCAATCAGTCGATGCTGGCCCGCCAGCGCCACTCGCTGGCCTTTTTCATCACGTGGGCCAGACCGCCCGTGATGGCGAGCTTCTGGTTCCAGGGGAGCTTCATCCAGCCCACCGCCATCAAGCCGCCCAGCGAGACGAACTCGCCCAGGGTGGTCGGCTCGTAGGGTTCGAGCGCCTCGCCGCGCACCAGCCGCAGAATGTTCTTGCCCGTCAGACGGCCCTGTTGCCCGGCGTGCTGCGCGGTGGTGGGCACGGGCTTGCCTTCCTGATTGAGGGCCAGGCCCATGTCCCCGATGACGAAGACGTCGGGGTAGCCCTTGGCCCGCAGGAACTCGTCCACGGCGATGCGCCCGCCGGGACCCTTTTCCAGCCGCTCACCCTTGACGATGTCGCGGGCCTGGATGCCGCCCGTCCAGATGATTTTGCCCGCCTCGATGACCTTTTCCTCGCCATCCTGCGTCTGCACGGTGACGCTGCCTTCGGTTGCCCGCGTGATGCGGTGCCCGACCAGAATCTCGATGCCGTAGTCGCGCAGCACGCGCTCGGCCTTCTGACGCAGGGCCTCGTCGAGGATGGGCAGAATCTTGGGTCCGGCTTCTACCAGGTAGATGCGGAAGGGCGGCAGGCCCCGCGCCTTGGAGAGCAGCTCGGCCCGTTGCGCCAGCTCGGTGACCAGCTCGACTCCGGTCAGGCCCGCGCCGCCCACCACGATGTCGCGGTTGCCACGGTACTCGCCGGAATACACCTGGTTGACAAAGGAATAGATTTCGTCGGCGTCGCTGAGCTGCTTGAGTTCGGAGGCGTGCTCGGCCAGCCCCGGAATCCGGTAGAAGTTCGTGACCGACCCCAGGCCCACAACGAGCGTGTCGTAGGTCAGCACGCGGCCATCTTTGAGGATGACCTCGCGGGCGTCGATGTCCACGCTCTCGACCGCAGCTTGCTCAAACGCCACCCCCGTCCCGCGCAGCAGGGGCTGAATGGGCAGGGTCACGCGGGTGTTGTGGGCCGCGGCTTCGTGCAGCCGGGTTTCAAAGGTATGAAAGGGGTTTTGCTCGACCAGCAAGGCTTCGAGGCCCGGCGTGGGCTTGAGCTTGGTGGCCGCCGCGAGGCCCGCGTAGCCAGCACCGAGGATGAGGGTCTTCATGCATACACTCCAGTGAAGGAATTCACGAGTTGGCTCCAGATGCAGGGTTGCCCCACAAAAAGCCGCCGGGGGGATACACCCCGGTCGTGACAACAGCGTACAGCTTACACCAACTCGGTCTGTCACCGGGCATACCAGGGCGGGATGGCCAAAGCCCCAGCTCAAGGCTGAGGCTCTGAACATCCCTTGCTGGCGAATGGCGGGCCGCTTACTCGTCCTCGTGCATGCCCGGCGTGTGGGCGTGGCCGTGCTCCAGCTCCTCGGTGGTGGCGTCGCGCACCGCCCGCACGGTGACGTCAAAGTTGAGGACCTTGCCCGCCAGGGGGGCGTTGAAGTCGACCTGTACGGTCTCGCCGTCGACCGACAGGACCGTGAAGGGGAGCACCGAGCCGTCTTCGGCCTGGGCGTAGTAGGTCGCGCCGACCTCAATGTCATCCTCAAAGTCCTCGCGGTTGAGGGCCTCGACGTTGCCTTCGTCGCGCTCGCCGTAGCCGTCTTCGGGCTGCACGGTGACATGCAAGCTGTCGCCGGGGCGCTTGCCCTCCAGCGCCCGCTCCAGGCCGGGGATGATGTTGCTGTGGCCGTGCAGGTAGGTCAGCGGCTCGCCCGGCTCGCTGGCGTCGACAACCTCGCCGTCCACCTTGAGTACGTAATCAATCTCGACGACCTTGTCCTGGGTGATGTGCATAGAAAACTCCCTTCAGGGAAAGAGGCGGGGGCAGCGGGACGGACTTGCCCCCGGAGTGTACCCCTTTCGGCCTGTCTGCCCCCCACCGCCGCTCTATGCTGCCCCCATGTCCCGCCCGACTTTTCCCATGCACGTCAGTGTCTTCGACGCGCGGGCGATGCTCGCGGCGTTGCTGCCCCCCCCCGTTGCCGAGACGGTCTCTTTGTCCGGGGCGCGGGGCCGCCTCCTCACTGCCGACCTCGCCGCCCGCGTCAGCCATCCCAGCGTCACCGAAAGTGCGCTCGACGGCGTGGCGGCGCGGGAGGCGGACACCTGGGGGGCCAGCCCGGACGCGCCCCTGCGCCTGCGGGTGCTGGGCGAAAGCCGAGCGGGGCAGCCGTTCACGGGCACGGTGGGGCCGGGCGAGTGCGTCCGCATCTACACCGGAGCGCCGCTGCCCACGGGCGCGGACGCGATTGCCCCGGTCGAGCAGCTCGCGGAGGATGGCCCCGCCCACGTGCGGCTGCGCCGCCCCGCCCGCCGCAGCGACGTGCGGCCTGAGGGCGGGGACTTCCGGGCGGGCGAGACCGTGTTGCGCGCCGGAACCCTGCTCACCCCGCCACGGGTCGCGCTCGCGGCGGCGCTGGGGTACGCCGAGGTTCCCGTGCGCCGCCGCCTGCGGGTGGCCCTGCTCTCCACCGGGGACGAGGTGCGCGAACCTGGCGAAACCCTCCTGCCGGGGCAGGTTTACGACAGCAACCGCTATGGCCTCGCGGCGGGGCTGGAGGAATGCGGCTGCGACGTGCTCGACCTCGGCCACACTCCCGACAGCCCTGCCGCGCTGGCGCGGTCCCTGGCGGCGGCGGGCGGCGCTGACCTGCTGCTCACGAGCGGCGGCGTCAGCATGGGCCGGTACGACTTCCTGCGCGACCTGCTCCTAGAGCGGGGCGAGGTCGCCTTCTGGAAGATTCGGATGCGGCCCGGCGGCCCCGCGATGCTGGGGCGCTGGGGAGGGCTTCCCGTCTTCGGGCTGCCCGGCAACCCGGTGAGCAGCCTCGTCGTGTTTGGGCTGGTCGTGCGCCCGGTGCTGACGGGGCAGCCCCCCCGGACGCTGCGCCTGCGGGCCGCCACCCCCTTTCCCAGCCTCCCCGACAAGACAGCCTACTGGCGTGGGGTCGTGTCGGGCGGCGAGGTCCGCGACTATGGCCGCCAGGGCAGCGGCGTGCTGCGCTCGCTGGGCGAGGCGGACGTGCTCGTTGTCGTCCCCGAAGGGCGGTCCGCCGTGGGGGTGGGGGAGGAGGTGGAGGTGGTGTGGCTGTAGGGGCCAGTTCGCTACAACAGCGCTCGGTGGTCCGCCAGCATGCAGCGGTCTTGCACCACGTCGATACCGCGGCCCATCAGCGCCCGCGCCGTGTGGTCATCGCGGATACCGAGTTGCAGCCAGACCACGCGGGGGAGGGGCTGCATGGCGAGGATGTCATCCAGATGCTCGCGCACCCGGTCGCTGCGGCGAAAGACATCCACCACCCCCACCGGGGTGCGAATCTCCGCGAGGGTGGCCACCGCCCGCTGGCCGAAGTAACTCTCGCCCCGCGCCGCGAGGGCCGGATTGACCGGAATCACCGTGTAGCCCTGGCGGTGCAGGTACTCCGGGACGTAGTGGGCGGGCTTGGTCGGGTCGGGATGAAAGCCGACCACGGCAACCACCCTGTGTTCCTCCAGGACGCGCCGAACGTCGGCCCTGCTCTCCAGCAGGGTCATGCGCCCCTCCCCCCCAGCTCGGCGTAGGCGGCGCGGGCGGCGTCGAGGGTGGCGTTCAGGTCGTGGTCGGTGTGCGCCCCCCCCACGAAGATGCTCTCGAACTGCGAGGGTGCCCAGTAGACCCCCCGGCCCAGCATCGCCTGGAACCAGATGGCAAAGGCGGCGGTGTCGCTGCGGGCCGCGTCCGCGTAGGTGCGGATGGTTCCGTCGGGTGCGTCTTGATGAAAGGCCGTGAGCATCGAGCCGATGTGGTTCACGCTCAGGGGCACGCCCGCCGCCCGCGCCGCCTCGCGCAAGCCGCCCGCGAGGGCGCTCGTGTAGGCCTCCAGCCGCTCGTAGAGGCCGGGGTCCTCCTCCAGCACCCCCAGCGTGGCGAGGCCCGCCGCCATCGCGAGCGGATTGCCGCTGAGGGTCCCCGCCTGGTACACCGGACCCTGCGGGGACACGAAGTCCATCACGTCGGCCCGTCCGCCGTAGGCCCCCACGGGCAGCCCGCCGCCGATAATCTTGCCCCAGCAGATGAGGTCGGGCTTTAGCCCCAGCAGGCCCGTCGCTCCGTTGATGCTCAGGCGGAAGCCCGTCATCACCTCGTCCGCAATCAGCAGGGTGCCCTGCTCACGGACCCGGTGCAGCGCCGCCAGGAACTCCGGCGTGGGAATCAGGACCCCGGCATTGCCCACCACCGGCTCAAAGATGACGGCGGCGACCTCCGCCCCCCGCTCCTGCATCAGCGCGTCCAGCGCCGCCGGGTCGTTGTACTCGCTCACCAGCGTGAGGGCCGCGTATTCCTCCGGGACCCCGGCGCTGCTGGGGGCCGCCTGGCCCAGCGCCCCCGCCGCGTTGGTCAGCAGGCCGCTGCCCGCCTCGACGAGCAGGCCGTCCGCGTGGCCGTGGTAGTTGCCCCGGAACTTGAGGATGAACTTGCGCCCGGTAAAGCCCCGCGCCAGCCGCAGGGCGCTCATGGTGGCTTCGGTGCCGCTGTTCACAAAGCGTACCCGGTCCACCCCGGTGAGGCGGGTGACGGTTTCGGCCAGCTCTACCTCCCGCTCGTTCGGTGCCCCAAACGACGTGCCCCCCGCGAGGGCTGCCGCAATCGCCTCCCGCACGGCGGGATGATTGTGTCCCAGAATCATCGGTCCCCACGAGCCGATGTAGTCGAGGTAGCGGGTGCCGTCGGCGTCGGTGAGGAAGGCGCCGTGCGCTTCCCGGATAAAGCGGGGGGTGCCGCCCACGCTTCGGAAGGCCCGCACCGGGCTGTTCACGCCGCCGGGCGTCACGGCGCGTGCGCGGGCAAACAGCGCCTCCGAGCGGGCGGTAGCAGGAAGGAACTCGGTGGTCATGGGTCTACCTTACGGGGTCTGGGGGGCGAAGAAAGCAACCAGCGGCCAGCTTCCAGACACCAGCCAAAGAAAAGCTCCCGCCTGGGCGGGGAGCCGTCCTCTACGGAGCTGCGTCGGTGCGCTGGACGCTGGCCCCGTTCGTTTCCTACAGCCCCAGCAACCCCAACGCCGCCGTCTGGGTCAGCTCGGCCCGGTAGGGGGCCACCAGGTCGCGTTCCTGGGGGGTGGCCGCCCGCACGGTGGTGCTCAGGTCGGGGAGACGGCCTGCCCGCAGGGCTTCGGCAGCCTGGGCGAAGTCGATGTCGGGCACCCCCAACGCCCGGTTGACGGCCCCGCGCACCTCGGCGTAGCGCTCGGCGCTGAGGCCTTCGCGGGCGAGGGCCTGGGCCTGAGCGGTGCGGGCCGCGCCCACGCTGCCGCTGACGCGCCCCAGCACCTGCGCCAGCGTCAGGATGTTGGGCGACTGGCCCTGCTGGAGGTCGGTCCAGACCTGCTGAAGGGGTTCGAAGCTGCCGCCCAGCGCCGCCCGCACCTCCCGCCGCACGGCGAGGAAGCGCTGCACGTCCCGCGCGGTCAGCGGCGTTCCTGCCGGGGCAGCGGCGGGGGGCGTGGCCGTGCCGCCCGGCCCCGGCAGTGTGGGCACGTCAATGCCCGTGCCCCCGGAAGCGGGCGGCGTTTGCGGCGCGGTCACCGCGGTGCCCGCCCCCTGCCACGACTCCAGAAAGGTGCGGGCGGGTTGAATCACCAAAAACCACGCCAGCGCCCCCAGCACGGCGAGCACCAGCACCCCGCCCCCCCCACAGCCCAAGCAACCGCATCCCGGTCCACGTCTCATGCCTCCACCATACGGGCGGGGCGGCGGAGCAGTTCCCGGCGCGGGTTGGGTAGGCCCTAACGGTGTGCCTAGCCGCAGGCGATGCCCCACCGCACCGTGAGCAGGGCGTAACCCCCCTCCAGCGCGGCGGTGACGGGGCCGCCCCGCACCTCATTGCTCAGCGTCCACCCGCTCCCCAGCGGCACGTCGGCCCCGGAAAGCGGCCAGCGCACCCCGCTGAGGCGCAGGCCGCGCAGGTCGCTCAGGGCGAGCACGCTCAGGAGGGTGCCGGGGGGGAGGTCGAGGCTCAGGGCTTGACCCGGCAGCAGCGGATGCCCGCTCTCGTCCCCGCTGTGGAGGGTGACCGCCAGCCCCTCCCTTGCCAGCCGCACCGCGCCCAGCGCCAGCGCCGCCGCGTGGTCGAAGCGGCCCCCGAAGGCTCCCAGAAAGACGAGCTGGGTGGCCCCCCGCTCCCGCGCCGCTCGCACGGCGAGTTCGGCGTCCGTCTCGTCCTTGGCGGTGGGGTGAACCTCGCGGGGGGCGTCCACCTCCAGGCCACCGGAGGAGTCAAAGTCGCCCACCCAGACGTCAACAGGCACTCCCAGCGCCGCCGCGTGTCGTGCGCCACCGTCGGCGGCCACCACCAGGTCAGGGCGGGGGAGGGCGGCCAGCGCGGGCGTGAGCACCAGCCGCCCGCCGACCAGAATCCAGGCGGTCATCCGGCCCCCATCAGCCCGGCTCCTGGTCGTTGGGCAGCGTCAGCACCCGCTCCTCGTCCACGCGTAGCCGCAGCCGGCCTCCCCCGATGCTCGCCGCCTCCCGCGCACTGAGGTGCAGGGTGAGGGGGCCGAGGGGGTGCAGGACCGTCACCTCGGCCCCGGTGTCGGTGGGTTGGTGCGCGGTGACGGGGAAGGGGTCGCCCTCCCCCAGCCGCACCGCGTCCTCCGGGACGAGCCGCGCCACGCCGCCGGGACCGGGCAATACGTTGGCGTGCCCCAGGAAGGCCGCCACCCACGCGGTCGCGGGCCGGGCGAACACTTCGGCGGCAGGCCCCACCTGCACCAGTCGCCCCGCCCGCATCACCGCCACCCGCGCCGCCAGCGCGAGCGCCTCCCGCTGGTCGTGGGTGACCAGCAGCACACCCGCCCCCACCCGCCCGAACAGCCCCCGCAGGTCCGAGCGCAGCCGCGCCCGCAACTGCTCGTCGAGGTTGCTCAGCGGCTCGTCGAGCAGCAGCAGCGGCGAGCGGGTCGCCACCGCCCGCGCCAGGGCCACCCGCTGCGCCTGCCCGCCCGAAAGCTGAGCGGGCTTGCGCCCAGCCAGGGCTTCCAACCCCACCAGGGCGAGGGCCTCCCGCGCCCGCGCCTCGGCCTCCCGCCGCCCCGCCCCGCGCATCCGCGGCCCATAGGCGACGTTGCCCAGCACGCTGAGGTGAGGAAAGAGGGCGTAGTCCTGAAAGACCAGCCCGACGTGCCGCGCCTCCGGGGGCAGCCCGGTCACGTCCCGCCCGCCGACCTCCACCCGGCCCGCGTCCGGGCGTTCCAAGCCGGCCACGCACCGCAGCACCGTGCTCTTGCCGCAGCCGCTCGGCCCCAGCAGCGCGACCGTCTCGCCTGCCCCGACGGTCAGCGAGACGTCCTCGGCGGCGCGGGTGGGGCCATAGCGTTTGGAGAGGTGGTGAAGGGAGAGGGCGGGGGGAGTCAATCGCTCACCAGACCTATCAAGCGGTCGACCGCTTCTTCCAGGAGGTCGTGGGGGACGGTTTCAATGGTCTCGGCCCCCCGCGCCCGCCAGTCCAGGGTGTAGACATGTGAAGTCAAGATGACCCCGCGTGTCCGCAGGCCATCAGGCAGGGGCAACTCCGTGAGGTAGCCCTTGGCCCGGCTGGTCACGGCCAGGCACACCATCAGCCCCGTGACGCGGGTGTAATGGCTGCTGCTGATGACGAGAGCGGGGCGACGTCCTCCCTGCTCGTGCCCGCGACGGGGGTCAAAATCCGTCCAGACGAGTTGCCCGCGTTCGGGAGGCGTCAACTGTCCAGCTCCCGGCCAACGGGAACGTAATCGGGAACATCCTCGTACCGCAGCGTTCCTTCGGGTATGCCCGCCAGGAGTTGCTCAGCCGTGTACCGGCTGCGCCGCCGCTGAACGGGAATCAGGCGGAAACCGCCTTCCGGTCCATCGAGTTGCAACTCGTATTCCCGGCCCACTTCCAACCCCGCCTCGCGGACCACGCGCGCGGGCACCACGAAGCCCAGGCTATTGCCGTGCCGACTCAGCTTGACGCGCATCCTCCCCACCTCCTGTCTGACAGTGTATGACAGCCCGCCTCAGGTCACCTCCCCCTCCCCGCCGTCCAGCAGGATGAAGGCCCCCGCCGCGAGCAGCAAGAGCACCGTCGCGAGCGCGCAGGCTTCCCCCAGGTTGCGCTCGCCGGGGCGGCCCAGGCGCTCGTAGAGGCCCACGCTGAGGGTGGCCCACTCTGGCCGGGTCAGCACCAGGGTGGCCCCGAACTCGCCCAGCACGGTCGCCAGCGCGAGGGCCGCGCCCCCCCGCAAGGCCGGAAGCGTGAGCGGCAGCGTGACCGTGCGGTGGGCATCGAGGGGCCGCGCTCCCAGGGTGCGGGCGGCTTCGGTGAGGCGGGGCGGGAGTGCCCGCAGGGCCGGAAGCAGGCTGCGGGTCACCAGCGGAAAGCCCAGCAGCGTATACGCCGCCAGCAGGAGGGGCAGGGTGGCCGCGAACTGCGGGTAGGCGAGCAGGTACCCCACCGCGAGGCTGACGGGCGACACCATCAGCGGCAGCAGCGACAGTAGGTCGAGAAAGCGTGACCCCGCTCGCCACGCCCCCAGCGCGTGCAGCCCGCCCAGCACGACAGCTCCCGTCAGCGCCAGCAGCCCGAAGCGCAGGGTGTTGCCCACCAGCCGGGGCGTCTCCGGGTCCGTGAGGATGCCCTGCCAATAACCCAGCGTCGGCCCTCCGGTCCCCAGCACCCCCCGCGCGACGACGGCCACCAGCGGCCCGAAGCAGACGAGGACCACCAGCGCGACCAGGCTCCACAGGCTCACCGCCGCTGCCCCCCGCGCCGGGGGGAGGCCGCTCGCGGGCACGCCCGTGCCGCCCCGCCGCAGGGCCACATACGCCCACGTCGCCGCCAGCGTGAGCACGAGCTGCCCGGCGATGAGCGCACTCGCCTCCGAGAGCCGGAACTGGAGGGCCGTCAGCGTGTAGATTTCGACCTCCAGGGTGGCGTACCGCTCGCCCCCCAGCGCGAGCGGCAGCCCGAAACTGAGGGCCGAGTACAGGAAGACGAGGATGGCCCCCGCGAGCAGCCCCGGCAGCGCGAGCGGCAGCGCCACCGTCAGCGCCGCCCGCACCCCCGACGCCCCCAGCGTCCGCGCCGCTCCGGTCAGTCCCGGCGACACCCGCGAGAAGCCCGCATAGGCCAGCCGCACCATCACGGGCAGGTTGAAAAAGAGGTTCCCCAGCACCAGCAGCGCGGGCGTCCCCTCCAGGTCCAGCCCCAGCGGGCGGCTCAGCCATCCCTGCGGCCCCAGCAGCGCCGAGAGGCCCAGCACCGCCACCAGCGTGGGCGTCACGAAGGGCAGCAGCAAGAGCCGCAGCAGCAGCCCCTTACCGGGCACCGCGTACCGCGAGAGCAGGTAGGCGAGGGGTGCCCCCACCAGCAGCGCCAGCAGCGCCGTCACCCCCGCCTGCCCCAGCGTCCAGCTCAGGCGGCCCAGAAAGTACGGGTCCCGCCACACGGCGAGATTGACCCCGCCCTCGGCCAGGGTGCGGGCGAGGGGGAGGGCCAGCAGCAGCCCCAGAAAGAGGAGCGGCGGCAGGGCGAGGAGCCAGCCGAGTCGGGTGGGAGGCGTCATGGGGGAGGGGGCCGGATGTTCTGCCCCTCTCCCCTCGTGGGAGAGGGCCTTGCGAAGCAAGGGGTGAGGGGGCGTCCAGACCAGCTCATCGGGCATCTCCTGTCGTCAAACCCTCTAGAGCGGGCAGCCATCACCCCGCCCCACCCGCTGACCCCTGCCCGCTGCCCCCTCACCGCGCCCGCAGCACCTGCGTCACCCAGGCATCCACCAGCCGCTGCGGGTTGGCGGTCACGCTGGCCTTCACGGGGGGGACTTCCGGCTTCTCGGCAAAGCGGAAGACGGGGTCGAGCCTCGTGCCGCTCACCGCCGGGTACACCCACATCCGGGTGGGGATGTCGGCTTGCACGCCCTCCGAGAGCATGAAATCTACGAACCGGCGGGCGAGCTGCGGCTGCTTGGTCCCCTTGAGGATGCCCACCCCCTCCAGTTGCAAGAAGGTGCTGCCCGGCAGGAAGAGGTTGGCGGTGGGGGCCTGGGCGGGCGGCTTCTTTGGGTCGTAGCCGTCCGCGTAGTAGACCTCGGCGGCGGGGCTGCTCGCGTAGCTCAGGACGATGGGGTATTTGCCGCCGTTCTTGCTGAACTCCTTGTAGTAGGCGTCCGACCAGCCGCGCACGACCTTCATCCCGTTCGCGCGGGCTTCTCGCCACCACGCCCACGCGCCCTCCTCGCCGAGGTGGTTGACGGTCGCGAGCAGGAAAGCGAGGCCGGGGCTGCTCGTTGCCGGGGAGGTGACGACCGTCAGGCGGGCGTATTCGGGCTTTTTCAGGTCGTCGAGGCTGCGCGGAAGGGGCAAGCCCGTCTTCGCCCAGGCCGCCCGGTCATAGTTCAGGGCCACCAGGCCGGAGTTCACCGTGTTCAGCAGCCCCCCCTCGTCGAGGCGGAGGGCGGCGGGCACCCTCGCCAGCGCGGGCGAGCGGTAAGCCTCCAGAATCCCGGCGGCCCTGGCGCGGGGCAGCATGGAGTTATCCAGCCCGTACACCACGTCAGCAATCGGAGCGCGGCGGGTCAGAATGAGGCGGTTCAGGAGTTCGCCCGCGTCCCCGCCCTTCACGAAGCGCACGCGGGCGTTGTTGGCCCGCTCGAACTGGGCCACCCGCTCCTTACTGAGGCTGAACGAATCGTGGGTTATCACCGTCAGGGTGGTCTGGGCCTGGGCCGCGCCCGCGAGCAGCAGGCCAAGCAGCAGTGTCTTGCGCATCAAAAATCCCCCTCGCGTCACGAGGGGAAGCCGAGAGGAACCGCGCCCCGCCTGGGGGGGCCAGCTCCGTCACGCTCCCTCCGCCGGAATGACCCGGTTCAGGTTCCTGGGGTGTCATCTCAGCCCGCTTCCCTTGGAAGGGGCACCCCCGGTGACGCAGAAGAAAGCATAGCGCAAGCTCTAGGCTGAGGGGCGTGATGCACCTCATCGTGTGGCTGGTCGTGCGGGACCCTGCGGGCCGGGTGCTGCTGGGGCGGCGGTCGGGAACAGCCTTTGCGGAGGGCCTGTGGAACCTGCCTGGCGGCGCGGTCGAACCCGGCGAGGGTCTCCTCGCCGCCGTGACCCGCGAGGCCCGCGAGGAGGTCGGCTTGCGGGTGGACCCATCTGCGCTCCGCTCGCTGGGCGTCTCCCGCTACGACGTCGCGGGGCCAGGAGGCCCGGTCGCGGGCGTGGATTTCCTCTTTCTGGCCGACGCCTGGGAGGGCGAGCCGACGCCGCTGGACAAGACCTCCGAGGTGGGCTGGTTCGCCCCCGACGCGCTGCCGCCGGGCTGCCTGCCCTGGCTGCCGGGCGTGCTGCGGGCGCACCTGCTGGAGGGCGTGCGCCTCAGCGAGCAGCTCACCGGGGTGGGGGGGCTGCGGGTCCTCTCCGGCTAGCGGGCGGTCCGCTCCTCCAGCACGACCACCGCCGACGCGTGCTCCTTGGTGTGGGTCAGTGTCAGGTGCGCCACCCAGCCCCGCGCCTCCAGCTCGGCGGCGATGTAGGGCGCAAAGCCCAGGATGGGCCGGGCAAAGGGGAAGGGACCCTGCGGCGTCCGCTCCCGCTCGACCCACACGTCGCGCCACCCGTGCGGGCGCGGCCAGACCTTCTGAAAGGCTTCCTTCGCGGCGAAGCGGGCCGCCAGGCTGGGGGCGGGGTCCGCGTGCCCGGCGCAATAGGCCAGCTCGCACGGGGCGAACAGCTTCTCGGCTCGCCGCCCCTCCCGCGCGAGCAGGCCCCGGATGCGCTCAATCTCGATCAGGTCGTGTCCGATGGCGACGATCATGTCCGCATGGTAGGGTGCCCCTCCCCACTCTCCACTTGATTTCGCCGGGGGGCCGGGTGCACACTGCGGCCTGTCACCAGGGGTGCCCGTATCCGCGTGAGGCGGGGGCTGAGAGGGCGAGCGTGCCCAACCCTAGGAACCTGATCCGGGTCATTCCGGCGGAGGGAGCGTGACGGGTGCCGAACAGGAAAGTCTTGTTTTGCCCCCCTCCGAGCCGATGGGAGGGGGGATAGCCGTGTTGACGTGACGCTTCAGGGTTCGTCCGCTGCTGTCCCTTCCTGTCTGGGCCGCCTGCGCGGTCTGGAAGTCCTCGTCCCTACTCCGGAGGCCTGCTGTGTCGGCAATCCCACCCCGCTCCGTTTCCTATCCTTCACCTTCCCCGCTGACCCCCACTCCAGGCAGTGAGAAACGGTATCTCACGGGAACCCTGTATCCGCAGGTCCGGGTACCGGTCCGCGCCATTCGGCAATCGCCCACCCTAGAACGCGTGGGCGACCTGACGCGTGCGCGGCCCAATCCCGATGTCTTGGTGCCTGATACCAGCGGTCCCTACACCGACCCGCAGGTCTGCCCCGATGTCCAGCGGGGGCTGCCGCAAGCTCGGCCTTGGCTGGCGAATGACGCCCGCTTGGAGCTGCTGGAGCGTGTGCCCCTGCCGCCGGCAGAGGCGGGGCCGCGGCCCTTTCCCACTGCGCCCAGGCCCCGCCGAGCGCGCAGCGGGCAAGCCATCACCCAGTTGCAGGCGGCCCGGCGGGGCGAACTCACCCCGGAGATGGAGTTCGTGGCCCTGCGTGAGAACCTGCGTCAACTGGAGACCTTCGAGTTGCGCCAGCAGCATCCTGGGGAAGCCTTTGGAGCCGCCATCCCCCGCGAAATCACCCCGGAATTCGTGCGGGCAGAGGTCGCGCGGGGCCGAGCCGTGATTCCCGCCAATGTCAACCACCCTGAACTCGAACCCACCATCATCGGGCGCAACTTCCGGGTCAAAGTCAATGCCAATCTGGGAACCTCCATCGTCAGCAGCTCGACCGAAGAAGAGGTTGAAAAGCTGGTATGGGCCATTCGTTGGGGGGCCGATACCGTGATGGACCTCTCGACAGGGCGGCACATCCACCAAACGCGGGAATGGCTGCTGCGCAATAGCCCCGTGCCGGTCGGTACCGTCCCCATCTACCAGGCGCTGGAGAAGGTGGGGGGCGTTCCTGAGGAGCTGAGCTGGGAGGTTTACCGGGACACCCTCATCGAGCAAGCCGAGCAGGGGGTAGATTACGTGACCGTTCATGCCGGTGTGCGCCTCGCTCATCTGCCCCTCACCGCGCGGCGGCGCACCGGCATCGTGTCGCGGGGCGGCTCCATCCTGGCCCGCTGGTGCCTCGCCCACCACCGCGAGAACTTTCTCTACACCCACTTTGCGGAGCTGTGTGAGCTTCTGGCCGCTTACGACGTTACCTTCAGTCTGGGAGACGGCCTGCGTCCCGGTTCCATCGAGGACGCCAACGACGCCGCGCAGTTTGCGGAACTGGACACCCTGGGCGAACTGACCCGCCGCGCCTGGGCACACGGCGTGCAGACCATGGTGGAGGGGCCGGGGCATGTGCCCATGCAGTTGCTGCGCGAGAACATGACCCGCCAACTGGAGGTGTGCACAGAAGCGCCCTTCTACACCCTAGGGCCGCTGACCACCGATGTCGCGCCGGGGTACGACCACATCACGTCGGCCATCGGCGCGGCGCAAATCGCTTGGTACGGCACGGCGATGCTGTGCTACGTGACCCCCAAAGAGCACCTGGGACTGCCCAACAAAGAAGACGTGCGCGAGGGCGTGCTCGCCTACCGCATCGCCGCTCACGCTGCGGACCTCGCCAAGGGCTATCCCGGCGCGCAAGCCCGCGACAATGCCCTCTCCAAGGCCAGATTTGAGTTTCGCTGGGAAGACCAGTTCAACCTCTCGCTTGACCCAGAGCGTGCCCGCGCCCTGCACGACGAATCATTGCCCGCCGAGGCTGCCAAAAGCGCCCCCTTTTGCTCGATGTGCGGACCGCAGTTTTGCTCCATGAAGCTCAGCCACGAACTGCGCGCGTCCGAGATGTTCGCTGGGCGAGACGCTCAGACGCCGGGAGAGACGCCGTGACCCGGCCTCTGGGACGGCTCTACCTCGTCGCGACGCCCCGCCCTGGGCAGCGAGAAGCGGAGTTCGTGGCCCGCGTCGAAGCGGCGCTGGACGGCGGGGTGGACACCCTGCAACTGCGGGTCAAAGACGCGGAGGCTCGCCCCCTCATTCGCTTGGCCGAGCGGCTGCGCGACCTCGCGCATGGGCGGGGCGTTCCCCTTTGGGTCAATGACCGGGTGGACGTGGCGCTCGCCAGTGGTGCGGACGGGGTGCACCTGGGCCAAGCGGACCTGCCCCCCGTGTGGGTGCGCCGCCTCGCGCCCCCACTGCGGGTGGGCCTGAGCACCCATCACAGGGAGCAGGCCCTCAGAGCGCTGGATGAGGCTCCCGCCTACCTCGCGGCGGGTCCGGTGTACGCCACGCCCACCAAACCGGGCCGTCCCGCCGCTGGACTGGCGTATGTGCGGGAGGTGGCGGCCCTGCGCCCCGCTACGCCGTGGTACGCCATCGGCGGTATCGATGAAAGCACCGTGGACGACGTGGTGGCGGCGGGCGCCTCCCGCGTGGCCGTGGTGCGGGCGGTTCTTGACGCCCCGGACCCGGCGCGCGCCGCCGCCGCTCTGCGCGCTCGCCTGCCGCAGGAGGTCACCCATGCGGGTCAATGGTGAGCCGTATCCCCACCGAGCGGGCCTGACCCTGCACGCCCTGCTGCGCGACCTAGGAATTGAACCCGAACGGGTGGCCGTGGCGGTGGGGGACGACTTTTACCCCGGCGCGCGGGTGCCCGACCGCCCGCTAGAGCCGGACGACGTTATCGAGATTGTCCGCATCATCGGAGGAGGTTAGGCATGACCGACCCACCGCTTTCAGACCCCCTGCTCTTGGGGGGCCGGACCTTCACTTCCCGTCTGATGCTGGGAACAGGCAAGTTCCGGGACTTGGCCCTGATGCGCGACGTGCTGGAGGTCAGCGAGACCCAAATCGTGACCGTGGCGATTCGTCGGGTGGAGCTGCGCTCGCCGGGCCACGTGGGGCTGCTCGACGCCCTCGACCTCTGCCGGTACCAGTTGTTGCCCAACACTGCGGGGTGCCGGACCGCTGAAGAAGCGGTGCGGGTCGCTCGGCTTGCCCGCGCCGCAACCGGAGTGAGCTGGGTGAAGCTGGAGGTGATTGCTGACCCGCGCTGGCTGCTGCCTGACCCGGTCGGCACCCTGCGGGCCGCTGAGCTGTTGGTGGCAGAGGGCTTTACGGTGCTGCCCTACGTGCAGCCTGACGCGGTGCTGGCCCGCGCCCTGGAACGGGTCGGGTGCGCGGCGGTAATGCCCCTGGCCAGCCCCATCGGGACGGGACGCGGCCTGCGCACGGGGGACCTCTTGCACACGGTGCTGGACGGTGCGGGCGTGCCCACTGTGGTGGACGCGGGCTTGGGCGTTCCCAGCGACGCGGCCCAGGCGCTGGAGGCTGGGGCTGACGCTGTGCTGGTCAATACAGCGATTGCTGAGGCCCGTGACCCGGTGGCGATGGCCCGTGCTTTTGCCCTCGGCGTGCGGGCGGGTCGCCTGGGGTACCTGGCGGGCCGCATGGCGCAGCGTGCCTGTGCCCATCCCAGCAGTCCGCCGCAGGGGGTGCCGCGTCTGCCTGACCCGGAGCAGCCCGCATGACCGTGCTGGTGGTGGGGGGTGGGCTGATTGGCTCGCTGGTGGGCTGGACCCTGCAAGAAGCGGGCTATCCCACCGTGGTCCTGGATGCGGGGCAGCCGGGTGCGGCGTGGCGGGCGGGAGCTGGATTGCTGACGCCGGTGGGCGAGCGGCTGCGGGGCACCCCGCTGGAGGAGTGGGCGCTCACGAGCTTGCAGCAGTGGCCTGACCTGGCCCGCCGCCTGGAGGCACGCAGCGGGCAGCCGGTGCATTGGCGAGCCGGAGTCTGGCATGGGGGAAAGCTCGCGGCGCGGGAGGGACAGGTGCACCCGCCCAGCGTGGTCCGGGCTGCTCGCCGCGCTGTTCCCCTGTGGCGGGCGCGGGTGTTGGCCCTCCACCCAGAGCACAAGGGCGTGCGGGTGCTGACCGACCGGGGCGAGCGCCGCGCCGCCCTGGTCGTCCTCGCGGCAGGGGTGTGGAGCGCGGCGTTCGGGGTGGCGGTGCGGGCACAGCAGGGGCAAGCGCTGTTGCTGGACGCTCCCGCGTCCATCCCCGCGACCTATGGCCTGCGGCGGCGCGGGGCAGGACCTGCGGGGTACGCGCTGGGCCGCCCTGATGGACTCTATGTGGGGGCAACGGCCCGCCCCACCGCCTCCCCGCAACCGGACCTTTACGCCCAGCGCTGGTTGCGGGGGGTCGCCTGTCGCCTCGTGCCGGAGTGGGCCGCTCGGCCTGCTGTGGCCCAGTTGGTCGGCCTGCGCCCCCTGACGCCGGGCGGCTTGCCGCTGGTAGGGCCTCACCCGGTGCTGCGGCGGGTCATCGTGGCCACCGGGCACGGTCGGCATGGGGTGCTGCTGGCTCCCTGGACAGCGGTGCGGGTGCTCGCGCTCGTGCAGGGGGCGCCGTGAAGTCGCCCCCGGTGGCCCTCACCATCGCTGGGTCCGATTCTGGGGGTGGAGCGGGGGTCCAGGCGGACCTCAAGACCTTCGAGGCGTGGGGCGTCTTTGGGACCTCGGCCCTCACGCTGGTGACGGCGCAAAACACACGGGGGGTGGCCGCCGCGTTTCCCCTGCCCCCAGAGTTGATAGCCGCTCAGATAGAGGCCGTTCTGGATGATTTTCCGGTGGCCGCGGTCAAAACCGGAGCCTTGGGCCGCGCCGAGGCTGTGCGGGCAGTCGCGCAGGTGCTGCGGGGGCGCAACCTCCCGCTGGTGGTCGACCCCGTCTTGCTGGCCAAAAGTGGGGACTCGTTGCTGGAGCCGTCAGCGGTCCAGGTGTTGCAAGAGGAGTTGTTTCCTCTGGCTACCCTGATTACCCCCAACCGGCCAGAGGCACAGGCTCTGTTTGGCGCGGCCTTGCCCTCCCACCTGCCCCTTCTCCTCAAGGGGGGGCACGGGGACGGCCAGACCGTGACCGATGAGCTGCGGACGCCGGAGCTGCGGTGTTCTTTGCTCGCTCCCCGGCTGCTGACCCGTCACACCCACGGCACGGGGTGCACTCTCTCGGCAGCGATTGCGGCGGCGCTGGCGCGGGGCCTCCCCCTGGCTCAGGCTGTGCGGGCTGCCCACCACTACCTGCAAGCGGCCCTGCGCGCGGCCCCTGGGCTGGGTGGGGGCCACGGCCCCTTGGGGCACGCGTTGGGGGCCGCGCCAGCAGAACACCTCCTGGAGTTGTGAACTGGGGAAAACGGAAACACGCCGGGTGTGGTACCATCTAACAAACGCTCGTTAGGTTAAAGCCGCCCCCACCTCAGGAGGAGTCCCATGACCCAGCCGACGCTCATCCAGCCGGGCGAAACCGCCGAACAGCACGCCGCCTTTGAGGCCCGTATTGCGCGGGGCGAAAAGATTGAACCCGGCGACTGGATGCCCGCCGAGTACCGCCGCCAGCTCATCCGCATGATTTCGCAGCACGCGCACTCCGAGGTCGTCGGGATGCTGCCGGAGGGCGAGTGGATTACCCGCGCCCCCAGCCTCAAGCGCAAGACCATCCTCATCGCCAAGGTGCAGGACGAAGCGGGGCACGGGCAGTACCTCTATCACGCTGCCGAAACACTGGGGATTTCCCGTGAGGAGATGCTGGACGCCCTGTTGTCGGGCCGGGCGAAGTATTCGAGCATCTTCAACTACCCCACCCTCACCTGGGCCGACGTGGGCATGATTGGCTGGCTGGTCGACGGCGCGGCCATCAAAAACCAGACCATGCTCGCGGGCTGCTCCTACGGCCCCTACAGCCGGGCGATGGTTCGCATCTGCTCCGAGGAAACCTTCCACCACAAGCAGGGCAAGGAGATGATCGTCGCCTACGCGGGGGGCACGCCCGAACAGCGCCAGATGGCCCAGGACGCGCTGAACCGCTGGTGGTGGCCCGCCCTGATGATGCTGGGGCCGCACGACGCCGACAGCCCCAACACTGGGGTGCTGACCCGCTGGGGCATCAAGCTCAAGACGAACGACGAGGTCCGCCAGGAGTTCATCAACGAGCACGCCCCGGAACTGCTCGAAGCGGGCCTCACCATCCCTGACCCCGACCTGCACCAGGACGCAGACGGCAACTGGCGGCACGGCCCCATCCACTGGGACGAGTTCTGGGCGGTCGTCAAGGGCCAGCAGGGCCTGAACAGGGAGCGCCTCGGTGCTCGCCGCGAGGCCCACGAAGACGGCGCGTGGGTGCGCGAGGCGCTGGAAGCCTACGCCGCCCGGCAGGTGGCGCAGGCGGCAGACTGAGGCTGTCAGTCGGGGTGGTCAGTGGTGAGGAGAAAAAGCGCGGCGAAAGCGGCGAGCAGAAGCTGAAGCGTCCACTGCCCACTCACGACTCACCACTGACCCTCTGGAGAACACATGACCCAACCTCATTCCCCCCGTCCCGATACCCAATGGCCCCGTTGGGAGGTCTTTAAGCAGGACGCCCCGAACCGCCCCCATCAAGCGGTGGGCAGCGTCCACGCGGGCGACCCGCAGCACGCCCTGCTGACCGCCCGCAATGTCTTCGTGCGCCGCCCCGCCGCCGTGAGCCTCTGGGCCGTGCGCGAGGCCGACCTCCTCACCGCCACCCCGGAGGAACTCGCTGCCCGCCCGGAGGTGCTGGAGACCCCCGGCGAGGCGGGCACCTATCACGTAGGCCTCAAGCGCACGCACAAGCGCTCGATGACCTTCGTGGACCTGGTGGGCACCGTGGAGGCGAGTGGCCCCGGCGACGCGCTGCGGCAGGCGCGGGAGGGGCACCCCGACGCGCTGACCTGGCTGGTCTTTCCCGAAAGCGCCGTCGTCCGCACCGACGAGGACCCCGGTACCCTGGAAAGCTGGTTCGCCCCCGCGAAGGACAAGACCTACAAGCAGCAGCAGTTTTATGGGGTCATCGGCAAGCATGTCGGCGAACTCAAGCGCGAGGGCCGCATGCCGGGCCGCGCCAAGGAAGGGGGGCAGCCATGACGGTGAGCAGCCAGCAGCCAGAAACCAGCCGCCAGCAGGACCTGGCCCCAGAGGTGCGGGCCGCCCTCAGCGCGAAGCTCACCGCCCTCGCGGACGACGAACTCATCCTCGCGCACCGGGACAGCGAATGGACCGGGCACGCGCCCATCCTCGAAGAAGACATCGCGCTGGCGAACATCGCGCAAGACGAGCTGGGGCACGCCTCGCTCTATCTGGAGCTGCGCCGCGAGCTGGACGGCAGCGACCCCGACCGCCTCGCCTTTTTCCGAGACGCGGACGAGTTCACGAATGTCCGCCTCGCCGAACTGCCCAAGGGCGACTGGGCCTTCACGATGGTCCGGCAGTTCCTCTTTGACACCTATGAGGCGCTGTGGTTGGAGGCGGCCCGCACGAGCGCTTACACCCCCCTTGCGGAGGTCGCAGCCAAGGCCCTGCGCGAGGAGAAGTTCCACCTCCAGCACACGGCCCTGTGGGTCGAGCGGCTGGCCCTGGGCACCGAGGAGAGCCGCCGCCGCACCCAGGCCGCGCTGGACGAGCTGTGGCCCTACGCCGCGCAACTCTTCCAGCCCCTGCCCGGCGAGGAAGGGCTGGTGGCCGCCCACCTCGTTCCTGACCTCGGCCAGTTGCGCGGGGTTTGGGAAGGCTTCGTGCGCTCCCACCTGGCCGGGAAGTGCGGCCTGAGCGTGCCGGAGGCGCTGCCCGCTGCCGGGCCGGGCCGCGACACGCACACCGAGCACCTCGCTCCCCTCCTCGCGGAGATGCAGAGCGTGGCCCGCGCCGTCCCGAACGCCGAGGTCTGGTGACCCCATGACCGCCGTTCACGTCACCCCCGAACAGGTGTGGGCCGCCCTCGCCGCCGTGCCCGACCCCGAAATCCCCGTCGTGTCGGTGACCGATATGGGCATGGTCCGGGACGTGACGGTTGAAGGGGAGCGGGTCACGGTCACCTTTACCCCTACCTTCTCCGGCTGCCCGGCCCTGCACGTCATCCGCGACTCCATCGGGGCGGCGGTGCGGGCGCTGGGCGTGCAGGACGTGGAAGTCCGCAGCACCCTCACGCCCCCCTGGACGACCGACTGGATTCAGCCCGATGCCCGCGAACGCCTGCGCGAGTACGGCATCGCGCCGCCCGCCCCCGCCGGGGACTCCCCCCTGATTTCCCTGGACCCCGAACCCACCCGCTGCCCCCGCTGCGGCTCGCTCAACGTGCGGATGACCGGCAACTTTGGCCCCACGCTGTGCAAGCGGCTCTATGTGTGCGAAAGCTGCCGGGAGCCATTTGAGGGGTTTAAGAGTGTCTGACCCCGCCCCAGCCGAACCCCAGATGGCAGAAGGCTTCAGGCTTTTTGCCATCTGCCTTTGCTTTTCTTTTCCACCCTGCAAGGAGGCCCCATGACCACCCTTCCCATCCCCACCCAAGTCCTCCGCCCTGCCTCCTACGTCTATGGCACCTGGCACGCCAACCCGGACGGCGAGACGCTGCTGGACGCCGTTTATGGCCGCCCCGTCGCGGTCATCTCCTCGGAGGGGGTGGATTTTGCGGAGGCGCTGCGGTACGGGCGTGAAGTGGGCGGTCCGGCGCTGCGGCGGCTGACCTTTCATGCGCGGGCGCGGGCCTTGAAGGCGCTGGCGACGTACCTGCTGGAGCGCAAGGAGGACTACTACACCCTCAGCCTGCTGACCGGGGCGACCCGCCGTGACGGATGGGTGGACATCGAGGGCGGCATCGGGACCCTGTTCTCGTATGCCAGCCTCGCCCGCCGCGAGCTGCCCGACGAGCGCTTCTTGCCCGACGGCAAGGTCGAGCCGCTCGGCAAGGGGGGCACCTTCGTGGCCCGGCACCTCCTCGTACCGCGTGAGGGCGTGGCCGTGCAGATTAACGCCTACAACTTCCCGGTGTGGGGGATGCTGGAAAAGCTCGCGCCCGCCCTCATCGCGGGGATGCCCAGCCTCGTCAAGCCCGCCCCGCAGACGGCCTACCTCACCGAACGGGTGGTGCGCGACATCATCGCGTCGGGGCTGCTGCCCGAAGGGGCGCTGCAACTCGTGACCGGGGGACCGGGCGACCTGCTCGACCACCTCGAAGAACAGGACCTCGTGGCCTTTACGGGGTCGGCGGCGACGGCGGCCAAGCTCCGGGTGCATCCCAACATCGTCGCCCGCAACGTGCCCTTTTCGACCGAGGCCGACAGCCTCAACGCCTCGGTGCTGGGCCTCACCGTGCGCCCGGAGGACCCGGAGTTCGCCCTGTACGTCAAGGAAATCGCCCGCGAAATCACCTCCAAAGCCGGGCAGAAGTGCACCGCCATTCGCCGGGCGATCGTGCCCCGCGACCGGGTGGAGGCCGTGGTGGAGGCGCTGCGGAGGGAACTCGGCAAGGTGACCGTGGGCGACCCGGCCCGCGACGACGTGCGGATGGGGGCGCTCGTGAGCACCGCCCAGCGCGAGCGGGTGCAGGCCACCCTGGAGGCCCTGCGGGAGGAAGCCCGTGTGGTCATCGGCGGCGAGGAACGCGAGCTGCTGGGCGGTGACCGCGAGAAGGGTGCTTTCCTCGACCCCACTGTCTTGCTGTGCGACTCGCCCCTCACGGCCCGCGGCCCGCACGAGCTGGAGGCGTTCGGCCCGGTGGCGACCCTCTTGCCCTATGACACGCTGGAGGACGCCGTGCGCCTCGCCAAGATGGGCCGGGGCAGCCTCGCCGGGAGCATCGTCACCCACGACCGCACCGAGGCGACCGAGCTGGTGATGGGCCTGGGCAGCACGCATGGGCGGCTGCTGGTGCTTAACCGTGAAAACGCGGGGGAGAGCACCGGGCACGGCTCGCCGCTGCCGCAGCTCAAGCACGGCGGCCCCGGTCGTGCGGGCGGCGGCGAGGAACTCGCGGGCGTGGCGGGCGTGAAGCACCACATGAACAAGGTGGCGGTGCAGGCCGACCCCACCACCCTCGCCGCCGTGACCCGCGAGTACGTGCCCGGTGCCGAGGTCCGCGAGGACGTGGTGCATCCCTTCCGCAAGTCCTTCGATGAGATTCAGGTGGGCGACAGCCTGCTCACCCACCGCCGCACGGTCACCGAGGCGGACATCGTGAACTTTGCGGGCCTGACCGGAGACCACTTCTACGCCCACGTCGACGAGATAGGCGCGAAGGAGGGCATCTTCGGGAAGCGGGTCGCACACGGCTACTTCCTGATTTCGGCGGCGGCGGGGCAGTTCGTCTCTCCCGCGCCGGGTCCGGTGCTCGCGAACTACGGCCTGGAGAACCTGCGCTTCATCACTCCGGTCGGCATCGGCGACACCATCCGCACCCGCCTGACCTGCAAGCGCAAGATTCGCAAGGACCTGCGCCCCGGCGAAACCCGGCCCACGGGCGTGGTCGAGTGGCGGGCTGAAATCACCAACCAAAATGACGAACTCGTCGCCACCTACGACATCCTGACGCTGGTCGAGCGGACGCGCGACGAGGCGGACCCCGCCCCTGACGCCTGACTGCACTCTGGGATATGTCCCGTCCGCAAGCGGCGCGGCTCTCACGGCATTGAGCTAAGGAGCCGCAAGCTGTTGCCCGGCGAGAAGGCAAGGCCCCCGTATGAGGTACGGTGAACGGGGTCGCGTCCCGCTGAGCGGCGGGTGCGCCTCAGGAGTAACCATGACCGTGAAGAATCCGCTCGTTTCTTTTTTCGGCTCTGCGACGCCCGCGCTGGGGCAGGCTGCCGGGCTGCCTCCCGCCGAAGCAGAGCGTGTGCTGGCCGGCGGCCTTCCTGTCCTGCTGCGGGCGCTGGCCGACGCGGACCGCACGCCGGAAGGACGGGCAGCCCTCGACCAGGCGTATGCGGCGCTGCCCCGCTTTGCGAGCGCGGAGGTGGCGCTGTCGGCTCCGGGCGGGGCGGCAGAGCTGCGGCGGGCGGGCGAGGGGCTTGCCGCGAACGTGCTGCGCGAGCCGCTGCCCTCCCTCGCGGCGCGGCTCGGCACGGCGGAGGCGGGGACCCGCCTGTTGCCCCTCGTGCTGCCGCTCCTGTTGAGCTGGCTGGCAGGACAGGGAAAGCGGCCCGCTGAGCTGCTGGGAGCCGTCGGGGAGGAGGAAGCCAGCCGCGCTTCTGCCGCCGCTGGCCTCAGCGCCGCCGGACTGATGGAAGTCCTGCGCGGTCGCCTGGGGGGAACATCGGGCGAGGCGCTGGCCCGCGCCGCAGGCTTTACCTCCAGCACAGCAGGCCGCGCGGCGGGGGCCGCCGTGCCCGTCTTGCTCGCAGCCGTGGCCCGCCGGGGGCAAGACGAGGCAGGAGCCGCCGACCTCCTCGCCCGCAGCCGTGACCTGGAGGACCTGGCGGCAGGTCCCCTCCCCACGGACCCCGCTGAGGTCGCCCGCCTGGAGGGGCAGGGGCGTCCGCTGGTCACCCACCTGTTTGGCTCCGCTGAGGCGGTGACCGGACGCCTCGGCTCGGTGGTCGGGGGGTCGGGGGCCAGCGCCGGAAAGCTGCTGGCGCTGCTCGCCCCCGTCGTCTTGGGGGTGCTGGGCCGCGAGGTGCGGGGGAGCCGGGCAACGGCGGCAGACCTGCGCCGGGTGCTCGGCGACCTGCCAGAGCTGCTGCCGGGGCTGATTCCGCCGGGGATGCCCAGCCTTTCTGCCCTGCTGAGTCCCCCGGCGGCCCCCCCCGCCCGCACGGCAGCTGCTCGCCCGGCAGCGGGGGGAAGCGCCCGACCTGCGGCAGCCCCCCCGCCCCAGGCTGGGCGGCGCGGCGGATTCCCTGGGTGGCTCCTCCCCCTGCTCCTGGTGCTTGGTGGGGGCGGGTACTGGCTCACCCAGCAGGCTAGCCCCTCACCCGCCTCCAGCAGCTCCCCCGCCGCGTCCCAGCCGGTGCGGGTCACCACCCCGGCCCCCGGTGCCACCCTGCCCGCCGAACCCTTCGTCATGAGCGGCACCGCTGCTCCCGGCATCACCCTGACCATCTCGGAGGGCGCAGACGAGGTCGCAACCGCCACCGCAAACAGCGCGGGCAACTGGGAGGCCCAGCTTCCTGCCCCTGCCCCCGGCGAGCACACCTACACGCTCAAAGGGTCGGACGGCACCCAGAGCGAGTTCGGGGTCTCGGTCGTGCTCGGCGCTCCGGCCACGAACTGACGGCTCTCCCGCCCCCCGTTATCGGCTGACCGTCCAGATGCCCGCGAACTCCGCGAACTGTGTGTCGGTTTGCGGGGTTGCGTAGGCGCTGATGCTGCCGTCGAGGTAGAGGGCGTCGGGGCAACCTAAGGTGTCCCGAAAAAACACCGCGAAGCTGTAGAAGTTGACGGGTGCGCCGCTTACCACGAAGCGGACTTTGCCGTCCGAGCAGACGCCGACCCCACTGCGGACCTTGAAGCTGGTGCCCGCTTTGTTGAAGGCCGGGTGCAGCCGCCCCCCTTCCACCAGGAGCGGCCCGGACTGGCTGGCAAAGGTGGGGCGCGGGTCCGCCCGGCGGTAGGCCTGGGTCTCGGTGACCCCCGCCCGCTGGCCCCGCACCCAGAAGACTCCGTTCGGCAGCAGGGCGAAGTTGCCGCCCGAACGGGCCTGATTGAGTGGGACCAACGTCCGCCCCCCCTCCACATGCAGTCCCAGGGGCCTCAGGCCCGGCGCATAGATGCCGCTGTTGGTGGCAAACAGCAGGCGCCGCCCTTCCTTACTGAGCCGCGCCGCGACCTGCCGAAACGTCCCGTAGGGCTGGCCCGTGGTGGGATTCTGCCAGTGCAGCTCCAGGCGGTCGCGAGTGAGGTCGACCGTCGCCACGGTGTAAAGGGTGCCGCCAGCGCTGACCTGCTCAACCTGCGCCGCTTGTCCCTGGCCGCAGCCAACCAGGGCTGTGCTCAGCAGGGCCACGAGTGAGAGCCGGAGGGGAACAACCAAGCGGAAGGTCACGCGCCCATGATGCACCCGGCTGGGAGTGCACAGAGGCCTTTTCTCGCTTGGGCGGCTGCTTTTGGCTCCAAAACTGAGCTTCACCGGAAGCTCAGGGGCGAGTGCTTGACAGGTTGAGGGAAGGGGTGTATCTTTTCTGAGCCTCAAGCGAGGCGAGGAGCATGACAAGCGAAGAGGTGTGCGAGAGAACAAGCACATGCAGCGCTTTTTTCGGCGCTTGCCTGGGGTGACCCAGGTGGGGGTCTGGGAAGAGCGTGAATGAATGGAAGGGTCAAGATATTAAGGGTCCACGGTGGATGCCCTGGCACTGGAGCCGATGAAGGACGCGATTACCTGCGAAAAGCCCCGACGAGCTGGAGATACGCATTGACTCGGGGATGTCCGAATGGGGAAACCCACCCGCGTGAGCGGGTACCCACG
>NZ_AXWT01000022.1 GCF_000482805.1 Deinococcus murrayi DSM 11303 | reverse complement strand
AGGCTGCTGACGGCTCAGGAAGCGGAGGACTATTGGCGGGGTCATTGGGGGATCGAAAACCGCTCGCACCATCGTCGCGACACTGTCCTTCACGAGGACCGATGCCGTCTGCGCAAAGGTGCTCAAGGACGCGCTGTCCTCAATGGCGTGGTCCTGGCCCTGCTGTCCTCACAGACGCGTCACGTCACCGCACTTGTTCGCCAGCTCCGCCTCAACCCCCTGGCTGCCCTCCGTCTCCTCAGCCCTCAACCGAGTTGAGATAAAAGCCTGAGCGGAGCCAGGTGGGATGGACGGCGGCCCCAGCGGGCGTGCTATACTCCCCGCTGTTGTCTCGCGCCCGGCCCGTGCTCCCCGGCCTGGCCCAGGCCGAGAAGATGGCCCCGGCGCTCCCCCGTCGACCGACACAGTTCCCCCAGCGCCGCGCGGCAAGAAGCGAGGAGAAACACCATGGCGAAGCATCCCGTCCCCAAGAAGAAGACCAGCAAGAGCAAGCGCGACATGCGCCGCAGCCACCACGCGCTGGTTGCCCCCAACCTCGTCGAGTGCCCCCAGTGCCACGCGAAGAAGCTTCAGCACCACATCTGCCCCAGCTGCGGCTATTACGCGGGCCGTCAGGTGCTTGCGGTCTGAGATTCCAGACCTAAGCCAGACCTAAGAAAGAGGCTCCCCCGGCGGGGGCCTCTTTGTTTGTTGTTTGGTGAGGGCTGGGGGGGCAGCCCCCCGCTTATGTTCCGGGCGCGGTGCCCTCCAGCACGGCCTGCACGCCGCCGCGCACGAAGGTGCCCAGGGTGCGGGCGAGGCGGCCCGCGTCAAGGGCGGGGTCGGTGACGGTGCGGTGGGCGAGCGCGTCCAGCAGGGTGGTGATGAGCAGCAGCAGGTCAGGGTCTTGTCCGGCGAGGAGGCCGGGGTGCCCCCGCAGCCGGGCCGCGAGGTCGTCCAGAAAGCCGCGCCGCCGCGCCTGAAAGCCCGCGCCCGTGCCGCTGTGCAGCAGCGCGAGGGTGTCGCGCTCGCCCAGCAGGAAGTGAAAGACCCCTTCGATGAGGCCGGGTTGCCCCGCTTGCGCCGAGAGCAGCGGCTCTAACCGGGTCAGCAAGTCGCGCAGCCGCTCGTCGAGCAGCGCTCCCAGCACCCCTTCAGGGGACGTGAAATAGCTGTAGACCGTGGGGCGGGAAACGCCCAGCGCCTGGGCGATGTCCCCCATCCCCACCGCCTCAAAGCCCCGCTCGACAAACAGGCGGGCGCTGACCTCCAGAATCTGCTGCCGCCGGTCCTCGGAGGGCAGACGCTTGCGAACGGCGGGGAAAGCGGGAGAAGGCATAGCCCCACTCTACCTCATCACTGACACTTTGTCACTTGACAGATTGTCAGTAGAGGTGCATGCTGACGCCCGGACGGAAAGGGCGGCCCCGCGCTGCCCTCCCCCGCCCAGGGAGACCACCATGCCCGACCCGACTGCCCCCACCGACCCGGCCCTCATCCCCACCCCCCCACGGCGGCGCCGCTTACGGGACGACTACCGGCAGCTCACGCCAAGCGAGCGGCGGCTGTGGCGTGCCCCGCTGATGTGGGGGGCGGCCCTCGCCATCCTGCTCGTGCCCGTGCTGTATGTCGCCATCTATCTGGCGGGCGTCTGGGACCCCTACGGGCGGCTCACGGACCTGCCCGTCGCCCTGGTCAACAGCGACGCGGGCACCACCTTCCGGGGCAAGACGTACCACCTGGGCCGCGACCTGGTAAGGGAGCTGCGCCAAGACCCCCCCGTGAAGCTCATCGACTATCCCAGCGAGCAGGCCGCGCAGGAGGCGGTGCGGCGCGGGGAGGTGTACTTTGCCCTCACGGTGCCGCCGGACTTTAGCCGCCGGGCGATCGCCGGACAAAGCCGCGAGCACGGCGAGCTGCACCTCTACAGCAGCCCCGGCCTGAGCACCTTTGCCAGCCGGGTGGGCAGCAGCGTGGCAGAAGACATCGCCCGCACCCTCAACGGCAAGCTGGGCAGTAGCCGCTGGGACATCGTGCAAACGTCCCTCGCGGACGTGCAGCGGGGCCTGCGTGACCTGGGAGCGGCGACCCGCCAGCTCCGGGACGGAGCCGCCCGCCTGGAGAACGGAGCCGGGCAACTCGCGCAGGGAGCGACGGCCCTCCGGCGGGGCGTCGCCTCGGCGCACGCCGGGGGAGAGCAGCTCACGCGGGGGGCCGGGGACCTCGCGGCGGGGGTCTCGCGTCTGACCAACGGCTCGCAACAGCTCGGCGCGGGCCTGCGGCAACTGGCCCAGGCCGCCCCCAGCGAGGCCCAGTTGCGGCCCCTCCAGCAGGGGGCGGCGGAGCTGGCGCGGGGGGGCGCGGCCCTCGCGGGCGGCCTGCGGCAGCTCCAGGGCGGCACAGCCGAGCTGCGCGGCGGGGCGGCCCGCCTCGCCCAGGGCACCGGGCAACTTCAGGGCGGCGCGGACCAGCTCGCGGCGCGGCTGCCAGAGCTGTCGCGCGGCCTGGGGCAGGTGCAGGGGGGGGCGGCCCACCTCGGCAGCGGCGCGGCGGAGCTGGCTCAGGGGGCTGGAACCCTGCGGGACGGGGCCGCGCCGCTCGCGGCACAGTTGCCGTCCCTGCGCACGGGGCTGGGCCAGCTCGCGGACGGAGCAGGCCGCCTCGCCGCCGGGGCGCAGGACCTCGCGGGCGGCCTGGGGCAGGTGCAGGCGGGCGCGGGGCAGGCCCGCGGCGGCGCGGAGGAGCTGAGCGCGGGGGCGACCCGCCTGGCCCAGCAAAGCCGCCAGTTCGCCCAGCAGGTACACGAGCAGCCCCTCTTCCCAGAGCCGCTGCGGCAGGCCAGCGCTGGCCTCACGCAGGGGGCGGGACAGCTTCAGGCGGGCGCGGCGGAGCTGGCCACCCGGCTGGGGGCGCTCCAGAGCGGGGCGGACGCGGCGGCGCAGGGGGCCGGGCAGCTCCGGGCGGGCGCGGCCACCCTCGCGGAGCAGGCCCACCGCGCCGCGCAGGGCAGCGCCGCCGCCGCCGAGGGGGCCGGACAGCTCGCCCAGGGAGCCGGGCAACTCCAGGCGGGTGCCCAGCAGCTGGCGACCGGGGCGAATACCCTCGCCCGCAAGACCGGGGAAGCGGCGGCGGGCGCGGAGCAGGCGGCGGCGGGGGCGGCCCACCTCGCTGCCGGAGCGGGCCGCCTGCACAGCGGCGCGGCCCAACTGCACACCGGGGCGGCGACCCTTGCGCAACGCACCGAGGAAGCGGCGAACGGCGCTCAGAAGCTGCGGGCCGGAGCGCAGTCCCTCCAGCAGGGCGTGAACACGCTGGTGGCCGGAAACCTGAAGCTGGGCAGCGCCCTGAACTCCATCGCCGGGCAACTGCCCGCCCCGCAGGACCTGCGGACGCTGCGGGACGGTGCCCGCACCCTCGCGGCCAAGACCGGGGACCTCACCGGGGGCCTTGCGCAGCTCGGCGACGGGGCGGAGCGGCTGGCCTCCGGCGCGGCGGAGCTGCAGAGCGGTGCCCGCACCCTGCGCGAGGGCCTGAGCCAGCTCGCCGACCGAGTGCCCGACCAGCCGCAGACGCTGACCGGGGACCCGGAGGGCCTCGCGGCCAGCGTGGTCGTGCGGGAAACGCAGGCCGCGCCCGTGCAGACCAACGGCGAAGCGTTCGCGCCCTACTTCATCGCGCTGGCGCTGTGGGTGGGGGGCACCCTGACCACCTTCATCTTTCCCTACCTGCTGCTGCCGGAAAGTGGCCGGGAAACCTCGCAACTCGCCCGCGTGCTGCGCAAGCTCACGGTGCCCGCCCCCTACGTGGTGGGGCAAGCGTTGGTCGTGGTGCTGGGCGTGCACCTGCTGGGCGCGAGCTTCCTGTATCCGGGGCTGGTGGTCCTGACCGCCGTGCTGGGCAGCCTCACCTTCCTGACCCTGATTGTGGCCCTCAACCTTCTGCTGGGCGCGGCGGGCCGCCTGCTCGCGCTCGTGCTGCTGGTGCTGCAACTCGCCGCGTCGGGCGGCAGCTACCCCGCCGAGCTGTCGTCGCCCCTCTTTCAGGCGATTCACACCCTGATTCCCGTGACCGACGTGGTCAATGCCCTGCGCTACGCCATGTTTGGCGCGTACGAGGGCCAGTACGGGGTCTACATGGGCCGCATGCTGCTCGCCGGCCTGCTGGGGTTCGGGGCCGCCCTGTTGGGCCGCCGCCGCTGGCGCTTTGCCCCCGACCACCAGTTCCGCTCGCCCATCTTGACCGACGTGGGCTGAGGGCGCAGGGGCGGGAACGCCCTAACCCTTGTCCCCCACGTGAATCGCCGCGATGCCGAAGGTCAGCAGGCGATAGCGGGTGCGAAAGCCCGTGGCGTGCATCAGGCGGGCGAGGCGCTCCGGGTCAGGAAAGGCGAGCACGCTCTCCGGGAGGTAGGTGTAGGCCCCCGCATGGCCGCTGAGCACGGCCCCGATGCGCGGCAGCACCCGCCGAAAGTAAAAGCGGAAGAGCGCCCCGAAGAGGCCGGGGCGCGGCGGCGGAAACTCCAGCAGGACGAGCCGCCCGCCCGGCGCGAGCACCCGCCACAGCTCGGCGAGGCCCCGCCCGTAGTCAGAAAAGTTGCGAAAGCCAAAAGCGCAGGTCACGGCGTCAAAGGAGCCGTCCGGGTAGGGCAGGCTCAGGGCGTCGCCCTCCTCCCAGCGCACCTCCAGGCCCCGTCCCCTGGCCTTCTCGCGAGCGATGTCCAGCATCTGCGGCACGAAGTCGCTGCCGATGATTTCGGTTTCGGGAGCGCGGGCCTTGAGTTCCAGCGCGAAATCCCCGGTCCCGGTCGCCACGTCGAGCAGCCGCCGGGGTGAGAAGGCCAGCGCCTCCCGCGCCGCTTCTCGCCGCCAGGCCCGGTCCACGCCGAGGCTGAGCACCCGGTTGAGAAGGTCGTAGCGGGGGGCGATGGAGGCGAACATCGCCTGCACCTCGCGCCCCCGGTTCTGCTGGTCGCCTACGGGCGGGCGGGAACTCGTCATGGGGGAACTGTAGAGCGGGCCGCTCCCCGCTGTCAGCCCTCGGCTTTGGGCCGCCAGCTCCCAGCGGCCTGCCACGAGCGCCGCCTTCGAGACCCGCCGCCGACGACGATGCCGGGGCTGAGCGCTACCCCATCACCCCCAGCGCCCGGCCCACCCGCTCGTAGGCCGCGAGTGCGTGCTCCAGGTCGTCCCGCGTATGCTCGGCGGTCACGATGTTGCGGATGCGGGCCTGACCGCGCGGCACCGTGGGAAAGCCCAGGCCAACCGCAAAGACGCCCTCGTCGAGCAGCCGTCGGCTGGCCTCGAACGCGGCTGCGGCCTCGCCGAAGAGGACGGGCGTGATGGGGGTCTGGCTGCCCATCGTGTCGAAGCCCAGCCGGGCGAGTTCGGCCTTGAAAAAGCGGGTGTTGTCCCACAGCCGCTCCATGAAGGAGGGGTCGCGCTGCACGAGGTCCAGCGCCGCCGAAAGCGCCCCGACGACGGCGGGCGGGTGCGCGGTGGAAAAGAGGTAGGGCCGCGCCCGGTTGACCAGCAGCTCGCGCAGGTCGGCGTGTCCCGCCGCGTAGCCCCCCACGACGCCCCAGGCCTTGCTCAGGGTGCCGACCTGAATCACGTCGTCCGCGTGCTCGTAGCCGAAGTGATGGACGGTGCCGCGCCCGGCTTCGCCCAGCACCCCGGAGCCGTGGGCGTCGTCCACGTAGGTGACGGCCCCGTACTTGCGCGCCACCTCAATCAGGCGGTCCAGCGGCGCGATGTCTCCGTCCATCGAGAACACGCCGTCGGTCACGACCAGCTTCAGGCCATCGGTCGGGTTCTCCGCGAGCACCCGGTCGAGGTCGGCGGGGTCGGCGTGGCGGTAAATCTTTTTGGTGGCCTTGGTCAGCCGCAGGCCGTCGATGATGCTGGCGTGGTTCAGCTCGTCGCTGACGACGAGGTCGCCGGGTTGCAGCAGAGCGCCGAGCACCCCCTGGTTGGTCGTAAAGCCGCTTTGGAGCACCAGCGCACTCCCCGCATGCTTGAACTCGGCGAGTTGGCGCTCGAAGTCCTCGTGGATGCTCAGCGTTCCGGCGATGGTCCGCACCGCCCCGGCCCCCGCCCCCCACTCGCGCAGGTACTGCTCGGCCCGCTCCTTGAGAAAGGGATGGTCGGCAAAGCCGAGGTAGTTGTTCGACGCCAGGTTGACCACCTCGCGCCCGCCCACGCGGGTGCGGGCGCGGTTGGCGGTTTCGAGGACGCGGGGAGAAATCAGGAGGCCCTGCTCGCGCAAGCTCGCGAGTTCGCCGCGCAGCCGTTCTTGGAGGGTGAGGGTCATGGAGGGCAGTCTAGAGGCGCATCGGGGCGCGGCACCGTGAGCCGGGGACGGGGCGGGCCAGCAAGAGGGCCAGCAAGAGGGGAAGAAAAGTGTAAGCCCCTCCCGCTTAGACTCCGAGCAGGCCTATGACCAATGCCGTGTACACCCTCATCGTGCGCGCCCTGTCCGGCATCGTGTCCGACCGGGCCGCCGACACCATGCTGCGGGCGTCCCTGCGCGAGCGTGGCTTTAGCCCCGATACCGTGACCGCGGTGCAGATGCAACAGGTGCTGCGCGGCCCCCTGCTCAGGCGGCTTTCTGGGCTGCTGCCCCCCGACCGCGCCCGTGCCGAGTTGCAGGCGCTCGCCGCCGAGGTGCAGGCCCGCTACCCCAAGGCCCCCACCCTCTTTTTGCCGCCCGCCGCCGCCTGGGAAGAAAACAGCCCGGAGGAAGCCTGGAGCGCCCCCGCCTGGGAGGACCCTGTGGACACGGCCCTGAGCGCCGACGACTTTGAGTTCGACGACCCCGAATACGCCGCTCCCGCGGGCGGGCGCACCTACGCCCTGGAGACCGCCGCGGGGCAAGAAGCCCTGATTCAGGACCTCGGACGCTTTCAGGGCGTGCAGGGCGTGCTCGTGTGCCGAGCGAGCGGTGAGGTGCTGCGCGAGCGGGCGCTGCGCGGGGGCGGCGGCCTGAGCGGGGTGGTCGCGGCCACCGCGCTGCTCTTTCAGGCCCGCTCGCTGCGGCTGATGTCCGCCGACATGGGCGACCGCACCGTCTGCATGCGTCCGCTGGGAGACTACTGCGTGGCGGTCGTCGCCGGGGCCGGGGTCAACATCGGGCGGCTGCTTGCCGAACTCGGCCAGGTCGAAGCCGGAGCCGCGGCATGAGGCGGGCTGTATGGCTGGCGGCCCTGCTGGGGGTGGGGAGCGCGGCGGCCCAGGACCTTGCCGCCTACCGCGAGCTGACCCGCAGCCTCGACGCGGCGGCGGCGGCCCGCCCGCAAAGCGCCGAGGCCGCCCTCACCCAGCTCGACCGCGCCGGGGCCGCCCTGGAGCGCCTGGCCCCCACCCTGGAAAGCCGCCCCCTCGTCGAGGGCCTCCGGGGGGCACTGGGACAGGCCCGCGCCGCGCTCGCCCGCACCCCCGCCGACCTTCAGGCCCAGGTGCTGCTCGCCCGCGGGCTGGCGCGGGGGGCGCTCTCGGCCCAAACCCTGAGCCGCCTGGGAAGCGGCGACGCCCCCAGCCCCAATCAACTGCGGCTGCTTGCTCAAGAGTTCGGCCTGAGCGCCGCCGCTGCCCAGGCCCTCCAGACCGACGCGGCAGCGGGCCAAATCGAGCGGGTCGCGTGGCGGCTGCAACGGGCAGCGGCGGCCAAGGTGCAAGCGGCCCTGGCCGAAGCCCAGCCGGAGCGCAGCGCCGCTTCTTACCTCGCGCTGGCGCGGGCGGCGGGCTGGTTGACCGCCGTGCAGGACGCCGGAGCCGGAAGCCTGCGGGCCGCGCAGTTCACGGAAGCGCTGGGCCAGCTCACCGCCGGGGACCGGGCGGGCCTAACGGCGTCGCTGGCCGAGCTGCAGCAGGGCAGCGCCGAGCTGATGCGGGCGCTGGCAACCCCCCCTGCCCGGCAGCAGGCGGCGACTCCCGCCCCCCCGGCGGCAGACACTCCGGCGGCGGAGAGCGCGGCAGCCCCCGCCGAGACCACCCCGGCCACGGAATCCACGCCCTCCGACCCTGCGCCCCCCGCAGACACCCCCTCCGGCGAGGTGGCCCTGGCCCAGGCTTACGCCGCCCTGGGGCGTGCCCTGAGTGCCAGCGGCCACGGCGACCCGGTCACCGCCCGCGCCGAACTTGCCCGCGCCCGCACGGCGCTGGAGACGGCCCCCGCCACCCTGCGCACCGCGCCCGACTTTGAGGGCTATCTCGCGGCCCTGGGCGCGGCCCAGGAGCGGCGGAGCCTGCGCCCCGACAGCGTTCAGGCGCTTATTGCGGGGCTGGCTGGGCTGGAACGCGGCTCGCTTCCGGCAGTCGACCGGGCCTCGCTCGCGGCGACCGGAACGTTTGGCGGGGGCCTGCGGGCGGGGCTGCTGCTGCTGCTTGCGCTCCTCGCCCCTGTGCCGCTGTACCTGCTCAACCTCGCCTTTGGGGGGCGCAATCCCTTTTGGCGAGCGATTACGGCGGCGCTCGCCCTCTTGCTGCTGCCCACCTTCGTGGAGGGGTTACTGGGGGCGGTCGGCTGGCTGGGCGACCTGCTGGGGGTCGCGGCGCTGCGGGCGGCTCCGGCCTTTTCGCCCTGGGCCTCTCCCTTTGGGTTGCCGCTGCGGGCGCTGCTCACAGCTGCGGCGCTGGGGCTGGCGGTCTACGGCTTCCGGGGCCTGTGCGTGCAGTTCGGCCTGCTGGGGAGCCGCCGTGAGGCCACGCTCGCGCCCACGCCGACGGTGGAGTGGGAGGAAGCCCTGTGAGTCCTCACACCGCCGCCCGCCAAGAACCCCTGCACCGCCTTCCCGTGCGGCTGCTGGGAGACCTCGTCTCTCCCCGCGCCCTGGAGCGCATCCTGGCGGACGCGGCACGCGCCAGGGGCCAAACGCCGGAGACGCTGGGGCCGAGCGACCTCGAAGACATCCTCAAACGCGAGGTGTTCAAACGGCTGCAACTCTCGGTGCCCGCCGCCCTCGCCAAGCGCCGCGTCTCGGAGGTCATCGGGGCGCTGCTGGAGGCGGCCCCCAGCGCCCCTGCCGCGGCCCCAGGCGAGGACCTGAGCCTCCTGGAGGAAGGTGCTCGGCGGTTTGCCCTCTACTTTGACTGGCCGGAAACCCAGCGCCTGCGTGGGATTCTGGGGGTCGCCCGGCAGCAGCAGGCGGCGGGCGCTGACCTGGGGCCACTGCTGCGCGAGGGCCAGGACCTCATCGCCCTGATGGAGCGCCGCCTCGAAGAAGGGCTGGTCGCGCAGGCGCAGGACCTCGCCGAGCTGCGGGCCGCGTTCGGGCGGGTGCAGGGGATGGGCGGCAAGGAGGTGCGCCGCCTGGAGAGCCTGATGGCTCAGGTCGAGGAAGCCCAAAAGGGCGGCGTCCTGCAACCCGCCGAGGTCGAGCGGGCGCGGTCCATCGCCTTTACCCTGCGGCGACAGCTCGAATCGTCGGTGATGCAGCCCCTGCCGGGGGAGGGCGGCGACCCCGCCCCGGTGGACCCCGCCGTGCAAGCCCGCGTGCTCGCGCTGGAGCAGGAGCATGCCGCCCGGCAGCTCGCCGACCTCGCCCGCGACTCCGAGGCGCTGCGCCGCGCCCGCCCGGAGCTGGAGGCCCGCTTGCAGGCCCTGCGGGGAGAGGCGGCAGCCGGGACCCTGAGCGCGGAGACACTGGACGCCTGGCGGCGCGAGCTGGAGCAGGTTCGCGAAGCCGAACTCGCCCGGCAACGCTCGGACCTGGCAGAGCTGGAGGGGGCGTTGGCGGCCCTGCCCCCCAGCCCCGCCCTGGAAGAAGCGCGGGTGGCGCTGGGGGTGGCTCGCCTCACCCTGGACGGGGGCGGCCTCGCGACCGACGAGCTGCGCGACCTCCACGCCACCCTCGATGCCCTGCAAGCGGCCCCGGAGGGGGCGGCCCAGCGGCTGGAGGTGCAGCGCGACCTCGCGGACCTCGAACGCGCCGCCCGCGACGTGCCCGGTGCTGCCGACGACCTGGCTCCCGGCCTGACCGCAGCCCGCGAGGCCCTGAAACGCGGCGAGACGCCCGACGTGTCGGCCCTGTGGACGGCCCTGGAACGCCGCATGGCCCAGGCCGCTCAGCAGCGCGAGGACTTCGATGCCCGCGCCGACCGGGTGATTCGGGAGTACGACACGGTGCGGCACCTCGCGGGCGAAACCACCCAGAAGCTCGGACGGCTGGCCGACACCCTGCGCGCCCAGCGCCGCTTGGGGCGGATGTCTGCCCTCGCCCGCGAGCGCTACGCCCAGACCCTGACCGATGCCGAGGCCCTGCTGGCCGAAGCCCGCGCCGAGTACGAGGCCGCTCAGCAGGTCACGGCCAGCTTCGGCGCGGACGCCCTCAGCGGCCTGCTGGACGTCTTCGACCTCGGCGGAGAGGCCGAGGAAGCGGCGCTGGAGCCGGAGCCTGCCCCGGCGGCGTCCCCCGAAGCCGCCGAGCTGCCCTACGACACCTGGCGGGTGCGGGGCGGGCAGCTCGTGGCTGGTCCCAGGGACGCCGCCGCACAGGGAGTCGCCGCCCTGCTCGCCCACGCCGACGACCTCGGCGGACAGACCCTGCGCCTCACCGACGACCGGGCGGCGTGGGCGGCGCGGCTGGAGGGCGCGGGCGTATGGCGGCTCGCCCGTGGCCCCAACGCCGGAGCGATTGACGACCGGGTCGGGGCCTGGCTGGAGGGGCAGGGGTAGGCCGCCCTCCCCTATCCTGCCCCCATGACTGACCTGCCCCTCTTTTCCGGCGAATCGCGGCTGCTGCGCGGCGAGCACGAGCAGCGGGCGCTGGGGGCCGCCCTCGCCCGCGCCCTGCCCCCCGGCGCGGTCCTCTTTCTGGAAGGTGAGCTGGGGGCGGGCAAGACCACCCTCACGGGGGGGCTGGTGGCGGCCTACGGCTTCGCGGAAGGGGTCACCAGCCCCACCTACGCCCTGATGCACGCCTACCCCACCCCCGCCGGGCGGGTCCTGCACGTGGACGCCTACCGGGTGCGCGACGTGGCCGAGCTGTACGAGATGGACCTCGAAGACCTCGTGGCGGGCAGTCGCCTCAGCATCGTCGAGTGGGGCGAGGGGCTGTACGCGGACTACCCGGCAGCGCCCGTGCTGCGGCTGGAGCACGTGGAGGGGGACCCGGAGGTCCGGCGGGTGACGCGGGTGCGGTGAGCGTGGGGGGGGGTCGGTGGGCAGTGCGTCTTGATTCCGGTTTTCCCCCACCCCCCAGCCCCCTCCCCCAGGGGGGCAGGGGGAGCAGCGCTGCGCTGGGCAAAGGTCCTCCCTCCGTGCTCCGGTCCTGTCTGCCCCGCCCCCGTTTCCCCCTCCACGCCCTGCTTCGCCCCATTGGAAGGCCTCGGCGCTGACGCGCCGAACGGCTCGGCTGCCTGGAAAGTGAACTCGCACAGTGGGAACATTGAGGGCGGCTGACGCAGAGGAAAGAGGGCTTCGGCAAGAGCATCTTTTACCTCTCCCCCTTGGGACTCGCAGAGCTGCTTGCAGAGAGGGCCTTGCGCGAGCTTGGGGTGAGGGGCCGTGCGAGCACCCCCCCGCCCAATCCATCCCCTCGCCCCTGCTACCCTCCCCCCATGTGGACCCTCGTCGTCAACTGCGGGTCGAGCAGCCTGAAGTTCGCGCTGCTGGACCCCGCCACGGGAGAAACGGCCCTCGCAGGCCTCGCGGAACGGCTGGGCACGGAGGCGGCCTCGGTGCGGGTCGACCGCGGCGGCGAGCGCCGCACCGTGCCGCTCGCGGGCGGCGGGTACCCGGAGGCGTTCGGTGCCGTGTTGGCCGAGCTAGAAGCGTTGGGGCTGCGCGGGGAGGTCGGCGCGGTGGGGCACCGGGTCGTGCACGGGGGCGAGCGCTTCAGCGCCCCAGCCTGCCTCACGCCGGAGGTGCTGGAGGCGGTGCGGGCCTGCGTGCCCCTCGCGCCGCTGCACAACCCCGCCAACATCGCCGGAATCGAGGCGGCGCAATCCGCCTTCGGGGACGTGCCGCACGTGGCCGTCTTCGACACGGCCTTTCACCAGACCATGCCAGAGGTCGCCTACCGTTACGCCGTGCCGGAGAGCTGGTACCGCCAGCACGGGGTGCGGCGCTACGGGTTTCACGGCACGAGCCACGCCTTCGTGGCGGGCGAGGCGGCGCGGCTGCTGGGGCGGCCCCTGGAGGACCTCTGCCTCGTCACCGCGCACCTCGGCAACGGGGCGAGCGTGTGTGCGGTCGCGGGCGGGCGCAGCATGGATTCGAGCATGGGCCTCACCCCGCTCGAAGGCCTGGTCATGGGCACCCGCAGCGGCGACGTAGACCCCGGCCTCCACGACTACGTGGCCCGGCAGGCGGGCCTGAGCCTCACCCAGGTCACGGCGGCCCTGAACAAGGAAAGCGGCCTGCTGGGCCTCTCCGGCCTCAGCAACGACATGCGCGAGTTGGAGGAAGCCGCCGGGCGGGGCCACCCTGGGGCACGGCTCGCCCTGGAGGTCTTCGTCTACCGCCTCGCGGGGGCCGTGGCGCGAATGGCGGTGGCGCTGGGGCGGCTCGACGGGCTGGTCTTTACCGGCGGCATCGGCGAGAACAGCGCCGCCGTGCGCTCGGCCACCCTGGAGCGGCTGGGGCTGTTTGGCTTCCGGCTCGACCCGCAGGCCAACGCGCGGGCCGTGCGCGGACAGGGCGGCCTGGTCACCGCACCGGGCAGCCAGCCCCCCGCCCTCGTCGTGAACACGAACGAGGAATGGATGATTGCGCGCGAGACGCAGCGGCTGGTGGCGGGTGGCCTGTAGCGTGTAGAGCGCCGAAGTTCTCCACAAGCCACAAGCCACACGCCACAAGCCACAAGCCACAAGCCCCCAAGGAGCCTCACCATGCACACCCTCTTTGTCGCCCCCACCCGCAACGGCGTGGGCCTGAGCAGCACCGCCCTGGGGCTGGCCCGCGCCCTGGAGCGGCAGGGCCTGCGGGTCGCCTTTCTCAAGCCCATCGCGCAGACGCATGAAACGGCCACCGACGACTCGGTGCACTTTGCCCGGACCCTCGCGCACCTCCAGCCCCCCACCCCCATCGCCCTCGCGCACGCCGAAGAACAGCTCAGCCAGGGAGCCGAAGAAGACCTGATGGAGGAGGTCATCGCCCTCGCCCGGCAGGCGGCGGGCGAGGCGGGCGGGGCCGACGTGCTCGTCGCGGAAGGCCTGGCCCTGAACGAGCGCAACACCTACGCCGGAGCGCTCAACGCCAGCCTCGCCCGCAACCTTGAAGCTGACGTGGTCCTGGTCTCCAGCCTCGCCGGGGTCACGGCGGGGGCGCTCGCGGACGAGCTGGAGATTGCCGCGCAGAACTACCGCCGCTCGGACGGGTCGGGGCTGGCGGGGTACGTGCTCAACTTTGCCCCCCCTGGGCTGGATTTCGGCGGGCTGCTGGCCGAGCTGCGGGCGCGCAGCCGGGTGCTCGCGGGCGGCGAGCTGCCCCTGCTGGGGGTGGTCGCGCAGTCGCCCCTCCTCAGCGCCCCGCGCACCCTGGACGTGGCCCGGCACCTGGGGGCCGAGATTCTCAACGGGGGGGAAGCGGCCCAGCGCCGGGTCACGAGCACCGTCATCACCGCCCGCACGGTGCCCAAGATGGCCGAAGCGGGCCTCTTTGCGCCCGGCGCGCTGGTGGTGACTCCCGGCGACCGCGAGGACGTGGTCATGGCGGCGGCGCTCGCGCACCTCAGCGGGGTGCCCCTCGCGGGGCTGCTGTACACCTCCGGCAGTCAGCCCGAACCCTCGGTCGAGCGGCTGTGCCGCGCCGCGCTGACGAGTTCGCTGCCGGTGCTGCGGGTGGAAACGAACTCCTTTCACACGGCGTCCGCCCTCTCGCGGATGGATGCCCGCGTCCCGCACGACGACCTGGAGCGGATGGAGCGCACCCTCGACTTCATCGCCGACCGCCTCGACCCCGTGCCGCTCAGAGGCCGCATCAAAACCCCGCCCGCGGCGGGCGAGCGCCGCATGCCCCCCAGCGTCTTTCGCTACGAGCTGATTCAGCGGGCGCGGGCCGCGAACAAGCGCATCGTTCTCCCGGAGGGCGACGAACCGCGCACCGTGCGGGCAGCCATTCGCTGCGTGGAAAAGGGCATCGCCCGGCCCGTCCTCCTCGCCCCCCCGGAGCGGGTGCGGCAGGTCGCCGAGGGCCAGGGCCTCGCCCTCCCGGAGGGGCTGGAGGTCATCGACCCCGCCGCCGTGCGCGGGCAGTATGTCGAACCGATGGTCGAGCTGCGGCGGCACAAGGGCCTGACCGCGCCCCAGGCCGAGGCCCAACTGGAGGACACGGTCGTGCTGGGCACGATGATGCTGGCCCTGGACGAGGTAGACGGGCTGGTGTCGGGGGCCGTGCATACCACCGCGAACACCGTGCGCCCGGCCCTGCAACTCATCAAGACCGCTCCCGGCGTGCGGTTGGTGTCGTCGGTCTTTTTCATGCTGATGCCGGAGCAGGTGCTCGTGTACGGCGACGCGGCCATCAACCCCAACCCGAACGCCGAGGAACTCGCCGACATCGCCATTCAGTCGGCTGACAGTGCGCGGGCCTTTGGGATTCCGCCCAGGGTCGCCATGCTGAGCTACTCGACGGGCGAGAGCGGGGCGGGCGAGGACGTGGAAAAGGTTCGGGAAGCCACCCGCCTCGTGCGCGAGCGCCGCCCCGACCTCCCGGTCGACGGGCCGCTGCAATACGACGCCGCTTCGGTCCTCAGCGTGGGCCGCCAAAAGGCCCCGAACAGCCCGGTCGCGGGCCGGGCCACGGTGTTCATCTTCCCCGACCTCAACACCGGGAACACGACCTACAAGGCCGTGCAGCGAGCGGCGGGGGTGGTCGCCGTCGGGCCGATGCTCCAGGGCCTGCGCAAGCCCGTCAACGACCTCTCGCGAGGGGCGCTCGTCGACGACATCGTGTACACGATTGCCCTGACGGCGATTCAGGCGACGCAAACGCGGGAGGGCGGTGGGCAGGGGTAAGTGGGGAGTCGGGGAAGGGCAAAGGCTCTGGCCCCCGCCGTTAGGTTTTTGCTCCGAGCGGCGCAGGGGAGGCCGCCCGCCCCAACTCCGCAGCGCTTTTCCCACTTCCCACTTCCTACTGACCACTCACCGCCGGTTCGCCCGCCACAGCAGCCCCACCCCCGCCAGCACCGCGATGAGGTTGGGGGCGGCGGCGGCGAGGAGGGGCGGCACCGCGCCGTTTTCGCCCATCACCTTAAAGACGCTCCAGGTGGCGTAGTAGGCGAAGGTCAGCAGCAAGGCCCACACCAGTCCCAGGTTCAGGCCGCTGCGGAAGGTGTACACCGCGAGGCTGACCGCGAAAAAGGCCAGCGCGAGGGCGGCGAGCGGCTCGGTGAACTTGCGGTAAAGCGCCGTGAAGTCGGCGGGGGCGGCGACGTTCTGGGCGCGGTAGGCCCCGGTGCGGGCCAGCAGCTCTGGCAGGGGGAGGTAAAAGGGCTGCAGGGCGGCACCCGACCCGTCGAAGCTCGCCTGCACGTCCTGCACGGGAAGGGTGCCCGTCTCGAAGGTGAGGACGGTCACGGGCCGCCCATTCTCGAAGGTGATCCGGCGGCCTCCCTCCAGCTCCAGCACGTTGCTGCCGGGGCGCAGGCGGCCCTCGCGGGCGGTGATGACCTCACGGGGGGGTAGGCCCGCTTGCATGGTCACGATGCGCAGGTCGCGCAGCTCGCCGCCGGGCCGCACCTCGCCCACGTTGATGGCCCGGCCCAGGGCGTCGCGCAGCACCAGCCCCGGCTGAGACGGGTCGCCCAGGCCAATCACGCGGGGGTTATCCAGCACAATCTCGCGCTGCACGCTCTGGGCCTGCACGCGGGCGCGGGTGACCACCCCTTCATTGAGAGCGAAGGCCGCGAGCGTCACCCCCGCCGCCAGCGTCAGCACGGGCCGAAAGAGCCGCGAGGCGGGCACCCCGCTCGCCAGCGCCGCCTTGATTTCTGAGTCGGCGGCGAGCCGGGACAGCCCCAGCAGGGTGGCGAACATCAGCGCGATGGGCAGCCCCAGGGCCACCGCTTCCGGCAGGCTCAGCGCCACGAGCCGGGCGACGAGCAGGCCGCTGGCCCCTTTGGCGAGCAGCGGCGCAATGACTTCCTCCAGCAGCAGCAACAGCAACAGCAGGATGATCGCGAGCAGCGCCCCGACCAGGGGCGGCAGGATTTCCTCGATCACGTAGCGCTCGAAGCGCTTCACCGCAGCCTCCAGGCCAGCACGCCCGCGACCAGCAGGAAAAACAGGTTGGGCAGCCACGCCGCGAGCGCAGGCGGCAGCGCCCCGACGCGGGCGAGCTGCGGGGCGGTCGCCCACAGCGCATAGAAGAGGGCCACAAAGACCACCACCGCCGCAAAGGCCGCCGCCCGGTTGCGCAGCCCCAGCCCCAGCGCCCCCGCCGCGAGCGCAAACATCACCGCCGTGAGGGGGTCAGCCACCCGTGCGGCGAGCTGGTGAGCGTCCACCCGGCGCTCTTCTGGCGTGCCCGTGCCGCTCGCCAGCCGCGCCCGCAGCTCCGGGGTGCTGACCTGCTTGGCGGGGGGGGCCGGGGGTCGGGGCTGGTCCGTCTGCCGAAACACCAGGGGACCGGGCGCGGGCTGCGGGTCCTGACCGGGGCGGGTCACCCACGCGCCCGTCACCGTCCAGGTCCCAGCGGCGGTGTCCCAGGTGCCGCCCGGAGCAGTCATCGTCTCGTCGCCGCGCTGCACGAGCACCCCGTCCAGCGTGGCGACCGGGCTGCCATTTTCGCTGCGAACCCGCCCGGCGTAAAAGAACCCGTCTGGCGACGCGAACGTGTAGTTCTCTTGGGTGGGCGCGGGCTGCGGGCCGCCGTAGATGTCGTACCACGCGGCATCAAAGCGGGCCAGCCCCGCGGGGGCCACGTACCCCGCGTTCCAGTAGGCCAGCGCCGCCACGAGCGCGAACGGCAGTGCGAGCGGCCACACCAGCGAGAGGGGCCTCACCCCCCCTGCCGCCGCCGCCTTGAGTTCGCTGTCGCCCCCCATGCGCCCCAAGGCCAGCAGCACCGCAAAGGGCACCGAGAGCACCAGCGCCTCATTCAGCGTGTTGGGGGCCAGCGCCCCGAAGACCGCCAGCGCCTGCGCCGGGGTCGCCCCGTACGTCAGGAAGGCCCCGACGCTGGTGCTGAGGATGTCGGTCGAGCGCAGAATGAGAAAGAGAGCCACCCCCGCCGCGTACCAGCGCAGCGCTTCCGCGAGCAGCGCCCGGACCAGGGTACGCGGCACCCCGCCCCCCCGCCGGGCTGAGGTCGCCGCTCGTGTGCCGGGCACGGGCCGGGTCATGCCGCCTCCCCCCAGGGGGCGCGGGAGGCGAGAAGCAGGCGCGGGAGCGGCACGGGCGGCATTCTAGACCAGCCTTCCCGCCCTATCTGCCCCACCTCGATGAGAAGCGGGATGGTCCCCTTAGCTCGCCTGGGGGGCGTCGCGCCACAGGTCGCGCTCGCGGCGGGCGACGGCCTCGTGGACGCGCAAGATGGCCTCGTTGCCGTGGGCACCCGCCTCGGCGATGGCGCGGGCGGTCGCGGTGTCGAGGTAGGCCAGCCGCAGCAGCTCGTCGCTGCGCAGGCCGTCGCGGGTGTGGCGCACGCCCCGCTCGCGGCGGATGGAGGCCGAGTCGGTGCCCAGCACGCTGCGGTTGCTGATGGAGCCGAGTTGCCCGTACACCCGCCCTTCCCCGCCGTGGCGGGCCACCGTGCTCATCAGCTCGCGGCGGGCGTCGGTGCTCTCCAGCCGGGCGGCCAGCCAGCGCCGGGCTTCGGGGTGGGCGCTCCGCTCGGCAATCTCGGCGGCCAGCCGCACGTCCCCGGTCATGGCGCGGGCCAACAGCGTCTGCGCCCGCTTGCGCCAGCGCCGGGCGGCGGGGGTGTCCAGGCTAAAGGCGAGCCGGGCAAACTCGTCCGCGCCCAGCGTCGGCTCTGGCCCCGCCCCAAAGTCACGCGGGGGACTTCGTAGGTTATGTTCGGCGGCAAAAGCCCCCCAGTCGGTGGGCAGCGGCACCCCCAGGGCAGGCAGGGCCGTCGCGGCATGCAGCAGGCCGTCCGCGCTGGCGGGCAGCCGCTGGGTGCCGATTTCCAGGATATGAGGAACGGTCTTCATGCGAATATCTTAGCATATTTTCTGTTTAAAACAGAACAGCGGGGGCGGGGTAGTGCCTCCAACACAGGGGAGCGCCCCCCCGCCCGGCAGCCGCCCTCAGCGGGGGGTGACCACCAGTTTGAGGGTGGTGCTGCGGGAGGTGCCCTCGCCGACCGCCGTCACGACCACGTCGTAGATGCCGGGCGGGGTGGCGGGGGGCACCGTGAGGGTGACTTCGGTACGGCCTTCCGCACCCAGCGGGGGCGTGAGCACCTGCCCAAAGGCCTCGACGCGCAGGGAACGGGCATTCTGGGTCTGCACCTGCACGGTCAGGGTCGCGCCCGGCGAGGCCGTGCTTGGCGTGAGGCGGCCAAACACCGCCAGTGCCCCCGTCACGAAGGTCGTCACGGCCTCGCGCGGGGGCAGCGCTGCCCCCAGCGCCGGTGCCGGAACCGGCTCGCCGGGCCGCAGGGCCAGGGTCTGAGCCGCCCCGGTGGGCGTGTACCCCTCCGGCAGCCGGGTCGGGTCGAGGGCCAGGGTGTACTCCCCAGCGGGAAGGCCTCCCAGCCGCACGGTGCCGCGGGCATCCGACTGGCTCTGGCGGGACACCGGGCCGCTCAGGACCACCCCGACATAGGGCAGCGGGTTCTCGCCGGGGTCCTGGGTGCCGTTGCGGTTGGCATCGTGGAAGATGACCGCCTCCAGCCGGGTGACAGGGGCAAAGGCCACGTTTTCCTCTAGGCGGCCATTCTCGGTCACCTTGACCCGCGTGACGGCCAGCGCCTCGACGGTCGCGGGCAGGCCCGCAGGGAACTTCAGCTCGTGTTCGCCGACCGGCGCACGGACCCGGTAACGGCCAGCGGCGTCCGAAACGCCCCGCGCCCCCCCGATGTCGACCGTCACCCCGGCCAGGGGCGGCTCGTCCGGGCCGCGCTCGCCATCCAGGTCGAGGTCACGGTAGAGCACGCCCGTCACCTCGCCGCCCACCCGTCCGCCAAAGAAGTTCACGACGGCCTCCGGGGTGGCAAAGGTGCGGCGCAGGTCGTAGCTCACCCCCAGCCGCACGGCGTGCCGCAGGTCGCCCCCGCCCAGGCCCTGGGGGGCTTCTAAGCGGTAGCTTCCGCTGAGGTTCAGGCCCTGCACGCCGAGGTCGCGCACCCCCACTGTCACCCCCACGAGGTCCGCCGTCACGACGCTTTGGGGCTGCACCGTCCAGGTCCGCCCGTACTCGAAGGTGCTCGCGAGGCGCGGCGTCCACTGCCGCTCCCAACGCAGGCCCAGGCCAGAGGTGGTCACCGGGGCTGCCCCTCCCTCGGACAAGCGAGTGAACGTGAAGCGCACCGCAAAGGCGTCTGCGCCGGGGCGGTAGTCGAGTTGCGCGGCCCCACTGAGTTGTTCGCGCATCCCCTCTGGTTCGGGGTTACGTTCCCAAGCAGCCTGGGCCGCCACCTGCAGCGGGCCGCGGTTTAGCCCCACGCTCAGGGCCGCCCGGTGGGTGAGCGCTCCTGGCACGTCGTCATCGGTCGCCAGGGTGTACAGGGCCGCCGCCCGCAGGGACGCGCCCCCCACCACGAAGGGCGGCGAGACGACCCCGGCGCTCACGCTCCATTTCAGCTCGGTGCCGGGCACTGTGCCGCCCTCCACCCGCCCGCTGAGGCTGGCCCCCAGTCCGCCCGGCCCGCTGTACAGCAGGGTCCCCGACCCGCTCCAGAGCAGGCCGCCCGGCTGAAGCTGCGCGGCAGCGGCCACCCGCACCCCAAAGGGCTGGAGGGCCGTCAGCCCACCCGTCACCCCGAAGGAATGCACCCCGTCCAGGCCCCCCCGGTAGCTCTGGGTGACGTCAAAGCCCGTGCCCTGATAGCGGAGTTCCTGAGTCCAGACCAGGTTGCCCCGGTACGCGCCGCCCTCAGCCTGCCCGACCCCCGCGACCCCCAGGGTGAGGTCTAGGCCAGGAAAGAGGGAGCGCACGTACCGCACCCCGATGAGGTCGGTGCGGCGGTCATCCTCGCCGCGACTGAGCAGAAAGGTTCCGGCATCCAGCTCAAGCTGCCCGCCCGCAACCTCGGTGCTGGCCCGCACCCCCACGCTTGCGGCGCGGCCATCCGGCAGCCGGGTATAGCTCGCGCTGGGGCTGAGTTGCCACGCCCCCCAGCGCACGGTGCCGTCCAGCCGCCCCCCGCCCGCGCCCAGGCTCAGGTTGGCGGTCCAGCGCTCTGACCCCAGTTGCACCCCAAAGGACGTCGAGCCGAGGGAGGGCAGGGGGTCCGTGCGGTCGCCCGACAGACCAGACACCCCCGCTTGCCCCCGCACGTAATCCGAAAGCGCCCCGCTCAGGGTGGGTTGGAGGGCGTAGCGCACGGTCCAGTCGGTGCCCGCCGGGGACCAGGTCACCCCCACTTCTGCCGAGGTGCGCACCCGAAACAGCAGGCTCGGCCCCTCCAGCGCGGCGGCCTGCTGCCCCGCCGCCGAGCGGTACACCACATCGGTCCGCGCTCTGGCCCGCGCCTCCGGATTCCGGGCCGATTCCGCCTCCAGGAAAATGACGTAGCGGTACTCCTCGGAGACCCATTCGGTTTCCAAGGAGACGGTCACGGTGGCGGTCTCGCCGGGCGCCAGCCGGACTTCGGGCACGCTCAGGCGCGGGCGGCCATCCACGTTGGTGGCCCGCAGCCGCACGGTGTCGGGTTCGTTGCCCAGGTTGCGAACCTCCACCGGCACAGTCAGGCGCTCGCCGGGGGCCGCCTCCACATTCAGGGGGCCGCGCAGCCCCACCCGCGCCCGCCCCAGTACCCCCACACGGCTCTCAGCACGGGCCACCTCGTTGCCCCCCGCCAGCATCCGCAGCACCAGGGGCGGCGACGGCCCGACCGGGGCAAAGTCCGGCACCTGAAAGGTCACCGGCACCAGCGTGCGCCCCCGCAGCGTCAAGGTGCGCCGCCGAGTCACCGGCACCCAGTCGGGCGGACTCTCGACCTCCAGCACGTACTCGCCCTGCCCCGACGCCGCAAAGGTCAGGGTGACGTAACTCCCCGGAGCTGCCTCGCGGGAGGGCGCGGCCTCCAGAGTGGGTGCTCCGACCTGGGTCGCCGGCCCCGCGCCCTGGGCCTGGGCGGCGGCGGGAGGGCCAAGCGGAGCCGCCACCGCCGCCAGCAGCAGCCCGCCCAACAGCCACCGGGCGCGGGGCGTGGGCGTGGGAGGGGGCGTGGCAGGGGGCCAGGAGGGCGGATGTGGGGAGCGCTGTTGCATGGAAGTCTCACTCTCACGTAGGGGGAAGCAGAGAGGGACGCGGCGCTTAGGGCAGCGCCAGGGCGGTAAAGGTCAGGTCAAAGAGGTAGGCCCCGCCCGGCTCCGCGCCGGTGAGTTCCAGCGCGAACTCGACATTGAGCGGCAGCCACCCCCCCGACGGCCCGCTGCCGCTGAGCACGACCTGGGGTCCGGGGGTGACCCGCGTCCAAGGACCGCCATTGACCCGGTAGGACAGCGCGGGGAGCGGGAGGGCGCGGCCCAGGGCATCGGGCTGCGAGCGCACCTCCAGCTGCACGGTCCAGGGCCGCGGCGAACTGGAAAACACGGCAAACGCCTGCGGGGGCGCAGTGTAGCGGGCCGGAAACTGCGCCGGCGGATAGTTGCCCGGCCCCAGGTCAAAGGCCACCGACCCCGCCGGGGGCCGGCGCAACACCACCAGTTCGGGAATGAGAGGCCGCAGCAGGGCGTCCGTCTGCGCTGGGGCCGTCACCGGCACCGTGGGAAGCGGCAGCGGCCCCCCCCCTCCCCCACCCTGGGCGAAGGCCGCCCCCCCCAGGCATCCCAGGGCGAGGCAGGCGGCCCTCCAGCGGAGGCGCGCCGTCATGGCCGCCCTCCAGCTCCGGCCCCGGCACCGGCGGGCGCGGTGGGTGGGGCCTTGAGGTCAAAGGGAAGGGTGACGACATGCTCGGCGAGGATGTCCTTGTTCTTCTCGCCATTGTTCAGGATGACGAGCGCCGTGTACTGGCCTTTGGGAACCGGACCCGCCCAACTTGAACGCAAGAGCAGGTTGCGTCCCGGCAGAGCCACCGCCACATCCAGCGGAAGGGTCGCGACCAGCGTTCCGGCAGCGTCGCGCAGTTCCACTCGGCCCCGCACCGCCACCGCCGAGTTGCCAGAGTTGGTGTACTGCACAGCCAGTTCGTAGACCCCGGTGTCGGTCTTGGGCACGCTCTCGAAGATCCCCGTCACGCTCCCGGCGGTCGTCATGGGCTGCACGTGAACATACATGGTGTGGCCCACCCGCAGCCGGAAGCTCGCCAGGGTCTTGCCCGGCACCGCCGCCGGTTCTTGTCCCTCAAACATCAAGACGGCCCAGTGGGTACCGGGCGAGGCGTTGGCGGGCACCTGGATGGTGTAGCGAACCTGCTTGCTTTCCTGGCCGCCCAGCTCCAGCTCACTTGGCGACACGGTGGTCCAGCGCGCGCTGCTTTCCTTGACGCTGCCGACCGGCAGAAACTGGCTTTCGCCCACCTCGTTGATGTTCATGTCGGTCAGGTAGACGGCCAGCTTCAGCCGCACGGCGGTCTGGTTGGGGTTGTAGATGTTCAGGACCTGCGTCACCGTCTGGCCCGGCGTGACCGAGTAGTGCCGGGTGATGGGGTCCACCCCGATGGTGCCCTGAGCGAGGGCCAGGGACGCGAGGACGAACCAGCACAGACACAGCAGGCCGGTCAGCAGTCGGGCGAGGAAACGCATGGCAGAGGGCCTCCTGGGGGTGGGCAGTGCTGAGGACATCGCAGCCAACAGAAGCGAACGGGGGAAAGCAGCGCTCCTGCGCCGCCCCCCCCGCCGCGGGGTTAGTCGTCCTCGCCGTTGGCGAAGCCCGTGGTGTTGGAGGTCAGGGTGTAGGTCAGGGTGGCGATGTTGTCGCCCGCCTTGTCGCCGTCAATCACAACGGCCACAACCACGAGGTCATCCAGCCAGCTCGTGTTGGGACGGCAGGTCGCGGGCCGAGCAGGCCGCGCCGAGGGGCTGCTGAAGCTGGCGGCGGCGGCCCGCGCTCCGGTGGTGCCCACCGTCATGCGGCGGGGAATCAGCTCGCGGGTCGAGGCGGGGGGCAGGTCGTACAGACCGGTCTCGCCGCCCCAGAAGTCGCAGGGGTTGTCCTGGATGTACATCATCTGGTTGCCCTGCGCGCCCGCACCGGGGTTGTCACGCTGCACGCTCAGCTTGAAGCCGCCCACGTTGGAGAACTTCTGGATGATAAAGGCCCGGTAGCAGACGAAGTAATCCTTGCTGCCCGGCACCAGTTCGCCTTCCCGGTCCTTCTTGATGGCCGGGTACTGGGTGACCTGCGCGCCCGCGTTAATCTTGATTTCTCCGAACTTGTTGGGGTTGGGCGTGTAGGAGGTGCCCAGCGGCAGCACCTGGGTCTGGTTCCAGTACTCGTTGCCCAGGGTCTGCTTGACGTCCGGACCAAAGCCATAGGCGCAGTACCAGGTGCCGTCCTGGTTGCCAATCTGGCTGATGTCAAAGACCAGTTGGGTGACGTCAAGGTGCAGCGCGGTCGCTTGCGGCAGCTTGAGGTTCACCGTCTGGGTGACGCTGGCCGTGGTAGTGCCGACGTTGTGGGCGTCCGGTCCGGACCCCGTGGTGGGGTTGATGGTTTGTGCTCCGGCGCTCGCCGCAAGCAGCATCAAAGAAGCGGTCATCAGGTGGCGCATGGTCGGTCTCCTGGGGGTTGAGCTGAGTGGGCGCGGAAGAAGGGAGCGGGCCGGATTGCGTCGTTTCTCACTGAGCCATCGGACCTCCTGTGGGAATGCCGGGGCACGTCCCCGCGGGTTCTTCGTGCGCCCGAACTGTAAGAAAGGTCGCGTGACAGACAAATGAAGGCTCCGTGGGAGCATTCATGGTCCTCCTCAGCCCCTGAACATCTGACCCTCACCTCCAGGCCCTCTCTGCCCGCCTGCGCTCATGCGATGCCGCTGCATCTGCCGCAGGTGAGGCCGGGTTCTCATGGTCCTTACTGCACCTTCACCCCCCCTTGCAGGGAAGGTCACGGGGTGTTAACGCCCCCTTCACGGCGAGAGACCTTGAGGGTACACTGAGGCCACAGGCGCGTTTTTTCTCCGCTTCCCTCCTTCTCGTCCTTTCCGTTCCATGCGGGCACGTGCGCCCTGGCCGGTTCGTGGAGGTAGAGCATGACGACGCCAGCGCAAGGCTCCGAGCTTCCTGGCTTATGGCGGCTCCAGGTGTTGGGACATGTCACGCTCGTTCACGGGGCAGAGGTCTTGCCCCTCTTTCAAAAGGGCTTGGCGCTGGTGACCTACCTGGTGTTGGAGGGACAACCTCATCACCGCGAGCACCTCGCGGAGCTGCTGTGGGGAACTCCGGACGCGCTGGGAAACCTCCGGGTCGAGCTGCTGCGGCTGCGGCGGCGCGGCATGACCCTGTTGCCGCCCCGGCAGCCCATGCTCGCGCTGCGCTGCCGCACCGACCTTGATGACTGGGAGGCGACGCCCGACCACTTCGCCTCTGAGAGTGAGCTGCTGGAGTGGCTGTCGGTGCTGCGCGGCCTGCCCCTCAGCGGCTTAGAGGACCTGGGCACCCCGGCCTTTGGTGACTGGCTGGATGCCCAGCGCAGCGCTCTGCTCGACCGGGTCGAAGCGCGCCTGAGACGCGCCGCTTCGGCGCTGGCCGCTCGGCGCGACCGCGAGGGGGTGCGCTTGGTCGCAGCGCGGGCCGAGGCACTGGGCTTAGAGCTGGGGGTCAGCCTGGAGGCCCCCGAATCCGCCGCCCCGCTGCCCCCCGCCGCGGTCCTGTGGCCGGACCAACATGCCCAGTGGCGCGAGGTGCTGGCCGGGGCGCAGGAGCGGCCCCAGCTCGTGCTGCTGCGGGGCGAGGCCGGAACGCGGCGGCTCATGCTCGCGGCCCTGACCCAGGGCACCCCCTGGCAGACCGTCAAGGTACACGCCGAAAACGGGGCGGCGCTGTGCCAGATGGCCCTCAAGCTGCAACTGCGGCGTGTCGCGGGTGGGAACGGCCCAACGCCGCCCCCCGCCCGCCGCGCCGACTCAGACAGCTTGCTGGAACTCGCCGAGCTGCTGGGCAGTATTCCCGTGCCCCTCCTCTTGGTCTTGCACGACCCCTCGCCCGAAGACCCCTGGTGGACCCCCCTCGTCAGCCTGGCCCTCGACCTGCCCGGCCCGCTCGTCGTGGTCGTGACGGCTCCCACGCCCGGCCCCGCCACCGACCGCGCCCTGGCCCCCCTGCTGCGGCGGGTGGCTGGCCCGCGCCTGCACATCATCTCGCTGCCGCCCCTGGGGGTGGAAGAGGTCAGCGGAATGCTGCGCGAGCGGTTGCCGGAGCGGACCCCTGCCCTGGAGCAGGACATCCTCGCCATGCGCCTCACCCAGTGCTCGGAAGGCTCGCTGCCCTACGTGCAGGCGCTGCTGGAGCGCACGCCCCCGGCTCCTGATTACCGCCTCCCCGCTCCGGTGAGCGAGGTGCTGCTGAGCACGCTGACCTCCCGCACCCCCGCCGAACGCCGGGCACTCGCGCAGCTCGCGCAGGTGTACGGCCCGGTCACGCCGGACCTCGCCGCCGCGCTGCTGGGGGACGCCGCCGGCGAAGCGCTGGCGCTGGGGGTGCGGCTGGGGCTGCTGGTGCCCGTTGCCGCGACCGAGCGCCTCACCCTGCCGGCCCTGGGGGTCCGCACCCCAGACGGGGCGGCGGCGCTGGCCTTTGCCCACGAGCTAACCCGCTGCGCCCTGGCCGCCTCCCTGCCCGCCGGGGACCGGGAGGCGCTGCGGCGGGTGCTTGCCCGCGCCCTTTTGCCCACCGACCCGGCCCGCAGCCTGCTCTATGCCCGGCGAGTAGGCGACCGGGTGCTGGAGGCGCGGGCGCGGGCGGCCCTCCCCCCCTGGCGGGCGCTGCCCCAGGGGGAGGGCCTCGGCCCCCGGCCCCAGGACGTCCCCCCGCCCCCCCGCGAGGAGCACCCCCGGCACGAACAGCACACGCCCGGCGGCTACCGCCTGATTTCCGAGTGCGGGGTGTTGAGGGTGCTGCGCCGCGGCCCCCCCGGCCCCGCACCGCTGCTGACCCTGACCTGGGGAGCGCAGGCCCCCTGCAGCGTCACCCTGCGACTTGACCTGGCCCCTCCGCCGCCCTCTGCGGACACCTGGCCGCCCCCCTTTGCCCTCGGCCTGCGGGCGGCGACGGGTCCCCGGCAGGTGTATGCGGCGGGTGCGGTGCCCCCCCACGAGGAAGGCGGCGTGCTCCACGTCTTTGGGGGAATCCTGCCGCTGGGCCGCTGGGTCCGCCTGAGCTTGCCTGGCCCCCTCACCGAGCTGAGCGTGCGCGGGGGGCAGGTGGCCCTGACCCTGGCGGGTGCGGGGATAACCGCTCGTACGCTGTCCACAAACTAGCGCCGCTCCTCCAGCACCGCGAGGGCCGCTCGCGCCGTCTCTAGCTCGGTCTGGGCGGTGCGGCCAGGGGCGGCGAGGGGCGTGAGGCGCACCACGTCCGCCCACACCTGACGCCGCAGCAGGGCGGACCCCGCGCGCAGCAGGTGGGGGCCGTAGCGCAGGGCGGCGGCGAGGGGCAGGCCCCGGTAAGCCGGGTCCTCGCCCGCAGCCCGCTCCAGCCGCAGCACCGGGTAGGGCCAGTAGCCCGCGACCAAGCGCTCGGCCCGCAGGTGATAGCCGTGCTCCCGCGCCCAGACCCGGATGGGGGCGGGCGAATCGTTGGGCTGAAGCACCAGCGCGGGCGGCAACCGTTCACCCGCCCGGCGCAGGATGCCCGCCACCGTGCCCGCGCCCATCCCGGTCACGCTGGCGCTCTCGACCTCGCCGGGAACCAGGGGGCCAAAGCCATCCCCGGCCCGCACCTCCAACACCTCCTCCAGTCTGGCGCGGACCACGTTGCGCCGGGCCAGGGCCAGCGGGCCAGGGTTCAGCTCGACAATCACGCCGCGCCCGACGCGCCCCTCCCGCAGGAGGCGGATGGGCAAGTGCGCGTGGTCCGAGCCGATATCGGCGTGCGTTTCAGCGCGAATCAGCGCCAGCACGGCCTCCAAGCGGGCGTCCAGCGGGGGACGGTTCAGACCGACCGCCTCCTTTGCCCGCCGGTCTTCAGGGCTTCTTCCTTCGGTCGGGTTCGTCTCCACCTCACCGCAACGGCGTATCACACTGGCTCCACCCCGTCGCCCACCCGAATGACCCCACCCCGCAGGACCCGCGCCGTTAGCCCGCCGTGCCCGCGCACCGCGTTGTAGCCTCCTGCCCCCAGCGCCTCTTCCATCCGCGAGCAGGGGTGACATTCCCCGGTGGCCTCCAGCACGACCTCTCCCACCCGGAACCGGCCTTCCTTGAGGGCCAGGAGCGGAATGCCGCTCACGACAAGGTTGCGCCGCAACTGGTCAGGCGTGACCCGCTCCAGACCCGCGAGCGCCGCAATGACGGGCAGGTGCTCGGCTTGAATCAATGTGACCTGCCGCCGTCCGGGGCCGCCGGGAATCGGGGCCGCGTTGGCGGGAGCGGCCTCCTCGCCCCGCTCGCCGCTGAGCGCCCGCAGCCGGGGCGGGGCGAACTTGCCGTGGTCCCCGATGAGGCCCACGAGGGGATGCACTTCGGCTTCGGGGACGCTCCGCACCGGAGCGCGGCGGGCTTCGCGCAGCCCAATCCACTCCAGGCGACCGGGGCGGGGCAAGGTGGCCCGCAGCTCGTGAATCGTCTTCACAGGGCCAGCTTACGGGAGGCCGCCGGGCTTGCTATGCTGCCCGGCATGAGGCGTCTGACCCGACTTGCATATCGTTCCTGCCGCTAGGGTGGGAGGGTCCGTCACAGCCTGAAATCCAACCCCGAAGCGGCGCACTGGCGAGAAGAGCGAGTGCGCCGCCTTCCTTTTGGAGTCCCCATGAATGACATCCGCCCCAACCTGCCCGTCGACGAACAGCTCGCCGTCCTCAGCCGCGGCGTCGTGGACCTCGTCTCGGAAGACGACCTGCGCCGCAAGCTCGCCCGCAGCCTGGAAACGGGCCAGCCTCTGCGGGTCAAGCTGGGGGCCGACCCTACCCGGCCTGACCTGCACCTCGGCCACGCGGTCATCCTGCGCAAGATGCGGCAGTTTCAGGACCTGGGGCACCGGGTCATCATGCTGATTGGCGACTTTACCGCGATGATTGGAGACCCCTCCGGCAAAAGCAAGACGCGCCCGCCCCTGACCCTGCAAGAAACCCGTGCCAACGCGCAGAGCTACCTCGACCAATGCAAGCTGATTTTGCGCGACGACCCGGAGCTGCTGGAGCTGCGCTTTAACGGCGAGTGGCTCGAACCCATGGGGTACGCCGACGTGATTCGGCTGGCGAGCCATTACACGGTGGCCCGCATCATGGAGCGCGACGACTTCAAAAAGCGCTTTGAGAGCGGCGTGCCCATCGCCATGCACGAGCTGCTCTACCCGCTCACCCAGGGCTACGACTCGGTCGCGCTGCGGGCCGACGTCGAACTCGGCGGTACCGACCAGCTTTTTAACAACCTCGTGGGCCGCGCCCTGCAACGCGACTACGACCAAGAACCCCAGGTCGTGATGACGCTGCCCCTCCTCGTGGGGCTGGACGGCACCGAAAAGATGTCCAAGAGCCTGGGCAACTACATCGGCCTCACCGATGACCCCGCCGCCATGTTCGCCGGACTGATGAAGGTGCCCGACCCCCTGCTGGAGAACTACTTCACCCTCCTGACGGACCTGCCTGACGCCCGCATTCAGGAGCTGCTTGCCGGGCACCCGGTCGAAGCGCACCGCGTCCTCGCCCGCGAGGTCGTGCGCTGGCTGCACCCGCAGGCCGACCTTGACGCCGCCGAAGCCCGCTTTCGGGCGGTCGCCAAGGGCGGGATTCCCGACGACATGCCCAGCGTGCCGGTCCCCGCCGACCTCGCGGGCGAGGGGGGACGCTATCCCGTCACCCGGTTGGCGGTCCTCGCGGGGCTGGAACCCAGCAACGGCGCGGCCAAAAAGTTGATTCAAAACCGGGGCCTGCGGCTCAACGGCGAACCCCTCACCGACCCCCAAGCCACGGTGGAACTTCCGGCGGGGGGCGTCGTCCTCCAAAAGGGCAAAGACCGCTTTGTGCGGCTGCTGCCGCAGGGGTAAGCCGCCAGCCATGAGCAGAACAAGCTGGCGGCTCCAAGTTATCCACACCCCGCCTGTGGAAAAACCCGCTCCCTGTGGATAAAAATGCGGCTGCCCCCTGACAGCAACCTGACAGGGGCAGCCTTGTTGGCGGGGGAAGTGTTAGACGCGGGTGCTCAGGTCTTCCTCGCGCAGCCGCTCGACGCGCAGCATGTTGGTGGTGCCGCGCACCCCAAAGGGCACGCCCGCCGTGATGACGTAGCGGTCGCCGACATCGGCCAGGCCGCTCTTTTTCAGTTCATCGTTGGCGATGCGGACCATGTCGTCAGTGTCGTGCGGGTCTTCGCTCAGCATGGGCGAGACGCCCCAGCTCAGGGCGAGTTGGTTGCGGGTTTGCTCGTTGGGGGTCAGCGCCAGGATGGAGAGTCGGGGGCGGTACTTGGCGACGCGGGTGGCGGCCCCGCCCGTGCTCGTAAAGGTCACGATGGCGGGCGCTTCGAGCTTCTCGGCGATGGAGCAAGCGGCGTAGGCGATAGAATCCTGCGCGAGTTCGGTCTCCACGACGGTCTGGCGCTGGATCAGGTCGTAGTGCTCGCTGGCTTCGGCCTCGCGGGCGATGCGGTCCATCATGGCGACCGCCTCAACCGGGTACTGCCCCGCCGCCGACTCCGCCGAGAGCATCACGGCGTCGGTGCCGTCGTAGATGGCGTTGGCCACGTCCGACGCCTCGGCGCGGGTGGGCCGAGGCAGGGCAATCATGCTCTCCAGCATTTGGGTCGCGGTGATGACCGGCTTGCCGACCTCGCGGCAGAGGCGAATCAGGCGCTTTTGGATGGTGGGCACCTGTTCGGGGCGCATCTCGACGCCAAGGTCCCCACGAGCGACCATGATGCCGTCCACCTCGCGCAAAATCTCCCCGAAGCGCTCGACCGCCTGCGGCTTTTCGATTTTGGCCATCAGCTTCGCGCGGCTGCCGAAGCGGGCGAGGTAGTGCCGAGCGAGCAGCAGGTCATCCCGCGAGCGCACGAATGACAGCGCCACCCAGTCGACCCCCAGCGCGGCCCCAAACTCCATGTCCTGCACGTCTTTTTCGGTGAGGGCCGGAACCGAAAGGTCCGCGCCAGGCACGTTGATGCCCTTGTTGTTCTTCAGCACGCCACCAATCAGGACGGTCGTGTGAATGTCGGGGCCGCGCACCTGGTCGACCCGCAGGGCGAGGTTGCCGTCGTCGAGCAGCAGGGTCAGGCCAGGGTAGACATCCTGCGCGAGGCCCTTGTAGGTGCTCCCCACTCGCTCATCGTCGCCCTCTACGTCCTCCATCGTGATGGTGAAGCGTGCCCCGGCCTCCAAGACGGCCCGGCCCTCGCGAAAGCGGCCCACCCGAATCTTGGGGCCTTGCAGGTCTTGCAGAATACCGATGGCAACCCCCCGCTCGGCGGCAAGTTCGCGCACGAGTTGCACGGTCTGGCGGTGGTCTTCGGGGTCACCGTGGCTGAAGTTCATGCGCACCACATTCAGCCCCGCGTCCATCATCCGCCCCAACACCTCGCGGTCGCGGCTCGCCGGGCCGATGGTGGCGACGATTTTGGTGGCTCTGTCGACATGTTTCATGGTCGTTCCTTCCCTGAGGGCTGAGAAAACGGCTTTGGAATCAGTTCCAGAAAAGCCGTCAGGGGTCAGCGGTCAGCCGTCAGCTCTCAGGGCTGCTGACCGCTGACCGCCGTGTCTTACCTCAGCGCCCGCCGCCCCAGGTATACCGCCGCGTCTCCCAGCGCGTCCTCAATGCGCAGGAGCTGGTTGTACTTGGCGATGCGGTCCGAGCGGGAGGCCGAGCCGGTCTTGATTTGTCCGGCGTTGGTGGCAACGGCGAGGTCAGCGATAAAGGGGTCTTCGGATTCGCCAGAGCGGTGGCTGATGATGGTGCCGTAGCGGCTGCGCTTGGCGAGTTCAATGGCGTCCATCGACTCCGTGAGAGAACCAATCTGGTTGACCTTGACCAGAATCGCGTTCCCGACGCCCGTCTCAATGCCGCGCTGGAGGCGCTCCGGATTGGTCACGAAGAGGTCGTCCCCGACGAGCTGCACTCGGTCACCCAGCTTGGCCGTGAGCTGCTGCCAGCCCTCCCAGTCGTCTTCCGCGAGGCCGTCCTCGATGGAGACGATGGGATAACGGCCCGCCCAGTCCGCCCAGAAGTCCACCATTTCGGCGGTCGAGAGGCTCCGGCCCTCGCTGTCCAGGTGGTACTGGCCCTCCCGGTACAGCTCGGTCACGGCGGGGTCGAGGGCGATGGCGATGTCCTTGCCCGGTTCATAGCCCGCCTTTTCGATGGCTTCGAGGAGCACCTCCAGGGCTTCCTCGTTGCTCTTCAGGTCGGGGGCAAAGCCGCCCTCGTCGCCTACGTTGGTGTTGTAGCCCCGCGAAGACAGCACCTTCTTGAGGGCGTGGAAGGTTTCCGCACCGTAGCGCAGCGCCTCGCGGAAGCTCGGCGCACCGACAGGCATCACCATGAACTCCTGGAAATCGACGGAGTTGTCGGCGTGTGCCCCGCCGTTAATCAGGTTCATCATCGGGACCGGGAGCGTTTTGGCGTTGCTGCCGCCCAGGTAGCGGTAGAGGGGAACACCCAGCTCAGCGGCGGCGGCCCGCGCGGTCGCGAGGCTGACCGCCAAAATCGCGTTGCCACCCAGCTTGCCCTTGTTGGGAGTGCCATCGACCGCCCGCAGCGCGGCGTCTATGGCCCCCTGGTCAGAAGCGTCGAGGCCCACTACGGCGGGGCCGAGGGCTTCGCGCACGTTTTGCACGGCCCTCAAGACACCCTTGCCGCCGTAGCGCTCGCCGCCGTCGCGCAGCTCGAGCGCCTCGTGGGTGCCCGTGCTCGCCCCCGACGGCACGATGGCGCGGCCCGACACCCCGCTGTCCAGGTGCACCTCGGCTTCCACCGTGGGGTTGCCGCGCGAGTCGAGCACTTCACGGGCCGTCACTTTCTCGATGTTCATGCTGGGACCTCCTGGGCTGCCCTTCCCCGCACGGGAAGGTGTATCGCTGACACTATACGGGCAAACGGGTGCAGAGCCTGACAGGGCACGGCGGGGACTCCGGAGCAAGGCCCCGTGCGGCCCCTGGGAGGCCCCTCAGACCCGCAGCGTGACCATAACCGCCATGTACCCGCCCCCCCCGCTCGCGCGGAAGATGGCGGGGCTGGTAGAGCCGGAGAAGAGCAGCTCGGCTTCTCCCTCGATGGGTCCTAAGGCGTCGAGAACATGCCGGGCGTTAAAGGCGAGGCTCATCGCCGGTTCGGCCCCGCCCTGCACTACGTCGAGGGTGTCCTGGGCACGGCCATAGTCGCCCTCGGCGGCAAGACGCAGCTTGCCCTCCGAGACCAGAAACTCGACCCGGTTGTTCGCGTTCTTGTCCGCGAGCACGGCTACGCGGCCCACCGCCTCTTTGAGGGCCGTGGCGGGCAGGGTCACCTGCAAGCGGATGTCTTTGGGAATCACCCGCTCGTAGTCTGGAAACTCGCCGTCCAGCAGCTTGAGATTCATCCGCACCCGCTCGGTCGTGACGCTGAGCATCCCCTCCCCGTAGGTGAACCGGGCTTCGCCGTCGCGCAGCACCCGAATCAGCTCGTCGGCGCTGCGGGCGGGGATAATCAGGCTCCTCCCGGCCCCGCTCGCTGGAAAGTCGCGCAGGGCCACTCGGTAACCGTCCGACGCGACCACGCGGGCCGATTCCGCGCGGTGCTCCAGCTTGATGCCCCGGAAAACAGCCTGAAACGCCTCGTTACTTGCGGCGTAGCGCACGCTGCCCAGCGCCCGCGACAGCTCGGCGGCGTCAAGGCTCACGTCGGCGTGGTTCGGAAATGACAGCGGCGGATAGGCTTCAAAATCGCCAATCTGCAGTTTGAAATCGCTGCCACCCGCCCGCACCGCGAGTTCATGGCCCGCGAGTTCTAACTCGACGAGTTCTCCCGCCAGGTTCCGCACAATCTGCGCGAACAGGTGCGCAGGCACGACGAGGGGTCGCGGGTCCTGCACTTCGGCGGGGACAAAGCAAGACAGATCGATTTCGAGGTTGGTGCCGCTAAGGGTCAGACCCTCGGCGCTCGCTTCGACCTTCAGGGACGTCAAAAGCGGATTGCTGCTGCGGCTGGGAATGACCCGTTCGAGAAGGCCGAGGGCCTCGCTGAGAATCTTTTTGGTGACGTGCGCTCTCATCTTCCACCTTTCCCCCTGGAGGGGTCTATCTTTTCCTGTTTCTAAAAACTTAAAAACTAGTAGTAGTAGTAGTAGGGCCTGTGGATATTGTGGAAAACCTGCTTGAAGCCTCTCCCAGAGCGGGAAATTTTATCCACAGCCTCCTGTGGAAAACTCCAAAAACCTGTGGATAACCTGTGGATAACTCGCCAGTTATCCACAGGGGGTAAGAGCCTGTGGATAACTGGCCTACTTATCCACAATTTTATCCACAGAAAACGGCGACTTATCCACAGGTTTGGCGACTTATCCACAGGTTTGTCCACAGATTGTGAAAGTGTGCACACCCATTTGGAACGAAATTTGGAACTTTTTTGCCTACAAGCGTAAATAATCATGAAGTTACGCCTATTTTTGCTCATCTTCCACATCCTTAAGCTGGCTTCGCAGCGCCTGAACTGCCGCTGTCAGCTCCGAGTCCTTGCCCATCTGTTCTCCCACCTTGGCGACAGCGTGCATGACGGTGGAGTGGTCGCGGCCAAAGAACTGGCCGATTTCGGGGAGGGAGTGTTCGGTCAGCTCGCGCACGAGGTACATGGCAACCTGCCGGGGCACGACGACCTCGCGAGCACGCCCTGAGCCGCGAATCTGGTCGGCGGAAAGGCCAAAATGGGCCGCCGTCGCCTTGAGGACGTCCATCATCTCGACCTTGACGGCCTGCGGCGCGAAGACGTTGCTCAGGGCTTTGGCCGCCACCACCCGCGACAGGGGCACATTGTTGAGGCTGGCATAGGCCACCACCCGCACGAGCGCCCCCTCCAACTCGCGGATATTGCTCGTGACCTGCCGGGCGATGAGTTCGAGCACTTCCTGGGGGATGGTCAGGCGGCTTTGCTCGGCATTCATCTTCAAAATCGCCACCCGCGTCTCAAACTCTGGTGACTGGATATCAGTAATCAGGCCCCACTCGAAGCGGCTGCGCAGCCTCCCTTCGAGGGTCTGAATGTCTTTGGGAGGACGGTCCGAACTCAGGATAATCTGCTTGTGATTTTCATAAAGCGCGTTGAAGGTGTGAAAGAACTCTTCTTGGGTGCGCTCTTTTCCGGCCAGAAACTGAATGTCATCGACGAGCAGCAGGTCTACCGAACGGTAGCGATTGCGAAACGGTGTCATCTTGTCGTCCCGAATCGCGTTAATCAGGTCGTTGGTAAAGGACTCGGTGGAGACATACTCAATGCGCTTGTCGGGAAAGCGCTCGGCAAGGTAGTGTCCCACCGCATGCATCAGGTGCGTTTTGCCTAAGCCCACGTCGCCGTAGATGAACAGCGGGTTATAGGCCTTGCCGGGCGACTCGGCCACCGCCAGGGCTGCCGCATGGGCAAGATTGTTGTTGGGACCCACCACAAAGTTCTCGAAGGTGTACTTGGGATTCAGAGATTTGCGGTTGTCGGCGGGGGCAGGCGCAGGCGCGGCGCTGCCCCCCGGCCCAGGGCGTGGGGGTGGCGGGTCCTGGGGCAGAATCATCGCCTCTTGCACGGCGGGCAGCACCTGAAAGGTGACCTGCGGATTCTCGGCCCCCAAGTCACGCAGGGCGTCTTCGAGCAGCGTTTGGTATTGCCGCCGCACATACTCCTGCGCAAAGGAGTTGCGGACCCCCAGCACCAGCGAGCCGCCCTGTACCCCCAGATTTTTCATGGGGGCAATCCAGGTTTTGTACTCGACTTCCGAGATATTGTCGCGGACGTACCTCAGCACGTCCGCCCAGATTTCCTGCGTGATAAGGCGCACCTCCCCGGCTGCCGCGGCTGAGCGGGCTGAGAGCCAGCATACACTCCCCGCTCCGGCCCACTCGTCCTCGGCGGAGAAACCCGCGGCGGGGTGGGGCGGGGGGTATCTTGCCCCCATGACGGTAACGACGGACGTGGTGCGGGTGGCGGCGGCGGCCTACCCGGTAGACCGCTTGCCCGACTGGGAGGCCTATGCTGACAAGCTCTCGCGCTGGGTAGCGGAGGCCGCCGGGCAGGGGGCGCAGCTCCTGGTTTTTCCGGAGTACGCGGCGCTGGAGCTGATTGGGCTGCTGCCCCCCGCCCTGCACCACGACATCCTGGGGATGCGCCCCGCTTTGCAGGCGCTGCTGCCGGACTTCCTCGCGCTGCACACCCGCCTGGCCCGCGAGCACGGGGTCGCCTTGGTGGCGGGCAGCGTTCCGGTAGCGCGGGAGGAGGGCTATGTCAACCGGGCCTACGTGTTCGGGCCGGACGGCACCCTTGGCCATCAGGACAAGCGGCGGATGACCCGCTTTGAAGCCGAAGAATGGGCCATCTCGCCCGGCGAGGGGGCACAGGTCTTTGCGGTGGGGGGGCTGCGCTTCGGGGTGGCCATCTGCTACGACAGCGAGTTTCCGGACTTCTCGCGGCGGCTGGCGGAAGGCGGAGCCGAGCTGCTGGTGGTGCCGTCCTTTACCGGGACCCCCGCCGGGTATACCCGCGTCCGCGTCGGCAGCATGGCCCGCGCCCTGGAAAACCAGTGCTACGCCCTGCACGCGCCCCTGCTCGCCGACGCGAGCTGGACCTACGCGGTCGAGACGGCGGTCGGGAAAGCCGCCCTCTACGCCCCCGCTGACCGCGGCCTCCCCGACAGCGGCATCCTCGCTGAGAGCGACTGGGGCGTTCCCGGCTGGCTGGTGCGCGACCTCGACCTCGCGCTGACCCGGCGGGTGCGGAGAGAAGGGGATGTCCTGAACTGGCGCGACCGGGACGCCATCGCGGACCCGGATGCCCCCGCCGACCTCAAGTCCTTCCCCGCTGGGGAGAGGCCCCTCCCGGCATAGCCTTGACCCCGGCTGAATAGCGCGCTAGAGTGTTCAGCATCACCGCCCCCCGTGGGCGGTTTTTTATTGGGTGGGCGAGGGGAGCTGTGAGCGCGGCTGGCCTATCCTGCCCCCATGACGCCCCTCCCCTTCCGCACGGTGTACGGCGCGGCGCAGCCGCTGGACTGGTTGTGTCTGGCTCCCCATCCCGACGACGCCGAGATTGGGGCGGGCGGCACCCTGATTCGGCTGGCGCGAGCGGGGCGGGCGGTGGGCATCCTCGAACTGTCGCGGGGCGAGCGGGGCACCCAGGGCAGCCCGCAGGAGCGCGAGGCCGAGTGCGTGGCGGCGGCAGCGGTAATGGGCCTCGCCTGGCGCGGTCAGCTCGGTTTGCCGGACGGCGGCCTGGCCGACACGCCCGCCGGGGCGGAGGCGCTCGCAGCGGCGCTGCGGGCCGTGCGGCCCCGCGTGCTGCTGGTACCCCACCACCGCGACCGCCACCCCGACCACTTCGGGAGTTACCACCTGGCGCGGCGAGCGGTGCACCTCGCGGCGTTGCGGCGGGCCGAGGTGCCCGGCGAGGCCCACCGGGTGGGGCGGGTGCTGCTCTACCAGGGCAACGCGGACATCCAGGCCAACCTGCTGGTGGACGTCGGCGGGGTTCAGGAAGAGTGGGAGGCCGCCGTCCGTGCCCATGCCAGCCAGTTCACGGGGGCGGAGGTCTCCGAGACGGTCACCCCCGAAATCGTGGAGCGCCGCCGCGCCCGCATGACGTACTGGGGCACCCTCGCCCGCGTGCGCTACGCAGAAGCCTTTGAGAGCGAGTCGCCCCTCCTGGTAGACCCAGCAGCGCTGTGACCCCCTGGGGCTAAACTGGGACTAAACAGTCCCGTCCGCCTGGGGGGACCCCCGCAGGGCCGCTCGCCCCGGCCACAGGTAGTACCCTTCCGCCAACACAAAGACGGCGGCCCCCAGCGCAAACACCCCCCCCGGCCCGGCGGCGGCCCAGGTCAGGCCCCCCAGCACCGGGCCGAGGGCGAAGCCCAGCGCCTCGACCGCCATCACGGTGCCCCAGGCAGCGGCGCGGTGCGCGGGGGGCAGCACTCGGCCCACCAGCCCGTTCCATCCGGCAAGAAAAGCCCCGTACCCCAGCCCCAGCAGGGGCGCGAGGAGGAGGAGGCGGGCTTCTAGCCCCGGCGGTGCCGCCAGCGCGAAGGTGAGCGCGAGGAGAAGCAGGCCCGGCCCCAGCGCCCGGCGGGGGTGCGCCCGGTCGGCCAGCCGCCCGGCAAGGGGGAGGCCTATTCCAAAGCCCGCGAGCGCGAGCAGCCCCGGCCCCAGCAGGTCCCCCAGCCCCAGCCCCAGCCGCGCGAGCAGCGGGTAGAGCAGCGGCACAAAGAGGCCCGGCGCGAGGGTCTGCGCGAAGGCAGCGGGCAGCAGGGTGGCCACCCGCCGCCAGCCGCGCCACACGCTGCCTGCCGGGGCGTTCGCCTCCGGGAGGCGCAGGCCCAGCCCACCCAGGGCGAGCAGCAGCGCCGCCCCCTGCGCCCCCGCGAGAAGCGCCCAGGCCGTCTCTGGCCGCGCCGCCATCAGCGGTCCCACCCCCAGCACGCCCGCGAGGATGGCGGGAGCCACGGCCACCCCCGACAGCGCCAGCGCCCGCGCCGCGTAGCCGGGCCGGGCCAGCGCCTGCGACATGCTCATGACGCCGGGCCACAGGGCGGCGTAGCCTAGCCCCCACACCGCCGCCGCGAGTGCCCCCCAAGCGGGGCCAGGCGCGAGCCGCGCCCCCAGGACGGCCCCCAGCCCCAGCGCGGCCCCCAGCGCGAGCACCCGCCCCAGCCCCAGGCGACCCGCGAGCCAGCCCAGCGGCCCCTTGGCCAGCCCGTCGGCGAGGTAGTGCGCCCCCACGACGAGGCCCAGCGCTGCCGGACCCCAGCCCAGTCCCGGCGCGGCCTGCGGCAGCACCGACACCAGCAGCCCGGTCCGCACCAGCTCGCTGAGCAGCAGCAGCGCGAGCAACCGCAGCATGGTCACGGGCCGAGTCCAGAGCATCCCGGCCAGTCTAAAGCTGGGCACTCCCGGAGACCGGCGAGCGTAGCCCTCCTTCCGGTCCCTTTCGCTCCCCTCCCGTAGGGTGAGGGGGTGACCCGCCCCTTTGTTCCCAGCCTCGCCCTGCTGGGTACCCTGAGCCTCGCCGCTCCCGCCGGGGCGCAGTCGGCTGCCGCCCTCGCCTCGGCAGACGCCGCGCAGATGAGCATCGCCGCCGCCCGGCAAAAGAGCTACCCCGGCAGCGCCCTCACGGTTCGGCAAACCCTCGCGCCGGGGATGAACTACCGGCGCTTTGTCGTGAGTTACCTCTCGGAGGGGTTGCGGATTAACGCCCTGCTGACGGTCCCGAACGGCACCCCGCCGAAGGGGGGCTGGCCCGCCATCGTCTTCAACCACGGCTATATTCCGCCCCAGGTCTACCGCACGACCGAGCGCTACGTCGCCTACCAGGACGCCTTTGCCCGCGCCGGGTTCGTGACCCTCAAGAGCGATTACCGAGGCCACGGGGGCAGTCAGGGAGAAGCGCTGGGGGCCTACTTCGCCCCCGGCTACACGACGGACGTGCTCAACGCGGTGTCCAGCCTGAGGCGCGATGGGCGCGTCAACGGGGACCGCATCGGCATGTGGGGCCACTCCATGGGCGGCTTCCTCACGCTGCGGGCGATGGTGATTGACCCGCGCCTCAAAGCCGGGGTCATCTGGGCTGGGGTGGTGGGCGACTACAGCACCATCCTGAACGACTGGAACAACGTTCCTCCCGCCTCCATCCCCCGCCGAGTGCTAGAGCTGCGGCAAAAGGCGGTCGCCAAGTACGGCACGCCGGAGGCCAACCCCACCTTCTGGCGGGGCCTGAGCGCCAACTCGTACCTGAAAGACCTCGGCGGCCCCCTGCAACTGCACATCGGCACCGCCGACGCGGACGTGCCCCTGCTCTTTCACGAGCGCCTCGCCTCGCAGATGCGGGCGGCGGGAAAGCCCGTGCAGAGCTACGTCTACCCCGGCGACAACCACGACCTGACCCGCAATCTGGGAACGGCGCTGGCCCGCAGCGTGGCCTTTTTCAAGGCGCGGTTGTGAAGGCGGGTGGTCCCCTCCGATGAGGCGACTTTTCCAACTGCTGCTCTTGCTGCTGGCCCTCGGTGCGGGGTATATCGCCCTGGTGGGCACGGAGCGCCTGCCCTTCTCCCTCCCCTTTGAGGTCCCCTGGACTGGGCAGAGGGCACCGACGGGCGAGCCGGACGCCCCCACCCCGAACACCCCCGCGCCGAGGGGGGTGCGGGGGGGCCTCACCGATGCCGCGCTGGAACGGCTCGTCGCCCAGCAGCCGGTGAGCATCCAGGCGCTGCGGGCGCGGGAATACCCCGGCAGTGCGCTGACGGTCGTGCAGACGCTCCCCCCCGGCGTGAACTACACCCGGCAGGTCGTGAGCTACGAGTCGGACGGGCTGACCATCTATGCGTTGCTGACGGTCCCGAACGGCACGCCGCCTCAGGGGGGCTGGCCCGCCATCGTCTTCAATCACGGGTATATTCCGCCCGACGTCTACCGCACGACCGAGCGCTACGTGGCCTATCAGGACGCCTTCGCGCGGGCGGGCTTTGTGACCCTCAAGAGCGACTACCGGGGCCACGGCGACTCGGAGGGTGAGGCGACGGGCGGCTACAACGACCCCGGCTATACGGTGGACGTGCTCAACGCGGCGGCCAGCCTCAAGCGCGACCCCAGGGTCAACCGGGGCCGCATCGGGCTGTGGGGCCACTCCATGGGCGCTCAGCTCTCCTTGCGGGCGATGCTCGTCGACCGCGAGTTGCGGGCAGCCTCGCTGTGGGCGGGCGTGGTCGCCGGATACGACGTGCTGGCGACCGACTGGGGCCGGGGACCGGACGAGGAGCGGCCCACCCTCGACCCCCTGAGTCGCCGCTACCTGCGGGCGCTCAGCCCCAATGCCTCCCTGGAGGACCTCAATGGGCGGCCCCTCCAGCTTCACCACGGCACCAACGACGAGGACGTGCCGTACAGCTTTCAGCAGGCGCTGGCGGAGGACCTGCGGGCCGCCGGGCAGAGCTTTACCGCCTACCGCTACGAGGGCGACGACCACAACCTCAGCCGCAACCTGGGGCTGGCCCTGCGGCGGAGCGTGGCGTTTTTTCAGGAGCACCTGTAGGCAGGAAACGTCCTCAGCGGCTCAGGTCATAGCCCGTCACGGTGGTCACCGGACGGGGATTGCCCGCGCCGAGGGGCCGCGCGCGGTCGTAGAGGTTCCAGCCCCGCGCGACGGTGGTCGCCCCGATGAGCACCTCGTCGCTCCCAGGAAACTTGACGGCGGGCAGCTCGCCGCCGAACTCGCTGTAAATCAGCCACTGGCGGTTGCGGGCGAACGGTTCGCCGAGGGTGTAATCGCCGCTGTTGTCCGCGTCGTGGTAGGCGATGACCTGATAGACACCTGCCACGGTCGCCAGCGCGGGGCGGCGTGGCAGGTCGAGGCCAAAGCGCCAAGCGGCCTGGCCCTCCACCTTCACCACGTTCTGCGCCTGGTTGCCGTCGTTCGTCACGCTTCCCGGAAAGCCCGCTCCCACCAGCGCGAGCCGCAGCCGGGGACTCGTCCCCCAGTCACCGTGGATGGTCCCGCTCAGGTCGTAGGTGTCGGGCGGCTTCACGTCCCGTGCCCCACACGCGGCGAGCAGGAGGGCGGCGGGCAGCAGCAAGGAGAGGCGGCGCATGCCCCCAGCGTAGGCGGTACGCCGCCCCCCTCCGTGAGAGGGCCGCCCCCTTACTTGCCCTGCTGGGCCAGCCGCAGGAAGTAAGCGCTGCTCTTGTCGTTCGGGTCGAGGGCCACCGCCTGTCCGTACGCTTCTGCCGCCCCCGCGTAGTTCTTTGCCTCGTAGCGCACCCGGCCCAGCCACGCCCAGGCTTTGGCATAGCGGGGGCTGAGGCGGGTCGCCTCCAGGAATCCGGCCTCGGCCCCGGCTCGGTCGCCCGCCACGTAGCGGCCATAGGCGGCTCGGAAGGTCTGTACGGCCCGCAAGCCGAACTGTTCGCCCTCCTGCGCGAGGGCGAGGTTGTAGCGGTCGCTGTCGGTGGCCGTGGGCAGGGCCGCCGCCCCCTGGTAGGCTGCCCGCGCCGCCGCCGCGTCCCCCAGCTCCAGCGCCAGCCGTCCGGCCTCGCGCCAAGCCTCCGCAAAGTTGGGGGCGCTGCGGGTCGCTTCCAGGAATCCGGCGAGGGCCTGTGCCCGGCGGCCCGCTTCCAGCTCCCCGTAGGCCCGGCTAAAGGCGCGGGTGGCGGCGGGGCCGTAGCGCGAGGCATTCGCGGCCAGGCCGCGGAAATAGGTCAGGGTGCGGTCGCTGGGGGCAAGCTCAAGCGCCCGGTCATAGAGCCGCAGCGCCCCAGCATAGTCGCCCGACTCCAGCGCAGTGCGGGCCGCCCAGGTCGCGCAGGGAACGCTGGCAGGGTCGAGTTCCAGACAAGCCGCAAAGGAGGCCGCCGCCTGTGCGGGCTGCCCCCGCGTGTAGGCCGCGTAGCCCAGGTGGTATTGGGCGGTCGCGGCCCCCCGCGCGTCGGCGCTGCCGGGGCTGGCGGGCGCGACCCGGAAGAGGGCCGCCCAGCTCAGCTCGGCCTGACGCCAGAAGCCCACCTCGGTATAGAGCTGGGCGCGCAGGCGCAGGGCGTCCACGTTGCCGGGGTCCAGGGTGACCGCCGCCTCCGCCGCCGAGGCCGCCGCCTTCCACAGGGCTTGGTCAATGCTGGCGCTGCCCGCCGGATAGGTGCGCCGGGCCTCATCCGCGAGGCGGCGGGCTTCGGTGATGGCTTGGGCCGCGCTCGCAAAGGTGGGGGTGGGAGCGGCCTCGGCGGGCGTCTGGGGGGCGGTCTGAGCGGCGGCGGGCGCAGCGAGCAGCAGCGCGGTCAGCAGCGGAAGGGGGCGGAACATAGAACCTCCTGGGAAAAGGAAGCGGAACAAGGGGCCAACAGCGTCCCTCCGATGCTGGCCAGCGGGCATGGCCGCCGCATGAGAGGGGGATCAAGCCTGCTCCTGGCCGCCCCGGCCCGGCCCCGAAGGTGGGCGCGTGCAGGAGCCTTCCGGCGGGCCTCTGGTAAAACGGAAGCATTGTGAAGGCCACCGACGCCCCGCCCCGCATCTACCCCATTCGTCTGTACGGTGACCCCGTGCTGCGCCGCAAGGCAAAGCCGGTGGGGCCGGGCGACACGCTGACTGTCCCCGGCTTTGGTCCCCAGACCGTCCGCGAGGTCGCGAACACCATGCTGGAGACGATGTTCGAGGCGCGGGGGGTGGGTCTTGCTGCCCCACAGGTGGGCCTCCCGGTGCGGCTGTTCGTGGCGGTCGAGTACGAGGACGACGAAGAGGAAAACGAGGGTGGCGAAAAGCCCCTGCGGTCCCGCGTCCTGCGCGAGTTCGTGATGCTCAATCCGGTCCTCACCGTCATCGACAAGAAAAAGGACCGCTCCTACCAGGAGGGCTGCCTGAGCATTCCCGGCATCTATGAAGAAGGGGTGCCCCGCGCCCGCGCGGTGCAGGTGCGTTATACCGACCTGGCAGGCCAGGAGCGCACGCTGGAGGCGGACGATTACCTCGCCCGCGTCTTTCAGCACGAACTCGACCACCTCGACGGGGTGTTCTTCCTCGACCGCCTGCCCCCGGAGGTCACCGAGGACTACCGCAAGGAACTCGCGGCGATGCAGCGCCAGGCCAAACAGTTCCTCGCCGAACTCGCCGAGCGGCAACGGGCGGGGCGGGAGCGAACCGAGTGACGTTCGCGCCCCGCGTCGCTTTTTTCGGCTCGCCCGCCTTTGCCCTGCCCGTGCTGGACGCCATCCGCGAGCACTTCGAGGTCGTCCTCGTGGTCGCGCAGCCCGACAAACCGGTAGGCCGAGGCCTGAGGCTCACGCCGCCCCCGGTCGCGGCCCGCGCCGCCGACTGGGGGCTGCCCCTCGCCCAGCCCCGGGGGCTGCGCGGAAACGCGGCCTTTGTGCAGCGGCTGCGCGACTCTGGCGCGGATGTGGCCGTCACCTGCGCCTACGGCAAGATTCTGCCCACCGAGCTGCTGGCGGTGCCCCGGTACGGCTTCCTCAATACCCACACCAGCCTCCTCCCGAAGTACCGCGGGGCCGCCCCCATCCAGTGGGCGCTCATCGCGGGCGAGACGGTCACGGGCACGACGGTCATGCAGACCGAGGAGGGGCTGGACACCGGGCCAATCCTCCTGCAAGAGGAACTTTCCATCGCGCCGGAGTGGACCAGCCTGGAGCTGTCGGACGCGCTGAGTGAGCAGGCCGCCCGCCTGGTCGTGACGGCCCTCTCCCGGCTGCCCGACCTCTCCCCCACCCCGCAGGACCACGCGCGGGCCACCCACGCCCCGCTGCTGACCAAGGAAGACGGCTTCGTCCGCTGGACCGACCCCGCGCCCGCCGTCGTCAATCGGTACCGGGGGGTCGCCGCCTGGCCGCAGACGACCGCCTTTTTGCGGGGAGCGCGGCTCAAGCTGTCGGGCCTGAGGGTGGCGGCGGGGCAGGGACAGCCCGGCGAGGTGCTGGAGGTGGGCGCGGACGGCCTCACCGTCGCTTGCGGCGAGGGAGCTGTCACCGTGGGCACCGTGCAGCCAGAAGCCCGCAAGCCCCAACCCGCCGGGGTGTGGGCGGCGGCGGCGGGGGTGGGCCGGGGCACCCGCTTTGACCTCTGGGAACCTGCCTCCGGATAGGGCCGTACCGGAGGGCGTGAACCCCACCTTTCCCCTCACCCTGGAGTTCAAGTTCAGCCTGCTCACCGAGCTGCGCGTCACCGACGCCGAGGGGCGGCTCGTGGCCGTCGTCAAGGAGAAGTTCTTCAGCGTCCGCGATGAGGTGCGCGTGTACTCCGACGAGGCCCGCCGGGTGCAGACCCACGGCATCCGGGCGCAGGGGCTGATGGCCGGGGCGCTCGACTGGCGGGCGCGGCGGCTGATTCGCCGGGCGGACGGCTCCCCGGTGGGGGCCTTGCAAGCCCAGGGGATGCGGACCCTGTGGGGGGCAAGCTACGAGCTGCTCGGCGCGAGCGGCGACCTCGCCTTTACCCTGCGGGACGACCATCCCTGGCTCAGCGTCCTGGAGGGCGTCATCGGGGCGGTGCCCCTCGTCGGGGACGTCGTGGCGGCGGTCTTTGACTACTTCGTCAACCCGACCTACACCGTGCGCGACGCCGCCGGCACGCCCGCTTTCCGCGTGCGCAAGCGCCGCAGCCTCTTTTCGCGCCGCTTCGAGGTCGAAGCGTTGCGCCCCGTGCGCCCGGAGGAAGGCGAACTCGTCACCCTGGGCCTGATTCAACTCGTGCTGCGCGAGCGCGAGCGGGGCTGAGCTGCCGGGCTGAGGCTCAGGCTTTGGCGGGCTTTTCGCTGAAGCTCGGCACGTTGTTGCCGTAAATCGCGTGGGCGTCGCAGCGCTCGCGCAGCACGCAGGCCGGGCAGCGGGGTCGGCTCCAGGTGCAGACGCGCTGGCCGTGCCGCAGCAGGTTGACGTGCAGCTCGTAGAGGTGCGGCGGGTCGGGTGGCAGCAGCGCGAGCAGCGCCCGGTGCGCGGCCTGCTCGCCCATCCGGGGATGGTGCCCACCCGCGTGTTGATGCGGTGAACGTGCGTGTCGACCGGAAAGACGGGCCGCGCGTAGTTGAAGAGCAGCACCAGCGAGGCTGTCTTCACGCCCACGCCGGGCAGGGCCGTGAGCCATTTCAGGGCCGCGTCGAGGGGCCACTCGGCCAGGAAGTCGAGGTCGTACCCGCCCCGCAGCTCCCGAATGGCCCGCAGGGTGGCCTGGATGCGCGGGGCCTTGCTCTCCGGGTAGTTGCTGCGGCGGATGGCGTGCGCCACCACCTCGGTGGGCAGCGCGGCGATGGTGTCCCAGTCTCCTAAGGCGACGAGTTCCGCGTAGGCGGCCTCCTCGTCTTGGTGGGTGGTCCGCTGAGAGAGGATGGTGCTGATGAGTTCGTGCATGGGGGCGCGGCGGGGCACCAGGGGCCGCTCGCCGTATTCGGCGCGCAACCGCTCCGCCACCCAAGCCAGCAGGGCGGCCCGCTCCTGGGGAGGGCAGGCTGCGTTCAGGGTCGGCCCCGCCCCTTCAGTCACGGGCCGTGCTGGAGCGGTCGGCACCCGCCCCCCCGGCCTCGTCCCGGCCCCCCTCGGCGGCCTGGTCCTTGTCGGCAGGGTCGATGCCAGGGTCCTGGCCCCGTGCCGCATCGGGGATGGGGTGGCTCTGGCCCTCGGCGGGGGAGGTCTGAGCGGGGTCGTAGCCCTTGTTCTGGGTGTCATCGGTCATGGCCCCAGCCTGCGCGGCGCCTCGCCTGGCCGGGCGAGACAGGGGTGAAGGCGGGTTTAGGGCGTCAACGGTTCCATCGGAGTCCGTCTCAGCTGTGGGTCATGTCCAGCGGCACCACCCACTTGGCGAACTCTTCTTCCGTGACGTAGCCCAGGGCGAGGGCCGCTTCCTTCAGGCTGGTGCCCTCCTTGTGGGCTTTTTTGGCGATGGCGGCGGCCTTGTCGTAGCCGATGTGCTTGTTCAGGGCGGTGACCTGCATCAGGTTGATGCTGAGGTTGTGCTCGATTTTTTCCAGGTTCGGCTCGATGCCCACCGCGCAGTGGTCGTTGAAAGCGAGGGAGGCGTCCGCGATCAGGCGAATGCTCTCCAGGACCGCGTGCACCATCACCGGCTTGAACACGTTGAGCTGGAAGTTGCCCTGCGTTCCGGCAAAGGCGACGGTCGCGTCGTTGCCGAAGACGCGGGTAGCGACCATCGTCAGGGCTTCACTTTGGGTCGGGTTGACCTTGCCGGGCATGATGGAGCTGCCCGGTTCGTTTTCCGGAATGGTGATTTCGCCGATGCCGTTGCGGGGGCCGCTCGCCAGCCAGCGCACGTCATTCGCCATCTTCATGAGCGCTCCGGCGAGGGTTCGCAGCGCCGCCGAGGTCTGCACCAGGGCGTCATGGGCCGAAAGCGCGGCGAACTTGTTCTCGGCAGAGCGGAAGGGAAAGCCCGTCTCCTCAGCGAACTTCTTCGCCGCGAGGTCGCCAAACTGCGGATGCGCGTTCAGGCCGGTGCCCACCGCCGTCCCGCCGATGGCGAGCGCGTAAAGGCCCGTCTCCGCGTGCTTGACCTCCGCCAGCGCATAGTCGAGCTGCGCGACCCAGCCGCCGATTTCCTGCCCCAGGGTGATGGGCGTGGCGTCTTGCAGGTGGGTGCGCCCCACCTTGACGAGTCCGGCGTACTGCTCGGCCTTCTGCGCCAGCGTATCCCGCAGCTTGCCGACTGCGCCGTAGAGCCGCTCGTTGAGTTCCAGCACCACGGCGATGTGCATGGCGGTCGGGAAGGTGTCGTTGCTGCTCTGGCCCCGGTTGACGTGGTCATTGGGATGCACGGGCTTCTTGCTGCCCAGCTCGCCGCCCGCGAGCTGAATGGCGCGGTTGGCAATCACCTCGTTCGCATTCATATTGCTCTGGGTGCCGGACCCCGTTTGGAAGACGACAAGGGGGAAATGGTCGTCGAGCTTCCCGGCAATCACCTCGTCGGCGGCCCGCACAATGAGGTCAGCGATGTCCTCCGGCAGTTCGCCCAGTTCGGCGTTGGCCTGCGCCGCCCCCTTTTTCAGGATGCCCAGCGCCCGGATGATGGGCCGCCCCCAGACGAAGGTGTCGCGCCCGATGGGAAAGTTGTGGATGGAGCGTTCGGTCTGCGCTCCCCAGAGGCGGTCGGCGGCGACCTGCACGGTGCCCATGGTGTCGGACTCGGTGCGGGTCTGCGGCTGGGTCTGGCCCGGCGTGGTGTGCGTCATGGGGCCAGTCTAGCGGGGGCGTCACAGCCGGGGGACGGACGCGCCCGACCTCACCGTCTGCGGCCCCCGCCCCGTGCCACACTTCCCCCCATGAGTGCTGCCCCCCAAAGTCAGTTGTTCGACGTCGCCATCGTAGGGGCCGGGCCGGTAGGCCTCGCCGCCGCCATCGCCTGCAAGCGGGCGGGGCTGAGCTACGTGGTGCTGGAAAAGGGCTGCGTGGTGAACGCCATCTTTGACTATCCCACCTATATGACGTTCTTCACGTCCGCGCCCGGTCTGGAAATCGGCGGCCATCCCTTTGTCAGCCCCCGCGAGAAACCCGACCGCCAAGAAGCTCTGCTGTACTACCGCCTCGTCACCCAGCGCGAAGGGCTGAACGTGCGCCTCTACACCGAGGTTAAGCGGGTGCACGCAGCCCCGGCGGGGTTCACGCTGGAGGTGGAAGCGCAAGACGGCACGCCCGGCGTGGTGGAAGCGCGGCGGGTGGTCGTGGCGACCGGGTACTACGACCATCCCCGGATGCTGGGGATTCCCGGCGAGGACTCGCCCAACGTGAGCCACTACTACACCGAGGCACACCCCTTTTTCGGCCTGAACGTGACGGTCATCGGGGCGGGCAGCAGCGCCGCGGACGCCGCCCTCGACCTCTACCGGGGAGGAGCGAAGGTCACGATGGTCGTCCGCGCCCCCACCCTCAAGCCCACCCTGAAGTACTGGATTCGCCCGGACCTCGAAAACCGCATCGCGGAGGGCAGCATCACGGCCCACTTCAACTCCAGGGTGGTCGAGATTCACCCCGAACACGTCGTCGTGCAGCGGGAAGACGGCACCACCTTCGAGCTGCCCACCCACTTTACCTTCGCCCTGACCGGGTACCGCCCGGACCTCGCCTTTCTGTCGGGCCTCGGCCTCGCCGAGCATCCTGACGGGTGCCTCGTCCTCGACGAGCACTCGCAAAGCAGCGTCCCTGGCCTCTTCGTGGTGGGGTCGGCGGGGTACGCAGGGCGGGTCAATCAGGTCTTTATCGAAAACGGGCGGCTGCACGCGGCGGCGGCGGTGGAGGCCATCGCCCGGCAGCTCGCGCCCCAGCGGGAGGAGGCCCCCGGCGCAGTCCTCTCCGTGCATTAGCGCTCTCCCTTTGGCGGGGGGGGCGTGGGATACTGCCCGCCATGACCCCCCTTCGCCTCCTGCTGCTCGCCGGGCTGTTGCTGGGCGCGGCCCACGCGCAGACGAACCCGGACCCCCTCCCTCCGGCGGAGGCCCCGGCTCCGGCAGCGGCTCCAGCCCCCGCGCCCACCCGCACCGCGCCGCTGCTGATTACTGTGCAGGTGGAGTTCCCGGCGCTCGTCGGCGGCAAAAAGACCACCGTGCCCTTTGTGAGCACCCTCAACCTGCCCGGCGAGCGGGTGGCGGTGTTGCGCCAGCGCGGCGTGATCACCGAGAGCCTGGAAGCGGACCTGAAGACCTTCCTTGCGTCCCTCCCGGCGCAGGGGCAGGACGCCCGCTTCGAGAACCTGGGCGCGGCGGGCTGGGCGGTCGTGCAGCGCAACGGCCTGAAGGTGGACGCCGAAGCGACCCGTGCGAACGTCCTCGCCGCCCTGAAAGACCCCCGTGCGGTGCGGGCGAACGTCGTTGTGACCGGGCAGACCCCGCCGGGGCGGACGCTGGACTTCTTCGCGGGCAAGGGCATCACCGCCCACCTCGCGACGGGCGTGACCAACTACGCCGGGAGCAGCGCCGCCCGCATGACCAATATCCACGTGGGCACCCGCAACTTTCAGGACCGCCTCTTCGAGGGCAAGACCTTTTCCTTTAACCAGTTTATCGGCCCCGTTTCGGCGCGGGCGGGGTACGTGCCGGGCCTGATTATCGCCGGGGACCGCACCGAGACGGGCCTCGGCGGAGGCATCTGCCAGGTCAGCACGACGGCCTTCCGGGCGCTGTACGGGGCGGGCCTCCCGGTCGTCGAGCGGCACCCCCACTCCTACCAGGTCCACTACTACCAGCCGCAGGGCCTCGACGCGGCCATCTATCAGCCCAGCCTCGACCTGAAGTTCGCCAACGACACGGGCGGGGCGCTATGGTTCCAGGCCGACTGGAACGATGCGGACGGTCACCTCGAAATCAGCGTCTTCGGCAAGCCCCGCGACTTCACGGTCGAAATCAGCGAACCCAAGGTCCTGAGGACGGTGCCCTCCCCCGCCGACCGCCTCATCCGCAGCGCCTCCCTGAAGCCCGGCGAGCGCCGTCAGGTCGACTGGGCTGCCCCCGGCGCCACAATGGAAGTGACGCGCAAGCTGGTGCGCGGCGGCAAAGTGATTCGCCAGGACGTGCTCAAGAGCACCTACCGCCCCTGGCCGAACATCTATCTGGTCGGGCGCTGAGGGGCAAAGGCGGAGGGGTGACCGTTGCTGATGCGGTCGCCCCGCCGCCTTCGCCGTCAGGCCGCTGGGTGTCACTCCTCAGCCCCGTAGCCCAGCAGCTCCAGCAAGCGCTCCAGTTCCTCGCGGGAGCCGAAGCTGAGTTCGACCCGGCCTTTCTCCTCGCCCGTGATGCGAACTTTGGTTCCGGTGCGGCGGCTCAGGGCCAGCTCGACCTGGCGGTACGCGCGGGGGCTGCTCGCCGCTGCTGGAGGACGGGGGGCGCGTGCGCCGCGCTGGAGGGCTTCCGCCTCGCGGACGCTCAGGCGGCGGGTGCGAATCTGGTCCAGCGCCCACAGGCGGTCGCCTTCCGGCTGAGCCAGCACGGCGCGGGCGTGTCCGGCGCTGATTTCGCCCTCCTCCAGCGCCCGCAGGGCCGGCTCCGGCAGCGTCAGCAGCCGCAGGGCGTTGGAGACGGTCGAGCGGCCCTTGCCGACCGCCCGCGCTACCCCTTCTTGATTCAGCCCCTGTTCCAGCAGCGTCTGGTAAGCCCGCGCCTCCTCCAGCGGCCCCAGGTCCTCGCGCTGTAGGTTCTCGATGATGGCGATTTCCAGCGCTTCACGGTCGCCAAGGTCGCGGACGATGGCGGGCACCTCGCTGAGGCCCGCGAGTTGCGAAGCCCGCCAGCGCCGCTCGCCCGCCACAATCTCGAAGTTTTCGCCGCGGGGCCGCAGCAAGAGGGGCTGCAAGACCCCCTTTTCACGGATGCTGCCCGCGAGTTCGGCGAGCGCCTCCGGCTCAAAGACCTGCCGGGGCTGGTAGGCCGCCTGCACGATGCGGGCGATGGGGATGGTCTGCACGCGGCTCTCCCCCATCCCGGTGCCGAGCGCGGGCAGAGGCCGGCTCAGCAGGGCATCGAGGCCACGGCCCAGGCTAGATTTTTTCGGCACGCTGCATCACCTCCTCAGCGAGGCGCTTATAGGCGGCGGCCCCGCTGGAGAGGGGCGCAAAGGCCCCGATGGGCTTGCCGTAGCTCGGTGCCTCGGAAAGCCGCACGTTGCGCGGCACCACCGACCAAAACACCAGCTCCCCAAAGTGCCCGCGCACCATCGTCTCGACCTCCTGGGCGAGGTTGGTGCGGCCATCAAACATGGTGATGGCCACCCCCAGCACCTTGAGGCGAGGATTGAGGCCGCCGCGCACCCGCTCGACCGTCTCCATCAGCCCAGCGAGGCCCTCCAGGGCGTAGTACTCAGCTTGCAGCGGAATCAGCAGAGCGTCGGCGGCGGCCAGCACATTCACCGTGAGCGGCCCCAGCGAGGGCGGCGCGTCGACAAGGGCGAGGTCATAGCCCTGCACCGCCCGCAAAAGCCGCGCGAGCGCCTCCGGGTCGTCGGCCAGCTCGACGCCGGCTCCGGCGAGGTCGGGGGTGGCGGGCAGCACGTCCAGGCCGTCTTGTGAGGTGCCCCGCACCCACTCGGTCACCCGCTGCGGCTCGGCGAGGGCCTCGTACAGCCCGGCTTCTGCCCCGCGCAGGCCCAGGCCGCTCGTCGCGTTGCCCTGCGGGTCCATATCGAGCAGCAGCACCCGCCGCCCCCCCGCCGCGAGGTAGGCCGCGAGGTTGATGGCGGTGGTCGTCTTGCCCACGCCCCCCTTTTGGTTCACGATGCCCAGGGTCTTCACGTCGCCCGCCAGAATAGCGGCTTGCGGGCGGGCAGCCCCTCGCGCCGGGGGTAGCGCTCCGGGGTGGGGGCGATTTTCTCGATGACGACCAGCGTTCGTGCCTCTCCCAGCACGGGCAGGGCAAAGGCGTCGACCGTTCGAATCGCTCCCCCGACCTCGGCGGCGGCGCGGCTGCCCGACTCCAGTTCTTCTGCAGAGAGCGAGCCTTTTTGCGCGACCAGCAGGCCCCCTTGCCGCAGCAGCGGCAGGGCAAGTTCAGCCAGGGCAGGCAGTGAGGCCACCGCCCGCGTCACCACCCGGTCATAGCCCTCCCGGTGGGCCGGGTCGCGGCCCAGAGTCTCGACGCGGGCCGCCAGAGGCCGGACGTTCGTCAGCCCCAGCGCCGCCGCTGCGCGGGTCACAAAGGCGACCTTTTTGGCGGTGGCGTCAACGGGCGTGAGCCGCAAGTTTGGCCGCACGAGGGCGAGCGGCAGCGCCGGAAATCCCGCCCCGGTGCCCAGGTCGAGGACTCGCCCCTCGCCCTCCAGACAGCCCCCCCGCAAGCAGGTCAGCGAATCCACAAAGTGCTTGAGGACGATGTCGCGTTCCTCACGCAGGGCGGTGAGGTTGGTCTGGGCCGCCCCCTCCTGCAAGAGCGCCAGAAGCTGCGCGAACGCCTCCGCCCGCTCCCGCAGGTCGAGGCCCAGCGCCTCCCCGCCCTGCAAGAGCAGGGCTTGGCCTTCCGGCGTCACTCGTCTCCCCTGCTCTTCTGCTCACTGCCTCTCGCCTCAGTCGTCATCGCCGCATGGTAGCCCCGCCGAGTGCGGTGCGCCGCCTTAGATTTCACGTGAAACGCTCCGGCGCTGCCGCAGATGCACCAGCAGGGCGCTGAGGTCTGCGTGCCGCACCCCCGGCACCCGCGCCGCTTGGCCCACCGTCTGGGGCCGCGCCCGCAGGAGCTTTTCGCGGGCCTCATGAGACAGGCCACCGAGGGCTGCAAAGTCCACCCCTTCCAAGCTCAGTTCGCTGCCCCGCGCCTCAGCCTGAAGCTGCCGCTCGGCCCGCTCGATGTAGCCCGCGTATTTCACCCGGATTTCGACCGCCTCGCGCTCGGCCCCGCTCAGGGGCGGGAGGGTGACCCCCAGGGCTTCAACCTCCGCCAGGGTGAATTCCGGACGGCGCAGCAGGGCTTCGGCGCTCTGGCCTCCCACCCGCTGACGGCGCAGAGCATCTATGCCCGCCGCGACGCGGACATATTTTTCCCCCACCGACCGCGCCGCGTCCTCGCTCACCAGCCCCAGCCGCTGCCCCAGCGCGGTCATCCGCTCGTCGGCGTTGTCCTGGCGGACCAGCAGGCGGTGTTCAACCCGGCTGGTCATCATGCGATACGGTTCATCGCTGCCCTTCAAAACCAGGTCGTCGAGCAACACACCGATGTAGCCCGTTTCACGTGAAACCGTCACTGTCTCCAGCCCCAGCGCTCGCCGCGCCGCCGCCGTGCCCGCGACGAGGCCCTGAGCGGCAGCCTCCTCGTAGCCGCTGGTGCCGTTGATTTGACCCGCCGTGAAGATGCCCGGCAGCAGGCGCGACTCCAGATTCAAGGTGAGTTCGGTGGAATCGACGACGTCGTATTCGACGGCATAGGCGTAGCGCTGAATCACGGCCTGCTCGAAGCCGGGAAGCGTCCGTACCAGGGCGTCTTGCAAGCGGGGGGGAAGCGAGGAGCTGAAGCCCTGGAGGTAAACCTCGCTGGTTTGGATGCCGTCCGGCTCGACAAACAGGAGGTGCCGGTCGTGGTGGGCAAAGCGCACGACCTTGTCTTCGATGCTGGGACAGTAGCGTGGCCCCAGGCCCGCGATGTCGCCCGCGTACATCGGCGACTCGTGCAGGTTCTTCTCAATCAGGCGGTGGGTGGCGGGGGTGGTGTGGGTTTGCCAGGTCGGAGACTCCGCGGCGCGGGGGCCAGGCCGCCCAGTAAAGCCCCGCGGCTGTGGGTCGGCGGGAATCTCCAGCAGCTCCGCGAAGCGCACAGAGTCGGCCCGGACGCGGGGGGGCGTCCCCGTCTTGTAGCGTTTGAGGTGGTGCCCGGCGCGCGCCAGCGGCTCGCTGAGAAAGCGGGCGGGCGGCTCGCCCTGCCGTCCCTCGGCGCGGGACTGGCGACCATACCAGGTCACCCCGCGCAAAAAGGTGCCTGCTGCGACCACCACGCTGCGGGCCGCGAGCCGCCGCCCGTCGGTCGTCACGACGAACCAGCCGCCCCGCCCGTCGGGTTCGAGGTCGGCGGCCTCGCCGCGCACAACTTCGATATCGGGATGCCCGAAGATGACGTCCTGGGCACGCTCGGCATAGGCGTCGCGCTCGTTTTGCACCCGCAGAGACTGCACGGCAGGACCCTTGCTCGCGTTCAGCACGCGGGTATGAATCGCCGTGTCGTCCGCGAGGCGGCCCATCAGCCCGCCCAGGGCCTGCACCTCGAACACCAGTTGGCTCTTGCCGGGGCCGCCCACCGCCGGGTTGCAGGGCATGCGGCCTACGGTGGCCGGATTGCCCACCAACAGGGCGGTACGGGCAAACTTCGCCGCCGCCCAGGCGGCCTCCAGCCCCGCGTGCCCGCCGCCAATCACAATCACATTCCAGCCGCTCATCGCCCCGGAGTGTAGAGCGGCGGCCCCCCCGTCATGCGGGGGCGGCTCACGGTGTGTGGCCCCGTTTCACGTGAAACAGCCTGGCGTGTCCGGTTCATCCGGCCCCGGCCCTGGGGAGCTGGGGCACATGGTCTAGAATCCAAACGAGCGTTAGGTGACTGGTTCCCGGTGCCGCCCCCCCAGGGGTGCCCCCGGTCCTGCCGCTCAGGAGGCCTTTCATGATTCAGCCGTTCACGTCTGACCCCCTGCGCTGGGTGTCCGAAGACGGCCAACCAATCCGGGAGCTGCCCGCCCGCTTCACGCCGGAGCTGCTGCGTGAGCTGCACCGCCAGATGGTGCGGGCGCGGGAGTTCGACAAAAAACTCGTCACCCTGTTGCGGCAGGGCCGCACCACCTTCTATGCCCAGGCGAGCGGCATGGAAGCCACCCAGGTGGGCCTGGCGCACTCGCTGCGGGTGGGCCACGACTGGGTTTGGCCGTACTACCGCGACCATACGTTGGGCTTGGCGATGGGCATCTCGATGCTGGACATCGTGAGCCAGTGCTTGGGCACCAACTCCGACCTGTGCCGGGGCCGTCAGATGCCCCATCATTTTGGGGTGCTGGACAAGCGCTTCGTGTCTATCTCTTCGTCTATCGCCTCGCAGGTGCCCCCCGCGGCGGGCACGGCGATGGCTCAGAAGTACCTGGGCACCGACGAAATCACCGTCTGCACCTTCGGGGACGGGGCGACGAGCGAGGGCGACTGGCACGCGGGCCTGAACATGGCGGGGGCCGCCGGAGCGCCCTGCCTCTTTGTCTGCGAGAACAATCAGTGGGCCATCAGCACCCACCTGCGCGAGCAGACCGCCAGCGAGACCATCCACATCAAGGCCAAGGCCTACGGAATGCCCGGCTATTACGTGGATGGCAACGACATCGTGGCGGTCATGGAGGTGCTGGGCCACGTTGCCGAGCGAGTGCGCGCCGGGGAGGGTCCCGCCCTCGTCGAGTGCCTCACCTACCGCATCGGCTCGCACTCCAATGCGGACGCCGATGCCGAAAAGCACTACCGCACCCGTGAGGAGGTGGCCGAGTGGGAAGCCCGCGACCCCATCACCCGCGTCGAGCGGCTGCTCGAGCACCTCGGTGCGCCCCTCGACCCACAGGAGCTGTGGGACCTCGTCGCCGCGACCCACCGCGAGGTGGATGAAGCGGTCTTGGCCGCCGAAGCGAGTGGACAACCGGGCTGGGACATCATGTTTGAGGACGTGTACGCCGATAAGCCGATTCATCTGCGAGTGCAAGAAGACTTCCTGCGGGCCGAGCAAGCCGCTGGGGGCCGCGCATGACCGCCACCCAACACCAAGCCCAGGCGGGCACCGCGGCGGGGGAGACCCGCACCCTCACCCTGATTCAGGCGATTACCGAGGCCATGCGCGAGGAACTTGCCCGCGACGAGCGGGTCGTCATCTTTGGGGAGGACGTAGGGGCACGGGGCGGCGTCTTCCTGGCGACGGCGGGCCTTCAGGCCGAGTTTGGCAAGGAGCGCGTCTTCGATACCCCCCTTTCAGAAGCGAGCATCGTGGGGGCAGCGGTTGGGATGGCGGTGCGGGGGCTGCGGCCCATCGCCGAAATCCAGTTCGCGGACTACATGGGGCCGGGCTTTGACCAAATCATCAGCCAGGCCGCCAAGATTCGCTACCGCTCTGGCGGGCAGTTTACGGCCCCACTCGTGATTCGCACCCCCTCTGGCGGCGGCGTCAAGGGCGGGCACCACCACTCGCAGAGTCCAGAGAGCTACTTCACCCACACGCCCGGCCTCAAGGTCGTGATGCCCAGCACCCCTTATGACGCCAAGGGGCTCCTCAAGGCCGCCGTGCGCGGCGAAGACCCGGTGATTTACTTTGAACCCAAGCGGCTCTACCGCGCCGCGAAGGGCGAGGTGCCTGCGGGCGACTATACGGTCGAGCTGGGCAAAGGGGCGGTGCGCCGGGAGGGCCAGGACCTCACCATCATCGGCTATGGGGGCGTGATGCCCGACGCCGAGCGGGCTGCGGCGGCGCTCGCCGCTGAGGGCGTCCAGGCCGAGGTCATCGACCTGCGCTCGCTCGTGCCCTGGGACCGCGAACTGGTCTTGCAGAGTGTCGCCAAGACCGGACGAGCGGTTCTTGTCAGTGAGGCCCCGCGCACGTCCAACTTCATGGGCGAGGTGGCCTACGTCATTCAGGAGGAGCTGTTTGACCGTCTCCTCGCGCCCGTTGTGCAGGTCGCGGGCTTTGACATTCCCTACCCCTATGTGCAGGACAAGATTTACCTGCCTGGCCCCAACCGGATTGCCGCCGCTTGCGTGCAGGCCCTGAACTATTGATGCGGGAAGGGCCGTGAAACCGGACCTGTGGCGCTGGGCGCTGGGTGCCCTGGGGCTGACCATCGGCTTCGCGGTGTACCCCCTGTTGGGGCGCTTGCCGGGGCCATGGCCCGACCTGCTCGCCGGGGCTGTCTTCGTCGCGCTGGGCGCGGCGGCGTGGCGCTCGGCCAGCGGCGACCGCTTTGTGCAGGGGGTGGCGCTGTTGCTTGCGCTGTACGGTTTGGCCCGGATGCTGTTCCTGCGCTGAGGCTTTCCCCCCGTTTTCCTCCTTTTCCACCGAGTTTTTGACCGAGGTGAACCCGTGAAACAAGTCCTGCTGCCCGAACTCGCCGAGAGCGTGGTCGAGGGCGAAATCCTGAAGTGGCTGGTGAATGAGGGCGAGACGGTGGCCCTCGAACAGCCCCTGTGCGAGGTCATGACCGACAAGGTGACTGTCGAACTTCCCAGCCCCTACGCGGGGGTGCTCCAGCAGCGCCTCGCGCAGGAGGGCGACGTGGTGGCCGTCCATGCCCCCATCGCCCTCATCGCGGAGGCGGGCGAAGCCGCCGGGGGAGGGGAGACGGTGCAGAACGCCGCCGACTCTGCCGCACCCAGCGTGACCCAGGGCATCCAGGCCAGCGCCGAGAACCCCACGACCGTGGACGCTCAGCTTCCGACCCAGGCCGCCGAGGAGCGCGAGCAGGTCGGCGGCAGCATCGTGGAGGCCGCCCACACCACAAAGGATGACGGGGACGACGCCAGCCTCTTCAAGGCCTTTACCTCCGACGAAACGGTCCGCCTGCGGGGTCTAGAAAACCGCGCGGGCGGCGGAGCACCGGGCACCTCCACCGGGGGGACCGGCAGCATCCTCAATCGTCAGCAGACCCCCTCCGGGCGCACCGACGGACGGGTCCTCGCCGTTCCGGCGGCTCGGAAGCGGGCGCGGGAACTCGGCATCGACCTCGCGCAGGTGACGGGCAGCGGTCCCAACGGACGGGTGCGCGTGGATGATGTCCTCCTGCACGCCGAGCGAGCGGGGGCAGCGGCCCCGGCCCCCGCGCCGCAGCCCCAGCCCCCCGCCCCGGCCCAACCGGCGGCCCCCGCCCCCACGCCCGCGGCGGCCAAGGGCGCGGGCGGGATGCCTGTTTCCCCCGTGCAGTACCGCACGCCGAAGGGCTACGAGCACCTCGAAGACCGGGTGCCGCTGCGGGGGATGCGCCGGGTCATCTCGAACCAGATGCAGGCCAGCCACCTCTACACCGTCCGCACCCTGACGGTGGACGAGGTGAACCTGAGCAAGCTCGTGGCCTTCCGGGAGCGGGTCAAGGGGGACGCGGCGGCGGCGGGCGTCAAGCTCTCCTACCTGCCCTTTATCTTCAAGGCGGTGGCGGCCGCCCTGAAGAAGTATCCCAGCCTCAACTCGTCCTTTGACGAGGCGACGGGCGAAATCGTCCTGAAGCGCTATTACCACATCGGGATGGCCGTCGCGACCGACGCCGGCCTCACCGTGCCCGTGCTGCGGGACGTCAACCACAAGAGCATCTTTGAGCTGGCGCGGGAGGTCTCAGACCTCGCGGGCCGCGCGGGGGCGGGCAAGCTCACCCCCGACGAGCTGGCGGGCAGCACCTTCTCGGTGACGAACATCGGCTCCATCGGGGCGCTGTTTTCCTTCCCCATCATCAACGTGCCCGACGCGGCCATTTTGGGTGTGCACTCTATTCAAAAGCGGCCCATCGTCAACGAGCGGGACGAAATCGAGGTCGCGCACATGATGTACCTGTCGCTCTCCTTTGACCACCGCCTCGTCGACGGTGCCGAGGCCGCCCGCTTCTGCAAGGAAATCATTCGGTTGCTGGAAAACCCCGACCGGTTGATGCTGGAAGCGATGTAGGGCGTATGGCTGGTGGCCCGTGGCTTGTCGCTTGTGGAAGCTGCCACTGAGGCAAAAGCTTTCGCCCTCTACAAGCCACCGGCTATAGGCGACACGCCACACACCCAACCGGTCAGCCTCCTGCAGGCTGGTCGCTTCACTTTTCAAAGCATGAGGGTGGGGTCAGGCGCAGGTCACGGGCGCGTCAGCTTGGGGCGTTAGGGTGCGAGGTCATGGGGTCTTGGCCCACGGGCACGTGACCCCGGATTGGATAGAGTGACTGTGATGACCCGCTTTCGTACCCTCGCCGCCCTGCTGCTGCTGACCCTGGCTTCCGGAGCCGGAGCGCTGAAGTTGCGGGTGCTGGACCCGGAGTTGCAACTTAACCTGGGCTACGGCGAAACCAGCGGGAGCCGCATGACCGTGCAACTCGTTCGGAACTACAGCGGCCCCGTGGTGCTGCTGTTTTCCCGCAGTGAAGAGGAGCGCAACGAGGGCCTGTTCCTGGGCCTCCAGCCCCGCTACCTGGGCACCCTGAAAGCCGGGCAGCTTACCCTGGACCTCGGCAACACCGAGCAGACACTTGCCCGCTTTCTGGGGAGTCTCAAGCCCGCGCTTACCGTACAGTTCGTGAATCAGAGCCTGACCCTGCCGGGGCTGCGCGCGCCCGCCGCCGAGAAGGGCTCCAGTGCCGGTTCGAACGCCAACGAAGGAGGCCGCTAAATGCTCGCCCAGATTCTGGTGGTGGAGGACGACCCCCACCTCGGTCCGCTGCTCAAGGACTACCTGTCTGCCGACTACCTCGTGCACCACGCCGCCACCCTGAAAGACGCGCAGGCGTGGCTGGGCACCCACTCGGCGCAGCTCATCTTGCTCGACCTCAACCTCCCCGACGGGGATGGCCTCGACCTCGTGCAGGCGCTGCGGCAGTATTCCAGCACGCCCGTGCTTGTGCTCTCGGCGCGTTCGGGAGTGCAGGAGCGGGTCGCGGGGCTGAACGCGGGGGCCGACGACTACCTCACCAAGCCCTTTGCGATGCCCGAACTCGACGCCCGCATCACCGCGCTTTTGCGCCGCACCGCCGCTGGAACGGGCGTCAACCTCGGCAATACCAGCCTCAGCACCTCCAGCCTGCTGCTCACCGTGAATGACAAGAACGTCAATCTCACCGAGCACGAGGCCCGCATCCTGGAGCTGATGATGCGGACTCCCGAACGGGTCTTTTCGCGGGCGGACATCGAGGCGCACCTCTACGGGTGGGAAACTCCCAACAGCAACTCGGTGGAGGTCCGCATCAGCCAACTGCGCAAGAAGCTGGAGCAGGCGGCCAGCGACCTGCGCATTCGCACCATCCGCAACGTCGGCTATGTCCTGCAAACGGGCTGAAGCGGCGCCAGAGCAACCCTGACGCATGACCCGCCCCGCTCCCCTGCAATCGGCACGCGTCGCTTGGCGGCACAGCCTGCGCTTTCGGCTGGCGCTGACCTACACCCTGCTGGCGACGCTGGTGATTGGGCTGGTGGGCATCGGGATGCTGACCCTGCTGCTGCGCGGGATGGAGGGGCAGTTTCAGGCGCGGCTCAATGACCGCGCCGCGGCCATCGCCGAGCGGCTGTCGGTGCCGGAGCTGACGTTGGGGCAAAAGCTGCCGCCCATCAGCGGCTATACCGCTCTGCTCGACGACGAAAACCGGGTGATTCAGGCGTCGCCCACCCTGCAACTGAGGTTGGGGCAGCCCTTTCCCTATGCCGGGCAGAGCAGCTTTCTCATCCTGGGCACGCCGATGCGGGCGGTGACCCGGCCCGTCGAGGACTTCGGGACCGTCTGGGTAGCCCTCCCCGAAGACGACCTTGTGAACGCCCGCGAGAGCGCGACCCGTGCCCTGCTGCTCGCGCTGCTGTTGACTCCCGGCGTGATGCTGATTGTGGGTTGGTGGGTGGGGCGGCGGGCGCTGGCAGACCTCAGCGAGGCGGCGGACCTCGCGGACCGCATTGACCCTACCCGCAGCGTGGCGACCCTGCCATTGCCGGAGCGGGAAGACGAGGTCCATCGCCTGCTTGCAGCGCTAAACCGCCTGCTGGTGCGCATTGAGGCGGTACAGGCACGCGAGAAGCAGTTGCTGGGGCAGATTGTGCACGAGCTGGGCGCGCCCCTGACCGTCTTGCGGGCCAGCCTCACGCGGGCCGCCGAGCGCACCCCCGACCCCGAAGTTGCCCGCGCCGCGCTCGTGGCCGACGAGCTGACCTTTACCACCCAGGACCTGATGCAGCTCGCGCGGGGGCAACTGGAGATGAAGGTCGCCTGGCACTTTATCCCGGCGGCCACCCTGCGCGGACGCCTGGACCGCTTGGTGCCGGGCATCACCTTTGCGGGCGACTGGAGCGGGATGCTGCTGTGCGACCCCGATCGCCTGACGCAGGCCCTGCGCAATCTGCTGGCGAACGCGCGCCGCGCCGCTGGGCCGGAGGGCGAGGTAACGCTTACCCTGAGCGAAACGCCCGCAGAGGTGACCTTTACGGTGCGCGACAGCGGTCCCGGTCTTCCGCCAGAGCTGGGCGAGCGCATCTTTGAGCCGTTTGTGTCGGGCAGTGGCTCCAGCGGCCTGGGCCTGAGCGTCTCGCGGCAGATTGCGGCGCTGCATAGCGGCACCCTGACGGCGGGGCACGCGCCGGGGGGCGGGGCCGAGTTTGTCCTGACCCTGCCGGGGCCAGAGCTGGGTGAGGATGAGGAGGCGGACGCAGCCTCCCCGCAAAACACCCCCAGCGGGGCCGCTGCACCTGCGTCCTAAGGGAGAGGGGAGAGCCGCTATCCTCCGGGGGTGACCCGCCCCATGTCCGCTGCCGAGACCGAGCTGCTCGCGCTGCTCACGCTGCGCCTGACGCCGGGGCTGGGGCCGCGCCGCACCGAGAGCCTGCGGCGGCACTTTGGGTCGGCAGCCTCGGCGCTGGCCGCGCCCCTCACCGCGCTGCGGGAGGTGCCGGGGCTGGAGGCCAAGACGGTCGCCGCCATCGGCGCGCCGGGGCCGCGCGAGCAGGCCGCAGCGGAACTGCGCCGGGCGCAGGTGGCGGGCGTCACTGTGCTGGGGCGCGGACTGCCCGGTTACCCGGAGGCCCTCGAAGCCTTGGGGGACCCCCCGGCGGTGCTGTGGGTGCGCGGCGAGCTGCCGGAGCTTGCGGCGGTGCCCCGCGCCGTGTCTATCGTGGGGACGCGGGGGGCGAGTCCGCATGCCCGCGCGCTGACCCGCGCCCTCGCCGCCGACCTCGCCCGGGCGGGGGTGACCATCGTGAGCGGCCTCGCCCGCGGCATCGACACCGAGGCGCACCGGGCGGCGGTCGAGGCGGGGGGCCTCAGCCTCGGCGTGCTGGGAAGTGCGGTGAATCACATCTACCCGGCGGAGAACGCGGGGCTGGCGCGGCAGCTCGTCCTCATCAGCGAATACCCGCTGGGGACGGGTCCGGCTCAGCACCATTTTCCGGCTCGCAACCGCCTGATTGCGGCACTGGCGGCGGGGGTGGTCGTCGTGGAGGGGGAACTGAAAAGCGGCTCACTCATCACTGCGACCCACGCGCTGGAGTGCGGGCGCACGGTCTTTGCGGTGCCGGGCCGCGCCGGAGACCCCCGCGCCGCCGGGCCGCATCGCCTGCTGCGCGAGGGGGCAGTCCTCACCGAGACGGCGGGTGACGTGCTCGCCGAGCTGGGTTGGGGGGAAGGTCCCGCTGCGCCCCTCCCGGACCTCCCGCCCGAACAGGCCCGCGTCTACGCAGCGCTCGGCCCCCCCGCCACCCTGGATGACCTGCGCGGGGCGACCGGGTTGGCCCTCGCCGAGCTGCAAACGGCGCTGGTGATGCTTCAGCTTCTGGGCCGGGCCGAGGAGGTCGGCGGGCGCTGGGCACGGCGGTAGCCCCCGCCCCGCTATGCTGCCCCGCATGGCTGGCCTGGTGTGGCTCGCGCTCGACGGGGTGGGGCACCCCGCAGACGCCCCGGCGGGGTCCGTGTGGGACACCGAACTGCCCACCCTGCGCCCGCTGGTCGCGGCGGGGGGGGCGCTCGACGCGGCTCTGGGGGTACCGGGGCTGCCGCAATCAGGCACCGGGCAAAGCTGCTGGCTCACCGGGCAGGACGCGGTGCGCGTGATGGGCGAGCACTTCGGTCCCCACCCCGGCCCCACCCTGCGGCGGCTTCTCGCCGAGCACGGCCTGCCCGTCCGCCTCACGCGGGTGGGGGGGCGGGCGGCCCTCGCCAACCATTACCCGCCCGCCTACCACGCGGCGCAGGCGCGGCGGCCCCGGCCCGGCTGTTTTCCCTGGGCGTTTCAGGCGGCGGGGCTGCCGCTCGGTCCGCCCGATGTGCCCCCGGTGCCCCCCACCCTGGGCCTGGACTACGCCGCGCCCTGGTCAGAGCGGACGCCCCCCGCTGCCCTCATCCGGCTAGGCCAGCGCCTCGCCCGCGCCGCCCACACCCACGACCTGATTGCCGCTGACCTGTGGCTGGGCGACCTGCTGGGCCACCGGGGGAGCCTCCCAGTGCCCGCGGACGCGCTCGCGGCGGGCCGCGCCTACCTGCGCCGGGTGGACGCCCTGCTCACCGGGCTGCTGGAGGGCGGGGCCGCCGTCATCCTCTCCAGCGACCACGGCAACCTCGAAGACCTGCGGGTCAAGGGGCACACCCTGGCGCGGGTGCCGTTTGCCGGAGCCGGACTCTCGCTGCCGCCCGCTGGGAACATCGTGACGGGTGGGCAGGCCATCGCCGAAGTGCTGGGGCTGCCTGCCCCACGCTGAGCGCCGTGAAACATCGTGGGGGGGAGCTGCTCCTCGCCTCCAGCCGAACTTCGCCACGACAAAGTGACGAAAGGGGGATTCACGGCGGAAAGTTATCCACAGCGTTTTCCACACCCCCTGTGGACAACTTCTCTCGGCTGGGCGCGGGTTGGCAGAGCTTTGGTGTGTGAAACGTCGTCTGGAACGCAGTTTTCACCGCAGCGGCTCGCTCCAGGTGGCCAGGAAAAAGTTATCCACAGTGAAACGCCAGCCTGTGGATAACTTGGGGCTTACGCGCCTCGTGCGGCCCGCACGAAGGCCCGGACCCTCGCCGGGTCTTTGACGCCCGCCCGCGCTTCGAGACGGCTCACGGCGTCGACGCCCGCAGGAGCCAGAAGGCGAACCGCTTGCGCGACGTTCTCCGGCCCCAGGCCCCCGGCGAGCCAGGCTCCAGCGGGAAGGCGGCCCCGCAGGGCGGCCCAGTCGAGCGGCTCGCCGCTGCCGGGCTGCGGGGCGTCCAGCATGGGCGTGACGCCGGAGTGGGCAAGTTCTTCGGCGGTGCCCTCCTGGCTCAAGTCCGCCGGGCGCAGCACGCGCAAGACGGGATAATACGCGGCGACCGTCCGCAGGTAAAGGGGGGATAAAGGGCCGTGGAGCTGCACGGCGCTCAGGCGAGCGGCTTCTGCCGTGCGCAGCACCTCGTCGAGGCCCTGCTCCAGAAAGACGCCCACGCGGGCCACGACCGGGCCGACCCTCAGGCTCGCCGCCCGCGCAACCTCCGGCGTGACGAGGCGTTTGCTGCGGGGCGCGAAGATAAAGCCCAGCGCGTCTGCTCCCGCCTCTGCTGCAAGGAAGGCGTCGGATACGGAGGTGATGCCGCAGACCTTGACCCGCACGGGCGCGGGGGCCTCAGCCACGGCGGGCCTCCAGCTCAGCCACCCGCGCTTCTAACTCGCGGGTGCGGCGCAGCAGGGCCACGAGGAGGAGGGCGTAATGGTCATAGAGCTTGGGGCGCTCTAGCCGCAGCTCGCCCGCCATCCACGCCGCGAGCAAACGCTCGGACTCGCGCAGCACCTCGTCATCGGGCACGTCGCGGTAGGAACGGTCCCCCAGGATGCTGCGGGCGAAGTTGAGGTCGCGGTCGCTCATGGCCTCAGGGTACGCGTCCCCCCCCGCGCCCGGAGCGTCTTCGCTCCCAGCACGAGCACGAACTGCAGGCCCAGCACGCCCGCCACGGCCCCTGTGATGCTCGCGTCGAGGGCGAGGGCCAGGATGTACCCCAGCACGCTCGCACTCAGACCCGCCCCCAGCGCGAGGGCCAGCGCCCGCTCTAGCCGCCGGGTCAGCAACAGCGCCGTCGCGGAGGGCACGACCAGGAAGGCGACCACCAGCACCGCCCCCACCGCGTCAAAGGCCGCGACCACCGTCAGCGCCACCAGCGTGAGGAGCGCCCCCGACAGCAGCCGGGGCGCGAAGCCCAGGGTGCGGGCGAGGCCGGGGTCAAAGGTAGCAAGCTGGAGTTCCTTGAACAGCCCCCCCACGAAGAGGGCGTTGACCAGCAGGGTTCCGCCCATCAGCACCCACGCGGCGGGCAGCCCCAGCCAACCCGTTCGGAAGGGGGTATACGCGATTTCGCCGTACAGCACGGCGTCGAGGTCCAGGTGCACATTGCCGTAGTTCAGGCTGACCGCCAGGACCCCAGCAGCAAAGAGGGCCGGAAAGACCAGCCCCAAGGCCGCGTCTTCCTTCACCCGGCCCCCACGGGCGACCAGGGCGCTGAGGCCCACCGTCAGCAGGCCGGACAGGGAGGCCCCAGCCAGGGCGGGGAGCGAAGCGAGACTTCCGCCGCTGAGCCAGTAGCCCGCCACGATGCCCGGCAGCGCAGCGTGGCTGATGGCGTCCCCCAGCAGGGCCTGACGCCGCAGCACCAAAAAGAGGCCCGGCAGGGTGCAGGCCCAGGCCACGAGTACGGCGGTGCCCACAATCACGAGGTCAAAGGGGAGGGTCACCGCCGCCCCCCCGCCGCCAACGCTCGGCGCAGCCGCGCCCGCGCCCGCCTGTGCCGCACCCACCCCGCGACGACGCCCCGCCCCGGCGCGAGCAGCAGCGAGAGCACCGCGAGGGCCGTGGCGGTGAGCACGGTGACGGCTCCGGTGGGCAGCCCCGTTCCGCCTTCCGGCGAGAGGGCGAGGCTGAGGGCCGCCCCCAGGCCCCCGCTGAGCGCCCCGAACACTCCGGCCAGCCGCAGCATTCCACCCAGGCTGCGGGTCCACTGCCGAGCGGCGATGGCGGGGGCAATCAGCATCGCGGCCATCAGGACCACGCCGACCGTCTGAAGGCCCAGCATCACCGCGAGCACGGTGAGGGCGGTCGAGAGCGCTGTCAGCTGGGCCACTGGCCAGCCCTGCACGGCAGCCGCGGCAGGGTCAAAGAGGCTCAGCTGAAACTCCTTGTGCAGCGCAGCGACCGTCCCCAGCGCGAGCGTCCCCAGCGCGGCAAAGCGGGTCACGTCCCCGGCGGTCAGCGCCGCCGCCTGCCCGAAGAGAAAGCCCTCCAGTCCCGCTTGCGCCGCGTTCCCGCTCTGCCCGATGGCGGTCAGCAGGGCGATGCCAATCCCAAAAAAGGTGCTGAAGGTGACCCCTAGGGCGACGTCTGCCTTCAGGCGGCTGTACCGCAAGATGGCGAGCGCCAGCCAGGAAGCGAGCAGCCCGCTCAGCCCGCCCCCCACCAGCAGCCCCAAGGTGTCCCGCGTGCCCGTGAGGAGAAAGGCCGCGCAGATGCCCGGCAGCGCCGCGTGCGCGACGGTGTCCCCGATGAGGCTTTGCCGCCGCAGCACGCTGAAGCATCCCAGCGTGCCCGCCACCAGTCCCAGCAGCGCGGACCCCAGCACGACCGAGCGCAGGGTGTAATCCGTCAGGAAGTCGCCGGGCGTCAGGCTCAAGGCGCACCCCCCGCGAGCGCCGCCGCGAGCGCCCCGTGCCGCTCGCCGTAGGCAGCCCGAAGATTCGCCGGGGTAAAGGCCATCTCGGTCGGTCCCGCTGCCACCAGCGAGACGTTGAGCAGCACCACCCGGTCAAAGTACTCGCGCACGGTGTCAAGGTCGTGGTGTACGGCCACCACCGTGCGGCCCTCCCCGCGCAGCTCGCGCAGCACGTCCACAATGGCGCGTTCGGTGACGGCGTCCACCCCCGCAAAGGGTTCATCCATGAAGGTGAGGTCGGCCTCCTGCGCGAGCGCCCGCGCCAAAAAGACCCGCTGCTGCTGCCCGCCCGACAGCTCGCTGATGTGCCGTTCGGCGAGGTCCGCCATCCCCACCCGCTCCAGGCACGCCCGCGCCCGTTCGCGCTCGCGCCGTCCCGGACGCCGCAGCCAGCCGAGGTGGCCATAGAGGCCCATCGTGACCACGTCGGCGGCACTCGCCGGAAAATCCCAGTCCACGCTGGCCCGCTGCGGCACGTAAGCCACCCGCCGCCGCACCTTTGACAGCGGTTCTCCGAAAAAGAGGGCCTCGCCCGCCAGCCGCGGCACCAGCCCCAGCGCGGCCCCCAGCAGGGTGCTTTTGCCCGCCCCGTTGGGTCCGATGATGGCGGTGAGCGACCCGGCGGGCACCTCCAAGGACACGTCCCACACGGCGGGTTCCTCGAAATAGGCCACGCTGAGGCCGCGCAGGGCGAGCGGGGGCGCGGGCTGGGCATGGGCGGCAGCCAGAGTGCTCGGCACGGTGACGGTCATCGCCGGGCCTCCGGGGTCAGGCCCGCCACGATGGTGCGGACGTTGTGCCGAATCATGCCCGTGACGGTGCCCTCCGGGGTGCCGGGGTCGCCCGCCGCGTCCGCGTACAGGGAGCCGCCCAACGCGACCGCATGCCCCCGCGCCCGCGCCGCCTCGCGCACCGCCTCCAGGGTGCGGGGCGACACCGTCGATTCCAGAAAGACCGCCCGAATGTCCCGCTCGTCCAAAAAGGCCGCGAGGTCCCGCACCCGCACCCCGCTCGCCTCCGCGACGGTGCTCAGGCCCTGCACGCCCCGCACCTCCAGCCCGTAGCGCCGGGCGAGGTACTGAAAAGCGTCGTGCGCGGTCACCAGGACCCGCTGCCGCTCTGGCACCGTGCGGAACTGGGCGGCGCTCCAGCGGTCGAGCTGCTCTAGCTCGCCGAGGTAGCGCCGCAGGTTGGCCGCATAGACCTCGCGCCCAGCGGGGTCCACCTGCGTGAGGGCCTGCGCTGCCGCCCGCGCCACGCCCGCCCACAGGGTGGGGTCAAACCAGACGTGGGGGTCGGGCGTTCCCGGCGGGCCGAGCAGCCGCTCGCGGGGCAGCGTCTCAAAAAGGGCCACGCTGGTCGTGCGCGTGCCCAGCGCGTGCAGCACGTCCACCATCTTGCCTTCGAGGTGCAGCCCGCCGTACAGCACGAGGTCAGCCCCCGCCAGCCGCCGCACGTCGCCCGCCGACGCCTTGTAGAGGTGGGGGTCGACGCCCGGCCCCATCAGCCCGGTGACCCGCACCCGCTCGCCGCCGAGCTGACGGGCGAGGTCCCCCAGCATGTTGACGGTCGTGACCACGTGGACCCGCCCGTCGTCCGGGGTGCTGGGCGCGGGAGCGCAGGCCCCCAGCCCCAGCGCCGCGAGGAGGGGGAGGAGGGCGCGCCTCATGCCTCACCCCCGTGTACCTGCACCTGCGCGGCCACCGTGAGGGCGAGGGTGAGGGGACCGCTCGGCAGGGTCACCGTCAGGGTGCCCAGCGCCGCGTCGACCCGCGTGAGGGTGAGGGTCGCTCCCGGCATCAGCCCCGCCGCGACGAGCGCCCGCAGCCCCGCCGGGTCGCCGTCGGGCACGCGGGCCACCACCGCCGTCTCCTCCGGCGCGAGCTGGGTGAGCCGCCGCTCGGCCCGCACGGGCACGTCACCCCCCAGGGTGGGGATGGGGTCGCCGTGCGGGTCGTGGGTGGGGTCGCCCAGCCAGGCGGCGATGCGGGCTTCGAGCCGCTCGGACAGCGCGTGCTCTAGCCGCTCGGCCTCCTCGTGCACCTCGTCGAGTGGGACCCCCAGCGCCCGGTGGAGAAAGAGTTCGAGGAGGCGGTGATGCCGCAGCACCTCCAGCGCCGCCCGCTCACCCTCGGCGGTCAGGCGTGCTCCCTGGTACGGCGCGTGCGCGACGAGGCCCTGTTCACTCAGCTTGCGCAGCATCCCCGTCGCGCTCGCGGGCATCACCCCCAGCGCGTCCGCCAGGGCCTGCGTGTTGACCTTGCCCGCCTGCCCCAGCACGTACAGGTGCTTGAGGTAGTCCTCGGCGGAAGGGGAAAGGGCGCGGAGCGTCATGCCTGATTTTAGGCATGACAAAAAGTAGAGTTCAAGGGGCAAAAGATGGGGAGCAGGAGGGACGGCGCGGGAACTTTTCCTCCTCTTCTCGCCTCCTACCCTGTGAGGTGGCCTTGGATTCCCTTTCCGACGAGCAACTCGTGCCCCTCGCGGCCCGGCCCGGTCCCAACCGGGAGGCGGCCTTTGAGGTGCTCGTGCGGCGGCATTCGCCCCGGCTGCACCGCCTCGCGGCGGGGCTGGTGGGGCCAGGCAATGCCGACGACGTGTTGCAGGAGGTGTGGCTGAGTGTCTACCGCAGTGCCCAGGGATTTCGGGGGGACGCGCAGTTTTCGACCTGGCTGCACCGGGTCACCCTCAACGCCTGTCACAAGGCGCTCGCCGCCCGTCCCGCGCTGCCCCTGGGCGAGGCCCCCGAACCTGCCGCCCCCCACTGCCCCGCCCGCGCGGGCGAACAAGCCGACCTGCGCGCTCGCCTTGCCTGGGCCTTGGCCCGGCTGCCCCCCGAACAGCGCGACGCCGTGACCCTGCGCGAACTCGGCGGGCTGGACTATGCCGCCATCGCCGGGGTGCTGGGGGTGGAGGTGGGCACCGTCAAAAGCCGCCTCAGCCGGGGCCGCGCCGCCCTGCGCGAGTGGCTGAGCGCCGCGGGCGTGGCCCCCTGAGCTGTCCCGGAGTGTTTCCCTATGACCGACGACGACCTCGACTTCCTCTTTGCTCAGGCCCGCGTTCAGACGCCCGCCGACGCGGGGGCCGCCGAACGCTTCCTGGCCCGGCACCGGGCGACCCTGGCACCGCCCCCCCGCCGCGCTCCCCTCTGGCCCCCGCTCCTCGCTGCCGCCGCTGCGGTCCTCGCCGGGGTGCTGGTGTGGCGGCCTGCGGCGCCCGCGCTGCCCGCCAGCGCCGCGTATGACGTGTACCAGGGCACTCTGGGGGAGGGCTGGTGAGACCAGCGCTCGCGCTGGCCCTGGCGCTGGCTCTAGGCGTTCCGGCGCAGGCCGCCGCCCCCGAAGACCTCACGGCGGCCCTGCGGCAGGCCCGCACCCTGGCGGCGCGGGGCGAGGCCGAGGTCAGGGTGTATTTTCCGCCCCGCGCAGTGCCTACCCGCACGGCGGCGCGGCTGCCGGCAGTCCCCTTTCGCCCCGCGCTGCTGGCCCGCAACTTCACGGTGACTCGCCGGGACGACGCACCCCCCGTTGCGGGCCGCGAGGTCATCCGCTACGACCTCACCCCCAAGGCGGGGGAGGCTGCCCACTGGACCCTGTGGATAGACCGCGCCTGGAACGTGCCCCTGGCCTATGAGGAGCGCTTCCCGAACGGCGCGCTCGCCCGCCGCGCTGCCTTGACGCAGGTGCAGCCCCAGCCCCTGCGGGTGCAGGCGGGGGTGCCGCCCATCCCGGCGGGCCTGCGGGGGGCAGTCTTGGCCGCGCTGCCGGGGCTGCGCTTTCCGCCTGGGTTCGTGCCCGTCGCGCTGCAGGCGCGGGCGGGAGGCGGGGTCACCGTCTCTCTCAGTGACGGGGTGAATGTTCTCGCGTTGGTGATTGCCCCTCGCAATGTCCGCCCCGCGCTGGGGGTGGCTTCGCGGCGGGTGGGAGGGCGCTTTGTTTGGCTGGTGGGCAACCTGCCGGGCGAAGCGCTGCGAGCTGCCCTCTCCGGCCTCCGGGCGGCAGACGAAGCCCCCCTGGGAACTTTTCTTCCCGCTCCCGACTCCAAGAGGTGACCATGCCCCTTTCGCCCCTCTCCCGCAAGCTCAGCGCCGAGGACGCCGCGCACCTGCTGCGCCGCACGTCTTTTGGCGCGACCGATGCCGAGATTCGCGCCCTCGTCGGCGGGGACGCCCGCACGGTGGCCCGGCAGCTTCTCTCCTTTGGGGATGAACGCGCTCCCGGCAATCCCTTCGACCCCCTCAGCGCCGCGACCCCCGGCGCGGGCATTCAGCTCACGCGGGCGGCGTGGCTGTATGAGATGCTCTACGGTCCCCACCCCCTGCGCGAGCTGCTCACGCTCGCCTGGAGCAACCATTTTGTGGTGGGCACCGACAAGGTGCGAAATGTGCCCATGCTCGCGGGGTACCTCGCCCTGCTGCGCCGCCACGCGGCCACGCCCGACTTCGCCCGCTTCACCCTGGAGGTCGCGCAGTTGCCCGCGATGCTGCGCTACCTCGACAATGACCTCAACCGCAAGGGCAAACCCAACGAAAACTTCAGCCGCGAGCTGCTGGAGCTGTTCACGACCGGGATTGGCCCCTACACCGAAGACGACGTGCGCGAGGGGGCGCGTGCCCTGACGGGCTGGACCTTTGAGGGCGGGCGCGGCAACCAGAACTTCCTCGAAGAACCCCGCTTCGTCTTCCGGCCTGGCCAGCACGACGCGGGCCGCAAGACCTACCTGGGCCACAGCGGCAACCTGAGCGGCGAGGACGTCATTCGCCTCGCGGCCACGCACCCCGCTACCGCGACCTTTATCGCCCGCAAGCTGCACCGCGCCCTCGTCGCCGACGAGCCGGACCCGGCGGCGGTTGCCCAGAGTGCCGAGACCTTCCGCCGTACGAACGGCAATGTCCGCGCGGTGCTCGAAGAACTTCTCGCCAGCGAGCACTTCTATGCGCAGCGCGGGACGGTCATTCGCGGCCCGGTCGCCTTTCTGGTGGCGGCGATTCGGACGCTGGGGAGGCCCAAGCTGGAGGCCCGGCAGTTGCTCACGCTCGTGCAGACCGCCGGGCGGATGGGCCAGCTTCTCCTCGAACCCGACACCGTGAAGGGCTGGGATGGGGGCCGCGAGTGGATTAACGACACCGCCCTGCTGCTGCGGATGCAGGTGGCGGCCTCGCTCACGACCGCCGGGACCGCGCCGAAGCTTGACGTGCTGCCCTCTGACCTCGCCCTGCTGGGCACCGAACGCTCGCCGCTCGCGGCGGTCACCGGGGGCCTGCCCCCCCAGCAGCGCCTCTACCTGACCCTCATCAGCCCAGAGTTCGGGCTGGCCTGACCCGTGCCGCCGAGGTAACCATGACCCTGGACCGACGTGACTTTCTGAAATACTCCGCCCTCGCCCTGGCTGCCACCAGTGGGATGCCCGGTTTTCTCGCGCGGGCAGCGGCGCAAGCAGCGGCCCGGCCCGCCGGGAACGGCAGGACCCTGGTCGTCATTCAGCTCACCGGGGGCAACGACGGCCTGAACACGCTCGTACCCTATTCCAACGGCGCGTACTACGCGGCCCGGCCCACCATCGCCATCCCCAAAAAGGACGTGCTGCCCCTCACGGACGACCTGGGGATGCATCCCGCCCTCAAACCCCTGATGGGGCTGTGGGACAGCGGGCACCTCGCCTGGATGGAGAACGTGGGCTATCCCAACCCCACCCGCTCGCACTTCGCGTCCATGGCCATCTGGCATACCGCCGACCCCACCCAGGCGCAAGCGGAGGGCTGGATTGGGCGGGTGGCCGAAAAGATTGGTGACCCCTTTTGCGCGTCGAACCTCGGCGGCACGGCCCCGCAGGCGCTGCGAGCGTCGGAGTTCAGCTTGCCTTCCATCGCCAGCGTGGACAGCTTTCAGGTGAAGCTCCCGGCGGGGCTGGAGGGGGCCTTTGAGCGGATGCTGGGGCTGCCCCGCGAGGGCGAGGCCGCGTACCTGGGCCGCGCCGCCCGGCAGATGCTGGCGAACACGCGCGAGGTGCAGGCGAAGGTGGCGCGGTACCGCCCCGGCGCGAGGTACCCGGAAGGCCGCTTTGCCCAGAACCTGCAAGACGCCGCTCGCCTGATTGCCGCCGGAACCGGACAGCGGGTGTTGTACGTCTCGCTGGGGGGCTTTGACACCCACGCGGGCCAGCGGGCCGAGCAAGACGAGTTGCTCGCCACCCTCGCTTCCGGCCTCGCGGCGTTCCAGGCCGACCTCGAAGCCCAGGGCTTCGCCGAGCGGGTCATCGTGATGGGCTTTTCGGAGTTTGGCCGCCGGGTCGCCGAGAACGCCAGCGCGGGCACCGACCACGGCCAGGGCAGTGTGATGTTCGCGCTGGGCCGGGGCGTAAGGGGCGGCGTTCACGGCGACAGCCCCGACCTGGAGAACCTCGCGGACGGCGATATTCGCTACAAGCAGGACTTCCGGGGGGTGTACGCGGGGGCGCTCACCCACTGGCTGGGTTTGGATGCCCGCGACATCCTGCGCGGCGACTTCGCGGGGCCGGAGTGGGTGGCCGCCGGGGGAGCCGCGTGAGCGTTCGCCTCGGCGGTGCCCTCCTCGCCGGGCTGGTGCTGCTGTCGGCCCCAGTGGCGCTGGCCCTCCCCAAGTACCGCACCGAGGCCGCCCGCTTCCTGGGCCATGACAAAGACGACCCGCTGTGGCAGCTCTCCGGCAAGGTCATGCCCTGCGTGACCTGCCACACCCAGCCGCAGGGGGGCGAGGGTTGGAACGCGTTTGGCCAGAGCCTGCAAGCCGAGTTCCGCGCCCAGCCGCGGGCCACCTTCCGCACCGTGTTGCGCTCGGTCCTGGCGCGGGAAGCCGACGCGGACGCCGACGGCTATCCCGACGCGCTGGAGCTGTTTGCCCGCACGCTGCCCGGCGACCCCCAGAGCCGACCGAATCGGCCCCTCGCCGCGCTGCGGGCCGAGTTCGAGAAGGCGGGCGGGTTGCCGGACGAAAAGCCCAAGCAATAGACCCCACGCCCGGCGAGGAGGGAAAGGGGCTTGCCTTTCCCGTTTGGGTAGTGGCTGCCAAGACGTGATGTACTGGGAAGGTGCCCGAGTGCCCTACCTGTCAAAGCGTTCAAACGGTGAAGAATGGGAAAGCCAAAAACGGCACCCAGACGTACTTATGCAGGGAGTGTGGTCGCCGCTTTCACCCGGAGGCTAAACCAGTGGCCCACAGTGAAGCGACCAAGGAGCAGATTCTCCAGGCGGTTCATGAGCGAATGAGCCTCAGAGGCGTACAGCGCGTGTTTGGCGTCCACCGCAACACCGTCATCCGGTGGATAAAAAGGGGGCCTCCGAAGTGAGGCAGACCGGTACGGTCTGCCCTCTCTAGGGGTCAAAAGTCAGATGGAGACTTGAGAAGTCGGCTCCTGTACGG
>NZ_AXWT01000021.1 GCF_000482805.1 Deinococcus murrayi DSM 11303 | reverse complement strand
CTCGCCCGGATGTTCCTGGGGGACTTCTCGCCGCTGTTTCTTGCCGAGATTGCCCTGCGAACGGTGCTGATTTTCGGGTGGCTGCTGCTGCTGCTGCGCTGGATGGGCAAGCGGGGACTGGCGCAGCTCAGTCCCCTCGAACTCGCCATCGTGATTGGGCTGGGGTCGGCGGCGGGCGACCCGATGTTTTACCCAGAGGTGCCGCTTGTACACGCCATGCTGGTGCTCACGCTGGTCGTGGGCTTGCAGCGGCTGCTCGCGTGGCTGGTTATCCGGAGCGAGACGGTCGAAACCTTTGTGGAGGGGACCCCCGTCGAACTCGTTCGCGACGGGGTGCTGTCGCTCGCCGCGCTAGAGCATTCCCACCTCAGCCGTGAGGACCTCTTCGAGCGGCTGCGGGTGGCCGGGGTGCGCCAGCTCGGTGAGGTGCAGCGGGCCTACTTCGAGCAGGACGGTAACCTCAGCGTGTTTGTTTGTCCGCAGGACGCGCCGCCCGGCCTCCCCGTCGTGCCCCCCTGGGACCTGGAACCGCCCCCCCTGGTGACGGGCAAGGGCTGCGAGAGCCTCGCTTGCCTGGGCTGCGGGACCGTTCGGCGCGGCGAGGGGCAGCTCCCCTCACCCTGCCCCCACTGCGGGGGCACCGCTTGGACCCCTGCCACCACCGACCCATTGGGCGACGGTGAGGATGGGGAAGAACGCCGCCTGGACCGGGGCGGGGCGCTGGGGGATAGCCCCGGCACAGCACCGGGGTAGCCGCATTACCCTTCCGTCGACGCGCCGGGCCGGGTGGTCCACTGCGGCTCCGGCTCGATGGTTTCGGCGGGCGTCTTGCCGGGTTCCAGCCCGGTGGCGCGGGCCGTTTGTAGGGGCGTCACGGCCATGCCGTCCGCGCACTCAATCTGGCAGGACAGCCGCGCCTGTCCCAGCAAGCCCTTTTCGGTGAGTTTGTCGTGTTCGGCGACCGTCATAGCGTCTGGTTCGCCCTCAGAGAAGCTCACCCGGCAGGTCGTGCAGCGGGCCACCCCTCCGCAGCGGTGTAGGATGTCGACCCCGCCCCGTTCCAGCGCGAGCACCAGCCGCTCGCCCGCCCGCGCCGTGACCTCGCCGTAGCCTTCTACCCGAATCCGTACCGTCTGTCCGGTCTGTTCCATTGGCGTCATGGTCTGAGGATGGCACGAATGAGGCGGGAAGCCACTGCGGTCATCGCCCAGAGAGAAACTCCATCAGGTGATTGTTCACCCGTATCGTCTCGTCGCGCATGACCCAGTGGCTCGCCCGTGCAAAGCGCACAACCCGGACGCCGGGCACCCACTCCTCCAGCCCCTGCGCCAGCTCAGGCAGCAGCGCCGCGTCCCGCTCGCCCCACAGCACCAGGGTGGGCACCCGGAGGGGGGGGACCGAGCCGCCGCTCCCCCGCAGCGTCATCGCCCGGTAGTAGTTCAGCATCGCGGTCGCTGCGCCGGGACGCGCCCAGGCTTCCTCGTAGCGCCGCCGCTCGGCGGGAAGGTAAGCTTGCGGGTTCGCCCCCCGCAGCGCCCAGCGCCCGAAGCGCCGCAGCGTCCGTTCGGGCAGCCAGGGGAGCTGAAAGTAAAGGACGTACCACGACCGCCCCCACTGGGCTGGTGTTCGCAGCGCCCGGCGGTAGGCGGCGGGGTGCGGCGCGTTGAGGATGACCAGCCGTTCTATGACCTGCGGCTGCCGCAGGGCCAGCGCCCAGGCGATGATGCCGCCCCAGTCGTGCCCGACGACGTGCGCCCGCTCGTACCCCAGGGCGCGAATCAGCCCCGCCACGTCCGCTTGCAGCAGGCTCACCCGGTAAGCGTCCGTGCCGAGCGGCTTCTCGCTCAGGTTGTAGCCGCGCAAGTCGGGCGCAAAGACCCGGAACCCTGCGCGAGCCAGGGGACCGAGTTGCCGCGTCCAGGCCTCCCAGTACTCCGGAAACCCGTGCAGCAGCAAGATGGGTGGGCCATCTTCTGGCCCAGTCTCGACGACGTGGAGCCGCACCCCGTTCGTGACGACGTGGCGGGAGCGCGGGGCCGGGTCCGTGGGGGGCATGGCCCAGTGTAGAGACCGGCGCGGGGCAGCAGGGTCAGGGCCGCTCGGTCCCCTTGGGCCGGGGCACCTTCAGAAAGTCGGTCAGCGCTGGCCCCCGCTCGGCGAGCGCCCGCGCAAAGGCCTGGGCGTCGTTGCGGGGGAGGGGAGGGGCCTTGCTTGGCCCGGCGTTCGGCACGGCCTTGCCGGAGGCCGGACCGGGAATGCCCCCCCCAAAGCGCCGGGCGCGGAACATGCCGGGATGCTCCTCGAAGACGGCGGTGACGTCCGGAGGGAGGCGGGCGAGGTGCGCCGCGAACTCGGCTTCCTGCGCGAGGGCGGCGTGGGCGAGGCCTTCCTCGCCCAGCTCGGTGAGGAGACGGTCGATGAGCGCGAAGACGCGGGCGGCGTAGGCTTCGGCTTCCTCCCGGCGGGGCAGGTCGCCCCGGTGCACCACCCGGTTGCGAAAGTCGCTGCCCAATGCCTGCGGGGTCAGGAAGTCAGGGGGGCGGCCCTCGCGCAGCAGGTAGGCGAGCGCGAACATCCCCAGTTGCCGCTCGGACTGCGCCGCGACGTGCTTCCAGGTGCCCTCCAGCGCCGCGAGCGCCGCCGTGAGGTCGCGCTCGCCGCCCGCCATCCGTTCCAGCACGGCGGCCCGCACATAGAACTCAAAAAAGCGCTCCAGCGCCGCCGCGAAGGTGGCGACCGCCTCCCGTGCGTAGCCGTCCATCAAGGCGCGGGTGCCCAGGTCAAACAGCACCTCGAAGCGGTGCTTGCGCACCAGCACGCAAAACCGTGCCCCGCAGTGCGGACAGGTCAGGTCATGCACCGCGCTGCCCGCAAACTCGGCGCGGACCTCGCGGGCGCACTGCGGGCAGCGGGTGGGAAAGAGCATGCTTAGGGCAGCCGCGTGCCCGGTGGCGTGATGACGTAGCTCAGGCCCCCCGAATGGGTCAGCCACAGCCGCTCAAAGGCCGCGCGGGGGTAGGTGCGGCGCACGCCCGCGTCGGTGGGGGCGGCGGGGTCATTCAGCACCGGATTGCCCCCCGCGTCAAAGCCCACGAGCACCATCAGGTGGCCGTCACTCCAGGAAAGGGGGGCCCCCGGCAACTCGCCCCCCTTCCAGCCCAGGCTGACCGCCAGCGGCACTCCTGCGGCCGTGTAACGTTCCGCCGCCGCGAGGTGGGGCAGCCGGGTGACAAAGGCCCGCATCCCCTGCTCGCCCGCGTAGGCCGCGTTAAAGGCCCAGTTGCCGGTGCCGCCGTAGGCCCGGTCGTAGGTGCCCGCCGCCGCCTGCGGCACGGGGACGGGCTGGCCGTGGTGGGCCAGAATCATCGCCACGCTCGTGGGGCTGCACCACACCTCACCGCCCCCTGGATACACCATCTGCGAGCGCTTCGGCACGTCCACCACCCGGCCCCAGGCGGCCCGGTCGCCGGGGTGCCCCAGGCCCGCCGTGCGCCGAGCACGGACGCTGGTGTTTATCCCGACCAGGCGCAGCTCGGTGCCCGCCCCCCGCAGGGTCACCCGGTACTGATAAGCCGTCGCCGGGGCATTCAGGCGCAGCGTGTCGGTCAGGACCAGCCCCGCCGCGTCGCGCTGGCCGTTCACCGAGGTGCGGCCCTCGGCGCGCTGCCAGGTCCCGAAGGAAAACCAGCGGCTCCAGGTGCCCCCCGCCCCCCGCGTCCGCACCTCCACGGTGACGCTGCCACCTCCCGCGGTCACGGCGTTCCAGGAGGGGACGAGTTCGTCGAAGGCGGGCACGGTGACGGCGGGGCTGGTCAGGGTGCCGGAGGTCTGGCCGGGCGCGAGGGTCAGCGTGTCGCCCCGCACCGCCACGCCCGCGAGCGTGGCCCCCTGCCAGTCGGCGGCCCGCTCGTGCAAGACGGTGGTGGAGTTCGGGTGGGTCATCGTGAGGGCCGGAGCGCCGCCCGTGAGGACCAGCGCGGCGAGGAGGGGGGCACGCATGGGGCCGATTGTGCCGCCTGCCGGGGGCGGGGCGGGTGAGACGAACCGGGGGCGGTCACGTGCCCTGCATGTACAGGAACGCTTCGGGGAGGGCCTCGCGCCAAGTGACCCAGTTGTGGCCGCTGGGGTACTCGCGGTACTGGTGCCCCACACCGAGGTCGGCGAGCGCGGCGGCCATGCGGCGGTTGGGCGCGGTCAGCCATTCCAGTACCCCGGTGTCGAGGCTCACCCGCAGGTGGCGGGGCGGGGCTGCTTCCAGCCGTTCGCGCAGCCACTCGCCCGCCGTGGTCGTGTTGATGGTGCCGTCCGGGTCAGTCGCGCCGGGCCGGGCAATAAAGGCCCCGGAGTGGCTGACGACCCGCGAGAACAGCTCCGGGTGCCCCGCCCCCAGATAGAGCGAAATCAGTCCCCCCAGGCTCGCCCCCCACAGCCCCCGCTCGGAGACGGTCGCGTATTCGCCCTCCACCCGCGGCAAGACCTCCTCCCGCAGAAAGTCGAGGTAGTGGTCATTGAGGTAATACTCCGCGCTGCGGTCGCCCGGCTCCACAAAGACGAGGACCGCCCCGGTCGCCAGCCCTGCTTCTAGCGCCCGGTCCATCACCTCGCCCAGCCGTCCGGTGCGGTAAAAGGCCACCCCGTCCTGTACGTAGTACACGGGCGTGGGCCGCGCCGGGTCGTGGCCGTGCGGAGTGTAGACGATGGCGCGGCGGGTGCCGCCGAAGACCTCTCCGGGCCAGGTCAGGCGGTGGGCGGTGCCCTTGTTCACCGCGTCGGGCAGCTGCCAGAGGGGATGCCGGACATACTCCCCGACCACGGCGGCGCGGGGGTACGGCCACCACGGATTGAGCGACTTCTGGTCGTTGTCGGGGTCGGGAAAGGGCTGGCCGTTCGCGTCCAGCCAGGCATATTCCACCCACGCCCCGCGCGGCAGCGTCAGCGTGAGGGGCTGGCCCCCCACGACCGGGAGGCCGGGCTTTTTCTTCCAGTCCGTGAAATCCCCGACGAGCGCCGCCGCACCCGCCGGGGGAAGAAAGGTCACCTGTTGCCCCTGCACCGAAACGGCCATGGGGAGGATTCTAGGGGAGCGCTTCTCCCTGAGCGGCGGGACGGTAGCCCCGGTACTGCTCGCGCAGCTCGCGCTTGAGAAACTTGCCCGTCGCGCCGATGGGGAGGCTTTGGGCAAAGACGGTCGCGTCGGGGAGCCACCACTTGGCGAACTTGGGCGCGAGGAAGTCGCGCAGCTCCTCGTGGGTGACCGCCTGGCCCTCGCGCAGGGTGACCACCGCCAGCGGGCGCTCGTCCCACTTGGGGTCGTCCATGGCGATGACGGCGGCCTGCGCGACGGCGGGATGGGCCATCAGCGCGTTTTCCAGGTCCACCGAGCTAATCCACTCGCCCCCCGACTTGATGAGGTCCTTGGCCCGGTCCTGGATGTGCATAAACCCGCGCTCATCGAGCGTGGCGATATCCCCGGTGTCGAACCACAGCTCGCCGTCCCGCATGAAGAAGCTGTCCCCCCCCTCTCCCTTGAAGTAGGAATTGGCAATCCACGGCCCCCGCGCAATGAGGCGGCCCATCGTCTTGCCGTCGTGCGGGAGCGGCTCGCCCGTCTCGGAAATGATGTCCAGGAACACCAGCGGCACGGGCTGGCCCTGCTTGGCCCGCAGGCGGTAGCCCTCGTCGCTGCGTTCCTCGACGCTGGGGGGCACGATGCTGGCGGTACCGAGGGGATGCGTCTCGGTCATGCCCCAGGCGTGCGCGAGGCTGAGGCCATGCCGCTCCTCGAAGGCGCGAATCAGGCTTTCGGGGGCCGCCGAGCCGCCCACCACCAGCCGCTCTAGCCGCGAGAGGTCATAGGGCTGCCCCGCCGCCTTGGCCCGGTCGAGTTCGGCGAGCAGGCCCATCCAGATGGTGGGCACGCCCGCCGTGATGGTGACGCCCTCATCCTGCATCAGCCGGGCCAGGGTCGGGCCGTCGCTAAAGACCCCGCCAAAGACCTGCGCCGCCCCGTACATCGCGCAGGTATAGGGCAGGCCCCAGGCGTTGACATGAAACATGGGCACCACCGGAAGTACGGTGTCGTGCTGCCCGACATTGAGGGCGTCCTTGGGGGCGCTCGCGAGCGAGTGCAGCACGGTCGAGCGGTGGGTGTACAGCACGCCCTTGGGGTTGCCGGTCGTGCCGGAGGTGTAGCACATCGCGGCGGCGTCCGTCTCCGCGAGTTGGGGGTAACGGCTCATCGGCTCGTGGCCCATCACCCAGGCGTCGTAGTCCAGCACCCCAGGGATGGCCTGCGGCAACGGCCCCAGCACGACGACCTGTTCCAGCTTTGGGCAGGCGGCCCTGAGCGCTGGAATCATCGCCGCGAAGACGTTTTCAATCAAAAGGACCCGGTCTTCGGCGTGGTTGAGAATCCAGGCAATCTGCTCTGGGTGCAGCCGGATATTGACTGTGTGCAGCACGAAGCTCGCGCTGGGCACCCCCAGATAGGCTTCGAGGTGCCGGAAGGAGTTCACGGCCAGGGTCGCCACCCGGTCGCCGGGCTTCAGACCGAGGCCCTGGAGGGCCGCGCCCAGCCGCAGCGCCCGGTCCGCCACCGCCCCGTAGGTCGTGCGGTGCTTGTGGGGGAGGGGTTGCCCGGCTTCGTCGCGCCCGGCGACCAGCAGGCTGACAATCTCGCGCTCCCGGTAGAGGGTGCGGGCGCGTTCGAGGATGAAAGGGAGGGTGAGGGGAACGTCCATCATGGTGCCTTGCATGGGGCCTCCTGAGCGGACAGGGCCGCGTGGGTGTGGGAGTCTTTTGGTGTAGGGACCTAGTGTAGCCCTTATAAACCAGGGACATAAAAAAAGGCCCCCCGGAGGGAGCCTTTTGAAGAGAGGGTTTTTAGCGAGCGGTGCCGTCCACGTTGCCCACGCGTTCGCCGAGGAAGCTGTAGGCACCCGCCGTGTCCGCCACGAGCTTGTTGAACTGGTCGTAGGTGAAGCGGTTGGTGTTGAAGACGCTCACGTCGTTGATGACCGTGCTGCCCACCATGTTGGTGTTGGCGGCGGGGTTGCGGAAGGTCCGGCCCCAGTAGAAGTCGTTCAGCAGGTCGCTGGTCGCCGTGTAGAGCTGCTTGTTGTCCGGCGTGGTGCTGTCCGTGATGTAAATCCACGGGGTACGGACGTTCCAGTTGCGCTGACGCTGGCTCAGGAGCTGACCGATGTCCTGGGTGCGGTTGCCGCTGTTCAGGGTGGGGTCGTCCCTGAGCTGGTAGTTGCGGATGGTGTTCCACAGCGCCGCATCGAAGCGCCCGTAGTCGCTGACTTCGCGGATGTTCTCGCTGCCCGTGTTGCCGGTCGAGTTGACCGTGCGGGTCGTCGTCGAATCCAGCGAGAGGTTGTTGTCCAGCAGGCTGTTGCCCGTGGTGTTGGGGATGAGCGTGGTGCCGTTCGCGCCGAACGCCGCAATCAGGTTGGTGTTGGGCTGCAGGTTGATCGCCTGGTTGCGGCGGTAGCCGTCCGAGTTGCCCAGGATGATGCGGTTGGTGTTCACACCGCCGGGCTGCGCGCTGCTGCCCAGGCCCTTGGCATTGACGACGATGGGGGTGCTCACCAGGGTGGCGTTCCCGGCGCGGTCGATCGCGAGGGCGCGCAGGCGCACTTCCGAGCGGAGGTTGGGCAGTTGCAGGGCGTTCCAGCCACCGTTGAAGCTCATGCTCGTCATGCGGCCAGTGCTCTGGGCGCTACGGGCAAACTGCACCGGGTGACCGATACCAGGGGTGGTGGTTTCGTCGTCGGTGGCGTTGGTGATGTTGGTATCCCAGAACAGACGGATTTCGTGGACGCCGCAACCGCCGTCGCTGAAGTCGGTTTCTGCCGAGACGCGCTCGCCGCTGTCAAAGACGCCGCCCACGACCGGACGGTTGAAGTTGCCGGTGGGGTCCGTGTTGTCGATGAATACAGTCGCGTTCTGAGGAGCGTTCACCGGGGGGTTGCCCAGGCGGTCCGTGAAGTTGCTGGTGTTGATGGTGTACTCGCCATCAGCCAGACGGTTGGTGTCAAAGGTGGTCTGCCCGTTGAGGGTAATGCCACCGATGGTGAAGGTGGGCTGGCTGCCGATGCCGATACCACCGGGGTTATCCGTGGCACTGCCCAGGTTCACGGTGGCGTAGTCGCTCAGGCAGCGCTCAGGCTCGACCGAGGGGAAGGGCAGGTCGCTCGCGTCACGCAGCACACTGCCGGTAAAGCTCGGCCCGACGTTGTCGAAGCGGATGGTCTCGTAGCTCGCGCTGGCCGTCTCGTTGCCGAGCTGGTCGCGGGAGATGGCGTAGATGCGGTAGGTAACGCCGTCCTGAACGCCTGCGGTTCGCGTCGCGCCCGTCGCCGTGGCACCCGTCGAGCCAAACAGGCTGCTGAAGGCGGCAGAGCGGTCGCCGGGTTCGAGGATGGGAGCGCTGCGAGCCGTCGCCGCGCTCTTGACGGCCTCGGCGCGGCGCATCTCGTCGCTGTCCGCCAGCCCCTTGTTGTCGAAGGCCGTTTCGGGAACAAGGTAGTAGCGGATGCTCTCGAAGCCAGAGGGGCGGCGCTGCGCGAAGGAGGCGCCCACCGGGGCCTGACCAAACTCGCGGTCCTGGAGGCTGGGGTTGCTGGTGAAGACGTTGATATCGCCGCGTGCCCAGTTGATCCCCGTGTTGTCCACGTTGCGGAGCAGGTTGGAGTAGGTGTTGTTGACACCGTTGAACTCAGGGTCAGGCTGCTGGGGACCGCGGTTGTCGGTGATGACCGGCTGGAAGGAGACGACCGTGCCGTTGACACGGAAGACCAGCCACTGGCGCACACCTTCAAATTCAGCGAGGCGGCGGCTGTCGTACACAGCAGTCACGTCCGCACCGGTCGAGACGACCGAACGGAGCACGTCGCCCGCCTGAATCTGGTCGTTGCTGGGCGCGTCACTGCCGGTGGTCCGGGCGAGGATGATTTCGACCTTCTGGCCCGCCGCCGCGCCGCGGTAGGACACGTTGACGGTGCCCTTGACATACACATCTACATTGGTTTCGGGGGAGGTAGAGGTGCTCACGCCCTGGCCAATGCGGCGCCAGCCATTCGCGGCTTCGCGCACGATGCCTTCGCTCGTCAGGGTCAGTTCCTGTGCGGGGTCGAAGACGATGTTGCTGGTCGCGGGAGTCGGGGCGGCCACCGCGTTCACGACCACCTGCTGGGTCACGGTGCGGCCCTGAGCGTCGGTGCCCGTCACGGTGATGATGTTGCTCCCCGCTGCCGTGGGGGTGACAGTGCAGAAGCCGCCACTGGTGCTGTTGTTGGCGGTCGCGGGGCTGCTGGTGTTGCCACCCGCCGCGATGGTGCACGTGACATTGGTGAGGGGCGCGGAGGTGGTGTAGTTGACCTGAATGGCCTGGCCGACCGTGGCATTGCCGCCCTGGGTGGGCGAGGTGATGCTGATGCTGTTAGTGGGGGTCGGCGTGGGGGTGGGGGTCGGCGTAGGAGTGGGGGTGGGCGTAGGAGTGGGGGTGGGCGTAGGAGTGGGGGTGGGCGTGGGCTGAGTGCCACACGACGCCAGGGTCAGCACACCCGTCAGAGCCAGCAAAGCGATGTTCTTATTCATACGTCCTCCGTGGGAGCGGTGCCCCCGGTGCCTCTCATGTAAGCGGAATCAGATCTCAGGAGAAGGAAGAACGGGTCCAGTTGCCGAGTTTCCTGCCCGCTCCCACCCCTGCCCAGACTGCTTTCCATGTTAGGCCAGGATGTGAATCCTGATGGCGAGTATATGGACCCCCTCATAGAGTGTCAACAAGATTTTCCGCATCTGGCGGCCCAATAACAGGCCTATCACCAGTCAGAAACTTGTCAGAAATAGGGACCTTAGCTCATACGTCTGGCTGCCGCAGAAGGCCTATTTCGACGTTCTTTCGGTTCTCACTTGGTTTCGGTCAGGTGGAGATGTTCTGCCGCTGTGAGCTTTCGGTAGAGAATAAGAGGCTTATCCACCGTAGCTTAACTCTCTTCTCATGGGGTTTGGGTGTGGGTGCGTCGGTTCAGGTACAGCTCCAGAATCTGCACCGCCGCCGCCTCGTCCTCGTCGGCGGCGCCCATCGCCCGTGCCCGCTGGGTGGTGAAGCGCTCGTCTTGGTAGGCGACCCGGTAGCCCTGTTCCTCCAGCACGCGCCCAAAGGCCCGCACCCGGTCGGCGGCGGGGCTGGGGGCACCGTCCGTGCGCAGGGGCAGGCCCAGCAGCAGCAGCTCCGCGCCTGTCTCCTCGACCTTGAGGCGCACGGCCTTGAGGTCCAGCGGCAGCCGCTTTCTCGCCACGCTGCCGCGCCCAAAGGCGAGCCGCCCCGCATTCACCGCGAAACCGATGCGCGATTTGCTCACGTCCAGGGCGAGGATGGTGGGAAGGCGGGGCGGGGTCACGCGGGCCAGTGTAGGCCGCCCGCGCCCACGCGCTACGCTGCTGCCCATGACCCAGCCCGCGCCCAGCAGCGACCCCGTGATTCTGTCCCGCACCCAGGCCGGGGTTCGCACCCTTACCCTCAACCGTCCGGACAAGCTCAACGCCGCCAATGACGCCCTGCTGCTCACGCTGACGGCAGAACTCCAAGCGGCGGGCCAAGACCCCGCCGTCCGGGTGGTCGTCGTCACCGGGGCCGGGCGCGGCTTTTGCGCCGGGCAGGACCTCGGCGACGTGGCGGGGCGCGACATGACCTTTACCGAGCACCTCCAGCACACCTATAACCCCCTCATTCGGACCATCCGGGGGCTGGACAAGCCGGTCCTCACCGCCGTGAACGGGGTCGCGGCGGGGGCGGGGGCCAGCCTCGCCCTCGCGGGGGACATCCGGCTGTGGGCGCGGTCGGCCAGCCTGATCGAGGTCTTTTCCAATATCGCGCTGGTGCCCGATTCGGGGAGCACCTGGTTTCTGCCCCGGCTGGTGGGCTACCACCGGGCCTTTGAGCTGATGGCCCTCGCCGAGAAGGTGGGGGCCGAGGACGCGCTGCGCCTGGGCCTGTGCGAGCACGTCTTTCCCGACGAGACCTTTGGGGAAGACGTGCAGCGCTACGCCGAGCGGCTCGCGGCGCGGCCCCTGCATGCGCTCGCGCTCACCAAGCGGGCACTGCAAGCGGCCCTCAGCAGCACGCTGGACCAGGCGCTCGACCTCGAAGCCGAGTTGCAGCAGCTCGCCGGGGACCACTGGGAGCACGAGGAAGGGGTCTTGGCCTTCCGGGAAAAGCGGGCACCGGATTTCCGGCGGAAGGGGTAAGCCTCTCCCTGTAAGACCCGGCACCGTCCCCGCGCCCGCGCCGCGGCAGCATCGGCTATGCGACTTTGGACCGTGGCAGCGGGGGGATTTCTGACCGCGTCGGCGGTGGCCCTGGCGCACTACGCGCCCGCGCTGCCCGACAGCGCGATTGCCAAGCCCGCCCGGCAGTTCGGCCTGCCCTTCGCCGGAGCGCCCGGACCTGACACCTGGCTGCTGGGGCAGGGGTACGGCAACACGACCGGGGCCTACCGCCAGCGCCGCAGCACCTACGGCAACCTCCAGGGGCTACATGCGGGGCTGGATTTCAGCGCTCCGTGTGGCACCCCGGTCCGTGCCATCGGGGACGGGGTGGTCGCGGAGGTGGACGGCCCGCACGGCAGTCCGCCGCACAACGTCGTCATCGACCACGCCGGAAACCTCAGCAGCCTGTACGGGCACCTGCGGGTGCGCTCTGGCCTGCGGGTCGGGCAGCGGGTCACGCGCGGGCAGGTCATCGGGGAAAGCGGCGACTCGCAGTTCACCTGCGTGAGTGCGCCGCACCTGCACCTGGAGGTGCGCGACCGCTCGCACCAGCGCCTCTTGAACCCGGTGCCCTATATCGCCGCCGACTGGGATTCGCTGGCGCTGGTGGGGTCGTTTGGGCGGGGCTATCAGTACGACCTCGCCGCCCCACGCAAGTGGCAGACGCCGGAAGCTCAGCCGGAGGTGCGCCGGGGCGGGCCGATTCTCAACGACTACGCCCGGCCCTGGCCACCCGCACCGGGGGGGGCGCGGTGAAGACGGCGGCGGTGTTGGCCCTCGCCCTGACTGCCCCAGCGCTCGCGGCCACCCTCCCCTCCAAGGCGGTCCTGAGCGGCACCTGCTGCCCCGGCGCGGTGTGGACCCCGGACTCGCGGAACCTGCTGTTCCTGGACGGCCCCCCGGCGCGGCCCGCGACGGGCATCTACGCGGTCTCCGCGAACGGGGGGGAGGTCACCCGGCGCTTTTCCTCGGTGGCGTTCTTCTCGCCCCGGCTGCTGTGGGCGGTGCGTCCGGGAAGCGGTGAGGCCACCACCCTGGAGCGGCTGGCGGACGGGCGGCGTTTTACCCTGCCCACGCGCGGGGCGGATGTGACCTGGACCCGCTCGGAAACCCGGCTGGCGTATGCCCGCTCGGAGACCACCGGCAACTTCGACCGCCGGGCCACCCGCGTTTTCGTGGCCGACGTGTTCGGCCCCGCCCGGCAGGTCGTCACCCTGTACGGCGGGGGCATTCACGGCTGGGTGAACGAGACGACCCTGCTCCTCAGCGGCAAGGGCACCCCGGCGGCGCGGGACCGCGACCTCTTCACCGTAGACACCCGCACCGGGGCGCGGCGCACGCTGGCCTCGGCGCTGTCGTTCCGGGGGGTCAGCCTCAGCCCGGACGGGGCGTGGGTGACGTACTTCGTGGCCTTTGACTCGGCTCCCCGCAATGGCCTGTGGGTGCGGCCCACGGCGGGCGGGGCGGCGCGCAAACTCAGCGCTTTCGGCTCGTACCGCTGGCGCGACGCCCGCCGCCTGCTGCTCATCCCGCTGGACCCGAATGGTGGCCCGCATGTCCTGCGGGAGTACGACGTGGGCAGGGACGCCTGGCGCACCCTGGGCGACCTCGGCGACCAGGTTCGGCAGGGCGACTGGTCGGTCAGCCCGGACGGCAAGAAGGTGGCCTACCTGAGTGCGCGGGACGGGAACCTGCGGGTGCTGACGCTGCCCTAGGCTCAGGTCAGGAAGAGGCGGTAAGCCGGGTTCGCGCTCATGTCCTCGGCGGGGTACCCGGTGGCGGCCAGAAAAGCGGCGAACGCGGTCTCCTCGTCCGGCGGCACCTGAAAGCCCGCGAGCACCCGCCCGTGGGCGCTGCCGTGGTTGCGGTAGTGAAAGAGGCTGATGTTCCAGCGCCCGCGCAGCCGGGTCAGGAACTCCAGCAGGGCACCGGGCCGCTCCGGAAAGGTAAAGGCATAGGCCCGCTCGTGGGCGGCTTCGGGGGCGCGGCCCCCCACCAGGTGCCGGATATGGACCTTGGCGAGTTCGTCCCCGGTGAGGTCGGTGACCGGGTAGCCCTGCGCCCGCAGGGTGCCCAGCACCTCCCCCCGCTCGCCGGGAGAGGCGAGCTGCACGCCCACGAAGACGCGGGCATGCTCGCGGGGGGCGTAGCGGTAGTTAAACTCGGTGACTGCGCGGGGGCCGAGGGCACCGATGAGCGCCCGGAACGCGCCGGGCCGCTCCGGGATGGTGACCGCGAAGACGGCCTCGCGCTGTTCGCCGACCTCGGCCCGCTCCGCGACGTGGCGCAGGCGGCTGAAGTTCATGTTCGCCCCGCCCGTCAGCGCCACCCGCGCCCCGCTGCCCCCCAGGCCCGTCCCCGCGTGCCGCTTGAGGCCCGCCACCGCCAGCGCCCCGGCGGGTTCCAGCACGGCGCGGGTGTCGTCGTACACGTCCTTGATGGCGGCGCACACCTCGTCGGTGCTCACCTGAACCCAGTCGTCGACGAGCCGCCGGGCGAGGGCAAAGGTGTAGGCCCCCACCCGCCGCACGGCCACTCCATCCACGAAAAGGCCCACCCGCTCCAGGGTGACCCGCTCGCCCGCCCTCACGCTGCGGGCCATCGCGTCCGAGTCTTCGGGTTCGACGCCCACCACCCGCACGTCTGGGCGCAGCGCTCGCAGCACCGCCGCGACCCCGGCGATGAGGCCCCCACCCCCCACGGGGACGTACACGGTGGCTCCCGCCGGGTCGCCCAGTTGCCGCAGCAGCTCCAGCCCTACGGTGGCCTGGCCCGCAATCACCCAGGGGTCGTCATAGGGGTGCACCGGGGTCAGGCCGCGCTCGCGGGCCACCTCCTCGGCGCGGGCCTCGGCGTCGCTGTAGGTGTCCCCCCACAGCAGAACTTCTGCTCCCCGGACCCGGCAAGCCTCCACCTTGAGGTCGGGGGTGGTTACCGGCATCACGATGACCGCCCGCACGCCGAGGGCCTGGGCCGCGTACGCCACCCCCTGCGCGTGGTTGCCCGCCGAGGCGCAAATCACCCCGCGGGCACGCTCGGCCCCGCTCAGGGCGCTGAGCTTGTTGTAGGCCCCGCGCAGCTTGAAAGAAAAGATGGGCTGCTGGTCTTCCCGCTTGAGCAGCACCGCCCCCCCCACGCGGGCGCTCAGGCGCGGAGCCGGGCACAGGGGCGTTTGCACCGCCGCCGCATAGACCTGCCCGGTGAGGGCAAGGCGCAGCACGTCGTGTTCGGTCAGGGTGTCGGGCGTAAAGGCCTGGGGCTGAGACATGGCACCTCCGGGGGGCGGGCGGGGGAAAAATCGGCGTCCCCACCGCAGGCGGGGCGGGTGGGGACGTGGGGAGCGCGGCGAAGGCAGCCGGGGCGTCTACGTCCCAGAACCTTCCAAAATCGGCGTGCCGCGCATGCCCCCAGCATAGGCGGGGGCCGCCCGCGCCGGGGGCGGGGCGGGGTAGACAGGGCTAGCCCCAGGGCCGCTTCCCCACCCCCGCCACCCGTGCGGCGAGGTCGTAGGCGACCGCCAGCCCCAGCGTGTCCGCGAGGGGGCCGCCGAGGAGGAGGTGCACCCGCCCGCCCAGCGCCTCGTGGCGGGGCGGGGCGTCCGGGCGGCCCTGCGGCAGGGCCACCCACGCGCCGGGCACGTCCGCGAGGCTGCGCCCAATCTCCAGCGCCCCGGTCGCCAGCGGGGGAAGGGCCTCCATCAGGCGGGTGAGGTCTTCGAGCGTCTCGCGGCGCACCCCCACCGGCACCCCGGTGAGCCGCCCCCCCTGCGGGACATACCCAGCGGGGTCGCGGTGGTGCAGGGGCGGAACCACCGTGAAGCCCCCGTGCTGCGGGCGCAGGGTCAGGCCGCCCGCCCGCACGACCGGGGTCTGGTCGCCGCTGGGCGTGTTCAGGCGCGGAAACTGGCGGTAGGCCCGCCCGTGCGCCGTGTGCACGCCGAGGTCCTGCTCGGCGGCGGCTGGGCCGTCTGCCCCCAGCGCCACGACCATGACCCCGGCGCGGACCTCGTGCGTCTCGTGGGTGACGACCTCGTGGGTGTTCGTGACGGTCAGGCGGTCGAGGCGTACCCCGCCGGGGAGGAGGTGCGCGTGGGTGTTCAGCAGCAGGTCGGCCCCCGCCCGCACCGCCGCCCCCCCACAGGCCAGCGCTGCCGCGCCGGGGCGGTAGGTCGCGGCGTCCTCGTCCACGTCGGCCCAGGGGAGGGCGTCCGGGTCGAGGAGGGGGGCAGCCTCCGGGAAGCGGGCGAGGAGGGGCCGGGTGGGCACGCGCCCTGGCCCCTCCTCTGCGTGCAGGCGCAGCAGGGGCCGGGGCTGAAAGGTCACGTCCCCGAACGCGCCCGCGAGCTGCTCCCGCTCCCAGCGAGCTTCCGCCTCCCGGCCCGGCGGCACATCCAGCCGGGTCCACACCCCCGGCGCGAGAATGGTTGCCCCCTCCTCGTTGGGGAGGCCGCCGCGCTCGACGAGGAGCAGGCGCAGCCCCGGCGCGAGCCGCCGCAGAAAGAGGGCACAGGCTGTCCCCATCCGCCCGGCCCCCAACACGGCCACGTCGTACTCGCGCTCCGCAAAGGGCTGCCCCACGTGCGCCCACACCCGCCCCGCCTGCCCTGGCCCGCCCGTCATGGCTCCATGCTGTCACGTCCCCGGCTCTCACGTTCCTGTCAGTCGGAGCGGCAGGGAGGCACGTATACTCGCGGCATTCATGCGCGCGCTGACCTTTCTCATGGCGCTGGCGGCCTGCGGCGCGGCGGGGGCGCTCGACGTGCGGGTGCTCGTGGCGAGCGGCCCGCAGCTCACCGTGCGGCTGCCGCCCCCACCGGGACCGGGCTTGACAGTGCCCCTGGCGGCTCCCCCGGCCCCCGCCGCGCCCTCCGTGCCCTGGACGGTGGGGAACCGGGGCGGCAAGCTCACCCTGAACGGCCAGGACGCGGGCAGCGAGGTGCTGTACGTGCCGCCCTCGGAAGGAAGCCTAGTCGAGATTGCGGGCAAGACCTACCGCGGCGGGGTGCTGCTGCGGGCCGCCGAGGGGGGCGTCCAGGGCATCAATGTGGTGGACGTCGAGGACTACCTGCGCGGGGTGGTGCCCGCCGAGATGCCCGCGAGCTGGCCCGCCGCTGCCCTCGCGGCCCAGGCCGTGATTGCCCGCACCTATGTCTCCGCCCGCATCAACCCGGCCCTGCCCTATGACACCTGCGCCACCGAGAGCTGTCAGGTCTATCGGGGGGTGGCCGCCGAGAAGCCCGGCACCGACGCGGCGATAGCGGCGACCGCCGGACAGGTCCTGGGCTACGGCGGCAAGCCCGCCCAGACCTATTTTTCCAGCGATTCGGGCGGCCACACGGCGTCGAGCGAGGAGGTCTGGGGGCGCGGCATCCCCTACCTCGTCGCGCAGCCGGACCCCTACTCGGCGGACAGTCCCCGCGCCCGGTGGCGGGTGGAGGCGAGCGCCGCGCGGGTGCAGGACGTCGCGGGCCGCTTCGGGCTGAAGGTGGGCACCGTGCGCTCGGTCGGGGTGACCCTGACCTCCGAGTCGGGCCGGGTGCTGGAGGTCACCGTGACGGGGGGCGCGGGGAGCGGGCGGCTCGGCGGCCTGCGGGCGGGCGACTTCGTGCGGGCGCTGGGGGCCTACAGCACCCGCGTGCGGCTGGGCGGCAGCGTCGGGCCGGGGCAACCACTCGTGCTGGAGGGGTCCGGGGCCGGGCACGGGGTGGGCCTCTCGCAGTACGGGGCGCTGGGGATGGCCCGCGCGGGCACCGACCACCGCCGCATCCTGAGCTTCTACTACCCCGGCACCACGCTGGAGCTGCTCGCGGATACGCCCGGCGAAGGGGGCCGCCCGGTGTTCGCGGCGGCGGGGGCGGGCGATGCCCAGTAAGACGACCCGGCGGCTCTTTCGCGGCTCCCTGAAGCGCGGCCCCCTCCTCGCCGGGGCGCTCGCGGCCCTCCTCGCGGCGGGCGAGGCGGCAGCCCGCACGGTGCGCATCGTGCAGGCGCAGTCGCTGGAGCTGCGGCGCATCGACGAGCAGGAAATCGTCATCATCAGCGGCGGCGAGGGCGACGGGCCAAACGGCGGTTTGGTCGAACTGCGTCTCGACGAGGACGTCGTGCGGGCCATGCGGGTGGAGTACAACCGCACCCGCCGGACCCTCACGCTGGTGGGGCAGGCCACCTACCGCAGCGCCCGCGACGGCCAGGACCTGCGCGGCGAAAACCTCGTCGTCGACCTCGGCTCCGAACAGCTCACCGGGGAAGACGTCCTCATCAGCGACGGCGACATCGAGATTCGCGGCGCGGAGGTCGAGCGCATTCCGGGGCAACTGCGGGCTAGCGGGGGCTACTTCACCCCCTGCGCCAAGTGCGGGCGCACCCCCAACGACTACGCCTTTCGCGCCGAGCGATTGGTCGTGTACCCCGGCGACCGCCTCATCGCCTACCGCGCCCAGTTCCTGATTGTAGACGTGCCGGTCTTGTACCTCCCGGTCGTCGTGCTGCCCCTCAACGAGCCGGAGCGCCAGCCGCGCTTTGCGGTGGGCACCGGCGACCCCGACGGCCTGACCGTGCTAGCCGACCTGCCCTTTTCGGTCGGCACGAACACGCTGGGCACCACCCTGATTCGCTATTACGAGAACCGCGAACCCGCCCTCGGCTTGGGCGTGGACCTGCGCTCGTATTCGCCGTTGCCCTTTGTCGACCGGGTCAACCTCTATACGCTCGCCAATCCCAAGCCCTTTGCCGCCGACGGCACCCGGCAGCCCGGCTATGACGTGGACCTCGACTTCTCGGCGCGGGGGCGGGTGCCGCTCTCGCTCGCCGTGCGCGACCTCGACTACAGCCTGAACGTGCGGCGGCGCGATATCGGGCGCTCGATGGCGGACCCGGAACGCGGGGTGACCACGGTGGACTTCCGGGCCAACGTGGAATATCCGCTGTTCTCGGCGGGGTTGACCTATCTCGACCGCTTCGGACCAGAGCCGAAAACCGCCCTCTTTACGCCTCTGCGAACGCCCGAAGTCGTCATCGACCCCAAGCCGTACACCCAGGGCACCTTCAGCGTGGATACCCGCCTCACCGCCGGGCGCTACACCGCCGCGAGCAACCCGCTCTCGCGCTCGGCGACCGCGCAGGGGGTCAACATCACAACCACCCGGCTCGAAGAGCAGCACGCGGTCACCTACAGCGCCCGGCCCTGGCCGGGGGCCGACTTCTCGGTCACGAACACCTTCACCGGGCGCTATTACGGCACCGGGGCGCGAACCGTGAACCTCGACCTCTCCGGGCGGCTCACCCAGCGCTTCAACGTCACGAACACCCTGACCGCCCGCGCGAGTTACATCCGGGTGGAGGGTACCAGTCCCTTCGCCTTCGACGCGCTGCCGGGCCAGCGCCTCAGCGCCCCGATTGGGCTGGATCTCTTCACCATTCCGGTCAAGGACACCACCTTCACGGTGGGCTACAGCCGCGACCTCTTCCTCCCCGAAGACCAGCAGCCCGCGACCGAGTTCCGGGTCACCGTGAACCGCAGGCCCGTGAGCCTCAACTTCGGGGTGCGGCACAACTTCTCGACCGGGGAGCTGGAGAGCACGGCCTTTAACCTCACCCTCAGCGACCCCACCGCCGGTCAGGTCACCGTGGTGCCCGCCCGCCCCGCCCAGCCCGCGACCGAGACGCAGGCCGCCGTGCCCGCCCGCCCGCAGACGGTGACGCGCAGCAGCCTCTGGCCCGCGCCGAAGCTCACCCTCACCGCGACGGGGGGCTACAACCGGGCGACCGGGTACCAGCCCTTTACGGTCAAGGCGACCGTGACGGGGGACGTGCGCTCGAACTACTTCAGCGTGTCCGTCAGCCACGACATTCAGACGCCCCGCTTGCGCTCGCTGAGCGCCGAGTTCGCCGGGGTGACCCGCACGGATACGGTGGTCAACCCGGTATCTTTCTCCGGCAGCGAAACCTGGAACCTCATCGACAACCGCCTCTCCGGGCGCTACAGCGCGACCTGGCGCGGCGAGTACACCGCTTCTCATACCCACGAACTTCAGGTGCAGGCCCCCGGCGACGAGCGGCCCAACGGCACCGCCTTGTTCAGCGTGGGCACGGTGGCGGGCCGGGCGACCAACTGGCAACTGACCTACGGCGGCCCCTTCGATGTGGAGCGCTGGGGCTACACCCGCCCTGCCCTGACCGGGAGCGTGCGGGCCACCCGGCCAGGGCAGTCGCTCGCGCTCTCGGCCACCGTGAACACGCCGGGGCTGGAGCAGCCGCGCACCGAGGTGGCGCGGGCCGACCTCGACGCAAACTGGCAGTTCGGCACCCGCTTCGCCCTGTCGGGGCGGGCCGCCTACAGCCGCACCCGCACGGGCACTTTCCCGAACGACGTCGCTACCGACACCCTCATCGTGGACCCCCTGCGGGTCGGCGTCGCCATCGGGGACGGGCCGCGCCCCGGCGCGTACGTGACGGCAGCGCTGCGGCAGACCTTCACCTGGGTGGACGGCGAGCGCCTCAACCCCGCCCCCCTCGCGCCCGTCATCGGGTTGACCATCGACCGCTGCTGCTGGGCACTGCAAGCCGAAATCGACCTGAGCCTGCGCCGCTACCGCCTCGGCATCAGCCTGCCGGGCAGCTCCAGCTACCCCCTCTTCGACTACGGGGTGAACGGGCTGAACATTCCGCTGCTGCCGGGGCCGCTCAATCCGGGCAACCGGTAGCCGCTCCCCACTCCCCCCCACCCTCCGGAGGTCCCATTCGTGAAACGCCTCGCCCTGCTCCCCCTGACCGCCCTGCTCTTCTGCGCCTGCACGGGAACCGTAGAAACCCTGCCTGCGCTGCGGCTTGCCGTGTTGGAGGGGGGCGGCACGACCCTGCGGACGGTCACGACGGGCGGGGGGGGAGACGGCGTGCGGGTCACGCCCGCCCCGGTGCTCGGCCCCAGCGTGACCGTCCCGGACGGGGTGACGGTGGACCCCCTGCCGGGGAGGGGGACGCGGCTGCTGCTCACCCGGCGGGGCGGGCTGGAGAGCCGGGACGCGAATCTGGCGGACGTGCGGCCCTTTGCGCCCGCCTTTGACGCGCCGGGCTTCACGCCCCCCTGCTTCGTGACGACCGCGCTGAACGCGGCGCGGGACCGGATTCTGAGCCTCAGCCAGTGCGAGACGGGAGGGGTGCTGAACGGCACCCAGCAGCTTGCCCTCTACCGCACGGACGGAACGCTGGTGTGGCGGGCGGCGCTGGGCGGGGCCGCCGTGGTGACGGGGCCGGACGTACCCCCGGTGCGGGTGGCCGCAGTGCGCCGGGCGGACGGGGTGGACGTGGCGGTGGTGGCCCGCCCCGCGCTGGGGGGCGGCAGCGAGGTGCTGCGGGTGGCGGCGACCGTCCCCGGCGCGGACCGGGCCGAGCCGAGCCAGCCCGTGCCCACCCCCGCCATCCGCGACCTCGCCCCGGCCCCGAACGGCACGTCCGTGTACGCCGCGACCGACACGGGGGTCCGGACCCTGGGCACGGACGGCGCTCCCGGCGAGGCGCTTGCGGCCTTCGGGGAGGGCCGGGCCGACCGGGTGTGGACCTCGGCGGGCAGCGGGGTGCCCGGTCGCACCCTCATCGCCGCCTGGCGCGACCCCCGCGCGAGCGGCCTGGGCAGCGAGCCGCTGCGGCTGTGGGACGCCTCCGGCCCGCGGAACGAGGCCCTGACGGTCAACGCCTTCGCCGACCTGCGCGACCTGACCTTCGCCCCCGACGGGTTCCTGTACGCCCTGAGCGCGACCGCACTCACCGGCTACGACACCGTCATCGGGCTGGGGTCCGGCACGGTGGGGGGCACTCCCAACTGGCGGCCCGTCACCCTGCTGAGCGGCCTGAACGACGCGCGGGCGGTGACGTGGTTGGTGCCCTGAGGGGGAAGCTGGCCGCCAACAGCTCCAGCGCCGCCGCCTCCACCACCCCCCGCGCCCCCAGGAGCGGCACCCCGCCGCGCACGAGGAGGGTGACCACCGCCCCGCTCTGGGGCGCGAAGGCCAGGGCCGTGCGGGTGCCCCGCGCGACGCCGCCATGCCACCACACCCCCCCGCGCACGAACCAGCCGGGGGCCACCCCGTGCAGGTGGGGGGGCAGGCCGGGGGGCTGCGAGACCTCGCGCCAGTGCTTCCCCGCCCGCCCGTCCAGATGCGCCTCCCCGAAGGCGAGCAGCTCTCCCGCCGTTCCGAAGAGGCCGCCCGCCCCGGCCAGCGGCCCGAAGCCCGTGACGCCCTCGCCCAGCAGCGTGGCGGTGGGGGCGACCAGCCCGCGTGCCGGGGGGGTCAGCCCCACGCCCGGCACCCCCAGCGGCCCGGTCACGTACCGGGCCAGCGCCCGCCCGTAGCCCGCCGCGCTGACCTCCTCGCCCGCCGCGTGCGCGAGGGCCAGCGCGAGCACCCCCACCCCCAGGTTGGAGTACACGAAGCGTCCCGCCCCCCGCCGACTCGCCCAGCGCCGGGCACTCGCCAGGGCCGCCGGGGCGTCCATGCCGCCGTAGGGGTCCTGAAAGCGGGTGAAGGTGGTCAGGGCCGCCCGCGCCGGGTGGGGGGGCAGGCCCGCCGTGTGGGTGGCGAGGGCGCGGGGGGTCACGAAGGTCGGAAAGGCCCGGAAGGGGCCACCCAGCCGGGCGAGGGGCGCATCCCACGCGAGCCGCCCTTCCCGCACCAGCGCCCCCGCCAGCGCCGCCGTGAAGGGCTTGGTCACGCTCGCCAGCTCGAAGACGCCGTCTTCGGGAACGCCCCCCACGCCGACCACGGCCACCCGCCCGCCCTGCGCCGCGCCGACCACCCCGCCCCGGCGCAGGGCGAGGCGCAGCAGCGGCAGCGCCGGGCGCAGGTCGCGTTCCAGTACGGCCTCCAGCTCGCGCCGGGCGGCTTGGAGGGGGTCGCGGCGGAACATGGCCCCAGCCTAGCGCCCCGGCTTCCGGCTGGTACGCTCAGGCATGTTGCCGCCCCGCCCCGCCAAGAAGCCCCTCACCCACAGCCTCCACGGCGAATCGCGCCCCGACGATTACCACTGGCTGAAAACCCAGGGCAAGACCGACCCGGAGGTGCTGGGCTACCTCGAAGCCGAAAACGCCTACCTGGACGCGGTGATGTCGCCCCTGCGGGAGACGCAGCGAGCCATCTACGAGGAACTCCTCTCGCACGTGCAGGAGGAAGACGACCAGCCCCCGGTGCCCGACGGCGACTGGGAGTACTTCACCCGCACCGAGGAGGGCCGGGCGCACCCCCTCTTCCTGCGCCGCCCGCGCGGTGGGGGAGAAGCCCAGCTCCTGCTCGACCTCAACGCCCTCAAGGAGCGCGAGGGCCACGCCAACGTCTGGGTGTACGTGACCCGCCCCAGCCCCGATGGGCGCTTCTGGGCGTCCCTGCTGGACACGACCGGGCAGGAGGTGTGGGAGCTGCGGGTGCTGGACACGGCGACCGGGGAGCTGGCCGAAGCCCCCCTGAGCGGCGTGAGCGGCTGGACCCTGGACTGGGGGGCAGACGGACGCACCCTCTTCTACGCCACCGAGGACGCGACCCAGCGCCCGGCCCGCATATGGCGGCACACCCTGGGCCAGCCCCAGACTGCCGACGAGGAGCTGTGGCACGAGGCCGACCCCACCTTCCGTGCCTGGGCGCATGTGGCCGAGAACGGCACGACGCTGCTGCTGGGGGGTTCCGCGAATATGGCCGACGAGGTGGCGGCGCTGGACACCCGCGACCCCGCCGCGCGGCCCCAGGTCCTGCTGCCCCGCGAGCGCGGCGTGGAGGTGCAGCTCACCGACGGCGGCGACCACTGGCTCGCCCTGACGAACCAGGGTGGGGCGTCCGAGTTCCGGCTGGTGCGCCTGCCCAAACGGCAAGGGGTGACCTGGGCCGACGCGCAGGACGTGCTGCCCCACGACCCGCAGCGCTACCTCACCGGGATGCACCTCTTCGCCGGGCACCTGCTCGTCGCCGGGCGCGAGGGGGGCTTGACCCGCCTATGGGTGCTGCCCCGCACCGCCCAGGGCTATGGCCCCGCCCGCCGGGTGGAGTTCCCGGAAGCGAGCTACACCGTCCGCATCGGGGCCAACCACGTCTACGACACGGCGACGGCCCGCATCCTCTACACCAGCCTCACCCGGCCCACTGAGCACCTGGACCTCGACCTCAACACGCTGGAGACGAGGTTGGTGAAGGCCACGCCCGTGCCGAACTACGACCCCGCGGACTACGTCGCCGAGCAGGTCTGGGTGGATGCCCAAGACGGCGAGCGGGTGCCCGTCAGCCTGGTGCGCCGCCGCGACACGGCCCTGCCCGCGCCCACGCTGCTGTACGGGTACGGCTCCTACGGGGCGTCCATGGACCCCACCTTCAGCCTCTCGCGGCTGCCGCTGCTTGGCCGGGGCTGGGTGTGGGCGGTCGCGCATGTCCGCGGCGGCGCGGAGCTGGGGCGGCGCTGGTACGACGCCGGACGCCTCGCCCACAAGAAGAACACCTTCACCGACTTCATCGCGGCGGGCGAGGGGCTGCGGGCGGCGGGAGTCGCGGGCGACCTCGTGGCGATGGGCCGCAGTGCGGGCGGCCTCCTGATGGGCGCGGTCGTCAACCTGCGGCCCGACCTGTGGAAGGCCGCCTTTGTGGGGGTGCCCTTCGTGGACGTGCTCTCCACCATGCTCGACGACTCCATCCCCCTCACCACGGGCGAATACGACGAGTGGGGCAACCCCAACGACCCGCAAGCCTACGCCACCATGCGCGAGTACAGCCCCTACGACAACCTGCGGCCCGCCGTCTACCCCCACCTCTTCGTCTCCACGGGCCTGAACGACCCCCGCGTCGCCTACTGGGAACCCGCCAAGTACGTGGCAAGACTGCGCGACCTGCGCCAGCCCGGCAGCGGCGTGCTCGTCCTCAAGACCAACCTGGGCGCGGGGCACGGCGGCTCCAGCAGCCGCTACGACGCCCTGAACGAGGTCGCCGAGGAGTTCGCCTTCGCGCTCGCGGCGGTGGAGGGACGGCTGGGCGCGGGCGGGCAATAACCCGGCAAGAAAAAAGCCGCCTTTTTGGGCGGTGATGAAAACAAGATAGCGCGGGATGCACCGGGAGTTAAAAGGTATACAGGGGAGTCCCAGGGGGCGTACAGTGAAGCCACCGTCACAAGGCCCGCGGTTCTTCCACCGGGGCAGGGGTGGGCGTGGCCTGCTGGTGCGGCCGCGGAAAGGAAGGGCCTCATGACCACGCTGCGGCTGACCCTCATCCTTGGCCTGACCCTGGTCACCCTTGCCCCGGCGCAGCAGGGACCGGCGGCCTCCTCCACGCTGCTGCACCTGCCCGTGACGCCGGGGGCCATTCGAGTCACTGACGCCGCCGCCACCCGCGAGTTCGGGAGCTACCTGAGTGGGCTGGCGCGGGACGAGGGCGGGACCTGCCAGGCAAGCGAATACCTTGTCTGGAACAACCCCGCTCTCGCAGACCGGATTGCGAACGACCTGGGCACGCAGTTTGGCAAGCGGGGCCTCGTGTTTGAGGCGCTGGACGAGGTCGAGGAGGACGGCACCACCGCCCTTTCCTTTCGCCTGACCGAGAAGGTGAACCGTTACGTGGGCCTGCTTTACTTCGATGACGAGAGCGTGGTGCTGGGCTGGTGCCAACTGCGGGCCGCCCAGGCACAGGCGGCCCCCGCCCCCCGCTCGGCCTCGCCCACGCCCGCGCCCGCTGCCGGGGTGACCCCTCGCCCCGGCACCTACACGGGCGACCTGACCGGAGACTTCAAGGGCACCAGCATCAGCTTTCAGGTGGCGGCCGACGGGCGCACAATCACCAACGTCCGCATGACGGGTTACTGGCGCTGCCGCGACGCCCTGAGCAGCAGCGGCGCCAAGCTCAACGCCCGGTTGATCGGTGAACTGGGCGAGATGCCCGGCAACGTGCCCGTGCAGGCGGGCACCTTCAGCCGCCGCGCCACCGCCCCCTACCTCGTCTGGGAGTTCGCCGGGCGCTTTGTGTCGGCCACCCAGGCGCAGGGCACCTTTCTGGTGGAAGCCGACGACTGCACCTCCTACAAGCTGAGTTTCACGGCCACGCGCCGCTGACTCACGCCCAGCTCAACTCCACCCGCGCTTCCACCCCGCCGACCTCCCGCCCCGTCCAGTTCTGCAACGTAGCGGGCGCGAGAGCACGCATCTCCGGGGTGACGGATACGCCCAGCGCCTCCAGCACCGCGAGGGCCACGTGGGGCCGCGCCCGCTCGCCGCCGTCCGCGACCTTGAAGGCCACCCCCAGCGGGCCATGCGGGGTGTCCCGCAGCGCCATCCCGTAAAACGCCTCTGCGCCCATCTTGGCGGCGAGGCCGGGCACAAGGGGCATCAGCATGGTGTCCAGCCGTCCGCGTCCGGCGACGAGGAAGGGATGGGCCGTCATCGCCGAGAAGACGCGCTCCAGCGCCGGGGCCAGCTCGCCCCGTGGGGCCGCGAGCCGGGCAAACATTCGCGCCGAGGCGTGCAGCGGCAGCGCGAAGGCGGGCACGCTACAGCCGTCGGTGCCCACCCGCACGGCCTCCAGCCCCACCCCGCCCAGGTCGGCGTGCAGCTCCCGGATGCGGACTTGCAGCGGGTGCCCGTGCTCCGCGTACCCCTCGCGCGGCCAGCCATTCCGAACACAGGCGAGCAGCATCCCCGCGTGTTTGCCCGAACAGTTGTGGTGCAGCGGGGTCGGAGCGGCGTCCCAGCGAATGAGGGCGGCGGCAGCCTCCGGGTCAAAGGGCGGGTGGGTCCCGCAGCGCAGGTCGGCCTCCGTGCTCCCCGACCGCGAAAGCAGCCGCTCCACGACCGCCAGATGCTGGGGCGTGCCCGCGTGGCTCGCGCAGGCGATGGCCAGCTCGTCCCCCGGCAACTCCGGCACCGCGAGCGCGAGGGGCAGCGCCTGCACCGGCTTGGAGCTGGAGCGCGGAAAGGTCACGAGGTCCGCATCTCCACACCAGGCGACCACCTCGCCGGCCCCGTCCACCATCGCGACGTGAACGGTGTGGATGCTTTCCGGCACGCCCCCGCGCGTGAAGACGACCTGCCCAGGCTGTGGTGTCATGGCCCCCAGGCTAGCGCGGCTTGACTTCCCGCCCTGCGCCCCTTACTCTCTTCTCCGCTGGTCCGGTAGTGTAGCGGTTAGCATAACTGCCTGTCACGCAGTAGGTCGCGGGTTCAAATCCCGTCCGGACCGCCAGAAGAAGAGAGCGAGGTGCCGTTGGGGGCCTCGCTCCTTTTCGCTTTTAGCGGTCACCTTTCAGCTTTCAGCCCGGAATGCTGTCGCTTCAGCAACAGCCTGTCGGAAATGCCACCCCGCCCCCTTCCTCTCGCCCGCGGTTGCCGTATCATGCGCCCCGGTTTCGCACGGCGTCCGTTGAGTGCCGGGAGCACCGCGCCCACGCATTCCGAACCCCGCGCACGGCGAGCCTACCTTAGCCACGGAGGACGCCTGACTTGACTGCTGCCCCCCCCTTTTCCCCCGCCGACGCCGCCGAGCTGTACCAGGTTCCCAACTGGAGCGGTGGGTGGTTCCGCGTCTCCGACAAGGGTCAGATGGAAGTGACCCCCGCGCCAGGCTTGCACGCGCCCCTGCGGGCCATCGTCGATGAAATCGTTGAGCGCGGCGAGAGCCTCCCGGTCATCCTGCGCTTTCCGCAGGTGGTGGCCGGGCGGGTGCGCCACCTCAACGAGGCCTTTCGCAAGGCGATTGCGGAATACGGCTACGAAGGGCACTACCAGGGTGTCTTTCCCATCAAGGTAAACCAGCGCCGCATGGTCGTGGAGTCGGTCGCCGCCGCCGGGTACGAATACGCCCACGGGCTAGAGGCCGGAAGCAAGGCCGAACTCGCCCTGTGCCTCGCCCAAAAACTGCACCCCGACGCCCTGCTGTGCTGCAACGGCTTCAAGGACGACGGCTTCATCAAGCTCGCCCTGTGGGGCCGGACCCTGGGCAAGAACGTCGTCATCACGCTGGAGAAGTTCTCGGAGCTGGAGCGGGTGCTGAAGCAGGCCAGGGCGCTGGGCGTCAAGCCTGCCATCGGGGTGCGCTTTAAGCTGCACGCCCGCGGCTCTGGCCAGTGGGAGGAATCGGGCGGCGACCGGGCCAAGTTTGGCCTCAACGCCTACGAGCTGCTGCGGGTGGTCGAGCGCCTGCGCGAGGAGGACATGCTCGATTCCCTCGTCATGCTGCACACCCACATCGGCAGCCAAATCACCGACATTCGCCGGGTCAAGGTCGCCGTGCGCGAGGCCACCCAGACCTACGCGGGCCTCATCGCGGCGGGGGCAAGGCTCAAGTACCTCAACGTGGGCGGCGGCCTGGGCGTGGACTACGACGGCTCCAAGACGACCTTTTATGCCTCCATGAACTACACCGTGGGCGAGTACGCCGCCGACGTGGTGTACACCGTGCAGGAGGTCTGCCGCGCCCGCGGGGTGCCCGAACCGGTCATCATCAGTGAGTCGGGCCGTGCCCTGACTGCCCACCACGCCGTTCTCGTGATGCCCGTCGTGGACGTCACTGGCCCTACCCGCGACCTCGAAGAACTCGCCGCCCCGAACGAGGACAGCCACCAAATCATCAAGGACCTCGAAGAGATTCTCGTGAACATCTCGGCCCGCAACTACCGCGAGATGTACAACGACGCGGTGGGCGATAAGCAGACGCTGCACAACCTCTTTGACCTGGGGTACGTGACGCTCGACGACCGCGCCCGCGGCGAGGCCCTCTTTAACGCCATCCTGCGCAAAATCGCCAAACTCATTCAGGGCGAGAAATACGTGCCCGACGAACTCGAAGACCTCCAAAAGGTCCTCGCCGACAAGTACATCTGCAACTTCTCGCTCTTCCAGAGCCTGCCCGACAACTGGGCGATTCAGGCGCTCTTTCCCATCGTGCCCCTCGACCGCTTGAACGAGCGGCCTACCCGGCAAGGCACCATCGTCGACATCACCTGCGACTCGGACGGCAAGATTGAGAAGTTCATCGACCTGCGCGACGTCAAGGCCACCCTGCCCCTGCACGAGCCGGGCGACCGACCCTACTACCTGGGCGTCTTTTTGATGGGGGCCTATCAGGACGTCCTCGGCAGCGCCCACAACCTCTTTGGCAAGGTCAGCGAGGCGCACGTCACGGTGCGGCCCGGTGGCAAGTTCCACATCGACCTCTTTGTGCGCGGACAAAAGGCGCGGCGCATGATTGAGTCGATGGGCTACGAGGAAATCATGCTGCGCGAGTCCATCGAGGACCAAGCCGACGCCGCGCTGAAGGCGGGCACCCTCCCCCCCGACCAAGAGCAGGAACTGCTCGACGATTACGGCGAGGAGCTGCTGGGCTACACCTACCTGGAGTACGAGGAGGGCTGAGCGGAGGAGATACCACCGCTCGCCCCCTTGTCGCCCGCCCATACAACATCTAGTATGGGCGGGCTTTCAGGGTGAAAGCCTCCGCAGGAACTGAGGGAAGTCCGGTCACACCCAGGGCCAAGCCGCCCGGCGGGTTCAGTCCGGCACAGTCGCGCTACGGTCACAGTCCGAACGCTCGCCTCGCGGAAGACGTCTCCTCGCTTGCCCCCGCGTCAGGGGCGTCAGGTGGACCCATGCTGCGAATCTAACCCTGACCTGTTTGCGCGTCCCTCTCCCCCCGGAAGACGCGCCCTTTTGCTCGCTTTCCTCCGCCCTTCGGAGGCTTTCTGCCCAGCGCCCAGCTGTGGCGGGGAGCCTGTGCGCTTGCTTGCCGACAGATTTCGTCGGAGTCCTTGAGGAGTGTGATGACCCTGCTCCCTGCCCCGGCCCGGCCCAGCCCGGAGACCCGCATCACCCACGTCGTCTTTCCCGGCACGACCAACCACCACGGCACCCTCTTCGGGGGCGAGGCGCTCGCGTATATGGACAGCGCCGCCTTTATCGCAGCGACCCGGCACTGCCGCCGCAAGGTGGTCACCCGGCACCTCGGCGAGACCGAGTTTCGCCGTCCCATTCCGGCGGGCACCCTCGTCGAACTCGTGGCCCGCGTGGTGGCAACCGGGCGCACGAGCATGACCGTCCGGGTCGAGCTGTGGACCGAGCAACTCTACAGCGAGGAACGCGAGCTGGGCTGCGTGGGCACTTTCGTGCTGGTCGCGCTGGACGAGGCGGGGCGGCCTGCGCCCGTGCCGCCGCTCGCGGAGGGGGGAAGGCTGTGATCCTCCTCTACGACTCCCTCACCGGGAACACCCGCCGCTTTGCCGAGCAGCTCGCCGCGCGGCTGGGGCTGCCCGCCGCGCCGCTCGCGGCGTACGCGGGGGGAGACGCCCTGCTGCTGACCTACACCTTTGGTCGGGGGGAGGTGCCCGCAAGCACCCGGCAGTTTCTCGCGCAGTTCGCCCCGCAGGTGCGCGGGGTGGTGGCGAGCGGGTCGTACCACTGGGGGCAGAACTTCGGGCGAGCGGGGCGGGTCATCGCCGCGGAATGGGGGATTCCCCTCGTCGCCATCATCAACAAGTCCGGCTCGCAAGCCGACCTCGAAAGGGTGCAGCAATGGATCGTTGGACAGAACTGAACAACAAGGTGCTCGCGGGCGGCGTCGTGAATCCCGCCCATGACGGGGAAGCCCTGAAGGCCTACTTCCAGGAGCACGTCAACCCCAACACCGTCTTTTTCCATGACCTGGAAGAAAAGGTCCGCTCCATGACCGAGCGCGGCCTGTGGGACGCGGAGCTGCTCGCCCGCTACCGCCCGGAAGACGTGAAGGCCGTCTTCACCCGCGCCTACCGCCATGGGTACCGCTTTCAGAGCTTCATGGGGGCGCAGAAGTTCTACGCGGAGTACGCCACGAAGACCCCCGACGGCTCCCGCTACCTGGAGCGCTACGAAGACCGCATGAGCATGGTCGCCCTCGCCCGCGCCGGGGGGGACGCAGAGTTGGCCCTCACCCTGGTCGATCACCTCGTGCAGCAAACCTTTGTGCCGGCCACCCCCACCCTGATGAACTCCGGCAAGGCGAACACCGGACGCCTCACCTCGTGTTTTTTGCTGCAGTCGTGCACGGATTCGCTCGACTCCATCATGAAAACCCAGCACTTTGCCGCCGACCTCTCCAAAAACGGGGGCGGGGTGGGGATTGACCTCTCCAACCTGCGGGCGCGGGGCGAGGACCTGCGGGGCCTCAAGGGGGTCACCAAGGGGGCGGCGGCGGTCGCCAAGCTCTTTGACGTGCTCTTTCGCTACGCCGACCAAGCCGGGCAGCGCCAGGGGGCGGCGGTCGTCAACCTCAGCGTGATGCACCCGGACTTCCAAGAGCTGCTCGCGGGCAAAAAGATTGCCACCGACGAGGACGCCCGGCTCAAGACCCTGTCGGTGTGCGCGGTGATTCCGGACGTCTTTATGCAGGCCGTGCGCGACGACCAGGACGTGTATCAGGTCTATCCCCGCTCCTACGAGCAGGCGACGGGCCGGGTCTTTACCGACATCGATTGGGAGCGCGAGTACGCCGATATCGTCGCCAACAGCCAGATTCGCAAGCGCCGGGTCTCCGCGCGGCAGCTCCTGCAAGAGATCGCCCTCACCCAGGGCGAGAGCGGGTACCCCTACCTGCTGTTTACCGGAAACGCGAACCGGGCCAACCCCGTTCCCAACGTCGGCACGGTGAAGATGACGAACTTGTGTTCCGAAGTCATGCAACCCACCCTCCCCAGCCACTTCCACGGGTACGGGCAGGAGGCGCGGGACGTCGTGGGTCTCGACGTGTCGTGCAACCTGGCGTCCCTCCACATCAGCAACGCCCTCGCGTCGGGCGACCTCGGCGGGGTGGTGCGGGCGGCCATTCACATGCTCGACGACGTCGCCCGCTCCACCAACATCGAGGAAGTCCCCGCCGTGGCCCGCGCCAACCGGGAGATGCGCTCCATTGGCCTCGGCGCGATGAACCTGCACGGGCACCTCGCGGCGCACGGCCTGAGTTATGGCTCCCCGGAAGCGCTCGCTTTCTGCGACCTCTTTTTCGAAGCGGTGCACTTCCACGCCCGCCGCACGAGCATGGAAATCGCCAAGGGCACCGGCTTTGTCTTCCGGGGCTTCCAGGGCAGCCACTACCACAGCGGCGAGTTCTTCCGGGGGTACACCGAGCGGGAGCGCGAACCGTCGGAGGGCATCGCCCCGGAGGTTCGCGCTGCCCTGCAGGGGGCGTGGCTTCCCACGCGCGAAGACTGGCGGCAACTTGTCCGGGACATTCAGCGCCACGGCCTGGCGCACTCGCACGTCATGGCGGTGGCCCCCACGGGCAGCATCTCCTACGTCGCGCACGCGACCGCCTCGGTGATGCCGATTACCGAGAAAGTGGAGACGCGCACCTCCGGCAAGGGCAAGACGATCTACCCCATGCCGGGCCTCTCGCCGGAGACCGAGTGGTACTACGAGGAAGCCTACGACCTCGACCAGCGCCGGGTCATCGACACGGTCGCCACCATCCAGCGCCACGTCGACCAGGGCATCAGCTGCACCCTCTTTGTGCGCTCGGACATCACCACCGCCGACCTCGCCCGGCTGTACATCTACGCCTACCGCAAAGGCCTCAAGAGCCTGTACTACCTGCGCCAACGCCGCACGGCGGTGCAGGAGTGCGTGGCGTGTGCGGTCTGATTCCGACCGGGCCGGATGGCCCCCGGTCCGAGCGGAGCGAGGAGGAATCATCGGTGGCCGGGAAAGGAGTTCTCGCGGCGGCGCTTTCCTGCCGCGAGAACGGATTGGACGGACACCCCCTCTCCCCCCAAACAGCAAAGGAGTTTTCTATGTCCAAAAGTGCCACCAACTGGTCCGAAGCCGGGGACGGCTTTACCCAAGCGTTTTACGTGCAGCAGCAAGCGCAGCTGTGGTTTTCCGAGGAGATTCCCATCGCGTCGGACGCGGCGGATTGGCGCGCCCTGTCGCCCGCCGAGCGGCAGTGCTACACCCGCGTCTCGGCGGGGCTGAATGCGATGGACACCCTGCAAGGGGAGGTGGGGATGCCCCTCCTTGCGGCGGGCGAGGAGGACCACCAGCGCAAGGCGACCCTGGCGATGTTCGCCTTTATGGAAAACGTGCACGCCCGCTCGTACTCGATGGCGAACAAGACCTTTCTCTCCGCGAGCGAGGAGCGCGACGCCTTTGAGTGGATTGAAGCGCAGCCCCACCTCCAGCGCAAAATCACCGCTTTTCGGCGGCTCTACGAAGAAGGAGACGCCCTCACCCGGATGATGGCCTCGTGCCTGCTGGAAACGGCGCTCTTTTACTCCGGGTTTTTCTATCCGCTGTACCTCGCGGGGCAGGGCAAGATGAGCCACATGGGGGAGGTCTTTACCCTGATTTGCGCGGATGAGGCCCTGCACGGCACGTACGTGGGGCTGCTCTTCCAGGAGCGCTTCGCCGCGCTGCCGGAAGACGAACAAGCGGAGGTCCGCGCCCGCTTTGAGGCGCTGGCCCGCGAGTTTTACGAAAACGAGTGCGGCTACACCGACGAGGTGTACGCGGCGCTGGGGCTGGCGTCGGAGGTCAAGAAGTTCGTGCGCTACAACTTCAACATCTGCTGCGACAACCTCGGCCTAGAGAGGCTTTTCCCCGACGAGGAGGTCAACCCGCTGGTCCTCAACGGGATTCGGACGACGGGGGGCACTACCCACGACTTTTTCAGCATCAAGGGGGCGGGGGGCTACTCCAAGATTGCGGTAACGCCCCTGACCGACGCCGCCGTGCGGGAGGCGTGGGATGCCTAAGCCCTTTGTGCTGCTCACCCAAGAAGACTGCCCGGCGTGCGTGCGGCTGGAACGGATGCTCGCCGGGCCGCTGCGCGGGGCCTTTGACGCGCAGATTGAGGTCGTGCGCCGCGAGGACGGCGAGCGGGCCTTTCTCGCCCTCGCGGAGGAATACGGGGTGCGCTCCACCCCGGCCCTGGTGGAGCGGGGAACGGGGCGGCTTTGCGGAGGGGAGAGCCTGTACGAGGTGCGGACCTTTCTGAGGGGGTAGGGGAGGCCGGGGAGCGCTACCCTGTCTTCCATATGTCTGACGCTCTGCTCACGCTGGAAATCGAAAAACTGGTCGCCGGGGGGTTGGGCCTCGCCCGCGACGAGTCCGGCGTGGTGCTCGTGCGCGGGGCACTGCCCGGCGAGCGGGTGGAAGCGGCAGTCCGCACGGGCCGGGGCGTGCGCCAGGGGATGACCCGCCGGGTGCTTATCCCCAGCCCCGACCGGGTGGACGCGCCCGACCTCCCCACCGTGGACCTCGCGCACGCGGCATACCCCGCTCAGCTCCGCTATAAGCGCGGCTTTGTGGAAGAGGCCCTGAGCCGCATCGCCAAGCTGCGCCATCCGGTGGGTCAGACGGTGCCCAGCCCCCGCGAGTGGCACTACCGCAACACGGCCCAATACCTCGTGACTCCGGCGGGCCTCGCCTACCGCGAGCGCCGGGGCCGCGAGCCGCAGCCTGTCGGCGAAGACCCCCTCGTCATGGAGGCGATAGGGGCCGTGATGGACCGCCTCGACCCGGCACTGCTCGCCCCCGCTGGCGAGGTCGCCTTTCGCGCCAGCCGCCTGACGGGGGAAGTGGTCGCCGCGCTGGTTGGGGCGGGCGAGCCACGCGCGTTTCTGCGGGCTTCGGACCATCTGATGGACGCGGGAGCGGTCGGCGTCAGCCTCGCGGAGCCCGCCGGGCGGCGCTTCGGGGCGGGGGTGCGCCTGGTCGCGGGTGAAGCCGAGGTGCAAGAGGAGTTCGGAAGGGTGCGCGTGGGCGTCACCGCAACGGGCTTCGCGCAGGTCAACCCCGAAGCGGCGGGGTTGGCCTACCTCCGCGCGGCGGAGCTGGCCGGGCAGGGCACCCACGCCGCCGACCTCTACGGCGGGACCGGGGCCATCGGGCGGCACCTTGCGCCCCACTTCACCCGCGTGACGGTCCTCGATTCGGCCCCCGAAGCGCTGGCGCGGGGGCGGCAGGCGGCGGCCCGCGCGGGCGAGCGCAACGTGACCTACCGCAGCGGCGACGCGGCCCGCTTCAGTGAACTCGGCGTGGACGTCATCGTCGTGGACCCGCCCCGCGCTGGGCTGGATCCGGAAGCCCGCGAGCACATCCACGCGAGCACCGCTGACCGCCTGGTGTACGTGAGCTGCGACCCGGCAACCTGGGCGCGGGACGTCGGGGACTTCGTGCGCCGGGGCTGGCAGCTCGGCGAGGTGACCCCCCACGACTTTTACCCTCAGACCAGCCACGTCGAAGTCGTGAGCGTGCTGGAGCGGTAGGGCGTGACTCGCTGCCGTCCCCTCCCGCTGCTCCTCTTGGGGTTGGCCCTTCCCCTCACCGCCTGCCAAGACCGCGAGGCCAGGGCCGAGGTGGCCCGCCTGGAAGCCCGCGTGACCGACCTCGAAGCAAGGGTGGAGGCCCTCCGCGCTGCCGCTCCCCTTTTGGCAGAGGCTACTGCCACCGTGCAGCGGGCCGCTGCCGCCCACTGCGAGGCCGACTTCTCGCGCACGCTGGAGCTGGCCCGGCAGGAGCGCGGCAGCTACCCCGCAGAGGCCGCGCTCACGGTGCCGGGGTCCTGCCAGGGGTTCCGGGTGACCTGGGCGCGCCTCACGCCGCAGGGGTACGCCTTTCGCGTGCTGGACGGGTCCGGGCAGACGTTGGCGTCGGGGGCGGAGGAGTAGGCTGGCCCATGCCTCCCGTGCCCCTCTCTTTCGACGACCCCCGCGCTGCCCGCCTGATGACCGCCCAGCAGCGCGAGCTGCGGACCCTCTACGGCGACACCGACGAGCGCACCGAACCCTTCGACCCCGGCGTGCTCGCGGGCGAGGGCAGCGTGCTGCTGGGGGTGGAGGAGGGCGGCGAGCTGCTGGCGTGCGGTGCCCTCAAGCGCTTGGGGACGGAGAGCGCCGAGGTCAAGCGCCTGTAGACGGTCCCGGAGGCGCGGGGCCGGGGGCTGGGGCGGCAGATTCTGGCAGGGCTGATCGAACGGGGGCGGGCGCTGGGCTACACGCGGCTCGTGCTCGAAACCGGCGACCGTCAGACCGGGGCTTTGCACCTCTACGAATCGGCGGGCTTCCGCCGCATTCCCAACTACGGTTACTCCGTAGGGATGGAAGGCAGCCTGTGCTACGGGCTGGACCTGGGCGAAGCGGCTGAAATGGAGCGGGACGGCTGATAGCCTCGCCCCCATGGGTGACATCGTGGTAATCGGCGCGGGCCTTGCCGGGCTGACGGCGGCGCGGGTGCTGACGCGGGCGGGGTGGCGGGTGCGGGTGCTGGAGGCAGCGGGGCAGGTTGGCGGGCGGGTGACCAGCCGGGTGGTGGACGGCTACACGCTGGACGCGGGCTACCAGGTGTTGTTCCCGGCCTATCCGGCCCTGCGGCGCAACGTGGACCTCGCGGCGCTCGACCTCGTGCCCCTTCTCCCGGCAGGGGTGGTGCGGCGCGGGGAGCGGGCCGACGTGGTGGGTGACCCCCGCCGCGACCCCGCCAGCCTGCCCTCCACCCTGAGCACGAGCGCCCTCACCCTGGCGGACAAGGCGCGGGTGGCCCGGCTCGCCGCGCGGCTGGCGCTGCCCGCCCCCCATACCCTACTCGTCGGCCCGGACGAGACGACCGAGCATTACCTGCGCCGCCAGGGCTTCAGCGAGCGGGCGCTGACGAACTTCTTCCGGCCCTTTTTTGGGGGTATCTTCCTGCGCCGGGACCTGGGGACGAGTGCGCGGCTCTTTCGCTACTACTTCCGGATGCTCTTGGACGGTGGCGCGGCCCTGCCCCGCAGCGGCGTGGGCGAACTCTCCCGGCAGCTCGCGGCGGGGCTGGACGTGAGGACCGGGGTGCGGGTGACCGCGCTGCGGCCCCGGCCCGGCGGCGTGACTCTGGTGACGAGTGCCGGAGAACTCGATGCCGCGTCGGTCCTCGTGGCGACGGACGCGGACACCGCCCAGGCGCTCACCGGCGAGCCGCTCTCGCGGGGGCGGCTGGGGAGCACGTACCTGCACTACGCCTCCACGGTCCGCCTGGATCCCCAGCCCCGGCTGCTGCTCAACGCCGAAGAGGGCTTTCTCAACAACGCCCAGTGGGTCAGCGAGGCGCTTCCGGAGCGGGCACCCGCCGGGGGACACCTCCTCACGGTGACGGTGCTGGGGGTGCCGGACCTCGACGACGACGCCCTCGATGCCCGCGTGCGTGGCGAACTGGGCCGCTGGTACGGGGCGAGGGCGGCGGACTTACGGACCCTGCACATCGAGCGCATTCCTTTTGCGCAGTTTCCCCAGCCCCCGGAGTACGCCGCCACCCTGGCGGGGCACGCGACCGGGCTGCCCGGCGTGCTGCTCGCCTCCGAGGCCACCTCCATGAGCAGCATTCAGGGGGCGATGGAAAGCGGCGAGAAGGCGGCGGCCATCCTCCTCGGCGACCCCGCAGGCATGAGCCGTCCGCGGGGGGCGTAGGGGAGGGGAAGTGGGGAGTGGTGAGTGGGAGCTTCTGCTCTGGCGGAGGTGGCCTTTTCCGCTTCCCACTCACCACTTCCTACTCTCCACTCCCTCTTTCCCCTATCCTCCTCGCATGTCCGCCGCCATTCCCGACCACCTCGTCGTTGCCGCCCGCACGTTGGAAGAAGGCCGCGCCTGGGTGGAAGGCCGCCTGGGGGTCGGGATGCAGCCCGGCGGCGAGCACGCCCTCTTTGGCACCCACAACGCGCTGCTCTCGCTGGGGCCGGACCTCTACCTGGAGGTCATCGCAGTCAATCCGGCGGCCCCCTCACCTCCCCGCCCGCGCTGGTTCGGGTTGGATACGCCGACCGTACGGGCGCGGCTGGAAGGCGGTCCGGTCCTGCTGCACTGGGTGGCCCGCGTGCCGGACCTGCTGGGGGTCGACCTCTCCGGGCATGGGGAGGGGCTGGAGCTGTCGCGCGGCGAGCACCGCTGGACGCTCACCGTTCCGGCAGACGGCTTGCTGCCGGGGGGCGGGCCGCTTCAGGGGGTGCTGCCCAGCCTCATCGCGTGGCACACGCCGCCCCCGCCGACGCGCCTGCCCGACGCCGGGGTGCGCCTGCTGACCCTGCGCCTGGGCACCCCCGACCCGGACGCTCTCCGCGCCTTTCTGAGTGCCCTGCCCCTTGCGGGCGACGTGGAGGTCTACGAGGCTCCGCAGCCCGAACTGGCGGCCTTGCTGGAGACGCCGGGGGGGATGGTGACGCTGTGATACGGAGTCCGGAACATCCGTGCCAGCCCCTGCGCTTCGCTTCGGTGCCTCCACTCCTCTCCGTCAATGCCTGTTCTTCTCCTGGCAGCTGGGGTTCCAGTTCTTGCAGAACTGTTCAACCGGAACTCTTATGACCCGGCGACCGGGCAGCCCGCTGCTTGCACTACAGTTGGCCCCGTGACCGTTCCGCCCGCCGCTCCCGACCCCAGTCCGCCCCCGCAGGGTCCCGCCGCACCCGCTCCGGCTCCGCAGCGCTCGCTGCGGGTCAACACCCTGATTGTGATGGCCGGGACGCTGGGGTCGCGGCTGTCGGGCATCGTGCGCCAGCAGATGGTCAACCTGTTTGACACGTCGCTCACGGACGCCTTTGCGGTCGCCGTGCGAGTGCCGAATCTGTTGCGCGAGCTGCTTGCCGAAGGCGCCCTCGTCAACTCTTTTATTCCGGTCTATAAGACGCTGAATGGGGCCGACCGCAAGCGGCTCGCGCAGGCTTTTAGCGGGGTGCTGGTCGCGGTGAACCTCCTCGTGATGGCGCTGGGCATCTTCGCGGCCCCCTGGATTGTGAACCTCCTGACCGCCGCGAACTCCAACGTGGACCCGGCGCTCGCCACTTACCTCACCCGGCTGGTGATGCCCTTTTTGATGCTCATCAGTCTCTCGGCGGTGGCGATGGGGCTGCTCAATGCCGACGAGCACTTCAAGGAGAGCAGTTTTGCCCCCGTCGCCTTTAACCTCGCGTCCATCGCCGCGCTGCTGCTGCTGCCCAATACAGCGACGTGGCTGGCCTTTGGGTGGCTGATAGGGGGCGCCGCGCAACTCGTGGTGCAGCTTCCGGCCCTGGCCCGCTTCGGGCTGCTGCCCACCCCCGCCCTGCGCAGGCACCCGGCGCTGGGGCGGGTGCTGCGGCAGATGGCTCCCTTCACCCTGACGGCAGGGGCGCGGCAGGTCCTGAACGTGTACGTGACCCGACTGCTGACCAACAGCAGCCAGTTTCCGGTAGGCACCCAGACGGGCTATGCCAACGCTGAGGCCCTCTTCACGATGGCGAATGGTCTTTTCGTGGTGTCGCCCGTCTTGGCCCTCTTTCCGCGCTTCTCGCAGCACGCCGCCGACCGCGACTGGCGGGCCTTTCGGGCGCTCACGGTGCAGGGCCTGCGCACGACCACCTTCTTCGCCGCGCCCATGAGTGCGCTCCTGGTCGCACTGGCCCCCTATGCCGTGAGCCTCTTTAACCTCAGCCGCTCCTATGAGGCCACCAAGTTTCAGGCGGGGGCGGGCATCCTCACCGGGTGGGCGCTGGCGCTGGTGCCCTGGGCGGTCGTGACCGTGCTGCTGCGGACCTTTTACGCCCGCGAGCGCACCCGCGAGGCCGTCGCCGTCAGCGCCGCGGGCTTCGTGCTGGAGGTCGGGCTGTACCACGCGCTGGTGCCCCGGCTGGGGTTCTTGGGCTTTGGCGTCAGCACGGCGGTCAGCGGCGTGCTGATGGCGGGGGCGCTCATCTTGATGTACCGCCGCGCCCTGGGCTTTCCCTCGCGGGAGGTCGCCGGGCACCTGGGGCGGGTGGTGCCCCTCGCCGCCGTTTCAGGGCTGGTTGCCTGGCTGGTCTCGCTGGTGATGCCCAGTCCCGGCTTTATCGTGCCCGGCATGGTTGGGTTGGCGCTGGCAGGCGGCGCAGGCCTGGCTGCCTACCTCGCTGGGGCACTGGCCTTGCGGTTACCGGAGGTGGCAGGCGTGCTGCGGCGGCTGGGACGCTGAGGGAGCAAACGCGAGCCGCCCGCGTCACATCGCTTCGAGACTGAGGGTGGGCGTCCGCGTGCCGGCCACCCGGTCCCAGCTCCAACCCGCCTGCCGCACCATCGCGTGCAGGGCGCGCCGCAGGGCCGCTTCGCCCTCCAAGCGGGCCGCGAAGTCGGCGTCGTCACGCAAGGGAAGTCCGGCCTCCCGCAGCGCCGCGAGGTCCGGCAGGGGAGGAACGGGCGGGTCGCTGTCGTGGACCTGGGCAAACGATTCCAGCATGCCCATGACTGAGGCCCGCAGGGTCCGCAGTCCCCGCAGGCGCGGCCCCTTGAGGCCGTGCTCGGCAATCAGGAGGGCCTCGCCCAGCGCGGGCAGCAGCAGGTGCACGTCTTCTTCGGCGAAGCGGTCGTGAAAGCGGTGCAGGTAGGGTGCATTGCGGTGCTGGGCGTCCACCTGCACGAGGTCGCTCGCCATCTCTGCAAAGAGGCCCTCTAGCCCCTGCGGGTGCTCCTGCCAGCCGGAGAGCACGAGTTGCTGGGCGGTGTCTCCGGCGCGGTGAATGCGCAGGGCGAGTTCGCGCCGCGCCCCGTGCGCCTGCGCGAGCGGCGTCAGGAAGGTGATGGAAAAAGTCACCAGAAAAAAGCCGTCCAGCGCGGCGAGGGCCGTCAGCACTCTGGGAAGCTGGCCTTCGGGCCGCAGCTCGCCCAAGCCCAGGGTGCTGATGGTGAAGCCCACGAAGTACACGACCGCGCCGAGCTGCGCCTGGGTGCCCTCGTCGGCCCCCACCACCCAGCCGGGCACCGACCAGAAAATCAGCACCCAGCCCAGCCAGGTCAGCGCAATCCACACCAGCAGCGTGCCGATGACGAGGACGCCGGGCGTCCAGGCCAGGACCTCGCGGGGATGAACCAGCCGCGAGAGCGCCCGCATCGGTCGGTACAGGCCCGTATGAACCAGCCGGGTGAGGCGGCCCTCGCCCGACTTCAGGCTGGTCACCAGCAGGTCGGCCAGCACGGCGAGCAGAATCAGGGTGCCGGGCACCCACAGCAGCGAACGGAGCATGGCGGGCATTGTGTCAGGCGCCGGGGGTGGGGACCTGTGCCGCCCGTTACCGGGAGCGCACGCCCAGCACCGCAGAGGCCAGCAGCGCCAGCCGCTCGCGCCCCCGGTAACGCCAGTCGGGAGGCCAGTTCAGCGGGCTGGGGCTGGCGTTCGCACGCATGCCCAGGGCGCGCGCCAGCCCCAGGGCGCGGGGCATGTGCGCCGGGTCCGTCACCAGGGTGACGGGGGTGCCGGGCGGCAGCAGGGCGCGGGCACCGCGCAGGTTGTCGGCGGTGGTGCGGCTTTTCGTCTCGGCAAGCAGGGCCGGGGCCGGAACTCCCGCCGCCCGCAGGTACCGCACGCCGACTGCCCCCTCGGTGTGGGGGTCGCCGGGTTGCCGCCCGCCCGTGACCACGATGCGGCGCACCACACCCGCCCGGTACAGGGCAAGGGCGTGGTCGAGCCGCCGGGCAAAGGCGGGGCTGGGCGTGCCGGCGTACTGCGCGGCCCCCAGCACCACGGCGGTGGAATGGGGCGTGCTCGCCGGAGCGGGCAGCCGCGGCATCAGCACAAAGCCGAGGAGCAGGCCAAGCAGCACCAGCAGCGGCAGCAGCGAAGCGGCAGACCCCCGGTCACGCATGGGAGCTGGAGCGTAGCACGGCATTCTGCGGCCTGCTCTTGCACCAGCGCGGCCCGCGCCGCCTTCCACCCCGCAAAGAGCGTGCTACGCTCGGCGCACTTCGCCCCGGTGGAGTCACCTCTTATGCCCAAAACCCTCGTCATCGTCGAGTCGCCCGCTAAGGCCAGAACCATCGAGAAATACCTCGGAAAGGGGTACGCGGTGGAGTCCTCCATCGGGCATATCCGCGACCTGCCCAAGAGTGCCGCCGACATCCCGGAGAAGTACCGCGGCAAGGCATGGGCACGGCTCGGTTTGGACGTAGAGGACGATTTTCGGCCCCTGTACGTCGTCGCGCCCGAAAAGCGCCAACATGTCGCTCGCTTAAAAAAACTGGCTGCCGAAGCCGACGAGATCATTCTGGCGACCGACGACGACCGCGAGGGCGAAAGCATCGCCTGGCACCTCTACCAGGAACTCAAGCCCAAGGTTCCGGTTCGGCGCATGGTCTTTCACGAAATCACCAAAGAAGCCATCGAGCAGGCCATCCGCAACCCCCGCGACATCGACACCAACCTCGTCGAGGCGCAGGAAGCCCGCCGAGCCCTTGACCGACTCTACGGGTACGAGGTCAGCCCGGTGCTGTGGAAAAAGGTCGCGCCGCGGCTCAGTGCGGGCCGGGTGCAGTCGGTGGCAACCCGGATGCTCGTCGAGCGCGAGCGCGAGCGGATGCGCTTTGTTTCTGCGGTGTGGTGGGACCTTCTGGTCACCGGGCGCACGGCGGCGGGCGCAACCTTTCCCGCCCGCCTCACCGAAGTGGACGGGGTGCGCCTGGCGACGGGCAAGGACTTCGACCCCCTGACGGGCCGTCTGAAGGAGGGCGCAGCGGTGCGCCTCTTGGACGAGGCGGCGGCCCGCGCCCTCGCAGATGGCCTCACCGGGCAACTCCTGACGGTCACCTCGGCGGAGGAAAAGCCCTTTACCCAGCGGCCCTACGCGCCCTTTATCACCTCCACCCTCCAGCAGGAGGGCAGCCGCAAGCTGGGCTTTGCGGCCACCCGGACAATGCGGGCCGCACAGCGGCTTTATGAGGGCGGGTACATCACCTACATGCGGACCGACTCGACCACCCTCTCTTCGGAAGCGGTGACGGCGGCCCGCACCCAGGTGAAGTCGATGTATGGCCCGGAATACCTTGCGGGGCAGCCCCGCGTGTACACCAAAAAGGCCAAGAACGCGCAAGAAGCGCACGAGGCGATTCGGCCCGCCGGGTCGAGCTTCCGCACGCCCGATTCGCTGCGCGGCGAGCTGGGCACGGGGAGCGATGAGTGGCGGCTCTACGACCTGATTTGGAAGCGCACGGTCGCTTCTCAAATGGCCGATGCGCGGGGCCGCAGCCTGCGGGTGCGCCTGGCGGGGAGGGCCATGACCGGGGAGGCCGTGACCCTGAGTGCCTCCGGGCGCACGATTGACTTTCCCGGTTTCCTGCGGGCTTACGTCGAGGGCAGCGACGACCCCGCCGCCGCTCTCGAAGACCGCGAGACGCCGCTGCCTCCGCTGCGGGAGGGTGACCGCGTGACCGCCGAGGCGGTGAGGGCCGAGGACCACGCCACGCAGCCCCCCGCCCGCTACACCGAAGCCAGCCTCGTGCAGGCGCTGGAGGCGGCGGGCATCGGGCGGCCCTCGACCTACGCTTCGATTCTGGGCACCATCCAGGACCGGGGCTACGCGGTGAAAAAGGGACAGGCCCTCGTGCCCACCTGGACCGCCTTTGCGACCTCCGCCCTGCTGGAGGGGCATTTCGGCGAGTTGGTTGACTATGACTTCACCGCCCAAATGGAAGAAGCCCTCGACGACATCGCGGGCGGGCGGGCGCAGCGGGTGCCCTACTTGCGGCGCTTCTACCTGGGGGAAGGCGGTGAGGGGGTGGCGCTGCGGCCCCTCATCGATTCCAAGATGGGCGAGATAGACGCCCGCGGCATCGCCACCATCGAGGTGCCCCGGCTCGCGGGAAGCGGCATCGAGGTGCGGGTGGGCCGCTACGGGGCCTACATGCAGCGCGGCGAGGAAAAAGTCAACCTCCCCGATGACCTGCTGCCTGATGACCTCACGCTGGAGAGGGCCGAGGAGCTGCTCAGCCGCCCCAGCGGAGACCGGGTGCTGGGCGAGGACCCCGCGACCGGGCATCCGGTGGTCGTGCGGGCGGGGCGCTACGGCCCCTATGTGACCCTGGGGGACGAGACGCCGCCCCTGCGCTCGGCGAGCCTCTTTCCCGGCGAGGACCCCGCCGCCCTCACGCTCGAACGGGCGCTGCAACTGCTCAGTTTGCCCCGGCTTGTCGGCGTCTCGGAAGGCGAGGAAATCTGGGCGATGAACGGCAGGTTTGGCCCGTATCTGCGGCGCGGGGGCGACTCGCGCAGCCTCGCTTCGCACGAGCAACTGTTCACGGTGACCCTGCCCGAAGCCGAGGCCCTCTTCCGGCAACCGCGCTTCCGGGGGAGGGGGGCCGCCGCCGCGCCGCTGCGGACCTTCGAGTACGAGGGCCGCGCGCCCATCTTGCTCAAGTCGGGCCGTTACGGGCCGTACCTCACCGATGGCGAGAAAAACGCCACCCTCCGCAAGGGCGAGGACGAGGGAACCCTCACCGCCGAACGCGCCCTGGAGATTTTGGAAGAGCGCGGCAAGGAACCCAAGAAGAAAGCGGGCACACGGACCGCCAAGGCAGGCGCAAAGGCCGGGGCCAAGGCGGGCACGGCGAAAAAGGCCCCCAAGGCCACGGCGGCCAAAACCGCCGCGAAGAAAACTTCGGCCAAAGCCCCCGCCCTGAGTTGGGCCGACCTGAAACCCCACCTCGCGGTCCTCAGCGACACCGAGCGGACGCTGCTGACCGCGACCCGCGACGGGGGGCGCAAGGTTGAGGACGTGGCCGGCGAACTCGGTCTGGACGTGAACAAAGCGAAAGGTCTGGTCCTGCAAGCGAGCAAGAAGCTCCACCGGGCGGCGCGGGGAGAGGGGCGCTGAGGCTCTTGCCCCCGCGCCCCCCCCGCCCGGAGCCGCCCCAGGCCCTGCACCTCGTGCGGCTGGCGGGGGGTACGCCGGGCGAGTGGGTGACCCTTCCCGGCGGGGGCTTGCGGGTGCTCGCGTTGCCGGGCAAGGTGGGTGGCCCTCCCGTCACGGGCTGGCTGACTTGCCTCGCGGGTGAAGCGGTCCTCGACCTGCCGCACGGCGAGTTCGTGCGCCTGCGGGCCGCCGAGGGCTACCGGGTCACGCCCACTCAGCCCTGGACAGCCCTGCCCGTGCGGACGGGGACGGTGCTGCTCCTCGTGCCGCAGGCGGAAGGGCGGGACGCTTGACGCCCCCCGGCGGTGCTAGCGTGCGGGTATGACGGCGGACGTGCGCGTAGGGGCCAGAGTGCTGGAAAAAGCCGCCTCCGGGGTGCGGCTGGAGGCGGAGGAGTTGGAGGCGCTGTACGCCCTGCCCCTGCCGGAGGTGGCGGCGGTCGCGCATGGGCTGCGGCTCACGCGTGCTCCCGCCGAGGTCGTCACGTTCCTGATTGACCGCAACATCAACTACACCAACATCTGCAACGTGGGCTGCAACTTCTGTGCCTTTTACCGCACTCGTCGCCAGCCCGACAGCTACGTGCTGGACTATGAGCAGGTCAGCGCCAAAATCCGCGAGCTGGAGGCGGTGGGGGGCACCCGCATCCTGCTTCAGGGCGGGGTCAATCCGGCGCTGGGGCTGGACTACTACACCGGGCTGCTGCGGCACGTCCGCGAGCATCACCCCACCATCCGCATCGACGCCTTCTCGCCCGAAGAGATTCTCTTCATGGAAAAGACCTTTGGCCTGAGCCTGGACGCCCTGCTGGACACCCTGATAGACGCCGGGCTGCACGGGCTACCGGGGGCGGGGGGCGAGATTCTGGAAGACGAGGTCCGGGCCAGGGCGGCCCCCGCCCGCATCCGCTCGGCAGACTGGTTCCGCATCATCGACGCGGCGCAGCAAAAGGGGCTGTACACCATCGCCACCATGGTGATTGGGTTTGGCGAGACGGTCGCGCAGCGGGTGCGCCACCTCACCCGCCTGCGCGAGCAGCAAGACCGGGCGCTGCGCGAGTACGGCGGCAACGGCTTTGCGGGCTTTGCCCTGTGGACCCTCCAGACCGAGCACACCCGCCTTGCGGGGAAAGCCCCCGGTGCCTCTGCCCACGAGTACCTTCAGCAACTCGCGGTGGCCCGCATCGCTCTGGACAACTTCCCCCACCTGCAAGCCTCCTGGCCGGGGCAGGGCTTCAAGGTCGCGCAGGCCGCGCTCTACTACGGCGCGAACGACCTCGGCTCGACCATGCTGGAGGAAAACGTCGTCTCGGCGGCGGGGGGGCACGGGCGGCACCGGGCCACCGTCCGCGAACTCGTGCGGATTGCCGTGGACGCGGGCTTTACCCCCGCCATTCGCAACAGCCGCTTTCACATCATCGAGTGGCCCGACGTAGAAGCGGTGCTGGGCCGGGCCGAGCACAATCCCGAAGCCGGGCGGGCGGTGGGGGTCTAGGGTTCCTCGCTCCAGCTCAGGCGGGGTGCCCCTCCCGTGACCGGGCCAAGGGGCGGCGGGTCCCCTCCAGGCCCCTGGTGCCCCCGTCAGCACCGAGATTCAGCCGGGTCTGCCGAGCCGCGGCGTGGGCCAGCAGCGCGAGCAGCACCATCAAGACGAGCAGAGCGAACATGGGCACCAGGGTAGGGGAGAGGGCTTCTCATGTGCCTTGCTGCGGCCTGAAGGTGAAGGGGGGACGGTGAACTTCCCTCCAACTCTCCCTCACGCGGGGGGGCGGCTGCACCCTCACACTGAGCCGCGTGACGACGCGCATCGCCGGAAAAAAAGTGCTGGCCATCGTCCTCGCCGGGGGCAAGGGCAGCCGCCTTTCTCCGCTGACGACCGAACGGGCCAAGCCCGCCGTGCCCTTTTTGGGCACCTACCGCCTGATTGACTTTCCGCTTTCCAATCTCGTCCACAGCGGCGTGCAGGACGTGTGGGTGGTCGAGCAGTACCTGCCGCACGGCCTCAATGACCACCTGTCGGGCGGGCGGCCCTGGGACCTCGACCGCACGCGGGGCGGGCTGGTGGTGATGCCGCCCTTTTCCAGCCCGGAGAACGAGGACGGCGAGTTCGCCCATGGCAACGCCCACGCCCTCGCCCAGCACGTGCCGCTGATGCGCGAGTTCGGCCCCGACGTAGTGCTCGTCATGAGCGCCGACCACATCTACAAGCTCGATTACTCCGAGGTGATTCGCGCCCACATCCGCCACGGGGCCAGCGTCACGATGGTCACGACCGAGCTGGCGGACGAGGCCCAGGCCACCCGCTTCGGCAACGTGCGGGCAAACCGCGAGGGCAAGGTCACGAAGTTCGCCTACAAACCTGACCAGCCGCTTGGCAAGACCGTGACCGCCGAAGTCTTCGTGTACGACGCGAAGATTTTGATGGAAACCCTGGAGGAGCTGGAGCGGCAGGGCGAGCTGGGCGACTACGGCGAAGAGCTGCTGCCCGCCCTCGTGGCGCGGGGGGACGCCTACGCCTACCCGCTGGAGGGTTACTGGATGGACGTGGGCACGCTCGACGCCTACATGCAGACCCACCAGGATTTTCTGGACGGCCAAGGCTTTGAGCTGGACACCCCCGACTGGCCCTTTATCACCAGCTCGATTGCCCGGCCCCCCACCCGCGTTCACGGCTCGGCGCGGCTGGACCACGCCTATGTCTGCGGCGGGGCCGTGATTGCGGGCGAGGTCATCAGCAGCGTGGTTGGTCCCAACGCGGTTGTGGAGGAGGGGGCCAGCGTGCGGCACAGCATCGTGCAGCCGGGGGCGGTCATCCGGGCCGGGGCGCGGGTGAGCCGGGCCATCGTGGACGTGGGCGCGGTCGTGGAGGAAGGTGCGGTCGTGGGCGGCCAAAGCGCCAACAGCCGCCTGAGCGTGATTGGAGCGCACAGCACCGTGCAAGCGGGGGCCAAAGTCGGCCCCGGCCTCATCGTCGAGCCGCGCCGGACCGTCCGCGCCGGGCGGGAAGGGGAGGTCACCCAGCCCGCCGAGCGGGACGACCAAGGCGGAAAGTAGGGGCCGGGGAGGCGCTTCCATTTGGCTCTGCCCCCGCCGGCTACACTGCCGGGCGATGAGCGCCGCCCTCCGCCCCCCTCATACCCTGTCGGTCGCCCCGATGATGGACTGGACCGACCGGCATTGCCGGGTCTTTCACCGCACCCTGACCCGCCGCACCCTGCTCTACACCGAGATGGTCACGACGGGGGCCATCTTGCACGGCGACCGCGAGCGGCACCTGGGCTTTTCCGGGGTCGAGCACCCGGTCGCCCTGCAACTCGGCGGCTCGGACCCGGCGGCCCTCGCGGAATGCGCCCGCATCGCCGAAGACTGGGGCTACGACGAGGTCAACCTCAACTGCGGCTGTCCGTCGGACCGGGTGCAGAGCGGCGCGTTCGGGGCCTGCCTGATGGCGACCCCGGACGTGGTGGCCCGCGCTGTGGAGGCGATGCGGGGCGCGACCCGCCTTCCCGTCACGGTCAAGCACCGCATCGGCATCGACGACCAAGACAGCTTCGCGCACCTCACCCGCTTCGTGGCGGCAGTCGCGGCGGCGGGGGCCGAAACCTTCATCGTCCACGCCCGCAAAGCGTGGCTCTCCGGCCTCTCGCCCAAGGAAAACCGTGAGGTGCCGCCCCTGCGCTACGAGGTCGTGCGGCAACTCAAGGCCGACTTTCCGTGGCTGACGGTGGTTCTCAATGGCGGGGTCCTCAGCCTGGAGGCGGCCCGCGAGCATCTGCGCTGGGCCGACGGCGTGATGATCGGGCGGGCGGCCTACGGGGAGCCGTACCTCCTGGCGACCGCCGACCGGGACGTGTTTGGGGAAGACGTGACTCCGCCCACCCGCCGCGAGGCCATCGAAGTTTTCCTGCCTTACGTCGCCGCGCAGCTAGAGCGGGGCCAGCCCCTGCACCGGCTGATGCGGCATACCCTGGGCCTCTTTGCCGGGCAGCCGGGGGCACGGCACTGGAAGCGCACGCTCAGCGAGCGGGGGCACCTGCCCGGAGCGGGGCTAGAGGTTGTGCGCGAGGCGCTGGCGGGGGTGCCAGAGAGCGTGCTGGAGGCACGGGCGGGGGTGGCGGAGATTGCCCCACCTAGGGCCGCACCGGAAGCAGCTCGTACACGCTCTTGACGCTGCCGTTGTCAAAGGTCAGCTTGCCGATGACGCCCAGACGGGTGTACACCCGGTCGGTGCGGGCGCGGACGTTGAGGGGCAGGGTGAAGATGAGGCGGCTGCCTTCCTGCCGGAAGCGGATGGCAGTGCCGCCCGCGGGGGGCCAGCGGTCCACCCCCGGCAGGCTGAGTTTGCCCGTTTTTCCGCCCTCGCGGTACTCCAGCTCGTAGCGGAACTCGGCGGCGACGGGACGCGCTCCGTTGGGCACCGTCTCGATGACCAGGTCGCACAGGTGCGCCCGCCCCGCCAGCAGCTCGGCGCGGACGGCCCCGCTCGCCGCGTCGCGGCAGGCCGTGAAAGACCACTCGGTGAACCGGGGAGCGCCCACCGCCGCCGTGCCCGCCGCCCCGGCGGGAGCAGCTCCGGCAGAGGTTTTTGCCCGGCCATAGGACTGGCAGCCATTGACGCCCGCCCAGGCCACGTCAAAGCCCCGCGCCGGGAAGGTGTAGGTGAGGGCCTGGCCCCCGCTGCGCCGATTGACCCGCACCACCAGCCGCTTGCCCGCGTTCAGCCCGGCGGCGATTTGCGCGACGACCGCGCCCTGAAAGCCGATATTGCGGGTCAGCACATTCTCCCCGCGGTCCACGACGGTCACGAGGTCCGCGTCGCGCAGCACGACCGGGGGGTCGTCGCCCAGCCGAATGGTTACGGTGGGTTTGAGGCCCGCATAGGCGTCTTCCTCGCTCAGAAGGGCGTTTTTGGTCGCCAGTGAGGCCCACAGCTCTGGGCGGTCGCGGTCGGCGCAGCGCAGGGCAAACCGCGTCTGCCCGGAGGTATCATTCACCTCGTCGATGACCACGGTGCCCGTGTTCGCGTCGGTGATGGGGTCGCGGGCCGCCGAGTAGTAGGTATAGGTGCCGGGCACGCGGGTCGCCGCGAGCGCCGTGCTGGAGAGGGCCGCGCTCATGAGGCCGCCAAGAAGCAGGATTCGCCGCATGCCCCCACTGTGCCTCAACTTGCCTGCTCCGGGGGCCGCACATGAGGAAGCGGGCGGGGAAAAAAGCCCCCCTCCACACCGCCCCACTGCCGTGCTATTATCCCCGTCGCCCACCGGCCTCAGCCGGAGCGCCACCCGCGGAGAGGTGCCAGAGTGGTTGAATGGGTCGGTCTCGAAAACCGAAGTAGTCGCAAGGCTACCGTGGGTTCGAATCCCACCCTCTTCGCCAGACAAAACGCCAGCCCTCAAGGGGGTTGGCGTTTTTGCTCTGGGGGCGGAGTTGGACCGGAGGAGGGAAGACGGATGCTGCTTGACCCGCCAACGAAGTGCTTTCGTCCGAGCGGACTCGCAAAGCTGCGAAGCAGAGTGAGGATCGAGGGGTGACGCTGACGCATGACCCCCAGGTTGCTTTTCCAGTAAGGCCAGTAAGGAAAGGAATCGAACGGAATCCGTGTAAGCCACCCAGCTGATGTCCCCTTCTCCCCTGACATGCCACGCTGACTGCACGATGCTCAAGCTCCTGAAGTAAAGGCACACCTTTTCCCTCGCTCTCCCGGTCTACCCTGGGGTGATGCCGGAACGTGCCTCCCCTCCCGCCGCCCGGTGCTTGCCGCGCGGCCCGGAGTGCGTTTTTCTCGCCTCTCTTTCCTCTGCAAAGGATGTGACCTCGCATAGATAAAGTGCATGGCAATACGTCGGGCCTCAAGGCGGCCCAACTCAAGGCTCTGGGCAACCTTTACCGCCGCCGCATCGAGCCGGGGCGGGTTGGCTCGCCTGAACTCGCGCGCAACCTCGCCGAACTCTCGCACGATATCCGCCGCGAAATCAGCGTGCTCATCGACCGCCGGGGCCGGGTGCTCTCGGTCAGCGTGGCCGACGCGAAGGGGGCCGAACTGCCGGGGGTGCGCCTCGGCGAGAACCGCTTGGCGGGCTTTCACCTGCTGCACACCCACCCGCGCGGCGGGGCGCTGAGCAAGGGCGACCTCTCCACCCTGTTTTTGCGGCGACTGGACGCGGTCAGCGCCATCGAGGTGCGCGAGGGGGGTCAGCCCGGCCCCGTGCACACCGCGCATCTCACCCCGCCCGGCACGGTGGGCGAAGAAGAAGATTGGCGCATCCTCGCCCCGGTGCCCAGCTTTCAGATTGACGAGTTTGACCTCGGTGCGCAGGTCGCGGCGCTGGAGGAAGAAATCGCCCGCGCCGCCCGCACCCGCGAGGCCAAAAGAGACCGCGAGCGGGCCATCCTCGTGCAGATTGACGGCGGCGAGTTCGATGCCGAAGAGCGGCTAGAAGAACTCTCGGAGCTGGCGCGAACTGCCGGAGCCGAGGTCGTCCACCGCGAACTCGTCTACCGCCGTCACCTCAAGGCGGGGACACTGGTGGGCGCGGGCAAGCTCGAAGAACTGACCAGCCGGGCCTACCACCTCGACGCCGACCTTCTCATCTTCGGGCAGGAACTTGGCCCAGCTCAGGCCCGCGAGATTGAGGCGGCAACCGGACTCAAGGTCCTGGACCGCACCCAGCTCATCCTCGACATCTTCGCCCTGCACGCGCAGGGGGTCGAGTCGCGGCTGCAAGTCGAGCTGGCGCAACTGCGGTACATGAAACCCCGGCTGCTGGGCGCGGGCGCTCAGCTCTCGCGCATCGGCGGCTCGGCGGGGGGCGCGGCGGGCGGAGCCATCGGCACCCGCGGCCCCGGTGAAACCAAGCTGGAGCTGGACCGCCGCCGCATCAATGACCGCATCGCTTTCCTGGAAAAGCAACTGGAAGGCGTGGCTGTTCGGCGGGAGGAGCGGCGCAAGGCCCGCGCCCGCAACGACGTGCCCGTCATCTCCATCGTGGGGTACACCAACGCGGGCAAGTCCACCCTGCTGAACACCTTTACCCACGCTGCTGAGGAACCGCGCCGGGTGCTGGCCGAGAACAAGCTCTTTGCCACCCTGCGCCCCACGAGCCGCCAGGGCTACATCGAGGGCATCGGCCCGGTGGTCTTCACCGACACGGTGGGCTTTATCCGCGACCTGCCGAGGGACCTCGCCCGCGCCTTTCGCGCCACCCTGGAGGAAATCGGGGATGCCGACGTGCTGCTGCATGTCGTGGACGTGGCAGCACCGGGGGCTGACACCCGTCTCGACGCCGTGAACCGCATCCTCGAAGACCTTGGCTTGCGCGAGCTGCCCACCGTGGTGGCCCTCAACAAGGCCGAGGCCGCTGACCCGGACGTGCTGGCGCGTGAGCTGGAGCGCACGGGCGGCGTGCCCGTCAGCGCCTTGAAATCCTTGGGCATCGGCGACCTCAAAGATGCTCTCGCGGACGCGGTTGCCGGGGTGCAGCGCCGCGAACTCGCCCTGCGAGAAGAAGCGCGGGAGCGGGCGGCGGCGTATCCGTAGAGCACCCTCGCACTGGTCTGGGGGCTGGCGAAGGGGTCAGAGAGCGGACGCTTCTCACCCGGCTGCTCGCCGACCGGGAGTGGCCGCGCTGGGCCAGGCCGGACGCTCACGACCTTGCCCGCTTGCCCGATCTGTTCCTGCGCATTGACGACCTGCTGGCGCGGGACCTCACGCCGACCTGGACGCAGGTGCTGCCGGAACTGGGCAGCGCCTACCCAGCACCGTTGGCCGAGGACCGGGCCACCCATTAAGTTTTTCGCGGCGGCGCATGAACCCCCTGTCCTTCCCCATCCCGGCACAATGCCCGGAGGGTTGGGGCCGCTTCGGCTGAGCTGCTGGCGCACCCCCCCGCAGGAGACCTATGCCGCAAACTTCTCCCCCCTTCGCCAGTTTTTTGATGGGTGGCTTCGAGTGTTCGAGCCACCGCCGCCGCGACCGCACCCGGCTCGACCTGATTGCCGCGACTCAGCATGACCGCTTCGCCCGGCAGGACTATGACCGTCTGCGAGCACGCGGCATCCTCACCGCCCGCGACGGCCTGCGCTGGCACCTGATCGAGACGCGCCCCGGCTCCTACGACTTTTCCAGCTTTTTGCCCATGCTGCGGGCCAGCCGAGCAGCAGGAGTGCAGGTCATCTGGGACCTGATGCACTACGGTTGGCCCGACGATACGAACCCCCTTGCGCCGGGGTTTACCGCACGGGCTGCGGCCTTTGCTGGGGCGGTTGCCCGGCTTCTCGCGGCGGAGGGCGAGACGGCCCCCTGGCTCGTGCCCGTAAACGAAATCAGCTTTTTGGCTTGGGCGGGGGGCGAGGTGGGATACATGAACCCCTGGCGGGAGGGAGAGGGGCACCGGCTCAAGCGGCGGTTGGTGCAGGCCAGCCTGGCCATGATGGACGCGGTGTGGGCCGAGTTGCCCGCGGCCCGCTTCTTGCACACTGAACCCCTCATTCACGTGGTGGCGCACCCCCAACGCCCCGCCGACGCGCCCAATGCGGCGGCCTTTAACCGCGGACAGTTCGAAGCCTGGGACATGCTGGCCGGGACCCTGCATCCCGAACTGGGGGGGCATCCCCGCTACCTCGGCCTCTTGGGGGTGAACTACTACGGCCAAAACCAGTGGGTGCACCATGACTCGCCCGCAGAGCGCGAGCTGTTGCCCCCCGGCCACCCCTGGCGCAGACCGCTGGATGAGATGTTGCAGGAGGTATGGCAACGCTATGGGCGGCCCCTGTGCATCGCCGAGACGGGCGCTGAGGGAGACGCGCGGGTGCCGTGGCTGCGCTCCGTCGGGGAAGAGGTGCGCCGCGCCATGAGCGCCAGAGCGCCCGTTCAGGGGCTGTGCTTCTATCCCATCCTCGACTACCCCGGCTGGGACGACGACCGCCACTGCCCCACAGGGCTGTGGGGCTACGCCGACGACGCGGGTCACCGCCCGGAGTACCCTCCCCTGGCCGAGGAGTTGGCGGCCCAGGCCCAGGCTTTCGCCGCCCTCTAGGAGGGTGCTCAGAAAGCTCGCCGCCCGGCCCTTCTTCATGCGCCGTTCGTGAGCGCTCATCGTGCTTTTCATCAAGATGAAGCGAGGCCTTTTTTGCTACACTTCCTTGTGCCGGAAATCCCGGCCATACCTGGGGGTGACCCGGTTTCGACAGGGGAACTGAAGGTGATGCTGCGTGTCGGGGAGCCGTTGGCCCCGTCAACAAACGGCAACGCCATTAACTGGCAACCAGAACTACGCTCTCGCTGCTTAAGTGAGACAGTGACCGCCTAGCCCGGCCTTTGGCGAGGCGCGAACTGCAACAAAAGAAGGCTAGCCGACGCGAGGCTCCATAGCAGCAGGCGAACCTGAGTGGAGATAAGGCTGCAGGAAACCCGCCCGTTGGTGGCCTGCCGCCCGACAACCAAACAGCGGGATACACACGTAGATGCACGCTGGACGGACCTTTGGACGGCGGTTCGACTCCGCCCACCTCCACCATCAAGCCCCGCCGGGGAGAGGCGGGGCTTTTGCTTGGTTGCCTTTGCTTCTGGGCGCCGACAAGTGCTAACCACGTCGGGGAAGGCCCTAGGCAGCAAGACAAACAAAAAAACCCGCGCAGCGTGTGCGCGGGCTTTTGGCTGATGCCAAGTGGTGGCGATGGACGGACTTGAACCGTCGACCTAACGATTATGAGTCGTTCGCTCTAACCAGCTGAGCTACATCGCCTTGAAAAGTGCCCCGCCGAGAAGCGGGGCCTTGTGGTGGAGCTGAGGGGATTCGAACCCCTGACCTTCTGAATGCCATTCAGACGCGCTCCCAACTGCGCCACAGCCCCGAAGGCCCGGTTAGATTACAGTGGCCCCTCCAACTTGTCAACGGCTTCCCGCGAGTCCGGTTGTGCGCCGCGGGCCGCGAGGGCCACGTACCCCTCAATGAGGTGCACCACGACGGGGTTATGGGTATGAACGCCGTGCGCCTCGCCGCTCCTGCCCTCCTCGATGAAGTGAGCGATGACCGCCGCCTCGCCGTCGCGGGCAAGCAAAAAGGCCCGCTGGCCTTCGGCAGCGATGGAGGGCAGGCCCGCGAGGGCAGCGCGGCGCAGCTCGACCCCGCGGGGGGTGAGGCGCTCCAGGCGGTCCGCCAGGGCGGTCTCGCCCGCCATCGACACTCGCCGCCGGGCATTGAGGGTCAGGTCTTCGCACAGGCTGCGGATGGCCGCTTCGCCGTAAAGGTGGTAGACGGCTTCTGGAGCGGGATCGGGCGCGAGGCGCGAAAGGTCGCGGTCCAGGGCACCGAGGCGGTCGTCAAAGGCGCGCCGGGCGCGGGCGAGATACTCGCGGGCGCTGAGGGGCGCATATTCCAGCGGGTTTTGACCCACCCGCGCCGCGAGGCCGCGACCTTCAAGGCGCTCCAGCGTCTCGTAGATTTTGGGCCGGGGAATGCCTGCTTGCCGCGCGATGCGGGCGGGCACAGCGCGGCCCAGGGCGAGCAGGGCGGTGTAGGCACGCGCCTCATACTCGGTGAGTCCCAACGCTTGCAGGTGAATCACGGCGCTCATCGGTGCTCAGCATACGGGAAGCCCGCTCGCGCCCCGCAGAGAAGCGCAGGCCCGCTCCCGGCGGGCTGTCCCTCCTACAGAAACGCAAACCTTACACCCGGTTCATTGATTTCGGATAAAGAGGCTCCTACCCTGCGAGGTGCCCAACCAATTCAGCCGCGTGGCCCCCAGCTGGCTCCGCGCCCCCCTCCGCCTTCGCTCGACTCCAGGAGGCCTCCATGACCGTTTCCCGTCTGCCTTCCGCCGCCGCGCCCACCCGCAACCCGGCCTATGCCCGGCTGGTCACGGAGCGCAACCGCTTCACGGTGCTGATGACCGTGACGTTTTTGGTGCTGTATTTGTTGTTGCCCATCCTGGCGGGCTACAACAAGCCCCTGATGGCGACCAAGGTCTTTGGGAACGTGACCTTCGGATATGTCCTCGCCTTCGCGCAGTTCATCATGGGCTGGGTGATGGCGGCGGTCTACGTCTTTAAGGCTCGGACCTTTGACCGTCTGGCGCAGGAGGCCGTGCAATGACCTTTTTGCTCTCTGCCCTTATTGTTGCGCTCACGTTGGCCGTCACCTTCTGGGCCTCACGGCGCAACACCAGCGCTTCGGACTTTTACGTGGCGGGCGGGCGCATCAGCGCGGGGCAAAACGGCGTCGCCATTGCCGGAGACTACATGAGCGCGGCGTCTTTCTTGGGCATCACTGGCCTTATCGCGCTCAACGGCTACGACGGCTTCATGTACTCGGTGGGATTTTTCATCGCTTATCTGACGGTGCTCTTTATTGTCGCCGAGCCGCTCAGGAATCTGGGCAAATATACCCTGGCGGATATGCTGGTCTACCGCCTCAAGGACCCTCGCGTCCGGACCTACGCGGCGGTCAGCACCATCGTCGTGAGCGCATTTTACATGATTGCGCAGGTCGTGGGAGCGGGCAGCCTGATCAGCCTGCTGTCGGGCGGGGCGCTCACGCCAAGCGTTGCCATTCCGCTCGTCGGCGTGCTGATGATTATCTATGTGGTGGTTGGCGGAATGCTCGCGACGACCTGGGTGCAAATCATCAAGGCCGTGCTGCTGATGTTCGCGACCGGCCTGATGACGGTGCTCATTTTGAACCGCTTCGGGTGGAGTTTTTCCAGCTTGCTGGGGGCAGCAGAGCGGCTGAACGGTGCGTCCTTCTTGGGCGCGGGCGTGAAGTACACCAATCCCATCGACCTGATCAGCCTTTGCCTCGCGCTGGTGCTGGGCACCGCCGGATTGCCGCACATCCTGGTGCGTTTTTACACCGTGCCCACCGCGCAGGACGCCCGCAAAAGCGTGGTCTGGGCAATGGTCCTGATTGGGGCCTTTTACGTGATGACCGCCTTTATGGGCAACGCCGCCAACGTGCTGGTGGGCCGTGAGGCCATCGTCACGGCCAACGCGGCGGGCAACATGGCTGCGCCCCTGCTCGCGCAGGAGTTGTTCGGCGGGGCCGGAACGCTGGGCGGCGAGTTCGGGCTGGCCTTCGTGACTGCGGTGGCTTTTGCGACCATCCTCGCGGTGGTGGCGGGCCTCACCATCGCGGCAAGCACCTCCTTTACCCACGACATCTACAAGGGCGTCATCCGCAAGGGACAGGCCACCGAGCGCGAGGAGTTCCGGGTGGCCCGGCTCGCCACGGTCGCGGTCGGGGTCATCGCCATCTTGCTGGGTCTGGCGGCCCAAACGCAGAACGTGGCCTTTCTCGTCGCGCTGGCCTTTGCGATTGCGGCGAGCTCCAACCTGCCGGTCATTCTCTTTACCCTGTTTTGGCGCAAGTTCAACGCGACCGGGGCCATCTGGGGCATCGTGGGCGGCATCCTGACCTGCCTTGCCCTCATCGCCGTCAGCCCCAACATCCGCGGCATCGACCCGCCCGAAAAGACCACCGGGCGGCACCTGGTGCAGGCCGCGCCCCTCTTCCCGCTGGAAAACCCCGGCATCGTCTCCATCCCTGTGGGCTTCGCCTTGGCCGCCATCGGCACCCTGCTGGGGGCGCGGCGGCGGCGCGAGGAGGAGGACCAAGCCTTCGAGGAGATGCAGTTCCGCGCCTACACCGGAGCGGGGGTCGACGGCACGGTCGCCGCGCACGACTGAGGGGCGGGGCCTGCCTCCAGTCACCAGCGGCCAGCCGCCCGCCCAAGCCCCCGGTCCCCCTGCCGGGGGTCTCCCGCTTCCCGCCCAACGTCTTGAACCCGGTGCAGTACCCCCCGCGTAACGGCGGGCGCGTGGCAGCCCCCCGCGCTCTACAGTGAGGACCTCCACAACCCGCCTCGTTTCTACCCTTTCGGAGGTGTGCCATGACCCAGCCGGCCACGAACGACCACATCGACAACCTGCTGCACGAGGAACGAGTCATCCCGCCTCCCGAAAGCTTCGTGGCCCGCGCCCGCCTCTCGCGGGAGGAGTACGACCGCCTCTACCGCCGCAGCCTCGACGACCCGGACGGCTTCTGGAGCGACGTGGCCGGAGAGCTGCACTGGATGCGGCGCTGGGACCGGGTGCTGGACTGGCAGGAACCGCACGCGAGGTGGTTCGTGGGCGGGCAGACGAATGTAGCCTACAACGCGCTTGACCGCCACGTCGCGGCGGGGCGGGGCGAGAAGACGGCCATCCTCTGGGAGGCCGAGGACGGGGAGGTCCGGCGCTACACCTATTCGGAGTTGCTGCGCGAGGTGAAGCGGGCCGCGAACGCCCTGACCGCGCTGGGGGTGGAACAGGGCGACCGGGTGACCCTCTACCTGCCCCTCATCCCTGAAGCCGCGATTGCCATGCTCGCCTGTGCCCGCATCGGGGCGATTCACAGCGTGGTGTTCGGGGGCTTTTCCGTCTCGGCGCTCGCCGACCGCATCAACGACGCGGGGAGCAAGCTGCTGATTACCGCCGATGCGGGGCAGCGCCGGGGCAGCCTGGTCAACCTCAAGGCGAATGCAGACGAGGCGGCCAACAGTACGCCCAGCCTGGAGCGGATGCTGGTGGTCTGTCGCTCGAACTGTGACGCCCCCATGCAGCCGGGCCGCGACCTCTGGTGGCACGAGGCGCTGGCGGGGGCCGGGGACGAGCACGAGGCGGCCCCCCTCGACAGTGAGCATCCCCTCTTCGTGCTGTACACCTCCGGCAGCACGGGCAAGCCCAAGGGGGTGCTGCACACGACGGGCGGGTACATGGTGGGCACGTACCTCACCACGGGAACCGTCTTCGACCTGCGCGACGACGACGTGTACTGGTGCACCGCCGACGTGGGCTGGGTGACCGGGCACTCCTACAGCGTGTACGGGCCGCTGCTGAACGGCGCGACCGTGCTGATGTACGAGGGGGCACCCAACCACCCCGACTGGGGCCGCTTCTGGCAAATCGTCGAGCGGCACCGGGTCAGCATCCTCTACACCGCGCCGACCGCCATCCGCGCCTTTATGCGGCAGGGGGACGAGCTGCCGGGCCGCTGCGACCTGAGCAGCCTGCGCCTGCTGGGGTCGGTGGGCGAACCCATCAACCCCGAAGCGTGGATGTGGTACTGGCGGGTCATCGGCGGGGGGCGCTGCCCGGTCGTGGATACCTGGTGGCAAACCGAGACGGGGGCCATCATGCTGACCACCCTGCCGGGTGCCCACCCCAGCAAACCCGGCAGCGCGGGCCTCCCGATGTTCGGGGTCGAACCCGCCATCATGACCAAAGGCGGCGAGGAACTTGGCCCTGACGACGGCGGCTTCCTCGTCATCAAACGGCCCTGGCCCTCCATGTTGCGAACGGTGTGGGGCGACGACGAGCGCTACCGCAAGTCCTACTGGGGCGAGATTCCGGGTGTGTACTTTGCCGGGGACGGTGCTCGGCGCGACCGTGACGGCTACGTCACCGTGATGGGCCGGGTGGACGACGTACTCAATGTCTCCGGGCACCGCCTGGGCACGATGGAAATCGAGTCAGCGCTTGTCGCGCACCCCTCGGTCGCGGAAGCCGCTGTGGTGGGCCGCCCGGACGAGGTCAAGGGCGAGGGCGTGGTCGCCTTTGTGCTCCCCCAGAGTGGCCAGCAGGTGGACCCCGCCGCCCTGCGTGCCCACGTCAGCCGCGAGATTGGGGCGCTCGCCCGCCCCGACGCCATCATCGTGGCCGACGCCCTGCCCAAGACCCGCAGCGGCAAAATCATGCGCCGCTTTCTGCGCCAGATTGCGGCGGGGCGACCCATCGAGGGCGATACGAGCACCCTGGAAGACCCCAGCGTGCTGGAGCGGCTGGCGGCGACCCCGGTGGCGTGAGGACCACCAGCGGTTAGCCCAACCCACAGCAACTCGGCAAAAGAGCCGGGGGGACGCTGCGACACGTCCCCCCGCCAGGGTCACCCGCTGGCCCGCCGGGGCCGCTCATGCAGCCAGGCCGCCGCGACCAGCCCCGCCACGAAGCCGAAAAGATGCGCTTCCCACGACACCAGCGGGTCGGTGGGCAGCACCCCCCACAGCGCCCCGCCGTACAGGAAGAGGGCCAGCAGCGCCGCCAGAATCGCCCCCGGTGTTCGCTCCCACCAGCCCACCCCCAGGAGGTAGGCGAGGTACCCGAACACCAGCAGGCTGGCCCCCAGGTGCAGGCTCTCGCCCCGCCCCAGCAGCCACACCAGCCCGCCGCCGAGGAGGATGATGACGGCATTGGCCGCCAGAAAGCGCCCCATCCCCCGCAGCGCCCCCATAAAGGCCAGCACCGCCAGCGGCCCCGTATTGGCCACCAGGTGCGCAAAATCGCCATGCAAGAAGGGCGCGGTCAGCACGTTCTCCAGCCGGGCCAGGTCGCGCGGGACGATGCCGTAGAGGTCGAGGCTGCCGCCGAAGGCGAACTGGTCGATGACCTCCTGCGCCCACACGCCCCCCACCAGCAACGCCGTTAGCAAAAAGGCCGCCCCCACGGGCGAGCGGGGACGGCGCGGAGGCGGGGAACGCATGGCCTTCAGTTTGCCGCAGCGGGGTGCAGAGGGCGGGGTCAGCCCGCGACTCGCCCGCGCAGCGCCCCCCGCTGCTGGAGGTATTCGGCGATTTGCACGGCGTTCAGCGCTGCGCCCTTGAGGAGTTGGTCGCCCGCCACAAAGAGGTCTAGGCCGCCCTCAAACACCAGGCTGGAGCGGATGCGCCCAACCTCCACGTCGTATTTGCCCGTCGCGGTGAGGGGCATGGGATAGAGCTGGCTCGCCGGGTCGTCGCGGACCTCCACGCCCGCCGCTGCCCGCAGCAGCTCGCGGGCCTGCTCCGGGGTCGCCGGGCGCTCCAGCTCCAGGGTAATCGCCTCGGCGTGGGTCCGTAGGGTGGGAATGCGGACGGCGGTGCAGCTGATGCGCAGCGACTCGTCTCCGATGATTTTGCGCGTCTCCCAGACCACCTTCATCTCCTCGCGGGTGTAGCCGTTCTCTCCGAAGGCGTCAATCTGCGGGATGACGTTAAAGGGGATGGGATAGGCAAACACCTCGGCCCCCGCTTTCTGGCCGTGCAGCACCCTATGGGTCTGGGTGAGCAGTTCGTCCATGCCCTTTTGCCCGGCCCCACTGGTGGCCTGGTAGGTTGAGACGATCATCCGCCGCACCCCAAAGGCCCGGTGCAGCGGCGCGACCGCCACCGCGGCGATGGCCGTCGTGCAGTTGGGGTTGGCGATGATGCCCCGGTGCGCGAGGGCCGCGTCGCCGTTCACTTCGGGCACCACCAGGGGGACTTCCGGGTCATAGCGGAAGGCGCTGGAGTTGTCGATAACAACCGCCCCGCCCTCCACCCATGCCGGGGCGAGCGCTTTGCTGATGCTGCCGCCCGCCGAGGCGAGAATGACGTCGGCGTCAATGGCTCCTTCTGGGGTCGCTTGCACGGAAAGCTCGCGCCCCGCAAAGGTCAGGGTGCGGCCCGCCGAGCGCGGGCTGGCGTACAGCTGCAATTCGTCAAAGTTCAGCGTGCTCTGTTCGAGGACCCGCAAGAGTTCGTGGCCGACCGCTCCGGTGGCTCCCACAATGGCGACGCGCATAGGTTCTCCTTCCAGGAAACTCCGCCGCGCGGGGAGGAATGGGGCGCGGGCGGCCAAGACATGGGAGGGCCGCCTCTGAGGATTCGGGGAGTGGGCGGCCCATGGGGCAAGGTACCCGCCGGGGGGTGGGGGGTCAAGCGGGGTGCCGCCCCGGCGCACGGCTGCGCTATGCTGCCCCCATCGCCAAGTTCAAGGCCGAGTGGTGGGGGTCCGTGCTCCCCTCACTCGGAGACGGGAGTCGCTGGTATGCCCGCGAGGATTCGCATCTACGGTCAGGAAGCCACCTTCGCCCAGGGCCGCTGGGCCTGCGCCGACGAGACCTTGCAGGCCATGTTGCAGGCCCTCGCCGACCCCCGCGCCACCAGTCCAGACGCCGAATTCAAGCACGCCCGCTACGCCGCTGGGCGCTTTGGGGGGCAAGTCGCCGTTGGGGACGGCTGGGAGGCCGCGCCCCTCCCCGAACCCGAACTCCGCTTGGAGGACTTTGCCCCGTCCGGTCGCCCGCAGGCTGCCGGATGGCTGTCCTTTCTGCGCAAACGCCGCTAAAGGCTGACCTCTGCCCCCCTTTACCCCTTCTCGCCCAGCCGCCGCTCATTGCCCGCTCGCAGCCGGGCGACATTGTCGCGGTGCTGCCAGACCATCAAGGCGACGAGGGCCGTCACGATGAGGCTGAGCCACAGCGGTTGCCCGGTGACCCACGCGACGAGGGCCGCCGCCACGCCCCCCAGGATGCTTCCGGCAGACACCAACCGGGTCAGGGCGACCGTAAGCAGCCCGATGACAGCCATCCCCAGCCCGGCACTCGGCAAGAGAACCGCCAGCGTGCCGAAGGTGGTCGCCACACCCTTGCCACCCCGGAACCCCAAGAAGGGGCTGAAGTTGTGCCCGATGACGGCAGTGGCCCCGCACAGGGCAGCTTGGACGTCGCTTAAGCCTGCCGCCCGCGCGAGGAGGACGGCGAGCGCTCCCTTGGCGACATCAAACACGGCGACCACCGCCGCCGGACCCTTGCCCACCGACCGCAGCACGTTGGTGGCACCGCTGTTGCCGCTGCCCACCCGGCGGATATCGATGCCGCGGGTACGAGCGACCCAGGCGGCAGCGGGAAGAGACCCCAGCAGGTAAGACAGGGCCAAGAGGAGCACGAACAGCAGCGGGTTCAAAGGTGCATCACCCCCCCATTTTACGGGGCGAGGCCCCAATCCCCCCGCTGGGGGGCCGCGAGTCTCAAGAACAGGTCACCTCAGCGGGGCAGAACCTTCACGCAGGGGCGTGGGCGAGCCGCTAGGGTGCGGGGCGTGTCTTCTGTGCCGCCCCCCTCCGCCTCTGAGGCGGCTCGCCTGGCTGCGCTGGCCCGGTACCGCATCCTGGATGCGCCGCCCGAAGCGTCGTTTGAGCGCGTCGCTCGGCTGGCGGCGCGGGTGCTGGGGGTGCCGCTTGCTGCCGTCAATCTGGTCGGCGAGGGCCACCAGTGGACCAAGGCCTGCGTGGGCGGGGACACCACCGAGACCACCCTCAACGAGTCCTTTTGCGTGTGGACGGTGCGGCAGCAAGAGGGGGTACTCCTCGTGCCCGACGCTCGGCGGGACCCCCGCTTTCGCGACCTGCCCAGCGTGCGGTCGGGCCAGGTGGTCGCCTATGCGGGGGCACCCCTCATGACCCCGGACGGGCACCGCATCGGCACCCTGTGTGTCACGGCACCGGAGGCGCGGGACTTCACCCCCGCCGAGGCCGAGACGCTGGAACTGCTTGCCGGAATGGTCGTCGACGAACTGGAGCTGCGGCTGCGCACCGAGGAACTCACCCGTGCCCGCGACCAGGCCCACACTCTGCGCGACCTCGCGGAGCTGATGGGCGAGCCGCTCGGTCCGGGCGAGATGGCGCGGCGGGCGCTGCGGCTGCTGGGGGGTGCGATGCGGCTGGACTGGGCGGGGCTGCTGCATCTTTCCGCCGAGGGCGCGGAAGTCCTGAGTGACCACGCTTCGGCCCCCGCCGACGGGTTCGGGGCCGAGGTGCGCTGGCGGCTCCTTGACCCGGCGGGCGGACTGCGGTCCACCCTGCTGGGCTGGGAGCGGGTCTTTCTGGACGACGCGGAAGCCGTCGCCCAGCGCTGCCCCGACCTGCTGCGCAATGGCCTCGCGAGCGCGGCGTGGCTGCACGTACAGGTCGAAGAAGCACGCCACATGCCGGGCGGGGCTTATGTGCTGCTGCTCGCCCGGCTGGGCGACCCCGCCGTGTGGCTCCCTGAAGAGCGTCTCTTGCTCGAAGCCGCCGCCCGCAGCGTGGGGGTGGCGCTGGAGCGGGCCGAGTACCTGCAAGCGCTGGAGCGGGCGGCCCTGACCGACGCCCTGACCGGGCTGGGCAACCGCCGGGCGCTTGACGACGCCCTCGATGAGGCCGACGCCCGACTCGCGGCGGGGCAGGGGTACGTGCTGGGGGTGGTGGACCTCGACGGCATGAAGCGGGTCAACGACGAGCGCGGGCACGCCAGCGGCGACGACCTGCTGCGCGAGTTTGGGCGCGGGCTGCTGGCCCCCGGCTTGCGGGCCTACCGCCTGGGCGGGGATGAGTACGCGTTGCTCGCTCCGGTCCCCCCCGGCGACGACCCGGCGCGGCAGGCCGAGCGGCTGCGCCGCCAGGTCCGGGAGGCCATCCGGCGGGTGCAGGAGCAGGGCTACCCGGCAGACGCCTCGCTGGGGCTGGCCGCCGTGCCGGGCGACGCGCCGGGAGCCACCGCCGCTCTGCGCCGCGCCGACGCCTGCATGTACGAGGAAAAGCGGGCGCGGCGGGCAGGCCGGGAAGACCGCCAGGGTGCCGCCGCCGAGCAGCCGCTAGCCTAAGGCACATGACGGTTACCCTGCTCGACCATGTCGCTATTGCCACGCCCGACCTCGCTGCCGGAAGTGCGCCCTACCTCGCCTTGGGCCTGCACCCTGAGGGACCCGACGAGGAAGTGCCCTCGCAGGGCGTTCGGGTCCGCGCCTTCGTGGTTGGCGCGACCCTGATAGAGCTGCTGGCCCCCACCCGTCCCGACAGCCCGATTGCGGCTTTTCTGGCCAAGCGCGGCCCCGGCCTGCACCACACGGCCTACCGGGTCGCAGACCTGGAGGCCGAGATGACCCGGCTGCGCGGGGAAGGTGCCCGCTTTCTCTCCGACGCGCCCACGCCGGGCCGTGCTGGAACCCGCGTTGCCTTCCTCCACCCGAAGTGGGGCGAAGGCACCCTGATAGAACTCGTTGAGCACCCCGCCGGGGGCCGGGGGCATTGACCCGCCCGGCCCGGCCCGGCTGGTGGGGTCCGGCTTTGCTGCTCATGGGGACGATTTGGCAGTTGAGTTCGCGGAGCGATACGCCCGGCCCGCCGCTGCCGCATCCCCTTGACTGGGCTGCCCATTTCCTGGCCTATCTCGCGCTGGCCTACGCGCTCGCACGGGCCACCGGACGCCGGGGCCTCGCCGTGGTGCTGGCCGCCTGGTTTGGCGCTGCCGACGAAGTTCATCAGGCCTTTGTGCCGGGCCGCGAAGCGGGGTTGAGCGACTGGCTCGCGGACCTCGCCGGAGCGGGGGTGGGGGCGTGGTGGGCGCTGGCGCGTGCCCCGACCGGGGAGGGGTGACCCGCCCCCCCGCCCTCTTGCCCCGCAGGGTGCTCAGCTCTGCCGCCCCGCCCGCCGCAGCACCACCCCGGCGACCACCGTCCCCGCGAGGCTCAAGAGCGCCGCAAGGTAAAAGGCCGCGCCGGGTTCGTGGTACGGGTTGCCGGGCCGGGTAAAGGCTGCAAAGACGCTCGTGGCGACGAGCGGCCCGGCAATCCCGACGAGGCTTTGCACGCTGGTGAGTGCCCCCTGCACCCGCCCCTGCTCGGTGGGGTCCACCCGGCGGCTGATGAGGCCCTGGATGGCCGGACCCGCGATGCCCGCGAGTGACCCCAGCACGATGGAGGCGTACAGCAGGCCGTCCGTGCGGGCCGCCCCCAGCAGCAGGTACTGCATAACCCCCAGGCCCAGCCCGGTGAGGATGGCCCCGCGCTCGCCGAGCACCCGGACCGCCGTGCCCACCAGCCCCGCTTGCACGACCGCCGAGAGCAGACCCACCAGCGCGAGCGCCAGCCCATTTTGGGTGGCGGTCCAGCCCAGCACCCGCGTCGTGAAGAGGACCCAGGTGCTGAAGATGGTCTGCTGCGCCAGCCCAAGCAGCACGAAGGCGGCGGCGAGATTCCGCACGAGGGGATAGTGGCCCAGCACCGCGAGGGGCGCGAGCGGGCTAAGGCGGAGGCGCTCCGGGGTGCCCCGGCGCTCCGGCGGCAACGATTCGGGCAGAATGAAAAAGCCGTAGGCCGCGTTCAGCAGCGCGAGCACCGCCGCCGCCAGGAAGGGCAGCCGGGCATTCACGTCGCCCAGCACCCCGCCCAGCGCCGGCCCCAGGATGAAGCCCACCCCAAAGGTGGCCCCCAACAGCCCGAAGGACCGGGCGCGGTGTTCGGGGGCCGTCACATCTGCCAGGTACGCATTCGCCACCGTGATGCTCGCCCCGGTGATCCCGGCCAGCACCCGGCCCAAAAAGAGCCACCACAGGTTCGGCGCGAAAGAGAGCAGCAGGTAATCCAGCCCCAGCCCGGTGAGGCTCAGCAGCAGCACCGGCCGCCGCCCATAGCGGTCCGACAACGCCCCCAGGAGGGGCGCGAACACGAACTGCATCAGCGCGTAGACCGCCGTAAACACGCCCAGCAGCCGCGCCCCCTGGGTGGGGTCCCCGGCGAGGTCGCTCACCAGCCCCGGAAAGACCGGGATGATGAGGCCGATGCCCATCACGTCCAGCAGGACCGTCAGCAGGATGAAGGGCAGCGCGGCACGCCGGGCCGGGGCGGGGGAGGGCAGGGGAGAGGAGGTCACCCGCCGAGTGTAGGGGCGAGGCTGGCCACCAACCATGGGCCAAAACGCTTGCCCCTCTCCGCCTCAGCGCAGGAAGTCTTCGCCCTCCTCCAGCCGCCGAATCCAGGCCGCGATGAGGTCGGTGCAGGCCTTCACGTCGCGGGCGTCCACCATCTCGGAGGGCGAGTGCATGTAGCGGTTGGGGATGCTCACGACCGCCGTGGGCACGCCCCCGCGCACCAGCGTCAGGGCGTCGGCATCGGTGCCGGTATAGCGCCCGCTCGCGCTGAGGGTGTAGGGGATGCCTTCCTCGCGGGCGGCGTCTTGCATCTGGCGCAAGATGGCGGGGCTGGTCATCGGCCCCACGCTGAGGTTGGCCCCCGACCCGAAGGGCACGGTGCCGTACTTCTTCTCGGAAACGCCGGGTTGCCCCGTCTCGTGGGTGACGTCCACCGCCACCCCCGCGACCGGGTTCAGGCGGTGCCCGCTGACCTGCGCCCCGAAGACGCCAATCTCTTCTTGGCTGGTGCCCACGGCGACCACGCGGTGCTTCAGCTCCGTGTCCCTCAGCGCCCGCAGCGCTTCGAGGACGATGAAGCCGCCCACCCGGTTGTCGAGCGCCCGGCTGACAATCTTGTCGCCCACCCGCAGGGGACCCTGTTCGATGACCCCGTAGGTGCCCACCGGAACGCGCTGCTGGACCTCTTCCTTGCTTAGGCCCACGTCAATCCAGAGGTCTTCGAGCTTCGAGGCGTTCTTGCGTTCTTCGGGTTCCATCACATGAATCGCCTTTTTGCCGACCACACCGAGGATGTCCCCGCCCGGCGCGAGCAGGCGAATGCGCTGCCCGACCAGCACCTGGGGGTCCCAGCCCCCCACCCCCAGCACGCTGATGAGGCCGCCGTCCCCGACATGCGATACGATGAGGCCGATTTCGTCGAGGTGCCCCATCAGGGCGATGGCCGGGCCGTCTTCGGGGCCAAGTTCGGCGTACACGTTGCCGTAGTGATCTTCCCAGACGCGGGCGAAGGTCTCCGCCTCCCGCTTCCACACGTCGGCGGCGCGGCGCTCGCAGCCGCTGGGGGCCGCTTCCCGCAGCAGGGCAAAGAGGAAGTCTTCGTTGATGGTGGCGGGGGCGCTGGTCGGATTGTCCTGACTCACGCGGCCCAGTCTAGGCCCCCCGGCTATCCTCGCCCCATGAGCCATCCTGCCTATGCCCCCTCCCCCCCCGACGTGCGCGTCTCGGTGGAGGTGAGCTACCTCGCCGCGCACTCGGCTCCGGGGCGGCACCTCTTCGCCTATGTCGTCCGCATCGAAAACCACAGCGGCGACACCTGGCAGCTCCTCGCCCGGCACTGGGACATTGTGGACGGCGCGGGCCGCCACACGGTCGTGGACGGGGAAGGCGTGGTGGGTGAGCGCCCCGTCTTGGCCCCCGGCGGTGTCTTCGTCTACGACTCCTTTGTCACCCTCGAAGACCCGCCCGGCCAGATGAGCGGCCACTACGTGATGCAAGACGCCTGGGGAGTGCGGGCGCGGGTGCCGATTCCGGCCTTCGGGCTGGTGGGGGGGGCGGGGGGGAGGACGTTGAACTGAAGCCGCCAGCAACCAGCCGCCAGCAGCAGAAGTGGGCGAGCTGGCTGCTGGAAGCTGGTCGCTGCCCTCACGCCTGCGGCACCTCCGCTTCCACCAGCGTTCCGTGGCCCGGCTCGCTGAGGACCCGGTAGGTTCCGCCCCGGCTCTCCACCCGCTCGCGCATCTGCATCAGGCCCAGGCCCCCGGCGCTGCTGACGCGGCCTGACACCTGCGAGGGGTCGAAGCCCGCGCCGTCATCCTGCACGCGCAGGGTGACCCGGTGCCCCCCGTGTAGGCTGACCGTGACCTCGCGGGCGCGGGCGTGCTTGGCGACGTTGTTGAGGCTCTCTTGCAAGATGCGGAAGACCACCGCCTCGTCGCCCGGCGCGAGGTGGATGTCCCCGGTGACGTTCAGCGTAGTGCGGATGTTGTTTTGCTGCCCGAAGTCCTCGACGTAGCGCCGCACCGTCTCCAGCAGGCCGTAGCGCTCCAGGTCGATGGGGCGCAGGGCGAAGATGGAGCGCCGCACCTCCCGAATCTGCTCGCGCAGCAGGGCGGTCGCGGCGCGGACCTCGGCTTCGGCCCCGTCTGGGTCGCCCCGCAGCTGCCGGGCCACCACGTCGAGTTTGAGGGCGGCAAAGGCGAGCGACTGCGCCACCCCGTCGTGAATCTCGCGGGCGATGCGGGCGCGTTCGTCGCTGATGGCGAGTTCTTCCGAGTACAGGTAGGCGCGGGCATTGCGCACCCCCAGCGCAGCCTGCGCGGCCAGGAGCGCGAGCAGGGGCAGCCGGGCATCGTCAAAAGCTCCGGCTCCCCGCCCGCCCAGTACCAGCACCCCCACCAGCCCCTGCTCGTCACGCATGGGAAAGCCCAGGGCGGAGGTCGCGCCGGGAAAGACCTCGGCGGCCTCGTCTTCTGCCGCAACCAGCGGCGTCCCGGCCTCGGCCACCCGCTCGACAAAGGGGGGAGCGAGGGACCCGCGCCCGCCGCGCTCGCCCTGCCAGTCCTCGGCGTATTCCAGCCGCAGGAGGCCGTCTTGGTCGCGCAGGTAGGCGGCGCGCGCTCCGGCCTGCACCCGCTCGGCCATGTTGCGCGTCACGCGGGCGAGGAGGCGGCGCATGTTGCGCTCAGCGCGGATGGACTGGTCGACGCTGTAGAGGGTCATCAAGTCCAGGGTGCGTTGCCGGGCCGCCTCCACCCCGGTCGCGACCTCGGCGGCGATGGCCTGAGCGAGGGCCTCGGTCTCCGGCGTTGGCGGCTCCGCGAAGTGCAGGGCGAGCGCCCCCCCGCCGGGGATGGGCACCCGCAGCGGAAAGCGGGCCTCTCCCGCTGCCCCCCCCTCACCCGCCGCCGCCGCGCTGAGGCCCCCCGGCACCGTCAGGGTGGCGTGCGCGGCCCCGGTCGCCCGCACCGCCCCCCGCGCCGCGACTTCCACCACCGCGCCGAGGTCGGGTGCCCCGCTGAGGTCGCGCATCAGCTCCTGCACGGCCTGAAGCTGCCCATGCGAGGCGCTGAGCTGCGCGTAGGTGGCCCGCAGCTCGCGCTCGGCCCGCTCGCGGGCGCGGGTGCCCTGGGCAATCCACTCCACGCTGAAAAAGGTGGCCGCTGGCCCCACCAGCCCGTAAAAGAGCAGGTGTGCCCAGACCTCGGCGCGGGGGTCCGGCAGCCGCGCAATGAGCAGCTCGACCACCGCCACCACGAGCACGATGAGGGGCGGCAGCACGTTGCGCAGCAGCCGCACCCGGCGCGACAGCGGCCAGTCTCTCACCGGGAGGGAACGGCGCACGGCGGGTGGGGCAGCGGGCACCTCAGTCATGGGGGACAGTGTAGGGAGGAGACCTCCCCCACACAGGAGCCTACCAAACCTTGTACAGCATTTCTGTACAACAAATCCGGTATCCTGGGGGGGTGATTGAGCGAACTTACACTCAGGCTCGTGCGGAGCTGGCGACCCTGATGGATCGGGCCGTCAACGACCGTGAGACGGTGATTATCGAGCGCCGCGGACGGGAAAGCGTCGCTCTTATCGCCGCCGACGAGCTGCGCAGCCTCCAGGAAACGGCCCATCTGCTGCGCTCGCCCGGCAATGCCCGGCGTCTGCTGACGGCGCTTCAGCGGGCGCTGGAGGGGGGTGGCAAACCCCTCACGCCCGCTGACCTTCGGCACCGCGCGGGTCTGGACGGTGAATGATGACCCCCGTCTGGCCGTCTTTCAGCCGGAGTCCCTGGAGGACCTGACCTATTGGGTTCAGACGGACCGCAAGACGGCGCTGCGGCTGTTGCGGCTCGTCGAACTCGTGCTGCGCGACCCCTTCGCGGGGATGGGCAAGCCTGAACCCCTCAAGTATCTCGGCCCCAACCTCTGGTCACGCCGCCTGACCGACGAGCACCGATTGGTGTACCTGGTCCGCGAGAACCGGATTGACTTTCTGCAAGGCCGCTATCACTACGGCTGAGGGTCCTCCCCCTGGCCCCCCACCGCGCCCCGCCGCGCCGCGTCGCGCACCTTCCACTCGACCTGCCGCAGAAAGCTCCGGAAGAGGCGGCTTTCCGCGCTGCTCATCAGCGAGCGGTCGAGCATCGCCCGCCACAGCCGCAGCGTGTGCCGGGCGCGGACCGCGTCGGTGTAGCCGATGAGCCGCATGGTCTCGTGCAGGTGGCCGTACATCGCCTCCATCTCCTCGCGGGTGGCCATTTTCCGGCGGTATTCGGGCAGCTCGTCTTGCGCTTGCAAGAACTCGTAACACACCAGCAAGACGGCCTGCGCGACGTTCAGGCTGGCATACTCGCCGGTGGGCACCCGCACGGTGACCTGACACTGCTCCAGGTCCGAGTTGACCAGCCCGGTTTCCTCTGGCCCGAACACCACCGCCGGGGCCGCGGCCGCCCGCACCAGGGGCCGCACCTGCGCGGGGTGGCGGGGGGCCGGGAGGTCGGCGCGCAGGCGGGCCGAGGTGCCCACGCTGAGGTCACGGTCAGCCAGGGCCTCGCGCAGGGTGGGATAGACCCGTGCCCCGCGCAGCAGGTCCGCCGCGTGGACCGCCATGGCCACCGCCTGCGGGTCGAGGGGGTCGCAGCGGGGGGCGACCAGCCGCAGGTCCTGGGCACCCATGTTCAGCATGGCGCGGGCCGCCGAGCCGATATTGCCGGGCGTTTTGGGAGAGACGAGGACGACGGCGAGGTTCACACCCGCGATGCTAGCGCGGCTTCTCCTCAGCTCAAGGCCCGCTCAATGGCCCCCGCCGCTCACCCGCCCTAGCCTAAGGGCCATGACGGCCCCCCATGCCCCCCGCACCGTGCTCTTGCTCCACGCCTACCCCCTCTCCGCCGCCATGTGGGACGACCAGCGGGCGGCGCTGGAAGAGGCGGGCTTCACCGTCATCGCGCCCAACCTTCCCGGCTTTGGGGGAGAGGCGGGGGCCATCACCACCCTGGAGGACGCCGCCCGTGACCTGCTCGCGGCGCTGCCCCAGGGAGAGCCGCTCGCCGTGGTCGGCCTGAGCATGGGCGGGTATCTGACGCTGGAGCTGCTGCGGCAGGCCCCGGAGCGCTTCGCCCGCGTGGTGCTCGCCGACACGACCCTGCGGGCCGACCCCCCCGAAAAGGCCGAGGACCGCCGCGAGCAGGCCGACCGGGTGGAGGCAGGAGGCGCGGGCTTCATCGTGGCCGCCGCCGAGGAGGAGCACTCGCCCGCCACCTTCCGCCGGGTGCGCCCGATGATCGAGGCGGCTTCCCGTGAGGGCATCGCCGGGGCGCTGCGGGCGATGGCGGTGCGGGGCGAGGGCCGCGACGCCCTGCGGGGGCTGGCGGTGCCCCTCCTCGTGCTCGTCGGCGAGGAAGATGACATCACCCCCGTGGAGTACGCCCAGGAACTCGCCGACGCGGGGCGCGGCGAGCTGCGGGTCCTGCCGGGGGCGGCGCACCTCTCCAACCTCGACAACCCGGCGGCCTTTAACGCGGCGCTGCTGGAGTTCCTGAGCTGAGTACGTTGAACTTAACATTCCGCATTTTCGGGAGGGCACCGAAACTGCTCCATTCCCAGTTCAACGTACTTTTTCTGCCACGCGCTCCGCGCGGTTTATCTAAAAGATAAACGCAGTGTCCTTAAGCCGCTCGTACAGCTCTAGGGAGTGCCGGGCCGGGCTCTCCCAGCCGAAGTCCAGGCTCATGGCGCGTTCCATGCGGGCTTCCCACCCGGCGCGGTCGTCCAGCGCTCGGCGGGCCTCGGCGCAGGCGGCACTGAGGGCGGGCGGGGAGGGCGGGGTAAAGAAAAATCCCACGTCGTGCGGGACCGTGTCCACCAGCCCCCCGGTGGCCCTCACAACGGGCAGGGTGCCGTAGCGCAGGGCAATCATCTGCGAGAGGCCGCACGGCTCGAAGCGGCTGGGCATGGCAAAGGCGTCCGCCCCCGCGTAGATGCGGTGCGCGAGGGCCTCGTTCATCCCGGCCACGAAGCGCACCCGCGGGTGATACCCCCAGCCCGTCAGCGCAGCGGTCAGGAGGGGGTCTCCGCCCCCCAGCACGACCACATTCCATTCCTGCACCAGCTCTGGCAGGCTCATCAGCAGCAGGTCCATGCCCTTTTGCTCCGCGAGGCGGCTGACCACCCCCAGTACCGGGGCCGCGTCCAGCCCGAACTCGGCCCGCAGGCGCTCGCGGTTGGGCGCTTTGCCCGCCGGGTCGCCGAAGGGCACGACCTCCGGGTCGGTGGCCGGGTTCCAGCGCTCTTGGTCCAGGCCGTTGAGGATGCCCGTGAGCCGCCCTTCCCGCGTCAGCCGCACAAGCAGGCCGTCTAGCCCCTCCCCGTACTCCGGCGTGGTGATTTCCTGCGCGTAGGTCGGGCTGACGGTGGTCACGTGGTCCGCGAAAGTCAGCCCCGCTTTCATCAGGTTGAGGTCCCCATGAAACTCCACCCCCTCGGAGGAAAAGGCCCACTCCGGCAGCCCGGTCCAGGCGCGGGCTTCGGCCAGGTTCCAGCGGCCCTGGTACTGGAGGTTGTGGATGGTAAAGGCCGTGCGCCAGCCCGCCAGGTGCGCGTGCGCGACCGCCAGCCCCGCTTGCCAGTCGTGGCCGTGCAGCACGTCGGAGCGCACCCCCAGCGCCGCCAGCGCTGGAAGAGCGGCCCGCCCGAAGGCGCAAAAGCGCTCCACGTCGTCGGGGTGGTAGAGGCCGGAGCGGTCAAAGGCGGGCAGCCCCAGAAACAGGAAGTGCACGCCGCCCATCCGCAGCTCACCCACTCGCACGGGGCCGACGCCGGGCAGGTCGCCGCGCCAGACCTCTGGCGGCGTGCCCGACAGCGCCCCGTACCACGGCGAGAGCACCGTGACTTCGGCCCCCTGCCGGGCTTGCGCTGCCGGAAGCGCGGCGAGCACGTCGCCCAGCCCGCCCGACCGGGAGTAGGGATAGACCTCAGCCGCCACGTGCAAGACCCGCATGGCCCGCACGCTACCACCCCCCGGCCCGCCCCCGTTTGACAAGGGGCGGCCCCCCCCGTTACACTTCCCCTCGCTCGCCCGGCCCAGGGGCTCTTAGCTCAACGGTCAGAGCAGTCGGCTCATAACCGATTGGTTGCCGGTTCAAATCCGGCAGGGCCCACCAGCACTGTGGGGGCGGTTAGCTCAGCGGTAGAGCACTCGCTTCACACGCGAGGGGTCACGTGTTCAAATCACGTACCGCCCACCAGACAGACGACCTCGGCTCAGCCGGGGTTTTTCTTTTGACGGGTGCCGCAGGGCGGGGGGCGCGTAGCCCCTGCTCTCCAGGGCGGCCCCCGCGGCCAGGTCCACACGCAAAAAGCACCGACCCCGCCGGCCAGTGCCTTCTGCTGCCTTTTGCATCTCGTGCTTTGTGCTGGTGCGAGGAAAGGGACTTGAACCCTCACTCCCTATGGGAACCAGATCCTAAGTCTGGTGCGTCTACCAGTTCCGCCATCCCCGCAAAAAAGCCCCGGACCTCACGCTGGGGCGGGGTCCGGGAACACCTGGGGTGGGTTATGGGACTTGAACCCACGGCCTCCGCTTCCACAGAGCGGCGCTCTAACCAGCTGAGCTAAACCCACCGCATGCGCCGCTTTCGCAGGCCCACACAGCTTAGACGCGCCGCAGCCGGATGTCAATGCGGGGAAGTGGCTTATCTCTCCTCTTCCTTGTCTTGCCCCCCCTTCCCACTCCCCCCTGATCGGCGTAGCCTGTCTCCTACCTATGAACTTCACCCTGCCGGAGGACCTGCGAGAGATGCAGGCGGCGGTGCGCGGCTTCATGCTGGAAGTGGTTGAAGCTCGTGCCCGCGAGATTGAGGACACCAACCGGGTCCCGCCCGAACTGCTGCGTGGGGCCGCCGAGCTGGGGCTGTTCGGCCTGAGTATCCCGGAGGAATACGGCGGGGTGGGGCTGGGTGCCTTGGGCCGCTGCGCGGTGTACGAGGCGCTGGGGCAGGGGCACATGGGCTTTGGCGGCGTCATCAGCGCCCACGCCAGCATCGGCACCAGCGGGCTGGTGAGGCTCGGCACCGAGGAACAAAAGCGGCGGTTCTTGCCAAGGATGGCCAGCGGCGAGTGCATCGCGGGCTTCGCCATCACCGAGCCGTCGAGTGGGTCGGACGCGGCCAACATCCGCACGCGGGCCGAGCGCCGGGGCGACGTGTACGTCCTGAACGGCACCAAGCATTACATCTCCAACGCGCCGGTCGCGGGGCTGCTCACCGTCATCGCGGTGACGGACCCGGCGCGGGGCACCCGCGGCATGAGCGCCTTTTTGGTGGAGCCGGGCCGCACGCCCGGCGTCACCATCGGCAAGATTGACGAAAAGATGGGCCAGAAGGGGTCCCTTTCCGCCGAGGTCATCTTTGAAGACGCCGAAGTGCCCGCCGCGAACCTGCTCGGCCCTGAGCATCTGGGCTACCGCGAGGCGCTGGGCATCCTGACGAACGGGCGGGTGGGCATCGCGGCGAGGGCGACGGGTGCGATGCAACGGCTCCTCGACCTCTCGGTCGCGCACGCCAAGACCCGCGAGCAGTTCGGGCAGCCCATCGCGGAGTTTCAGGCCGTGCAGTTCATGCTGGCCGAAATGGAGGTCGCCATCCAGACCAGCCGCCTGCTGTGGCAGAAAGTCGCCTGGATGGTGGACGAGGGACAGGACGTGCGCCGCATGGCGTCGGTCGCCAAACTTTATGCCACCGAGATGCTCTCGCAGGTCGCGGATAAGGCCGTGCAGGTCGCCGGTGGGATGGGTTACATGAAAGACTCGCCCGTCGAGCGCTACTACCGTGACCAGCGGCTGCTGCGGATTTACGAGGGCACCAGCGAGATTCAGAAGCTCATCATCGCGCGGGACCTGCTCGCCTAGGCTCCCCACCCCCTCAGCCACCACCGCAGAAACTCCGGCAGCCGCTCGCGCCAAGCGGATTCATCGTGCCAGTGGCCCGCGCCCACCGTGACCCGGACCTCGCGCACCCGCGGGCGCAACTTGGCGGCGAGGTCGTGGGTGAGCCGGACCAGGGCGGCGGCGCTCTCCAGGGAGCTGCCCTCATGGTCCCCCATGTCGAGCCACACGCGGGCCTGAGGGTCGGCGCGGCCCTCCAGCCAACGCAAGAAGGCATGGTCGGCGGGCCAGAGCGCGGGGCTAAAGACGCCCAGCGTCCCGTAGGTGCCAGGGTCGCGCAGCCCCGCGTAGGCGGTGATGAGGCCACCGAACGACGACCCCGCCAAGGCCACCCGCTGCGGCGGCAGGGGGCCGAAGCGCTCCCGCAAGTGCGGCAACAGCGTGCCCCGCAGCCAGTCGGCGTACTCGTCCGCGCCGGACGCGAAGCCGTTGAACTCGAAGGGGAAGGGCACGTAGCGGCGGTTGCGTTCCTCGTTCACAGGAAGGGCGGCGAGGCGGCAGGGAAAGCCCATGTCCGCGAGCGCCCCTGCCGCCCCCGCCGCGTCCCAGCTCTCGCCCGCAAAGGAGGGACCTTCGTCAAAGACGTTCTGGCCGTCGTGCAGAATCAGGAGGGGCAGCTCATCCCCCGCCGCCGTCCCCTGCGGCCACCACAGCCGCACGGGTTGCTCGCCCCAGGGGGCCGCCAGCGAGACCGTCTCGCGGGGCGGGGCGCTGCGGGCGGGACGACCCTGGCCCCCCTGTTCGTCCTGCCATCCCGCTACCGGAAGGTCGAGGGTGGTGTCCCCATGCACCACAAGCCGGTGAGCCGGGGCGCGGCCTCCCCAGCGGTCCCCCTCCTCGGTGACCCTGCCGTCTGGCCCCAGCGCCCGCACCTTCACGTTCAGCAGCGCCCCCTGGGGCACCTCGGCCCGCAGCGTCCCGTCGGGGGCGAAGGTCCAGCCCTGCGGCTCGTCGCTCCAGCCCCGGTGGGTTCCCGTCAGAAAGAGGACGGCCCCCGGCACGGGAGGGGGCACGGACAGCCGGAACACGACGCGGGGCATGGCCCCAGTATGGCTTCCCGCTCGTCTCAAGGTCATTTCAGTGACCGGTGAGGGCCGCGTCAGCCAAGCGGCGGTAGGCTTTTGGCGTGGCAGACGGGGTGCGGCCCGTCCCCGCCCCGGCGTGCCAGGCCTTGCCCCCTCCTCCGAAACTTGATATACTCACACTCAAGTTTCCTGGTAACGCTTTCCGCCGGAGACCCTGCTACAGCGTCCGCTTCGGCGTCACAAAGGAGCCTCTATGCCCAACCCGCTTTCGTCTACGCCATTGCCCGCCACCGTGCCCGTGTGCCCGGTGCGCGGCAGCGTCATCTACCCGACGATGGTGCAGCACATCGACGCCAGCCGTGCCCTCTCGATCAAGGCCATCGAGGCGGCCCTGAACGGCGACAAGGTTATCCTGATTGTCTCGCAGCGCGACAAGGACGTCGACGACCCGCAGGGAGCCGACCTCTATGACGTCGGCACTGCCTGCAACGTGCTGCGCGTGCGCAAAAATCCCGACGGCACCGTGCAGATGCTGGTGGCTGCAACCGCACGGGTGCGCGTCACCCGCTACGAGCGGGGCGAGTACCTCACTGCCGCAGTGGAGGCCCTGGAAACCGAGCCGGGCGACCCCGTCGAGCTGCGGGCGCTCACCCGCGAGCTGCGCGAGAAGTTCGAGACGGTCGCTCAGGGCGGGCGCATCGGGGCGGAGAGCGTGCAGGCCATCCAGAGCAAGGAAGACCCCGGCGAGATGGCCGACCACATCGCCTTCCACCTCGATTTCAAGCTCGAAGACAAGCAGGCGGTGCTGGAAGCCGTCCGCCTGACCGACCGGGTGCGCCGGGTGCTCACGCTGCTCGACACCGAGCAGGAGGTTCAGGCCGTGCAGGCCCGCATCCGCGCTCAGGTCAAGGAAGAGATTGACAAAAACCAGCGCGAGTACTACCTGCGCGAGCAGATGAAGGTCATCCAAAAGGAGTTGCAGGGCGGCGATGACGGCGACGAGGGTGACGAGGCCGAAGCCTTCCGCGCCAAAATCGAGGCGCTGGGCCTCCCCGCTGAGGTCAAGAAAGAGGTGGACCGCGAGGTGAACCGCCTCGCCCGGATGCACCCCGACGCCGCCGAGGCCTCGGTGATTCGCACCTACCTCACCTGGATGACCGAGCTGCCCTGGAATGTCCGCAGCGAGGACCGCCTCGACGTGGGCGAGGCCGCGCACATCCTTGACGAGGACCATTACGGCCTGGAAAAGGTCAAAGACCGGGTCCTGGAGTTCCTGGCGGTGCGCCGCTTGCGCCGCGAGCGGGCCGAGCGCGGCGAACTCGACGCCGCCGAGGTCAACAAGGGGCCAATCCTGGTCTTTACCGGCCCTCCCGGCGTGGGCAAGACCTCCATCGCCCAGAGCATCGCCAAGTCGCTGGGGCGCAAGTACGTGCGGATTGCGCTGGGCGGTGCCCGCGACGAGTCGGACATCCGGGGCCACCGCCGCACCTATATCGGGGCGATGCCGGGCCGCATCATCCAGGGCATCCGCACGGCGGGCACCAAGAACCCGGTCATCCTGCTCGATGAGGTCGACAAGCTGGGCACCAGCTACCAGGGGGACCCCTCGGCGGCGCTGCTGGAGGTCCTCGACCCCGCGCAAAATCAGCACTTCACCGACCACTACCTCGGTGTGCCCTTTGACCTCTCGGAGGTCATGTTCATCGCCACCGCGAACTACCCCGAACAGATTCCGCCCGCGCTGATGGACCGCATGGAGGTCATCGAGTTTTCCTCCTACATCGAGCAGGAGAAGCTGGAAATCGCCAAGCGTTACCTGCTGCCGCGGCAGCTCGCGGCCAATGGCCTCAAGGCCAATCAGCTCAGCTTTACGGACGCGGCATTAGAGCGCCTGATTAGCCACTACACGCGGGAAGCGGGCGTGCGCAACCTGGAGCGCGAAATCGGCACCGTGGCCCGCAAGGTGGCCCGCCGCATCGCCACGGGCGAGGTCAAGCGCGTCAAGGTCACCGACAAGGAACTCGACCGCTACCTCGGCCAGCCCCGCTTCGTGCCCGAAAGCGAGGGCCAGGAGGACAAGGTGGGTGTCTCGACTGGGATGTTTTACACCCCGGTGGGCGGCGACATCCTCTTCGTGGAGACCAGCGTGATGCCCGGCAAGGGTCTCGTGCTCACCGGACAGCTCGGCGACGTCATGAAGGAGTCGGCCCGCGCCGCCCTGACCTACGCCAAGAGCAACGCCGAGCGCTTCCACCTCGACCGTGACCGCATCGAGAACAGCGAAATCCACATCCACGTTCCGGCGGGCGCGATTCCCAAGGAAGGCCCCTCGGCGGGCGGCGCGATGGTCACCTCGTTGATTTCGGCCCTGAGCGGCATTCCCGTGCGGCACGACGTCGCGATGACGGGCGAGATGACCCTCACCGGGCGGTACTTGCCCATCGGCGGCTTGAAGGAAAAGGTGCTGGGTGCTCGCCGCGCCGGAATCAAGCACATCATCATGCCGAAAGCGAACGAGGGTGACCTGCGCGACATCCCGTTGCACCTGCGCTCGTCCATGCGTTTCCACCCCTGCGAGACGGTCGACCAGGTCCTCGACGTGGCGCTGGTGGGTGGCCTGAAAGCCCTGGAAACCCCGCGTGGCCCGGCGGCGGGCGCGGCAGAAACGGCCCCCCCGCCTGCCAAGCGCCGAACGAGCCGCCGCAGCCCCGGCGCGAGTGCGTAATGCGTAAGACTGACTCCGATTGAACTGACTGTGATTGAAAGGTTGACCTGTCAACCTGGAAATCCGAGCGGAGTGAGGAGGAGAAAAACGGGTTCCGGGCGTGGAGTGAACAAGTCGGCGCTGTTCCGGTTTGTTCACGAAACAGACGGAACCCGTACAAAGCCCCTGTTTTTGCGGCCCCCCGCCCCCACCCGCGGCGGGGGGCCTGCGCTTGTGCCCCCTGCCCTGCCCAGGCCCCACTATCCTGAACCCATGACCGTCCCGCTGACGTTCCTGGTCGCCAGCCCTCACCTGCGCGGCAGCGCCTTTGAGCGGGCCGTGATTCTGCTGCTGGAACACGACGGGTCGGGCGCGATGGGCCTCCTCATCAACGCGCCCCTGAGCCAGAGCGTGGCCGAGCTGCTCCCCGACGCGCCCAACACGGGCGCGGGCACCGCCTGGGCGGGCGGTCCGGTCGAGCCGGGGGTGGGCTGGTGCCTGTACCGCGAGGCGCTCAAGGTGCCCGGCGAGGTGCGCCTCTCGCCCGGCCTGTGCGTGACGAGCAGCCTAGACGTCCTGCACGCGGTCATGGCATCGGGTCAGCCCTACATGCTGCTGCTGGGCTACGCGGGGTGGGCGGCGGGCCAGCTTACCGAAGAGGCCCGCGAGGGCACCTGGCTGTGGGTCGAACAAGACACGCCAGAGCTGATTTGGGACGTGCCCGCAGAGGAACGCTGGCAAGCCGCCCTCGACCGCTTGGGCGTGAATCCGGGCACGATTATGCCCGGCGGGGCGCAGGCCTGAAGTGCTCCCCTTGCAAAAGGGCCGGACCCGTGGTACTCTCCCTCTCGCGCCGGAAACGGCCCGCCCGCAGCAAACGCAGCAGCGGTATTCGGCAGTAGCTCAGTGGCAGAGCATCCGACTGTTAATCGGACGGTCGTTGGTTCGACCCCAACCTGCCGAGCCAGCAAACCTCCCCGCCCACCGGCGGGGGCTTTTTTTGCGCTAGACTGAGGGGGTCTTTTGCCTGCCACTGCGTCTTCGGAGGCCCAATGAGTGACTGTGCACCCCACGAGCATGAGCATGACCACGCCGGACACCGCCACGGGCCAGGGCGCGCGCACGGCCACGGGGCCGACGCCCGGCGCCTCAGCCTCGCGCTGGGGGTTACGGCGACCTTCATGGGCCTGGAAATCATCGGCGGGCTGGTGTCGGGAAGTTTGGCGCTGCTCTCGGACGCGGGGCATATGGCGTCCGACGTGGCAGCACTGGCGCTGAGCCTCTTTGCGGTGCGCTTTGCCCGCCGCCCAGCCACTCCAGAGCGGACCTATGGTTTTTACCGGGTCGAGATTCTGGCGGCTTTTGTGAACGCGGCAGCGCTGCTGCTCCTCACGCTGTGGATTTTGTGGGAAGCCTCTACCCGGCTCTCCCAGCCGCCGGAGGTGCAGGGCGGGGTCATGCTGGCGGTCGCGGGGGCCGGGTTGGTCGCCAACCTGGTGAGCGCCGCCATCTTGCACGGGGGGCAGCGGGACAGCCTCAACGTGCGCGGGGCCTACCTGCACGTGCTGGGCGACCTGCTGGGGTCGGTGGGGGCCATCGTCGCCGCGCTGCTGGTGCTGGGGCCGGGGTGGACGGTGGCTGACCCCCTGGTGAGCGCCCTGATTGGCCTGCTCATCCTGCGCAGTGCGTGGGGCCTGCTGCTTGACAGCGTGAACGTGCTGCTGGAGGGGGCACCCCAGGGCCTGGACGTGCGGGCGGTGCGGGCCACCCTGCGCGGGGTGCCGGGGGTGCGGGGCATCCACGACCTGCACGTCTGGGCGATTACGGCGGGGCAGCCGATTTTGACGGCGCATGTAGAGGTGGCGGGGGGGGCCGACGCCGCCGCCGTGCTCGTCCGCGCCCGGCAACTGCTGCGCGAGCGCCACGGCCTGACGCACGTCACCCTGCAACCCGAAGTCGAGGGGCAGCCCTGCGAGGACCGGGACGCGCTGCACGCTTAACAAGGCTTCCGGATGAACAGTTCTGGAAGAACTGTGAATCCCGACCAGCGGGAGAAGGAAATAAGGATGACGGAGGGGAGTGAAAGTACCGTAGCGGAGCGAAGGGGCTGCAACGGATTCTCCGGCATCTATATAAGGCCGCGCCCGATGTCGCAGTTCTGTCAGAGGGGCGCGGCTAAACTCGCCCCCATGACGCGCGTGTCCGCCGCTCTCTCTCCCTCGGCCAGTGCGGCGGCGGTGGGCCGGGCGCTCGCACAGCTCGACGGGGTGATTCTGGGCAAGCCGGAACAGGTGCGCCTCTCGCTGGCCTGCTTGCTGGCGGGGGGGCACCTCCTCATCGAGGACCAGCCCGGCGTCGGCAAGACCACGCTGGCGCACGCGCTCTCGCGCACGCTGGGCCTCTCGTTCCGGCGGGTGCAGTTCACGGCGGACCTCCTGCCCGCCGACCTGCTGGGCGTGAGCGTCTGGGACGCCCCGGCGGGGGTCTTCCGGTACCAGCCCGGCCCCATCTTCTCCGAAGTCCTGCTTGCCGACGAAATCAACCGCGCCGCCCCCCGCACCCAGAGTGCGCTGCTCGAAGCGATGGAGGAACGGCAGGTCAGCGAGGGCGGGGTCACGCGGCCCCTTCCGGACCCCTTTTTCGTCATCGCCACCCAGAATCCGGCGGCGTTTGTGGGCACTTCGCCCCTGCCCGAAGCGCAGCTCGACCGCTTCCTGATGTCGGTCACGCTGGGCTACCCCGACGCCCGCGCCGAGCGCACCCTGCTGGAGACGGGCGGGCGAGGGGGCGTGGTGCGCGAGCTTACGGGAGTGCTGGACGCGGAAAGCCTGCGCTCGGCCCGGCGGGAGGTGGAGGCCGTGTACGCGGCGGGGCCGCTGCTGGATTACCTGCAAGCACTTGCCCGCGCCACCCGCGAGCATCCGGCACTGGGGCCGGGCCTGAGTCCCCGCGCCCTGCTGGGGCTGCTGGCGGCGGCGCGGGCCTGGGCTTACCTTGCCGGGCGCGGGATGGTGTTGCCGGAGGACGTGCAGGCGGTCTTTCCCAGCGTAGCGGGCCACCGCCTCCCGGTGCGCGGCGGAACGTCCTCCGACGTGCTGGCCCGCTTGCTCGCCGAGACGCCCATTCCCTGACCTGCCCTGCGATGGCCCCCGCCCCGCCCCCCTCCGGCTCCCTGCGGCCCACCCGCTTGGGGACGGCCTTTTTGGGCCTCACCCTCGTGACCTTGGTGGGGTGCATCAACTATTCGCTGGGGCTGGGGTACGCGGTGACCTTTCTGCTGGCGGGCGTGTGGGTAGCGGCGGCGGCGCAGGCGCTGCGGGCAGGGCGGGGCCTGTCCGGGCGGGTGGCGTCCCCGGCTGCGGCGGTCGCGGGGGACACGGCCTCCTTCACGGTGCGGCTGGAGAGCCGGGGGCCGGGGGGAGCCGTCCTGGTGCGGCTGGAGCCGGGGGCCGAGGGACTGGGGCGCGTCCCGGCGGGGGGCCTGGCCGAGGTCACCGTCCCCGTTCCCACTCCGGCCCGTGGCCTTCTGTCCTTCTCCCGGCCTATTGTCGCCGCCCTCGACCCCCTGGGGCTGTGGGCGGTGTGGCGGCCCCTCCCGATTCCGGCCCCCCTCCCGGTCGCCCCGCGGCCAGAGGCGGGAGCGCCGCCGCCCCCCGACCCCTTCCCCGGCGCGGGCGAGGAGACGGGGCGGCGCGGTCCCGGCCCGGACGACTTCAGCGGGCTGCGGCCCTACCAGCCCGGCGACTCGCCCCGGCAGGTGTCATGGCGGCACGCGGCCCGCCTGGGTACGCCCGTGGTTCGCGAGACGGACGCGCCCGCGGGCCGGGTGCTCGCGCTGGACTGGGCGCAGACGGCTGCCCTGCCGGACGGCGAGGCCCGCCTCTCACGCCTGGCCGCCTGGGTGGAGGGGGCGCGGCGCACGGGGACGCCCTTTCGCCTGACGCTGCCGGGCCGCGCCCTGCCCCCCGGCGTGGGGGAGGCGCACGCGGCGGCAGCCCGCGCAGCGCTGGCGGAGGTGCAGCCCTGGCCCACCCCCCCGCCAGCGGCTTTTTCCCGCCGCCCCCGCCCGGCCCCGCTGCCCGGCGCTCCGCTCCGCTTCGCCCTGCTCGCGCTGGCCTTCGCGTTGGCCCCTGCCGCCCTGCGGCAGCCCGCATGGCTCACTGGGCTGGAGACCGGGCTGCTGGGGTACGCGGCCCTGCGGACCCGCCGCCCGCACCTCCCCGCCCCGCCGAGCTGGATGCTGGGGCTGCTCGCGGGGCTAGGCTTCGTCGCCCTGAACGCCGCGTACGGCACCCTGCTGGGCCGCGAGGCGAGCACGGCCCTCCTGGGGCTGCTCGTCACCCTCAAGGCCGCCGAGACGCGCACTCGGCGGGACGCCCGGCTGCTCGCGCTGCTGGGCGTGTTCGTGCTGCTCACACACCTCTTCTTCGGACAGGGACCGCTCGCGGCGGCACACGTCGCGCTGGGGCTGGTGGGCCTGCTCGCCGCGCTGGGGCGCTGGAACGGGCCGGACGTGGGGGGGCGGGGGGCGCTGGGGGGCGCGGCCCGGCTCGCAGCGCTGGGCACGCCACTCATGCTCGCCCTCTTCCTGCTGTTTCCCCGGCCCGACGGCCCGCTGTGGCACCTTCCGGTGCAGGCCGCGCAGACTGGGCTGGCGAACGAGATTACGGCGGGCGAATACAGCGAGCTGGCCCAGAGCCGCGCCGTGGCCTTTCGCGCCGAGTTCGCTGGCCCCCTCCCCCCCCCAGAGGAGCGCTACTGGCGCGGCCCGGTCTACGAGCGCTATGACGGGGTGCGCTGGGAGCAGGTGCGCGAACGCTTTGGGTCGCCCACCCTGGAGTTCTACGGCCCGGCGCTGGCCTACCGCCTGACCCTGGAACCCGGCAACCCGCCCTGGATTCCAGTGCTCGACACGCCGACCACGCTGCCGCCGGGGGCCTTCCTGACGACCGCGTTTCAGGCCGTGTCCTTCAGCGTGGGGGCGAGCCGCACCCGCCACGACGTGCAGGGCCGCGCTGCTCGGCTGGGGGTGCGGGAGGCCCCAGAGCGCCTGAGCCTCAACCTGGGGCTGCCGCCGCAGGAGAGTCTGCGGGCGCGGGCACTCGCCGCGTCGTGGGCGGCCCTTCCCGCGCCGGAGCGGGTGGAGGCGGCGCTGGCGTGGCTGCGGGACGGGGAGTTCCGCTACACCCTCACGCCTTCAGCGCTGCCGGGGCGCGACCGGGTAGACGCGTTCCTGTTCGGCTCCCGCGCTGGCTTTTGCGAGCACTACGCTTCAGCGTTCACTTTCCTGATGCGGGCGGCGGGGGTGCCCGCCCGCGTGGTGGGGGGGTACCTCGGCGGCGAGCGAAACCCCGACGGCGGCTATCTCATCGTGCGGCAGCAGGACGCGCACGCCTGGGCCGAGGTCTGGCTGGAGGGCCAGGGCTGGGTGCGGGTAGACCCCACGGCGGCGGTCGCGCCGGGCCGGGTGACGGCGGGGCTGCCCACCGCCCTCTCGCGCCCAGAGGCGAGCACCCCCCCGCCCCCCGCCCCCCTGGAACAGGCCGCCCTGCGCTTTGACGCCTGGCAGACTCGCTGGAACAGTTGGGTCGCGGGCTATGACGGCCCCCGGCAGCGCGACCTGCTGGCGCGGCTAGAAGCCGGGGTGGGCGGGCGGCCCGCGCTGCTCGCGCTGGGGGTTGCCGGGGCACTGCTTGCGGCGCTGCCGCTCCTGCTCGTGGCCCGGCGGCGCTCTCCCGCCCCCGACCCCGCCGCCCGGCTGCTCGATGACCTCGCTCGGCGGCTGCGCCTGCCCCGCGCTCCCGGCGAGACGGCCTCAGCCTACGCGGAGCGGGCCGCCGCGCACTCTCCAGCGCAGGCGCAGACCCTTCGCCGGGCAGCAGAGGCCTACCACCGCGCCCGCTACGGCGGGGACGGAGCAGCGCTGGCCGAGCTGCGGGCGGCGGTGCGGCAGGTCAGGGGCTGAGGCCCGCGGTTTCCTCGCCGCCCCCCTCTTCCCCCAGCAGCGCGGCCCGCTCTCCCGGCGTCAGGGCGGCCATCACCCGGCGCAGCACCACGTCGACCGCTTGCTCGGCGCTCTCGTCGAGGGTCAGGCCGTCGAGCAGGGGCACATCCTCGCGGCGGGCGAGTTCTTCGAGGTAGTCCTGCATGGTGCGGATTTCATCGAAGTAGGCCATGTAGCGGTGCAGGGGGCGGCTGGCCGCCGTCTCGCGGTCACGCGACTCGAAGTGGCGGCGGTGCTCGGCCTCGTCGGGGAGGGTCACCAGCATGGGCACGACGAGCGCCCCCGCGAAGTCGGCGGCCCGCAGGTAGCCGGGAACGAGGTGCACCCCCTCCAGCACCAGGCTGGTGCCTTCTTCGATGGCGCGGCGCACCACCGCCCCCAGCCCCACGCTGACCTGCTGCACCTGGTCGCGCAGCCCGGCGAGGAGCGCGGCGCGGCTGGGCCGCTCCGGGCGCGGCTCGCCGGGGGGCCACAGGGCTTCCCAGGCGTTGAAGGTGCTCGCGTGCAGGCCGGGCACGAGTTCGCGCGACACCATCGCCCGCATGACCTCGCGCACGGCGTCGGTGCCGATGACGCGGGTGATGCCCAGGCGGTAGGCAATCTCGGCGGCGAGGTAACTCTTGCCCGTGCCGCTCACGCCCCCCAGCAGCACGACGAGGGGACGCGGCGGGCGGCGAATCACCCGCAACAGGCGGTAGCGGGCGCTGACGTCGGGACCGACTTCGTCGCGCAGCAGGGCTTCCACCTTCTCGCGGATGGCCTGGCGGGTCACGAGGCGGTCTTCGCTGCCGCGCAGATCGCGCTGGGTCACGCGGGCCACCTTGCGGGCCACGTCGGGGGCGACCCCCGCCGCGAGCAGCGACTGCACGAGCAGCCCCTTGCTGAAAGGGGTGGGCGTGCCCCCGTCCCCGCTGACCACCCCCAGGCGGCCCCGGTTGCCCTTCAGAAAGCGGTAGGTGCGGCGCAGGTGCTCGCCGTAGCGCTCGGCGAGCACGGCCTCGGTCAGCTCGTCGAGTTCGGCGACCGTGACCTCGCGCCGCCCCGACTGGCGCAGCCGCACGTCCACCGCGCTCGCGGTGCCGTAGGCGTCGCGCGGCGAGAGACCCGTGTCTTCCAGGGTGCGGGCCAGCACGCCCCGGCTAAAGGGCAGGGTGCCCTTTTTGGCCTGCACGGGGATATCCACAAAGGCGGGGGTCTGCCGGGCGGCGGCCTGGGCGACCTCCTCGCCCAGCGTGTCCCGCGCGAGGTCGACCATCAGCGCTTGCAGCTCGGCGGGCGTCACGGGGGTACGCCGGGCGTGCCGCAGCGCCTGCTCGACCCGCCGGGCGACGGTGGCCGCCGCCGGAGCGCTCGCGCCCGCATTCACGAGCGACTCGACGACCAAGCCCCGGCTAAAGGGCCAACTGTGCCGGGGAGTGCCGATGCTGAGTTCAGGCTGGGTCACGGGACGAGGAACGCGGGACTCAGGAGGGCCGGGCCGGGGGGTCGCGCCGCAGCGCTCCTTCCAGCAGCAGGTTGAGGGCCAGCCGCGTTTCCTCCTGAAGGGTGCGGTCGGTGCCGTAGGCGCTCCAGCGCAGGGCGACGAGGAGGTAGGTGTCCGCAATCAGGTTGCTGATGCGTTGCAAGCTGAGGTCGGTGCGAATCTGCCCGGCCTGGTGCAGGGGCTTTAAAATCAGCTCGATGACCTTGCTCAGGGGCAGGGCCTGATACGCGGTCCTGGCCCGCTCTGGGTTGGGATTCATCACCTCGTAGGCGAGCGGCGGAAAGAGGTCACGCTCGCGGCGATTTTCCTCGGCGAGGTCGTCCCAAATCTCGTACAGAGCCGTCAGGGGCGGCACCCCCTCGGCCAGCCGCGCCTCGGCCTTGTCGCGCAGGCGCTCCATCACCTCGCTGCCGTAGTCGAGCAGCACCGCTTCCTTGTAGGGGTAGTAGTTGAAAAAGGTGCCCCGCGAGACATTGCTGGCCCGCGCAATGTCGGTGGCGGTGGTCGCCTGAAAGCCGCCCCGCTTGAACAGGTCGAGGGCCACGCTGTAGATCCGCGCACGGCGGCGTTCTTTCTGGCGTTCCCGGAGCGACGACGAATCCATAATCCCCACGTATAGCGCTTGGAGTTCAATTTTGCACCCTGTTCAAAGGGGGAACAGGGCCGGGAGCGAGGGGCCCGCTACGGCTCGAAGCTGTCTTGAAAGGCGTAGCGGTCGCCCCGCACCCAGTAGTTGACGTAAGAGACGCGCTGCGGGCCGCTGTAGGTTGTGCGCCGCAACAAAAACGCGGCGGTGCCGGGCGGCACACGCAACAGCTCGGCTTCCTCCTGACGCAGGTTGACGGCTTCCAGGGTCTGTTCGACGCGGGTGATAGGCACCCCCAGCGAAATCATCACCTCGTGGATGCTCTCGGAAGCGAGGTCATGGTCGAGGAGGGAGGGCGCGAGGGCGGCGCTGATGTAGCGCTTTTCGATCACCAGCGCTTCGTCACCCGCCGTGCGCAGGCGGTGCACGTAGGTCACCGGGTCCCCGACTTCCAGGTGCAGCACCGCGGCGATTTCCGGGGTAGCCTCCACCGTCAGCGCGCGCAGGACGTGGGTGCGGTGGTCGGGGTGCCGCGCCCACTCCTTGAAGGGCCGCACCCGGAACATGCCCTGGCGGAAGCGCTTCCCTGTGGGGAAGGTTCCGGCCCCCTGCACTCGGTAGACGTAGCCCTCGCGCTCCAGCTCATCGATGGCGCGGCGGGCGGTCATGCGCGAAACCTCGAACTCGCGGGCAAGCTGCGGTTCGCTGGGCAGGGGCAGGCCTTCGGCGTAATGGCCCCCCAACAAGCGGTCTTTGAGGGTGGTCTTGATTAGCGGGTACTTCGCCATGCTCGCCTCCCAGCCCGGCTGCGAGCGCAGGGGCTTTCTGCCGTTCTTGAGGCCTCATCTTAGGGATTGGTGTCCCCTGGACACAAGCACCGGGCCGGGGGGCGCGGCGCTACCCGGCGGGAGACAGGTGCGGCCCCCGGTTCGCCCTAGCCCCCGATGTGCGACATCTCGACCTTGCTCTGGGCGCGGGCGCTGGCTTCCCCGCGTTCCTCGCTGTAGCGGTCTTGCCGGGCCTGCCAGACGGCGGCGACGCGCCCCCGCAGCGCTTCGTCGCTGTCCCCAGCCCGCAGCGGCCCGCGCAGGTCGGTGCCGGAGGTGGCAAAGAGGCAGGTGTACAGCACGCCCACCGCCGAGAGCCGCGCCCGCGAGCAGTCGCCGCAAAAGGGCGCAGTGACCGAGGCAATCAGGCCGACCTCGCGCCCCGCACCGTCCTGGTAGCGGGCGGCCACCTCCCCCCGCTCGGCGGGGTCAACCGGGCGAAAGGCGAGGCCCGGCTCGGCCTCCGTGAGGCGGGCGAGCACCTCCCGTGCGGGCACCACTGACGCCAGGTTCCAGCCATTGTGGTTGCCCACGTCCATGAACTCGATAAAGCGCACGGTCGCTCGGTCGCGCAGCGCTCGCCACAGCTCTGACAGTCCGGCCTCGTTCACCCCACGCTGCACGACCGTGTTCACCTTGACCCGCAGCCCCGCCCGCAACGCCGCCTCGATGCCGTCCAGGACCCGGTCCGGGGTCACGTTCAGGCCATTCATGCGCCCGAAGACCTCCGGGTCAAGGCTGTCGAGGCTGACCGTGACGCGCCGCAAGCCCGCCGCCCTCAGGTCCGCCGCCAGCCGGGGCAAGAGCAGCCCGTTGGTCGTCAGGGCGAGGTCTTCGACCCCCTCCAGCGCCGCGAGGCGGCCCACCAGCTCCGGCAGGTCCCGCCGCAGCAGTGGCTC
>NZ_AXWT01000020.1:85000-89819 GCF_000482805.1 Deinococcus murrayi DSM 11303 | reverse complement strand
TCTGGAGCTGGGCCAGGTGGCTATCCAGGGACCAGAAGAAGCGGTAAATCATGGCTTGCTGTGGGATTCGATCGAGCGCGAGGTGCTGTGTCAGCACCTCGCGCTGCCCTTGCAGCCACTGAGAGAGCGCCAGGATGTTTTCCGGCCCAGACAGCAGGCCGACCAGAATGACCGTCCAGAGCGTCTCCCAGGGGTATGTGATGCGCTTCTGGTCGCGCCAGTCCGGGATTTGGGTTAAAAAGGGCAGTGGGCTGATGGGTGGTTGCACAACTCCCTATCAGCCCTTTTTCTTGGCCTCAGTCAAGATAAAAGCCTGGCCATGCTAGCGGGTGCTTGCCCTCCCCGCCCCGCTCTGCTACCTTGAGCGGCGCTGAGGGGGCATAGCTCAGCGGGAGAGCATCCGCTTTGCAAGCGGAGGGTCAAGAGTTCGAATCTCTTTGCCTCCACCAAAGAAAACCGCGCCTGGTGCGCGGTTTATTTTTTTGGGCTGGGGTGCAAGTGTGCGGAAGACGTAGAGAGATTTTGGTCGTGCACCACCACTAAAAAAGCGGCACTGGTGCAGACGCTGCTGTACGATGCTCCACGCGGGCGGCGCAAGCATCCACCACGTCGGAAGCTCCAGCAAGGAAGATATACTCTAGGTTTCTCAGATGACTGACTTGCCCTACTCGCTCCCCAGATGGGTTGTGAATGCCAATCTGAGCACCAACATAGCGTTTATAATCGAACGCAAGGAGCCGAACATCCTCAAAGCCAGCCTCGCGCAGCAGAATCATCATTTCGTTCGGCTCGATCCATGATTCGTTGTTGTAGGATACGACGACTAGGTCGGCACTGATAGAGTTGAGGAGGCGCTGCATCTCTTTAGGCATCTCGCGCTTCATATTATAAACACTTTTTGTGCTTGCATCGCGGGAATCTAGGCGCTTTCTCGCTACTCCGTAGGTCTCAGGCTCATCCCATCTTATCAGGGTTTCCCATATGTGATAGTTTGTAAAATATCGATGCTGATTATAGGGTGGGTCGAGATAAACCAGTTCCTGACGAGGGAGATTCCGAACAAGATCTAGGGCATCGCAGCGACTGGTAATGCCGCTTCCGGAGATTAAGTTGGGGAGTCGGAGTTCTAGGTCGTTATATGATCGGGAGGCCCACTCCTTTAGGTAGGCCATCTGTACCCCTGTTGTTGAGTCAACGCGGTCTGCTGCGGCCATCAGGCTCGTTAGCAGGATTGGCCGCATCCAAGATTCTGAATAACGCTCCTCGATGGCGTCGCGTATGGCATCAATCCTTTCACCATTTTTGGGCTGGAAAAACCTCGCCTCTTCACAAAAAGTGCGCGTGAAATAGCCTCGCTTTCCCGGAAGCTGATTGAGTTCCTGCAATGTGCAAGCCAGCTCGTTCATATCTACGGATTTGGCATCAGTAGATATATAGCATTGAGACATGACCTCCGAATACGTTGCAATGTCATTAGCAAGAACTCTTAAGCCGCGACGCTTGAACTCCTGTGCCACACGCGTTGTACCAGTGAAAAGGTCTACGGCGCTCGTCACCCTCGCCTCTTCCGCTATCGCTCCGAGGACGGGCACCAATGTGCGCTTACTGCCGAGGTACTTGATCATGGCTTAAGTATACAGTGGCTGGTTGGCCTCACTGAGGCACGACCTGCGGAGTCCCATCGTCTTGCGGGTCTATCAGCCATCTGCTAGCGATGCGAGCAATGTAATCCGCCAAAGAGTCAAGGTCGTAGTCAACCCAGCAAAAATAGTGGTCCGGTTCGAAGTAGAACGGATGCTTGACCGTATATCGCTCCATCGTTGACAGGGACTCACACATGATAGTGCCGAAGGGATGATAATCGTAACCAAATTTTTTGTGTAATTCTTTGTAAAACTGAACTGTATGGTGCTTGCACGCTCTCTCATCTGCATTACCGGCAGGACCCTGTTTTTTGACTTCGAAGAAGAACTTACGACCGGTTGCTAAGAACTCGATACTTGCTTCTGGGACGACACCATACCTTTCCCCGATGACGAAGCGTAAGTCGCCCGGATGATCTTCCACGCGCCACTCATTCGAATCGAGGATTTTTTTGAGGGCTTCTACAAAGTTTTTCTCCGAAGTTCGAAATGTCCGGTCATGCCCTGGCTGGCGTGCACGTCGGCTTAACATTGCGGAGTTCATGCCCATCGCCCATCCTCCTTTGTAGGGCAGACGAGGAGCTGAAGTGGATCGACGCCGAGACGCTCGGAGAGACGTTCAACGCTCTGAAGGGTCGGATTACGTTCCCCGCGCTCTAGGCCGCCAATGTACGTTCGGTGTACTTGGAGAAGCTCTGCTAGAGCCTCCTGACTTAGGCCATGGGCGGCTCTATATCTTCTGAGGTTGGCTCCAAGTCGCCGCTGAAGATCTCCTATAGCCATGCTACAACCCTGCAACCTAAGCTACTTATCCGGCTACAGACTCATGAGTATCAAGTTGGGAAATTACACGGTGAGGGTTGGACGCTTGGTGACGTTCTCGGAGTGGAGGCGTACGATGTCGTTCTGCCCCTCAGTGCAGCGGCACGTGCCCCGGAAAGCCCAGCACCCAGTCGAGCAAATCCCCCACCATCGCCGACGCGGTGACCATCCCGCCCGCCCCGCCCCCGGCGAAAATCAGCGGGCCGCATTCCTCGCCCTCGTACACCAAGGCGTTGCGGCTGGCCCCCTCGTTGCACAGGGGGTGGGTCATCGGCAGACGCTGGGGAGAAACGCGGGCGTGCCAACCGTCCTCCTCGCGGCGCAACTCGGCCACCAGCTTGATGCGCTCTCCCGCTGCCCTTGCCGCCTGCACGTCCTCCAGGGTCACGCCCTCGATGCCCTCAATCTCGACCGCCGAGTACGGAAAGTTCCCGTGGGCACAGAAGCGGGCCAGCACGGTCAGCTTGTGGGCGGTGTCGAAACCGCCGATGTCCAGGGTGGGCGGGTCTTCGGCGTAGCCCAGGGCCTGCGCCTGCGCGAGGGCCTCCGCGTAGGGCTTCCCGGCTTCCATCTGCGAGAGGACGTAGTTGCAGGTCCCGTTCAGCACGGCCTGAAGGCGGGTAAAGGTGCTCGCCCGCAGCACCGTGCTCATCGGGCCGATGACGGGCGTTCCGGCCATCACCGCCGCCTCGTAGTACAGCCGTCCGGCGAGGGCGTGCTCCCGCAACTCGTCCCAGCGCTCGGCGAGCAGCGCCTTGTTCGCGGTGACCACGGGCCGTCCGCTGCGGAGGTAGGGCGCGAGCAGCGCGAGGGGCGTTTCGATGCCCCCCAGCGCTTCAATCACGACCGCGCACTCCTGAAGGAAAGTGGGGTCGTCCCGCAGCGGCGTGCCCGGCGGCACGTCCCGCTCGCGGCCCAGGTCGCGCACGAGGACCCCCGCGACCTCCACTTCTACGCCCATGCTGGCGAAGACGCCCCGGCGGCGTTCCAGCAACTTCAGCACGTTCTGCCCCACCGTGCCGCAGCCCAGCAGCCCCACCGTTACCCGCCGCGTTGCCCCGTCTCTCCCTGTCGCAGTCTGCACCGCTCCAGTTTGCACGTCCCCGGCCCGCCGAGTGGGGGGGCTGTTCCTTGCCTTCCGGTCAGCCTGCCGGGGGCGGGGGTAGACTGCCCCCATGAAGCCTGTGTCCACCCCCGTTCTCCCCCCCGCCGGGCCGCCGTGGTGAGCGGTGCCCAGAGAAGCCGCCTGGAGGAGTTGGCGGCTGAGTTTTCGCATATCGAGCGGGCGATGGGTGACCCCTCGGTCCTTGCTGACCCCGCCGAGTACACCCGCCTGACCCGCCGCCACCGCGAACTGACCCCGGTCGTGGCCCTGCACCGCGAGCGGGCAGAGGCGGCAGAAGCCCTGGCCCAGGCCCGCGAGCTGCTGACCGACCCCGAACTGCGCGAGTTGGCCGCCGGGGAGGTCGAGACCCTGACGGCGCGGCTCGCCGAACTCGACGCCGAGTTAGAGGTGCTGCTACTCCCCACCGACCCCGACGACCCCCGCGATGTGGTCTTGGAGCTGCGGGCCGGGGCCGGGGGTGCGGAAGCGGGCCTGTTCGTGATGGACCTCCTGCGGATGTACACCCGCTACGCCGAGGGCGCGGGCCTGAGGCTCAGCGTCCTGGAAGCCTCCGAGAGCGACCTCGGCGGGGCGAGCCGGGTGGTTGCGGAGGTGACGGGCGAGTTTGCCTTTCGCGCCCTGAAGTGGGAGCGCGGCGTGCACCGGGTCCAGCGCGTTCCCGCCACCGAGTCGCAGGGGCGCATCCACACCAGCACGGTGACGGTCGCGGTGCTGCCGCAGGTCGAGGCGGGTGAGGTCACCCTCGACCTTTCCGAGGTGCGCCTCGACGTGTTCCGCTCGCAGGGGGCGGGCGGGCAGGGCGTCAACACCACCGACTCGGCGGTGCGGGCGGTGTACCGCGCGGGGACCCCCGATGAAATCGTCGTGGTCTGCCAAGACAGCCGCTCGCAAATCAAGAACCGCGAGAAGGCCCTGCAAGTGCTCGCCGCTCGCCTGCATGAGCGTGAGCGGGCCGCCCGCGAGGCGGAGGAAAGGCAGGCCCGCGCCGCGCAGGTCGGCACGGGCGAGCGGTCCGAGAAGATTCGCACCTACAACTACCCGCAACATCGGGTCACCGACCACCGCCTGGAGGGGGAGGTCAAGAACTTTGACCTCGGCAGCGTGATGGCGGGGGGCCTCGCGCCCGTTGTAGCGGCCCTGGCCCGGCAGGAGCGCGAGCGTCAACTGCTCGCCCTCGCGGAGGCCCCCGATGGCGCGGCGTGACCTCCTTGTTGCCGCCGGGGTGCTG
>NZ_AXWT01000020.1:37500-80000 GCF_000482805.1 Deinococcus murrayi DSM 11303 | reverse complement strand
TGGCAGACGTGCCCAGCGAGTTCGTCGAGGGGCTGCTCGCTGCCAATCCGCTGGAAGGCGAGGTGCAGGTTGAGGTCGCCCAGGAGCTGCCCGAACTGTTCGAGGCCCCCGCCCGCGAGGGCCGTCAGGGCGGCGGCTACGGCGGAGGCCGGGGCTACCGCGACCGTGATGAAGGCGGCTTCCGCAGCGGACGCGGCGGCTTCCAGGGCCAGGGCGGTGGCCGCGGGGGCTACGGCTCGCGCGACGGGGGCGGCTCGCGCGGCGGCGGCCAGGGCCGCTGGAACCGCGACGGTCAGGGCGGCCGTGACCGGGGCGAGGCCCGCCGCGAGGACTTCGCCGACCGCGAGTTCGTGCCCGCCGGGCGCTGAACGCAGAAGTTGAAAGAAACTCCCCCGCCGGTGATGGGCGGGGGGTTTCATTTTTCCTGCGTATAGACCAGCAAGTCGCCCGGCTGGCATTCCAGCACCTCGCAGATCGCTTCCAGGGTGCTGAAGCGCACTGCCCGCGCCTTGCCCGTCTTGAGGATGCTGAGGTTGGCGAGGGTGATGCCCACCCGCTCCGACAGTTCGGAGAGGGTCATGCCGCGCTCGCGCAGCCGCTCGTCGAGGCGGACTTCAATGGGCATCAGACGGTCAGTTCCTCGTCCTGAATCAGGGCGGCGACCTCGTGCAGCACGGCACCCAGGGCGAGCAGACCCAGGCCGGGCAGCAGCGCGAGAAAGGTGCCCACACTGCCCGACAGCGCCAGCATGAGGGCCGCCATGATGTGCGGCGCGGGGGGGCGGCCCGGCTCCAGCAGGGTCAAGACTCCCGCCAGCAACGCCTGGCCTGTGAGCAGGATACCGGCCCAGGTCACGGCACGGGCCGCCCCCACCAGGGTCGCGGCGCGTGCGGCCCACCACAGCAGTGCGAGCACGGGCAACCCCAGCAGCAGGGGTACGGCGTCTGTCTGCCAGTCCACGGCAACTCCCAGGTGGGCGGCCAGCGCCGCCGAGAGCGCCAGCAGCAGCGGTGTTCCCAGGCACAGGGCCTCCAGCCAGCGAAGCGCGGGCCGTGCCACCGTGTCGCCTCCCATCACACCACCTCGCGGGCGTGGTCGCGCAGGCGGCGTCCCCTGTCGAGCCAATCGCTCAGACCTATCAGGAGCAGCGGCACGGCCAGGGCCAGCAGGGTGGACAGCACGCCGCCCGGCGTCCACGTGAGCTGCACGTTGTCCGGGTCGAGCCACAGCGCCAGTGCCCCCAGGGGCAAGGTGACCAGACCCGCTCCCAGCAACCAGCGCCCGCCCTCGCCCACCCGCCGCGCCACCTCGCCGTCCAGCGGGGTAAAGTCCCGCGCCCGGCGCAGCGCCGCCCGCAGGTGCCCCAGCCCCTGTGCAGTCGGCAGGAGCAGCAGCACCACCAACATCATGACCAGTCCTGCCGGAAGGGAGAACAGGGCCACACCACCCATCAGGAAAACGCCCAGCCACGTCAACCAGAGCGCCAGGGTCACGCCCGCATAGAGCACCGACAGCAGAGTGGACAGCGACAGCCGCATAGAGACCTCCCGACGCAGGTTCGTCGAAAAACGATATTATCGTTTCTCAATATGCGGGCCGGGATGGAGACTGTCAAGCGGGGCTGAGGTTCACTCCCACTCAATCGTCGCGGGCGGCTTCCCGGTGATGTCGTACACCACGCGGTTGACCTCGTGGACCTGATTGACGATGCGGCTACTCATGGTCGCCAGGAACTCGTAGGGCAGCCGCGCCCATTCCGCCGTCATGAAGTCGTCGGTGGTCACGGCCCGCAGCGCCGCGGTGTAGGCGTAGGTGCGCCCGTCGCCCATCACGCCGACCGATTGGATGGGCGTCAGCACCGCGAGGGCCTGGCTGCACCCGTCGTAGAGGCCGAACTCGCGCAGCCCCGAAATGAAGATGTCGTCCACCCGCCGCAGGATGTCCAGCTTCTCCTCGCTGACGGCTCCCAGGCAGCGGATGGCGAGGCCGGGGCCGGGGAAGGGGTGGCGCATGCGGATGTGGTCGGGCAGGCCCAGCAGCCGGGCAATCTCGCGCACCTCGTCCTTGAAGAGGGTGCGGAACGGCTCGACGAGTTTGAAGGCGAGGTCGTCGGGGAGGCCGCCCACGTTGTGGTGACTCTTGATGTTGGCCGCCCCCGACTTGTCGCCGTGGGTGCCGCCCGCCGACTCAATCACGTCGGGGTAGAGGGTGCCCTGCGCGAGGAAGTCGAAGGGGCCGTACTTGCGGGCCTCGCGCTCGAAGGCCCGGATGAACTCGCGCCCGATGATTTTGCGCTTCTCTTCGGGGTCGTGGACGCCCGCGAGCGCCCCCAGGAACTCGGCGCGGGCGTCGACCGTCACGAGGTTGACGCCCAGGGGCCGCAGGGCCGCCTCGACCTGCTCGCGCTCGCCCAATCTCAGCAGTCCGTGGTCGATAAAGACGGCGGTGAGGCGCTCGCCGACCGCGCGCGCGAGCAGCAGCCCCAGCGTGGAGGAATCCACCCCGCCGCTGATGGCGAGGAGCACCCGGCCTTCCTCGCCCACCTGCGCCCGCACCTCCTCAATCAGGTCGTCGATGATGTGCTCGGCGGTCCAGTCGCGGGCGACCCCGCAGAGGTCCAGGAAGTTGGCGAGGAGCTGCCCGCCCTTGGGCGTGTGGACGACCTCCGGGTGGAACTGCACCCCGTAGCGACGGGTACGCGGGTTCTCGATGGCGGCGACCGGGGTGTCAGCGGTTTCGGCGGCGGCCTCGTAGCCCTCCGGCAGCCGGGTCACCGCGTCGGCGTGGCTCATCCAAGCGACGAACTCGCCCTGAATGCCCCGGAACAGCTCGCCGCCGTAGCGGGTGAGGTCGGCCTTGCCGTACTCGTGCTTGCCCGCCCGCGCGACCTCGCCGCCCGCCTCGTGCGCGAGGAGCTGCATCCCGTAGCACACGCCGAGCACGGGCACGTCCAGCTCCAGCACGCCGGGGGCGGGGCGGGGCGCTCCGGGGTCGTAGACGCTGCTGGGGCCGCCCGACAGCACGAGGCCCTGGGGACGCTCCTGGGCGATGCGCTCCAGGCTGGCGGTGCCCGGCAGAATCACGCTGTAGGCTCCCAGCTCGCGGAAGCGCCGCGCGATGAGGCGGGTGAACTGGCTGCCGAAGTCCAGAATGACGAGGCTCACGGGCGTGATTGTGGCACATGGTCCGCTTGCCGGGGCGCGGCTCCCTACGGGGCCAGGTCGATGGTCACGGGCACCGCGCTGGGGGCCGTCACGGTGACCTCGGCGGGGGCGTAGCCGTCGGCGGCCACCCGCAGGACGTACTCGCCGGGTGCGGGCAGGGTGACCTCGCCGGGGGCGGTGCCGACCTCGGCCCCCGCCTTCAGCCCCGCCCCGGCGGGTGCCCGCACCACGCTGAGGCGCACCGGGCCGGGGGCCTCGCCCTGCACGGCGAAGGTGAGGGGGCAGCAGGCGGGGGCCGGAGCCGCCGTCCGGGTGGCGGTCGTCGCGTCCCCCCCACCCCCCGACCGCCACGCCCACAGCGCCGCCGCGAGCGCGAGCAGCACGAGCAGCGCCAGCAGGGGCCACAACCACGCGGGGCGACGGCTTCCGCGCCGGGCCTCCTGCCCCGGCTTGACCACCCGCCGGGTGCCGTCCGGGTTCCAGGTGATGCGGACGTCCTCGCTCAGCCGCCGCCGCGAGGTGGGGCGGGGGGGGAGGGGAGTGTTCGCGGGCGCGGGGGCCGCCGTCCCCTCCCCGACTTCCTTTGCTGCTTCCGCTGGGGGGGCCGGAGGCGGAGGGGGCGCGTCCGGCTCGGCGGCCTCGGCGGGAGGGGGCACCCGCAGCGGCGGCACCTCCGCGGGCGCGTTCAGCCGGGCGAGGAGGTCGGCGGCGGTCGCGTCCTCCCCTGCGCCGCGCAGGGAAGCCGGAAGCTCGCCCAGCGTCTCCAGCGCCGCGAGCAGCGCCCGCACGTCCCCCGCCGGGGTGGGGTCGCCGCCCCAGGGCAGCCCGGCCCCCGCGAGGGCGACCTGCCCGTCCACGCTCCACAGTTGCGCGGCGCTCACGCCCCCGTGGGTCAGGCCCGCCGCATGCAGCGCCGCGAGGGCCTCCAGCCCGCCCCGCGCGGCGAGGAGGGGGTCGCGGGCCGGGTGCGCGTGGGGCGGCAGCTCGGTGACGACGTACACCGTCTCGCCGTCCACGCCGCCCTCGGCGGGCCGCAGCAGGGCGGGCGAATCGGGCAGCTCCGGCAGCGGGGCCGCGTGGGGCAGCACATGCAGCAGCACCGGCATCCCGGTCAGGCGGTCGGTCGCACGCAGCGTCCGCACGGACGCGGGGGCCGTGGGGTCGCCGCCGAGGTCACGCGCGGCCACGTAGGGGCCGATGGGCTTCATCGCGGGCCAGTATAGGCCGCCGCCCCGCCCCCCGCCCCGCCCCGACCGTGACCCTGCCCCCGCCCGCCCGGTCCGGGGGCGGCGTATGGTGCGGGCGTCATGGCCGACCCTGCCCCCCCGCCCCCCGGCCCCGCCGCCCACCGCGCCGCCGCGCCCCGGCGGGTGCGGGCCGCCGTCCTCACCGTCAGCGATACGCGCACCCCGGACACCGACACCAGTGGGGCCTACCTGCGGGCCGCGCTGGAGGCGGCGGGCCACGAGGTCACCGCCGCCCGCATCGTCCGCGACGAGGAAGGGGCCATCCGCGCTGCCCTGGGCGAGCTGATGGCGGGGGCCGACGTGGTGCTCACGACGGGCGGCACGGGCCTCACCGGGCGCGACGTGACGGTGCCCGTCGTGGAGTCGCTGCTCACCAAGCCGCTGCCCGGTTTCGGGGAACTCTTCCGGATGCTGAGCTACCGCGACGTGGGGGCTGCCGCCATGCTCTCGCGGGCGGTGGGCGGGCTGGCGGGGGAGACGCTGCTCTTTGCCCTGCCCGGCAGCCGGGGGGCCGTGCAGACCGCCTGGGAGGGCCTCTTGCGCGACGAACTCGGCCACCTCGTCTCCGAAGTCCGGCGGCACGGGCAGCCCGCTGGGGCGGGGGAGGGGTCAGCGTGACCTTTGCCGGAGAGGTCACGCCCCTCTATGCCCTCGCCCTCGCCCTCGTCGCGGCCTACTGGCTGGGGCGAGTGGGGCGCGAGGCCCGCGGGCGGCACCTGCCCCGCGTGGCGTGGTGGGCGGTGCCGGGGTGGGGGGCGCTGCTGCTCGCGCCGCTGCTGGAGGTTCCGGCCCTCTTCGGGCTGGGGGCGGCGGCGCTGCTGCTCGCCGAGTACTGGCCGGGGGCCTACCGCCCCGCCCGCAGCCGGCCCGGCGGGGCGTGGCCGCTGGTGGGGGTGCTGCTGGGCCTCGCGCTGCTGGCGCTGCTTGCCGCGCCGGGGGGCGGGCGGCCCGCAGACACCGCCGCAGCGCTGGCCGCCGCCCTGGGGCTGCTGCTCGCGGGGGCGGGAGGGCTGCTGGCCCGCGCTCTTTTCCGTGCCCGCCCCGCGGCTCCGCGCCTGGGGCTGGAGGTCCGCTTCGGTCCGGTCCAGGTTCCCCCGTGGCCCGACCTCAGCCTCGCCCTGACGGGGAGCGGGGCGCAGCTCACCAACGTCTCGGACGGCCCGCTGTGGCTGGCGGGGTGGTCGCCTTCCGGCACGAACGCCTGGCTGCGGGTGCGCGACGAGGGCGGCGTGCCCCTCAACGTGCTTCCCCGCGGCGGGCACGCTTACCTCCCCCTGCGCGGCTGGGAGCGCGGGGTGCGGGTGTGGTACCGCCGGGAGCCGGGGCCGGGGCCGTCGCAGCTCTTTCGCGCCGACTGGACGCCGCCGGGCGGGGGCGAACGGGTGCTGAACTGAAAAGCATTCCGGTTGAACAGCTCTGGAAGAACTGGAACCCCGACTGACAGGAGAAGGAAAGGCGGTGACCCAGAGGAGTGGAAGCACCGGACTGGTACAGCTCCGGAGGAGAGCGGAGCGAAGGGGCTGGAACGGATTCTCCGGAATCCGTCTGAGGGGTCCCTCTCCCCCCATCCCCCCTGCTCTCTCACCCCCTGGCCCCGCCGGGGGGCGTAGGGTGGGGAAATCGTGAGTCTGGTGTTTGATTGGACGGCGCTCGCCACGCGGACGGAGACGCCCGGAACCGGGGGCCGCCTGCGAACGGTGCCGGAGGATTTCCGGGTCGAGGAACTTCCCGCCTATCCCTTCTCCGGGGAGGGCGAACACCTCTACCTGCGGCTGGAAAAGACCGGGCACACCACCGCCCACGTCCTGCACGAGCTGAGCGCTCAGCTCGGCGTGCGCGACCGCGACTTGGGGGTCGCCGGGCTAAAAGACCGCCACGCCGTCACGACCCAGTGGCTGAGTCTCCCCGCCCGGTACGAATCCCAGTTGGGGCGCTTTGCCCTAGGCGGCGTGCGGGTGCTGGAGGTCACCCGCCATGGCAACAAGCTGGGGCTGGGGCACCTGCGCGGCAACCGCTTTGTGGTGCGGGTGCGCGGGGCACCGGGGACGGCGGGGACGGCGGCGGCCACCCTCGCGCTGCTCACGGCGGGGGGAGTGCCCAACTACTTCGGCCCGCAGCGCTTCGGCCTCCAGGGGCTGAATGCCGAAGAAGGCCTGCGCGTCTTGCGCGGCGAGTCGCGGGTGCGTGACCCCCGCGTGCGGCGCTTCCTGACGACCAGCGTGCAGAGCCTGGTCTTTAACCGCTTCCTGAGCCTGCGCCTGGAACGGGACCTGTTCGACCGCCTGCTCGCCGGGGACATGGCCAAAAAGCACGACACCGGGGGTGTTTTTCTCGTCGAGGACGCCGCCGCCGAGTCCCCCCGTGCCCAGCGGGGCGAGGTCAGCGCCACGGGCACCCTATTCGGGCGCAAGGTGAGGCCCCTCACGCTGGACGCCGGAGCGCTGGAGGCCGAGGCCCTCGCCGCCTTCGGCCTGACCCCGGAAGTCTTCGCCTCCCGCCGGGGCGACCGCCGCCTCACCCGCGTCTTTCTGGAGGAGGCCGAGGTGCGGCCCGCAGAGGACGGCTACACGGTGGCCTTTACCCTCCCAAAGGGCAGTTTTGCCACCAGCGTCCTGCGCGAGCTGACCAAGACGGCGGTGGACACCCTGGACGGGCCAGAGGAGGAGGGCGCGTGAGGCTCGCCGGAGCGCTGCTGCTCGCCGGGCTGGGGCTGGCCCTCGCCGTCCGCGCCCCCGCCACCGAGCTGACGCTGCGGCCCGCCTTTGGCGGGGCCGTCTTGCAGGGGCGGGTCAACGTGGGCGGGGCCGACGAACTGACGGGCGTCTGGAGCGGGGCGGGCCGCGCCCGGCTGCTGCGCTGCACCCCCCGCTGCGAGACGGTCGAGAGCATCCCGGTGCCCGGCACCCTGCCCCTGGGCGAGAACACCCCCTACCGGGTGGTCCTCGCCGGGGAGTTCCGGCCCGGCCAGAAGGTCCGCCTGACCCTGCGCTTTCGCCAGGCCCCGTTGCTGAACACCGAAGCCACTCCCGTGCGGCCCTGAGGGACGGCCCATGAACCGCGAGCTGCGGGCCGCCTTCCTGGGCACGAGCTACGGCCCCCCGGAGGAGCGCGGCTTCCTCGCGCCCACGCCCGCCCCCCCGCCGAGCTGGGCACGTGGGAGCTGGGCCATCGTCACCGCCTGGAATCCGGGTGGAGGGCGGGCGTCCGGCACGGCCAACGCACGGGCACAGGCGGACCTCCTCGCGCTCGTGCGGCGGGACGGCTTGACCCCTACGCCCGCTCTCAACGGCGAGGGCGAGTGGGCCGAGGCCGCCCTTCTCGTCCACGGGGCGCGGCTGCGGCAGGCGGCAGCCTGGGGCTGGCGCTTCGGCCAAGCCGCCGTGCTGTGGGGCGTCGGTGCACGGGCGGCGCTGGTGTGGCTGGAGGAGGGACGGGTGACGGGCATAGAGCGGCGCTGGGTGGTGGGGCGGGAGTGAAGCCCTCACCCCGCTGCTGCGCAGCGCCCCTCTCCCGCTGGGGGAGAGGGGAAAAGAAAAAACCCTCTCGCCTGGGGAGAGGGCCTCGCGCAGCGAGGGGTGTTAGCCCTGCGCCTGGGGCGCGGGCGCCGGCTCGTGGTCCCTGGGGTCGGCCCAGGGGTCGAGGACGCACTTGATGCAGCCGTCGTGTTTGTGCTTGAAGATGTGGTAGGCGTGGGGCGCTTCGTCGAGCGTGAGGCGGTGGGTGATGATGCGGGTGGGGTCGATTTCGCCGCGCTCGATGTACCCGGTCAGGCGGTCAAGGTAGCGGTGCACGTGGGTCTGCCCGGTCTTCATGGTCAGGCCCTTGTTCATAAAGGCCCCGACCGGAATCTTGTCCGCGAGGCCGCCGTACACGCCGGGCACACTGACGGTGCCCCCCTTGCGGCAGGCCATGATGGCCGCCCGCAGCGCGTGGGGGCGGTCACTCTCCAGCACGCGGGTGGTCTGCTTGACCGCGTCGGCCACGCCCAGGAAGCCGTGGGCCTGGGCTTCTAAGCCCACCGCGTCCATCACGCTGTCGGGGCCGCGCCCGCCGGTCTTTTCCTTGAGGAGTTCGAAGACGTTCTCTTCCTCGTAGTTGATCGTCTCCGCGCCGTAGGTCCGGGCCATCTCCAGCCGCTCCGGGAAGCGGTCGATGGCAATGACCCGCTCGGCCCCCAGCAAAAAGGCGCTCGCAATCCCAAAGAGACCCACCGGCCCGCACCCAAACACAGCCACCACGTCACCCGGCTCAATCTGGCAGTGCTCGGCCCCCATAAAGCCGGTGGGCAGGATGTCCGTGAGGAAAAGGACCTGCTCGTCGGTCAGGCCGTCGGGCACCTTGTACAGGTTGGCGTCGGCATAGACGGTGCGGGCAAACTGCGCCTGCCCCCCCGCGTAGCCGCCCGTGATGTGCGAGTAGCCGTACAGCCCGGCGGGTGAGTAGCCCCACAGCTTCTCGGCCAGCCCCGGATTGGGGTTGGAGTTGTCGCACAGCGAGGTCAGGCCCTTTTCGCAGTACCAGCATTTGCCGCAGGCGATGGGAAAGGGCACGATGACCCGGTCGCCCACCTTGACCCGCCGCACCTCCGGGCCAACCTCGACGACCTCGCCCATGAACTCGTGGCCCACGATGTCGCCGTGCACCATGGAGGGCACGTACCCGTCAAGCAGGTGCAGGTCCGAGCCGCAGATGGCCGTTTTGGTCACCCGCACGATGGCGTCGGTGGGCTGGAGAAGCTGGGGGTCAGGCACCGTCTCTACGCCGACGCGGCCCACGTCCTGCCACACGACGGCCTTCACGAGGTCCTCCGGTTGTCGTACATCTTCGCCTCCGCGTTCATGACCCCCTTGCGGCCACTGGACTGACCCTCGGTGGTGGGAATGTGCCCAACTTCCAGCAGCCGCTTGAGCCGCCGCAGGTCCTGTTCAATCTGCACGTTGGGGTCTTCGCCCAGCAGCCGGGCCACGGTCGCCCCCAGGGTGCCCCCCGGCGGGCGGTAGGTCAGCGAGACGTGAATCTCGGTGCCCCGGTCGCCGGGCGCGGGCCGAAACTCCACCTCGCCCTCGTTGGGCACGGTCGCCCCCTCCAGCGAGCGCCACGCGATGCGGCGGCCCGGCTCGTCGGCGGTGAGTTCGGCGTCCCATTCCACGCTCGTGCCCGCCGGGGCCTTGGCGACCCAGTGCGAGCGCTGACCGTCCCCGTCTTGCACCTTCACCGACTCCAGGTGGTCCATGAAGCGCGGCAGATTCTCGAAGTTGCGCCAGAAGGCGTACAGCTCCTGGGGGTCCTTGCCAATCGTGACCGCCTTTTGCACCTTGATGTGGTCGTCCTCGGTGCGGCGCACGCCCGTGGCCGCCGCGCCGAGACTCTGGCCGGTCGCTGCGCCCGCGACGAGCAAAGCCCCTGTCGTGGCGAGCAAGAGGCCGCTTGGCCCGCGCTGGCGCAAGCTCAAGGCGATGAGACCCGCCCCGATGCCGCCGAACAGCACGCGCTCGGACGGGCTGGCGTTTTGCGCGCTTTGGGCACGCGGCCCCGTGTCCCGGCGGGTCATCGGCGGCCTCCCGGCAGGGGATGGGGCCGCTGCGGCTTGTTCGGCGCTCCTCCCCGACCGGTCGCCGCGGACACCTCTTGGCGGGTTGCTTCTGGCCCTGGCCATCGTTTCATCGCTTTTCCCCCTCTCTGTGGGTTCTCTCGGCGCGTTGCCGTACCCTCTCCTGTGCGGTGCGGCGAGTCATTTGTGCTCGGCCTTCAGCCTTGCAAATGGGGGTGGCCCTTTCCCCCCGCTGGGCTAAAGGGTTGCTTTAGCTGGGCCGGGCAGAGAAGGGCGTGTTAGCCTCCTTCCCGTGATGCGACCTTGACCCTCGCTGTCATCGCCGTGGGCCTGCTCGCCGGGGTGCTGGGGGCCATCCTGGGGCTGGGCGGCGGCGTGGTCGTCGTGCCCGCGCTGGAGTTCGTGCTGCCCCTCTTCGGGCGCGACATCACCATCAGTCAGGCGGTAGCGGTGTCGCAAATAGGCGTGCTCGCGGTGGGCCTCAGCGGGGCGGCGAGTTACCTCCAGCAGGGGCTGGTGCGGGCGCGAACGGGGTACCTGCTCTCGCCCTACACCATCCTGGGCGGGGCGGTCGGCTCCTTCTTGGGGCTGGTGCTGCCCGCCCGCGCCGTGGCGACCGTCTTTGCGGGGCTGCTGCTGTACTCGGCCTACACCCTGCTGCGCGGCCTGAGGCGGGTGGAGGTCGAGCGCCCCCCCAGCCGCCTGGTGCCCCCCGCGATGGCCTTTGCGGGCGTGATGAGCGGGCTGCTGGGCATCGGCGGGGGCACGGTGCAGGTGCCCGTGCTCAACCTCCTCGCGGGGGTGCCCATCCGGCAGGCCATCGCCACCTCGACCTTCATCATGGGCCTGACCGCCGTGGGCAACGCGCTGGTGTACCACGCGGGGGGCCTGCTGGACCTGCCCCTCGCCGCCGGGGTCGCGCTGGGCGTCTTGGTCGGGGCGCGGGCGGGGGCGGGGCTGCAACGCCGCATTCCGGCGGCGCAGCTCAAGGTCTTTTTCAGCGTGCTGCTGGTCTTTACGGCGGGCCAACTGCTGTGGAAATACTGGGGCTAAGTCCACTGCGTTTATCTTTGAGATAAACCGCGCGGAGCGCGTGGCAGAAAAAGGACGTTGAACTGGGCTGGGGTGCAGTTTCGGTGCTCTCCCGAAAATGCGGAATGGTAAGTTCAACGGACTTAGGAGGCGGTCTATGACGAGAAAGCAGGGCAGGGGGCGGCGGATGCACGTTTTCAAGGTGGTCAGCCGGGTCAAGGTGAAGGGCGAGCGGAGGTTCCCCTACCGGGTGCTGGGGCTGCCGGAGGGTGCGGACCTGGACGCGCTGGCCGGGGCCATCGTGCAGGCTTTCGGGTTCGACTTGGACCACGCCTACGGCTTTTTCGATGGGAAGAACCCCTACCGCTCGCGGGTGGCCTACGAGCTGTTCCGCGACCTGGAGCGGAACGGGTCGCTGCCGAGCTTCTCTTTCCCCGGCTTGCCGGACGAGCTGGGCCTGCCCGACGAGGCCGACCTCGCGCTCACGCTGGCGCTGGGGGGCGTGAGCCAGTCGGCCCTGCTGCGCGAAGCGGCCACCTTCCTGACCCGCCGCCTGGAAGAGGAAGTGTTGCCCCGCGTGCCGGAGCGGCTGCGGGAGGCCGTGCGCGAGCGGCTCGCGGGCTTGGCCGAAGAGGCCCTCGCGGCGGAGGTGGAAGACGACGGCCCCGACCTGCCCATTCCCCCCGAAGTGCGGGCCATGCTGGAGCAGCCCGGCGGCGTCGAAGCGGTGCTGACGTCCCTGGCCTCGGCCCAGCAGCTCCAGCAGCTTCCGGCTGCGGGCGGGCTGGCCGGGCTGAACCTGACTCCCGGCGGGCGCGAGGAATACGGCGTCCGGGGGGTCCCCGTCACCGAACCCTTCGGGCGGCAGGAGAAGTGGACCTTCCTCTTCGACTACGGCGACGACTGGACCTTCGACGTGACCTACCAGGGCCTTCAGGACGCTCCGCCCCGCGTCCGGCTGCCCCGCGTGCTGGAGAGCGTGGGCACCGCCCCAGAGCAGTACCCGGAGTGGTAACCCGTGACCCCGCCTGACACCGAACTCGCGGGCCTTCCCGACTGGCTCTACCCCCTGGGCTTCTGGGTGGGGGTCGGGCTGCTTGCCGCGGGCGTGCTCTTTCCGCGCCTGGCCGCCCTCGCGGTGGGCTGGGTGGGGCTGGTGCCCGTGCTGGCGGCTGGGTGGGTGGCGGTCGCCGCGTGGAGGCGGGACCGTCGCCTCAGCCTCGCGGCGCTGGCGGCGCTGGGCGGGCTGGTCGTCGTATTTGTGGTGAAAGGGTTCTTGCCGGGCGCGTAGGCCCATTACCCTGAACCATGACCCTCCGGGCCGCCCTCTTCGCGGGACTGCTGCTGTATTCGGCGGCCCTCGCCCAGCGCACCCCGCAGGAGCTGGCGGGGGCGCTCCAGGCGGCGGCCCGCGCCGGGGACGCTGCCGCCTACCGCTCGCTGCTTGCCCCCGGCGGTACCTTCACCGCAGAGGGGGCGGGCTTCGCCGCCGACCTCGCCCGGCGGCCCCCCCGCGACGTGACCTACACGTTCCGCGACGTGCGGGAGGAGGGCGCGGGGGCGACCGCCACCCTCGACCTCGTCTGGACGCGGGTGCCGGGCGAGGTGCGGCGGGTCAGCCTGCCTGTGCGCCTCGTGCGCGCAGGCGGGGTCTGGCGCTACGCGGGCGAGGCGCTAACCCCGGTGCTGACCGAGACGGGCACCCTCCTCGCCCTGAGCGTGCCCGGCCTGGCCCAGGACGCGGCGTTCCTCGCTCCGCTGCTCCCCCGCGCCGCCCGCGAGGTGGAGCGGGTGCTGGGCCTGCCCGTGCCGCCGGGCGCCGTGGTCAAGGTCTACCCCGATGCCGAGCGCCTCAGCGCCACCGTGTACCCGTCGCTGCAACCCGTCTCCGGCTGGAATGAACCCGGTGAGGCCATCAAGCTGGTGCTGCCGGGCGGTCCCCCCGCCCAGGCCGAGGCGACGGCGCTGCGGGTGCTCGCCCACGAGTTCGCCCACCTCGCTGTGGGGGCGGCGGCGGGACAGGCTGGGGGAGCCGCGGGCGACGGGCGCATCCCCTGGTGGCTGCACGAGGGGCTGGCCAACTTTGCCGCCCGCGCCTTCTTTTCCGAGTCGAGCTGGCGGGCGGGGCAGGACCGCGCCAATGCCTACGCCCGCGCCGGGTGGGTGCCCCTCGCGGAGCTGGCCGACTTTCCCGCCGTGCCCGAAGCGTGGTGGGACCACGCCTACCGCCAGGGCCTCGGCGTGGTGGAGTTCCTGGCGGGGCAGGCGGGTGTGGGCGCTCCCTGGCAGCTCGCGCAAGCCTTTGCCCGCACGGGGGACCGCGACCGGGCCGCCCGTGAGGTGGGGTTTGCCTCCTTCGCCGCGCTGGAGCGGGAGGCGCGGGCGTGGCTGGCGGCACGCTGAGACCCCCCGCCCCCACTCGGTGACCTCGGTGGTGGACAAATGCCCCCCAGCCCCCTACCCTTTGAACCGAGTTCAAGATTTCAGGCTCTCACCGCAGGAGGTCGCATGAAGACTCAGCCCTACCGTATCCAGAAGGCCGCCGTCATCGGCGCGGGCGTGATGGGGGCGGCCATCGCCGCGCAGCTCGCCAACGCGGGCATCCCCGTTTTGCTCCTCGACATCGTGCTGCCGGACAACCCCGACCGCAACTTTCTCGCCAAGCAGGGCATCCAGCGTGCTCTGAAGGCCCGCCCCGCCGCCTTCATGGACCCGGACCGCGCTTCTCTCATCACGCCGGGCAACCTCGAAGACGACCTGAAAAAGCTCAGGGACGCCGACTGGATTCTCGAAGCGATTATCGAGAAGCTCGATGCCAAGCGGGACCTGTGGGCGCGGGTCGAGGGCGTCGCCAAGAAGACGGCCATCCTGTCCAGCAACTCTTCGGGCATCCCCATGCACCTGCAAGTAGGGGACCGCTCGGAAGACTTCCAGCGCCGCTTTGTGGGGGCGCACTTCTTCAACCCGCCGCGCTACCTGCACCTGCTGGAGGTCATCCCCACCCCCAAGACCGACCCCGCCGTGCTGGAAGCCTTTAGCGCGTTCGGCGAGCACGTGCTCGGCAAGGGCATCGTGGTCGCCAACGACGTGCCGGGCTTTGTCGCCAACCGCATCGGCGTGTACGGCATCGTCCGGGCGATGCGGCATATGGAGCGCACCGGCCTGACCCCCGACGAGGTAGACCAACTCACCGGCCCCGTGCTGGGCCGCGCCAAGAGTGCGACCTTCCGCACCGCCGACCTCAGCGGCCTGGACATCATCTACCACGTCGCGAACGACCTCGGCAAAGCCACGCCCGACGACGAAGACTTCACCCTCACCGATACCTTCCGCAAGCTCGTCGAGGAGAAGAAGTTCCTGGGGGACAAGACGGGGGGCGGCTTTTACAAGAAGACGAAGGACGAGAAGGGCAAGACCAAGATTCTCTCGCTCAATCTCCAGACCCTGGAGTACGAGGACCGAGGCAAGGTCAAAGTGCCCCTTGTCGAGAGCGTCAAGAACCAGCCCCTCGCCGCCCGCGTGAAGGCCCTCTACACCGCCGAAGGCAAGGAGGGCGACTTCCTGCGCGGGGTGATGAACGACGGCTTCTGGTACGCCGCCAAGATGGCTGGGCACGTCTCCAACCGCCTTCAGGACATCGACAACGCCCTGAAGTGGGGCTTTGGCTGGGAGCAAGGCCCCTTCGAGACGATGGACACCCTGGGCGTCCAGACCGTGATTCAGAACCTGGAGGCGGAAGGCCGTACCCTGCCGCCCCTCCTCCAGGCGATGAAGACGTCGGGCCGCGAGCGCTTCTATGAGGGCGACACCACCGTCACGCCGACGGGCGAGCCGACCCCCTACCAGGCCCCCTACTTCATCCTGACCGACCTGAAAAAGGACGCGACGAAGGTCGTCAAGAAGCGCCCCGGCGCGAGCATCGTGGACCTGGGCGACGGGGTGCTCCTCGTCGAGTGGCACGCCAAGATGAACGCCCTGGGCGAAGACCAGCTCCGCGCCGTGCAGGACGCGCACAGGTTGGTCGGCGAGCTGGGCTACGCGGGCCTGGTCGTGGGCAACCAGGGCGAGAACTTCTCCGCCGGGGCCAACCTGCCCCTCATCCTCTCGCAGGCGCAGGCCGAGGAATGGGACGAGCTGGACGACGCGATTCGGCAGTTCCAGCAGGTCACGACCTCCATGCGCTTCAGCCCCCACCCCACCGTGGCGGCCCCCTTCGGCCTCGCGCTGGGCGGCGGTTGCGAGTTCTCTATCCACGCCGACCACATCGTCGCGAGCGCGGAGACGTACATGGGGCTGGTGGAGGTGGGCGTGGGCCTCATTCCCGCGGGCGGCGGCACCAAGGAGATGCTGCTGCGCTTTACCGACCAGCTTCATCCGAACCAGCCGCTGCTCCCCGCCGTGCAGCGGGCCTTTGAACTCATCGGCACGGCCAAGGTGAGCACCTCGGCGCTGGAGGCCCGCAAGCTCGGCTTCCTGCGCGACCACGACACCGTGGTCATGAACAAAAACCACATCATCGAGGAAGCCAAGCGGATGGTCCTCGCCCTGGCTCCCGGCTACGTGCAGCCCACCCCCCGCCAGGACATCCCGGTGATGGGCGACGCCGCCATCGCCGCCGTCAAGCTGGCCCTCTACGGCATGACCGAAGGCGGCTACGCCACCCCCTACGACGCCGAGGTCGGCAAGCAGCTCGCCCGCGTGCTCTCCGGCGGCACCGGCAACAACCGCAATGCGAAGGTGAGTGAACAGCACCTCCTCGACCTCGAACGCGAGGCTTTCCTGACCCTGCTGGGCAAGAAGGGCACTCAGCAGCGCATCGAGCACATGCTCAAGACCGGCAAGCCGCTGAGGAACTGACATGAGGGAGTCGAGCGGGAGGATGACGGTGGCTGGCCCTCAGCCTCGTGGCGGTTTGCTCCCCTCGACCTCACATCGTCCCTTTCAGGAAGCCGTGATGCTCTTTGCCGTTCTCCGGAGTGTGCTGATGCGCCACCCCCTGGCCTGGCTTGCCCGCGCCTTTGCCGGGCTGCTGGGGCCGGGGCAGAGCGTTGCATCTGGGTGTGGCATGTCAAACACCAGTGGGTCCGGGGCGACGTCGTACCGGTGGCAGGGCCAACGCGTGCGGGCGGCTGAGGCGCTCTGTTCCGCGCCTGGCTCAGCCTGCGGCGGTGGGCGCGGGGCACCTCCACTGCCGGGCTATCGATGCTTCCCCCCTATGATTCGGCGCTGTGAAGCCTGCGCCTGAAAGACGCTTCTTTGCCGCTTAACCTCAACAAGGAGACTCCCATGCGTGACGCTGTTATCGTTTCCGCCGTTCGGACCCCCGTGGGCCGCGGCGTCAAAGGCACCCTCGCCAACACCCGCCCCGACGACCTGGCCGCCCTGGTGCTGGGTGAAGCCGTCAAGCGGGCGGGCGTGGACGTTTCCCTCGTGGAGGACGTGTACCTCGGCTGCGCCATTCCCGAAGCCGAGCAGGGCCTGAACATCGCCCGCCTCGCTGCCCTGCGGGCCGGAATGCCCGACACCGTGGGCGGCGTGACCGTCAACCGCTTCTGCTCCAGCGGCCTCCAGACTATCGCGATGGCCGCCGCCGCCATCCAGACCGGGCAGGCCGACGTGATGCTCGCGGGGGGCGTGGAGTCCATGAGCATGGTGCCCATGAGCGGCCACAACCCCAGCCCCAACCCCGACCTGGTCGACGCACGCCCCGGTGCGTACATCGGCATGGGCCTCACCGCCGAGAATGTCGCCGCCAAGTACGGCATCAGCCGCGAAGACCAGGACCAGTTTGCCCTGCGCTCGCACCAGCGGGCAGCGGCGGCGCAGGACGCGGGCAAGTTCGATGAGGAAATCGTCCCCGTGCCCGTTCGCGTGGACCGGCTCAAGGGCACCAAGCTCCAGTCGGAAACCATCCTCTTCGACAAAGACGAGCTGATTCGCCGCGACGCCAACCTGGCCGACATGGCCAAGGTGCGCCCCGCCTTCAAGCAGGGCGGCTCGGTGAGTGCCGCGAACTCCAGCCCCTTTTCGGATGGGGCCGCCGCTGTCCTCGTCATGAGTGCCGAGAAGGCGCAGGAACTCGGCGTGAAGCCCCTGGCGAAGTTCCTGGGCTTCGCGGTCGCGGGCGTTGAGCCAGAACTGATGGGCATTGGCCCCGTGAAGGCCGTGCCGAAGGTGCTCGCCCAGACGGGCCTCACCCTGGACGACATCGACCTCATCGAGCTGAACGAGGCCTTTGCCGCCCAGAGCCTCGCCGTGGCCCGCGAGCTGGGTTTCGATGACGAGAAGCTCAATGTGAACGGCGGCGCGATTGCCCTGGGGCACCCCCTGGGCTGCTCCGGCGCGAAGCTCACCGCGACCGCCATCTACGAACTGCGTCGCCGGGGCGGAGGCAAGGCCCTGATTACCATGTGCATCGGCGGCGGCATGGGCGCCGCGGGCGTCATCGAGGTCTACCCGCCGGAGCAGGGGGAGCAAGCGGCGGACTGACGCCGAAGTCAAAAGGGAGGCGGCCTCACGGGGCCGCTTTTCCTGTTTTTCCCTATTTCCCCGTCCTGGCGAAGGTGTCCAGTTGTGCCCGCGCCTGAGCCTCCGCCGGTTTGCCCCGCAGCCTCAGCAGGCTCGCCGTGTCCGCGTCGTACTCGGCCAGTCGTCCGTCTACGTACAGGACCAGCACGCGCCCGCCGTCGGGGGAGAGGCGGGCGGCCCTGGCCCCGGCACCGCTCCCACTCGCTCCACCCCACCGGCTCCGGGTGCCCGCCGGGTAAGGGAGACGAGGGACCGTGGTGATGTACCGCCCGCTGTAGGCGTCCCAGATGGAGGCCGGGCCGGAGGAGTAGTCGGTTGTACGGACGAAGACCATCCGCCTGCCATCGGCGCTGAACTGCACGGCCCCGTCGTAGAAACTCTCGCGCTTGTCGTTGTAGAGAAAGGCGATTCGCTCTAGGGTGGCGAGGTCCCACAGAGATGGCGATGGGAAGTAAGCGGGGCGCTTGGTGTCTGGCTGCGCCCGGTCCCCGCTGAAATCCAGGAGCAAGCGCTGGCTGTCCGGCGTGAAGTCTGCACCGTTCACGCGGAATGAGGTGCCCAGAAAGGTCCTGACCCGCTCGCCGTTCTCCACGTCCCAGAGCTGCACATAGCCCTGCCCGTCCGCGATGTTCAGCAGCCACCTCCCATCCGCGCTGAACTTGCTCTCTGTCACGGCGTTCAAGCCCTGGGTCGTGGCCTGAAACAGCAGCTTCCCGCCGTCGTAAACCCTCATCGTCGCCTGTCCGGGGGGCGTGTCCTTGCGAATGTCGGTGCGGAGTTGGGCGGCGGCCTGGGAGGGTAGGGCCGCCACGAGGAGGGCGAGGAGGAGCGGCTTCATGGTGGGTCCAGGGTAGGCCGCGTCCGGGCCGGGCGGGGTGAGGCGTCCCCATTTCCCTCACCCCCCCCTGCGCTACCCTGCCCCCCGATGTCGCCGCCCCCTGCCGCCCCCCGCCCCCGCCTGCGCCTGCGTGTCTCGGCCCCCGCCGAGGCGCACCTGCGGGCCGGACACCCCTGGCTCTACGAGGGCAGCGTGCGGGAGCAAAACCGCGAGGGCGAGGCGGGGGAACTCGCCGTCGTCTATGACCGCCGCGACCGCTTTCTCGCCCTCGGCCTGTACGACCCGCACTCGCCCCTGCGCCTGCGGGTGCTGCATGCGGGGCGGCCCGTCACCGTGGACGACGGGTGGTGGGCCGCCCGGCTCGACGCCGCCCTGCACCGCCGCGCGGCCCTCTTCGGCCCCGACACCGACGGCTACCGGGTCGTGAATGGCGAGTCGGACGGCTTGCCGGGGGCGGTCGTAGACCGCTACGGGGGCACGCTGGTCCTCAAGCTGTACACGGCGGCGTGGTTTGCGCACCTGCCGATGCTGCTGCGGTTGCTGGAGGCCCGCTTTCCCGGCTGCCGGGTGGTCTTGCGCCTGAGCCGCAACATCGGGGAGCTGGCCGGGGCGGTCGGCCTGACGGACGGCCTGACCCTGGTGGGCGACGCACCGGGCGGCCCCGTCATCTTCCGCGAGACGGGCCTGAAGTTCGAGGCCGACGTGGTGCGCGGCCAGAAGACGGGTTTTTTCCTCGACCAGCGCGAGAACCGCCGCCGGGTGGAGGGCCTCGCTCGTGGGCGGCGGGTGCTCAACGCCTTTTCCTTTTCGGGGGGGTTCTCGCTGTACGCGGCCAGGGGCGGGGCGCGGGAGGTCGTCAGCCTCGACCTCAGCGCCCACGCGCTGGCGAGCGCGGGGCGCAACTTCGCCCTCAACCCTGGCCTGGGCGCAGCGCACGAGACGGTGCAGGCCGACGTGTTCGAGTGGCTCGCGCGGTCGCGGCGCGAGTTCGACCTCATCATCCTTGACCCGCCCTCGCTGGCGCGGCGGGAGGCCGAACGCGAGGGGGCGATTCGGGCCTACGGGCGGCTGGCCACGGACGGCATCCGCCGCCTCGCGCCCGGCGGGGTCCTCGTCAGCGCGTCGTGCTCGGCCCACGTCAGCGCCGAGGAGTTCTGGGAGGCGGTGCGGGGCGCGGCCCGGCGCAGTGGCCACCGCTGGCGCGAGCTGCGCACGAGCCGCCACGCCCCCGACCACCACGCGAGTTTCCCGGAGGCCGAGTACCTCAAGGCCATCTTCCTTCAGTTCGAAGCCTGAGCCTCTGGCGGTGCTCAGAAAGGCTGTCTTCCTTTCTGAGCCGAGCGCCGACCTAAACTCGCAGGCGTGGGCGAGGGGCCGCGCAAGATTCTCCATGTGGACATGGACGCCTTTTACGCGTCCGTGGAGCAGCGCGACGACCCCCGGCTGCGCGGGCGGCCCGTCGCGGTCGCCTGGGGCGGCAAACGCAGCGTGGTCCTCACCGCGAGCTACGAGGCGCGGCCCTTCGGGGTCCGCAGCGCGATGCCCCTCTACCGGGCGCTGGAGCGCTGTCCGGGGCTGGTCGTCGTGGAGCCGAGGTTCGAGGTCTACCGCGAGGTGAGCGCCGGGGTCCGCGAGGTGTTCCGGAGCTACACCCCCCTCGTCGAGCCGCTCTCGCTGGACGAGGCCTACCTCGACGTGACCGCGCCGCTGCGGGGCGGGCCGAGCGCCACCCGTATCGCTCAGGGCATCCGCGCCGAGATTCGGGCGGCCACCGGGCTGACCGCCACGGCGGGCGTCAGCGTGAACAAGTTCCTCGCCAAGCTCGCGAGCGGCCTGAACAAGCCCGACGGCCTGACCGTGCTGCTGCCCGCGCAGGCAGACGCGCTGCTCGCGAGCCTGCCGACCTCCGCCTTTCACGGCATCGGCCCGGCGACCGCCGCCAAACTCGCCGCCCACGGCATCCACACCGGGGGCGACCTGCGGCGCACGCCGCCCGCCCACCTCGCCGCGTGGTTCGGGCGGGTGGGCGAACACTTTGCCCGGATAGCCTGGGGCGAGGACGACCGCCCGGTCGAGCCGGACCGCGCCCCGGTGTCGGTCGGCAGCGAGGCCACCGTCGCAGAAGACCTGCGGGGGGTCGAGGCCGTCCGCGCCGCCCTGCCGCCCCTGGCGCGGGGGGTCGAGGAGCGGCTCGCGCGGGCGGGCCTCGCCGGGCGGGTGGTCGTGCTCAAGCTCAAGCTCGACGACCGCTCGGTGGTGACCCGCCGGGTGACGCTGCCCCATCCCGTGCGCGACGAGGCGACGCTGACGCGCACCGCTGCCCACCTCGTCACCGCTGAGCTGATAGGCGAGAAGGGCGTGCGCCTCGTCGGCCTCACCGTCTCCGGGCTGGGGCCGCCCACCGAGCCGCCGCCCACGCTGTTCGGGGCGGTGGAGTCGGAGTAGGGGAAGTCAGGCCCGCGCCGCCTCCGGCTCCCCCGCGAGCGAGAGCCAGGTGGAGAGCACCGAGTCGGGGTTGAGGCTCACGGAGTCGATGCCTTGGTCCAGCAGCCACTGCGCGAGCGCCGGGTGGTCGCTTGGCCCCTGCCCGCAGATGCCGATGTACTTCCCGGCCCGCTTGGCGGCGGCGATGGCCTGACCCATGAGTGCGAGCACCGCCTCGTTCTGCTCGTCGAAGAGGTCGGCGACCAGCCCGGAGTCCCGGTCGAGGCCGAGCGTGAGCTGGGTCAGGTCATTCGAGCCGATGGAGACGCCGTCGAAGTGCTCCAGGAACTGGTCGGCCAGAATCGCGTTCGACGGAATCTCGCACATCATGATGACCTTGAGGCCATTCTCGCCCCGGCGCAGGCCGTTGCGGGCCAGCACTTCCATGACGGCCCGCGCCTCGCCCACCGTGCGAACGAAGGGAACCATCACCTGCACGTTTTTTAGGCCCATGCCGTCCCGCACCTCCTGAATCGCCTCGCATTCCAGCGCAAAAGCGGCGGCGAAGTCGGGCGAGCGGTAGCGGGAAGCGCCCCGGAAGCCGAGCATCGGGTTTTCCTCGTGCGGCTCGTAGGCGGGGCCGCCGATGAGGTGGGCATACTCGTTGCTCTTGAAATCCGAGAGGCGGACGATCACCGGCTTGGGTGCGAAGGCCGCCGCGATGGTCGCCACCCCCTCGGCGAGCTTCTCGCGGAAGAAGTCGCGCGGGGTCGCGTACCCGGCGGTCTTCTCGTCTATCTGCGCTCGCACGTCGCCCGGCACGTTCGGATAGTCCAGCAGGGCGCGGGGATGAATCCCAATCACGTTGGAGATGATGAACTCGACGCGGGCCAGGCCGACGCCCTCGTTGGGCAGCGCGGCAAAGGAGAAGGCGCGGTCGGGCGAGGCCACGTTCATCATGACCTTGAGGGGAACGGGCGGCATGGCGTCCAGCTCGACGCGGTGGACCCGGTAGGGCAGCTCGCCCGCGTAGACGTAGCCGGTGTCGCCCTCGGCGCAGGAGACGGTGACGGCCTGGCCGCTTCTCAGCTCGCGGGTCGCGTTTCCGGTGCCCACGACCGCCGGAATGCCCAGCTCGCGGGCGATGATCGCCGCGTGGCAGGTGCGCCCGCCCCGGTTGGTCACGATGGCCGAGGCCCGCTTCATGACGGGTTCCCAGTCGGGGTCGGTCATGTCCGCGACGAGGATGTCGCCGGGCTGCACCTGGTCCATCTGCGCCACGTCCCGCACCACCCGCACCACGCCCGCGCCGATGCGGTTGCCCACCGCCCGGCCCTCGACGAGCACCTCGCCCGTGCCGCCCAGTTCGAAGCGCTCCAGCGTGCGCCCGCTGCGGCTCTGCACGGTTTCGGGGCGGGCTTGCAGGATGTAAATCCTGCCGTCGCGCCCGTCCTTGCCCCACTCGATGTCCATCGGGCGGCCATAGTGCTCCTCGATGGTCACGCACTGCCGGGCGAGTTCGGTGAGGTCGTCGTCGGACAGGCAGAAGCGCTGCCGCTCGGCTTCCGGCACGTCCACCGCTTCCACCCCGCCGCCCTCGGCGTAGACCATCCGGCGGGCCTTGCTGCCCAGGGTGCGGCGCAGCACCGCCCGTTTCCCAGCCCTCAGCGCGGGCTTGTACACGAAGTACTCGTCGGGGTTGACGGCTCCTTGCACCACCAGCTCGCCCAGCCCGTAGGCCGCCGTCACGAACACCGCGTCGCGGTAGCCGCTCTCGGTGTCGAGGGTAAAAGCCACCCCCGACACGCCGAGGTCGGTCCGCACCATCCGCTGCACCCCCGCCGAGAGGGCCACATCCGCATGTTCGAAGTGGTGGTGAACCCGGTAGGAAATCGCCCGGTCGTTGTACAGGGACGCGAACACCAGCCGGACATGGTGCAACACCGCGTCGATGCCGCGCACGTTGAGGAAGGTTTCCTGCTGCCCGGCGAAGCTCGCTTCGGGCAGGTCCTCGGCGGTCGCGCTGGAGCGTACGGCCACGTCGGGGGCGGTGCCGCCTGCTTCCTCGGTCATCTGCGCGTAGGCGGCGCGAATGGCTCCCTCCAGTTCGGCGGGCAGCTCGCCGCCCTCCACCCAGCTGCGAATCTCGCGCCCCGCGTCGGCGAGGGCGACCACGTTGTTCACGTCGAGAGCGGCGAGCCGGGCCTGGATGCGCTTTTCGATGCCGTTGTGAGTGAGAAAGAGCCGGAAGGCGTCGGCGGTCGTGGCAAAGCCGCCGGGCACCCGCACCCCGGCCCCGGCGAGGCCCTGAATCATCTCGCCGATGGAGGCGTTCTTGCCGCCCACAACCTCCACGTCGGTCATCCTTAGTGTCTGGAACCAGCGAATCATGTCCATGCGCGTTCTCCGTTCTGATGGGGTTCCCCGGCGTGGAAGCGGCGGGGGTTGGTGTTGTGAAACGTCCACAGCTTACCCCGCCTGCGCCGGGTAGGGCGTTCCGTCTGGAGAGACACGGCTCCCCGCCCGGCATGTCACGCTGGGCGCATGACCCCGCCCTCCCGGACCGTCCTGATTGTTTCCGACCACACCGGACTGACCGCCGAGACCACGGCGCGGGCGCTGCTGGCCCACTTTCCGGGGCAGCCGCTGCGCTACGTGCAGCGCCCCTTTATTGCCACCGTGGAGGCGGCGCGGGGGGTGGCGCGGGAGGTCGCCGCGCTCGCGGGGCGGGGCGAGCGGCCCCTCGTCTTTACCACGGTCACCGACGCCGCCGTGCTGCGCGAGCTGGAGTCGGCTCCGGCCCGCGTCTTCGACCTGCTCGGCCCTGGCCTCGCCGCGCTGGAGGCCGAGTTCGGCCTGCCCGCCGCTCGCAGCGTGGGCCGCTACCACGACATGCACGACCAAAACGGTTACCTCGCCCGCATGGACGCCCTCGACTTCGCCCTCGCCACGGATGACGGGGTGGGCGACAAGCAGTACGGCCTCTCGGACGTGATTCTGGTCGGCGTCTCCAGGGTCGGGAAGACGCCCACCAGCCTCTTCCTGGCCCTCCAGCACGGGGTCCGGGCGAGCAACTACCCGCTGGCCGAAGACGATTTCGAGCGCGAGGGGTTGCCCCTCCCCCTCGAACCCCACCGCGCCAAGCTGCACGGCCTGACCATCGACCCCCGCCGCCTCCATGCCATCCGCACCCAGCGCCGCGCCGGAAGCCGCTACGCCAGCTTAGAGCAGTGCGAACACGAGGTCCGGCGGGCCGAGCGCCTCTTTGGGCGGGCCGGGATTCCGGTGCGTGACACCACCTCGACGAGCGTCGAGGAAATCGCGGCGGGGATTCTGGCGCAGCTTCGGCGGGGGTGAGGAGAGCCGTCCGCCCTCCGCACCGAGCGTTCAGGCGCTGACCGCCGAGGGCGGAACACTCGCCTACATGACCCTCTCCCGTTGCCCCTTCACCCGCCTATCCTGTCCCCCATGAGGGCCAGCCCGTGAACCACGACATTCCCGTGCAGAACATCGGGCCGCAGGGCGAGGTGATGGCGCACGCGGTCGAGGCCTGCGTGCACTGCGGCTTTTGCCTGCCCGCCTGCCCGACCTACGCGCTGCTGGGCGACGAGATGGACTCGCCCAGGGGCCGCATCGTGCTCATGAAGGAGGTGCTGGAGGGCACCCTGCCCCTCGCGGACGCGGCCCCGCACCTCGACCGCTGTCTGGGCTGCCAGGCCTGCGTGACCGCCTGCCCCAGCGGGGTGCCCTACGGCGAACTCATCACCTCTTTCCGGGGCTGGTCCGAGCCGGGGCGGGAGCGCTCACCGCTCGACCGGATGAAGCGGGCGGGCATCCTGAAGATTCTTCCGGCCCCAAAGGTCTTCAGCATGGCTGCCCGTCTCGGCCAGTACGCCAAGCCCCTCGCACCGCTGCTGCCCGCCGCCCTGCGAGCGCCCCTCGACCTGCTGCCTGCACGGGTTCCGGCGATGCAGCCCAGCCCGGAAGTCACGCCCGCGAGGGGCAAACGCCGGGGCCGCGTCGCCCTCCTCGCCGGGTGCGCCCAGCAGGCCCTGACGCCGGGCTTCAACGCCGCCACGCTCCGAGTTCTCGCCCGCAACGGCATCGAGGTCGTCCTCCCCCAGGGCCAGGGCTGCTGCGGGGCCGCCGCCCTGCACACCGGGGCGCGGGAGGAGGCGCTGCGGCTGGTGCGCCAGAACCTCGCTGCGTTTAACCCGGACGACTACGACGCCATCCTCTCCAACGCGGCGGGGTGTGGGGCGGGCCTGAAGGAATACCCGGTGGTTGTGCACGGCCTCCCGGACGAGGAAAAGGCGCGGGCTTTCGCCGCGAAGGTGCAAGACCTCTCCGAGTTCCTGGCGGGGCTGCTGCACGCCGGAGAGCTGGAACCGTTCCTCCCCGCCCCTCGGCCCCTCACCGTCGCCTACCACGACGCTTGCCACCTCGCCCACGCGCAGGGCGTTCGCGCCGCCCCCCGCGAGCTGCTGCGGGCGATTCCCGGCGTCCTCGTCGCGGAGGTCCCCGAAGGCGACCTGTGCTGCGGCTCGGCGGGCACCTACAACCTGGAGCAGCCGGAGCTGGCCAGCGAACTCGGCGTGCGCAAGGCGCGGAACATCCTCTCGACCGCCCCCGACCTGATTGCCAGCGGCAACATCGGCTGTCACACGCAGATTGGGAGCCATGTGCGGCGGCAGGGAAGCCGGGTACCTGTGCTGCACACGGTGGAAGTGCTGGACCTGGCCTACCGGGGGGAGCTGTGAGCGTCTTGCCCCGCCAAACCGCCCTCACCCCCGGCTCCCGCGCCCCCAAGCCGCGCTCTGGCGGCACGCCTGACCATCCCCTCGCTGCCGAGCTGACCCGCAGCCTCGGCCCCCGCAAGGTGCTCTCCGCCCTCTCCGAGCGACGCAACTACCGCTACGACGCCATTCAGTTCGGGGAAACGCCGCTGGCGGTCGTGCTGCCCGAATCCACGGCGGACGTGGTGGCGGCGGTGCGGGCGGCGCGGGCGGCGGGCGTGCCGGTCGTGGGGCGCGGGGCGGCGAGCGGCCTGAGCGGGGGGGCGGCTCCCGCCGTGCCGGGCCTGGTCATCTCCTTTACCCGCATGACTCGGCTGGAGGTCTTTCCAGAGCGGCGCGAGGCCAGGTCGCAATCGGGCGTGGTGACCCTTGCCGTGACCGAGGCGGCGCGGCCCTTCGGCCTGATGTATCCGCCCGACCCCGCCAGCCTCCGCACGAGCACGATTGGCGGCAACCTCGCGGAGAACGCGGGCGGGCCGCTGTGTTTCAAGTACGGGGTGACGGGCGACTCCGTGACGGGCTTGCAGTTCGTGGACGCGGACGGCGAGGTCCACGAGCTGACGCGGGGTGCCTACGACCTCGCCGGGCTGCTGGTCGGCTCGGAGGGCACCCTGGGCCTGATGACCGAAGCGTCGTTGCGCCTCGCCCCGCCCCCCCGGTACACCCGCACCCTGCGGGCGAGCTTTCCAGAGGTGGGTGGGTGCGCCGAGGCCGTCAGCCGCGCCATCGCCGCCGGAGCCGTGCCCGCCAAGCTGGAGTTCATGGACGGGGCCTGCGTGAATGCCGTCGAGGATTACCTCGCCCTGGGGCTGCCGCGTGACGCCGGGGCCGTGCTGCTGGTCGACACCGACGGGGACGACCTGGCGACGGTCGAGGAGGAACTTGCGCTGGTGGAGGCCTCCTGCCGGGAGGCCGGGGGCACCGTGCGCCGCGCCGCCACTGGCACCGAGGCCGCCGCCCTGTGGCAGGCCCGCCGCAGCGTCAGCCCCGCGCTGGGCCGCATTCGCCCGCAGCGCATGAACGAGGACATCGTGGTGCCGCGCTCGGCCCTGCCGCAGGTCGTGCGCGAGATTCGGGCGCTGGGGGACGCCTCCGGCCTCCCGGTCGTGCAGTTCGGGCACATCGGGGACGGAAACTTGCACCCCAACATCCTCTTTGACCCCCGCCGCGAGTCGCCGGAAGCGGTGCACGCCCTCGCCCACGCCATCGCCCTGGTCGCCATCCGGCACGGCGGCGTCCTGAGCGGCGAGCACGGCATCGGCAGCATGAAGCGGCCCTTCATGCGCGAGGCGGTCGACCCGGTGACGCTGGGGGCACTGCGGGACGTCAAGCGGGCGCTCGACCCGGCGGGCCTGCTCAATCCCGGCAAGGTGCTGCCCGACGAGGAGGGGGACCCCCATGCCCATCCTTGACCTCTCGCCGAGCGACCAAACGGTCACCATGAGTGGCGACACCGCGTTGCTGGAGGTGTACGCGGCCCTGCCCCCCGGCCTCTACCCGCCGTTCCCGCCCGTCGAGCTGCCCGGCGGGGTGGGCGGCCTCGTCTCGCGGGGGGGCTTCGGGCAGACCTTCCCCTTCGCGTCCGACGTGCTGGGCGTGATCTTTCGCGCCCCGTCGGGTCGGGTGGTCCGGGCGGGCGGGCGCACCGTCAAGAACGTGCAGGGCTATGACCTGACCCGCCCCTTTGTCGGCAGCTTCGGGGCGCTGGGCGAGGCGCTGGAGGTCACCCTGCGGCTGCGGCCTGGGCTGGCGGCGCGGCACGTCACGGCTCCCGGCTCGCTGGACTCCCTCTCTCACCCCACCGCCCGCTTCGCCTGGGAGGACGGCGGCGAGCTTCATCTCTTCCACTTCGGCCACGGGCGGGAGGTCGAGCGGGCGCTGAGCATCCTCCCCGGAGCGCGGGAGGTCGGGCAACCGCTGGACCTGCGCCCCCGTTTCCCGGACGGCATCGGGGTGGGGGAGGGGGCGGGGCTGCGCGACCGCCGCTTCGGGTGGGTGAATGGAGGAGAGGGGCCGCCCATGCCCCCCCTGTTTGCCCGGCTGGTCGCGGCGCTGTAGCTAGAGCCGCCCGTCCGCGTAGATGTCCCCCCGGCTCGGCGGAAGCGGCACCTGCCGCCGCTTGTCCGGCTTGGCAAGCAGCGTCTGGAAGATGCTGAGGTGCCCCCGTTCGAAGTAGTACCCGCAGGCGTTGAGGTAGAGGCGCCACAGCCGGTAGCGTTCCTCGCCCAGCGCGGCGAGGGCCTCGTCCTCCCGCGCCCCCAGCCGCCGCGCCCACTCACGGGTCGTGCGGGCGTAGTGCTCGCGCAGGTTCTCCACGTCGCGCACCTCGAAGAGGGCGGCTTCGGCGTAGTTCAGCGTCTCCCAAATGGGCAGCAGCTCGCCGTCGGGAAAGACGTAGCGCCGGGCGAAGTTGCCCGATTGAATCACCATCGGCACCCGCGCCTGCCCCAGCCCATCGGCGATGGCATGGTTCAGCATCAGGCCGCCGGGTTTCAGCACCCGGTGGGCGGCGGCGAAGTACTCGGCCATGTTGCGGCGGCCCACGTGCTCGGCCATGCCCACGCTGGAAATCTTGTCGAACTCGCCCGTTACATCTCGGTAATCCCGCAGCTCCAGCGTGACGAGGTGCGTCAGCCCGGCGGCCTTCACCCGCGCCCGCCCCTCGTGCAGTTGCGCTTCGGAGAGGGTCACCCCCAGCACGGAAACGCCGTACCGCTGCGCCGCGTACAGCGCCAGCCCGCCCCAGCCACAGCCGATGTCCAGCAGGCGCTCGCCCTCTTGCAGCCGCAACTTGCGGCAAATCAGCTCCAGCTTGGCCTCCTGGGCCTGGTCCAGCGTCTCCGTGCCCGTGGGGAAGTAAGCGCAGGAGTACACCATCCGTTCGTCCAGCCACAGCTTGTAGAAGTCGTTGGACACGTCGTAGTGCGCCTGCACGGCCTGCTTGTCCCGCTCGCGGCTGTGCGTCTCGCCGTGAAGCTGGGCGAGTGGCTTGGGCGGCCTCGCCCCCACCCCCCGGCGCAGCAGGGCCACGTCGCGCAGCAGCCCCGCCACCTGTGCGGGCGTGAACTGCGGCTTCAACGTGTCGGCCAGCCCCACGACCGCCCCGAAGTCCCCCTCGATGTCGAAGTCGCCGCGCAGGTACGCCTCGCCCAGCGCCACGTCCAGGGGGAGGTTCAGCATCCGCCCCAGCGACTCAGGCGAGGCCAGGGTCAAGCGGGCTGCCGGGTCGGGCACGCCCGCGGGGAGTTCCTCGCCGTTCCAGAACCTCACCGCGAAGGGGCGGTCGGGGGGCAGGACGGCGCTCAGCACGCGCCGGGCCGCACCGAGCACCTGCTCCTCGCTGGGGCGCACCCGCGTGCGGGCGAGGGCGACCGCGCCCAGCATGGTCAGCACGGCGGCCAGGCCCATCGTCTGCACGGAGGTCGCGGGCGAGGGGTCGGGGCGGCGGGCTGGGGGGGTCTGGGGGGGCATGGGGCCTCCTGGGGCGGGACAGGGATGGGGGGGGAGAACTGCGGCTCAGCATAGGCAGTGCTCGGCACCGGCACGCTTCCCCTTTTCTTCACGCGGGCTATGCTTTGGCCCACATCACCCCAGAGGGAGGCCGAGCATGACCCACATCGGACCGGGGCCGGGCCGCACCCGGCAGACGCGCCTGTATGTCCGGGGCCTGGGCGGAGAGCGCCCCGCCGTCCCGGTGAGTCCCGAACGGCTTCAGGCGGCGGCCAAGGCCAAGATGAGCGCCGCCGACTTCGCCTACGTCGCGGGCGGGGCGGGGGCCGAGCGCACCCTGCGGGCCAACCTCGCGGCGTTCGAGCGGGTGCGCCTGATGCCCCGGCAGCTCAGCGGCACCCGCGAACGCGACCTCGGCACCGAGCTGCTGGGCCTCTCGCTGCGGTCGCCGCTGCTCCTCGCCCCCATCGGCGTGCTGGAAGCCGCGCACCCCCAGGCCGACCTCGCCGTCGCCCGCGCCGCCGCCGAGGAGGGGGTGCCCTTCGTCTTTTCCTCGCAGGCGTCGGTGCCGATGGAAGCGTGCGCGGCGGCGATGGGCGACTCGCCGCGCCTCTTCCAGCTCTACTGGGGCACTGACGACGAGGTCACCCGCACCTTCGTGTGCCGGGCGGAGGCGTGCGGGGCCTCCGCCATCGTCCTCACTCTCGACACGACGCTGCTGGGCTGGCGGCCCCGTGACCTCGACCTCGGCAGCCTGCCCTTCCTGCGGGGGCGCGGGCTGGCCCAGTACCTCAGCGACCCGGTGTTCCGCTCGCGGCTGGACATCCCCCTGCCCGCCCCCGACGTGCAGCCCCCGCGTACTCCGGCCCTCCTGCGGGCCGGGGCCGACCTCGCCGCGAAGGGCCGCGCTTTTGGGCTGAGTGCCCAGCAGATGCGCTCCGCCGCCGCCCGCTTCACCGCGACCTACACCCGCCCCGACCTCTCCTGGGACGACGTGAGCCGCCTGCGCGAGTGGACCCGGCTGCCCATCCTCCTCAAGGGTATCCTGCACCCAGGCGACGCGCGGGAGGCCGGGCGGCGCGGGGTGGACGGCTTGATCGTGTCCAACCACGGCGGGCGGCAGCTTGACGGTGAGGTCGCGGCCCTCGACGCCCTGCCCGGCGTGGTCGCGGCGGCAGGGGGCCTCCCCGTGCTGCTTGACAGCGGCGTCCGCACCGGGTCAGACGTGGCCAAGGCCCTCGCGCTGGGGGCGCGGGCGGTGCTGCTGGGGCGGCCCTACGTGTATGGCCTCGCCCTCGCGGGAGAAGCGGGCGTGCGCGACGTGATTCAGAACGTCCTGGCCGAGTTTGACCTCACCCTGGGCCTCCTTGGCCTGGGGGCGGCCCGCCATCTCGGACCGGGGGCGCTGGCCCCTTCACACGCCCCTGACCCCGCGCCCTATCCTGGAGGGCGTGCGGACTAACCTTGCCCTGACCGCCGCCCTCCTCCTGAGCGCTGCGAGCGCCCAGACGGTCGAGCTGCGGATTCTCGAAACCACCGACCTTCACACCCACGCCCTGGGCTACGACTACTACCAGGACAAGCCGACGGGCGAGTTCGGGCTGGAGTACACGGCCACCCTGATTAAGCAGGCCCGCGAGGAAAAGCGCAACACCCTGCTCTTTGACAACGGCGACCTCATCCAGGGCAACCCGCTGGGCGACTTCGCGGCCCGCGTGCAGCCGCTGAAAGCGGGTCAGATGCACCCCATGCATCAGGTCATGCGGAGCCTGCGATACGACGCGGCGACCCTGGGCAACCATGAGTTCAACTATGGCCTGGAGTACCTCGACCGGGTGCTCGCCGCGGCCCCGATGCCCTACGTGAACGCCAACGTGCTCAACCCCGACGGCACGAACCGGTATGCGCCCTACGTCATCCAGCGCAAGTTGGTGTACTCCACCGACGGCCGCCCCTACTTCCTCAATGTCGGCGTCATCGGCTTTACCCCGCCCCAGATTCTGAACTGGGACAAGGCCCACCTGGAGGGCAAGGTGCAGGTCATGGACATCGTGGAGGCCGCTCGCAAGTTCGTGCCCCAGATGAAGGCGCAGGGGGCGGACATCGTGGTCGCCCTCGCGCATACGGGCATCAACCAGGGCGCTTATGCGCCGGGCGGCGAGCAGGCCGGAGCCGCGCTGACCACGGTGGACGGCATCGACGTGGTGCTCACCGGCCACAGCCACCTGGAGTTCCCCGGCAGCGCCTACAAGGACGTGGCGGGCGTGGACCTGAAAAAGGGCACCATCAATGGCAAGGTCGTGCTGATGCCCGGCTTCTGGGGCAACAACCTCGGCGTGGCCGACCTGAAGCTCAACTACGACCGCGCTGCCCAGAAGTGGACCATCGCCGACGCCCAGGGCAGCATTCGCCCCATCTGGGACAAGACGGCGAAAAAGAGCCTGGTCACGCCCGACCCCGCCATCGCCGCTGCCGTGCAAAAGGCCCACGAGGGCACCCTGGCCTATGTGCGCGGCAAGGTGGCCGACCTGACGGCCCCGGTGACCTCCTACTGGGCGCTCGTGCAAGACGACCCCAGCGTGCAGCTCGTCTCCAATGCGCAGCTCGCCTACGTGAAGGCAGCCCTGGCGAGCACGCCGTACAAGGACCTCCCGGTGCTCTCCGCCGCCGCACCCTTCAAGGCGGGGGGCCGGGGCGGGGCGAGCTACTACACCGACATCCCCGCCGGAACGCTCGCCATCAAGAACGTCGCCGACCTCTACGTCTACCCCAACACCGTGCAGGCCGTCCTCGTCACGGGGGCGGGGGTGCAGGAGTGGCTGGAGCGCTCCGCCGGGCAGTTCCGGCAGATTGACCCGGCCAAGACCGACCCGCAGCCCCTCGTCGACGAGAGCTTCCCCACCTACAACTTTGACGTGCTCGACGGGGTGACCTACGAGATTGACGTGACCCAGCCCGCCCGCTATGACCGCGCGGGCAAGCTCGTCAACCCCCAGGCCCGGCGCATCAAGAACCTCCAGTACCAGGGCAAGCCCATCGACCCGGCACAGAAGTTCGTCATTGCGACCAACAACTACCGCGCTTCGGGTGGCGGCTCTTTCCCCGGTCTGGACGGCAAGAACATCGTCCTGCAAGCGCCCGACGAGACCCGCGAGGCGCTGGTGCGCTACTTCACCGAGCAGGGGACGGTGAACCCGGCGGCTGACGGCAACTGGAAACTCACGCCCATCCCCGGCGTGACCCTGCTGTACGTCAGCAGCCCCAACGCCGCCAAGAACCTCCCCGCTGGTGCCACGCTGCTGCGGGTGCGCGAAGACGGATTCGCGGAGTACGCGATTCGGTTCTGAGGGAGAGAAGGAAAGGGGCGGAGGCGAGCACGGCCTCCGCCCCCCTTTTGTACCGCCCCTTCAGTTTCCGGCGCGTGCCGGGGCGAGGAACGCGTAGTTCTGTTTCCAGGTCACGGTTCGCCCCGTCGATTGGGTGGCCGTGAATGTGAAATCGACGCTCCAGGGAGCCGTGGCATTGGTCGTCCCAGCCCGCAGATGAGCAATTGCCCACTCACCCGGAACGAGAGCGCGGTTGACGGTGTTGGCGGCCCACTGCCCGGTGGTGACAGGCCGAGCATCCGGACTGCCCATTGTGCAGCCGTTTTCCGGCGTCGCTGGCGTCGTCGGGGTTGGTTGACCCCCAAAGCAGAAGTAGCCACCCTTGGCCCCCGCAAACAGCAGGCCGTTAAGCGGCGTAATAATGGAGTTGCCCTCGGCGGCGCGTTCGCCCTTGCCATCCAGCAAGACAGCGGTGTATTCGACCTTGAGAACGTCCGGCGCACCTGCCGTGCTCACGAGATTGGCCCTGACCTCTGGGATGGTGATTTTCCCTTGCTCGTTAACCTCGTAACCCAGCGAGGTCAGGCTGATGCTGTAAACGGGGACATTCGGATTCCCCATGGTGTTGCAGGCCGCCAGCAGCAGGGCAGGCACCATCCAAGCCAGTCTCTTCATTCAGTCTCCTCCGTGTCCACGGCGTTCAGGTGAGGGTTGAGGATGTAAAAGGCGAGCCGCTTCATTCCGGCGAGGAAATCCACGTTCTCGACAATCACAGCACGCCACTCGTCACTGATTTCTTGCTGCCCCGCCCGCTCCAGCATGCGGGGCTGAATCACCGTGGGCGCGAAGTTGAGGATGCCGCGCACGCCCGCCCCGGCGAGCGCCTGCGCGGCGTCCTGCGCGTGGTCGGGCGGCACGGCCAGAAAGCCCATGTCCACCTTGTTCCTGCGCACGAACTCCGGCAACTCGTCCATGTGGCGCACGGGCAGGCCGCGCACCGTGCGTCCCACCACGTCGGGACTCACGTCGAAGAGACCGACATATTGAAACTGGTAGTCACTCGCGCCGGGATAGTTGGCGATGGCCTGGCCCAGCCGCCCCATCCCCACAATCACCACGTTCCAAGTCTGGTTGAGGCCCAGCACCCGCATCAGCTCGCGCTTGAGGATGGGCACCGTGTAGCCCATCCCACGCGTGCCGAAGCGTCCGAAGTACGCGAGGTCCTTGCGGACCTGAAAGGCGGTGACGCCCGCTCGCTCCGCCAAGTCATTGCTGCTGGTGCGGAGGATGTCCTGGACTTCTAAGCCCTCCAGAATGCGCAGGTAGGTCACCAGGCGGCTGATGGTCGCGGTTGGTATCCCCGTCATCAGCGAATCCTGAAGTGGTCGTGGCCGTTCGCGTCGAGCTTGCGCTCGGCTTCCAGCAGCGCTTCGCCGCTGTAAGGGCCGACGAGGACCGTCACCTTGCGGCCCTCCGGCGCGTTCACGGTGGGCGAGAAGCCCAGGTCGCGCAGCATCCCGACGAGCCGCCCGGCGCTCTCCTGGCGGTCAAAGGCGCCTACCTGGAGGTACACCGGACCGCTCGGCGCGGGGGCCTGCGCGGTCGCGGGCGCTTCCGGCTCGGCGGGCGCGGCCTCTGGGGGTGCGGCGGTCTCGGCAGGAGCAGTGGCCGGGGCGGGCGCATTCGCCTGAGTCGTCTCGCTGCCGCCCCCCGTCAAGCTGCGGCCTCGCGGCGCGTACAGCACGGCGCGGGGGGCGCGGGGCTGGATGTCGGCGAGCGCCCGGCGCGCGGTCGTCTCGTCGGCATAGGGGCCGACCTGCGCGACCACCTGGTTGCCGAGGTCAATCACGTACACCGGATACCCCGCGTCGGCCACTCCGGCGGCGGCGCGGCGGGCCTCAGCTTCCGACCCAAAGGTGCCCAAGCTGATGCGGTAGTCGCTGCGCAGCGGCGTGCGCTCCTCGCTGGGGGCGACCACCGTGCCGGACCGGGCCGGAGCAGCCGACGACGTGGGGGCGTTCGAGGTGCTCGTGCTCGGCGAAGGCTCAGAGCGCGTCCCCTCGCCCGCCGCTGACGGAGCCTGCGCCGCCGGGGGGGGCAGCGGTACGGTCGTCTCCGGCTGGGGCAGCGTGACTTCCGGCACGGGCGGCGGCGGCGGGGCTGCCGGGATGGGGGTCGCGGCAACCACCGCCGGGGCATCCTCCGGGGCGGACGCGGTCGCAGGGGTGGTCGTGGTGGCCGCGGGAGAGGCGGCGGGGGCGCTCGCCTCAGGTGCTGCGGAGGAAGGAGAAGCCGCCGAGGGAGCCGGGGTCGGCTGCGCCGCGGGCGGGGTGGATGGGCGGGCAGCGGGCGTCTCCTCGCGGGGGGCCGCGGCTTCCGCTGCGGGAGTGGCGGTCGTCTCTTCCGGCGTCGCCGTCGTGCTCGCTTCGGGGGCGGGGGCCGCTTCCTCTCCCATATCCGTGCCCAGGTCGGTGCCCGGCGCGGCGGGGATGTCGGGCAGCTCTTCGGCCACCGGGGGTGGCGGAGCTGCGGCGGTGACGGCCTCTCGGCCTTGGCCCAGCAGCAGGAGCGCGAAGCCCGCGAGCAGCAGTACGACCAGAAGGCCGATGAGCAGGTCCGGCCAGCGGCTGAGCGGAGGGCGGCTGGCGCGGCTCATCGCAGCGCCTCCGCGGCCCGGCGGTGGCCGAGGTCCGCCGCCGTCTTCAGGGCGGGCCGGGCCTGCGCCTCACGCCCCTGCGAGCGCAGGCTGAGGCCCAGCAGGTACCACGCTTCGGCGTTGCGCGGCTGCTCTGATGTCAGGCCGCGCATGATGGCCTCGGCTTCTGCGTACCGCGCGGTGGCCAGCAGCGCTGAGCCGAGGTTCTGGCGGGCGGTGGGGGTGGGGTCGAGCTTCACGCTGGTGCTCAGCGCCCCCGCCGCGCCCGCGTAATCCCCCTGCGCGTAGGCGGTTAGCCCCAGCCACAGGTAGGCGTCCGCGCTCGGTGCGGCCTGGGTGCTTTGGCGCAGGGCGCTGCGGGCTGCCGCGAGGTCGCCCAGGCGGTAGGCCGCCACACCCCCCACGTACAGGGCACGGGCGCGGGTGGCGTTATCAGGCTTCAGGGTCAGCGCCTGCGCCGCGTCCTGACGGGCCTGGGCATTCAGCCCCAGCGCGAGCCGGGTGGCCGCCAGCGCCGTGCGAATCGCCGCGTCCCCCGGTGCGAGGCGGGCGGCCTGCGCGTAAGCGGCCTGCGCCCCGGCCCGGTCGCCGCGCAGCGCCCGCAGCTCGCCCAAGCGGGCAAAGGCGGCGGGGCGGGCGGGGTCCAGCCGGGTGGCCTCCTGCGCGGCGAGGACGGCCCCACGGGTGTCCCCGGCGGCAGCCAGCACCTCGGCTTTGCGCAGGTGCAAGCTGGCCCGGTCGCTCGCCTTGGCGACGCGGGGCAGCACGGCGTCGAGTTCCCGCACCGCCCGCTCCGGCAGGTTTTGCGCGACGTAGATGTCGGCGAGCAGCAGCGCCGCGTCCGCCCGCCCCGGCTCGCGCGAGAGCAGCGCGTACAGGCCCGGCAGCGCCTCCACCCCCTGCCCCGCCCGCACCTGCGCCTGGGCCAGCCGGAAGGCGAGGTCGCGGTCCGAGGGGTCGAGGGCGGCGGCCTGCGCGAGGGTGGCGCTCAGGGCGGCCCAGTCGCCCGCCCGCCGCTGCTCCCCGGCCAGCGCTTCGAGCACCTGCCGCTCGGCGGCGGGTCCGGCCTTGCCGCGGGCGAGGGTGGCGGCCTCCTCGTACAGCCGCCGGGCCTCCGCAAAGCGCCCCTCGCGACTGGCAATCACGCCGAGGTTGTAGGGGGCCTCGAAGCCGCCTGGGGCCAGTTCCCGCAGCCGGGTGAACTCAAAGGCCGCGCCCCGCAGGTCCCCCAGCGCCAGCAGCGTCAGCCCCAGCCCGAAATGCCCCTCCGGGTGCAGGTACTGCGCGGCCACCAGCGACTCGAATAGCCGCCGAGCCTGCACGAGGTCGCCCCTGCCCAGCGCCTCGCGGCCCTGGCTCAGCGTCTGCTGCTGCGCGGGCGTGAGGACCGGGGGCGGCGGCGGGGCCGGGAGGCCGGGGGCCGTCCCTGGCGGAGCGGCGGGAGCGGGTGGGGTACTGGGCAGCGTGGGCACGGTCACCGGCACCCCGGTCGGCTGAGACTGAAGCAGCGTGTTCTGGATGGACACCGCTGCGGACGTGTCGAGCAGGGTCTGGGCAGCAGCGTGGGGCGCGGCGGCCAGCAACAGGCCGAGCAGCGTGATTCTCGTTGGGGTCACCGGAAAGGGCCTCCTGAACGGGGGAGATGTAGGCAGAGCGTAGCTAGAGAGGTCTTGCGTAACCCTGACGCGGAGGGGAAATGCGTGGGCCACCGTGATTCTCTCACGGCCCCAGGGCCAAGGTGGTATGAAGCCAGCACTCATCTCAACGCTCGCCACAGGAAAAAACCCCCCTACCGGGGAGGCCAGAGGCGGGGTGTTCTCAAGCCGGAGCGCCCGCCGCCGCGCCGGGGCGCTTTAGCGCCAGTTGGCCGCACGCTGCCCCCGCGTCCTTCCCCCGCGAGCGCCGCACGCTGACATCCACGCCCCGCGCCTCCAGCACGTCATAAAACGCCTGAATCTGCTCCTCGGTGCTGCTCTCGAAGCCGGAACCGTCCCAGGGGTTCATCGGAATCAGGTTGACGTGACTGACCAGCCCGCGCAGCCGCTCGGCGAGCAGCTCGGCTTGCCAGAGATGGTCATTGACCCCGCGCAGCATGGTGTATTCCAGCGTCACCCGCCGTCCGGTCACCGCCTGATAGTCGCGGGCGGCAGCCATGATTTCCTCGATGGAGTTGGCGGCCCCGGTCGGGATGATTTTCTGGCGCGTTTCCTCATCGGGGGCGTGCAGGCTGATGGCCAGCTTGAGGCCGAGGTCGTCTTCTTCGGCCAGGCGCCGAATCCCCTTGGCGATGCCCACCGTCGAGAGGGTCACCCGGCGCTTGCTCATGCCCAGCGCCTGCGGGTGCAGCAGGATGCGGGCAGCTTTCATGGTGTGCTCGTAGTTCAGCATCGCCTCGCCCATGCCCATAAAGACGAGGTTGCGAATCTCGCGCGGCTCCAGCCCCTCGCCCGCTGCCACCGCGAGCACCTGCCCCACGATTTCGCCGGGCGTCAGGTTGCGCGAAAAGCCCATCGCCCCGGTCGCGCAAAAGGCGCAGCGGGCCGGGCACCCCACCATCGTGGACACGCAGACCGTCTTGCGGTCGAGGTAGGGCATGTAGACCGCTTCCATCTGCCGCCCGTCAAGCAGCGTGAAGAGGTACTTCGCCGAACCGTCGGCGCTGCGAACCGTTTCTATCTCGCGGAAAGGATTGAGCTGGAAGCGGGCGGCGAGGTCTGAGCGCAGGGAGGTGGGCAGGTTGGTCATCGCCTCGAAGGTGCCCACACCCTGCACGAACACCCACTCCAGCAGTTGCCGCCGCCGGAAGCCCTCTAGCGGGTACTCATCGGGGTGGAGGTCGAGGAGAAGCTGCATCAGAAAAGTTTAGCGGGCCTGGGGTGAGGGGGGTGGAAGGGGGGCACGGTTGACGAAGCCGCGGTCTGGGGACTGGGCCATTCGGCATAGGATGGGTCATGCGCCCCCGTGGTCCGCAGGTTCTCGCTTTGTTTGCCGCCCTCGCGGCTTCCGCACCCGTGCTGGCGGGAGGGGCTGGAGCGCCGCCGACAGCGACCACGCCCCCGGTTGCCCAGCGGAACCTCTTCTTCCCGAACAGCGTGTTCCAGTTTTATCCCGGCGAGCGGGTCCCCTTCACCGTCGAGATTGACCTGAGCCGCAGCCGCGCTTTGCCGGGCGGTCCTGTCCGGGTCATGGTCGTAGCCGTCACGCCCGACCGCTGGACCCTGAACCTGGTCAGCCGTCCGGTCATGGCAGGCGAGAAGGTCCGCTGGCAGGGCACCTTGCCCAAAGCGGGTGTGCTGGTGATTAACGTCCTGGGGGGCTACGGCTCAGTTGATACTGGCGACCGGGCGGGCGCTATTGCCTTGTTCATCACGGGAGATGAGAAGGGAAACTTGGTCGTCAGCGACGGCAACTGCCCGCCCCGCGCCAGCGGCATCTGCGGTGGCCCCCGCTAATGCCGGGCTGACCTGCCCGCCCCCCTACCCCCTACCCTGTCCGCATGGCTGACCCCACCCTCGGTGCCCTGACCGCCATGATTACCCCCGCTGTCCTGATTTCGGGCGCGGGCACCCTGCTGCTGAGTACCAGCACCCGCCTGGGCCGCAGCACCGACCGGGTGCGGAGCCTGACCGCTCGTTTCAAGGACCTCGTGGGCGAGGAAGGCCAGCGCGAGCCTCTTGCCCGCGAGGAAAAGCAGATGATCGTGCGCCAGTTGCCGCGCCTGACCCGCCGCACCCGCTACCTCCAGCGGGCGCTGCGGGCCTTTTACGTGGCGGTCGCGCTGCTGGTGGGGACCAGCCTGCTGATTGGCCTGGGTGAACTCTCCGGCCTGGCCACCGGAGCGGCCCCGCTGCTGCTCGCGCTGCTGGGGGCCGGGAGCCTCGCCTACGGGGCGCTCCTCCTGAGTTTCGAGGCCACCCTCAGCGCCGCCACCACCCGCGAGGAGATGCGCTTTCTGGTGCGGCTGGGCGAGCATTACGCCACGCTCTATCAGGACGGGGCGGACCGATTGCGGGAAGAGGAGGCATAAAAAACCCCCACCCTGCAACGGGTGGGGGAGGGGAGCTTCAGCCCTGGCTTCAGTCGCCGTAGCCGGGCGTGTTCACCACGCTGCCGGGACGGGTGTCGTCGTAGCGGCCCGTGCCCGTCACCGAGTCGGTGCTGCGGCCCGCCTCGCCGTACTTCTCCAGGGTGCGCTCGTCGGCGACCTGCATCTCGCGGACGGTCGCCAGTCCGGTGCCCGCCGGAATCAGCTTGCCGAGGATGACGTTCTCCTTGAGGCCAATCAGCTCGTCGACCTGGCCGCGCATGGAGGCTTCGGTCAGCACGTGCGTCGTGTGCTGGAAGCTCGCCGCCGAGAGCCAGCTCTTGGTGGTCAGGCTGCTCTTGGTGATGCCCAGCAGCACCGGCTTCCAGCTCGCGGGGGTCTGACCGTCGGCCAGCGCCTCGTTGGCCTGGTCGACCTCCCAGCGCTCGACGGTCTGACCTTCAAGCAGGTCGGTGTCGCCGCCGTCGGTGACCTCCACGTAGCGCAGCATCTGCCGCACGATGACCTCGATGTGCTTGTCGTGCACCTTCACGCCCTGCGAGCGGTACACGCGCTGCACTTCTTCGACGAGGTAGCGCTGCGCCGCGTCCGTGTCCTTGTAGAGCAGCAGGTCGTGCGGGTTGATGGCCCCGCGGGTGAGCGGCTGCCCGGCTTCGACCCGGTCGCCGTCGCGCACGATGAGGCGCAGGCCCTTGCTGATTTTGGTCGCGGTCTTGGACGAGTACTGCTCGTCTTCGGCCTCGATGCGGACGAGGTAGCGCTCTTCTTCCTCCTCAATCCGGACTACGCCGTCGCGGTCGGCGACCACCGCTTGGGTCTTGGGCTTGCGGGCCTCGAACAGCTCAATCACGCGGGGCAGACCCATCGTGATGTCGCCGCCACCTGCCACGCCGCCGGTGTGGAAGGTGCGCATGGTGAGCTGGGTGCCGGGTTCGCCGATGGACTCGGCGGCCACCACGCCCACCGCCTCGCCCATGCTGACGGGCTTGGCCTGCGAAAGGTCGTAGCCGTAGCACTTCTGGCACACGCCCGCCTTCACGCGGCAGTTCAGCGGGGTGCGGACAAAGACCTCGCGGATGGCCCTAGCGTCCTGGGTGATCGCCTTGACGTCCTCCAGGCTGAGCATTGCGCCCGCCTCGATGACCCGCCCGTCCGAGAGGGTCACGTCGGCGCTCAGGGTGCGGCCATAAATCGAGGTTTCAATCTCGCTGCCCTTGCGGGCGCGCCACTCGCCCGTTCGCTCGTCGGTCGCGCCCAGCGGCATGACCGTGTAGTCGGGAGTGCCGCAGTCCACGTCGCGCACGACGACCTCGTGGGCCACGTCCACCAGCTTGCGGGTGAGGTAGCCAGAGTCGGCGGTGCGCAGCGCGGTGTCGGCCCCACCCTTTCGGGCACCGTGGGTCGAGATGAAGTACTCCAGCACCGTCAGGCCCTCGCGGAAGCTCGCCTTGATGGGCACCTCGATGGTCGAGCCGTCCGGGCGGGCCATCAGGCCGCGCATCCCCGCGAGCTGGCGAATCTGCTGCGGGTTCCCGCGCGCCCCCGACTGGCTCATGATCCACAGCGGGTTAAAGGGGTAGTTGTGGCTGAAGTTATCGAAGACCGCGTTCTTCACCGCGTCGGTGGTCTCGGTCCAGAGCTGCACGACCTGCTTGTAGCGTTCCTCTTCGGTCATGAAGCCGAACTCGTAGTTCTGCTCGATTTCCGCGAGCTTGCCGTCAGCCTCTGCGAGCAGCTCCGCCTTGTTGGGCGGGAGCACGATGTCGTCAATGCCGATGGTGATGCCCGAAGTCGTCGAGAGCCGGAACCCGCTGTCCTTGAGGGCGTCCAGCAGCCCGGCGGTGGCCTCGATGCCCAGCTCCTTGTAGCAGGCCATCACCATGTCCTTGAGGTGGTCCTTCTCGTAGGCGGTGTCCAGGTTCACCAGCGTGTCGACGAGATGGCCCTGCGGTCCCAGCGCTTCTTGCACCAGGCGGCGGAACATCACCCGCCCGGCGGAGGTCTCGTGCAGGGTGCCGTTCAGCAGGATGCGCACGTGGTCCTGGAAGTCGATCTCGCCGCGCTCGACGGCCATGATCGCCTCGTCCGGGTTGGCGAAGACGTACTTCAGGCGACCGGGGCTGGTCTCCTGTCCGGCAACCCGAATGGGCGCGTTGAGGGCCACCCGGCCTTCGGCCAGGGCGTCCAGGGCTTCGCGCTCGCTGGCGAACTCGCTGCCCGCGCCGAGGTTGTCCCGGCGAAGCTGGGTCAGCGTGAAGATGCCGAGGATGATGTCGCGGCTGGGCTTGACGTTCGGCTCGCCGTTTGCGGGCGAGAGCAGGTTGTGGGCCGAGAGCATCTGGATGCGGGCCTCGGCCTGCGCGTAGGCCGAGAGCGGCACGTGAATCGCCATTTGGTCGCCGTCGAAGTCGGCGTTGAAGGCTTCACAGACCAGCGGGTGCAGCTGGATGCTCTGGCCCTCGACGAGCACCGGCTCGAACGCCTGGATGCCGAGGCGGTGCAGGGTCGGGGCGCGGTTGAGCAGCACGACCTTATCCTCGATAACCTCTTCCAGCGCGTCCCACACGCTGTCCCGCGTGTCGCGGTAGCGCTCCAGCATCTTGCGGGCCTGCTTGATGTTGGTGACCTCGCCCTTTTCTTCGAGCACCTTGAAGAGGAAGGGCTTGAAGAGTTCGAGGGCCATGCGCTTGGGCACCCCGCACTGGTGCAGCTTAAGCTGCGGCCCCACCACGATGACCGAACGCCCGGAGTAGTCCACGCGCTTGCCCAGCAGGTTCTGCCGGAAGCGGCCCTGCTTGCCGCCGAGCAGGTCGGTCAGCGAGCGCAGGCTGCGGTCACTGCCGGGGTTGGTGACGGGAGAGCCGCGCCGCCCGTTGTCAATCAGCGCGTCGACCGCCTCCTGAAGCATCCGCTTCTCGTTGCGGATAATCATGTCGGGCGCGCCCTGTCCAATGAGCTTCTTGAGCCGGTTGTTGCGGTTGATGAGGCGGCGGTAGAGGTCGTTGAGGTCGGAGGTCGCGAATCTCCCGCCGTCCACCTGCACCATCGGGCGCAGGTCGGGCGGCATCACCGGAACCGTCTCCAGAATCATCCACGAAGGGTGGTTGCCGCTGCGCTTAAAGGCACGCACCACCTCCAGCCGCTTGCGAGCCTTGGCCCGCTTGTGACGGCTGTTGTCCTTCATCGCCTCGCCGAGTTCAGCCTCAAGCTGATCGAGGTCGAGGTCGTCGAGCAGCTCCTTGACGGCTTCGGCCCCCATCTTGGCCTCGAAGTCGTAGGACTCGATGACCCGCACCTGCTTGCGCACGAGGTCAATCTCGACCCGGCCACTGATTTCACTTCTAAGCGCACCGGAGTCGGCCAGCTCGTCGCCCGGCTCGACCCGGTCGCCGTTCACGACGAGCGGCTCGTCCTGGTAGGCGTACACCTTCGCCTTGGAGACG
>NZ_AXWT01000020.1:0-32500 GCF_000482805.1 Deinococcus murrayi DSM 11303 | reverse complement strand
GCTCTTCGGCTTCCCGCGGGGCGCCAGCGCGGGGGGTGCACTAGGATGGGGGACGTGGACTGGCAACCCTACCTTCCCCTCATCTTGACCGTGATTCGCGGCCTGGCGGTAGTGGGCCTCGTCCACGCCGTGCTGACCCGACAGCCACTGTTTTGGACCTTTCTGCTCGTGTTTGGAGCGCTGTTTGGGAGCTTCTTCGGGTTGATAGGCACCGTGCTGTACACCTTTCTGGTGGTGGTGCCGTGGTTGCGGGGCCGCAGCCGCGTGGCGGGGCAGGCGGTCGCTCGCGGCGTCGAGGCCATCAAGCCCCTCGACACCCGCATCCGCGAAGCTCAGGCCCGCGTCGAAGAGAGCGATACGCTGGCCCACCGCACCCATCTGGCCGCCCTGCAAGCTCGCGCTGGGCGCCCCGAAGAGGCGCAGGCCACCCTCGCGCCCCTGCTGGGGGGCATCTACGCCGACGACCCCGTCGTGCTGCTCACGAGCGCCGAGCTAGAGCTGGCCCGTCAGAATCCCGCCGCCGCCGAGACGCTGCTCTCGCGGGTCGACCTGCGGACGAGCGCGGCTACCCGCACCCGCACCCTCACCCTGCTCGCTCAGGCGCAAGCGGCCCAGGGCAAAGCGCAGGAGGCCGACGCCACCTACCGCGAGGCGATGACCGCCGCGACCACCGAAGAACCCCGCGCCCGCTACGCCGCCTTTTTGCTGAGGCAGGGGCGACGGGCCGAAGCCGAGGCCCTGCTCAAGGCGATGGAAAAGACCGAGCGCCGGGCCACCCCCCTCTACAAGCGCCAGGAACGCGAGTGGTTCCAGATGGCGGCGGAGTTGCGGCGCGAGCTGCGCTGAGGCCCGTGGCAGCACAAAAACCCCCCGGCCCGGAAGCTGGGGGGTTCAAAGTTCAGGGAAAGATTACCAGCGGTCGTCGCGGCGGGGACGGTCGCCGTAGGCGGGGGCCGGGGCAGCCTTTGTCACCACGATGTTCTTGGCCTGAGGACCCTTGCCGCGCTGGCCGGGTTCGATTTCGAATTCGACCTCGTCGCCCTCGTTGAGCTTCTTGAAGCCCTGGGCTTGGATGGCGCTGAAGTGCGCGAAGACGTCCTCGCTGCCCTCCGTCTCGATGAATCCGTACCCCTTCTCCGCGTTAAACCACTTCACTCTGCCTACTGCCATGATGACTCCTGGCTGCTTTCCAAACGGCAGAAACGGATACGCGCACTGTTTACCGCGCTCCGCTAGGGAATCTGCCTGGAAAACAACCCGGTTACTATGCCCCGGCCCACCCCCGGCAATCGTGGTATAGGCCACACTAAGAAAACCCCCCGCTTTCGCAGGGGGCTGCACTCCCGGTGAGAAGGGGGGATTACTTCAGTTCGACCTTTGCGCCCGCCGCTTCGAGCTGGCCCTTCATCTTCTCGGCGTCTTCCTTGCTGACGCCTTCCTTGAGGGTGCCGCCCTTTTCGCTGAGGTCCTTGGCTTCCTTCAGGCCCAGGCCGGTAATGGCGCGGATTTCCTTAATGACGTTGATCTTGCTCGCGCCAGCGTCCACGAGCACCACGTCAAACTCGGTCTTCTCTTCGGCAGCGGGCGCAGCGCCCCCGGCGGCGGGGCCAGCCATCGCCACGGCGGCGGTCACGCCCCAGGTCTCCTTGAGACCGTCGATGAGGTCGGCGAGTTCCATGATGGTGAGGGAGCTGAGCTGGTCAATCAGAGCCTGCTTGTCGTAAGCCATGGTGATGTCCTCCGGTAGGTGGGTGGAATAGAGAGAAAGGGGGTGAGAAGGAAAGCGTTAGCCCTGGGCTTCGGCGCTGCCTGCGCCCAGTTTGTCCCGGTACGCTTCCAGGATGCCGACGAAGTTCGAGAGGTGGCTGGAGAGCACCCCCACGAACTCGCCTTGCAGGCTCTGCTTGCTGCCCAAGCTGGCCAGGCGCTCGATGACGGCCACGTCCACGCGGCGGCCTTCAACGAGGCCACCTTTCATCGCGGGAATCCCGCGGTCGTTGCCCTTGGCCGCGTCGCTGAGGGTCTTGGCGACCCCCGCGGGGTCCTCGTGGGCCAGCACGATTGCGCTGGGTCCCTTGAGGGTGTCGCTGAAGTCCTGGCCGCCGCCCTGAAGGGCGAGGTGAATCAGGGTGTTTTTGGCAACAATCAGTTGCCCACCCTTCTCGCGGATGTCCTTGCGCAGGCGGCTCAGCTGCCCGGCGGTCAGGCCCTGGTAGTCGACGACATAGAACGTCTCGACGCCCTTGAGGCTCTCTTGCAGGCTGCTGAGGCTCTGCTGATTGCGTGCGTTCGCCACTGGGAACCTCCTTTGTGGTGAACAAGTCCAGGTACGCTCCTCGCGCCCTGACAACTCGGCGGGATGTTTAAACCTGGCAAGGGTCCCCGCTGTCTACGGTGCCGGAATGATTGCAAAGGTGGGCCGCAGGGCGCACCGGGGTGCTGAATGGGAGGGGGAGGAAAGAGGGACTCTGCCCTCCCGCTCCTCCCCATGAGGAGTGGGCCTTAGGCCTGGGCCTGGGCGCTCAGCGTGAGGGGAATGCTCGGCCCCATCGTGGTGGTGAGGTAAGCGCTGCGCAGGTACACGCCCTTGGCGCTGCCCGGTTTGGCAGCTTCGAGGGCTGACACCAGCGCCTGGTAGTTGGCGCTGAGGTTGCCCGGCTCGAAGCTGGCCTTGCCGATGGGTGCGTGCACCACCCCCGTCTTGTCGTTGCGGAACTCGATGCGTCCAGCCTTGAGGCCACGCACCATACCCGCCACGTCAGGCCCCACCGTGCCGCTCTTGGGGTTAGGCAGCAGGCCGCGCGGCCCCAGCAGGCGAGCGAGCTTCTGGCCGATTTGGGCCATCATGTCGGGGGTCGCCACGACGGCGTCGAACTCCATAAAACCGCCCGCGATGCGCTCAATCAGCTCGTCGCTGCCGACCACGTCCGCACCTGCCGCTTCGGCCACCGCGAGGTTGTCCCCCTTGGTGATGACGGCCACGCGCACCGTCTTGCCGGTGCCGTGGGGCAGAGCGACCGTGCCGCGCACGTTCTGGTCACTCTTGCGAGGGTCAATGCCGAGGCGGAAGTGCACTTCGACCGTCTCATCAAACTTGGCGGTCGCCAGTTCCTTCACGAGCGCGGCGGCTTCGTCGATGGTGTACTGCTTGGTGCGGTCCACCTTTTCCGCCAGGGCGCGGTAACGCTTGCCGTGCTTAGGCATGGGGCGCCCCCTCAATGGTCACGCCCATAGAGCGGGCGGTTCCGGCCACGGTGTTGGCCGCGGCCTCTACGCTGCCGGCGTTGAGGTCGGGCATCTTGGTGCGGGCGATTTCCAGGACCTGGTCCCAGCTGAGCTTGCCGACCTTGGCCTTGTTGGGCGTTGCGCTGCCCTTTTGCAGGCCCGCCGCCTTACGAATCAGGTAGCTCATCGGGGGGGTTTTGGTGATGAAGGTAAAGGAGCGGTCCGCGTAGATGGTGATTTCCACGGGGATGATGGCATCGCCTTTGTCCGCCGTCTGCGCGTTAAACGCCTTCGTAAACTCCATGATGTTCGCGCCGTATTGACCGAGCGCGGGACCCACGGGCGGGGCCGGAGTGGCCTTGCCGGCGGGCAGCTGGAGTTTGACCAGCCCTGCAACTTTCTTCATGTGTCCTCCTTAGCTCCCCCGGCGGGTCACGGGAACCCGGCGGGGTGCTGGCGCTAAGTTCTGTTCGCGGTGCCGCACGGGAAACCGGCAAACAGCAACTTCGTTACTCTACAGGGCGCGGGAGCGGTCTGCCAAGCCCACGCCCCAGGGGGATTACTTGCTGACCTGCGTGAAGTCGAGTTCGACCGGCGTCTCGCGCCCGAAGATGCTGACCAAGACCTTGACCTTGGCCTGCGGCGCGTTGACCTCGCTCACCACGCCGCTGAAGTCGGCAAAGGGGCCGCCCGTGACCCGGACCATGTCGCCGGGCTTGAGGTCCACCTTGATGCGCGGGGCAGCTTCCTCCGGGGCCTGGGCCGCCACCCCCACCGAGGCGAGCAGACGCTGCACCTCTTCGGGGGAGAGGGGCACCGGGCGGGTGGCCGTACCCACAAAGCCGGTCACGCCGCTCGTGCCGCGCACGACCTCCCACGACTCGCCGAGTTCGCCCGGCGCGTCGTCATCCTCGACGTCCATCTGCACGAAGACGTAACCGGGGAAGAGCTTGCGCTCGACCTCGACCTTCTTGCCGCCTTCTTGAATTTCGATGGTCTTTTCAGTGGGTTGCAGGACCTGGAAAATCTTGGTCTGGTGCATGCCCAGCTTGCGGGCACGCTCCAGCAGGTGCTGCTGCACCCGGTCTTCCTGGCCCACGTAGGTATGGACGGCGTACCACTCGATGCTCATGGCAGCGCCGCCCGGACGAGAAAGCCGAAGAGGGAATCCATCGCGAACACGATGAGGGTCAGGGCCACCACGAAAATCAGCACGGCCTGCGTGCCCTCGATGACGCCCTGACGCGTCGGCCAGGTCACCTTGGCGAGTTCGGCACGGGAATCCCGCAAATACTGCATCAGATTCATGCGCTCACCTTGCCCGTCACGTGGGGCGAAAGGCTAGAGCCGCTGCTGGGGACGCCGCCTTAGAGGAGGGCAGGCCCCACCGCGACCTCAGACCTTCTTTTCCTTGAACACGACGTGCTTTTTGGCCACCGGGTCGTACTTACGCAGTTCGAGCTTGGCCTGAGTGTTGCGGCGGTTTTTGGTGGTCGTGTAGTAGAAGCCCGTGCCAGCGGTGCTTTCCATCTTCACGATGATGCGCGGTCCGTCTTTCGCCATGATGCTGCTCCTTTCGCGCCGCCCTGGGGATATCGGCGCTCCCAGCTCTCCGGCCCCTCATGGGCGGCGCTGGTAAAAGCCCGCCTTGGGGCGGGCAACATTGGGATTATAGGCAGTGCGGCGGGGAGTGTCCACCCAAGGAACACAAATGCGAGCGGGTAGCCTCAAAGGAGTGCATCCAAAGAAGAAAGAAGAGGGCCATGTGCGGCCCTCTTCCGGCAGGTGGAAGGTTACTCCAGGACCTTGGTGACGACGCCGGCGCCGACGGTGCGGCCACCCTCGCGGATGGCGAAGCGCAGGCCTTCTTCCATGGCGATGGGCTTAATCAGCTCCACCGAGAAGGTCACGTTGTCGCCGGGCATCACCATCTCCACGCCTTCAGGCAGCTCCACCACGCCCGTCACGTCCGTCGTGCGGAAGTAGAACTGCGGGCGGTACCCCCCGAAGAACGCCGAGTGACGACCACCCTCGTCCTTGGACAGCACATACACGCTGGCCTCGAACTTGGTGTGCGGCGTGATGGACCCTGGCTTCGCCAGCACCTGACCGCGCTCCACGTCGTCACGCGCCACCCCGCGCAGCAGCACGCCCACGTTGTCCCCCGCCATGCCCTGGTCGAGCAGCTTGCGGTGCATTTCCACGCCCGTCACCGTCGTCTTCTTGGTGTCGCGCAGCCCCACGATTTCCACTTCGTCTTGCACCTTCACGATGCCGCGCTCCACGCGGCCCGTCGCCACCGTGCCGCGGCCCGTGATGGTGAACACGTCTTCGACCGGCATCAAGAACGCCTTGTCGGTGTCACGCTCCGGCGTGGGGATGTACGAGTCAATCGCGTCCAGCAGTTCCCAGATGCGGTCCACCCACTGGTTTTCGCCGCGGGCGGTCTTGGGGTTGGCTTGCAGGGCTTCGAGGGCTTGCAGCGCGCTGCCCTTGACCACCGGGAGGTCATCGCCGGGGAACTCGTACTTGGAGAGCAGCTCGCGCACTTCCATCTCCACGAGTTCGAGCAGTTCTTCGTCGTCGACCATGTCGACCTTGTTCATAAAGACGACGATGTAGGGCACGCCGACCTGACGGGCGAGCAGGATGTGCTCGCGGGTCTGGGGCATGGGGCCGTCCGCGGAGGAGACGACCAGGATCGCGCCGTCCATCTGGGCCGCGCCGGTGATCATGTTCTTGACGTAGTCAGCGTGGCCGGGGCAGTCGACGTGCGAGTAGTGGCGGGTGGCGGTGTTGTACTCGACGTGCGAGGTGTTGATGGTGATGCCGCGGGCCTTTTCTTCGGGGGCCTTGTCAATCTGGTCGTAGGCCAGGGTTTCGACGGTGGGGTCCATCGCCGCCGCCGTGAAGGTAATCGCCGCCGTCAGCGTCGTCTTTCCGTGGTCGACGTGCCCGATCGTCCCCACGTTCACGTGAGGCTTCGTCCGCTCAAACGTTCCTTTTGCCATCTTCGTTCCTCCAAGCGGTGGGTGGGCACGCCAAAAGAACCCTTTGATCGGGTCTGTGGGCGCGCTCCCACATTGGGTTGATTCCCGCCAGGGCAGTGTCCTGCCTTGCTGGCACGTTGCGGCATCAAGCAGCGCCTTTTGCCGCACCGACTTGTTAGGCTACCTAATCCGGCCCGGAGCTGCAAGCCCCGCGGCCCCACGCTCAGCGGGCCTCAACGGTGCAGATAGGCCCGCACCTCGCGGTCAAAGAGGCCGAAGAGCATCACGGCCCCCAGCACCGTGCCCAAGGGCAAGACGAGCAGGCTCAGGACCGCAATCACCAGGGTGGAAACCCACCCCCAGCGCCGTCCCTCCAACACCGCCCGCCGGGTGGCGTACAGCCACAGCACCAGGGCCGAGGTGAGCGCAAACGACAGCCACAGCACCGTCTGAATCTGCGCGTCGCTGAGCTGAAGGGGGGGCTGGCCCGTCGTTGCCGCCAACTCCGCGAGCAGTTGCCGAATGGTCGGCCCGGAAAAGGGCAGGGTGAGCAGCGAGATGGCGTTGTAAATCAGGGCAATGAGGAGGGGGGTGGTCAGCAGCCCCAGGCGAGGAGGCCGGGCCAGCGGAGCAGGAGCAGGCGCACTCATGCGAGCAGGCTAAAGCATTCACTCCCCCAACAAGCACGAGGCTCATCAACGCGAAGCCCATAAAAAACCCCATGAACAAACAGGAAAAAAAGCGCCCCCCGTGGGGGACGCTTGCGGCGGCTGACGCGGTGGTCGCCTGGGGGCGATCTACTTCTTCATCAGCTGCTGGGCGAGGTTGGTGGGCACCGGCGAGTAGTGGTCGAAGAACATGGAGTAGCTCGCGCGGCCCTGGGTCTTGGAACGCATGTCGGTGGCGTAGCCGAACATCTCCGAGAGGGGCACAAAGGCCTTCACAATCTGCGCGTTGCCGCGAGCTTCCATGCCCTGGATTTGACCCCGGCGGCTGTTCAGGTCGCCGATGATGTCGCCCATGTACTCCTCCGGCGTGGTGACCTCGACGCGCATGATGGGTTCCAGGATGGCGGGGCTGCCCTTCTGGACGGCTTCCTTGAGGCCCATGCTGCCCGCAATCTTAAAGGCCATTTCGCTGGAGTCGACCTCGTGGTAGCTGCCGTCGTACAGGGTGACCTTGAGGTCCACGACCGGGAAGCCCAGCATGGGGCCGCTCTGCATGGCTTCTTCCACACCCTTCTGGGCCGGCCCGATGTACTCCTTGGGCACGGTGCCGCCCACAACGGCGTTTTCGAAGATGAAGCCCGCGCCGGGTTCCAGCGGCTCAACCCGCAGCTTGACGTGACCGTACTGACCGCGACCACCCGACTGGCGAGCGAACTTGCTGTCCACCTCGACCGGCTTGGTGATGGTCTCGCGGTAGGCCACCTGCGGCGCCCCCACGTTGGCATCCACCTTGTACTCGCGCTTGAGGCGGTCCACCAGGATTTCGAGGTGCAACTCGCCCATCCCGGCGATGGTGGTCTGGCCACTTTCTGGGTCAGACTCCACCTTGAAGGTGGGGTCTTCTTCGGCGAGCTTTTGCAGGCCGATGGCCATCTTTTCCTGGTCAGCCTTGGTCTTGGGTTCGATGGCCAGCTTGATGACCGGCTCCGGCACATCGATGCTTTCGAGCAGCACGCGCTCGTCGCCGTCGCCAATCAGGGTGTTGCCCGTGCCCGCGTCCTTGAGGCCAATCACGGCGCCGAGTTCCCCGGCCTTGAGTTCGGTAACTTCCTCGCGGCTGTTGGCGTGCATCTTCAGCAGGCGACCGACGCGCTCGCGCTTCTCTTTGGAAGCGTTGTAGACGTACGACCCGCTTTGCAGGGTGCCGGAGTAGATGCGCACGAAGGTCAGGCGGCCCACGTAGGGGTCAGCCATGATTTTGAACGCCAGCGCCGCGAGCTTGCCTTCGGGGTCGGCAGGGTACTCGATGACGTCGCCGCTCTCGGTCGTGCCCTTGATGGCGGGGATGTCCAGCGGGCTGGGCAGGTAATCGACGACCGCGTCGAGCAGGAGCTGCACACCCTTGTTCTTGAGGGAAGAGCCGCACAGCACCGGGAAGATGCGCTTCTCGATAGTGCCCTTGCGAATCGCCGCGACGAGCTGCTCGACGCTGGGTTCTTGCCCTTCGAGGTACATCATCATCAGGTCTTCGTCGACTTCGGCAGCGGCTTCGATGAGCTGCTGACGCATCTCGGCGACCTTGTCCGCGTACTCGGCAGGCACGTCGTGCTCCTGGATTTCGGTGCCCAGGTCGTTCGTGTAGGTGTAGGCCCGCTGACGCACGAGGTCGATGATGCCCTTAAATTCGCTTTCCTGGCCCATCGGGTACTGGATGGGGGCCGGAATCGCGCCGAGGCGCTCGCGGATGTCGTTCACCACGAGTTCGAAGCTCGCGCCCGTCTTGTCCATCTTGTTGGAGAAGGCGATGCGGGGCACCCCGTAGCGGTCGGCCTGACGCCACACCGTTTCCGACTGCGGCTCGACGCCCTGCGAGGAGTCAAAGACCGCCACTGCGCCGTCCAGCACGCGCATGGAGCGCTCGACTTCAATGGTGAAGTCCACGTGGCCGGGGGTGTCGATGATGTTGATGGTGTACTCGTCGTCGGTGCCGGAGCGCTTCCACTTGGCGGTGGTGGCCGCCGCCGTGATGGTGATGCCGCGCTCGCGCTCCTGCTCCATCCAGTCCATCGTGGCGGCCCCGTCGTGCACCTCGCCGATGTTGCGGTTGCGCCCGGTGTAGTACAGGATGCGCTCGGTGGTCGTAGTCTTGCCCGCGTCGATGTGCGCGGCAATCCCGATATTGCGGAAGTGCGTGAGATAACTCTGCGCTTTGGTGGTCATGATGACTCCCTTGGGAACGTGGGCGGAAGCGGAGCAGCCCACTTCCGTCCCGTTGTGGCCCGTCTTACCAGCGGTAATGGGCGTAGGCGCGGTTGGCTTCCGCCATGCGCTCCACGTCGTCTTTCTTCTTGATGGCCCCGCCGCGGCCCTGAGCGGCGTCCATGATTTCGCCCGCGAGACGCTCGATGGCGGTGCGTTCGGGGCGGCTTTCCACCGCGGCGAGCATCCAGCGCAGGGTCAGGCTCTGCTGACGGCGGGCGCTCACCTCGACGGGCACCTGGTAGGTGCTGCCCCCCACGCGGCGGCTGCGGACCTCGACGCGGGGCTTGACGTTGTCAAAGGCCTGCTTAAAGACCTTGAGCGGCTCCTGACCGGTGCGCTCCTGCACCAGGCGGCAAGCTCCGTAGAAGATGCGCGAAGCGAGGTTCTTCTTGCCGTCTTCCATGATGCGGTTAATCATCGCGCTCACCAGCACGTCCTGGTAGACCAGGTCGGGCTGGAGGGGGCGCACTTCTGCTCTGCGGCGACGTGCCATGCTGTAGCTCCTTACCTCTTAAGTATTCCAGTATTCCGTTGTGGCTTTGCCGGGGCGGGACCCGCCGTTACTTCTTCTTGCCAGCGGCGGCAGCGCCCGCCTTGGGCTTCTTGGTGCCGTACTTGGAACGGCTCTTGTTGCGGTCCTTGACGCCCTGGGTGTCGAGGGTGCCGCGCACGATGTGGTAACGCACGCCGGGGAGGTCCTTGACGCGGCCCCCGCGGATGAGCACGACCGAGTGTTCCTGGAGGTTGTGGCCCTCGCCGGGGATGTAAGCCGTGACCTCAAACTGGCTGCTGAGGCGCACGCGGGCAATCTTGCGCAGCGCCGAGTTGGGCTTCTTGGGGGTGGTGGTCTTGACGACCGTGCACACGCCGCGGCGGAAAGGGCTGCCCTTGAGGGCCGGAACCTTGCTCTTCTTTTGCAGGGTGGCGCGCCCCTTGCGGAGCAGTTGCTGGGTGGTAGGCAGGGTGAATCACTCCTTACTGGGCACGGTGCTTTGCTGGCACTTCGTGCGGCTTGTCCCGCCCACGCGCCCCCCTCTGCGGAGGGCGGGAGCAGGAACGGGTTGACAGGAAACAGCCGAGGTGATCGACGCGGGAAGTGCCGCTCTAGGCCGTCAGCACCCGGCCCCGGTCCCGCGCGTGCCGAACAACGTCCCTGGTGCAACCCCGTACCGGGCCGTTGTCAACCGGAGTAGCATACCGCCTGCGGCGTCAGGGGCGCAAGGACGGGGCGCACGCCTTATTTCTTGCCCCTTTGGCTGGCCCTGCTTTGCTGGCCCTGGCCCATCCCTCAGCCGGGGCACTCTTCGGCGCCGCCCGCCTGGTCCACCCGCAGGCGGGGAGTGCCCAGGGGCAGGGGGAGGGTCAGGTCTGTGAGGTAGGCCCGCAGGTGCTCTGGCAGCTCGGAGACGTGCAGGGGCTGGCGGGGCGCGGCCACCAGGCGGTACACGCCGGGTTCGCCGGGCACATGGTCGTAGACGTAAGCCCCCCGGCGCTGGGGCGGGGTGAGGTGTTCGTCAAAGCCGCCCGCGAGCGCGTTGGCCTCCTCGCGTTCGGGGCGGGTGTCAATCCAGACGTGCAGGGCTTCGAGGAGTTCCTCGGAGACGAGGGCCGCCCCCGGCACGTGGGGGTCGCCCGCCGCCATGAACTGCCCGATGTGCCCGGCAGCGTCGGCGGCAAACCAGTCGAACTCGACCCCGGTGATTTCCTCGCGGGTGATGACGGTGTGCGCGGCGGGGGTCACGCGGCCCCCCCAGCCCGCAGGGCCGCCGACACGACCTCGCGGGCTTCTTCCATAACCTGCCGCAGGTGCGCTTCGCCCCTGAAGCTCTCGGCGTAGATTTTGTACACGTCCTCGGTGCCGCTGGGCCGAGCGGCGAACCAGGCGTGCTCGGTCGTGACCTTCAGGCCGCCGATGCTCTGGCCATTGCCGGGGGCGCGGGTGAGCTTCGCGGTGATGGGGTCGCCCGCCAGGGTGGAAGCCGTGACCTCCTCCGGGCTGAGGTTGGACAACACCTTTTTCTGGGCGGCGGTGGCGGGCGCGTCCTGGCGGTCATAGGCCGTTTCGCCGTACTGCGCGGTCAGGGCCGCGAAGCGCTGCGCGGGGGTCTGCCCGGTCTTGGCGGTGATTTCGGCAGCGAGCAGGCCGGGGATGATGCCGTCTTTGTCGGTGCTCCACGCCCCGCCGTTCATGCGCAGGAAGCTCGCGCCCGCGCTCTCCTCGCCGCCAAAGCCCAGCGAGCCGGACAGCAGGCCCTCCACGAAGTACTTGAAGCCGACGGGCACCTCGACGAGCCGCCGCCCCAAGCCCGCCGCCACCCGGTCGATGAGGGCGCTCGACACCAGCGTCTTACCCACGCCCGCCTCCGCGCTCCAGCCGGGGCGGTGCCGGAAGAGGTAATCAATCATGACCGCGAGGTAGTGGTTGGGATTCATCAGGCCGCCTTCGGTCACGATGCCGTGACGGTCGGCGTCGGGGTCGTTGCCGACGGCCACGTCAAAGTCACCCCTCAGGCGCAGCAGCCCCGCCATCGCGTGGGGGCTAGAGCAGTCCATGCGGATTTTGCCGTCGCGGTCGAGCGGCATGAAGGCAAAGCGAGGGTCGACCGTCTCATTGACGATGGTGAGGTGGAGGCCGTGCATGTCCCGAATCGCCTCCCACACGGGCAGGCCAGAGCCACCCAGGGGGTCGACACCCAGCCGCACCCCGCTTTCCCGGATGGCCGCGAGGTCAATCACTTCGCCGAGTTCGGCGACATACGGCGTGATGAAGTCGAACGGCTCCAGCGCGGTCAAGGCGTCGTCCAAGCTCACGCGCCGCACGTCGCGCAAGCCGCTCTCCAGCAGGGCGTTCGCTCGGTTTTGCACCGCCCGCGTCACGTCGGTGTCGGCGGGGCCGCCCGACGGCGGGTTGTATTTAAAGCCGCCGTCCTGGGGGGGGTTGTGGCTGGGGGTGATGACGATGCCGTCCGCCGCGCCGTCCGGAGCAGCGCGGTTGTGGTTCAAGATGGCGTGACTGACCAGCGGCGTGGGCGTGAAGAAGCCGGGCTGGGCACGCACCCGCACCCCGTTGGCGACGAGCACGCACAGCGCCGTCATCCAAGCGGGTTCGCTCAGGGCGTGCGTGTCGAGGCCCAGGTACAGCGGCCCGGTGATGCCCGCTGCCGCCCGGTGCTCCGCGACCGCCTGCGCGACGGCGAGGATGTGCGCCTCGTTGAACGAGCCATTCAGGGACGTGCCCCGGTGGCCGCTCGTGCCGAAAGAGACGCGCTGGAACGCCTGCGCGGGGTCGGGCCGCGTTTCGTAGTAGTGGGCCACCAGGCGCGGGATGTTGGTCAGGAGGGAAGGCGGCGCGGGCTGCCCGGCGAGGTCGTGGAGGGTCATGTCCCGCAGTTTAAAGACCCCGCCCCCGCGAGGAGCCTCCGCCGGAACAGGGTGGAGCTGAGCGCAAAGGCGGTCTCCCCTCCCCTGCTCCCCTCGGCCCATGCGCGAGTTCCTGAACGACTGGTGGCAGCTGCTCAAGCTGACCGTGCTGACGCTGGCGGTCCCGGTGGGGCTGTGGCTGGGGCTGGTGTGGCTCGGCGTCTTGCGCTGAGCCGACGCCCTGCTTGGAATCGCTCCCAATGCGGGTTTTTGGTGCGGACGTGTTAGCGTCCAACCATGACGGGCAAGCACAAAGAGCAGGCCGCCCCCCCCGTGCGGGCGGTCCGGGCCGGAAGTTTCGAGCATGCGCTGGTGCTGGAAACCGCGCGGGTGACTGAGGGCGCGGCGCTGGCCGCGAGCCGCTGGGTCGGCATGGGCGACAAGAACGCGGTGGACCAGGCGGGCACCGAGGCCATGCGCGAGTTGCTGAGCAGCCTGGATATCCGGGGCCGGGTCGTCATCGGCGAGGGCGAGATGGACGAGGCCCCGATGCTCTATATCGGCGAGGAGCTGGGGCGCGGGCAGTACGAGGTTGACATCGCCGTCGACCCGGTGGAGGGCACCTCGGTGACCGCCAAGGGGCTGCCCAACGGCCTGGCGGTCATCGCGCTGTCCGAGCGCGGCGGCCTGATGCACGCACCCGACTGCTACATGGACAAACTCGTCGTGCCGCCCCCCGCCGCCGGACGGGTGCACCTCGATTGGCCGGTCGAGGCCAACCTCGCCGCCATCGCCCAGAGCCTGGAGCGCGGCGTCGAGGACCTACTCGTGACCATCCTCGACCGCGAGCGGCACGCCGACCTGATTCGCCGGGTGCGGGCGGCGGGTGCCCGCGTCAAGCTGATTGGCGATGGGGACGTCGTCGCCAGCCTCGCCGTGGGCGTGCGCGGCACCGGGGTCCACGCGCTGATGGGGTCGGGCGGCGCCCCCGAAGGCGTGCTCTCGGCAGCAGCGATGAAGTGCCTGGGGGCCGAGATTCAGGGCCGCTTCATCGCCGAGGACGACGCCATGCGCGCGCGCTTCGCGCAGATGGGGGTGAACGAGCACAAGGTCTACAAAACCGACGAACTGGCTCCCGGAAACCAGATTGTCTTTTCGGCGACGGGCATCACCTACGGCGAACTCCTCAATGGGGTGCGGCGCTTTGGCGGGGGTGCCCGCACCCACACGCTGGTCATGGGCTACGCCACCCGCGTGGTGCGCTTTATCGACACCGTGCACCTGGAGGACGACTCTGCCCGCGTCATCATCCGCGTCTGATGGGCTGCTAGACCCCTGTGGGCCAAGCTGAACAAGGCGCCGAATGCCTCGCCATGTCCAGCTTGGCCGACCGCTTAACATTGAACTATTTAGCTCGCAAGGGTACGCTGAGGCCATGACGAACCCAGTGCGGATGACGATTCTCTATTACTCGACCTACGGCACGAACCACCAGATGGCGGAGGTGGCGGCGGAGGCGGCCCGCGAAGCCGGGGCCGAGGTGCGGTTGGTCAAAGCCCGCGAGACGGCTCCGCAAAGCGTCGTCGACAGCCAGGAGGCGTGGAAGGCGCAGCAGGAGCGCACCGCCCATATCCCCGAAGCGACCCCCGACGACATGCAGAACACGGACGCCATCCTCATCAGCACGCCCACCCGCTGGGGCGGCGCGGCGAGCCAACTGCGGGTCTTTATCGATACGCTGGGTCCGCTGTGGGCGTCGGGGGCGCTGGCGAACAAGACCTTCAGCGCGATGACGAGCGCCCAGAACTCCAACGGCGGCCAGGAAACCACCCTCCAAACCCTGTACTTCATGGCCGCGCACTGGGGGGCCATCATCGTGCCCCCCGGCTACACCGACCCCGTCATCTTTGCGTCGGGCGGCAACCCCTACGGGGCGAGTGTGACCGCAAACGGCCAGCCCCTCAGCGAGGAAGACAAGGCCAGCATCCGCCACCAGGCCCGGCGGCAGGTGGACATCACCCGCAAACTGAAGGGGTGAGGCGAAGGGCCAGGCACGCGCTCCGGGTTTTCTGCGGGGCGCCTGTTGCCCTCCCTAACGGGGATAGAGATCGCGGAAGTACAGCCCCCTGGGGTCTGCCTGGGCACGCAGGGGAGCAAAGGGGAGCGTGACCGTCTTCGCGCACGCGCTCGCGACGTGCGGCAGGCCCGTGGGCGTGAGCGCCAGCCCCTGCGGGGTGAGGTGGGCAGTCAACCCCCATGGGCTGCCTGTCAGCCCCTCGCGGCATTCGGCGTCCGCGCCGCTGCGGGCGAGGTAGAGGGCAGCCAGGCGCGCGGGCGTCAGCCCCGGCCAGATGGCCGTCAGCGGCACCGGGCGGCCCGTCGCGCGGTCGAGGATGAGGCCCACGTCGAAATGGTCGGGGTGAGCGCCGCCGCAGAAGTAGCCCGCCTGCTCGAACAGGCTGACCAGGCGGGAGCGCAGGAGGGTTACCTGAGCCTCGACCTGGTAAGCGTCCTCGCCCGCCCCCTCCAGCCCCGCCCGGCAGTCGAGGGCGTTGGCGGCGTGTTCGAGCTGCCGGTCTTGCAGGGCCGCATTCAGGGCGGCGCTTCCACCCGGCACGCGTGGGTAGCGCACGCCGCTCAGCGGCTCCCGGACGCGAGCACCCCCGGCCTCCTGCGCCCATGCCCGGTTGAGCTTGAGGAAGGTGAGGGGGGCAGCGTCTCGCAACCGCCGCAGGCCGGGGGAGTCGGGGAGGTTGAGGGGCAGGCGCGTCACGTCCAGCGGGGCGAGCGAGACGGGAAGGGTCGTGCGCCCGTCCGGGCTGCTCCAGCTTCCGCGCAGGCTTGCCCCGGCCCGTTCGAGACGCAGGCAGCCCGTGACCTTTATGCCCGCCAGGGTCCAGACTTCCTCGCGCAGCACCAGGGCGGTGCCCACGCGGCCCGGCTTCAGGCGAATGTTGACGCCGAAGCGTTCGTAGAAGTAGCGGGCGGCCTCGCCGTCGTCGCGCAGACCCAGCTCCAGGACGACCGCCTGCCCTCCCAGCGTGCCGCGAAAGACGCCTGGCTTGACCCAGGACGGACTTCCCGCCTCGCCCCCGCACCCGCCCTGTGCCGCCGCCGTCCCCAGCAGGGCCAGCCCCACCGTCGCCATCACGCCTCGCATGGGGCCAGCCTACCCGCCCCGCACCTCGAAGGTCCCCGACCGCAGCAGCGCCGCGACGTCCTCCCCAAAGGGACTGTGCCGCTGCGCCCAGCGCACCGCCGCCTCCAGGTCGTAGGGCACGGCGCGGAAGTCGGCTGTCCAGCGCCCCCGGCGGCATTCCAGCAGGGTCCAGCGGGCGCGGGGGTCGCCGTCCACCTGCTCGCTGACGGCCCCGGCATTGACCACCAGCGTATCTCCCACCCGTGTCGCGCCGGGGCGGTGGGTGTGCCCGCACAGGACGACCTCGGCCCCCAGCGGCCCGACGAGGTCCGCCAGAGCGCGGGGGTCGCGGGCGCGGTAGAACCCCCCGGTGCCCTCTGGCTGCCAGGCCCACAGCAAACTCTCCCAGGCGGAAGCCGGGGTGCCGTGACAGGCGAAGACTCGGCCATCCAGGGAGCGGACCGTTAGGGGGAGGGCCGCGAGCCGCGCCCGCGCCCGCGCGTCCAGTTGCGTCTCCAGCCACGCGCCGTACTCGCGGGCGAGGGCCGAGCGCCGACCGCCCGGCCAGAACTTCTCCTCGTTGTTGCCCCGCACCTCCAGCGCTCCGGCCTGCGCCAGCTCGTGCTGGAGGGCTGCCGCCCGCGCTGGATTTGCCGCCCCCTCTACCTGGTCGCCCAGGTTGACCACCAGGTCGGGCGTCTCGGCCCGCAGGTCCCGCAGCACTGCCTCCAGCGCGGGGGCATTGCCATGCACGTCGCTGATGACCGCGAGCCTCACGGATGAAGGCTACCCCGTCCCCGGCCAGCCGCGCCCGCTAGCATGCGCCCCATGAGCATCCTTCCCGACTGGCGCATCCGCGAGCTGGCCCACGCGGGCATGATTGACCCCTTTGAGGACCGCCTGGTCCGCACCGCGCAGCAGGGGCAGGTCATCTCCTACGGCCTGAGCAGCTACGGCTACGACCTGCGCTGCGCCGACGAGTGGAAGGTCTTTACCAACGCGCACGGCAACACCATCGTGGACCCCAAGGCGTTCGACGCGCGGGCCTTTATCGATATCCAGGCTCCTGAAATCATCATTCCGCCCAACTCGTTCGTGCTCGCCCGCAGCGTGGAATACCTGCGGATTCCAGAAAACGTCATGGTGGTGGCGCTGGGCAAAAGCACCTACGCCCGCGTCGGCATCGTCGCCAACGTGACGCCCCTCGAACCCGGCTGGGAGGGCCACGTCACCCTGGAGTTTTCCAATACCACTCCCCTTCCGGCCAAGATGTACGCCTTTGAGGGCTGCGTGCAGCTCCTCTTTTTTGAGGGCGAGCGGCCGGAAGTGACCTACGGCGACCGGGGCGGCAAGTACCAGGGACAGCGGGGCGTGACCCTGCCCCGGCTGTAGGGAGGCCCATCTCTAAACCCGGCTTGAAGTTTCTTGCGGCTGACCCCCCGCGCTGGCTGTCAGGCTGGGGCCATGCCAGACAAAGATGACAAGAACAAGGGCCACACCAGCCAGCCCGACCAGTACGAGCGCAACAAGAAAGAAGTGCACGACATCGAGCATGACGACAAACCTTCATTCAAGGGGGTCAATGACCGCGAGGCCAACGCCGCCCGCAACACCGAGCACGACGGCCACAAGGAGAAAAAGGACGTCGAGGAAGCCCGCAACGTCCCCGCGAGCAACCAGGGGTAACGCCTCAGCTCTTCACTTCCGCCCGCTCTGACCGGCGGGCGGGTTGCGGTGACCCCTCAGGAAGGGACGGTCAGCCGTGGGTCCATAGCTCCTCCAGCGCCGCTCGCAAGGCGTCCGGCAACGGCACGGGCCGTCTGGTCTTCCGGTCCACGTACACATGCACGAAGTGGCCCTGAGCACAGGCCAGGTCCTCTCCCTCCCGAAAGACGGCTAGCTCATACCGCACGCTGCTGCGCCCCAGGTGCGCCACGCGCACGCCCACGCTGAGAAGGTCCGGAAAAGCGGCGGGCGCAAAAAAGGTGCAGCCCGTCTCCACGACCAGCCCGATGATCCCCCCTGCCTGCACGTCCAGCACCCCCTGGGCGACGAGGTAGCGGTTCACGGCGGTATCGAAATACGCGTAGTAGGTCACGTTGTTGACGTGGCCGTACACGTCATTGTCGGCCCAGCGGGTCGGGGTGGGCTGGTGGTGCGGATAATCGGCGCGGCCATGCGGGGCGGGGCGGGTCATGGAGGCAGCGTACCGGAGCCGTTCGGGGGGCAGGGACGACCCGGCCAGGCGGGAACGCCCCCCGCGTTAGATTGCCCCCATGAAGAGCGCAGACACCCTGGTGATTACGGCAGCGCGCCGCACGCCCATCGGCAGCTTTCTGGGCACCCTGGCCGACGTTTCGGCGGTCGACCTCGGCGTGACGGCGACGCGGGCGATTCTGGAGGGGGTCAACCCGGACGAGGTCGCGGACGTGATCGTCGGCAACGTCTTGCAAGCCGGGCAGGGCATGAACGTGGCCCGGCAGATTGCGCTGCGCTCCGGCTTGCCCCAGCACGTGCCGGGGCAGACGGTCAACCGGGTGTGCGGGTCGGGCCTCCAGGCCGTCGTGAGCGCCGTGCAGGGCCTGAAATCGGGCGATGGCCAGCTTTACCTCGCGGGCGGCGCCGAGAGCATGAGCGGCGCTCCTTACCTGCTGCCCCGCGCCCGCCAGGGCTACCGCCTGGGGCACACGCAGGCCCTCGACTCCATCCTCAAAGACGGCCTGACCGACGTGTTCCACGACGTACATATGGGCATCACCGCGGAGAACATCGCCGAGGAGTGGAAGCTCTCGCGAGAAGAGCAGGACGCCTTTGCCGTGGAAAGCCAGCGCCGGGCAGCGGCGGCGATCGAGTCGGGGGCCTTTGCGGACGAGCTTGTTCCGGTCGAGGTACCGAGCAAAAAGGGACCCGTCCTCTTTGACAGAGACGAGTACGTGCGCCCCGGCGCCACCGCCGAAGCGCTCGCCAAGCTCAAGCCCGCCTTCAAGCCGGGCGGCACCGTAACCGCCGGGAACGCCTCTGGCCTCAACGACGGGGCGGCGATGCTGGCCGTGACGACCGAGGGCTACGCGCAGGCGAACGGCCTGCCCATCCTGGCTGAGATTACGAGCTACGCGGCGATTGGCGTCGACCCCCGCATCATGGGCATCGGCCCAGCCAAGGCGGTACCGGTCGCGCTGGAGCGGGCCGGAATGGGGGTCGGCGACGTGGACCTCTTCGAGCTGAATGAAGCCTTTGCCGCCCAAAGCCTCGCGGTCGTGCGCGACCTCGGTGTGGACCCCGCACGGGTCAACGTGACGGGCGGGGCCATCGCGCTGGGGCACCCCATCGGGGCGTCGGGGGCGCGGGTGCTCGTGACCCTCATCCACGCCCTGCGGCGTTCCGGCAAGGAAACCGGGGTCGCCAGCCTGTGCATCGGCGGGGGCATGGGCATCGCGATGGTGGTGCGGGCGCGGGCCTAATCCCCCCATGAGCGCCGTCCCGCGCGAGCCTCAAGGAAGCCGGAATGCGGGCACCCCGCGTGAGGGACGACACTGAACCCATGGACGACTTCCGAGATGGCCGCCCCGACGAGGACCGCGAGCGCCGGACTCCGACCCCCGTGAATGAGGTGACGGGTCAGCCCGACTCCCGCACGGGCTTTCAGACCCATGACCCCAAGGACGTTCACCAAGACCGCTACACCTCGACCCCCGCCGAGGACCGGGTGGCGAGCGCCGACGAGGGCAAGGGCGTGACGATGCCCGCCGTCGACCCCGGCGCGGTGACCCACCAGTTTGACCACCTCGCCACCCGCGACCCGGAGGCGATGGAGCACGCGCCCCAGGCCCCCGACTACGCCGGAGCGCAGACCATCGCGGACGTCGGTGTAGACGGTGCCCTCCTGGACCGCACCTTCCCGGCGGGCGTGGACATCAGCGCCAGCACCAGCGTGGCAACCCACGCGGACCGCCTGAATGCCGCCACTGACCCCAACCCCGGCTACGTCCCGCCCAGCCAGTCGGCCCCACCCCATCCCGGCGAGGACCCGGACGGCCCTGACCGCCGCTGACCGCTTCTCCCTTCTCTACCGCCCCCCTCGTCGGGGGCGTTTTTTAGGCGGCGTGGCACGTCAAAGCCCCCCACCACGGGGATGGGGGGCTGGGCGCAAGGGCCGTTACAGCGAGATGAGGAAGGGGTCTTCCAGCGCCTCGCACACATACCGCAAGAAGCGGGCCGCGTCCGCGCCGTCGATGAGGCGGTGGTCGTAGGTCAGGCTGAGGGGAAGCATGTTGCGGGCTTCGAAGGTGCCCGTCTCCTTGTTCCACACCGGCTCCATGCCGCCGCGCGACACGCCCAGGATGGCCACCTCCGGGCTGTTGACGATGGGCGTGAAGCCGGTGCCCCCAATCCCGCCGAGGTTGGAGATGGTAAAGGTCGCCCCCTGCATCTCGTCGGGCTTCAGCTTGCGCTCGCGGGCCTTTTCCGCCAGCTCGCTTAGCTCCAGCACAATCTCGGTGATGCTCTTGCGGTCGGCGTCGCGCAAGACGGGCACGAGGAGGCCCTGCGGCGTATCGACCGCCACGCCGAGGTGGACGTATTCCTTGTAGACGACCTGTTGCCGCTCTAGGTCGAGCGACGCCCCGAACTTGGGGAACTTCCGCAGGGCGTTCGCCACGACCTTCATCAGGATGTGGGTCATGGTGAGCTTGCCGCCCGCCTTTTCCACCCGCGCTCCGAACTGACGGCGTGTCTCCTCCATGCGGGTCACGTCGGCCTTGTCGAAGTGGGTGACCATCGGGATGGTTGTCCAAGACTGGGTCATGGAGCGCACGGTCGCCTTGCGAATGCCGCTCATGTCCTCGCGGCGCACGGCCCCCCACTTCTCGAAGTTGGGGAGGGGCGCGGCCTGCGCGGGGGCCGGAGCCGGAGCCGGGGCCGCCGCGGGCTGAGCGCTGGCCGCTGGCCGCTGACCGCCTTCCGCCGCCCGCCGCACGTCTTCCTCGCTGATGCGCCCGGCGATGCCGGTGCCGTGCACCGCGCGGATGTCCACCCCCAGCTCGCGGGCGAGCCGGCGTACGCTGGGCGCGGCGGGCACCAGGGGACGGCCATCGTAGGTCTGGGTGTCATAGGGCCGCTGGGCACCGGGAGCTTGGCTGGGCGCGGACTGGGTGGGCGTGCGCTCCGGAGGAGAAGCCGGACGCCCCGCGCTGCTGGCCTGCTCCTTTTGCGCCTCCTGCTGGGCCTGGGCGACCCGGTTGGCGGTGCCCGACTCCGGCGCGACCGTGGGAGCTTCCGGCTCGGCGGCAGGAGCGGAGGCCGGGGCTGGCCCGCCCGCGCCACGCAGCGTCAGAAGGACGCCCCCCACCTTCACGGTGTCGCCGACCTGAACGTGCACCCGCTCGACGGTGCCCGCAGCGTTCGCCGGGACCTCCACGACCGCCTTGTCGGTCTCGATTTCGATGATGGGCTGCCCTTCGCTGACCTGGTCGCCCGGCTTCACGAGCACCGTCACCACGGTGCCCTGCTCGATGTTGTCGCCCACGTCGGGCAGCCTGAGTTCTGTCGCCATGTTGGAGGCTCCTTGGGAGGGGGTCTAGGGGTCGGAAGTCGAGGGGTCGGGGGGGAGCCGTCCTGACTCCTTGACTGCTCGACCCCTCGGCGCTGCACGTCAGCGCAGGACGGGGGCCACGCGCTCCGGGTCGATGCCGAGGTCTGCAATGGCCCCCGCCACCACGTCGCCCTTCACCTTGCCGTCACGTTGCAGGGCGTACAGGGTCGCGAGGACCACATGCTTGGCGTCCACCTCGAAGAAGTCGCGCAGCTCAGCGCGGGCTTCCGAGCGCCCGAAGCCGTCAGTGCCCAGCGTCCAGACCTTGCGGTCGAGGTGCCCGTTCAGGCCGTCCGCGCCGAGCTTGACGTAATCGCTGACCGAGACGATGACGCCCGGCGCGTTTTCCCTACTCAGTTGCGAGGCCACGTAGCTGACGCGCGGCTCGTCTTGCGGGTGCAGCATGTTGTGCCGCTGGGTCAGCAGGGCGTCTTGGTGGAGTTCCTTGTAACTCGTGACCGACCACACGTCGGCGGCGACCCCGTAGCCCTCCAGCATCGTGACGGCTTCCAGCGCCGCGCCCATCGCCGGGCCGCTGGCGAGGAGCTGCGCCCGCAGCTTGGCCTTCGTATTCCCGCTCTTCTGAAAGCGGTACAGCCCGCGCAGGATGCCGTCGCGGATTTCCTCGTGGGGGCGGCCATCCTCCGGCATGGGCGGCTGCACTTCGTTCTCGTTGTCGATGGTGACGTAATAGAACTCGTCGATGCCGTCCACGTACATCCGCTGGATGCCCGCTTCGACAATCACGGCAAGTTCGTAGGCGAAGGCGGGGTCGTACACCTTGAGGTTGGGCACCACGTACGCCTGAAGGAGCGAGTTGCCGTCCTGGTGCTGGAGGCCCTCGCCCGCCAGGGTGGTGCGGCCCGCCGTCGCCCCGAACAGGAAGCCACGTGCCCGCTGGTCGGCGGCGGCCCACACGAGGTCGCCGATGCGCTGCATCCCGAACATCGAGTAGAAGACGTAGAAGGGGATGGTGGGCACCCCGTGGTTGGCGTAGCTCGTCGCCGCCGCAATCCAACTGCTCATCGCGCCGTCTTCGGTGATGCCCTCTTCGAGCATCTGGCCGTCGGTGCTCTCCTTGTAGGCCATCAGCGAGCCGAAGTCGACGGGTTGGTAGGTTTGCCCGCGCGGGCTGTAGATGCCGATGCGCGGCACGAGGGCGTCCATCCCGAAAGTCCGGGCCTCGTCGGGAACGATGGGCACGATGAACCTGCCGATTTCCTTGTCGCGCAGCAGCTTGCTCAGAATCTGCACGGCGGCCATCGTGGTGCTCACCGCCCGGCCCTTGCTTCCGGCGGCGAACTCCTCGTAGAACTCGCCGGTCGGCACCTTGGGGTGCGGGTACTCCACCCGGCGTTCCGGCACGAAGCCGCCGAGCGCCCGCCGCCGCTCCAGCATGTACTTCACTTCCGGGCTGTCCGGGCCGGGGTGGTAGAAGTCAAGGTGCTCGACCTGCTCGTCGGTCAGGGGCAGCTCCAGCAGGTCGCGCAGGGATTTCAGGGCGTCAAACTCCAGCTTCTTGACCTGGTGGGCCACGTTGCGGGCCTGCGCCGTCTCGCCGAGGCCGTAGCCCTTGACCGTGCGGGCGATGATGACGGTGGGGCCGCCCGTGTGCTTCATGGCGGCGTCGTAGGCGGCGTAAATCTTGTGGATGTCGTGTCCGCCGCGGTTGAGCAGTTCGAGGTCAGCGTCAGACCAGCCCTCGATAAGCTGCTGCAACTCCGGCGTATTGAAGAACTTCTCGCGCAGCTCTTTGCCGCCAAAGGCCGCGTAGCGCTGCGACTCGCCGTCGACGAGCGCCTCGAACCTCTTCACGATGGCCCCGTTGTAGTCCTTGGCCAGCAGCTCGTCCCACTTGGAGTCCCAGACCACCTTGATGACGTTCCAGCCCGCCCCCCGGAAGAGGGCCTCGAACTCCTGAATCACCTTGGAGTTGGCCCGCACCGGCCCGTCGAGGCGCTGGAGGTTGGCGTTCAGGACAAAGATGATGTTGTCGAGGTTCTCGTAGGCGGCGAATCTGAGCGCCCCCACCGACTGCGGCTCGTCCATCTCGCCGTCCCCCAGAAAGGCCCAGACCTTGGCGTTCCCTTTTGGCTTCAGGCCCCGGTTTTCGAGGTACCGGATAAAGCGGGCCTGGTAGATGGCTTGGATGGGGCCAAGGCCCATGCTGACCGTCGGGAACTCCCAGTAGTCGGGCATCAGCCAGGGGTGGGGGTACGAGGAGAGGCCGGGGCCGTCCTGGCTCAGCTCGCGGCGAAAGTTGTTCAAGCGGGCCTCGTCAAAGCGGCCCTCCAGGTACGAGCGGGCGTACACGCCGGGGCTGGCGTGGCCCTGGAAAAACACCAGGTCGCGGTCTGGCCCGGCCCCGTGGCCGCGGAAGAAGTGGTTAAAGCCCACCTCCAGCAGCTCGGCGCTGCTCGCGTAGGTCGAGAGGTGCCCGCCGATGCCGTCACTTTTCTTGTTCGCCTTGACGACCATCGCCACCGCGTTCCAGCGAATCGCGTTGCGGATTTTGCGCTCCAGCTCGGCGTCACCGGGGTAGTCGGGCTGCGCTTCGGCGTCGATGGTGTTGATGTAGGGCGTGTTCTGCTTGAACTGAATCGGTGCCCCGTGAAAGTAGGCGTAGTGGTCGAGTTCTTCGAGGAGCTGCGCGGCCCGCAGGTCGCCCGCATCCGCAAAGACGTAAGCGAGCGAGTCGAGCCACTCCTGCGTTTCAATCTGGTTGAGCTGCTCGCGCTGCTGCGGCGGCAGATTCGCCCGCGGCGGACGATTCGGCGGAGATGTCGTCATGCTGCCCAGTCTAGGCCCCCCGATTGCCCGCTTCCAACAGGGCAAAGTGAGGGAACTGACCAGCGGGAATGGTGGGAGGCGTGTAGCGTGGGGCGTGTGGCCTGTAGGGCCAAAGCTCTGAGCTTCCGCTTCTGCTTTTTCTCTCCACAAGCCACGAGCCACCAGCCACACGCCCCCCCCTATGGAACTCCGCCACCTGCGCCACTTCGTCGCCCTCGCCGAGGAGGGCCATTTTGGCCGCGCCGCCGAACGGGTGTTCGTGGTGCAGCAGGCGCTGAGCAACTCCATCAAAAATCTGGAGGACGAGGTGGGCGTGCCGCTGGTGCGCCGGACCACCCGCCGGGTGCAGCTCACACCCGCCGGAGAGGAGTTTCTGGTGGGGGCGCGGCAGACCCTCGCCCTCGCGGGCGAGACGGTCGAGCGGGCGCGGCGAGCGGCGCGGGGCGAGGTTGGGCGGCTGACCCTGGGCTTCGTGAGCGGGCTGGCCTTTGGGGGCCTGCCGGAAATCGTGCGGGTCTTTCGGGAACGCTTTCCGCAGGTGCGGGTGGACCTGCGCGAGCTGACCGCCCAGGAGCAGGAGGCGGGGCTGCGCGGCGGCACCCTCGACCTGGGGCTGATGCTGCTGCCCGTGCGCGACCCCTCGCTCTCCTCGCGCCCGCTGTGGCGGCAACCGCTGGTCGCCGCGCTGCCCGCCGGGCACCCACTCGCGGGGCGGGCCGAGCTGGACATCGCGGACCTCGCGGGCGAGCCGTTCGTCTTTTTCCCCCGGCACCTGCGGGCCACCTACTTTGACCAGGTGATGCGCTGGACCTCTGGGGCCGGGTACACGCCCCACGTGGTGCAGGAGGCGATCGAGATTCCCACCCTGCTCTCGCTGGTGGCGGCGGGGGTGGGGGTGTTCCTCCCCATCCGCTTCTTCGAGCGCCTGTCGCTGCCCGGCGTGGTCTACCGCCCGCTGCGGGACGCGCCCGTCATCGACATCGTAGCGGTGTGGCGCGGCGGCGGAGAGATGAGTCCGGTGGTGGGGAGCTTTCTGGAGGTGGCCGCAGAGGTGCTGGGGGGCGGGCAGGCCAACCCGTAACCTGACCCGCCCCGCCATCTGGCCGATGCTCCCGCGCCCGCCCCCACCCCACACTGGCGCGGTGACCGATTTTCGCTTTCCAGCCCCCGACGGCACCCTTGTGAACCTGCGGGTGGGCATCCTGTGTGTTCGGGACGCTCACCTGCTGGTGTGCCGCGACAACCCCGATTTCCTGTACCTGCCGGGCGGCGCGGTGCGGACCGGGGAACCCAGCAGGCAGGCGGCCCGGCGCGAGTGGCAGGAGGAGACGGGCGACAGCGCGGCCCGGTTCACCCTGGCCGGAGTGGTTGAGAACTTCTTCCGGCTCGGAGGCCGCGAGTGGCACGAAACCGGCTTCTACTACCGCATCTCCGGCGAGACGCTGCCGCCCCTGCCCTTTACGGCGCTCGACCATCCGGGGTGCGTGTTGGAATGGCTGCCGCTGAGCGAGCTGGACCGGGAGCCGCTGTATCCCACCTGCCTGCCGGACCTGCTGCGGCTGCCCGCAGGCCAGGTCGGCCACTTTGTGACGGGGGACCAGCCATGAAGCGCGTCCTCATCGTCGGCAGCCCCGGCGCGGGCAAGAGCACCTTCGCTCAGCGGCTGGCGGAGCGGACGGGTCTTCCCCTCGTGCATCTGGACGAACTTTGGACGAACTCCGCGCCCTCCGGGATGAGGTCGTCTTCCCCTCGTGCATCTGGACGAACTGTACTGGGACAAGGGCTGGAAACCGGTCGAGCGCGAGCGGTGGCTGTCGCGCCTCTCGGACGCGCTGGCGGGGGAGCGCTGGATTCTCGACGGCAACTTCTCGGCCACGCTGCTGCTGCGGGCGTACCAGGCAGACACCGTATTCTTTCTTCGGCCGCCGCGCTGGCAGTGCCTCTGGCGGGCCTTCTGGCGCGAGCGGCTGGGGCGCTATCCCCACGGCGGTCATCCGCCGAAGTGGCCCTCGCGGGCGCTGCTGCTGGACATCTGGCAGTTTTCCCCGCAGGCAGAGTGGCAACTGGCTCAACTGCGGACGGTACCGGGGCTGCGGCTCGTCGTGCTGCGGAGCGACCGGGAGATTGAGGGAGCGCTACAGCAGCTCGCGAGCTGAACTCGGTCAGCCTTCCCACACCCGGCTTACGTTGGTGACGTAAACTGGTGGGATGCATTCGCGTGCCGGAATCCGGCGCTTCGTCCCTGTCCTGCCCCGTCCCATGGAGGTTTCCCGATGCTGAAGGTCAAATCCGAGTTCAAGCCGTCCGGAGACCAACCGACCGCCATCAAGTCGCTGGTGGAGGGGCTGGAGTCGGGACTGCGGTTTCAGACGCTGCTGGGTGCAACGGGCACGGGCAAGAGCGTGGCCTGGCACGAACCCGTCACCGTCGAGGTGGCCGGAGAGGTGCGCCGCCTGCCCATCGGCGAACTCATTGACGGAGTGTTCGGCCAGGCCCACCAGGACGAGGAGTCGCTGGAGTTGCCCCCCGCCGACCCGATGCGGGTCCTCGCCTGGGACGCGGCGACGGGGCGGGTGGAGTGGCGTGCTGTCACGGCCCTGAGCCGCCACCGCACCCCGCCAGCGCTGCACCGCCTGACCACGGCCTGCGGGCGCGACGTGGCCGTGACCGCCGACCACAGCGTGTGGGTGCTGCGGGGCGGCGGCCTGCACCTGATTCCCGGCGACGCGGTGCGGGCGGGAGACGCCCTCCCCGTGCCGCGCCGGGTCCCCGAACCGCAGGGGACCCTCGCGGCGCTCGGCACGCTGGAGCTGCTGGACGGCTTGCCTTTCCATGTCGCGGTCCCCTACCGGGCCGAACAGGACGCGGCCTGGCAGGCCCTGCTGCGCGAGCACCACCCGCGTGAGCAGGCGTGGGGAAAGATGCACGCCCTGCGCCACGGCAAGAGGGGCGGCGGTCTCCACCTCTCCGGTGCGCGGGCCGCCGTCGCGGGCGGGCTGGTGGCCCCCCAGGAGGCGCGTGTCTCGGCGCGGACGGTCTCGCTGCCCGCCCAGTTGCCGCTGACCCCGGCGCTCGCGCTGCTCTGTGGGCAGTACCTCGCCGAGGGGCACGCTGCTGACCGCTTCGCCCTGATTTCGGCGCGTGACCCGCAGGTGCAAGAACACCTCACGCGGGCGCTGAACGACCTGGAGGCCCCCCACTTCCGGCGCAAGGACGGCGACTTCGTGCTGGGGGGCCGGGTCTGGCAGGAGCTGCTCTCGCGGCTGATGGGCCGCCGCGCCCCCACCAAGCACCTCCCGCAGAACTTCGCGGCGCTGCCGAATGCCTTTCTCGCCGCACTGCTGCGGGCCTACTTCGAGGGCGACGGCGGGGTGGAGGGCGGCGCGGTCACGGCGGTCACGGCGAGTGAGCGGCTGGCCGGGGAACTCGCCGAGGCCCTGCTGCGTTTCGGGGTCTGGGCGCGGCTGCGCGAGCTTCAAAAGCGGCGGCCCGATGGAACGTTGGGGACATACCATAAGGTCACGATTTCTGGGGCCGAGAACCTGCGGGCTTTCCAGGCCGAAGTCGGCTTCCTGAGCACGCGCAAGCGGGAGGCCCTGGCCGCCGCGCTGGAGCGGGCCGGGTGGGGCAACACCAACGTGGACCTCGTGCCCGGCGTCGGTCCCCGCCTCCGGGCGGAACGGGAGCAGGCGGGCCTCAGCCAGAGCGAGGTCGCCCAGAGGGCCGGGTGTACCCGCACGGCGGTGTCGGCCATCGAACGCGGCGAGCGAGCACCCAGCGCGGCCCTGTTCCGGCGGCTGTGCGCGTCGGTCGGCATCACGGACGCGGCCTTCTGCGGTCTGGCAGACGTGCATTGGTCCCCGGTCGAGCGTGCTGAGGTGGTGGCCCCCCAGACGCCCTACGTCTACGACTTCAGCGTGGACGAGTTCGAAACGTTCCTGACCGGGCGCGGGGGCCTGTTCGTCCACAACACCTACTCCATGGCGAAGGTCATCGAGGAGACTGGCCGTCCCGCCCTGGTCATGGCCCCCAACAAAATCCTCACCGCCCAGCTCGCCTCCGAGTTCCGCGAGTTCTTCCCCGACGCGGCGGTCGAGTTCTTTATCTCGTACTACGACTACTACCAGCCCGAAGCCTACGTGCCCGGCAAGGACCTCTTCATCGAAAAGGACGCCAGCATCAACCAGGAAATCGAGCGGCTGCGGCACTCGACGACCCGCAGCCTGCTGACCCGGCGGGACACCATCGTGGTCGCGTCGGTGTCGTGCATCTACGGCCTGGGCGACCCCAAGGAGTACACGGCCCTAAACGCGGTGCTGAAAAAGGGCGGGCAGATGCCCCGCGACGAGCTGCTGGGGCGACTGGTGAACATGCAGTACGAGCGCAACGACATCGAACTCCTGCCCGGACGCTTCTCGGTCAAGGGCGAGACGGTCACCGTGTGGCCCGCCTACGACGAGCAGCCCCTGCGGGTCGAGATGTGGGGCGACGACATCGAGCGCATCAGCGTGGTGCATCCGCTTACCGGAGAGCGGCTGGGGGACCTTGACGCGACAGTGGTCTACCCTGCCAAGCACTACGTCTCCTCGGCGGGCAATATCGAGCGGGCCATCGTGACGATTCAGGAAGAACTTGACCAGCGGCTCGAATATTTCAAGTCGGTGGGCAAGCTGCTCGAAGCGCAGCGGCTCAAGGAACGCACCCTTTACGACCTGGAGATGCTCAAGGTGCTGGGCTACTGCTCCGGCATCGAGAACTACTCGCGGCACATCGACGGGCGGGCACCGGGGGCGACGCCGTACACGATGCTGGACTATTTCCCGGATGACTTCGTCACCTTTATTGACGAGTCGCACGTCACGGTGCCCCAAATCGGCGGGATGGCCAACGGCGACCGGGCGCGCAAGCAGACGCTCGTGGACTACGGCTTTCGGCTGCCCAGCGCACTCGACAACCGCCCCCTCAACTTTGACGAGTTCCTGGAGAAGACCGGGCAAATCGTCTTCGTGTCGGCCACCCCCGGTCCCTTCGAGCGGCAGGTCAGCGACAATGTGGCTGACCAGATTATTCGCCCGACCGGACTCGTTGACCCGCCCGTCACCGTGCGACCGATTCAGGGGCAGATTGAAGACCTGTTGGGGCGGGTGCGCGAGCGAGCGGCGCGGGGGGAGCGTACCCTGGTCACGACCCTCACCAAACGGATGGCGGAAGACCTCACCGAGTACCTGCTGGAAAAGGGCGTCAAGGCCCGTTACATGCACTCGGACATCGACTCCGTCGAGCGGCAGGTCATCATCCGTGACCTGAGGCTGGGGCATTACGACGTGCTCGTCGGCATCAACCTGCTGCGCGAGGGCCTGGACCTCCCCGAAGTCTCGCTGGTGGCGATTCTGGACGCCGACAAACCGGGTTTCCTGCGCAGTGAGCGGGCGCTCATCCAGACGATTGGCCGTGCGGCCCGCAACGTGAACGGGGAGGTCATCCTCTACGGCGACACGGTGACGCCCGCGATGGAATACGCGATGGAAGAAACCCGCCGCCGACGCGAAAAGCAGCTTGCCTACAACGAGGAACATGGCATCACCCCGCAGACCGTGCGCAAGGGCGTGCGCGACGTGATTCGCGGCGAGGAAGCGCCGGAAGAGGTCTCCTCCGAAACGGTGGGGGACGACCGCGAGGCCCTCGCCGCGCAGCTCACCGACCTCGAACTCGACATGTGGCAGGCGTCCGAAGACCTCGATTTCGAGCGGGCCGCCAGCTTGCGCGACCAGATTCGTGCCATCGAGGCCAAGCTTCAGGGCAAGGAGTTCAAGCAGGCGACGGTGCCGGGGCAGAAGGTGCGCAAGCGGGGGCGGCGCTAAACCTCCCCCGAAAGCCATCGCCCGCCCCAGCCGAAGCCAGGGCGGGCGGTGTCCCGTTGGGGTTGTCCCAATCGGCCTACACGCTCACGTCGCGCCCTTCGGGTTCTCCGGCGACCTCCTGATGCTGCCGGGGCAGAATCAGGTTCGCCACGATACCGACGAGCGCCGCGAGCGCCATCCCTGAGAGGGTGAGGGTGGTGCCGCCCACCCCCACCGGAAAGGCCGCCCCACCCAGCCCCAGCACCAGGATGAGGGAAACGATAATCAGGTTGCGGCTGTGCGCGAAGTCGATTCGCGCCTCGGCCAGGGTGCGAATGCCTACGCTGGCAATCATGCCGAACAGCAGGATACTCACGCCGCCCAGCACGCCCTGCGGCAGGCTCTTGAGGAGGGCCGCCAGTTTGGGCGAGCAGCCAAAGAGGATGGCAAAGACGGCCCCGATTTGCAGGACGCGGGGGTCGTACACGCGGGTTAGGGCGAGCACGCCGGTGTTCTCGGCGTAGGTGGTCGCGGCGGGGCCGCCCAGCGCCGCGCTGCTCATGTTGGCGATACCGTCCGCGAAGAGGGTGCGGCTCAGGCCGGGGTTTTCCAGGAAGTTCTTGCCGACGACCCGCCCGTTCACGATGACATCGCCCACATGCTCGATAAAGGTCACGACTGCCACGGGCGCGATGATGGCGACTGCCCGCCAGTCGAAGGCGGGGGCGTGGAAGTCCGGCAAGCCGAGGAGGGGAGCCGCCGCTGCCGCATCCAGCGCCTCACGGCTCACCTGTCCGGTGGCGAGCGCGACGAGGTAGCCGCTGACCACCCCGACCAGGATGGGAATCATGCGGAAAAGGCCCCGCCCCCACAGGCTCGCCACAACCGCCGCCGCCAGGGTGACGAGGGCCAGCCCCCAGCCCTCCTTGGCCTGGTTCACGGCCACGCTGCTTAGGCCGAGGCCAATCACGATGATGACCGGACCCGTCACCACGGGCGGGAATACTTTCAGCAGCCGCCCGGTGCCGAACACCTGCACCAACCCGGAAAAGAGCAGGTACATCGCCCCCGCCGCGACCAGGCCGCCCCCGGCGGCGGCGGGACCGAACTCTTTGACGACGAGCGCGGTGGGCGCGATAAAGGCAAAGCTCGACCCCAGGAAGATGGGCACTTGCCCGCGCGTGAGGAGGTGAAAGAGCAGCGTCGCCACCCCTGCCCCGAAGAGGGCCACCGAAGGCGAAAGGCCCACCAAGATGGGCACGAGCACCGTCGCCCCGAACATGGCGACCGAGTGTTGCAGCCCCAGCATGAGGCGGCGGGCGGGCGGAAGGGGGCTGGGGACGGCTGGGGGGACGGTCTGGGTCATGAAGCCTCCGGGGACAGCCGCGCGCCGCAGCGGGCCTCTGCCGCCAGGAGCGGCGGAAGGGGCGGGGCGCGGGCTTGTTCCGGGAGGCCAGCATACCCCGCCCGCGGGGGGGACAAGCACCCCCAGATTCTTCTGGCCCGTATTACCCTGGGGGGATGAATCCCAAGGGCGACCTCATCGCGCGGCTCGCAGCGCTGGGCCTCGGCACTCCGACCTTTGACGCGGAGGGAACAGGCCCCGCCCACGAGCGCACCTTTCGCGTCACCGTGAGGGCCGGGGGCCGCGAGCTGGGCCACGGCGAGGGCCGCTCCAAGCGCGACGCCGAGCGGGCCGCCGCCGAGGACGCGCTCTCGCGGCTGGAGAGCGGAGGGGATGAGGAAGGCGAAGAGTCCCCCCCGCCGGGCCGCTGGCCCATCTATGCCGCCGTGCTGGAGGGGGCGCTGGAAGTGGCCCTGGACCTCGCCGGGGACGACGCCACCCTCGACGACGTGCGCCGGGACGCGGCCCGCCTCTACCGTGACCTGCTCTCGGACCTCGGCCACGGCCCCGACCCCCACGGCGCGGGAGAGCAGCCCTGAAGGGTGCCGACGCCGAAGCCCGCGCCGCCGCGCACCTGGAGAGCCTGGGCCGGGTCATCCTCGCCCGCAACTACCGCATTCTGGGGGGCGAGATTGACCTCGTGTCGCGGGACGGCTCCTGGCTCGTCTTCACCGAGGTCCGCCAGCGCCGCTCGGCCCGCTACGGGGACGCCGCCCAGAGCGTGACGCCGCGCAAGCTCGCGCTGATGCACCGGGCCGCCCTGACCTACCTCGTGCGCGAACTGGGCCGCGACGACCTGCCCTGCCGCCTGGAGGTCCTCACCATCGACGGCCCGGCGGGGACGGGGACCCTGCGGCTGGTGGTGGTGGAGTAGCGCCCAGAGACAACCCACCTCTGGTGAGGGGGTTGGTCTGCTCCCCGAAAACTGGACGGTCAGGACTAGAGACTCAGGCTCGCCCCCAGCCCTAGGCTGGAAAGTGAGGCGACCTCTATGAAAACCCGTCAGTTCTCCGAAGACCAGATCATCAATCTCCTCCAGAACGCCAAAAAGGGCGACAAACCCATCGAGGAGCTGTGCCGCGACCTGGGATGCAGCACCGCGTCCTACTACGCCTGGAAGAAGAAGTACGGCGACACCACAGTCGACGAAGCCCGCAGGCTTCGTCGACTGGAGAAGGAGAACGCCCGTCTCCTGCGGATCGTCGGCCAACAGCGGCTCGAGATCGACGCG
>NZ_AXWT01000019.1:2500-91608 GCF_000482805.1 Deinococcus murrayi DSM 11303 | reverse complement strand
CCCGCCCCCCCCCCCCCCGACACCCCCGGCAGAGGCCGCCCACCGTAAGACCTGTGTTAGAAGCGCCTGACTACCCTTTCTTCAGCAAGGACGGGAGATACCCGCCCCTGCACGCCATTTCCGGCCCCAGGGACTTTCTCCCGATTCCTTAATCCCACCGGGCCACCCCAGGAGAGCACCATGAAGAACGGAACCCAAGGCTTTACCCTCATCGAGCTGCTGATTGTCATCGCCATCATCGGCATCCTGGCGGCGGTGCTGATTCCCAGCCTGCTGGGTGCCCGCAGCAAGGCCAACGACGCCGCCGCCGCCAGCGTGGGCCGCCAGGTCCTGAACGCGATGGCCGCGATGGAAACGAGCAACACGGGAACTGGGAATGCCGGGTGCAACTACGCCGGTGCCGTCGTGACGGTGACCGCTGGCTCGGAAACCGCCACGGTGAACGCTCCGGCGCCCATTACGAATGTCACGTGCACCAACACCGCCTCGCAGTACTCCACTGTTGTCACCTACAACGGTGGGTCGGCAGCCAGCCGGACCTTCACCGCCGCCAAGTAACCCCCTATCCCCTGTCCAGGACCCGCAGCAGCAGCGGGTCCTCTTTGCTTGGCCATCTTCACAAAGGATGGAGCGGTATGTTTACGACGCGGCGCACCTCCTGGACTATTCTTATCGTTCTCGCCTCGCTCGTCTCGATACCGACCGTAGACCGCGAATGGCTCTTTCAGTATCCCAAGCTCATCGTCCTCGGAGCCGGGGTCTTGCTCGCAGGATTGGCTGCCATCTTCTCTAGGCAGCAACTGTACAGTTCGTTGCCGCGGTGGAGCGTGGTCCTCCTCGTCGCCTATCTGGGCTGGACATTGCTGACGAATACCGCCCTGTCTTCACAGCCCACGTACACCTTGTTGGGCTGGGTGAACTGGAATGGCGGCTATGTCACCACTTCGCTGTTTATCCTTACGCTGCTGCTGGCTTCGCTCGTTCGGCGCGGTGACGGCGTACGCGAAGGCGAAGCGAGGTGGCTGTGGATGCTGCTGGGGTTCACGGCAGTCATGACCACCATCTGTACGCTGGAAATGCTGGGCTTTAGCCCCGTTTTGGGCAGTCCATGGTTCGCCTGGCAAGGCCGCAGCCTCAGCATCGGTCAAAGCAGCTTTCCCATCGCCACCATCGGGAACTCTGGATGGGTGGCGGGCCTGTGGCTGTTGCTCGCTCCCTTGCCCTACCTACTGCAAAGGACTGCTCCGGCTTGGAGCCTCGTTTGGCACGGCCTCATCGCCCTTGGTGTCGGCAGTGTTCACAGCAAGGCCGTTCTACTGGCTTACGTGGCCATGCATGTCGGGGTCGCCAGCTACCGGTTGCTGCGTGCCCCGCCCCAAGAAAGGCGTCTCTGGAGCCGCACCGTCCTCCTGGCTGTCACCTGTATTGGCCTAGCTTGGACTTCGACGGCAGCCATGCAAAGTCTTAATACGGTGCTGTATGAACGGGGATGGGCCGGACGACTCAACTCAGAGATAAAGCTTAATCAGGAAGCCTACCGCACGAGCGCGGCTGCGCGTTTCGCCATCTACCGGGCCACTTGGCGACTTATCCAAGAGCAGCCCATACAAGGTTGGGGCTTAGAAACTCTCCACCACCGTTTCTACAACGTGTTTACCCCAGCCGAGTACCGGGCGTTTATCGGCCCCATGGTCGATTTGAAGCCGGACGAATCCTTACGGCGCTTTGGCAGCCTGCACGTCGTCGTGCACAACGATAGGCCCAAAGAAGCCCTGAGAATGCAGTTTTTTGACATCGTCAAACCGCATAACGTCGTTTTAGAGGAACTGTACAGCAATGGCCTCATCGGGCTGTTGCTGTTGACCTCCGCTTTGGTACTGGTCGTCCGGCAAATCCTGATGTGGGGCGGCCCACAAGAGAAACTGTTGCTGCTGGGAGTCGGTCTGTATTTTGCCTACCTCCTGCTCTGGTTCACAACCGTGGCGGTGACGCCCCTGGCCTGCGTGCTGCTGGCTTTCGCCTCCAGGGGAGCCGCCGAGCGAGCTAGGGGCGGATGGCAAGTGCCGGGGTGGACGGCTGAGCCGGGACCTCCTACCCTCTCCCCATGACCCCTGCCCCCCACACCGCCCTCAAGGAATGGGACGCCCAGGTTCAGGCCCTCGTCGCCGGGGAGACGGCCCTCCTCATCCGCAAGGGCGGCATCATGGAGACGCACGACGGCTTCGAGGTTGAGCACCGCCGTTTTTTCCTCTACCCCACCTTCTTGCACCAGAATCCGGCGGAGCTGCGGCCCCCGTTTGCCGGGCGGCTGCGCGAGGACCCCCAACCGGGGCGCATCGTGCTGCCCGCCCTGGCCGAAGCTGTGGCCGTCTACAAGGTCGAGTCGCTGGAGGCGGCCCTTGCGCTAGAGCCGTATCAGGCGCTGACGGCGGGGGCCATCGAACGCCGCTTTCAGTACCGGAATCGGCCCTGGGTGCACGCCCTGCTGCTGCGGGTGCGCCCGCTGCGGGAGCCGCTCGTGCTGGAGGAGACCCCGGAGATGCTGGGCTGCGTGAGCTGGGTACCGCTGGGCGAGGTGGAGGCGGAGGCCGGGGCACCCGCGTTGCCTGACTCAGAGCTGGAGCGGCTCCAGGGAGAACTGGAGCAGCGGCTGAAGGTGCAGACGTCGTAACCCAAACGGGAAGGGGGAGGCTCGCGGACCTCCCCCTTTTTACCCCCCTCTTGTGACCCAACTGCTCCTGCGGCGCCGTTACTGCCCGGCGGGTAGCGCTTCGAGGTCGTAGTTGTTCAGCAGGGTGTTCTGAACGTCACGGGTCGCCGTGTTGTAAATGCTCCAGCCCAGCTTGGCCCCGTTGAAAAACTGGTTGTCGCGCTGCGAGTACACCAGGAACTTGCCGTTGTCGCGGCTGAGGACCGGCTCGCCCGCCGTGTAGCGCCCGTCGTTGTTGGTGTCGCGGAAGACGATGACCCGGTAGGTGCCGTAGGGCACATCTCGCGGCAGGGTGAGGGTGTAGCCCCCGGTCAGGAACTTGTCGATGACCTGTAGCTGGGTGCTCACGTTGGTGTACTGGCCACCGTTGTACCCCACAATCGCGAGGCCGAGGTTCTGGTTCGGGCTAAAACCCCGGAGTTGGCCCGACACGGCAGCGCTGCGGGTGCCGAAAATGCTGCACGAGGAGAGGGCCAGGGTACCGAGGGCGGCGACAATCAGCATCTTGCGCATGGTGAAACCTCCTGTTGGACTGCGAACGAGTGGGCTGCGAAAACGCCCCCACCGTACCCCGCCCTACCTTTGCGGGCTACGGGGCAAGCCTTCTCAGGCGACTCACGGAAAGCTCATGGAGGGACGCGGGGCCTCGGAGTACCTGACGGGGCCTTGAGCTGGGGGGCCGCGCTGCTAGAGTGACCCCCATGCAGCACCGCCCCTTTACCGCCCTCGCCGCCGTGTATGACGCCATCATGGCCGACGTGGAGTACGACCACTGGGCGGACTTCGTCTTGACCTACGCCCGTGACGGCGGCCTGCAGGGGGGGGCGGCCCTCGACCTCGCCTGCGGCACCGGGGGCTTTACCCGCGAGCTGCACCGGGCGGGGTGGGCAGTCACCGGGCTGGACGGCAGCGCCGAGATGCTGGCCGTGGCCCAAGAGCGCCTGCCCCGCGAGGTCGAGCTGACCCTGGGAGACCTACGGACCTTTGACCTGGGGCGCACCTTTGACCTCGTGACTTGCGTCTTTGACAGCCTGAACAACCTGCTCACGCCGGAGGACCTGGGCGCGGCGCTGGGGCAGGCGCGGGCGCACTTGCGGCCTGGGGGCCTGCTCGCCTGTGACCTCAATACCCGCCTCGGCGTGCGCGAGTTGTGGGAGGGCGGGGCCGTGGAGGGGCTGGCCTCTACCCCCGACGGGCGCGAGGTCCACTACCATTGGTCGCACCACCACGACCCAGAAACCGACCTGGGCGTCGTTCAGGCCTTTTGCCGGGTCGAGGACAGTGGGGGGGGCTGGGAAGAATTCACCGAGACGCACCGCGAGCGCGGCTACGACCCCGCCGACCTGGAGCCGCTGCTGCGGGGGGCGGGCTTTGAGCGCTGGGAAATCGTCGAGTACCCCGACTACGCCTTGCCGACCCCGCAGACGCCGCGGGTGTGGGTGTTCGCATGGGCCTGAGAGTTCCGGTGCTGGGGGCCGGGGGCTGGGGCACCGCCCTGGCGGTCGCGGTCGCCCGCGCAGGGGGGCAGGCGACCCTGTGGGCGCGGCGGCCCGACTTCGCCGCCCGGCTCGCCGAGGTCCGCGAAAACCGCGAGTACCTGCCCGGCGTCACCCTGCCGGACGCGGTGGGCGTCACCTCCGACCTGGCGGCGGCGGTGGAGGGGACCGACTTCGCCCTTGTGGTCGTGCCCAGCGTGGGGGTGCCGGAGCTGCTGGCGGAGTTGCCGCGCTCGCTTGGCGTGGTGCTGTGTGCCAAGGGTCTGGGGCCAGACGGCGGGCGGCTCACCGACCTCGCCCGCGCCCTGGGCTTCGGACGGGTGGCCGTGCTCAGCGGCCCCAACCACGCCGAAGAGGTGGGCCGGGGCCTGCCCGCCGCCACCGTCGTGGCGAGCGCGGATGAGGCGCTGGCCCGCCGGGTGCAGGCGGCCCTGGTCTCCCCCACCCTGCGGGTCTATACCAGCCGCGACGAGGTGGGTGCCGAACTCGGCGGCGTCCTCAAGAACGTCATCGCCCTCGCCGCCGGAATGAGTGACGGCCTGCGGCTGGGAGACAACGCCAAGGCCGCCCTCATCACCCGTGGCCTGCGCGAGATGAGCCGCTACCTCGTCTCGCAGGGGGCGCAGGAAGACACCGCCTACGGCCTCAGCGGACTGGGCGACCTCGTCGCCACCGCCACCAGCCGCCACAGCCGCAACCGTGCGGCGGGCGAGGCCATTGCCCGCGGCGAAACCCCGGCCCAGGGCGGCCAGGTCGTCGAGGGCCTGCGGACAGCCGGATTGCTGGACGCCTGGGCCGCCGCGCACGGCCACGACCTCCCCATCGTGCGGGCGGTTGCGCGAGTCACGTCGGGCGCGTGGACTCCTGCCGAGGGCATCGCCAGCCTGATGAAGCGGGACGCCAAGCCCGAAGTGGAGGAATGAAATGACCCTGCCGGCGCGGGCCGAAGCCTTGGCCCGGCCTTTTTACGCCGCGCCGGGGCGGGTTGGTCACACGGCAGAGCAGGTCCAAGCGGTGCTGGACGCCCTCGCCTCACGGGGGGTGCTGACCTCTCCCCTCGTCCTCGCTGCTTGGGGAGAGGGAAGGTGCCGCGGACCTTGTTGGCAAGGCCACACCTCTACACAACGCCGGAGTTCGCAGCCTTGGACCCGCAGGCCCCCGCCGCAACCTGCGGCCAGCCCTCCGCGACCTGAAAAAACATCGCCCCGGCTAGGGGGCGATGTGGGGAGTGGGGCGCTCAGTCGGCGGCGCTGCCGTGCTGCCCGCCCTGGGGGGCTTGGTCGGCTTTTTCCTTCTCGCGTTCGAGCTTTGCCTTGATTTTCTTCAGACGGAAGCTCTCCTCGCGCTCGCGCTGGTCGAGGACGCCGCGGATGAACCGGATGTCATCCTGAATGCCGGGAATGACGACCTGCTCCAGGGCGTTCACACGCCGACTGGTCTTTTTGATTTCCTCGCCGATGCGCCGCAGCTTGGTTTCGGTGGCGGCCACCTTCACGATGGCTTCGAGGACGCCGCCAAAGTCGGTTGCGGCCTGGATGGTCCGGGCACCGACGTTAATCGGGCTGAAGTTGACCTGCTGTGAGCGCTCCGGGACGTTGATGCGCGGCACCTTCACCCCGTAGATGCTCTCAATCTGCATGTCGACGGCGTAGTCACCCGTCCCCGCGAGGCTGAGGCTCTCGACGGCTTCGGGGCTGTCCCAGGCCTTGGCCCCGAAGAGGCTGGTGTAAGCACCCTTGCTCACGCTGGCGAGCTGCTCGCGGGCTGCCAGGGCGTCGCGCACGAGGGCGAAAAACTCGCCAATCAGGGCGTCCCGCTTGCGCTTGAGGAGGTCCGCGCCTCCCGACGCCGTCTTGAGGCTGGCCTTGCTCGCGAGCAGCGCCGAACGGGTGGGGCTAATCTGTCCTGCCATAGTTCACCTCCTTTTCTGCGGTGAGGCTGATGGCTCGTGGCATGGGGCCAGTGGAGCAAGCTCTTCTAAACCACACGCCACAAGCTCCGCGCTTTAGACCCGGTGGCCCCGCCACATCTCGTCGAGCTTCGTGCCGTAGTACTTGTCGATAGCGTCGCGCGAGACACGGGTGAGCTGGCTTTGGGGCAGCTTGGAAAGGATGGCCCAGGCGACGGTGAGGCTCTCTTCGATAGAGCGGTCTTGGCCGCCCTGGCCGATAAAGTAGTTCTCGAAGTCGTCGGCAAAGCGCAGGTACAGCTTGTCGGTCTCGGTGAGGGCGTCCTCTCCGGTAATCGCCACAAGCTTGCGCAGGTCGAGGCCGTTCGCGTAGGCCGCGAAAAGCTGGTCAGAGACGTTCTTGTGGTCGGCCCGCGTCTTGCCCTTGCCGATGCCGTTGCCCTGGAGCCGCGAAAGCGAAGGCAGCGGGTTGATGGGCGGGAAGATGCCCTTGGCGTTCAGGCCACGGTCCACCACAATCTGCCCTTCGGTGATGTACCCGGTCAGGTCGGGGATGGGGTGGGTGATGTCGTCGTCGGGCATGGAGAGAATCGGAATCTGGGTGACCGAGCCGGGCTTGCCCTGCACCACACCCGCCCGCTCGTAGAGCGACGCGAGGTCGGTGTACATGTAGCCGGGGAAGCCGCGGCGACCGGGAATCTCCTCCCGCGCCCCGCCGATTTCCCGCAGCGCCTCGCAGTAGTTCGTGAGGTCGGTCAGGATGACGAGGACGTGATAGCCGTGCTCGAAGGCGAGGTACTCGGCGGTCGTCAGCGCCATGCGCGGCGTCAGCAGCCGTTCGACGGCGGGGTCGTCGGCGCGGTTGAGAAACAGCACCGAGCGGGCCAAGGCCCCGGTGCGCTCAAACTCCTGGGTAAAGAAGCTCACCTCGCGCTGGGTCAGACCCATCGCGGCAAAGACCACCGCGAAATCCCCCTCGTGCCCCGGCACCTTCGCCTGACGCGCAATCTGAGCGGCAAGTTCGTTGTGCGGCAACCCCGACCCGGAGAAGATGGGGAGCTTCTGCCCACGAATCAGCGACGTGTTCACGTCAATCGTGCTGATGCCGGTCTGGATGAACTCTTCGGGCTTGGCACGGGCGGCGGGGTTCATGGGCTGACCGTTGATGTCCAGCCGCTTGTCCGCGACGACCTGCGGCAGCCCGTCGATGGGACGGCCCAAGCCGTCAAAGCGGCGGCCAATCATCTCCCGGCTCACGCCGAGACGGGCCACGTCCTCGACCAGGCTCACCGAGGCGGTCGCGAGGTCGAGGCCACGGGTCTCTTCGAACACCTGAATCACGGCGTTCTCCTGGGACACCGAGATGACCTGCCCACCACGGGTGCGGCCCGTGCTGTCCTTGATGTCCACGATGGCCCCGTAGGCCAGGTCGGACGCCGCGTTCACAAACAGCAGCGGCCCGGAAATATAGGCGACGTCGTTGTATTCCTTTTTCAGGAGGGTCACGCGGTCACTCCCTTGGCAGCGTTCTTGAAGGTCACGTCGAGTTCGTCCATCACGCTCTCGCCGTAGGCCATGAACTCATCCTCAGCGACGTAGCGAGCACGCGACAGCTTCTCGATGACGGGGTTTTGAATAATCTCGTCGATGGTCGCCCCCTGACGCAGGGCAGCTTCGGCCTCATCATAGAACTTCAGCATCATCTTCATCAGGCCGTAGTTCTTGGGCATGGAGGCCGAGGCGTCGACCGGGTCAAAGCCGTTTTGCTGCAGGAAGTCCTGGCGCAGCATGCGGCCCACCTCGATAATCAGGCGCTCCTGGTCTTGAAGGGCGTCGGGGCCGACAAGCTGCACGACTTCCTGGAGGGAGGCTTCCTGCTGAAGCAGGTTGCCGATGCGCTGGCGCAGTTCGGGGAAGTCCTGGCCGACGTTCTCGCGGTACCACGAGTCGAGGATGGGCGTGAACAGCGAGTAAGAGCCGTTCCAGTTGATCGCCGGGAAGTGGCGGCGGCGCGCCAGCCCTGCGTCCAGACGCCAGAACGCCCCCGTGATGCGCAGGGTCGCCTGGGTGACGGGTTCGGACATGTCGCCGCCCGCGGGCGACACCGCGCCAATCACGGAGACTGCGCCGTCTTCGCCGGCCAGGGTCTTGACCGCCCCGGCCCGCTCGTAGAAGGCGGCGAGCTTGGCCCCCAGGTAGGGCGGGTAGCCTTCTTCGGCGGGCATCTCTTCCAGACGGGAGGAGATCTCGCGCAGCGCCTCAGCCCAGCGGCTGGTGGAGTCGGCCATCAGCGAAACGCTGTAGCCCTGGTCGCGGAAGTACTCGGCCAGCGTGATGCCCGTGTACACCGACGCCTCACGCGCCGCCACCGGCATGTTGGAGGTGTTGGCGATCAGGATGGTGCGGTGCATCAGCGGCCCGCCGGTCTTGGGGTCTTCCAGCTCCGGGAACTCGACGAGCACGTCGGTCATCTCGTTGCCGCGCTCGCCGCAGCCCACGTACACCACGATGTCGGCGTTGCCGTACTTGGCGACCGACTGCTGGGTCACGGTCTTGCCCGACCCGAACGGCCCCGGAATCGCCGCCGCCCCGCCCATCACCAGGGGGAACAGCACGTCGAGGATGCGCATGCCAGTGAGGAAGGGCAGGCTGGGGTCGAGCTTCTTGGCGACCGGGCGCGGCGCACGGACCGGCCAGTAGTGCGCGAGCCGCAGCCGGGTCCCGTCTTCCAGCTCCGCAATCGTGTCGTCGATGGTGTACTCGCCCGCCTCGGCGACCCAGCGCAGGCGGCCCGCCTTGTCGGGGGGCGTCAGGATTTTGTGGGTGAAGGAGAACTCCGGCACCGTGCCCAGAATGGTGCCGCCCTGCACGCTGTCTCCCGCCTGCACGACTGGAGTAAACGCCCAGCGCTTGGTGCGGTCAAGCGAAGACACCTCGATGCCGCGGGCGATAAAGTCGCCCGAAGCCTCGCGAATCTTGTCCAGGGGGCGCTGAATGCCGTCGTAGATGCCGTTGAGCATCCCCGGCCCCAGCTCGACCGAGAGCGGCAGCCCGGTCGTCTCGACCGGCTCGCCCACGGTGAGGCCGGAGGTATCCTCGTACACCTGCACGAAGGCCGTGTCCCCGTCGAGGCGAATAATCTCGCCGACAAGGCGCTCCTTGCCCACGCGCACGATGTCGTACATCTTCGCGCCGTACATGCCCCCGGCAATCACAGCCGGACCGGCGATACTCTGCACGACGCCTTGCTTGGTCTGCGTCATTCTTTCTCCTTCGGAGAGGTCTAAGGGGCTAGGGTCTCAGAGTCAGAGTCTAGGGAGAGCGCCTCTCGGCGTCTGTGGTCCCGCTCTTAGACCCTTCGACTCTTTGACCCTTGGACCTTTCTTACAGTTTGATATCGAACCCGATGGTGTCGCGCACCAGCTTGCCCATGTAAGCCTTGGCGTCCACCGTATCGGTCGCAAAGGCGTCACGCAAGCTGGGAATGGGCAGCAAGATGGGCAGGTCGCGCCCGCGCATCACCCGCGCCGTCGCCGCCGCGGGGTCGGGCACCAGCCCGGTGTCCACGGCCACCAGCCCGTAGCGCCCCTCCACAATCAGGCGTTCGAGGGCCGAGACCGCCTCGCCGGGAGTGGTTTCCATCACCTCGGCTCCGGCGAGGCGGTAGCCCGTCGCGGTTTCGGCGTCGGTCAGAACGGCCACCCGCTGGGTGTTGGTTCCCTGGGTCATGCGGTCACCTCCCGGCGAATCTGTTCGGCGGGGAGGTTGTAGAACTTGCCGCGCCCAATCAAGCGGAGCTTGGCAATCTCAATCTCCTTGCGCCGCAGGAAGTCCAGGACAATGCCCGGCCCGTCCACGTCTGCAATCGCCACGTTGCGGGCGGTGCGCTCCAGCAGGGCGCGGGCCACGCTCTCAGCGTCTTCCAGGGTGGGCGCTTCGAGGATAGCCGCGATGTCGGCACTCCCAGAAGCATCCCCCCCCGCCAGCCGCAGGAAGCCGCCGGCGTCGAGGCTGCCCCCCGGCACAAAGAGCGCGGGGTCCAGCGCCGTGCCCTGCGCCCGCGCCGTGCGAGCAATCAGGGCGTTGGTCACGTCAATCTCGCGGCTGAGATAGCGGCGCAAGCTGAGGTCGCGGGCCACCCGCAGGGTGTGGCGATAGTAGCCCTGGTCAAGGGCGACTTCGAGGTCGAGCAGCCGCCCGCTGCCCGCGTAGGCGGCTGCCGCCGCTCGGAAGGCGCGGGCCAGCGGGTGCCCGGTCACGGCAATCGCCGCCGCCGCGCTCGCGAGGTCGCTGCTTTGCGCCGCCGTTTGCAGGGCCGCCGGGCGCAAGGTGCCGCCGGGAACGAGGCCTTCCAAGATGGCCTCGGCCCCCCGGCCACCGATCAACCCGCGGGCGACCGTCTTGAGGTTGGCAAGGTCCCACTTCATCAGCAGGACTTCAAGCTCGCGCCGCGCCTGTCCGTCCGCGAAGCCCAGCACCCGCTGGGTGGTCGCAAAGAGGTTTTGCGACAGCGCCCGGTCGAGTTCCGGGAGACCCGCACCCTCGGCGGTCGCCTCACGCAGCTCGGAGGCGAACTCGGTCTCGGAGAGCACCCGCAGGAACTCTTGGTAGCTGCCCGCCGCGAGCGCCGAGTCAAGGGCGCGCCCGTCAAGCAGTTTGGTCCGCATCACGCGGACGCGCGTGTTGATGTAAGCGTAGTCGTCGGGCATGGCGAAGGGTCCTTATTCCCCAGCGAGCAGGCGGCTGACCTGCGGGGCGAGTTCGGCACGGACCCGCTCCAGGCGGCCCGGCAGCGTGTTGGTGATGCCGCTTTTGCCGCCGCGCGCGACCACCCGCACCCCCCCCACCACCGCGGGGTTGGCCCGAACAGCCAGGTCACTGACCAGACTTTGGGCCAGCTCCAGGTCCTCTGGATTGACCTCCACAACCTCGGCATCGGGAATCGCATCGCGGGCTTGCGCGAGCAGGCGCGAAAGAATCTCACGGTACTCTGGCAAGCGGGTGATGTCACGCAGGTGCCCTTCGACGAGCGCGTAGACCTGCGCGAGGCCCTGCTCGCTCGCCGTCAGCCGGGCAGCATTCAGTTCGAGTTCTGCCGCCGAGCGGGCACGCACCAACTCCGCCTGACGCCGGGTTTCCAGTTGGCGGGTGCGGCTTTCCAAGAGGGCCTGCGCTCGTTCCTGGGCCTGCGCCAGGATTTGCCCGGCCCGGTCGCGGGCTTCCGCGCGAATGCGCTCGATCTCTCCCTGCGCCTCTTGTTCGAGAAGCTTGTCGAGGGGGGCCATATCAGATCAGGAACAGCGCCAGGAAGCCGAAGATGACCAGGGTTTCGGGCAGCAGGAAGTACAGCAGCAGCGAACCGGCCTTGCTGGGGTCTTCGGCCACAGCCCCGACCAGGCTGGAGCCGATACGGGCCTGCGCGATACCGGTGCCCACCGCGCCGAGGCCCAGCGCCAGGCCCTTGCCGACGGCAATCAGCCCTTCTTGGCTGGAGTTGCTGGCGGCCTGCGCGGCCTCCTGAGCCAGACCGGTGCTGGCGAGGGCGAAGACGAGGGACGCGAGAACAATCTTGTTGTACTGGGTCATGAGCAACTCTCCTATGGATTATTTGGCCTGCCCCTGGGCAGGGCTGAGGCGGCGAAGGGGGTTATAAGCCGGGCTGGTTTCGGTGTTAAAGCCCGTGGGGTTGAGGAACTCGACCATGTGCAGACGCAGCGGCTGAAGGATGTGCCCAATCAAGGTCAGGGCCAGCACCGAAAAGTGCAGCGCCGCCCCCACCAGCACGCCAAGGATGATGCCCAGCACGCCGATGTTCTCATACAGGCTCCAGCCCAGGTCGGTGCTGAGCTTGGCGAGAATGGCCGACACCAGACCGACCGCGAAGATACGGGCGTAACTCACGACCGCGCCGCCCTGACTCATCAGCTCGATAATCAGCAGCGGGTAGTGCTTGATGACCCGCAGGTAGCCGAGCAGGAAGAGCGCGAAGCCGAGATACATCAGCCACACGAGCGGGTTGGAGAAGTTGGTGAGTTGCGAAAAGTCTTGCGCAGCCCGCGAGACAAAGGCGAGCAGCACGAGCGCGGCCACGCCGCTAAAGAGCGCGATGCCCTCCCAGGTGTGTACGGGGTCGCGGTGCTTGAGGCCCTGCTGAATGCGGATGCCCCAGCCCCACAGCACTTGCAGGATGCCGAAGAGCAGCGCGAAGACGAGCGCCACATTAGAGAAGTACTCGGTCTCCAAGCGGGGGAACACGATGGGAATCAGGCCCTGGTAGTAGCCGTGCTCGGCGCGGTAGGGGTCAACCGGGAAGGTCAGCCCCGTCCAGCCCCACAGCCGGTCGAGAAGGGGGGGATTGATGTAGAAGAAATGCAGGTGCTCCAGCAGGGTGCCGAAGAACTCCCCGGTGAGGAAGCCCCACAGGATGGTCCAGCCCGCCATCACGTTGGTGACAAAGCCCAGGTCGCGCAGGGTGGCGGGCGGCACGTAGGCCCCCATGAAGCTGAGGTCCCAGCCCTCGTTTCGCCGGGCTTTGCCCAGCAGCCACATCCCGAACGCCAGGAACATCAGCCCGTAGGCGACGTCCGCGATGATGATGCCGAAAAAGAGAGGGAAGAAGACCGCCACCACCCAGGTGGGGTCAAAGGTGCCGTAGCGCGGTAAGCTCATCAGCCCCATCACGAGCTGGAAGGGCCGCACGTAGCTGTTGTTCTTGAGCTGCACGGGCACAGCGGGGTCATGGTGCTCGTCGACGGGATGCAGTTCGTAGGCCACCGCGTCCCCAAAGCGGTCGAGGGCCGCCGTGAGCGCGGGCACCCGGTCGACCGGCACGTAGCCCTGCATGACCAGGCTGTACTTGCCCCGCGCGGACACCGCCCGCACATCGTGAATGGCCACCCGGTCCTTGAGGGCGTCACGCACCGCATAGAGCGCGGGGCCGTGGGTGCGGGCGAGGCGCTCGCGTTCCTCGTTCAGCTGCCGTTGGCGCTCGGTGCCTTGCCCCCGAATCTGCTCGAAGGCGAGCGCCGCTTCGGAAAGGCCCATGCCGTCAAAGCGCCCCGGCAGCCGCAGCTCGCCCAGCCGCACCCGCGACAGGGCAGCGCGGGCCGCGTCGCGGTCGCCGCGCAACGTGGCAATCAGCCCGACCCGGTTGGGTCCGGCGACATCGGTCGCGAGGGCGTAGCGGTCCTCCAGCGTGCCCCGCAGGGCCGCTTCCAGTTCCGCGAGGCTGTCGTTGGGTTGCAGCACAAAGGGCACCACCGCCAGGCGGCGGCTGCGGTCGACGCCCCCAGCGAGGCGGGCGAGGGTCCGCACCGCGTCCCCGTAGGCGGCTTCGGCGTCAAGGTCGGCTTGCAGCTCCTGCCGAGCGCGGGCAAGCGCTGCTACGGGTCCGGCGGCTTCCTCGACGACACGCTCCCAGTCTTCCTGCGGGGGCAGGGAGGCGGGAGCGGGACGGTAGGTGCCCAGTTCCGCGATGGTGCTTTCGGCGCGGGCGAGCAGCCGCTCGTCTTCGCGGCGGGATTGGGCGTCTCCTCCGGCAAGGGTCCCGGTGGAGAGCGGCCCGCCGGTGATGGGCTTGAGGTGCAAGACCCCGGCGTCTTGCAGCGCCGTGATGACCGCCTCGCTGCTGCGCTGGCGAGTGGCAATCACGACCTGCTGCATGGGGTTAATCACGGCAGCACCGCCCTCAGAATCAGTTCGGCGGCCTGCTGCACGCGGGCGCTCGCCCGCTCGCGGGTGGCCTGCGCTTCGGCTTCGGCGCGGGCGCGGGCTTCTTGGCGAATGCGCTCGGCTTCCTGGCTGAGTTCCTGGTCATGCTGGGCCTGCATCTGCGCCGCGCGGGCCTGCGCGTCCGCAAGGATGCGGGCCGCCTGCGCTTCTGCCGCTTCGACCTCGCGCCGCGCTTCTTCGCGGGCCGCTTCAATCTGCGCGTCCAGGGCGGCCTCACGGCTGGCCAGTTCACTGAGGACTCGACTTGAGACGTCCAACTCCCTCCTCCTTTCCTCTCGTCACCCAGCCCCCCCGTGAGAAAGCCCCGTCCGTCAGGGCGGGTTCTGGGGGGGGGTTCTGATGCGGTTGGTGGCCCGACTTAGGTCAATCTGCTGTCAGACTCGCGGCCCATCCTAACACAGGCTTCATTCTGTTCCCGGAGGGCAAGCGTCCCGCCCGCCGGGGCGTCTTATGAGCGTTCCGCCGGGAGGGGGAAAGGAAGAAGCGAGCGACCACCCGTTTAAGCCGCCCTCTCCTGCCGGCCCCGCCGCCACAGCCGCACGGCCCAGGCAAGCACGCCCGCCAGCCCCAGCGCCGCGAGCACCGGCGCGAAAATCGCCAGCATGCTCAGGCCCAAGCTGGCCCCGTCCTCGGCAGCGCTGAGGACCGGGTTGGCGAGGCCACCCGTCGTGGCCGTGGCGACCGGGCGCACGGCGGCGCGCGCCCCGTGGACCCCACCCGCAACGAGAAAGCCCAGCGCCAGGCTGAAGGCCGGGGGCACCTCCGCCACGCCCGCCTGCGCGGCAAAGAGAATCGCCCCCGCAGCCGCATTCACCACCCCGCCGAAGAGATGCAGCGCGTGGTCGACGCCAGGAATCTTGTCCCCAACGAAGTCCAGCACCCCCAGCACCCCCACTCCCAGCAGCACCCAGGGATTCGCGAGCAGGTCGAAGGGGGCGGCGAGGTCGAGGACCCCAAAGCGAGCGAGCAGGCCCACGAGGAGAAGCGGGATGGAGGCATTCAGCCCCGCCGCCCCCGACAGGCCCAGCGAGGACAGCAGGCCGGAGAGCAGTTCCATGCTTGTTCCCCCTTCAGCGCAGGTAGGCGACGAGGAGGTCTATCCCCGCCCGCAGGTCGGCCTCGTGAACGGCCTCGACGACGGTGTGGATGTACCGCGTGGGCACGCTGAGGGTGAGGGTGGGGACCCCCTCCCGCGTGCGCTGGATGGCCGCGCCATCGGTGCCGCCCAGGGGCAGCACTTCCAGTTGGTAAGGAATGCCTTCCTGTTCCGCGAGGTCCACGAACTCGTTCACCAGCCAGCGGGTCGAAATCATGGAGGAATCGAAGACTTTGATGCCGATGCCCTCGCCCAGTCGGGTGACGGCCTCGTCGGGCGAGGCGCCGGGGGTATCCACAGCGAGGGTCACGTCGAGGCCGATGCCGATGGTCGGCGCGGCCCCATACGCCGCGACGATGGCCCCGCGCAGGCCAACTTCCTCCTGCACGCTGAAGACGGCCAGCACATCGTGCCGGGGGCGCGTGTCACGCCAGGCCCGCAGCACTTCGAGGAGGAGAAAGACGCTCGCGCGGTCGTCCATCGCCTTGCCGACGGTCAGCGCCCCGACCTGCCGGGCCGTCTGGTCGAGGGTCACCATGTCGCCGATGCGGACCTGTCCCCGCACGTCGTCCGCGCCCAGGCCGAGGTCCACGAAGAACTCCCGCACTTCGGGCACCTTCTTGCGGTCTTCGGGCGCAGCGATGTGGACGGGTTTGCCACCCGGCGTGAGCAGGCCGGGCAGGGGGCCGCCCCGCGTGTGCACGGTCACGTTGCGGGCAAACAGGTTGCGGGTGTCGAAGCCGCCGAGCGCCTGCACCCGCAAAAAGCCCTTCTCGTCGACGTAGCGCACCAAAAAGCCGATTTCGTCCATGTGGGCGCTGAGCATCACGCGCTCGCGGCCCTCTCCCGCGTCCTCGCGGCCCCGCTTCAGGGCCAGCACGTTGCCTAGGGGGTCCACCCGCACCTCGTCGGCCAGGCCTTCCAGCTCCGTGAGCACGAAATCGCGCACGGCGTCCTCCTGGCCCGGCACGCCGGGAAGGTCGGAGAGGCGGCGCAGCACATCCAGCCTGAGTTCGGCAAGGGTCACGCCCGTCAGGATACGCCGGGGTCGCTGCCGCCGGGCGCTGGCTCTGGCGCGGCGGGCCGCTCGGCCACGGGGGCCGGCGGGGGGCGCAGGTCGGTGCCGTTAAAGCGGCCCTGCGCAGCGGCGAGGCCCTCTTGCGCCCAGACCTCCACCGCGTCTGCCCCCAGCCGAACGAGCTGCTCCAGCGTGCCCGTTTCCTCCTCGCGCCACTTGCTGAGGACCCAGTCGCTCACCTCCCAGCCCACCGGAGGCCGCGAAATGCCGATTTTGAGGCGCGGAAAGACTTCGGTGCCCAGCGCCCGAATCAGGTCGCGCACCCCGTTTTGGCCGCCGTGCCGCCCGCCCTGGCGCAGCCGCAGCAGCCCAAAGGGACTGTCGAGGTCGTCTTGCACGGCGAGCAGCGCCCCCGGCTCCAGTTTGTAAAAGGCCACGAGGGGCGCGACCGCCTTGCCCGACGCGTTCATAAAGGTCTGCGGCTTGACGAGAAGCACCTTGGTGCCGGGGGCCGGACCCAGCCGGACCTCCGCGACGTGCGCGTCCCCCTGCGCTCGCCACGTGGCCCCCCAACGCCGCCCGACCTCCTCCACGACGAGCCAGCCGACGTTGTGCCGGGTCCGCTCGTAACGGCTCCCCGGATTGCCCAGGCCCACGACGAGCTTCAAGATTCAGGCCTCCAGGCGACTCAGCGTCGCCCGCCACTGCGCCTCGGTCTCGCGCACGCGGAGGTCTCCTCTGGCGCGGGCGTACCCGGCGCGGAAGTCGGCAAAGCGGGTGTCCGTCTCGGCAAAGAGCAGACCCAGCGCCTGGCGCACGTCGGCTACGTTCTGGGAGGTGAGGCGGGTGTCTTTGGCGTCCAGCACCTCGTCGAGGGTCGCCATCAACCCGGAGAGGGGCCGCAGCCACTGAAAAGAAGGGTGATTCATGACGAGCGAGTACAGCTCGAAAGGCCCCTTCACCGGGCCGTGCAAGAACTCGTACTCGCCTTTGGCGAAGTCGAGCAGGGCCGAATGGAAGTGGCGCAGCGCCTGGGCCAGCGCCGTGAGCCGGGTACGAACCGCCGCGTCAGAAGCCGTCATGGGCTGAGGGTAGCAGCTCGCCTACCATCCCCAGCTTCCCGGCTCGCCCTTAAACGGCCCCACCACGTCGGGCGTCACCCAGCCGCCGTAAAAGCCGCCCGGCTGCGGGGTCACGCGCATGCCGTCCACCCGGCACTCGTCCATGCGGCCCGCGTACAGGGCGACGTATCCGGCGATGGGCGCAAAAGCGGGCGCAGGCCGCTCGTAGCTCCAGCCCGCGCCCTCGGCCACCTTGCCGCCCGCCGAGAGGGTCCAGTACGACGCCTCGCCCTTCCACTCGCAGACGCTGCTGTCAGGAGCGGGGGTCAGTACACCGGGCCGGAAGGCTTCGCGGGGCAGGTAATAGGTGGGCGGGTGACTGGTTTCGAGGACCCGGTAAGCTCCGGTCGTGTCGGCAATCTTGACCCCGCCCAGCCAGACCTCCACCCGCCGGGCGGTCCGCTCCAGCCGGGGCGGACGCGGGGAGTCCCAAACACTTTCCTGGCCGGGACCGGGAGGGAATCGGGGTGGGGGCCGGGACATGCCCGCAGTGTGGACCACCGCGCCGCAGGGAGCTGTCAGCTTCCTTTCCCTTCCGCTACCCTGACCCATGACCACCCCCAACCTGCCGGACGCGGAGACGCCCGACCTCGCGGGCGCCGTCAACCTCGCGGACCTCGAAGCCCTGGGCCGCTCGCGTTTGGACCGCAACGCGCTGGAGTACTACGCGAGCGGCGCGAATGACGAACTCACCCTGCGGGAAAACCGCGCTGCCTTCGCCCGGCTGAAGCTGCGGCCCCGCGTGCTGGTGGACGTGTCGCAGGTTGACACGAGCACTGAGGTGCTGGGCCTGCCCCTGCGCTCGCCCATCGGTATCGCTCCCAGCGCCTTTCACGGCCTCGCGCACCCGGATGCTGAGGTCGCCACAGCGCGGGCGGCGGCCTCGCGGCAGAGCGTGATGACCCTCTCGACCTTTTCCAACACGCCGATCGAGACGGTGGGCGAGGCGGCGGCGGGACGGCTGTGGTTCCAGCTCTATCTCTGCACCGACCGCGAGCTGAGCCGGGGCGTCATCCAGCGGGCGGAAGCGAGCGGCGCCCGCGCCCTGGTCTTTACAGTGGACGCGCCCTTTCTGGGCCGCCGCGAGGCGAACGAGCGCCACCGCTTTGCCCTGCCGCCGCACCTCCAGGTGCCCAACCTGGGGACCCGCGAGCAGCTCGCCCGCATGGAGACGGATAGCGGCTCGCAGCTCGCAAACTACTTCGCGACCCTGGTGGACAAGACCTTTACCTGGGGGGACCTGGAGTGGCTGCACGCCCAAACCCGCTTGCCGGTTGTCCTCAAGGGCATCCTGACCGCCGAGGACGCCCGGCTCGCCGCAGAGCACGGCTGTCACATCTGGGTGAGCAACCATGGCGGGCGGCAGCTCGACACCGCCGTGAGCAGCATCGAGGCGCTGCCCGAAATAGTGGACGCGGTGCGCGGCAAGGTCGAGGTCTACCTCGATGGGGGGGTCACCCGCGGCACGGACGTGGTCAAGGCGCTCGCGCTGGGGGCCAGGGCCGTCTTTCTGGGCCGTCCGGCGCTGTGGGGCCTCGCGGCGGGCGGCGAAGCGGGCGTGCGCCGCACGCTAGAGCTGCTCGAAGACGAGTTTCGGCTCGCGCTCGCCCTGTGCGGCAAGTCGCAGGTGGGGCAGCTGGGGCCAGAGCTGGTGCGCTGATTTCCCCCTCCCCTGCCTCCTCCGGTCTCTCCCTCTCAAAACGCGCTGCGCAGCAAGACGGTCAGGTATGCGCCGTAGGCAAGCAGAAGGCCACCTCCCTCCAGGCGGTTGATGCGGCCAGGTCGCCGCAGGCCGAAGCCCATCAGAAACAGGGCCAGGGTCAGCCCCCCCATGACGAAGAAATCCCGCGAAAGGACCTCTGGTCCTGCGGCGATGGGCGCGATGGCGGCGGCGAGGCCGACGACGCCGAGGGTGTTAAAGAGGTTAGACCCAATCACGTTGCCCAGGGCGAGGTCGTGTTCGCCCTTGCGGGCCGCGATGATGGCCGAGGCCAGTTCGGGCAGCGAGGTGCCGATGGCGATGATGGTCAGGCCAATCACCAGGTCGCTGACGCCCAGGCCGCTGGCAATCTCGACCGCCCCCCAGACCAGCAGCCGCGAGCTGCCCACCAGCAGCAGCAGGCCCGCCACCAACCAAAACAGGGCTTGCCGCAGGGGCAGGGGATGGGAGGCGAGTTCTTCGCCCATCTCGTCGCCGAGGGCGTCCCCCCCGCTGCGCCCGCGCCAGATGGACCAGCCCAGCAGCAGCGCAAAGACCAGCAGCATGAGGACCCCCTCGGCGGTCGTCAGGGAGCCGTCCCGCAGCAGCCACCCGGAGAGGGCCGTCACCGCCAGCAGCAGCGGCAGCTCGCTGCGCAGCACCTGAGAGCGCACCGTGACGGGGCTGAGCAGGGCGGTGAGGCCCAGAATCACACCGATGTTGGCGATGTTCGAGCCGTAAGCATTGCCCAGCGCGATGCCGGGATTGCCCTGCAGGGCCGCGAGGGCCGACACCACCAGTTCGGGGGCCGAGGTGCCGAAGCCCACCACCACCATGCCGATAAGCAGAGCGGGCATCCCAAAATGCCGGGCGGTCATGGCCGCCCCTTCCACAAAGCGGTCCGCACTCCAGACGAGCAGGGCTAGACCAGCGATGACCGAGATGACGGCAAGGGTCATGACCGTCAACATACCTGCTGACTCTGGCCCCACTGTCCCGCGCTGTCCCGGCGGGCGCTCCCGCTCGCCCCGCGTCCATGAGCACTGACCCAGCAGCTTTCTAAAGGTTTTGCAGGGTGTTGCGGGGCGGGGCCAGCCCCCTAAGCTGGCCTCATGAAGAGGACGATGCTCGGACTTCTGGCCCTGGGGGCCGTTTCGACGGCGGCGGCGGACTCCATCGGTGGGCACATCGGCACCACGACGGGCCTGCACTACCAGACCGACCTGACGACCAACTCTGCCGTGCGCTACGGCCTGAACCTCAGCACCACCGGGCTGTTTGCGGGGGCTTTCCGGGTGGGCGGCGAGGTGGCGTACCTCCAGAACATCAGCGGTCAGAACTTTGGTGGCCTCAGCCCCTACTACGGCTTCGGCCTGGGCGCGGGTGCGGCGGTCGGCTCGGTCGTCGGTGTTTCGGCTTACCCGCACGTGCTGGGCGGCCTGCGCTACAACGTGGCTCAGCCCATCAGCGTGTTCGTGGAGGGCAATGTCGGCCCCACCATCGGCGTGACGACCGCCGGGTCGGGCTTCGGCTTCGGCGCGGGCGTGCGCTTGGGCCTCGACTACCGCGTTCGCTGAGGCCCGTCTCTCCCCCACCCCCTCCCCCGGTCCCTGAGGCCGGGGGTTTTTTGCGGGCAGCCCTTGCACCCCCCACGCCAGGGCTGCTACCTTGATGAATAGCTATACGCTCTAGGCGTATATCCATACACCCATGCCCACCTTGCCCCCCCGACGCTGAGCTGGCGGCCTTCCTCGACGGACAGGCCGGAGGCTCGTGCACCGGGGGATTTTCGTGTGGCGCACCCCCCACAGGAGAGAATGGACCCATGACCCACGCCGACCGACCCAAAATCGTCCTCGCCTATTCGGGCGGGCTGGACACCTCCATCATCCTCAAGTGGCTCCAGACCGAGCGCGGCTACGACGTCGTGGCCTTTACCGCCGACCTCGGCCAGGGGGATGAGGTCGAAGAAGCGCGGGTCAAGGCGCTCAATACCGGCGCGGTGGCCGCCTACGCCCTCGACCTGAAAGAAGAGTTCGTCCGCGACTACGTGTTTCCGATGTTCCGCTCTGCGGCGCTGTACGAGGGGTATTACCTGCTGGGCACCTCGATTGCGCGGCCCCTGATTGCCAAGAAGATGGTGGAAATCGCAGGGAAGGAAGGAGCGGTCGCCGTCTCGCACGGGGCGACGGGCAAGGGCAACGACCAGGTGCGCTTCGAGATGACCGCCTACGCGCTGAAGCCCGACATCGTGACCGTGGCTCCCTGGCGCGACTGGGACTTTCAGGGCCGCGCCGACCTCGAAGCCTTTGCCCGCGAGCACGGCATTCCGGTCCCCACCACGAAAAAGGACCCCTGGAGCATGGACGCCAACCTGCTGCACATCTCCTACGAGGGCGGGATTCTGGAAGACCCCTGGGCCGAGCCGCCCGCGCACATGTTCAAGCTGACCGTCAGCCCGGAGGACGCGCCGGACGCGCCCGAGTACGTGGAGGTGGAGTTCGAGAACGGGGACCCGGTGGCCCTGAACGGCGAGCGCCTCAGCCCCGCTGCCCTGCTGCAACGGGCGAACGAACTCGGCGGGCGGCACGGGGTGGGCCGCATCGACCTCGTGGAAAACCGCTTTGTGGGCATGAAGTCGCGTGGGGTGTACGAGACGCCCGGCGGCACGCTGCTGTACCACGCCCGCCGCGCCGTCGAGAGCCTGACCCTGGACCGCGAGGTGCTGCACCAGCGCGACCAGCTTGCGCCCAAATACGCCGAACTCGTGTACAACGGCTTCTGGTTTGCCCCAGAGCGCGAGGCCCTCCAGGTCTACTTCGACCACGTGGCCCGCAGCGTGACGGGCACGGCCCGCCTGAAGCTATACAAGGGCAACTGCACCGTGGTGGGCCGCAAGGCCGAACGAAGCCTGTACGACAAGGACCTCGTGTCCTTCGAGGCGGGCGGCGACTACAACCAGCACGACGCGGGGGCCTTTATCAAGCTGAACGCCCTGCGGATGCGCGTGCAGGCACGGGTTGAGGCCAAAGGGGAGTCCGAGGCCCAGGGGAAGTAAAAGCGCCGTGCTGAGCTTTCGCCCCGCTACCCCGGCGGACGCCGACACCATTGCGGCGCACCGCTACCCCGCCGAGGCCGACGCCCCGGAGCGCCCGGTCTATGCCGGCTGGGTGCGCGGGGCGCTGCTGAGCGGCAGCTACCAGGGCCGCCTCGCGCTCAGCGGGACGGGCGAAGGGGCCGAGGTGCTGGCCGGGGCGGGGCTGGTGTGGCTGGACTGGGGGCCGGTGCGCGGGCACCCCAGCCCCCGGCGAGCGCGGCTGGTGAACGTCTGGACGCGTCCTGACCAGCGGCGGCGCGGACTGGCGCGGCGGCTGGTGCTTGAGCTGCTGGACCTTGCCCGCGCGGGCGGCGCGCACGCCGTCACGCTGGGCAGCACGGAAGAGGGCCGAGCGCTGTACGGAAGGCTGGGCTTTTCACCCTCTGACAGCGAAATGGCGCTGAGGCTGGAACCCGCATGACCTGGACCTTCTTTGCGCCCGATGGCATCGGCACCCGCCGCCTGACCCGCGCTGACCTGCCGGCCTTTCTGGCCGTGCTGCATGGGGCGGGCCTGGACCCCCGGTCCTCGTGGAGCGGGCTTAGCGTGCTGGACCTGGAGGCGGCGATGTTCGCTCCAAGGGCGGGCGGGTTTGTGGCGGTCACGGAGGGCGGGGAAATCATCGGCGGCGTGGGCTTCCGCCCGGACCCGCACGACCCCGGCACCCTGACCTTGAACCGGCTCGCCACCCGCCCCGAGGTGCGCGGCCAGGGCGTGGCCCGCCGATTAGTGGCCGAGGTGGAGGGCGTGGCCGCCCAGGAAGGCTACCGGCGCGTGCTGCTCGCTGTGAGCCAGGTCAACCTTGGCGTGTTGCCATTTTACACCCGGCTGGGCTACGTCCAGACCGAAGAGGACTACGCCTTCAGCAGCGGGAGGAACGGCAGGCCGGTGGTGCTGGTGAAACCAGCGCCCAGCTTCCAGCGACCAGCAGCCAGCCCGACCCATCCCCCTGAGAAGCTGGCGGCTGGCGGCTGGTTGCTGGCCGCCCAAAAGGACAACATGACCAACACAACCCAACAAAAGAAACTCTGGGGAGGCCGCTTCGCGGAAGCCACCGACGGCCTCGTGGAACTCTTCAACGCCTCGGTGGGCTTCGACCAGCGCCTCGCCGAGCAGGACATTCGCGGCTCGCTGGCCCACGTGGCGATGCTGGGGCAGCAGGGCATCCTGACCCCGGACGAGGTGGCGCAGATTTCGGATGGGCTGAAGGCCGTCCTGGCCGACATCCGCGCCGGAGCGTTCGAGTGGCGGCTCGACCGCGAGGACGTTCACATGAACGTGGAGGCCGCCCTGCGCGACCGCATCGGGCCTGTGGCAGGCAAGCTGCACACCGCCCGCTCGCGCAATGACCAGGTGGCGGTGGACTTCCGGCTGTTCACGAAGGAAGCGGCTCTCGACCTCGCGGACGGGGTGCGGGCGCTGCGGGCCGTGATGCTCGCCGAGGCCGAAAAGTACCTGCCAGACGAGGTCATCCTGCCCGGCTACACGCACCTGCAGGTCGCGCAGCCCATCTTGCTGAGTCACTGGTTCATGGCCTACGTGGCGATGCTGGAGCGCGACGAGGGCCGCTTGCGCGACGCCGCCACCCGCATGGACGAGTCGCCGCTCGGCTCCTCCGCCCTCGCCGGAACGCCCTGGCCCATCGACCGGCACGCGACCGCCGGGGCGCTGGGCTTTGCGCGGCCCACCGCCAACTCGCTCGACGGGGTGGGCAGCCGGGATTTTGCGCTGGAGTTCCTGTCGGCGGCGGCGATTCTGGGGGCGCACCTTTCGCGCCTCTCGGAAGAACTCATCCTGTATTCCACCTTCGAGTTCGGCTTCCTGACGCTGCCCGACTCGCACACTACGGGCAGTTCCATCATGCCCCAGAAGAAAAACCCCGACGTGGCCGAACTCGCGCGGGGCAAGGCGGGGCGGCTCTTCGGGAACCTGATGGGCCTCTTGACGGTCGTGAAGGGCACGCCGCTCGCCTACAACAAGGACCTTCAGGAGGACAAGGAGGGTGTGTTCGACTCCTACGACACCCTGTCCATCGTGCTGCGCCTGTACGCCGAGATGCTGCCCAAGACCGTCTGGCACGCGGACGTGACGAAAGCGGCGGCGGCCCGCGGGTACTCGACGGCCACCGACCTCGCGGATTTCCTGGCGCGTGAGGGCGTGCCTTTCCGTGAAGCACATGAGGTCGTCGGCGGCCTCGTGGGGCTGGCCTCGCGCACGGGCCGCCACCTGTGGGAGCTGGAGGACGGAGAGTTGCGGGCCGCCCATCCCCTCCTGGGCGCAGACGTGGCCCGCTCGCTGACCGTCGAGGAGAGCGTGCGTTCGCGCCAGAGCTTCGGCGGCACCGCACCGGACCGGGTGCGCGAGGCGATTGCGGCGGCCAAGGCGGCCCTCTCGTGAAGGTCACGGTGACTCTCGACGGCACCCTGCTGAAGAAGCGGGAGGCGGAGTGGGCGCACTGGCTGGAGAACGCAGCGCAAAATCCCCTCTCGACCCGTGAGGAGTTCACTGGTGGGGAAGTGCTGCTGGAAAACGACCTGTGCGTCTACACCCAGGACGCCCGCTATTCCGAAGGTTTGCCCCATTCCGGCCTGATTGTCACCAAGCGGCCCTGCGAGACGGTCTTCGACCTCACCCCGGCGGAAGCCGCCGCCACCCACGCCCTGCTCGCCGAGGTCAAGGCGCACCTCGACGCGACCGTCCGGCCTGACGGCTACACGGTGGGTTGGAACGTCCTCCCCGCCGGGGGGCAGCACATCCCGCACGTTCACCTGCACGTCATTCCCCGCTGGAACACGGATGCGGCAGCAGGGGCGGGCTTGCGGTTCTTCCTCAAGGAAGCCGCCCGCGCTGCACAAGCCGCCGAATCCGTCTGAACCTTCTTCCCCGCCCCCAGAGGAGGCCCTCCCCATGACCCACGTTCCCGCGCCCCTCGACACGGTGCATGTCAAGCTGCGACAGGCCGTGCCCGCCGACTTCCCCACCATCGTGGAGCTGCTCACCCGCTGCGGGCTGCACACCTCCAGCGTGACCCCAGAGGGCAGCACCTACTGGGTCGCAGACCTCAACGGGGTGCCGAGCGGCTGCATCGGCCTGGAGCACGGCGAGGGCGCGAGCCTCATCCGCTCGACCGCGGTTCTGCCCGAAGCCCGCTCGCAGGGACTGGGGCGGGCGCTCGTCGCCTCGGCGCTGACCTATGCCAGCTTGCGGGGAGACCGCACCGTGTACCTCTTCTCGCAGGAGGCGGGGGACTACTGGCGGCGCTTGGGCTTCGTGCCCGTGAATGCGGACGAGCTGGCCGCCGCGCTGCCGGGGACGCCCCAGGTCAAAAGCGGAGTGTGCAAGGGCTGGATTCATGACGAGCAAGCCTGGAAGCACGTGCTGGGCGGAGGGGGCGGGTCGTGAGACGGCGGCTCCCCGGCGGGCCGGGCGTGCGCTATGCTGCCCGCACGCACAATCCACCCGCGCCGGACGCCCGCCGGGGGGTCTGGCCGGACCGCCCTTCCGGAGGACTCCACCATGACCGACTCGAACGTTCAGATTCGTCTCGCGCAGCCCCAGGACAAGGACACCGTCTGCCGCATCTTTCACGAGGCGGGGCTGGACACCGAAGAGGCGCTGGCCCCCGGCACGACCTATTGGGTGATGGAGCGCGGCGGCCAACCCGTCGGGGCCATCGGCCTGGAACACGGCGAGGGAGCCTCCCTGCTGCGCGGGGCGGCGGTGCTGCCCTCGGCGCAGGGGCAGGGGCTGGGGCGGCGGCTGGTCATGAGCGCCGTGGAGTATGCGCGGGCGCGGGGCGACCGGGCCATCTACCTCTTCAGCAAGGGGGGCGACTGGCAGAGCTTCGGCTTTACGCAAGTGCCCCTCGCGGTCGTTCTGGGCGACGTGCCCGACACCCCGCAGGTCCGCGCCTACCGCGCCCGTGGCGAGCGCCCCGGCGGCAGCACCTGGATGCGGCCCCTGGAAGTGAGCGTCGGGCAGGCGTAGGGCGGCGCGGGGGCACTGGACTTCCCGCCGCACTCTGGGAGGTCAGCCTATGACCTTCCTCAGCCTTGACTCCATCGCTGTTCCCGACATTCATCCGCAGGCCCCGCTGGTCACCCGCAAGGCGCGGCTCCCGGACATTGAGGCGATTCACGAACTCATCGGCTACTGGGCGGCGCGGGGGCAAATGCTGGTGCGCTCCCGGTCGCTGCTCGCCGAAACCATTCGCGACTTTCACCTCGTGCTGGCTGAACCGCACGGGGGCAAACCCGGCGGCCTGGCCGGGGTCTGCGGCTTGCACCTCCTCGCGGCGGACCTCGCGGAGGTGCGCGGCCTCGCCATTCATCCGCACATGCAGGGGCGGGGGCTAGGCAAGCAACTTGTCGCGGCCTGCGAGCGCGAAGCCCGCGACCTCGGCCTTCCGGCCCTCTTTGCCTGGACCTACCAGCAGGCTTTTTTCGAGAGGTGCGGCTTTCACCGCATCGACAAGGCAAACCTGCATCCCAGGGTCTGGAGCGAGTGCCAGCGCTGCGCCTTTTTTGAGAACTGCAATGAGATTGCGATGCTCCGGGAGCTGGGATGAGGAGCGGCCAGCAACCAGCTTCCAGCCACCAGCTAAGATTTCAGTCGGCGCCGGAAGCTGGTGAGCACGCGGCGTACTTCGCTCAGTTGGTGGGTGACAGTCTGGTACTCCAGTTCTGGAATGGAGCCCAGGTCGCGGGCAAGCAACATCTGATATTCGACTTCGTTGGCAGAGCCGCCAGCCATGTCCAAGAACCGGGCAAAATCTGTGTCGCTGGACCTTCCCGCTCCTTCCGCAATGTTGGAAGGAATCGAGACCGCTGCCCGCCGCAGTTGAGCAGTCAATCCAAATCGCTCGTCTGCCGGAAACGAGTGCGTCAGCACGTAAACTCGCAGGGCCAAGGCATGTGCCTTTTGCCAAACCACAAACTGCCTGTAATCACGCACAACCCAGCATATGCCCCGTATGCTGGCCGCTGGTGGCTGGTTGCTGGCCACTCTTCCCATCAAACGCGTCCCGTGAGGCGCGAATGGAGGTCCCTATGATTCGGAAAGAACGCGCCATCCTGGCCCTGGAAGACGGCACCGTGTACCGGGGCTACGCCTTCGGGCACCGGGGCGAGACGGTCGGCGAGGTGGTCTTTAACACCTCCATGACGGGCTACCAGGAAATCATGACCGACCCCAGCTACAACGGGCAAATCGTGACCATCACCTACCCGCACGTGGGCAACTACGGGGTGGCGATTTACGACATGGAGAGCAACAAGCCCTACGTGCGGGGCTTTATCTCGCGCGAGTTTTCCGGCGAGTACTCCAACCACCGGGCGCAGCAGTCGCTGGAAGCCTTTATGCAGCAGTACGGCGTGGTGTCCATCCAGGGCATCGACACGCGGGCGCTCGTGCGGCGGCTGCGGTCAGGCGGGGTGGTCAAGGGTGTGATTGCCCACCGCTCTTTTACCCACCCCGAAGACCCCTACGGCGAGTTCACCCCCGCCGAGGAGCAGGTCTACGTGCAGCGGGCGCGGGACCATCAGGACATCGACGGGCACGACATGACGAGGGAAGTCACGACCGCCCTGCCCTACGCCTTTCCCACCCTGCGGCACGGCAAGCGCGTCGTGCTGATGGATTTCGGAATCAAGCACACCATCATCGAGCGGCTGGCCGAGGTCGGTATCGAACCCATCGTGGTCCCCGCGCACACCACCCCGGCGCAGATTATGGCGCTGCAACCGCACGGCCTCTTTCTCTCCAACGGCCCCGGCGACCCCGCGCCGCTGGAGTATGCGCACCGCACGGCCTGGGAACTCATGGGCCTGCTGCCCACCTTCGGCATCTGCCTGGGGCACCAGATTCTGGGCCTCGCGGCGGGCGGCAAGACCTTCAAGATGAAGTTCGGGCACCGGGGCGGCAACCAGCCGGTGAAGAACCTGCTCACCGGCAACGTGGAAATCACCTCCCAGAACCACGGCTACGCGGTGGACATCGAGTCCATCCCCGATGGGGCCTTTGTCGCCACGCACGTCAACCTCAATGACGGCACGCTGGAGGGCATGGCGCACAGCCGCTACCCGGTCTTTTCGGTGCAGTACCACCCCGAAGCTTCGCCGGGGCCGCACGACAGCCGCTACCTCTTTGACCGCTTCATCGAGGAAATCGACGCCTTTGACGGCGCGGACGGCTCGCCAGTGGTGAAGGCGGTGGCGGGGCGGCTGGGGGTGTAGGGGAGCGGTCAGCTATCAGCCATCAGCGGGGACGGGTGCAGGATGCCCGTCCCTTCCCCTTTGGGAGGGCGCGTACCGACCCGCCGTGCGGGATGGGGAAGACTGGGCGGATGCCCCGTCCCCTCGCTGGCCCGCCCGTTCAGGTCGTGTGGTTCAAAAAGGACCTGCGTGTTGCCGACCACGCCCCACTGGCGGCGGCAGCGGAACGGGGGCCGGTGCTGCCCCTCTACCTCTACGAGCCGGAACAACTGGGCCACGAGGAGTTCGCCGGGCACCACCTGACCTACCTGAATGAGTGCCTGGCCGAGCTGGATGGGCGGCTGCGGGCGCTGGGCGCGGGGCTGGTCGTCCGGCGGGGCGAGGCGGTCGCCGTGTTGGAGGAACTCTCCGAACTCGTGCCGATGGGCGGGCTGTGGGCGCACGAGGAGACGGGCAACATGGTGAGTTTTCAGCGTGACCGCCGAGTGCGGGCCTGGGCGCGGGAACGCGGGGTGCCGTTTGCCGAGCTGCCGCAGACGGGCGTGGTGCGGAGGCTGCGCGACCGCGACGGCTGGGCGGACCTCTGGGAGGAACGGATGTCGGCCCCGGTCGTGCCCGTGCCCGCCGCGCTGCGCGGCACCGACCTCCCGCCCGGCGGCCTCTACACCCACGCGGAGTTGGGTGTTCCAGCGAACGACAAGACCATTCCCCCCGGCGGCGAGAGCGTCGCCCGCGCCACGCTGGAGAGCTTCCTGACCGTGCGCGGCGTGAACTACCTGCGCGAGATGAGCAGTCCCCTCACCGCCGAGGAGAGCTGCTCGCGCCTCTCCGCGCCCCTGGCTTTTGGCACCGTGTCCCTGCGCGAGGTCGTGCAGGCGACCCGGCAGCGGCTGGCCGCAGTGAAGGGCGACCCCGACGCCGACGAACGCTGGGTGCGCTCCCTGCGCTCCTTCGAGAGCCGCCTGCACTGGCACTGCCATTTCATCCAGCGGCTGGAATCCGAGCCGCAGATGGAGGTTCGCAACCTCAACCGCGCCTTCGATGGCCTGCGCCCGGACGCGGGCGACCCTGGCTGGAACGCGGACTTCTTCGACCGCTGGGCGCACGGGCAGACCGGCTATCCCCTCGTGGACGCCTGCATGCGGATGCTGCGGGAGACGGGCTGGCTGAACTTCCGGATGCGGGCGATGCTCGTCTCCTTCGCCTCGCAGCACCTGTGGCTGCACTGGCGGCCCACCGGCCTGCTCCTGGCGCGGCAGTGGCTGGACAACGAACCCGGCATCCACTGGTCGCAGATGCAGATGCAGAGCAGCACGGTGGGCATCAACCGCGTCCGCATCTACTCCCCCACCCGGCAGGCCCGCGAGCAGGACCCGGACGGGGTGTTCATCCGCCGCTGGGTGCCCGAACTCGCGGACGTGCCGGGCGACTTCCTGCACGCGCCCTGGGAGTGGAGCGGGGCGACCCGGCTGGCCTACCCGCCGCCCGTGGTGGATGAAGGAAAGGCGGGCGCTGCAGCGCGGGCCAGAATCTATGCTGCGCGGGAGAGTGAAGCCTTTGAGACCGAGGTCCGGCGCGTCTATCAAAAGCATGGCAGCCGCAAAAAGGCGGTGCTGCGGGCCGAGCGGGTGGCGCGGGGCTTGCCACCCAAGCCTATCCGCCCCCCCAAGTCTGCCCCCCGGAGGAACCCCCCGATGACCGACCAGCCTGGCCTCTTCGGCACGACTCCCGAAGCTCCCAAACCCCTGATTCCAGCGGGCCTGCCCGACTCTTGGCGCGAGGCGCTGCACGACGAGTTCGCCGCCCCGTATTTCCACGCGCTGAGGGACTTTCTGGTCGAGGAGCGCCGCCAGCACACCGTTTACCCGCCCGCGCCCGACGTGTTCAATGCGCTGCGGTACACGCCTCTGGAGGCCGTCAAGGTCCTCATCCTGGGGCAGGACCCCTATCACGGCCCCGGTCAGGCGCACGGGCTGGCCTTTTCCGTGCGGCCCGGCGTGCGCCCGCCCCCCAGCCTGGCGAACATCTACAAGGAGTTGCAGGCCGACGTCGGCTTCCAGCCGCCGCGCCACGGGTATCTGCGGCACTGGGCCGAACAGGGCGTGCTGCTGCTGAACGCCGTCCTCACCGTGCGCCGGGGCGAACCCAACAGCCACGCGGGCCGGGGCTGGGAGAGGTTGACCGACGCGGTGATTCGGCACGTCAACGCGAAGGAATCACGGGTGGTCTTCGTGCTGTGGGGGGCCTACGCCCGCAAGAAGGCGAAGTTGGTGACGAACCCGCAACACGTCATCCTCGAATCCGCCCACCCCAGCCCCCTCAGCGTGGCGAAGTTCCTGGGGACGCGGCCCTTTTCAAAGGTGAACGCGGCGCTGGAGGAATCCGGGCAGACGCCGATTGACTGGCAACTGCCCATGGAAGTGGAGGAGTAGCCCCCCGTTGCCTTCGGCCCTCCTCAAGCCGGATTGCGCCCGACCGGACAGAGGGGCCGGGCCAGCCCGTCCATCCTGACCCGCATGAGCAGTCGCACGGCCCTCCTGCAAGACGAATACCTCCGCCGGGAGGGGGACAAGCCCAGCGAGTTCCGCTACTTCTGGCCGGACGGGGAAGAGTACGTGGACCCCGAAGGACTGGCCCGCATCGCGGCGCTGGCGGTGCCACCTGCCTACATCGATGTGTACGTCTCGCCCGACCCGGACGCCGAGCTTCAGGCCTTCGGGCGCGACGCGGCGGGGCGGCTCCAGTACCGCTACCACCCCGATTTTCTCCAGGCGGGGGCGCTGAAGAAGTGGCAACGGCTGGCGCGGTTTGCGGGGGCCTTGCCGACCCTTCGCACGGTCACCGCCGCCGACCTGCGCCCCTCCGGGCTGCCCCGGCGCAAGGTGCTCGCGGTGATGACGCGGGTGCTGCACGTCGCCCATTTCCGGGTGGGGAGCGACACCTACGCCCGCGCCCACCGGACCTACGGCCTCTCCACCCTGCGCCAGCGACATGTGACGGTGGAGGGCCGCGCCGTCCACTTCCGCTTCAAGGGCAAGCACGCCATCCTTCAGGAAAAGACCGTGCGCGACCGCACCCTGGCGACGAACATCGAGCGCCTGCTCGCGCTACCCGGCCCCTGGCTCTTTCAGAGTGTGGAGGAGGACGTGCGCTCCCGTATCCGCGCCGGCGACCTCAACGCCTACCTGCGCGAGGTCATCGGCCCCTTCACCGCCAAGGATTTCCGCACCTGGGGCGGCACGCTGGTGGCCGCCGAGTTTCTGGCGGAAGCCGGAGCACCTGCCTCGGAGCGCGAGGCCCGCCGGACGCTGGTGGAGTGCGTCAAGTACGTCGCCGCCGACCTGGGGAACACGCCCGCCGTTACGCGGGGCAGCTACATCTGCCCGGTCATCTTTGACCGCTATCAGAGCGGCTTGGTGCTGGACGACTACGAACCCCGTGCGGGCCGTCAGGAGCCGGAGCTGGAGGGCCTCACCCGCAGCGAGGCGGCGCTGAAGCGGATGCTGGAAAGCGAGCAGGCGCTGCGGGTTCGCCGTCCCCGCCGCGGGGCGGACGTGGCCGCGTAACCCCGCGCTCCCCTCCCCCCATCCCTGCCATGCTGGGGCCATAGCGGTCTTCTCTCGCTTCCCGTGGCGCGGGGTGCGGGGCGTGCAAGCGGTGCGGCTGCCCCCGCTTGTACTCGGCCAGGATGCCATCAGCTCGCCGCAGAGCCGGGCCGCCCGCGTCAGCTTGCGGCGGGACGCTGGCCCCGTCATCGATATTCGCCCCCCGCAGGGCGAAACCCACACCCTGCTGATTGACTATCCCGGTGGCCGGGTGCGCCCGCAGGCCTACGAGTGGTTGGGGCGGGCACTCGCCGCGAGCGGCGTGCAGACCCTGATTCCTGTCTTTCCGCTTGACCTCGCGGTCCTTGACCCTGACCGCGCCGACACGCTGATAGACCGCTTTGGGGCGGGCAAGCGCGTCGTGCTGGCGGGGCACTCGCTGGGCGGCGCGATGGCGGCGGGGTACGCTGCCCGCTTCCCCCAGCGACTGGACGCCCTCATCCTGCATGCCGCCTATCCCCCACCGAACACTGACCTGCGCGACCTCAGTCTGCCCGTGCTCTCGCTGTTGGCCGAGCGGGACGGGGTGGCCTCCCCCGCCGATGTGCGGGAGGGCCGCCAGCGCCTGCCCTCCGGCACCCAGCTGGTGACGCTGCCGGGGGCGGTCCACAGCTTCTTCGGGCGCTCCGGCCCCCAGCGGGGCGACGGCCAGCCTGCGGTCTCCCGCGCCGAGGCCGAAGCGCAGATTCTGGAGGCCATGCAGACCTTCTTGCAGGCGCTGCCCCCCCGGCACCGCTGAGGGGACGGGCTGCATAGTCATACAGTCCTTCCCCGGCTTGCCCCGGCCATCCGTGCCATACTCAGGACTCGGAATGCCCAAGCGTACCGACCTCCAGACCATCCTGATTCTCGGCAGCGGCCCCATTCAGATTGGGCAAGCCGCCGAGTTCGACTATTCGGGCACCCAGGCCCTCAAGGCGCTGAAAAAGGAGGGGTACCGCGTCGTCCTGGTGAACTCTAACCCGGCGACCATCATGACCGACCCGGACCTCGCGGACGCCACCTACCTGGAAGCCCTCACGCCGGAGTTTGTCCGCAAGGTTATCGAAAAGGAACGCCCCGACGCCCTGCTGCCCACCCTGGGCGGCCAGACGGCCCTCAACCTGGCGATGGAACTCCACGCCAACGGGACGCTCGCCGAGTTCGGCGTCGAACTCATCGGGGCCAATGCCGAGGCCATCCACAAGGGCGAGGACCGCGAAGCGTTTCAGGCGGCGATGCGGAAAATCGGCGTGGAGACGGCGCGGGGCAAGATGGTCCACTCGCTGGAAGAGGCCGTGGAGTACCAAAAAGAACTGGGCCTCCCGGTCGTCATCCGGCCTTCCTTTACCCTGGGTGGTACGGGCGGCGGCATCGCCCACACCTACGAGGACTTCCTGAGGATTACCGAGGGGGGCCTGCGCGACTCGCCGGTGCATTCGGTCCTGCTCGAAGAGTCCATCCTGGGCTGGAAGGAATACGAGCTGGAGGTCATGCGCGACCACGCCGATACGGTCGTCATCATCACGAGCATCGAAAACTTTGACCCCATGGGCGTGCACACCGGGGACTCCATCACAGTGGCTCCCGCGCAGACCCTCAGCGACGTGGAATACCAGCGGCTGCGCGACCAGTCCCTCGCCATCATCCGCGAGATTGGGGTGGACACGGGCGGCTCCAACATCCAGTTCGCGGTGAACCCCGACAACGGGCGCGTCATCGTCATCGAGATGAATCCGCGGGTCAGCCGCTCTAGCGCGCTCGCGAGCAAGGCGACGGGCTTTCCCATCGCCAAGATTGCCGCCCTCCTCGCGGTCGGCTACCACCTCGACGAGCTGCCGAACGACATCACCCGCGTCACCCCCGCCGCCTTCGAGCCGACCATCGACTACGTGGTCACCAAGATTCCGCGCTTCGCCTTCGAGAAGTTCCCCGGCAGCAGTGACGCGCTGGGCACCCAGATGCGCTCGGTGGGCGAGGTCATGGCGATTGGCCGCACCTTCAAAGAAAGCGTGCAAAAGGCGCTGCGGAGCATTGAGGCGGACGTGCGCGGAGCCTTTGCCGAGATGGGCGTAGAGGAGCTGCGGGGCCTGCTCTACGGCAACCCCCGCCGCATCGAGGCCGTGCTGGAGCTGCTGCGGCGGGGCGAGGGCGTGCAGGCCCTCCACGACGCCACCAAGATTGACCGCTGGTTTCTCTCGCAACTTCAGGAAATCGTGGCCGCCGAGCGGGAACTCCTCGACCTCGGCCCCATCCAGAGCTGGAAATACGAGGTCTGGCGCGAGGTCAAGCGGCTGGGCTTCAGTGATGCCCGCATCGGAGAGCTGGTGGGGCTGAGCGAGCTGGAGGTGCGTGCCCTGCGCAAGGCGGCCAAAGCCACCCCGGTCTACAAGACGGTGGACACCTGCGCCGCCGAGTTCGAGGCCTACACGCCCTACCACTACTCCACCTACGAATGGGAAGACGAGGTCAAAGCCACCGACAAGCCCAAGGTGGTCATCTTGGGCAGTGGCCCCAACCGCATCGGGCAGGGGGTGGAGTTCGACTACGCGACCGTGCACGCGGTCTGGGCGCTTCAGGAGGCGGGCTTTGAAACCATCATGGTCAACTCCAACCCCGAAACCGTCTCCACCGACTACGACACCGCCGACCGCCTGTACTTTGAGCCGCTGACCTTCGAGGACGTCATGAATATCGTCGAGCACGAGAAGCCTGTGGGCGTCATCGTGCAGCTCGGCGGGCAGACCCCCCTCAAGCTGGCAAAAAAGCTGGCGGAGGCGGGGGCACCCATCCTCGGCACGAGTCCGGAGACCATCCACCAGGCCGAAGACCGCGCCTCCTTTAACGCCCTGTGCGAGCGCCTGGGCCTGCCGCAGCCGCGGGGCAAGGTTGCCGAGACGCCCGCGCAGGCCCTCGCCCTCGCCGCCGAACTCGGCTTTCCGCTCATGGCCCGGCCCTCCTACGTGCTGGGGGGCCGCGCCATGCGGACGGTGCACAGCCTCGAAGAGCTGTCGGCTTACCTCAGCGAGGTGTACGCCGCCGTTGAGGGGCAGCCCTCTATCCTGCTCGACCAGTTCCTGGAGGGGGCGCTCGAACTTGACGTGGACCTCCTGTGTGACGGGAAGCGAGCGGTCGTCGCAGGGGTCATGGAGCACGTCGAGGCTGCCGGGGTTCACTCCGGCGACAGCGCCTGCGTGCTGCCCCCGGTGAGCCTCTCGCCCGACCTGCTGGAGCGCGTGAAACGGGACACCGAGCGCCTCGCCCTGGAACTTGGCGTCAAGGGCCTGATGAACGTGCAGTGGGCCGTGAAAGACGGCGTGGCCTACATCCTGGAGGCCAACCCGCGGGCCAGCCGCACCGTGCCCTTCGTCTCCAAGGCCGTGCACCACCCCCTCGCCAAGAGTGCCGCCCGGATTGCCGTCGGGCACACCTTGGAGCAGATTGGCTTCACCGAGACGCCCGCGCCAAATCTGTACGCGGTCAAGGAAGTCCACCTGCCCTTCCTCAAGTTTGCGGGGGTCCTGCCCATTCTTGGCCCGGAGATGAAGAGCACGGGAGAGAGCATGGGCCTCGATACGGACCCGTACCTCGCCTTCTACCGGGCGGCGCTGGGGGCCAAGAGCCACCTGCCGCTGTCGGGGACGGCCCTCCTCCTCGGCGAGGGGTTAGACGAGGTGGCTGCCACACTGGAGGGCGCGGGGCTGCGGGTCCTGCGCGAGCAAGAAGGCGACACGCTGCCCGACCTCCTGGTCGACGTGACTGCCTCGCCCCTCCTGCGCGCCGCCCTGGAACGCGGCGTTCCCATCGTCAGCACCCGCGAAGGCGCGGTGTGGACCGCGAAGGCGATTGCGGCGGCCCAGGGACGCGAGCTGGGGGTCAGGAGCTTGCAAGAATGGCAGCGGGGGGCCGGGGCTGACGCCTCAAGCTAGGGCGTGCGGGGAGGGGCCACCTCCCCCTCCTCGCCGTCCTGAAACTCCCCGGTAATCGTGCCGCCCCGTGGGGCGCGGGCCACCACCTCGTTGCGCTGAAGGTCATACAGCAGCTCTCCAGCCCGCAGCACGTCCCCGCGCAGGGTGCTCTCGGCGGGCTGCTCGGCGGTGCCGATGAGCCGGGCGAGGTTGGCCCGGTCGTCGTACTCCACGCGGGCGGCGCGGCTCACGCGGCCATCGGGACTGTTCAGCACCACCGCGCCGATCAGCACGGTCTTCTCGGTGTCCACCTCCACCTCGATGCGTTCGCTCTGGCCGGTCAGCGGGCCGTCATCGCCAGGGCGGGTAAAGGTGACCGGGCCATCGATGCGGGCGACCCCGTCCGTCTCGTCGTAGACGAGTTTCTGGCCCTTTAGCTCGGTGCGGCCCTGGGTGACGAGCACGGTGCCGGGCGCGGGCTGGGACACGACCTCCACCGCGCAGCGGCTGAGGCGGTCGGTCTTGCCCTCCGGCACCTCGTCCAGAAAGCGGGCGGTCCCGGCGCTGGCCTCGATGCGCCCGTCGCTGCCCTCCCCCTCAGCGGCGGGGCGCTGGGTCACGACCGCGAGGGGCACCTGAATGACGTTCTGGTCGATGGTAATCTGCACGCCCCCCGGCCCCGACTCGGAAAAGACGGCCACGTTGGGCGCGTCTTCCGGCTCGCCTTCCTGCGGGCCGCAAATCGTAAAGATGCCCGTCTCGTCGCTGGTGCCCGTCCGCACGATGCGGATGCGCCGTTCCTGGCCGTCGGCCCCCCGGCGCACGAGTTCGAGGCTGGAGGTTTCGGCTTCAGCCGCGGCGGGGGCGGCATCCTCCTGGCTCTCCTGGGCAGGTGGGGCGGCGGGGGGCGACTCCTGCGCGTACGTGACAGCCGGCAGCGCCGCCCCCAGCAGCAGGGTGAGCGTCAGCAGCAGGGGGCGGGACACGGCGGCCCGCTCCCCTATTCGCCGCGCAGCTCGAACTGCTCGGTGGGAATCTTGTAGGCGGTGTTCAGCGCCCGCACCCGGCCCAGGTCAGTGCGCTGCTCCAGAGCGCCGCTCGCCGGGGCGCGGACGGTCACCTTGGTCTTGGAATCGGTGCTGACCGCGTTGCCGACCACGTAGGCGACGTTCTTTTTGTCGTCGTAGTACACGGCGTTCCCGGTGGTCGTCAGGGTGCCCTGCACGAGCTTCACCCCGCCGCGCACGTACAGCGTCTTCTCGGCGGTGCGGGCGCGGACCTCCTGCCCGGTGATGGTGAGTTCCTTTTGGTTGCCCTTTTCGGCGCGGGTCAGAACCGGATTGCCCGTGAGCTGGGCGAGTTCGCGGTCCTCGTCAAAGACGAGGCGTTCGGCGCGGCCACTCTGGATGCCGTTTTTCAGGGTCACGTTGCCCGTCGAGGTCGAGATATTGTTGTCCACGTCGAGGCTCATCTGCCCAGCGGTGATGGTCACGGTGTCGCCATTCGATTTGTCGTCGGGCACAAAGGTGGCCCGCGCGTTGCCGCTCATCACGCCCTGGCCGCTGGCCTCGCTGTAGGCGAGCTTGTCCCCCCTGGCGGTCAGTCGGCCCCGGCTCACGGTGATGTCGCCTTCGAAGTTGGCGGTGCGCTTGCCCTTGGCGTTCGTCAGGGGAGTCCCGGCGGGCGCGGCCAGGGTCGCTTGCTTGGCCTGGATTTGCAGGCTGCTCACGGTCGCCCTCACCGGACTTCCCGTAAAGGTCAGGGGGCCATTGCGCAGGTCGCCGCGCGGCGCTCCCTGGATGTTGATGATGCGCTTTTCGGCGGCGGTCTGCGCGAGCACGGGCGTGACGGCGAAGGCCAGAATCAGGGCAGTGCGTTTCTTCATGTCGGTTCTCCTTGAGCGGGACGGTGGGATGACAGCGGCACGCGCTGGCCGTTTTCACAGGTTTCAGTGGGGTCGAGGTCTCCGCTAAAGTCGGCGACCCCCGCTTCCAGAATCTCAAAGCCGAAGCTCATGCGCAGGTTGGGGATGCGCGCCCTGAGCACCGGGGAATCCACCTCGGCGAAGGGAGCGCTAAAGCCCGACCCCTGCTCGACGCGCACGGGCTGCTCGCGGGTGCCGCGCAGGTCGATGTCGGCACATTGCTGCACCAGGGTGACCCGCGCCTGACGGGTGAGCAGGTTGTCCTGCGCATCGATGGTGAGGTCCGGGGCCTCCAGCGTGGCGTCCAGCACAGCCGGGCCGCCCCCCGCCGGAAGCAGCCAGCGCCCGCCGTCCGCGAGGCCCGTCAGCCGCGTCTCCCCGCGCAGGGGGTCACTGACCACCCGCTCGGCGGAAAAGCGCCAGACCGCCCCCGCGTCGCGGGCGGGGTAGAGGCTGAGCTGCACCCCGCTCAGGCGAGCACCGGTCTGCGGCCCCGCCCCGGCAGAGGGCACCCGTGAAAACACCAGCGCGAAGAGCGCCAGCGCGAGAAGCGCGTAAACCCCGGTTCTCAGCACGCGGGCACTCTAGCGCTCTCCCCTCATGAGAGTGGTGGCATTCCCCTGACGGGGGTGAGGGAAGGGCGAAAAGCGCGGCTTCCCTGGCCCCCCACCCCGCCTAGCCCGGCAGCACGGAGGGCAGCGCCGGGCGGTGCAGCGGCAGCGTGGGCGCAAGCCAGACCCGCCCGCTGCCCCGGTACACCTGCACGAAGCCCTCGCCCGTGCGCCCGCTGCTCAGCAGGCCCCGGCTGCTGCGCTCGACGCTGAAGGCGAGGCCGCCCGTATAGGCGAGCACGAGGTTGCCGTCCACCTTCAGCGTCTCGTTCCGCAGGTCGAGCACCTGGAACTCGGCGCTCGGCACCGGGCTTTGCAGGGCGAACAGACCCCGGCCCGACAGCTTGGGCTGCACCCGGCCCTCGCCGCTGCCCAGCGCCGCCGCGAGGCCACGGTTGACGTGCTGCCCGACCGTGATGTCGCCCGCGCAGGCCACAAAAGCGCCGTCGTCCACAATCAGGTCTTCGCCCTCCAACTCGCCCAGCAGGAAGTGGAGGGGCGTAGGTTCGGTATAGATGGTCCCCGCTCCCCGGTAGGCCGTCTTGTAAAGGCCCTCGCCGCTCGCCGCCGCCGCCACCGCCCCGCGCAGGAACCCCCCCAGGCCGCCGCCCCCGCTGCGGGTTGCCTCCAGCTCAATCTCGCCACGCAGGTATTGCAGCGCCCCCGGCTCCAGGGTGACCACCCCCGCTCCGTCGGTCTGAATGGCCAGCTGCCGGGTGCGGGCGGGGCGGTTGACCGGCTCGAAATACCCCTCCAGCGGCGGATAGGCGGGCCGCGCCTCGTACTCGATGACCTGAAGCTTCAGGCCGGGGGCGCTGCGCTCCTCAGCCACTTCGGGAAAAAGGCGGTAGTCCATGCCCGCGGGTACGGGGCGGCGGCCTGGGAGGTTCCGGGGGGCGGATGGCTCGTCTCCCCCCTCCCAGCCTCCCCCACAAGGGGGGAGGAGTGAAAAGCGTACGTCTCTATCGGCTCCCCCACCTTCCCCACTTCCCACTTCCCACTACCCTCTTCTCCATGTTCGACACCCACTGCCACCTCGACTACCTCGGCGACCCCGCCTCGGCGCGGGGCGAACTCGGCCTCACCGGGATGGTCTGTATCGGCGCGGGGCCTCAGCACGCCCGGAACGCCGTGGCCCTCGCGGAGCAGTTCCCCGACGTGTGGGCGACCGTGGGCCTGCACCCGACGAGTACGGGGGACGACTCGCCGGGCACCCGCGCCGACCTCGAAGCCCTGGCCCCCCATCCCCGCGTGGTGGGCATCGGCGAGAGCGGCCTGGACGACTACTGGGACGACACGCGGCGGGGGCCGCAGCTCGCCGCCTTCGAGTGGCAGCTTGACCTCGCGGCGCGGGTGGGCAAGCCGCTCGTCATCCACGTGCGGGACAGGGCCGGGCAGGACTCGGCCCACCGGGGGGTGATGGACGTGCTCGCGGCGTGGCCAGAGGTGCCCGTCATCCTGCACTGCTTTTCGGGGCATCCCGGCCTCCTGGCCTTTGGGCTGGAGCGCGGGGCGCACTTCGGCTTTGCGGGCAACGTGACCTACAAGAACGCCCGCGAGATTCAGGAGGCCGCCCGCACGGTGCCGCTGGAGCGCCTCCTGCTGGAGACGGACGCCCCCTTCCTCGCCCCGGTCCCGAAGCGCGGGAAGCCCAACCGCCCCGGCTACGTGCGGCACACCCTGGAGTTCGTCGCGGGGCTGCGCGGAATGGACGCGGGCGAACTGGAGCGCGTGACCGACGAGAACGCCCGCCGCATCTACCGCCTGCCGGGCGCGTAAACTCGGCCCATTCCCCTCCTCCACCCGCCACCCGCCACGAGCCACACGCCTGGAGCCTTCCATGATTGACGAGTTCGCCGTCTTCGACCTCCTCTCCCCCGACGAAAAGCTCATTCGCGAAAGCGTGCGGGCCTTTGCCGAGGCCGAGCTGCTGCCGCACGTGGCCGAGTGGTGGGACGCGGGCACCCTGCCCGTGCGCGACGTGATGCGCCGCTTTGGGGCCATGGGCCTGCTGGGGCCGACCACCCCGGAGGCCTACGGCGGTGCGGGTACGTCCTACAGCGCGTACGGCGCGATGATGTACGAGCTAGAACGGGTGGACAGCGGCCTCAGGAGCGCGGCGAGCGTGCAGGGCAGCCTCGTCATGTTTCCCATCCATGAATACGGCTCCGAGGAGCAGAAGCGGCGGTACCTGCCTGGCCTCGCCTCCGGCGAGCTGGTCGGCTGCTTCGGCCTCACCGAACCCGACGGCGGCTCTGATCCCGGCGCGATGCGGACCCGCGCCCGGCGGGACGGGTCCGAGTACGTGCTGAGCGGCAGCAAGATGTGGATCACCAACTCGCCCGCCGCCGACCTCGCGGTCGTGTGGGCCAAGAACGAGGAGGGGGTGATTCGCGGCTTCATCGTGCCCACCGACGCGCCGGGCTTCCGCGCCCCCGAAATCGGGCGGAAGATGAGCCTGCGGGCCTCGGTGACGGGCGAAATCGTGCTGGAGGATTGCCGGATTCCGGCAGGGAACCTGCTGCCCGGCTCCGGGGGACTCAAGTCGCCGCTCTCCTGCCTGACCTCGGCCCGCTTCGGCATCGCGTGGGGGGCGATGGGGGCGCTGGAGGCGGTGCTGCGGGCGGCGCTGGACTATGCGGGGAGCCGCACGACCTTCGGCAAGCCCATCGCGGGGCGTCAGCTCGTGCAGGACAAGCTCGTGCGGATGGCGACCGACCACTCGGCGGGGCTGCTGCTGGCCTGGCGGCTGGGCACCCTCAAGGACGCGGGCCGCATGAACTACGCGCAGGTCAGCCTTGCCAAGCGGAACAACGTGCGGGTGGCATTGACGGGCGCACGGCTGGCCCGCGAGGTGCTGGGCGGCAACGGCATCACGACCGAGTATCCGGTCATCCGCCACATGCTCAACCTCGAAACGGTGGACACCTACGAGGGCACCCACGACATCCACACCCTGATTGTGGGGCGGCACCTGACCGGAGTGGGGGCGCTGGAGTGAGCCGCTGGGGTCACCACCACCCCCGCCGCTTGAAGTAGGCGGCGAGCAGCCCGCCGATGAGGAGGAAACTGCCCCAGGCCAGCGGGTAACCCCAGCGCTGGGGCAGCTCCGGCATGTGCTCGAAGTTCATGCCCCACACCCCCGCCAGGAAGGTCAGTGGCAAGAAGATGACGCTCACGGCGGTCAGGGTCCGCATGACCTCGTTCATGCGCTGGCTCTGGAGGTTGAGGTGCAGGTCGAGCAGGGTGGTGAGCTGCTCGCGCAGGGCGTCGAAGCGGCCCGTCGCCCGCGAGAACGAGTCCTGCGCGTCGCGGAAGCGCACCAGGTCGGCGGGGGGGCCGTCCGTGTGCCGGGCGAGCAGCGCCGCCGCGTCCCTGGCATCCCCGGCGAGGCGGCGGGCCTGCGCGAGCAAGTGCTTGAGGTCAAAGACGTCCTCCACCGGATTCTCGCGCACGTCGCGGAAGACGCGTTCCTCCAGCGCATCGGCCCGCGTCTCCAGCGTCTCGGCCAGCCTGAAGAAAGTGTCGGCGGTGTGGTCGAGGAGTTCGTAGGCGACCTCGGCGGGGGTGTTCACGCTCTCGCGGCCCACGAGCGCCCAGACCTGCTCCAGGGCGCGGGTGGGGCCGTGGCCCATCGTGAGCACCGCCTCCGGGAAGAGAAAGACGCTGACCCGCTCGGTGAACTCGTCGGCTTCCTCCGGGCGGGCGTAGGAACGCACGGTGAGAAAGGCATGTTCGGGGTACACCTCGGCGCGGCTCCAGTGCCCGCGTTCCAGCACGTCCTCGACCGCGAGGGGGTTGAGCGAGAAGGCCGAGCGCAGCCGCGCCAGCTCCTCCGGGGTCACCCCCTGGGCGTCCACCCACACGCCCCGCGTCTGGCCCCGCCAGTCCATCACGTCGCCCCGCAGCGTCTTGGCCCGAATCATTGCCGGTCAGCTTACGCCCCCAGCCTGCGGGGAAAGGCGTACCCTGCGGGCGTGAACGCGTGGCTCTTGGTGATGGCAGGCGGAGCGGTGGGGGCAGCGGCACGCTACGGGGTGACCCTGTGGCTGGCCCCACTCGTGGCGCGGGAGGGGTATCCCTTCGTGGGGGCGCTGCTGCCGCTGCTGCTCATCAACGTGGTGGGGTCTTTGCTGTTGGGCTTGACCCTGGGACTGGTGGGACGGGGAGTCTGGCCGGAAGCGGCGCGGCTGGCTTTTGGAACCGGCGTGTTGGGAGGCTTTACCACCTTTTCCACCTTCAGCGTGGAACTCGACAGCTTGCTCACCCGCGGCAGTGTGGGCGGGGCCATGACCTACGCCGCCCTCAGCGTGGGGCTGGGGGTGGGGGCGGCCATGCTGGGGCGCGTGCTCGCCGGGCGGCTGTGACGGGCGGGCGCAGAAAGGGGAAGGGGACCGCCCGCCCACCCGAACAGTTCCTCGACCTCGCGGACGTGCTGAGCTACGTCGAGCAGGTCATCGCGCGGGGGGTGCCGGGGGCGGTGTGGGTGCGGGCGGAAATCGCCTCGCTCACCGACCGCCGCCACCTCTACCTCGACCTCGTGCAACTGGAGGGCGGCGCGGAGGTCGCCAAGTGCCGGGCAACCGTGTGGGCACGCGAGCGCTTCGCGCTGGAGGGCAAGTTCCGCCGGGCGACGGGGAGCGGGGGCCTCACGGCGGGCCTCAAGGTGCTGCTGTTTTGCACCGCCGAGTTCCACCCGCAGTACGGCTTTTCCCTCAACGTGCTGGACGTGGCCCCCGAATACACCGTGGGGGACGCGGCCCTGCGGCAAGACGCCCTGCGCGAGACGCTGGTGCGCGAGGGCGTCTACGGCCTGAACCGCAGCCTGCCCGCGCCGACCGACTTCGCGCGAGTGGCGGTGGTCAGCCCGCGTGAGGCGGCGGGCCTGGGCGACTTCCGGCGCGAGGTGGACCCCCTGGAGGCGGCGGGCGCGGTGGACTTCGTGTACCTGGAAGCGACCTTTCAGGGGGCGGCGGCCTCGGAGAGCCTGACGGCGGCGATTGCTCAGGCCCGCGCCGCGCACGAGAGGGAGCCGCTGGACGCGCTCGTCGTGATTCGCGGGGGCGGGGCGGTCACCGACCTCGCGTGGCTCAATGACCTCGCGGTGGCCCGCGCCCTGGCGACCTTTCCGGTCCCGGTGGTCACGGGTTTGGGCCACGCCCGCGACGACACCCTCCTCGACGAGGTCGCCCACACCCGCACCGACACCCCCAGCAAGGCCGCCGCCCTCATCGTGCGAACGGTGGCCGCCGCCGCCGCGCAGGCCGCCGAGGACGCCCGCCGCATCCGCACCTGCGCCCGCGACCTGCTGAGGAGCGCCGGGGCCGATACCCGCCACGCCCGCGACCGCCTCCTGGCCGCCGCCCGCCGCCAGGCCGAGGCCGCCCGCCTGGAAACCGACGCCCTGATGCGGCAAGCGCTGGGGCTGACCCCAGAGCGCACCCTGGCCCGCGGCTACGCCCTCGTGCGGGACGAGGCGGGGCGGCCCGTCACGCGGGCGGCGGGGGTGGGGCCGGGGCAGCGGCTGACGCTGGCGTTCGCGGACGGCGAGGTTCGCGTGCGGCGGGCGGAGGAGGGGGCTGGGCCATCCCGCCCCCCCGCCCCAGGGCAATGACGGCAACCGAGCGGCCCGCTGGCGACCTCGTCGCGGCGCTCACCGCCGGGGGCCGCTCGCGCCGCTTCGGGTCAGACAAGGCACTGGCCCGGTTGGAGGGCCGGACCCTGCTTTCGCACGTCGCCGCGAGCCTCGCGGGGTGCCTGCTGCGGCTGCTCGTCGCCCCGCCCGGACGCTACGCCCTCCCCGGCTGGCTCCCGGCGCCCGACACCCGCCCCGGCGAAGGGCCGCTGGGGGCGCTGGAAGCCGCCCTCCTCGCCGCCGAACGGCACGCGGGGCCGGGCTGGGTCGCCTTCACGGGGGTGGACCTCCCCCGCCTGACCCCGGCGTACTGGGCGCTGCTGGCTGGGGCGCGGGCACCGGGGGTGCGGTCGGTCCTCGCGCTCGACGCGGCGGGGCGGGCGCAACCGCTGGGGGCGCTCTATCACACGGCCCTGCGGCCCCACGTCACCGCTCTGCTGGACACGGGCGAACGCCGCTTGCGCCTCGCCGCGCACGACGCCGTGACGGTCCCCTGGGAGGCCGTCGCGCAGGTCAGCCCGCAGGCCCTCTTCAACGTGAACACCCCCGCCGACCTCGCGGCGCTGGAGATGGGAAGCAGTCAATAAAAAAAGCCGCCTCTTCGGGCGGTGATAGAAACAAGATAGCGCGGTATGCGGTATTCGTCAATCGTACCGTTCCCGGTGCTCGCGCTTGAGGCGGGCATACTGCTCGTTGGCCTCGGCTTGGTCCCACTTCGCCTTGAAGATGCGGGCGGACTCAGCCTTGACCGGGTCTTCGGGCTGGCGGGGGAGTTCGCGGCGGCCATGGGCACCGGACTGGCCCTTTTTGTCTGCGGGAACGGGACCGTCGTATTTCTTGCCGCCCTGGTGGTTGGCATAGCGCCGGGCGCGGGTAAAGCCCATCTGGAGGAACTTGCGGGCCATGTCCGCCCCCACGAAGTCCCCGGCCCGCAGGTATTCCAGAAACATCGCGTAGATGGTCTCACTGCTCTTGTGGGCCGCTTCCGGGGTCGCAAAGCGCCAGTGCGGCAGCAGCTCGGACTTGTAGGGCTGCACCAACAGCACTCCCTGCTCGCCCACCCCCACCCGGTACAGCTCTGGGTGCGCCCGCAGGTCGAGGTGAGCGTAATCCAACGAGTAATCGAACTTGGGGCGGGGCATAGGACCTCCGGGGAGCGGACAAGGCCAGGGGCCGCTGGGACGTGCCCGGCAGCCCCCAGACCCCGGCCTCAGTTCATCCGGTCGTCGTCCATCATCGCCTGGAGCATCCAGCGAATCTTGTCGGTGGTGGCGGCGTACCCGTTGTACATGTCGGCGGTGGCGGGGTCGTTGGCGTCGTCAACCGTCTGCGAGTCATCGCGGTAACCCCGCGAGACGCGGGTGAGGTCGTTCACGAGGTCCGCGACCTGGGTGCGGGCGTCGCGCACCGTCTCCTGGGGCACCTGCACCAGGCTGAAGCGGGCGATGTCTTCGGGCGCGGCGAGAGGGCTACCCCCCAGCGCGACGAGGCGCTCGGCCTGCTCGTCGATGGCGGGAAAGATTTCCTCGATGAACTCGTCGTAGGCGAGGTGCAGGTCGCGGAAAAAGCGGCCCCGGATGTCCCAGTGGTACTTCTTGAACTTGAGATAGAGGCTGATGGTGGTGGCGAGGTTGCGCTGCAAGGTCTCGGCGACGGTCGAGAACTCCTCTTCGGAGAGGTAGCTGTGGTCGACGAGCTGGTTGTGCACGGTGTCGAGGTGCGCGGCGTCGGCCTTGGCCTCGCCCTGCGGCATGACCCCGGCGGTCTCTCGCCCCGCCTTGCGGCCCTTGTTGCCCTTGCTGCCCTTGGTGTCTGCCCCGGCGTCCCGGTTGCCCGCGTTCTTCTTGGTCATGGAGTCACGCTACGCCCCCGGAGCCATCAGCGCCTATACAGGCTCTCTTCACGCTTGACGCCCCCGCAGGCCTTCCCGCCCCACCTCCAGCGCCGCCTCCCCGCGTTCCAGCAGTTCGGTGAGGTGGGCGCTCAGCACCGCCCGGTTGAGCGCCCACCCGCTGGGGGTGGTGGCGACCGCCCCCAGGGCCTCCCCCACCCGCACGAGCAGCTCGTCTATGGCGGCTGGCCCCCGCGCCAGGGCCGCCGCCACCGCGTCCGTCGTCCGGGCATAGGCGGCGAGATTGGCCGCCACCAACCCGGCGAGGTCGGGGGTAGGGTCCCCGTGGCCGGGCAGGACCACCCGCACGCCCTTCAGCTCTCCCAACGCCCCCGCCGACGCCTTTTGCTGGGCCGAATCCGCGCAGAAGGTCAGCGGGTGCTTCTCCAGCGCCTCCGGCCCAAAGAGGGCGTCGGCGGCGTAGAGCACCTCCCCCACCCGCAGCGCGTACATCTCGGCGGCGTGGCCGGGCACGGGCAGCAGCTCGACCTCGGTGCCGCCCAGAGTTTGCTTGCCGGGGCCGACCCCCTGCGCGGGGCTGGGGGGGGCCAGCAGGAACTTCGTCCGCAGTTCGGCGGGCGGCGCGGCCCCCCACAGCGAAAGCGGCTCCAGCAGTGGATGCCGGATGACCGCGGCCTCCAGCGGCGGCGCATAGACGGGCAACTCCGGAAAGCGGCTCAGGAGAAAGGCATTGCCCCCGTGGTGGTCGGCGTGGCTGTGGGTGTTCAGAATCGCGCTCGGCGTCAGGCCCGCCCCCGCCAGCGCCCGCAGCAGCCGCCGGGCATGGGATTCGTCCAGCCCCGTATCCACAAGCAGGGCGTTCCCCCCTGGCCCCGCTATGGCGACGCTGTTCACCGCGCCGGGGAGGAAGAAGACGCCGGGGCCGAGGGGCTGAAGCGAGGAGGGCATGGGAGACAGGGTAAGGGGCGGAGAACGCAAAACCCCCACCTCAAGGCGGGGGCGTCCAGAGGGTCGCGGTGACGCGCTGGGCAGGCGCCCAGAGGCTTTTAGGTCAGGGCAGGAGCTTTCCTAGAGACTGGATCAGCTCTGCAAGGGCAGTGACCACGGCCGCTACAGCGAGCAAAAACGCTGTCCATGCCGCCAGGAGTTTCACCCGGCGCTGGAGTTGAATTTGCCCACTTTCGCGGTCAGTGGTATGCTTCTTGTGGCCCAGAACTATCACCACCTTTCGGTAGCCCCCACGTGTTGACGCACGTAGGGGTTGCTCCTTTCTGGAGCGGTGACCTCTGACCTACCCGACTTGTCATGCAACGCGCCCGCCTGGACGCCAGGATTCTACACCCCCTTCCCCGCCCCACCTTCAGGCGTACACTCGCCCGCGTGACTCGGCCCGCCCCTGCCCTTCCCTTTCGGCCCTCCGGGGCGCAGCTCGGCCTCATCGGCGCCAACTTCCTGATGTGGGGCGGCTTTTTCGCGGTGATTCCGCTGGTCACGGTGCATTTCGTGGAGGAGCTGGGGTGGGCGGCGGCGAGCGTGGGGCTGGTGCTGGGGCTGCGGCAGCTCACCCAGCAGGGGCTGACGGTGTTCGGGGGGGCCTGGGCCGACCGGGTGGGGCCAAAGCCGCTGATTCTAGCGGGGTGCCTGATTCGCACACTGGGCTTTACGTGGATGGGCTTCGCGGGGAGCTTGCCCGTGCTGCTGGCGGCCTCGGTGCTCGCGGGGCTGGGCGGCGGGCTGTTCGACGCGCCCAAGAACGCGGCCATCGCCGCCGTCACCCGGCCCGAACACCGCACCCGGATGTTCAGCCTGACAAGCATCGCGGGCAACCTCGGCATGGTAACCGGGCCGCTTATCGGTGCCGCCCTCCTGGGGCTGGGCTTTCGCACGGCAGCGCTCGCGGCGGCCAGCGTGTACCTCGTGGCCGCCGCCGTGCTCGCCGCCACGCTGCCGCACCTGAAGCCGGAGGGGGCTGTGGCCGGGGGCCTCGCGGGGCTGAGGGTGGCCGCACGGGACCGCCGCTTCCGGCGCTTCACGCTGGTGCTCGTGGGGTATTTCTTGCTCAGCACCCAGCTCAATGTGGCGGTCACGCTCAAGGCCGTGGCCCTCGCGGGGCCGGGGGCGACCGGGCCGCTGTATGGCCTCTCGGCGGGGTTGGCGGTGGTGCTGCAGTACCCCCTGCTGCGCTTCGTGGAGCGGCGGGTGCGGACGCGGGTCGCGCTCGTCGCGGCGGTGCTCGCGGTGGCGACCAGCCTGGGGCTGATGGGGTTCGTGACAACTTTTGGACAACTGCTCGCTTGTGTCGCCCTCTACAGCCTGGGCACCATGCTGGTCTACCCCACCCAGCAGACCCTGACCGCGCGGCTGGCCCCCGCCGGGCTGACGGGGAGCTACTTCGGCTTTTCCGCCATCAGCTTGGGATTGGGCGGCGCGGTGGGCAACGTGGTGGGCGGGACGCTGATTGACCTCGGCACCCGCGCCAGCCTGCCGCTGCTGCCCTGGCTCACGCTGATGGGGGTGGGGCTGCTGACTGCGCTGGGATTGCGCTGGGCGCTGCGCGAGGTACCCACCCGCGAGCAGGCGGCGGGGGAATGATGGCCCCCTGCGCAGTACACTGCCCCCATGCTCTGGGTCCACGTGGGGATGCTGCTGCTCGTCGCCGTGCTGCTGGGCTGGATTCCGGTGCTGGGGCCGCTGCTGCTGGGCTTTCTGGCGGGGCGGGCGGTGCCGGGGCCGGGGGCCGTGTTGGTGCTGCTCCCGGCCCTCGCCCTGCAAACGCTGGGGCTGCTGGGCGTGCGGTGGCTGCAAAACGCGGTCGAGGCGCGTGGGCTAGAGGGCACCCTCTGGACCGCCCTGGCCTGGCTGGGCAGCCCGGTCAATGTGGCGCTGGGCCGCCCCTTGGGCAACATGATTGGCAACAGCGACCTGCTGGGCTTCCTGCTGCTGTTTAGCCTCCCCGCCGTGGTCGGCTTGGGGCTGGGCTGGGCGACGGGCCGCCCCAAGCGGCGGCTGTAACGGCCCCCCGCGCCTCAGCGGGCGGGCGGCTGGGCGTCCAGGGTCAGCGGCGGGGCGGTCAGCAGGGCCTGCACCCCGGCGGCGAGCAGGGTGTCTTGGCCGCGCGTGAGCAGGCGCAGGTCTTCTTCGGTCTGCTCGCGGGGGAGGTCGGGGCGCACCCGGTCGGGGTAGGGAGCGCCGCCGGGCTTGGCGTAGTTCAGGACGGTGAGTTGCAGGGCGGCATCTTCGCCCACCGGAAAGATACGGGTGGCGGTGTTGCCCACGCCCGCCGTCGTCTCGCCAATCACTGGGCCACGGGCGGCATACTGAATCTCAAATGCGAAGAACTCGCTGCAAGACGCGCTGCCCCGGTCGACGAGCACCGCGAGCGGCCCGGTCCAGAGCTGGGGGTTGCGGACGCCGCCCGCATTGCGGCCATTTTCCAGGCGGGTGCCCCGGCTGACGACCGTGCGGCTCTCGCCCGCCGCACCCCGCGCCACCCGCGCGAAGGTGGGCACAAAAGCGCTCACGGCGCTGTCGCACTCCGCGAGGCTGCCGCCGGGGTTGCCGCGCAGGTCCACAATCATGCCCATAGCCCCCTGCGCGCGGGCTTCGCCAACCAGGTCATGCACCCGCTGCGCGATGCCGCCCCCCGCCAGGAAAGTGGGAATCCGCAGCACGGCCACGTTGTTGGCAGCCCCCGCGAAGCTCAGCCGGGGCAGGTCGCGGGTGCTGCTCTCGCGAGACTGGAGGGTGAGGGTCAGGGGCCGCCCCGCCCGCTCGACGCCCAGCCGAATCTCGCGGCCCTCGCGCCGGGCCTGCTGGAGGGCCGCGTAGGTGTAGGGCCTGCCGTCGAGCGTCCGCAGCAGGTCGCCGCGCTGCAACCCCGCCTCCTCAGCAGCGCTCTGGGGCACCACCTCCAGCACCACCCGGTTCTCGCCGTCCAGCCGGGCCAGCTTGACCCCGAACTGGAGGCGGTTGCCGCCCGTCGCACTCGCCAGAAAGTCCCGGAAGTCCTCCGGGGTCTGGAAAAAGCTGTGCTCGTCGCCCAGGGCTGTGAGCTGCGCCTCAATCACCGGGTAGGCCTTTTCCACCGGGCAGTTCAGGGGCGTCGGCGCACATACCGCGTCGAGCCGGGCTTGGTACTCGCGGCCCAGCGCTGCCCGGTCGACCTTGGACAGGCCGCCGTACTCTTCGAGAAGCAGGCGGTTGACCTTGTTAAAGACCTCCTGCGCGGGCGACAGGGGCGCCGTCTGCGCGAGGGCGACCGTTCCCGGCAGCGCGGGCGCGGCAACGAGGGCCATCACCAGGGTGAGGGCGCGGAGGGCCGGAGCGCGGCGCGTAGAGGCGTTCATGGGTCCCCCCATTGTGCGCCGGGCAGATGGGAAGTTGGTGGGGGAGAAATGCCGTTTGAGTCACAAAAAAAGCGGTCCGAAGCCGACGGCTAAGAGCTGAATGCTGATGGCTAACAGCTCAAAGCTGCCAGCTTCCTCACGCCACCGGACGCCGCTGATAGAGGGCCACCACCCGCGCGAGGAAGCGCAGGCCCGGTCCCAGGCTGCTGACCTGAACCCACTCGTCCTCGCGGTGGGCGTTGCCGCCACGGTAAACGCCCAGGGCGATGGCCGGGAGGGTGTGGGGGGCGGCAGCGTTGGCGTCGGTGCTGCTCGACGCGAGGCGCAGGTCAGTGCGGCCCTCGCGGGCGGCCTCGCGGGCGAGGTCGAGGAGGGGTGCCGCCCCCAGGTCGCCGCCGGGACGGTCGCCCACCCGCTCCAGCCGCAGCCCGACGCCCACCGCGCGGGCGGCCCCGTGCAAGGCTGCCTGTGCCCGGCGGTCGAGGTCGTCCAGCAACTCCGGGTCGAGCGAGCGCAGGTCGAGGAGCAGCTCGGCGCTGCTGGCGATGGTGTTCACGCTGGTACCGCCCGACGCCAGCCCCACATTGAGGGTAGTGCGCGGCGAGGCGGGGCGGCGCAGGGCGTACAGGTCGTGAATCGCCGTACCCAGGGCGTGCAGGGCGCTGGGGGCCTGGTCGCCCCAGGAATGCCCCCCTGGTCCCAGGAAGGTGGCCCGGTAGCGCCGCACCCCCACCGCGCGGGTGACGGCGACCCCCAAATAGCCATCCACCGCGATGAAGGCCCCCAGCCGCTCGCGGTGCGTGGCGATGAGGTGCTTGGCCCCGCGCAGGTCGCCTAAGCCCTCCTCCGCGACGTTGGCGGCCACCCACAGCGGGCGACGCAGCTCCCCCTCGCGGCCCCGCAGGTCACGCAGCAGGGCCGTCAGCACCGCGAGGCTGGCGCTGTTGTCGCCCACGCCGGGGCCAATGAGCTTGCCGCCCTCCTCACGCACGGTCACGTCCGTGCCGCGGGGAAACACCGTGTCAAGGTGCGCGGCCAGCAGGAGCGCGGGCCGACCCTCGGTGCCGGGAGGCGTCAGCCGGGTGAGGACATTGCCCACCTCGTCGCGTTCGGTGGCGTACCCCAACTCTTCCCACAGCGCGGCCATCAGGTCGGCCCGCTCTGCCTCATCGAAGGTGGGGGCGGGGGTTTGCGCGATGCGCGTGAGGTACGCGAGGGGCATTGCGGGCGATTGTAGCGGGTGGAGCGGGGGGGCTGACCTCCCGGTCACCTTCATGAAGGGCCGCCCAGCCCAGCAAAACGCCCCCGGCACAACGGGGGCCAGGGGCGCAGCGGGCTGGTCCGGAATCAGCGGCGCAGCATCTTGGAGCCAATCATCGCCGCGAGGCCCACCAGCCCCGCCTTGACCATCGGGTTGCTCAGCGCCCCGCCCTGCCCGAAAGCCTGTTCCAGGGGGCTGCGGCCATCTTGCAGGGGAGCCTGCGCGGTGCGGGTGTAGGCATCCGCGAGGTCGTCGGGGTCGTCGTAGCGCACGGTCTGCACCGGGCTATAGGGGCTTTGCACCATCGCGTCGCCAAGCTGCTGGCGCTCCTGCGGACTCATCTGCGAGAAGTACTCGCGCATGATTTGCTGGCGCTCTTCCGGGGAGGCATGTTGCAGGTAGTCCTGGATGTAAGCCGCCGCTTCCTGCGGGCTGACCACGCCGTCCATGTTGGTGTCGCGGGGGTCAAAGCGGGCCATACGCTCGTGCCGGTCACGTTGCTGGAAAAACATCGGGGGACCTCCTGGGGAATGGGGGGCGGGGGAAAATGCGGGCTTCAGCGTCTACCCTAAGCGGCCCAAGAGAGGCGAGCGTGAGGGCAGCTTGCGGAAAAGGTTCATGCGGGGGCCGCCCCGCGAACTTGAGCCAGGGGGACAATCGCGCCGGGGGAGCGCTGCTAGAGTGCCCGCCGTATGCGTTCGCTCGTCCTCATCGGCCACGGGTCGCACCTCAACGGCGAGTCTGCCGGAGCCGTCTACCGCTACGCGGAACTGCTGCGGGAGCGCGGCCTCTATGACGAGGTCGTCGAGGGGTACTGGAAGGAAGAGCCTTCGCTGCGGCAGGTGCTCCGGACCGTCCGCAGCACCGATGTGACCGTGATTCCGATGTTCATCTCGGAGGGTTACTTCACCGAGACGGTGATTCCGCGCGAGCTGGGGCTGGGCCACCAGGGGCCAGTGCCGCCGGAGGGCATCGCCCGCGTGCTGGGCGGCAAGACGGTGCGCTATACGCTGCCCTACGGGGTCCATCCCCGCATGAGCGAGGTGATTCTGGCCCGCGCCCGCGAGGTGCTGCCCGACCTCAGCCCCGCCGATACCGCCCTCATCGTGCTGGGGCACGGCACCACCCGCAACCAGAACTCCAACCGGGTGATTTACGAGAACGCCGACCGCCTGCGCGAGTCCGGGCACTTCGCCGAGGTGCACGCCCTCTTCCTGGACGAGGACCCCAAGGTGGGCACCTGGCCGGAGCTGGTGAAGGCCCCCCGCGTGGTCGTGGTGCCCTTCTTCGCCTCCGAGGGCTGGCACACCCTGGAGACGATTCCGGAGGACATGGGCCTGACCGGGACAGTCACCGAGTTCACGGACACGCCGCACGCCCCGCAGACCGTCTCTTACGCCGCTCCCGTGGGCACCCACCCCGCCGTGGCGGAGGTCGTCTTGCAGCTCGCTCAGGAAGCGCGGGGGGCGTCGGGCGCGGGCGGCGACGAGGACCACGGCCACGCGGAAGCCTGGAACGCTTTCCTCGCGCTCGCCCGCCGGGGCACCCGCATCGGCGAGGCGATGGTGACCCCGCAGGCGGGGATGTACGAGCTGCGGCACGCCCTCGACGAGGGCCGCCCCGCTGCCGACCTTCAGACGCTGGTGACGGTCGAAGGCCTGCGCGACCACATCCGCCGCGACGAGGGCGGGCACCACCGCCCGGTTCACACCCTGCGCAACCTCCCGCGGGGCTGGCGGGCCATCCTGACCGAAGCCGAGCTGCCCCGCGCCGTCCACAACCTCTACCCCGCCGTCGTCGAGGAGAGCTACGCCCACCACACCCACAATCTGCGGGCGACCCCCTGGCCCACGACCGCCCGCCGTCAAACCGGCATCTACACCAAGGTCACCCGCGCCACCCCCGAACAGGTGGAGGAGGTCGCCAAGGACGTGTGCAGCAAATGCCTCAAGACCCGCCTGTGGGCCGGCGAGCGCCTGAGCAGCACCCTCTTTAGCGGCGTTCCCGGCGCGATTCCTTGCCCGGAGGCCTGCACCCTCTTCGTGGCCGAGGTGCGCGAGGAGGTCAGCGGGAAGCGGGGGCAGGGGGAGCATGGGCACGACCACTGAGGGCCTGTGGCTCGTGGCTTGTGGCTTGTGGAGGCGCGGAGAGCCTCAGCTCATGCTCAGGGGTCCAGGGGCCACACGCGACACGCCACAGGCCAGGGTGAGACAATGGCCCCCATGACCGCCTCCTCCCCCGCCGCTCGCCCCCGCAATGGGGTTCCCAAGACCGTCTGGGACCTCGTCTTTACGCTCGTCATCCCCATCCTGATTCTCAGCCCCAACATCCTGGGCAGCGGCATCAGCGTGGCGGACCTGCTCGGCGGGGACACCGCCGGGAATATCCGGGCCTACGTGGTCGCGGCGCTGATTCCGGTCGCCTACGTGCTGTGGGACCTCGTGGCCAACCGCAACGTCAGCCCGGTTGCCCTCATCGGCGGGGCGGGGGCCATTTTCAGCGGGGCGCTCGCCTTCTGGTATGTGGACGGCTTCTGGTACGCCATCAAGGACAGCGCCCGGTCGTACCTCGTCGGCCTCTTTTTTCTGATCAGCGCGGGAACAAAGGTGCCCCTCTTCCGGGTGTTTCTGGATGCCGCGAGCCTCGGCGAAAAGCCGGAGGAGCGGGCGGCCACCCAGCAGGCAATGCGCGACCCCGCAGTCCACCGCGGGCTGGTCGCGGGGACGGTCGCCTTTGCGGTGGTGGACCTCATCGGTGGGGTGGTCAACAGCGCCGTGAACTACGCCCGCGTAACGGCCAAGTTTGGCACCGACGCCTTCAACGCGCAGGTGGCCGAGGTCAACGCCCTCATGCGGGTGCCGGGGCTGGCCATTAGCCTCGTCGGGGTGGCGCTGGCGCTGTGGCTGGTGCAGAGCGCCGTGAAGCACCGCTACGGCGCGGGCGCGAGCCTGCTGGAGCCGACCAAGCTGCGGGAAGCAATGCGGGAGCGGGGAGAGCTGCGGGCCTGAGCTGAACCGGCACATTCAGGCCACCGGAACCCCCGCCGCGTGCGGGGGATATTTTTCTCAGTTCCGCCTACTCCCCCGTCCGCGCCCGCCGCTTCTGGTAGGCCCCCGTCAGCAGCTCCGCGACATATTCACGGGTAAAGGGCATGCCGCTCGCCTCTGCCACCGCTATCTCGGCGTCGCGGTTGTAGGTCAGGCGCACGAAAGTGGCGCTGTGGGCGGGGCCATGCGGGTCAAACTCCAGGATGAGGTAGCTGGGCAGCGTGCTGTCGAGGGGGTTGCCCACCGACCCGGTGTTCAGCAGGGGGCGGCCCTCCACATCGAGCATCAACGTCTCGTGGACATCGGCGTAAACGAGGGCGTCGGCGTGCGCCCGCAGGCCCAACTGCGGGTTGGGCAGGTAGGCGTCGAGCTGCTCGGCGAGGCTGGAGTGCGGGTACAGGCGGTGAAAGAGGCCCTTGCTGGAGGCGTGGACAAAGCGCCACCACGCGCCGCCAAACTGCTCCTCGATGCCGTAGGGCAGCCCGGCGAGATAGGCGAGCTGCCCCGGCGTGAGCCGGGAGCGCGGCCAGAGGTCCTGGGGGCGGTTGGTGGCCCCGGCGACGCGGGCGTCCCAGTTGCCCTGGATGACGCGGGTGGCGTAGGCCTGGGTCCACTCGACGACCTCGCGGGGGCGCGGCCCCTTGCCCACCAGGTCGCCGAGCACCCACAGTTCGCTCAGGCCGCGCCGCTGCACGTCGGCGTGCACGGCCAGCGTCGCCTCCAGGTTGGCGTGCAGGTCCGCGAGCACGGCGAGGCGAATCATGGCGGGCAGTCTAGCCCAGCGGGACAGCGGGGCCGGGAAAAGTTCAAGAAAAGGGTCAGGCCGGGGGGGAGGGGAGGCTGCCGCCCCTCGTCCCGGCCTGACGACCTCCGGCTCAGTTGCGGTAGTAGCTGGCGGGAATCTTGAGCAGAAGCTGCTGCACGGCGTCGTTCAGCATCGCGCTGATGGCGGCTTCAATCTGCGGGCTGGACTTCGCGCCGATGTTCATCGGAAGCAGGCCGCTGAGATTGAAGCTGTTGCCCTGCGCCTCACCTTTCACCTGGGTGCCTCCGATGGTGCGGCGAGTCTTCACGTCCACAATCCGCAGGTCCATGGCGATGGTGCTCTTCTTCTGGCCCAGGGACACTCCCATGAAGCTGATGCCACCCGCAGCAGCTTCGGGTTCATACTGGGTGATGGAGCCGAAAATCAGCAGGTCGGCGCCCTCAAATGCGGTACCCCCGCTCAGGAACGCCTCCTCGGTGAGTTGCCCGGCGTTCTCGCGCTCATAGACGGCAAACTTGCCGGTATTGAGCAGGGCAGTTGTCAGGGCGTCCGAGATACCGTCCCCAAGCTCGGAGGAGCATTTGGACGCTTTGCAGCGCAGCGTTCCCACAGCCACGTTGACCTGTCCCTGCGGCAGGGCGGGGGCAGCAGTGACTGGGGCGGGCGTGGCCGGAGCCGCTGGGGTGGCCGTGGTCTGAGCGGCGGCGGGCGCGGCGAGGGCGAGGGTCAGGGCGAGCAGGCGCAGGTGGGTCATAAAAAGCTCCTTGGAAAAGAGGAAACGAGAACGTGCAAAGAGGCGAGGAAAGGGAGGGTCAGAAGTCACCGCTGGTGCCGGGCGGGGGCAGGGGGAAACCCGACCGTCCGGGCACCGCACCCCCCGGCAGAGCCGCGCCGCGCGGCGCGGGTGCCGGGGCAGCCGCGGAGCGTTGGTCCAGCGGCAGTTCGTAGCGGGCCACCACACACAGCCCCTGATTGCCCAGGCTGACGAGGCGGTGCCCGGTGACTCGCCCGCCGCGCAGCACGGCCTGGGCACCCGTCCGAACGCTCTCACGCACCGTTTCCACGGCGAGGTTAGAGAGCTTCAGGTCGCCGCCGTCCACGACGCTGGCGGTGGTGTCTTGAGTGTCCAGGCTCCGCACGACTGCCGTCCGCAAGCCCCCGAAGAATTCGGCAGCGGCGCCATTGGCCCGCAGCTCTGCTTTTTGCATGGCGGGAGCGAGGGCCGTGACGCCCCGCGCTTGATAGACCTGCGCGGGCACGATGCCGAAGCCGTAAACCCGCAGGGTGTCATTGCGTCCGTCACGGTTGGTGTCGACGAGGGAGGCCCCCGACAGGGTGCACTGCCGCATCAGCGCGAGGGCATCGACCGGGCTGAGCTGGTCACCCCGCACGGTGTAGGCGGCCTGCACGCCCTCGGTGTTGACGAACTGCTGGGCTGTGACGGGCGCGTCGGCAGCCTGGGCCAGCGCAGCCCCCGCGCACAGGGCGGCGGTCATCAGGAACTTTTGCATGGATTCTCCTTGGGGTGGGGGGTCAGCGGTAAGAAACGGTGATTTCGCCTGCGCTGAGGCCGGTGACGGTCAGACCGAGGTCTTCTAGGAGGCCAGCGAGGTCCTCAGGGGAACCGCTGTACTCGACCTCCACTTGGGCACCCGCCGCGTCGAAGTGTCGGCTCAGGGCCGCCGCCACCCCCGCCGCAGCCCGCAACGACGCCAGCGTATCGTTGAGGGCGCGGAAGCTGGGCACCCCCACCAGCCGCACGCTGAAGGTGCGCCCGGCGGCTTTGCCGCTGCCACTGAGCCAGCCCAGCAGGGCACCCGGCAGAGCGGGCACCGCCGTTTTGGCAACGTTTTGCAGCGCGGCCTTGCCCGCTACCGCATCGGTGGGGGCCGTACCCGTTCCCGTAAAGGCGTCGCTGAAGATGATTTGTCCGGTAGCGAGGTCCACGATTTTGAGTTCGAGGCGAGCGGTATAGGCCCGCTGCGAGAGCACGGTGCCGTACTCCTCCGCAAAGGCTTCTCCGGTAATCAGCAGGTCGGCCTTGAACCGGGTTGCGAGGTCGCTGAGCGCTTGACTGCTGAGGCTGCCGCCGCGCAGCACGTCGCGCAGGGCATTTTGCTCGGTCTGCTTGAGGTCGACTACCCGGTACCCGGCGGCGATGAGCGCCCGCTGCACCTCGGTCTCGGCGGCGGGGTCGGGGACGGTGCGGCGCAAAATCACCTCAGGAATCGCCACGATGATGCGGGGGTCGCCCTTTTGCGCGAGAAAGGCCTTGAGTTCCTGTTCGAGGCTGGGGCGGGCCACCACCACCCGCACCGTCACGGTGTAGAAGCTGCCCTGCTGCCCCTCGGACAACACCTGCGTCACGCGCCCGAAGCCGTCCGAGCGCTTCATCAGGCGCTGCTGAAACTGCTCGAACTCGTCGGTGCTGCGCAGGGTGCTTGACGTGCTGATGTAGGCGCCGAGCACCTGCTCGATGGCAGCCCGCACCGCGTCATTGATGGCCGCCTGCCGCGCCGCCGCGACGTTCCCCGCGAATGGAGCCTGCCCCTGCACCTGCACCGTCTGCTCCTGCTGGGTCGCCGCCAGCGCCACCGAACTGAAAGGCAGCGGCGGCAACGCGGAGAGAGCCAGCGCCAGCGTCAGCAACACTGGGTGCCAGGAGCCTCTTTGTAGGCTTTTTAATCTCACATCAGCAGTGTCTCAGGTTCTGCTCAACCTCGCGACGCAAATGAGGACCCCCCCTGATGGGGGGACAGGGCTGGCTGGCCTACAGCCCCCCCCGCGGGTTGACGTCCACCCGCACCCGCGCTCGCCAGGGGCGGTCCAGGACGGCGAGCAGTTCGGAGAGGCGGCGGTCGTTTCGCGCCCGCAGCAGCAGGTGATAGGGGTAGACCCCGCGCAGCCGGGCGACCGGGCTGGGGGCCGGACCCAGGACCTCCCCTTCCGCCGCCCCCGCCCCGTGCAGGGCGTCAAAGACCTCGGCGGCAACCTCGCGGGCGCGGCGGGCTTCGCGGGCGGCCACCTCCACCTGCGCGAGGCGGGCGTGGGGGGGGTAGCCCAAAGCTCTGCGGGCACGCTCCTCGGCGGTGGGGTAGGCCAGGGCGTCTTTGCCCTCGACGAGAACGCGCAGGGCCGGATGCTCGGCCTGAAAGGTCTGCACGACCAGCAGGGGCGGGCGCGAGACGTGCCACTCGCCGAGCTGCCGCAGCAGGCGGTGATAGCGCTCGGAGGCGCGGAAGTCCGAGACGTTCAGCCAGGTATCCGCCAGCGTCACCCCCAACAGGGCGAGGTTCGGCGGGGCTTCCCCGGAGAGCAGCAGTTGGGTGCCCACGACCACCCCGCTCTCCCCGGCGTGCAGGGGAGAAAGGTCGTCCTGACGGTCCTTGTCGCAGCGGTAGACGGGCAGGCCGGGCACCAGCCGGGCGACCTCGGCGGCAATCCACTCGGTGCCGGGGCCACGGGCCTTCCACATCGGCTCGCCGCACTCGTCGCAGCGGTCGGGCACGGGTTCGTGATAGCCGCACTGGTGGCAGGTGAGCTGCCGGGTGCCCTGGTGAAAGCGCAGCGGCACGTCACAGTGGCGGCAGCCCGGCGTGTGGTCACACGAGGGGCAGCGCAGCAGGGCCGAGTACCCCCGCCGGGGGGCGAGCAGCGCGGCCTGCCGGCCCCGCTCCTGCACCTGCCGCAAGAGCCGCACGAGGTCATGGCTGAGGGGATAGCCCAGGTCGCCGGGGGTGAGGTGCACCGAGGAGAGCGGCCCCAGCTCCGGCTGCTGCGGCGGGTGGGCGTAATCCACGACGTGCAGCCGCAGCCGGGGCGGGGGCAAGACTGCGCCGGGCAGGGGCACGCTCTCGGCGGCGGGGACCGCCCCCACGAGCGCGAGGGCCGCGTCGTGGGCGCTCGCCACCCGCGCGGCCACGTCGGGAATAAAGGCCCGCGACCCCGACTGGAGCTTGTAGGCGTCGCTGCCCTCCTCCAGCACGACGATGAGGGCGGGGTCCTCCAGCGGGGTCACGAGGGCGAGGTAACTCCCAATCACCAGCCGGGCGGCCCCCGTGCGGATGAGGTGCCAGGTGTGCTCGCGTTCCTCCGGGCCGAGCGCCCCGCTGACCTGCACCGCCCGCGTGCCCGCCGCCCCCGCCAGCCCGGAGAGGCCCTCCCAGGCGCGGCGCAGGGTGGCGTGGTCGGGCGCGAGGACGAGCACCCCGCGCCCCTGCGCCAGCAGCCGGGCGAGGCGGGGGGCCAGCGCGAGGAAGCGGGACGCCGGACGCCCGCCGTGTAGCCGCCAGGCGGGGGCTTCGGGGAGGCGGTCGGGGTGGGTGGGCACCCCGGCGGGGGCGGGGGCGAGCAGAGCGGGGGGCGGCGCGACCTCCTGCACGGTGTCTGCCCAGCCGCGCAGGGCCAGGGTGCCCGCCGCCGTGGGGGTCAGCCCCACCCCGTCCGCCGAGGCGCGGGCCGCCCACGCACTCAGCGAGTCGGCGGGGCCGTGCTCGTGCAGCCACTGCCAGGCGGGGGGCGGGGGGGCTTCCTCCCGGACCCAGGCCGCCCCGCCCGCGTTCAGCACCCCATTCACCACCCCGCCCCCCACCCCGGCCCCCCGCGCCCAGGCCGACAGGGTGGGCTGGGGGCCGTGCTCCGCGAGCCAAGCCCAGGCTGCGCGGCCCTTCGCGGTCAGGGTGGGGGGCGGCTCGGCGGCGGCCCGCAGCACGGTCCGCGTGCGGGCGGCGGCGGGGACCTCCTCCAGGGGCCGTGCCCGCACCACCCCGCGCCACCGGGGGCGGGGCCGAAAGGCTTCCTCCAGCAGCCCCTGCTCGCGGATGGCGTCGAGGAGGGGGGGCGAGTAGTCGGCGGCGTCGGTCCAGGTCGGCCCCGGCACGTGCGACCCGAAGGCCCCCAGGTCCGCGTCGGGCACCGCCCGCACCCGGTGCTCCAGCCGCACCTCCCACCCCACGCCCAGGAGGTCACTCCAGACCAGCCCGGCGGGCAGCCGCGCCTCCCGCGCCCAGGCGGTGACCGCCTCCACGGTGGCGGGGGGCACCCAGGGACCGTCCTCGTCGTCGAGGAGGTGCACAGCCTCGCGCAGGCGGGAGCTGCCGACCCCGCCCTCGCCCGCGCCCACCACCAGCCCCACCGACAGCCCGCCGCGCCAGGGCACCAGCACCCGGCACCCCAACGGCACCGCACCCCCGAAGCCGTGTGGAGCGGCAAAATCGAGCGTCGGAATGGGAAGGGGAAGCGCCACCCGCCAGGGCACTGGGGGGAGGCTGGGGGCGGGCGGCATCACGGGGCCGACGCTAGCGCACCGGGCCGGATGGGGGAGGTGGGGCGGGTCGCAGACAAGCCGGGGCCGAGGTGCCCCCGCGAGGGCCTACGCTGAGGTCCATGCCCTCCCCCGCCCGCTCTGGCCTCTTTCTCGCCCTGCTCGCCGCCCTGAGTTTCGCCACGCTGGGGGTCTGGGGCAAGCTCGCGGGCGAGGTGGGGCTGGGCACCTCCGAGGTCCTCACCTGGCGCTTTGGGCTGGTCGCCGCCCTGCTCCTCCCGCTCGCGGGCCGGGGGCTGACGCTGCGGGAGCGGGGGCCGCTGCTGGGGGCCGGGGTAGTCTACGTGCTGGCGACCTGCTGTTACTTCGGGGCCTTGGGGCGCATCACGGCGGGGGCGACGGGCTTGTTGCTCTATCTCGCGCCCGCCTTCGTGATTCTGTTCGGGTGGCTGGCGGGGCGGCGGCCCGGCGCAGCCCGGCTGGGGGCAGTGGCGCTCGCCGCGCTGGGGCTGGGCCTCGTCGTGGGGCTGCCGGGGGCGGGCGACCGGGACCCCGTGGGGCTGGCGCTGGGGGCCGGGGCCGGGGCCATGTACGCCGCCTACCTGCTGACCTCCGAGCGCTGGCTGCGGGAGGTTCCGCCGCTCGCGGCCACCGGGCACCTCGCGCTCGTGGGGGCGGTCGCCTTCGGGGGCCTGGCCGGGGCGCGGGGGGAACTGGGCGTGCCAGGCACCGCCGCGCAATGGGGCGTGGTGCTGGGCATCGCCGCGTTGCCCACCCTGGTCGCCGTGCCCGCCCTGTACGGGGCCGTCGCCCGGCTGGGGGCGGCGCGGGCCAGCCTGCTGGGGACGCTGGAGCCGCTGTTCACGGTGGGCCTGGCCTTTCTGGTGCTGGGAGAACCCCTGCGGCCCGCCATGCTGCTGGGCGGGGCGCTGATTCTGGCGGGGGCGACGCTGGCGCAGAAGCCGGAGGGGGCTGCCCCCGTTCCCGCCGCAGCCCCCTCTCCCCTATCCTGAGGGCCTCAACAAAGGAGGCAGGATGCGCGTGATGGGACGGGTGGGCCGGGGCCTGCTGTGGGTGGTGTTGGTCGTGCTGCTGCTCGCGCTGGCAGCGGTGCTGTGGGTGCGGGGCACGTCGCGGCCTCAGGTGTCGGGCGAGGTGCGGCTTTCCGGGCTGTCGGGGCCGGTCACGGTCACCCGCGACGCCTGGGGGGTGCCGCACATCCGCGCCGAGGCTTCGGACGAGGACGCCGTCTTTGCACTGGGCTTCACCCACTGGCAGGACCGGGCCTGGCAGATGGACTTTCAGCGCCGGGTGACCCAGGGGCGGCTCTCGGAGGTGCTGGGCGCGGCGGCCCTCCCCCAAGACCGCTTCCTGCGAACCTGGGGCTTTTACCGGGCGGCAAAGGAGGCCCTCCCCGCCCTCTCGGAGCGTTCGCGGCGGCTGGTGCGGGCGTACACGGCGGGCGTGAACGCGGCGATGCGGCAGGGGAAAGTCGCCCCGGAGTTCCGCATTCTGGGGTATGCGCCCGAACCCTGGACCGAGGTGGATTCCATCGCCTGGAGCAAGCTGATGGCCTACGACCTCGGCGGCAACTGGGAAGAGGAGCTGCTGGGAGCGCGGGTGCGGGAGCGCCTGGGCGCGGGCCGCCTCGGAGAGGTGATGCCGCCCTACCCCCAGGGTGCCCCCACCATCCTGAGCGCGGATGAGGTGGGCGAGGAGAACCCGGCCCCCTCCGCCGGGGCGGGCGTGCCCCTGCCGGACGCCACCCTCGCCGCCCTGCGAACCCACCTGGCGGCGGCCCGCTCGCTGGGGCTGGAGGGGGTGCCCGGCAAGGGGAGCAACAACTGGGTGATTGCAGGGAGCCGCACCGCGACCGGCAAGCCCATCCTGGCCGACGACCCGCACCTCGCCCTCACCAGCCCGATGCTGTGGTACCTCGCGGACCTGCGCGGGCCGACCCTGCGGGTGATTGGGGCGACCATTCCGGGCCTCCCCAGCGTGGTCATCGGGCGCAATGACCGCGTCGCCTGGGGTGTGACGAACGTGAACCCCGACGTGCAGGACCTCTACGTCGAGCCGGACTCCGCCCGCCTGACCGAGCGCACCGAGGTCATCCGGGTCAAGGGCGGGGAGGACGTGCGCCTCGTCGTGCGCGAGAGTGAGCACGGCCCCATCATCTCGGACGTGGGCGCGGGGGCGCTGGGGCCGCGGGTGGCGCTGAAGTGGACCGCCCTGCAACCCGGCGACACCACCCTCGACGCCTTTGTGGGCCTGAACTACGCGCAGAACTGGCAGGACTTCCGGGAGGCGCTGCGCGCCTACGTGGCCCCCAGCCAGAGCTTCGTGTATGCCGATGTAGACGGCAACGTGGGCTATACGGCTCCGGGGCGGGTGCCCGTGCGCCGGGGCTGGGACGGCTCGCTGCCCGTGCCCGGCGACGGCTCGCGCGAGTGGCAGGGCTTCATTCCTTACGAGGAGCTGCCGATGACCCTCAACCCGCAAGACGGCCTCGTCGTGACCGCCAACAACAAGGTGCTGCCGGGCGGGGCGGACAGGCTCGGCAACCTCCGCAACTGGGCCGAGCCGTACCGCGCCGAGCGCATCACGGCGCTGCTGACGCAACAGCCGCGGGGCCTCACGCTGGAGGACGTCAGGGCCGTGCAGCTCGACACCGTCAGTCTGGTGTGGCGCGACCTGCGGCCCCTGCTGCTCGCCACCCAGCCGGAAGGGGACCTCAGCCGGGCGGCGCTGGAGCGGCTGCGGGGCTGGGACGGCAACCAGACCGTGGGCAGCGTGCCCAGCACGATTTATGAGGCGTGGCTGGCCGAGTTGCAGGCGATGGCAGAAGACGAGCTGGGCGACGACACCCGCCTGAACGCGCTCGCGGTGCGCGAGCAACTGCGCGGGGGCGGCGAGCTGTGCCGCTCGCTCGCCGAGCAGGTGCAGACGTGCGCCGACCTGCTGCGGGTCAGCCTGAAGCGGGCGGTGAATGGCCTCGCCGCCCGGCTGGGGAACGACGTGGGCGGCTGGAGCTATGGCCGGGTCCACACGGTTGCCAGCGACCACCGGGCCTTTGGCCAGGTGGGGGCGCTCGCCTGGCTCTTTAACCACTCGGCCCCCACCCCCGGCGGCACGAACACGGTCAATGTGGCCCGCCCCGACCCCGACACCCTGCGCCAGACGCACGGGCCGAGCTACCGCCACATCATCGACCTCGCGGAGATGAACCGCAGCCTCTACATCGGCAGCCTGGGGCAGGGGGGCAATCCGCTGGGCGAACACGTCAGCGACCAGCAGGGCAAGTGGGCGGCGGGCGAGTACCTCCCCATGAGCACCGACGAGCGCGACTGGGGCCGCACGAGGACGCTGACGCTGACGCCGGGCGAGTAACACACCCACGAGGGGCGACGGACTGGAGCGTCAGTCCGCTGCCGCCCCGGATTGCCGCCCCGTGAAGGGACAGGCCGCCTCCCCCCGCCCCGCCTCCCAGGGGGGCGGCTGGTGCACGAAGCGTGGGGGCAGCTCGCCGCCCCGGTAGCGGCGGTGCCATACCGGGGTGGTCGCGGGCGAGACGGGCGGAATCAGCCACGACCAGCGGCCCCGGACCTCCCGCCCGGCGCGGGCTTCGGCTTCCTCGAAGCGCACGAACTGCCGGGTGACGGCGTGATGGTCGGTGATGCGGACCCCCGCCCGGTCAAAGGAGTGCAGCACCGCCACATTCAGCTCGACGAGCGCCCGGTCGCGCCACAGGGTCCGCTCGCGGGACGTGTCCAGCCCCAGGGCGCGGGCCACCCCCGGCAGGGCGTCGTAGCGGTCCTCGTCCGCGAGGTTGCGGGCGGCGATTTCGGTCTGGACGTACCAGCCGTTAAAGGGCGCGGCGGGAAAGCTCAGCCCCCCCACCTCCAGGGTCATGCGGCCCAGGACCGGGAGGGCAAACCAGCGCAGGCCCAGCTCGCCCAGCGCCGGAATGTCCGGGTGGGTGATGGGCACCTGACAGGTCGCGTCCTCCGGCAGGGGGTAAAGCCGCACCCCACCCCGGCCCTCCACGGCGAGCGGGAGCACGTCCCAGGGGGTGCCGGGACCGCCCGCCCACCCCAGGCGGCGCAGGTGCCGGGTCAGGGCCACGTTCTGCGGGTCGCCCACGACCGTGCCGCCGGGCTGGCGGTAGCCCGCATAGCGCAGGAGCTGGTCATTGTGCAGGCGGACGCCGGGGCCAAAGACGCTCAGCAGGGGCCGGATGCGCCCGCCGTTCAGGGCGTCATGCAGGTGCGAGACGAGATAGGCGAACACGTCGTCGGGGTGGGTGACGTGCCGCAGGTCGCGCACCTCCAGCGAGCGCCAGGGCAGGCGGCCCACGCAGCGGGTGCTGCCCCGCCACGCCACCCGCGCCCCGTGCGCGAGTTCCTCGGTGCGCAGGGTATATGACCCCGTGCGGGCCACTTCCGCCCGCACCTCGGCCAGCCGCGCCTCCCGCTCGCGGGGGCTGTGGCCGTGTTCGTCGGCGTACAGGCGCAAGAAGCGCTCGGCCTCAGCCAGCAGCGCGTCAGGCGCGGGGAGGGGCAGGGCGGTCGCGACAGACACGCCCCATGCTGCGGCCCTCCGCCCCCGCCGAATGTCCCTGGCCAGCCCGTTAGCCTTCCTCCCCGTGCAAGGTCAGCACCAGCCGCCGCGCCCCGCCCCGGTCACGGTGCTCGCACAGGTAAATCCCCTGCCAGGTCCCCAGCGCGAGCCGCCCCCCGCGCACGGGGAGGGTCAGCGACGGCCCCAGCAGGCTGGCCTTGATGTGGGCGGGCATGTCGTCGGCCCCCTCCAGGGTGTGCTCAAAGCCCGGCCACCCGTCGGGCACGAGGTGGGAGAAGTACCGCTCGAAGTCCCGCCGCACGTCGGGGCTGGCGTTCTCGTTCAGGGCGAGGCTGGCCGAGGTGTGCGCGAGAAAGACATGCAAGAGGCCCACCCGCACCCGCGCGAGTTCGGGGACCCCCGCGACGACCTCGCGGGTGACCAGGTGAAAGCCGCGGGGCAAGGGGCGCAGGCGCAGGTCGTGTTGGGTCCACATGGAAAAGAGGGTAGTGGGAAGTGGGAGTGGGAAGAAGGAGGGGGGCGGGAAGGGCGACTCATCTGGGCCGCGTAGCCTGGGGGCCAGCCCATGCGACGTCTTCTCATCCCGCTGCTGTCCACTGCCCTGATGACCGCTCCCGCCGAAGCCCAGAGCGTGCCCCCCCGCTCTTCCTCGCCGTCCTCGCTGACCCTGCCCGTCACCGTGCCGCTCGCCGGGGTGCAGCAGGCCGCGAACGCCCGCGTGCCCACCGAGCTGGCGCGGCTCGATGAGACCCAGACCCTCGCGGGGGGGCTGCTCACGGTGCGGCTGACGGGGACGGTGGCCCGCACCGGGCACGTGCGGGTCGGGGCCGCGCCGGAGGGGGACGCCCTGCTCGTGCGGGTGCCGCTGCGGGCCGCCTTCCGCGCCGAGGGCCAGGGGCTGGGGCGCGACTTCGGCGGCGAGGCGACCGTGAGCCTGCGCCTGACGCCTACCCTGGGAGCCGACTGGCAGGCTGGGGTGAGGGTCGCGGGAACGGTGGAGTGGACTGACCCCCTGCGGGTCGAGCTGCTGCCCGGCGTGCGGGTGAGCGTGCAGGCGCTGGCCGAGCGGCAGGTTCGCGCCGCCCTGGACCGCGTGACCGCCGACATCGAGCGGGCGGTGCGCGAGGGGGCCGACCTGCGGGACCGCGCGTCGGCGCTGTGGGCGCGGGCGGCCCAGCCCTGGACCCTGCCCGCGCCGGAACCCGCCTATGCCCGCGTGACCCCGCGCACCCTGACGGTCAGCCCCTTTCGCTTTGCGGGAGACGCCCTGAAGCTCACCCTGGGCGCGACCTTTGACCTCGCGGCGGGGCTGGGCCGCGCTCCGGCGCAGGCGGCCCCGCCCCTGCCCCCGCTGCGGGTGGCCGAGCCGCCCTCGCCGGGGGTGGCCCTCACTCTGCCCGTGCGCCTGCCCTACCCGGAGCTGTCGCAGGCCGCGACCCGCGCCGCCGCCGCCCGCCCGGTCACCCTGCCGCTGCCCCTCTCGCCCACCCTGCGGGTCGAGCGGGTCGTGGTGACGGGCCGGGGGCCGCGCCTGAATGCCGCTGTCACCGTGCGCGTCTCCGGGCCGCTGGGCCTCAGCGTGCGGGCCACCGCCGACGTGTCGGGGGTGCCCACGCTGGACGCCTCCGGGCGGGTCGTGACCCTCCGTGACCCTGCCGTCGTCACCCGCCGCGAGGGGCTGACCGGGCGGGTACTGGGCTGGCTGGCGGACGCCCGCGCCCAGGCCTACCTGCGGGGGGCGGCCCGCTTCGACCTCGGCCCACAGCTCACGCGGGTGCGGGGGCAGGTGCAATCGCGGCTCCCCTTCACGCCCGCCCCCGGCGTCACCCTGACCGGGCGGGTGGGCGAGCTGCGCCTGACTGGACTCAGCGTGACCCCGGACGCCCTCCTTGTGACGGCCTCCGCCGGGGGGCAACTCGCGGCGACGGTGGATGCGGCCAAAGTGCGCTAGGGGAGCGGCCAGCGACCAGCCGCCAGCATCCAGCGGGAGGCCGCAGCTTCTCCGCTGGCCGCTCCCCTAGCGCCGCCCAAACTGCGTGCCCCCCGTCCCCGTTCCCGTGCGGCCCAGCCCGGTGCCGGTCGCCGAGGCCGGGGCGGGGGCGGCGGGCGCGGCGGGGGGCGTATAGGTCGCGCCGCCCACCCCCGCATTGGGGTCGTTGGCGAGGCGGGCGAACTCCTTGGGGTCTACGGCCCGTGAGACGCCCGTCTCGTAGGAAATCACCCGGCGGCGGTAGAGGTTGGCGAGGAAGGCGTCCATCGTGACCATGCCCTCGCGTGCCCCGGTTTGCATAGTGGAGACAATCTGGTAGGTCTTCCCCTCGCGGATGAGCGCCCGCACCGCCGGGTTGGCGATGAGAAGTTCGTAGGCGAGCACCCGCCCCGGCCCGTCCGCGCGGGGCAGGAGCTGCTGGGTCATCACGGCGACGAGGTTGTTGGCAAGCTGCACCCGAATCTGTTCCTGCTGCTCTTCGGGAAAGACGTCCACGATGCGGTCAATGGATTCGGGGGCCGAGTTGGTGTGCAGGGTGCCCATCACGAGGTGCCCGGTTTCGGCGGCGGTCACGGCGGCGCGAATGGTCTCGTAGTCGCGCATCTCGCCCACCAGAATCACGTCGGGGGCCTGGCGGAGAGAAGCCCGCAGCGCGTCCGCGAAGCTCATGGTGTCGGACCCAATCTCGCGCTGGTTCACGATGCTCTGCTTGTGCGGATGCATGAACTCGATGGGGTCCTCGATGGTCACGATGTGCAGCTTTTTCGTCGTGTTGATGTGGTCAATCATCGCGGCGAGGGTGGTGCTCTTGCCGCTGCCCGTCGGCCCGGTCACCAGGACGAGACCCCGCGGCGAGTTCGCGATGTCGGTGATGTGGGGCGGCAATCCCATCTCGGCGGCGCTGCGAATGGTCGTGGGAATCAGGCGCAGCACCCCACCCACAAAGCCGCGCTGCATAAAGGCGTTCACCCGGAAACGGGCCTTTTCCCCCAGCGCAAAGGAGAAGTCCAGCTCGCGCTTTTCCTCAAAGGTGCGCTGCTGGCGCTCGTTCATCATCGAGTACATCAGTTTGCGCGTCTCGGTCGCGGCGAGGGGTGCCATCCCCTGCTGGACCTCATAGACTCCGCTGAGCTTGAACTGCGGTGGCAAGCCCACCGTCAGGATGATGTCGGACGCGCCCTTTTCGGCGGCGAAACGCAGGATGTCGGTGATGTCGGGGGCAGTTAGGGTCATGGGTACCTCGGCGGGTGGAGGGTGGCCTGTGGCTTGTAGCGTGTGGCGTGTAGAGGTCAGTGGGCTGTGGGAGCTGGCGGCTGGCCGCTGGCAACGCTCCTTAGCCCGCCGTCACCGCGAGGACTTCTTCGAGGGTGGTCAGGCCCGCGAGCGCTTTTTCGATGCCGTCTTGGCGCAGCGTCTTCATGCCGCTCTCGCGCAGGGCCACGTCACGCAGCTCGGAGGCGGTCTGGCCGGCCCCGATGGCGCGGCGCAGGGGGTCGTCAATCACCATCAGTTCATGAATGCCCATGCGGCCCTTGTAGCCGGTGCCGCCGCAGCGGGGGCAGCCCGCCCCGCGCATCAGTGAGGCCCCGCGCACCTCTTCTTCGGTCAGCCCCAGGCGGCGCAGCACGTCGGGGTCGGCGTTGGTGGGCTGCTTGCACTCGGTGCATACCCGGCGCACCAGCCGCTGCGCGAGCACCCCAATCACGGAGGCCGAGATGTTAAAGGGTTCGACGCCCATCTCGTCGAGGCGGGTAATCGCCCCCGGCGCGTCGTTCGTGTGCAGGGTGGCAAGCACCAGGTGCCCGGTCAAGGCCGCTTCGGTGGCGATTTTGGCCGTTTCGGTGTCGCGGATTTCCCCCACGAAGATGATGTCGGGGTCCTGGCGCAAAAAGGCCCGCAGGGCGCGGGCAAAGGTCATGCCCGCCGTCGTGTTCACCTGCGACTGCACGATGCCCGGAATCTCGTACTCGATGGGGTCCTCGATGGTCGTGGTGTTCTTTTCAGGCCGGGCGATGCGCTTGAGGGTGGAAAAACTGGTAAAGGACTTGCCCGACCCCGTCGGCCCGGTGACCAGAAAGATGCCGTTGGGCTTTTCGATGACGTCGAGGTAGCGCTGGAAGTTGTGGGCGGAAAAACCGAGCTGCTCGACTTCGGGGATGTTCTCGGCCTTTTGCAGGAGGCGCAGCACGGCCTTTTCGCCGTACACGGTGGGCAGGGTCGAGAGCCGCAGGTCGATGTCGATGCTGCCCTTTTTGAAGCGCACCCGTCCGTCTTGGGGCAGCCGCCGCTCGGAGATGTCGAGGTTCCCCATGATTTTGATGCGGGCGAGGATGCTCTGGGCGCTGCCCCGCGGCAGCTCCGGCTGTTCGCGCAGCACCCCGTCGATGCGGTAGCGGACCCGCAGGGCCGTCTGGGTCGGCTCAATGTGAATGTCGGAGGCCTCTTGCAGGGCAGCCTCACGGATGATTTGGTCGACCACCCGCACGACCGCGTTGTCATCGAGGCCCGCCGTGAGGTCCAGGTCTTCTTGCTTGGCCTCCCGCGCCCGGCTCTCGGCAGCGAGCTTCTGGTTGAGGGCCGCCATGTCCTTGTTGCCGTGGTAGCGCTCGATGAGGCGGGTGATGTCTTTTTCCGCCATCACCGCCGGAACGATGTCGCGGCCCGTGATGAGCTTGAGGTCGTCGAGCGCAAAGACGTTGCGCGGGTCCTTCATCGCCACGATGAGGGCCTCGCCCTGGAGCCGCACCGGAACCACCCCGTAGCGCCGAGCGGTCGCTTCCGGAATCAGGAGGGCGACGGCGGGGTCGGGCGGGTTCTGGCCGGGGTCGAGGTACTCGTAGCCGAGCTGCGCGGCCAGCGAGCGGGCCAGCATCTCCGGGCTGAGCTTGCCCGACTGCACGAGCGTGTCTTCGAGCCGCCCACCCCCCGCGTTTTGCTTTTGCAGCGCCGCGTCGATGTCGCCGGGGGTCGCAAAGCCCAGCTCGACAATCACCTCGCCCAGCGGCTTGACCTTGCCGCCGCGGGCCTGGACCTGGAGGGCCTCGCGCAACTGCGCCCGCGAGAGTGTGCCCTGCTGCACCATCTGCTCGCCCAGGCGGGTGCGCTGGGGGTAACAGCGCTCGATAAGGGCCTCGACGTCGCGGGGTCGGGCGAGCACCAGGTTCACCGGGCGGCCCACCAGGGCAGCAAGTTCCTCGCGGCGGCGGGGGTCACTCGTCAGGACGACCACGGCGGCGGGCGTTTCCTCAATCGGCACCGCCGAGAGCCGCAGGGCGTCCGCGCGCAGCAGCGCTCCCAGGACTTCCTCCGGGGGCTGAAGGCCCCGCGTGTCGGGCAGGTAGGGCGTGCCCGCCTGCTCGGCGAGCACCTCGTAGAGGCGGTCTTCGGTGAGGGCACCCTGCGCGACCAGCGTGGCCCCCAGCGACTCGCCGGTCTGCTGCTGGGCATCGAGGGCCACCTGAAGCTGCGCATCGGTCACCAGGCCGCGGGAGACGAGCAGCCGTCCCAGTTGGCCGCCCTGCACGTCGCCGCCCGCCTCGCCGGGCAGGGGCACGTTCAGCCCCAGTTCGGGGTAGTAGGTGGCAATCGCCCAGTGCACCTGGTCGCGCAGGGCCTGGTACGGCTCGATGCTGAGGCCCGAATCGTCCTCCAGCGCCTCGATGGCGAGGCTGGAGAGGGGGTCCACAAATGCCACCCGCAGGACGTCGCCCTCCCGCGCAAAGGGAAAGGCCGCCACCCGCTGCGCGGTCTGTGCCCGCACCGCCGCGAGCGCCGCCGTGTCCGGCGTGACCACCAGCAGGTTGACGAGGGGAATCCCCAGCGCTTCTTCAATCGCCCGCGCAATGCGCTTTTCGCCGACCTGCCCAGAATCAATCAGGATGTCGGCCAGCCGCCCGCCGACCTCGGCGTGCCGGACCAGCGCCTTTTGCAGTTCGGTGTCGCTGACGTACCCCTGCTCCAGCAGAATCGCTCCGAGCCTCCGGTCGCCGATGGAAAGTGCCACTGTGCCTCCTCCTCTTTGTTTCTGTTCCTGGATTCTTGTTCCTGGATGCTGGGGGCGGGGCTAGGCCCGCCAGTCGTGTCCGTAGCGTTTCAGCACCGCCCGCTCCAGCCGCCGGGCGGCGCGGGTGTGCGGCAGGGCATTGCCCTCTAGGGGATGCACGAGGATGGTGTGCATCCCCGCGAGGTTGCCCCCCAGCACGTCGGTAAAGAGCTGGTCGCCCACCATGCCGACCTGCTGGGGGGGCAAGCCAAGCTGCGCGAGCGCTTGCCGAAAGGCGCGGGGGTTGGGCTTGCCCGCCATCCCGACCCCCTCGAAGCCGAGCTTGTCGAGCCAGAAGCGGGCACGCTTGCCGGTCGCGTTGCTCAGCAGGTACAGCCGGATGCCTGCCCGCCGCAGCCCCGCGACCCAGGCCATCACGTCGGCCCGTTCCTCGTAGCTGCCGTAGGGAATCAGGGTGTTGTCGAGGTCAAGCAGCAGCCCGCGCAGCCCCCGCGCCGCCAGAAACTCTGGGGTGATGTCGTGGACGTGCCCAATCACGTCACGGGGCCGCAGCAGGCTCACGCGCCCGCCCCCGGCAGCCCGATGACCGCCCACATCCGCCCGGTGCGGCCCGCGTCCCGGCGGTAGGAGTAAAACTCGCTTTCGGTCGAGCAGCGCCCACTCAGCCAGAGGTGTTCCGGCTTTAGCCCCGCCCCCAGCAGCACCGCTCGGTTCGCCCCGGCGAGGTCGAGGTGCGGGCCGCCCTCCCGCTCCAGCACACTGTCCCCCAGCCCCGCTTCCCGGAACTGCCGGGCCACGTCCACGCCGACCGCATACCGCTCGCCGCAGATGCCGGGGCCGACGGCGGCGCGGATGCGGGCGGGACTCGCCCCCCGCGCCACCATCGCTTCCACCGTGCGGGCGGCGATGCGCCCCAGCGTGCCGCGCCAGCCCGCGTGCGCGGCCCCGACCACCCCGGCCCCCTCGTCCGCGAGGAGGATGGGGTAACAGTCGGCGGTCCCGACCGCGAGGAGCAGCCCCGGCTCGGTGCTTACGAGCGCGTCGCCCTCCTGCACGCCGGGCCGCGCTTCTCGCACGTCGGTGCCGTGCACCTGATGGAGCCGGGCCACCCGGTCCGCGCCGAAGCCCAGCGCCTCCGCCACCCGGCGGCGATTCTCGGCGACCGCCCGCGGGTCGTCCTCGCGGTCGTCGAGGTTGAGGCCTGCGTAGGCCCCCAGCGACACGCCGCCCACCCGCGTGGTAAACGCGTGGGGCAGGCCGAGCAGGGGCGAGCGCAACAGCATCAGAGAGTCAGTATGAAAGCGCATGTCTCACCGAAGTCTGACGGGTCTACCCCCGGTGGGGGTGTGGGAGAGGTGGGAGGGGGCGGTCAGCTCTCAGCCGTTAGCTGTCAGCCGTCAGCTCTCAGCGGGCAGCGGGGGGAAGCTGCGCTGGCACCGCAGGCTTTTCTCTTGACTCGGCTTGTGACTCGGCTTGAATCCTGTCCAAGCGAAACAGGCGGCTTCTGTTCATCAGCAACGGAGGGCCTGTCATGCTGAGCCGCAGGGCGAAGCATCTCCTCGTCGGGTGACTGGGACCCTTCGCTCCCCTCAGCGTGAAGGCTGCATCCCCCGCACTGGATGGAGAAGAAAGCCTGGCCCACACCCCCTTTTCTTGCACCCGCTCCAACCCTGGCCCCGCCGCGTTGCTACAGTCGCCCCCATGAGCGTGACGATTGACCTTTCCGGCAAGACGGCCCTGGTGATGGGCGTGGCGAATGCCCGCAGCTTGGGCTGGGCCATCGCGGAGCCGCTGCTGCAAGCGGGGTGCCGGGTGGGCTTTTCCTACCAGGGCGAGCGGCTGCGGGGCGAACTGGAGAAGCTGACCGCCGGGCGAGAGGGCACTTGGATTCAGCAGGCCGACGCGACGAGCGAAGAGGACCTGACGGCGCTCTTTGCCCGCGTGCGGGAGGAGTTCGGGCACCTTGACTACCTCGTGCACTCCATCGCCTACGCGCCGCGGGCCGCGATGGAAGGCCGCTTTATCGCGACCACCCCAGAAGACTGGAACACCGCCCTGAACGTCAGCGCCTACACGCTGGTGAGCACGGCCCGGCACGCCGAACCCCTGCTGCGCCCCGGTGGCAGCATCGTCAGCCTGACCTACCACGCCTCGCAGCAGGTCGTGCCCAAGTACAACGTGATGGGCGTGGCGAAGGCGGCGCTGGAGGCCGCCACCCGCTACCTCGCCGCCGACCTGGGCAAGGCGGACGTGCGCGTCAACACCATCAGTGCCGGGGCGATGCGGACGGTCGCGGCCCGCTCTATCCCCGGCTTTAGCGGCCTGTACGACGAGGCCGGACGCCGCGCCGCCCTGGGCCGCCACGCCACCCCGGAAGAGGTGGGCAAGCTCGCCCTCTTCCTGCTCTCAGACCTGGGCAGCGGCGTGACCGGGCAGACGGTCTACGTGGACGCGGGGGCCAACATCATGACGATGCCGCTGGAATAGGGTCTTTGGGCAGTGGGGAGTAGGGAGTGGGGAGTGGAACCGGAGGGCTTCGGCTCTGGCAAAAGCTTTCCCTCTCCACTGACCACTTCCCACTGACCACCGCCCACTTCCCTCAACCCTGCTTTACTTCCCACAGTGGGCCGCCTCCCACGCGCTACAGTGGCAGGCGTGACGTGGCTGAAGCCGGTACAAATCGACGCAGACGCGCAGGCCGCGTATAACGAGTTTCTGCGGGACTTAGAAGCCCGGCTCGCGGACCCCGCAACCGACCGCAACGTCCTGGCCCGCGAGGTGCTCGCGCAAGCGATGTACGGACGCGAGTACGGGCAACTCCTCGCGGACGCGCCCCTCGCGGCCCTCAACCTCGATGCGCGGAACGTGACCTTTGAGGCCGAGTACTACCTGGCGACGGACGCCGAGCGCTTTGCCCGCGTCAAGCCGCTGCTGTGGCTGTGGAAGAACCTCGACCTCACCCCGGTCGGCCAAAACCCGGTCACTGGGATTCCAACGCGCCGCCTGCTCGCCGGGCACATCTTCCGGCGGGTGGGGCGCGACTTCAAATGTTGGCAGAACGTCGAGTTTTCGGTAGGCTACAACATGGAGGTCGGCGACAACGTGGTCGTTCACCGCCACGTGCTTCTCGACGACATCGGCGGCATAGAGCTGCACGACTACGCCTCGCTCAGCGACTACGTCAACGTCTACAGCCACACGCACTCGGTCCTCGACGGCCCAGATGTGACCCTGCGCAAAACCGTGATTGGGCGCGGTGCCCGCATCACCTATCACTCCACCGTTCTGGCGGGCAGCGTGGTCAGCGACGACGCGATGCTCGCCACCCACGCCCTGCTGCGCGGCGACATCCCGCCCCACGGCATCGCGATGGGACTCCCCGCCCGCGTGACCCGCTTCAAGGACCGACCCCGGCCAGAGGCTTACGTCGTCGACTCACGCACCTACCCCCATGACGCGGGGCGTAAGGCCAACCCCGCCTTCCCCGACCCCACCCCCAACCAAAGCCGCCTGCCGGGCGAGGGTGACCTCTAACTCCCCTGCCATGACCCTGCCGGGGACGTGGCGCGAAACCGTCTGGACGCGGCTGCTGCGCGAGCGGGCCTGCGGGTACCCGCTGCCGCCGCACGGGCACCATCCCAACTTTGTCGGGGCGGCGCAGGCGGCGCGGGCGCTCCTCTCTCATCCGCAGGTGACCCGGCACCGCACCCTGGTCGTGGGGGGGGACCGGGTGCTGTATCCCCTGCGCAAGCTCGCGCTGGAGGCGGGGGTGGCCATCTATGTGCCGCACCAGACGCGGGAAGGGTGGTACTGGTGCCTCAGCGACCCGGCGGGGGCGCAGCTCCGGGCAATGCCCCGCGTGGGCGAGCCGCGGCTGCACCCGGAGGGAGCACAGGCCGCCGTCCTCGCCTGCGTTGCCGCTGACCGCCAGGGTGGGCGACTAGGCAAGGGCTTTGGTTGGGGGGCGCGGGGCCTTAGCCTCGGCGTGCCCGAATACACGCTGGCGCACCCGCTGATGCTCGTGGACGTGCTGCCCTGCCCGCCAGATTCGCAGGTGCGGCTCATCGGCCTGCCGGGAGAGGTCGTGGCTCCCGCCCCCCCACAAACCTTAGACTGAATTCATGACCAAGCGCCGCAAGTTGTTTGTGCCCACCGTCGTCACCGTGGCGACCGTTGGGGTGGCCGCCGGGGCCGCCTATGTCGCCCGCTACCGCAAGGAAGACGTCAAAGAACTGTTTGTCGCGCAGGCGCTGGAGCGCCCCGCCGCCCGCCAGAGCTACGCCGAACTTGCCCAGGGGCTGGAGCGGGCCGGAGTCGCCCTCTTTCAGCGGGCGGGCCGCGCCGCCAACACGCCGGCCAACCGGGGGGTGCTGACGCACATTATCGGCATCGAGCGCTGGGGCCAGGAGCGGCTGCGAGTGGCGCTGGGCGAGCGCGAGTTCGTGCGCGACGAGCACCACCCCTACAAGCCCGGCGCGGGCGTCTCGCTGCGCGAGTTGCAAGAGCTGCTCTCGCAGACCCGCTCGCGGACGGTGGACCTCGCCCGCCGCCTGAACGCCTCGCCGCCCGCCGAGGGGCTGACCGTCGAGCACAACGGTCTGGGACCGCTGACCCCCAAGGGCTGGCTGCGCTACCTCACCCAGCACGCGGACCTGGAGAGCCGCAAGCTGCGCGGCGAGAAGGAAGCCAAGGCCCTGGGTGAGTGACCCCGCGCCCGCTGCCCCGTCCCGGCGAGCGGGCGCGCAGAAAGCTGTAAGACCCCGTTCGCTAGCCTGCGGGGCGAGATGAGCGTGCTGCAAGCCCTGTTGGGCGTCATCGTGAAGGCCGGGGCCAGCGATATCCACCTGCGGGCCGGGAGCGCGCCCGCCGCACGGGTGAACGGCGAGATTGTGCGCTTTGGCGAAGACCGCTTGCTGCCCGAACACATCGAGGCCTTTGCCCGCGAGATGATGGGGCGGCCCGGCCTGTGGGAAGAGTTCCTGGCCCGACGTGACAGCGACTTCGCCTACGGGGTGCCCGGCGTGGCCCGCTTCCGGGTCAATGCCTACTACCAGCGCGGCACGGTGGGCCTCATCATGCGCGTGATTGAGGACAAACCCATCCCCAGCTTTGCCGAGCTGGGCTTGCCGGTGGCCACCTTTGAGGAACTCGCCGCCCACGAACGCGGTCTGGTGCTCGTGACCGGGCCGACCGGGTCGGGCAAGACGACCACGCTGGCCTCGCTGATTGACCACATCAATGCCACCCAGCCCGTCAACATCGTCACCCTCGAAGACCCCATCGAGGTGCTGCACCGCGACAAGCGGGCGCTCATCTCGCAGCGCGAACTCGGCACCGACACCCTGAGTTTTGCGGCGGGCCTGCGGGCAGCGATGCGCCAGGACCCCGACGTCATCCTCATCGGCGAGATGCGCGACAAGGAGACGGTCGAGGCCGCGCTCTCGGCAGCGCAGACCGGGCACCTCGTCTTTTCCACCCTGCACACCCAAGACGCCCTGCGCACGGTCAACCGCATCATCGATTTCTTTGCCCCCCACGAGCGCGACCAGATTCGGCTGGGCCTCTCCGAGAGCCTCGTCGGGGTGGTCAGTCAGCGCCTCTTGCCGCGCCAGGGCGGCGGTCGGGTGCTGGGCATGGAGATTTTGCTGGGCACGCCCACCGTCCGCGAGTGCATCAAGGACCCGGAGCGCACCGACGAAATCAAGCAGGCCCTCTTGGAGGGCGGAGCGCGGGGCATGCACACCTTTGACCAGCACCTCGCCCGGCTCGTGAGCGAGGGGCTGATGACCGAGGAAGACGCGATGCAGGCCGCGACCAGCCCGCACGAACTCAAAATCATGCTGATGAAAGCGCAGTTTGCCTGAGCCTGCGCACAGAAACCCGGCACGCTCACCGTCAGGACGTGCCGGGGGTTTTCTTGGGGGGTCAGTACGGCGGGCGCAGGGCACCCCGCAGCGCCTCGGCGGGGCTGACCCGGCCCCGCTCGACGGGCGGCGTCTCCTGGCGCTCCAGCAGCTCGGAGACAGCGCTGCGCTGGGGGTCAAGGACGGAGCAGACCTGCCGCGTCAGCGAACGCCACAGCAGCAGCGTGAACCCAGTAGTGAGCAGCAGCCCCACCACCACCGAGAGGAGGGGTTGCAGCTGCCCAGCGAGCACCCCGTCAAAGTCGGTGATGTGGTACGCCGAGGTGGTCACTTCCATCAGCGTCGCGGGCGACATCCACAGGCCCAGGCCCAGCAGCAAGGCGGCGGCGTACTTCAGGGGCGAGTTCGCGTCCCGCAGGGCACGGTGCAGCGCTCCTGACGGTGCGGGGTGCTGTTGCCACGGCCCCACCCGCCGTGCCCAGCGCGACAGCCCTCCGAAGCCCAGCCACAGCAACCCCAGCAGCGGCCCGGTCAGCCCGGTGACCAGCACCACCGTGAGAAAGGCGTACAACCCAGCGGGCAGCAGTTGCATGGTGGGCTGCGGTTGCCCCATTGCCCACAGCCGCAGCCCCACGAAGGTCAGCACGCCCAGCCCCAGCGCCCAGCGAAAGCCCTGCGTCGCCGCGACAAAGGCCCGCCGCGCTGCCCGGTCGTCCCGGTGTGGCAACCCCGCCGCCCACGCCCGGAAGCCCAGCAAGGCCGCCCCCAGCAGCCCCGTGAGCAGGCCCAGCGTCCCCTCCAGCACGAGGTGCGGCAGCACGCGGGCCAGCGGCAGGGCAGGAATGCCGAGTTCCCGCGTATCCTCTGGCATCCCCGCCCACGCCCGCAGCAGGAAAAAGACCAGGGCCGCGCACACCCCGAACAGGGCGAGGGCAGCAGCGGCCAGCCCTCGCAGGGCCAGGTCCTGGCGCGGCGTCAGCAGGGGTGTCATGGTGGGGAGAGGGTAACACCGGTCGGGGGGGATGAGCAAGGCCGCTGAGCGCCCAGCGCCCCCTGCCTAAGCCTGCATCCCCCTCCCCCCCTGCTTGGTCATCCACGCGGGGGGCTTGGGCGCAAAGCGGCTCAGGATGGTGCCTTGGTCGTAGGCGAGGTAGGCCTCGGCCCAGGGGAAGGTCTGGTTGAGCACCCGAACCGCCTCCGGACTGCCCATGCCGTGGTCGAGCTGGTAGAGCACGAACTGTTCGGGGGTCTCCAGCCGCAGGTAGGTCGGCATCGTCCCGGCGTGTTCGTCCAGCACGCTCTGGAACTCGCCCAAGGCGTCGGGGGTGGCCGTCTCCAGGTCGATGGTCACGTACATGACCTTGGGCACCTCGGCGAGCTGCTCGACGCTGACCACCTCCTCGGCGATGGCCCGCAGGCCGCCGTCTTCAGACTCCAGCTCGACGATGACCAGGGCGGGCGTGTCGTTCACCAGCTTTTCCTGAATGCGGTCGTAGGCGCGGGAAAAGGCCACCAGCTCGGTCTGACCTGACTCGTCCGCGAGGATGAAGCGGGCCATCATGCCGCCCGACTTGGTGGGCTTTTTGACCACGTTTTCAATCATGCCCGCGAGCACCGCCTTGACCCGCTTGCCCGGCGCGACGTTCTGGGCGGTAAACCAGGCGTCGAGGTCCGAGATGCGGCAGCTTGCGGCCTCGCGCAGGCCCTCGTGCTGCTCCAGCGGGTGCCCGGAGATGTACAGGCCCAGAGCTTCTTTCTCGACGGCGAGGCGCTGAAGGTCGGTGTACGGCTCGACCCCCGCCCTCAGCCGCGGCTCCGGCGCGGTTTCCGCCATGCCGAAGAGGGCGTCCATGCCGCTTTGAGCCATCGCCGCCGCGCCCTGCGCCCAAGCCATCGCTTCTTCGAGGCTCTCCAGCAGCTGGCGGCGCTCGCCGAACTGGTCAAAGGCCCCCGATTTGATGAGGGCTTCCATCGCCTTGCGGTTGCAGACCTTGTTGCCCAGGCGCGAGCAGAAGTCGGCGAGGGACCGGTAAGCGCCGCCCCGCTCGCGCTCCTCCAGAATCTTTTGCACGGCGGCCTCGCCCAGCCCCTTGATGGCGTACAGGCCAAACAGAATCTCCTCGCCCACAACCGCGAAGTCGGGGGCCGAGCGGTTGATGTCCGGCGGCAGCACCCGCACGTCCATCTTGCGGGCATCACTGACGTACTCGGCCACCTTGTCCGAGTCGCGCCGCTCGACAGTGAGGAGGGCCGCCATAAACTCGACGGGGTAGTTGGCCTTGAGCCAGGCGGTTTGATAGGTAATCACACCGTAAGCCGCACTGTGACTCTTGTTGAAGCCATAGTTCGCAAAAGCGTCCAGCAAGTCAAAGAGGCGGTTGCCTTCTTCTGGCGGCACCCCATTCTTTTCGGCCCCCTCCACAAAAATCTGCCGCTGGCGTTTCATCTCCTCGGCGTCTTTTTTGCCCATCGCCCGGCGCAAGAGGTCGGCCCCGCCCAAGCTGAAGCCCGCGACCTCGGAGGCGATTTGCATAATCTGTTCCTGATAGACAGGGATACCGTAGGTTTCCGCCAGGATTTTTTCCAGCCATTTCGCGCTGTGGGGAAAGCCGTCCTTGACGTAATCGACCTCTTCGACCCCGTGGTGACGGCGGACGTAGGTGGGGATGTTCTCCATCGGGCCGGGGCGGTAGAGGGCCGAGAGGGCGATGATGTCGGCCAATCGCCGGGGCTTGAGGCGGCGGGAGGCGTCCGCGATGCCCGCTCCTTCGAGCTGAAAGACACCCTTGGTGTCCCCGCGGGACAGCAGCTCAAACGTCTTCTCGTCGTCGAAGGGAATGGCGTCGAAGTCGATGTCGATGCCCCTGGACTCGCGCATGATGCGCCTCGCCTCGTCGAGGAAAGACAGGGTGCGTAGGCCCAGAAAGTCCATCTTGATGAGGCCGATGTCCTCCACGGCCTTCATGTCGTACTGGCAGACCATGCCCTCGCCGGACGTGTCGCGCATCACGGGCACGAGGTCGGTGAGCTGCGTCTTGCCAATCACCACTCCCGCCGCGTGGACCGAGGCGTGGCGGGTCAGGCCTTCGAGCTTTTGCGCGAACTCGTAGGCTTCCCGCAGCTGCGCGTCTTCGGCAAGCATCTGCTGGATGTCGGGCACGGCTTCGCGGGCCTGCTCCAGCGAGTAGGACTTGCCGAACTTGATGGGGATGAGCTTGGAGACCTTGTCGACCTTGGCGTATTCCAGGCCCATCACGCGGGCCACGTCCTTGAGACATGCTTTGGACGCCATCGTTCCGAAGGTGGCGATTTGCGCGACCTTGTCGTCGCCGTACTTCTGCTGCACGTACCCGATGACCTCTCCCCGGCGAGCATCGTTGAAGTCGATGTCGAAGTCGGGCATGGAGATGCGGTCGGGGTTGAGGAAGCGCTCGAACAGCAGCTCGAACTCCAGGGGGTCGAGGTTCGTGATGCGGATGGCGTAGGCGACAAGGGACCCCGCCCCTGACCCACGCCCCGGCCCCACGCTGATGCCCTGGTCCTTGGCCCAGCCGATGTAGTCCGCGACAATCAGGAAGTAGTCGGGAAAGCCCATGTTGTTGATGACCGACAGTTCGTACTCGGCCCGGCGCAGGATGGTCAGGGCGTGCGCGTGGTGGGCCTTGGTGGTCTCCTCCGTGTCCGCCGCCGGGTCAAGGGCGATGGCCGTGTCGCTGTCCCCCTGGCGGGCCTCGCGGCAGTCCTCGTGGGCGTAGGGGGGCAGCTTCCCGGCTGCCGCTTCCGCTTCCATGACCTCCAGCGCCGGGTAAGGCGTGTACTTCTCGCCCGCTGCCTTTCCACGCGCCTCCCATTCGCTGCCCATGAAAGCGAGCAGGGTGAACAGGGGTTCGAGGTCGCAGGTGGCGGGGTCGGCCCCCCCCACGCGGGCGAGAACCTTCGCCCGGTCCTCCGCGCCCAGCGCCGCCAGCGAGCGCCCGGCATAGTCGCGCAGCAGCCCGGCGGTGAGGTGGGCCGGGTAGCGCCGCATCGCCCCCCGGTAGGTCTGCACCCGCAGTTCCTCGGCCATCGTGCGGCCCTCCGGAATGGGGAGGGCGGGCATCTGATAGACGCGCTTCTTGCCGACCGGCAGGTCGACGTTGCACAGAGAGGCGATGTGAGCGGTGTTGTCAAAGGGCTCCTCGCCCCACTCAGAGACGGGGAGGGCCGCCTGCATCTCGCCGAGGCCCTTGACGTAGAACTCGTCGCAGGGGAACTTGAAGCGGTGTTCGTCGGCCAGGGTCGCCTTGGTCTGGATGGCGAGCAGGGCTTCGTGAGCGGTGGCGTCGGTCTTTTTGACGTAGTGGCCGTCGTTGGTGGCGACCAACCCGATGCCGAGTTCCTGCGCCCAGGCTTTCAGAATGGGATTGTTGCGCTTCTGCTCCGGCAGGCCGTGGTCCTGAATCTCGATGAAGTAGTTCTCGCCGAAGAGGTCGCGGTACCACAGGAGTCTCTCTTTGGCCTCGTCCTCACGCCCCTGGAGCAGAAGCTGCTGCACCTCGGACCCCAGGCAGCCCGAAAAGGCGATGACGCCCCGGTGGTGCTCCTGCAAGAGTTCATGGTCGATGCGGGGCTTGTAGTAGTAGCCCTCGGTGTAGCCGCGGCTGCTCAGGCGGCAGAGGTTCTGGTAGCCCTCAAAGTCGCGGGCGAGCAGCGTCAGGTGAAAGATGCCCTTTTCACCGCTCACGCCGGGCTTCTTGTCGCGCCGGGTGCCGAAACCGGGCACCACATACGCTTCGTAGCCCAAAATCGGCTTCACGCCCATCTGGGAGGCGTAGTTGTAAAAGTGCACCGCCCCGTGCATGTTGCCGTGGTCGGTCATCGCGCAGGCGGGGTCGTGCGGGGTGACCTCTTTGACCCACTTCAGCAGGTCCTTGAGTTTGGCCGCGCCGTCGAGCAGCGAGTACTGGGTGTGCTGGTGCAGGTGCGCGAACTTCTTGGGCGCGCAGCAGGAGCCGTCCGGCAGATGGAGATGCGGTGAAGCAGGGTCGGCGGCGGTCATGGCCAGAGTGTAGGCCGGACCTCTCCTGCGGGTCAGTGTCGCCCGGCCTTGACGCGCCGGATGAGCCGAGCGGCCTCATCATGAGCAGAGGGGTCGCGCTTCTCACTCTTTAGGATTACAGTGGGCGCACACATGAAGCCGCATACCATCTTCCTCTCATCCGTCTTGTGGTGCGGTGCGGTGGGGTGCTGGGCGGGGGCGCAGGCGGACCCCTTTCAGCGGACGGCCCCGGCGCAGGCGCTGCCCAGCCTGCGGGGCGGCACCCCTTCCGCGCCAGCGGCGACGACGCCCCCCCCGGCAGCTCCCGCTCCGGCCCCCGCCAAAGCAGAAGCGACCTTCGGCAACCCGCGCACGAGCAGCGACGGCTCGCAGACGCGGGTTGTCTTTGACCTCACGCCGGGGGTGTCGTATACGCTCAACCCCACCTTTGGGGGGCTGCGGCTGGACGTGAAGGGCGCCCGCGTGGTGCCCGCCGTGACCCTCCGGCTGGGGGCGAGCGTGAGCGAATACCGGGCTGGAAACGGCTCGGTGACGCTGTTTACCCCCTTTCCGCTGTCGCTGACGGACGGCTGGCGGGCATCCGAGGCGACCCTGGCATCGGGGGGGCGGGTGCTCATCTTGGAGTTTGGGCCAACCCTGTCGGGGGGGGCAAGCGCGTCCCTCAAGGCACTGGTCCGCACGGCGACCACACCCGCGCCCCCCACGCTGGCGCTCACGGCCACCCCGCCCATCCCTAAGGCGCTGGCCGACCAACTGCCGCCCGGCGACGCGATTGCCCCCGCAGACCGGGCGGCTCTCCCGTCGCCCCCCGCTCTGCCCGGTCACAACCCCAACAAGCCCAGCGCGCTGGCGGGCCAGGTCAGCCCTGGGCCGGGAGCGGGCGCGGCGCTCTCGGCCCCCCGCGTCGGCAAGAATCCGGGCCTGACCCGCATCGTGCTGGACCTCCCGCCGGGCACGACCTACCGCCTGATTCCCGGCGGCGTGGGGATGCGGGTCGAGCTGACCGGGGTGACGGCAGCGGCCCTCTCGGCCCAGAACATCAGCCCAGAGGTGCGCGCCTGGCGCTACGAGCCGAGCCGGGACGGGGTCACCGTGACGCTGCTGACGGGCACGCCCCTCACCGAGCGCAGCGGCTGGCGCGCCTTGCTGGTGCCGCCGCTGGAAGGCAGCACGCTCTCGCGCCTCGCGATTGACCTCTCGCCTGCCCTGGCCGACCTCACCCCCCTCTCGCCCCAGGAAAAGATGCTCGCCGCCGTGCCCCCCACCCCGGTGAGCCGGGGCACGGCGCTGCTGGCCCTGGCGGCGAGCTTCGCCAAGCCGCGGGTGGTCCTGGACGCTGGGCACGGGGGCAAAGACCCCGGTGCGGTCGGCTCTATCGTCGAAAAAGAAGTGACCTTGGACGTGGCCCTGCGCGTTCGGGACTTTCTGCAAGCGGCGGGGGTGGACGTGGTGCTCACCCGCGACAGCGACCGCCACCTGCACCCCGACAAAGTGACCGACCTCTCGCTGCGCGCCGGGATGGGCAAGGCACCAGGGACCGAGCTGTTTGTCAGCATTCACGTCAACGCGATGGACGCGGGAGCCGCCCTGCGCGGCTACGGCATCGAGACCTGGTGGAATCCCAACCACCCGCTGTCGAGTTCGCTGGCGGGCCTCCTGCAACAGCATCTGGTGGAAACCACCGGAGCCTATTCGCGGGGCCTGCGCAGTAACCGCTCGCTCGCCGTGCTGCGCGAGAGCCGGATTCCCGCCGCCCTGGTGGAAATCGGGTTTGCCAGCCACCCGGTCGACGGCCTCAACCTCAAAGACACCCACTACCTCGACCGCGTGGCCCTCGGTATCGCCCGGGGCATTCGGGCGGCGCTGGTGGAAGGCGTTACAGCGAGCGGCCCGGTGAGCGGCAACTAGCCTCCTCCCCCCTCTACCCCCAAGCCAAGGCCCCCGCCGATGCTGCGGGGGCCTTGGCTTGGTGCAATCGACGTCCGGCTCAGTCGCGTTCGCGCTCGCGTTCAGCGTTGAGCTGCGCTTGCAGTTGCGCCTGGCGCTGGCGCACGTAATCTTGATGAAAACGGGCCTCGTCCATCAAGTTGGTACCCACCGTGAGCTTGCCCGTGGCAAGTTCGCGCATCGCCTGGGTGACGAGGTTGCGGGTGCGTACCCGCTGCTCGACGGGCAACACGCTGGGCGCACCGGAGCGCAGTTGCAACGCCCGCTTGGCGGTCACGACCGAAAGGCGGTACTTGCTGTCGGTCAGGGAAAGAAGCTTGTCAATATCTCGCTCGGCCATATTGGGGTCCCTCCGGGGTATGGGCGCTCCGGCCAGGGGCGGCGCGGGCGCGTTCAGCCGCTCAGTCTAGCCCACCGGGGCGGGGGGGGTCCCTGCTCCAGGGTGCTCCGGCATTGAGTCGCCCCCCACTTGACAACCCCCCCGAAAAGCCCACAATAGCGTCGTAACCGCTTACAAACTGTCTAGGCCAGTCGAGACGGGTCAGTCTCTTGTCGATTGGAACCGGTTACAGACGGAGGTGAGGCTGCCTACGGTGAATCCTGTTTCCATGTCCCGCCCTCCCACCATCGACGACATCGCCCGCGCCGCCGGCGTCAGCAAGGGCACGGTCAGCCGCGTGATTAACGGACATGCGGCGGTCGCGGCGCCGACCCGCTTGCGGGTGCAGGAGGTCATGACCCGGCTGGGGTACGCGCCCGACCCGGCGGCCCGGCACCTGAGCTGGCGCACCGGGCGCACGCTGGGGCTGTCCTTTGCGCCGGGTGACCCCCTGCTCAGCCCCTACCACGTGCTGTTTCGGCAGGCGCTGGAAGAGCACACGGCCCTGCTGGGGGTGCAGCTCGTGAACCTGCGGGCGGACCTCTCTCAGCTCACGCGGCTGCCGGGGGCCGTGCTGGTCATGCACGCGACCGACGGTGACCCGCGCCTGACCGTGCTGCGGGAACGGGGCGTTCCGGCGGTCCTCATCGGGCACCAGCCGGGCGAGTTCTGGGTGGCTCCCGACGACGAGGGGGGCGCGGCCCTGGCGACCGCCGCACTGCTGCGGGCCGGGCACCGCGAGCTGGCCTACCTCGGCGCGGGGGAAAGCCAGGTGGCCCAGGACCGCGAGCGCGGCTTTCGGCGGGCGGCGGCGGCGGCGGGAGCCAGCGTGCAGACCCTCGCGTCGGACTTCACCGTGCTGGGCGGTTACCGCGCGGTGCGCCGCGCCTGGGAGGAGGGGCGGCGCTGGACGGGCCTCTTTGCCCAGAGTGACGAGAGCGCGGCGGGGGCCATCGCCGCCCTGCAAGACCTCGGCGTGCGGGTGCCGGAGGATGTATCCGTCGTGGGCTTTGACGGCCTGCCCGAACTGCCGCTGCCGCTGCGCCTCACCACCGTCGCCCAGGACATCGGGCGCATCGCCCGCACCGCCCTTTCGCTGATGCAGGAGGCCATGGCGGGGCAGCCCCCCCGCGGAGAGTTCGTGCCCGTCCAGCTCATTCCCGGCGCGACGGTCGCGCCGCCGCCCGCCCCTTCCTTCGGAGGAACCCCATGAAACGAGTGCTCTTTTTGTCTCTCGGTCTCGCCCTCCTCACCCCCTTCGCCGCCGCGCAGACCGCGACCCGCACGATCAAAATCAACGGCTACGGCGGCACCGACCAGGCGCTCGTCAATGACCTTATCAACCGCTTCGTGCGCCCGGTGATGGCCCGCGAGGGCGTGACGGTGACGTACCAGCCCCTCCAGGGCGACTACAACCAGGCCCTGACCACCCTGCTCGCGGCGGGCAACGCCGGGGACGTGATGTACCTCCCCGCCGAAACCCTCGATGGGTTCGTAGCGACCGGCAAGATTCTGCCGCTCAACGGGGTCGTGAACACCAGCCCCTTTATCCGGAGCCTGAATACCGCTTTTACCCGCAATGGCAGGCTCTACGCCATCGCCAAGGACTTCAACACCCTGACCCTGGTGTACAACCGCGACCTCTTTGACGAGGCCAAGGTCGCCTATCCCAACAACAACGACACCTGGAGCAGCCTGGCGACCAAGCTGCGGACCCTGAAGCAGCGGCTGGGCAATGAGTATTACGGCATCTGCCTCGCGCCCAACTGGGACCGCTTCGGGGCCTTTGCCTACGCGACCGGGTGGCAGCAGTTCGACTCGCGGGGCCGCACGAACCTCGCCGACCCGCGCTTTGCCGAAGCCTTTACGTGGTACACCGGGCTGGCGCGGGACAAGGTGGGCGTGACCCCCAGCGAACTCTCGGCGGGCTGGGGCGGCGACTGCCTGAAGACGGGCCGGGTTGCGGTCGCCATCGAGGGCGGCTGGATTGTGAACTTCCTGCGCGACAACGCCCCTAACCTGAAATACGGCACCGCCCTGCTGCCCAAAAACGACAAGACCGGCAAGCGCGGCAACTTCCTGTACACCGTGGGCTGGGCGATCAACGCGAACACCAAGAACCGCGCCGCCGCCGTCAAGGTCCTCAACCTGCTGACAAGCGCCCCAGCCCAGCAGTATGTCCTTGAGCAGGGCTTGGCGATTCCCAGCCGTTCGGCGCTGCAAAACAACGCCTACTTCAAGAAGACCGACCCCGGTGCCCAGAATGCCCGCCTCGTCTTTGCCGGGGCCGACGACGGCAATGTCCGCGCCTTTACCTTCGGCCCGCAGGGTCCCGACTGGGCCAAGCCCATCAATGAAGCGCTGGCCTCGGTCCTCAGCGGGCAGCGCAGCGCCGCCGACGCCCTGAAAAAGGCGCAGGCCGACATGACCACCTTCCAGCGCCGCTAAGCGCAGCCTCCCCCGCCCCCGGAAGCCGCGGGAGCGCCCCAGCCGCGGGCGGGCGCTTCCCCGGTTTCCCCTGCCCTTTCTCCCCCGGAAGGAGGCGCCTGCCATGTTCCGACGAGGCCAAGAGACGGCGACCGCCTACCTCTTTTTGCTCCCCTTTTTGGTCACCAGCGCCGTCTTTTTCTTCTACGCCTTCGGGCGGGCGGTCTATTACTCGTTCACCGACTTCAACCTGTTCAATACGCCGCAGTTCATCGGGCCGCAGCCCTACGCGCAGGTGCTCGCCGACCCCTCCTTTCGGCGGGCGCTCGCCAACAGCCTGGTGTTTGCGGTTGTCACGACCACCCTGCAAACAGTCTTTGCCCTGCTCATGGCGGTCGCGCTGAACAACCGCATTCGGGGCATGGCCTTTTTCCGCTCAGCGTGGTACATGCCCTCCATCACCAGCAGCGTGGTGATTACCCTCATCTTCCTGTGGCTCTTTCAGCGCCGGGGGGTCGCCAACTACTTGATTGCCCAGCTTCAGGCGTACGGGCCGCTGCTGCTGACCTTCCTGACCGGGCTGGTGCTCGCGCAGGTCCTTCAGGTCTGGCTGGAGCGCCGCGCCGGGCGGCCCGCCGGGTGGTTTGACCCCGCGCTGGCGGTCGTGAGTGCGCTGGGGGCAGGGGCGGTCACGGCGGCCCTGGCGTTCCTGGGGGTGGTGGGCGTGCGCGAGGTTCTCCCCTTTGACTACCAGTACTTCGCGGACAAGTGGGTCACCGTGGGCGGCGTGCAGGTCCTGAGCATTCCGCTGCTGGTGGTGATCATCCAAAACACCTTCACGACGGTGCCCACCCTGATGCTGTTTTTCCTGGCGGGCCTGCAAAACATCCCCGGAGCGCTGTACGAGGCCGCCGACATCGACGGGGCAACGCCCTGGCAGAAGCTCGTGCACGTTACGGTGCCTAACCTGCGCCCGGTGACCTTTTACGTCATCACCGTGGGCCTCATCGGGACCATGCAGATGTTCGACCAGGTCGCCGTCATCGGGAGCGCGGCCCCGCGCGACACGCTGATTACGCTGGCCTACTACGTCTATGCCAACACCTTCCGGGCGGGCGCGGCCCCGGTGAACATGGCGGCGGCGGGGGCCATCATCCTCGCCCTCATCATCCTGGCGATGGTGTTCGTGCAGCGCCGCTTCTTTCCCTCCGAGGTGCGCCCATGACGGTCCTTCCGGCGGCGGGCCGCGCAGCCCCGACCTCCCCCGACGAGCGCTGGCTGGCGCGGCGGCGCTGGGCGCGGGCGGGGTGGCTGTACGCCTTTATGTTGCTGATGAGCCTCTTTTTTCTGGGGCCTTTTTTGATGGGGGTCCTGAGCAGCTTCAAGGACAATCCCAACGAGTACCCGCCCCGGCTGCTGATTCCGCAGCTCAGCGCCCGATATATCGGCGCGGCATACAACCTCGGCGTGCAGGGCGGCGGCGGGGGCTGGCGGGGGGGGCTGCACCCTGGCCGCACGGTCACCTTTGACGTGCAGGTGCGCTCGCCCGCGGGCACGCCGCCCGCACCGCCCACCGTGAGCCTGTTTCCGTACCAACCCGTCAGTCTGGTGAGCATCACCCGCTTCGCGCAGGCCCGCGACTTCGCGCAGGTCTCTTTGACCCCGGCGGGGACGCGGGGCGAGGTGCGTTCCTACCGGGTGACCGTGCGTTACCCCGCCCTGACCCGGCAGACCGGGCGGGTGCTCAGCGCCCAAATCGGTGCCCCCGGCGACCGCCTCACGGCGACGCTGCCGGACGGACGCACGGTGCCCCTCACCCTGGACACCCCGGAAGCCCAGGCGGTGCAGTACACCCTCGCCCAGTACCAGCCCGTCGAGCTGGTCGAGCGCGGCGGCACCTACTTCCTGCGCGGCCCGATTTTCGAGCGCACGCCCCTCCAGGTGGACATCCAGCGCGGGCAGACGCTGGCGGGGGGCACCCTGCCGCCCTCCGACCAGCAGAACTTCGGGCGCTCGCTGGCCTACCGCAACATCACGCCGGGGGTGCTGGGCTACACCTTCAACAACTACCGCCGCGCTTTCAACGAAACCACCAATCCCGCGACCGGGCGCAGCCTCTTTTTCACCTGGATGACGAATACCTTTCTCTATGCCTTTTTGCGGGTGGCGGCGGCGGTGGTGCTGTGCTCGCTGGCGGGATACGCGCTGGCCCGGCTGAACTTTCCCGGCAAGACGCTGATTTTCCTGGGCTTCGTGCTGTTCGCGCAGATGGTGCCCAGTCAGGTCAACCTGATCAGCAACTACGTCCTGCTCAAGGACCTGGGGCTGCTCAACCTCTGGGGCCTGTGGCTGAACGGGCTGGTGGCGGCGGGGGGCGTCTTCCTGATGAAGCAGTTTTTCGAGGGGATACCCCGCGAGCTGGAGGAATCCGCCGCCATCGACGGGGCCGGTCCCTTCACGACCTTCTGGCGGGTGATGCTGCCGCAGGCGGGTCCGGCTCTGGTCGCGCTGGCGATCACCCAGTTTCAGGGGGCCTGGAACGACTTCTTCTGGCCGCTCATCCTCCTGCGCGAGAACACCAACTTCACCCTGA
>NZ_AXWT01000018.1:81174-111253 GCF_000482805.1 Deinococcus murrayi DSM 11303 | reverse complement strand
GGGCGCTGGCAGGCAGAGAATCTGCACTCTGCCTTGAAAACCAGGGGCTTCAACCTGGAGGACACGGGCCTGACCCGCGCGGAGCGGGTGTCCACCCTATTGACGGTGGTCAGCGTGGCGTTCATCTGGGCCTGCGTGACTGGGGAGCTGCTGGCAAACAAGAAGGACGTACAGATCAAGAAACACGGACACCGTGCGGTGTCCGTGTTCCGGCTTGGCCTCGACCATCTCCAAGACCTGCTGCTGCACCCATCCCCGTCGTCCTGGCGTACCCTGACGACTCTCATGCCGCGTTTTGAAGGGTAGTCAGCAGGTGAACACCACCACGGGGCGGCTGACGCTGGAAGGGGAGTGGTAGAGGAGCTTGTGGCGTGTGGCCAGTGGCTCGTGGAAAAAAGCCAAAGAAGGTGGGAGACGTTGTTTGCGCCTCCCACCTTCCTCTACAAGCCACAAGCGACAAGCCACACGCCCTACGCCGCCGTCGCCAGCAAAGCCCCCGCCCGGTCCCGCAGCTCGAAGCCGGGGCGTTCACGGGAGGCAAGCCAGTGCAGGGCGGTCAGGAGGTCGTCGGTCTCGTACACGACTTCCGGCCCGCCGGGACCCCGCCACAACACGCGGTAGGCGCGGGGCGCGGGGGGCGGCGTCCAGCGCTCGCCGCCGTCTTCCTTGATAAAGGCACGCGACATGGGAATCAGTCTGCACCGGGCAGGTGAAGCGCCCGGCGAGCGAACGGTGATGGGGGGTTCATGCTCGGCCCCGAAGAGCTGTTCTACTCCTCGCCGTAGAGGTCGGTGAGCGACCGCGCCCCCACCAGGGTGATGGTGGCCTCGCGTTCCTCCCCGTCCCGGATGTAGCCCACCCGAATGGTGTCGCCGATGGCGGCCCCGCCCCGCACGGTGCGGATAAAGTCGTTGGCGTCCCGCACGCGGCGACCATTGACGCTGAGAATCACGTCGCCGAGGTCCAGCAGGTTGCCCTGCGCGTCGAAGCGGGCACCGCGCAGGCCCGCTGCCTCCGCCGGGCTGCCGCGGACTACGCGGGCGATGACGGCACCGGGGGGGTCAGTGAGGCCGCTGTGGACGGGGTCGAGGTTCAGCCCGATGACGGGGACGTCCCTTTGCTCTCCAGCCAGGAGCGAGCGGACCAGCGGACTGTCCACCGTCACCGGCACCGCGTAGGAGGCCCGCGTCTGGTTGCTCTCGTCGATGCGGATAAAGCTCACGACCCCGATGACCGACCCGGTGCCGTCGAGGATGGGGCCGCCGCTGTCGCCGGGCGCGAGGGGAGCGTTCATCTCCAGGGTGCCCTGCGGAAAGTCGGCGTGCCCCGCCTCGGCCCCCAGCCGCAGCAGCACCCCCCGGCGCGGTTGCAGGAAGTCGCCGCCGCTGTTGCCGATGGCGAGCACCTCCTGCCCCACCCGTGGCTCGGCCCCCGCGAGCGGCAGGAAGGGAAAGCCGGGCGTGCGCCCCTCCACCTGCATCAGCGCTACATCCGCCGCCGCGTCGTAGGCGGTCACGCGGGCGCGGTAGCGGCGGCCCTCCAGCGTGCGGATGCGGAAGAGTTGCCCGGTCGAGACGACGTGGTAGGCGGTCATGACCTGCCCGCCCTCCGAGATGAAAAAGCCCGTGCCCAGTCCCGCCTCGCGGGTGCGGGTGTTCAGGCTCTCGACCTGCACGACCGCCGGGCGGGTGGCCTCGAAAAGGTCGCTCGCGTTGGGCGGCAGCTCGCCGGGCAGAGACTGCGAGACGGCGGGGGGCGTTTGCGGCCCGGTCCCCAGCCGGGGCGACCACTCCGGCAGCAGGTAGGCCGCTAGCGCGAGCAGCAGCAGCACGGGAAGCCAGGGCAGGGGACGCACGCCCCCATGCTAGAGCGTCCCGCGCCGGGGCAGGGTGGCGAGGGGTACGGACGGGGCGCTAACTTACCCGCCGACATGCCCTGGCTCCTGAAATCCGAACCCGACGTGTTCAGCTACGAGGACCTTGTCCGGGTGGGGCGTGAGGGCTGGAACGGCGTGCGCAACTACCAAGCCCGCAACTTCCTGCGGGAGATGCGAGAAGGGGACCTCTGCCTCTTTTACCACTCTGGTGCCCAGCCGACCGGGGTGGCGGGCGTGGCACGGGTGGTGCGGGAAGCCTACCCTGACGACCTCCAGTTTGACCCGGCAAGCGAGTATTTCGACCCGTCCTCCACGCCGGAGAACCCCCGCTGGAGCATGGTGGACGTGGCCCCGGTCCTGGCCCTGCCCGCCGTATTGACCCTGCAGACGCTGCGGACCCTCCCGGAATGGCAGGACTCACCCCTTACCCGCCGGGGCAACCGCCTCAGCGTCTTTCCGGTGACGCCGGAGCAGTTCGGGGCCGCGCTGCGGGCGGCGGGGGTGGAGGATGACGGTCTCGTTTGAAGCCCTGACCGAAGCCCACCTGCCGCTGCTCACGCGCTGGCTGCAAGAACCGCATGTCCGCGCCTTTTGGAACGACGGCGAGGGCGAGACGTGGGGGGGAGACCTGCTCAGCGGGGAGGCCGAGTTGACCGGGCGGGGGCTGGGGCCAGCGGTCATCCGTGCCTTCCTGGAAATCCTGAAAAGCGAACGCCCTGCCCTGCGCCGGATTTTGATTGACCCCCACCCCAACGACGGGCGAGCGCTGCGGGCCTCCGCGAAGGCGGGCTTCACGCCCCTGACGCGCCTGGAGACGCCTTGGGGCGAGGTGCTGCTCATGAAGCTGGACGTGCCGTGAAGTCCCGGCCCTGACCGGCGCTAAGCTGACCCCCGATGACCACCCCCCCCACCCTCTCCCCCCTCGGCGACGGCATCAGCGCCGTGACCCTCGTGCAGCACGTGGGTTCAGACAAGATGATTGTGAACGCCGCCCGCGTCTCCTTTGGCGGTGACTCGGACGCGCCCCTGAATGGCCGGGACGAGAAACTGATTCGCTACCTGCTGCGGCATCAGCACGGCAGCCCCTTTGAACACAACCTGGTCACCTTTAAGGTGGTGTGCCCCATTTTTGTCGACCGGCAACTGGTGCGGCACCGGGTCGGGGTCTCCAAAAACGAGATTTCTGGCCGTTATGTGGAGCTGCAGGAGCGCAACTTCACCCCGCCCTCCTTCCGCCGTCAAGCCCCCAGCAACCGCCAGGCCAGCGTGGAAGACGACGGCACGCTCGACCAGGCGGCGGCAGCGGCGGTGTGGGAGGGGGCGTGGCGAGCGGCGTTCGCGGCCTACCAGGAGTTGCTCGCGCTGGGCGTGACGCGCGAGCAAGCGCGGGGCGTGCTGCCCCTCTCGCTGTACACCGAGTCGTACTACACCTTCAATGTGCGCTCGCTCCTGCACTTTCTCTCGCTGCGCGACCACGAGGGGGCGCAGTATGAAACCCAGCTCTATGCGCGGGCGCTGGCCGAGCTGGCTGAACCCCTCTTCCCCGTCACCTTCCGGGAGTGGCGGGCGCTGCGGGGGGAGGCAGGGGCCAAGCCCTAGACTCTCCCGGTGCCCGTCACCTGGATGAACCGCCCGCCCACCCCCGTTTCGCGCCTCGCCACGCTCGCCCTGCGGCTGACCGGATGGACCCCCGTGCTGGCGCCCCCGCCGGGACCGAAGTTCGTGGCGGCGGTCGCGCCCCACACCTCCAATGCGGATTTCTGGCCGGGCATCGCCTGGCGCTGGGCCACCCGCACCCCAGCGCACTGGGTGGCCAAACGCGAGCTGTTCCGGCCCCCGCTGGGGTGGCTGCTGCGGGCCTGGGGTGGCCTTCCCGTCGACCGCCGCCGCACTGGGGGCAACTTCGTCGACGGGGTGGTCGAGGTCATTCGCCGCGAAGCCGAAATCATGGTCGCCGTCGCCCCCGAAGGCACCCGCAGCCGCACCGAGGGCTGGAAGACGGGCTTTTACTACATGGCCCTAAAGGCGGGCGTGCCCATCGGGGTGACGGTGCTCGACTGGGGGCGCAAGCGGGTGGGCGTGGTGGCCTACGTGACCCCCACCGGGGATATCGACGCCGACTTTCGGCAGATGGCCGCCCTGCTGGAGGGGGTGCGGGGCCACACGCCCGCGAACATGGGGCCGGTGGTGCCCCTGCGCCGGGAAACTCCCCCCGTGACGCAGCCGTAACGCGAGTGCTGTAGAATCCCTCCCGTACCACAATCTTGAACAGGAGGGAGAGAGGATGCCTCAGTCCGCATCCGGCACCGTCCCATGACGGTGGCCGACGCCAGCTCGCCGACCCCCAGCCCCGTCACGGCCACGGCCCTCGAAGCGCGGGCGCTCGTCAAGGACTTCCGGGGGTTTCGCGCCACCAACGGGGTCAATCTCCAGATTCGTGAGGGCGAGATTCACGCCATTATCGGCCCGAACGGGGCGGGCAAGACCACGCTCTTTCACCTGCTGTCGGGCTTCCTGCGGCCCACGAGCGGAGAGGTGCTGCTGTTCGGTGAGCGCATCGACACGCTGCCGCCCTACGCCATCGTGCGGCGAGGGCTGTCGCGCTCGTTTCAGATTAGTTCGGTCTTTCCCAGCCTGACCGTGCGGGACAACGTGCTCGTCGCGTTGGGGTCGCCCACACCCCTGCCAGGGCAGTTCTGGACGCCCCTCTCGCGTCTCGAAGCCCTCGGTCCCCGCGCTGACGAGATTCTAGAGCGGGTGGGCCTGAGCGCGGCGCAGGGGCGGCTCGCTGCCGACCTCAGCCACGGCGAGAAGCGGCAATTGGAAATCGGCATCTCGCTGACCCAGGAACCGCGGGTGCTGCTGCTCGACGAGCCGACCTCCGGGATGGGGTCGGAGGGGGTTGCCCGCGTGATTGCGCTCGTGCGCGAGGTGGCACGGGGCCGCACAGTGGTCCTCGTCGAACACAACATGAGCGTAGTGGCCGAACTCGCCGACCGCATCACGGTGCTGCAATACGGCCAGGTCATCGCCAGCGGGCGCTACGACGACGTGCGGCGCGACCCCCGCGTCATCGAAGCCTACCTGGGCGAGGAGGCGCACGCATGAGCACCCCCGCGCCCCTGGCCGCCCCGGTGCCCGTTCCCGGCAGGCCACTGCTCGAAGTCCGCGACCTCAACGCCTACTACGGCCAAAGCCACGTCCTGCACGGGGTCAACCTGCACGTGAACCCTGGCGAGGTCGTCAGCCTGATTGGGCGCAATGGAGCGGGCAAAACCACGACCCTCAAGAGCATCATGGGCGTGCTCAGGAGCCGCACCGGGCAGATTCTCTTGGACGGCCAGGACCTCACCCGGCTTTCCAGCAACCGCGTGGCCGCGCGGGGCCTCGCCTGGGTGCCGGAGGAGCGGGCCATTCTGTCCACCCTGACCGTGCGCGAGAACCTGGAGTTGCCCCCTGCCCGGCCCGGCGGCTGGAGCCTGGAGCGGGCGTATCAGGCTTTTCCGGTGCTGCGCGAGCGTGGGCACCACCCCGGTTCCAAGCTTTCGGGCGGCGAACAGCAGATGCTCGCCATCGTGCGGGTGCTGCGCACTCATCCGCGGCTGCTGCTGCTCGACGAACCCAGCGAGGGTCTCGCGCCCGTCATCGTGCAGGCCATCGGCGACATGCTCCAGGAGCTGCGCGGCGAGGGCCTAAGCGTGATTCTGGTCGAGCAGAACCTCAAGTTCGCGGCCCGGCTCGCCGATCGTCACTACGTGCTCGTCGACGGCGAGGTCGTCGACGAAGTCGCCCGGCACGAGGTGGAAGACCGCCGGGCCGACCTGCTCCGTTACCTCAGCGTCTAAAGCGGCCAGCTTCCAGCCGCCAGCGACCAGCTTCCAGTGCACACTCTTCCCCTTTGGAGGAATGCCATGCAGAAAAAACTCCTGACCGCCCTCGTCTCGACCGCCGCCCTCGCTGCCGTCACGGGAGCGCTCGCGCAGAGTGCTCGCCTCAGCGACAACGTGGTGCGGGTGGGCGTCCTCACTGACCTCTCCGGCGTCTACTCCGAACTCTCCGGACCGGGCAGCGTGCGGGCCGCGCAGCTCGCCGCCCAGGACTTCATGGCGGCCAACCCCAGCTTCCGGAACAAGGTGCAGGTCGTCGGCGTCGACCACCAGAACAAGGCGGATGTGGCGAGCAACAAAGCCGCCGAGATGATTGACCGTCAGAAGGTGGACGTGCTTATGGACCTGCCCACCTCCAGCGCGGCGCTCGCCGCCTCGGAGGTCGCCAAGAACAAAAAGATTCCGGTCATGGTGGTCACCGGGGGCACCACCGCCCTCACGAACGAGAAGTGCAACAAGTACACCTTCCACTACGCCTACGACAACTACATGCTCGCCAATGGTACGGGCACGGCGGTCACCAAACGCGGCGGCAACAGCTGGTACATCATCTATCCCAACTACGCCTTCGGGCAGGACCTCAACCGCCAGATGACCGCGGCCATCCGCGAAAATGGGGGCCGGGTCGTCACCAACAGCGATGCCACGCCCTTCCCCAACACCGACTTTTCCAGCTATCTGCTCAAGGCCCAAAGCCTCAAGCCCAAGGTGTTCGGGACCATGCAAGCGGGCGCAGACCTGGTGAACGTGGTCAAACAGTACAACGAGTTCGGGCTGCGGCAGCAGGGCATCGGCCTGGGCATCGGCCTGCTGTTCGAGACCGACGTGGCGGCGCTGGGACAGGATGCCTTCGCGGGGGCGCTCGCCACCGTGCCGTGGTACTGGAACCTCGACCAGCGCAGCCGCGACTGGGCCGCCAAGTTCGAGCGCAGCTTTGGCAAGAAGCCCACCTGGGCGCAGGCTGGAGTCTACTCCGCCACCATGACCTACCTTCAGGCGGTCGCCCGCGCCAAGAGTGACGACGGCGACGCGGTGGTCAAGGCCCTTGAAGGCCACCGCTTCAGCGATTTCTTCGCCCGCAGTGCATATATCCGCCCGCAGGACCACCGGGTGATTCTCGACGTGTACACCGTACAGGTCAAACCGCGCTCGCAGGCGAGGGAAGCCGGGGACATCTTCACCAAGGTGGCCACCATCCCCGCCGCCCGCGCCTTCCAGCCGCTCTCGGAAAGCAAGTGCAAGTTCTGAGAAGGGTCTAGAGGTCGAGAAGTCGGGAGGTCGAGACTCTACCTCGACCCCTCGGCTGTTCGGCCCCTCGCCTCCTGGACATAACGAATGAACACACAACTGCTGCTGATTCAGGTGTTCAACGGGCTGGTGAACGGTGCCTTTTATGCGCTGTTGTCCCTCGGCCTCGCGGTGATTTTCGGGATGCTGCGCATCGTGAACTTCATGCACGGGGCGCTGTACATGCTGGGAGCGTTCACGGCCTTTGCCCTGGGGCAGGCCTTTGGGCTGGGCTTCTGGCCCTCGTTGATTATCGCCCCGCTCGTCGTGGCGCTCATCGGGATGGCCCTGGAGCGGGGGCTGCTCTCGCGGCTCTACGGGCTGGAGCCGAGCTACAACCTGCTGCTGACCTTTGGGCTGACACTGCTCACCCAGGACCTCGTCAAACAGGTCATGCTCTCGCAGTACGCGGTGTCTAGCGCCCCCTACACGCCGCCCCCGGCGCTGTCGGGAGTGGTCAACCTGGGCTTCGTGGTCTTTCCCAAATACCGCCTGTTCGTGATTGGCCTGAGTCTGCTCATCTGCCTGGTCACCTGGTTCGTGATTGAGAAGACGCGGGTGGGAGCCATCATCCGGGCGAGCACCGAAAACCCCATGGTCACGCGGGCCTTTGGGATTGACGTGAGCAAGTGGGTGACGGGCGTCTTTGGGGTGGGGGTAGGCCTCGCAGGGCTGGCGGGGGTTCTCGCCGCGCCCATCTATTCGGTCGAGCCGTATATGGGGGCCGAACTTATCATCACGACCTTTGCGGTGGTGGTGATTGGGGGGATGGGCAGCATCCTGGGCAGCGTGGTCACGGGCTTTGCCGTGGGCGTGCTGGCGGCCATCGGCGCGGCGTTGTACCCGCCCATCGCCAACACGCTGGTCTTCATTCTGATGGCGCTGGTGCTGCTGGTGCGGCCCAGCGGGCTGTTTGGACTGCCGGAGGGAGCAAGGTGACCGTCATTCCACGAACTGCCGCCCGCACCGACCGCGAGCGGCTGACCCGCGCCGCGTGGTTGGTGGGGTTGGGGGTGCTGCTGCTGGTCCTCCCCCGGCTGATTTACCCGGTGCTCGCGCTCGATATCCTGGCTTGGGGCCTCTTCGCGGTCGCCTTTGACCTGCTGTTCGGCTTTTCCGGGCTGCTGAGCTTCGGACACGCGGCTTTCTGGGGCAGCAGCGCTTACGTCACGGCTTACCTGCTGGGGCAAGGGCAAAGCGTGCCCGTCGCCATGCTGGGGGGCACCCTCGCGGCCCTCGCACTCGCGGTGCCCATCGCCTTTCTGAGTGTGCGCAGCGCGGGCATCTATTTCTCAATGATTACGTTGGCCTTCGCGCAGATGCTCTCTTTCCTGGCGCTGCAATGGACCGACGTGACGGGCGGAGAAAACGGCCTTCAGGGCTTCGAGCGGCCCAGCTTTCTGGGGCTGGATTTCAGCGACTCGGTGACCCGTTATTACTTTTGCCTCGCGCTGTTTGCGGTGGGTTTTTACGTCGCTTACCGCACCGTCCGCAGTCCCTTTGGGCAATCCCTCCAAGCCGTGCGCGACAACGAACCGCGGGCGCAGAGCATCGGCCTAAACCCGGTGCGTTTTAAGTTCACGGCTTTTCTCATCAGCGCGGGCCTCGCGGGGCTGGCGGGCAGCATGTATGCGTTCGGGCACGGGGTAGTCAGCCTGGAGGTCGTCAACTGGCGCACCTCCGGCGAGGTCGTGATGATGACCCTGCTGGGCGGCACGACCACCCTCTTTGGCCCCGTGGTGGGCGCGGGGTTGGTCCTGCTGCTGCGCGACGTGCTGACGACCGCCAACCTCCCGGTGGGCATCGTGACGGGGTTGGTCTTCGTGGCGACCGTGCTGTTCTTCCGCCGGGGAGTGGTGGGGACCCTCCAGCAGTGGCGGCGGCGCTAGGCGGCCCTTGTTCCTCCCCGCGCCTCAGGCTGCCGGAGCCGCGACCAACCGGTCGCGCCCGGTGTCCTTGGCGCGGCGCAGGGCGGCGTCCGCCTGGGTAAAAGCGGGGGCGAGGCCCCGTGCAGGGTCGTAGGGGCACAGGCCCACGCTGAGGGTGATGCGTTCTCCCTCGCCGAAGGAGTGCGCCGCGATGTCCCCCCGCACCGACTCCAACACCTGCGCCGCTTCCGCTACCGCCCAACCGGGCAAGACTGCCACGAACTCTTCGCCCCCCCAGCGGAAGAGAACGGCGTCCTTTCCCAGCCCGCCGCGCAGCCTGTCTGCAACCTCCCGCAGTACCCGGTCCCCGGCCTCGTGGCCCAGGCGGTCATTGACGGCCTTGAAGTGGTCGATGTCCAGCACGGCAAGCACGCCAGCGGTCTGGGTCTGGGCGCAGGTCTCCGCGAACGCGAGACGGTTGCCCAACCCGGTCAGGGGGTCTTGGCGGGCGCGGCGCTCTTCCTCACGCATGCGGCGATGCAGGTCCACGACCGCACCCCCAAAAAAGTGGGTCACCAGGCTGACCGCCAGCAGCAGCGCCGAGGTCGTGAGGCGAGTGGCCGCGATGTCCTCCCAGCGGGTCGCCGCGAGGGTGCCCATCCCCACAAGCACCAGCGAGAGCATCTGCCCCCAGCGGGGGCGGTCGCTGAACAGCAGGTGCCAGGTCAGCACATTGAGCGGCACCAGCAACAGCAGCAGGTGCAAAATCAGCCCCTCGTAGGCTGTACGGACCCGCAGGCCCTGCGGCTCTAGGACCAACACCGCCAGAAAGATAAGGAAGCTGAGCGCAAACCCCAGCCGCACCCCCTCGCTCCAGCCGGGGCGCAGCAGGTGCAGCACCGCGAAAAACGCGAGCATTCCTGCAAAGCTCGCGGCGAGCGGATGCAGGCCGCCCGTCAGCTCCGGGATGATGGACAGCACCGCCGCCGCTATCAACGGCAAAAGCAGCCGAAAATACACCCGCACGAGACGTTCGGGCAGCTCCGGTCCCACAGGACGAGGGGGCATCGTCCTCTCGTCATAACATCTCATGCTGGCGTCAGCGCAACTGTGCCCTTCCCCCAATGGGTGGGCCACCCACAGTCCCCGCCAACACTTCAGTAAAGCTTGTCCAGTACCTCATCTTTTATCACAAAACTGTGCGCTTTGCCGGGGAACTCGCGGGCGCGGACCTCGCGGGCATAGGCCTCCAGCGCCTCGCGGGAAGTGCGGCCCAGCTCGGCATAGCGTTTGGCGAGCTTTTTCTCCTCGCCCTCGTAGAGGCCCAGCAGGTCATGATAGACGAGGACCTGCCCCCGGCAGTGGACTCCTGCCCCGATGCCAATCGTGGGGACAGAGAGCCGCTCGGTGATGAGCCGCGCCAGCCGCGCCGGAATCGCCTCCAGCACCACGCTAAAGGCTCCGGCTTCCTGCAGGGCCAGTGCCCCTTCCAGCGTGCGCCGCGCTCCCTCCTCGTCGCGGCCCTGCACCCTCAGGCCGCCCTGGGCGGTGGCGGTCTGGGGCATCAGCCCGACGTGCCCCATCACCGGGATGCCATTGCGGGTCAGCACGGTGACGGCCTCCAGGATTTCGGGGGTGGCCCCCTCCATCTTCACGGCGTCGGCTCCGGTCTGCTGGATGACCTGCACCGCCGCACGCATGGCGTCCCCAGCTCCCGTCTGGTAGGTGCCAAAGGGCAAATCGACCACCACAAACGTCTCCGGCGCCCCTCGCCGCACGGCCCGCCCGTGATGAATCATGTCGGCCAGGGTGACGGGGGCGGTCGAGTCGTAGCCGAGCACCACGTTGCCCAGGCTGTCGCCGACCAAAATCAGGTCCACCCCGGCGGCCTCGGCGTGCCGAGCACTGGGGTAGTCGTAAGCCGTCACCATGACCAGTGGGTCGGCAGCCTGGAGCAGGTCGGGGACGGTGCGTTTCATGGGAGGAAGCTATCAGCAACCAGCTTGCAGCCGCCAGCCAGGAACTGCTTGCTGGAAGCTGGCGGCTGGTAGCTGGTGGCTCTTTATCCCGTCATCACCGCGCCGTATCTGCCCAGCACCAGGTAAATAATCCAGCCCGTGACCGCCACATACAGCCACACCGGAACTGTCCAGCGCACCCAAGCGCGGTGCCGGGCGAAGTAGGGCCGGGCCGCAGGTGCGCCGATGTTGGCGAGATTTCCGGCAGCCCGGAGGCCCTTCCAGGCGTTCCACAGGGCACCGAGGGCGAGGGGCAGGTTCGCGGCGGCCAGGATGATGTGGCTTATCAGGAGGACGAAGTAAGCCGTCCGCCACTGCTCCGGCCCGACATATTGCTTTTCGTAGCCCATGGCAAGCCGGGTGAGGTACAGCACCAGAAAGAGGGTCGCCAGTGCGCTCGCGGCGAGCATCGCCCGCATATGCGCCTCGCGGTTGCCCCGGCGAATGAAAGCGACACCGAACAGGAGCGCGATGCCGCTCAGAACGATGGTGATGACGGCCCACTGGTTGATGATCGGTGCCACGCCCGGCAGTCTAGGGGCCGGAAGCCGGGGCGGGTGTCCGGGAGCTTACGAACGCCCCACCTCGCTCCACAGCGGGTAGAGGGGGGCTTCATCCTCCTCCAGCGGGGGAAAGCGGCCCACCGCCTCCAGAAAGAGGTTGTCGTGCAGGTCGTCGTTCACGCTGCTCACCTCTCCCGCGAGCACAGGGCCAGCGCCGGGCCGCGCATAGAAACGGTGGAAGGTGCCGGGCCGCAGCGTGATGCTCTCGCCGGGGTACAGCGCGAGCGCAGAGAGCGGCGGAATGTGGCGCAGCCGGCCATCCGTGAGAACGGGCACGGGCACGTCGCGGATTTCTCCGGTCCCGGTCACCAAAGCCAGCTCTAGGATGAGCACCCCGCCCCCCCGGTGAATGATGTCCTCGGTCTTGTGGTGATGGGTGTGCAGGGGGGTCTCCTGCCCCTCGCCGACCAGCAGGAGCTTTTCGGCGTAGGGCACGTCGCCGGGCACACCGGGGCGGCCATTGCGGGTGCACACCAGCAGCAGGCCCCGCCGGGCAAAGTCTCCCGACCCGAAGTCGGTCACGTCCCAGCCCATCTGCCGGGCACGGCAGTAGGCCGCCACTTCCGGCTGAGCCGCCCACTCTGCCGGCGACCAGGTCACCCAGGGCGGCAGGGCAAAGCGCAGTTCTCGCAGGAGGGCAAGGGCGCGGCGCTGGGCGGCATTGACTTCGGAACGCAGCATGGGCACCTCAGGGGACAGGAGGACGCGGCGGCGCAGAGGGGACAATCTTCCGGCAGCCCTGGCCAGTAGAATAGCCGGGCTGACCGCGCTTGCCGCTGAAGCCGGGTGAGGGCGCGGAAGGGACGGTGAGGAGGAAGATGAGCGGAACGCTGACGGTTCCCCGCCGGGGTGCGGGCGCGTGGCTGCCCCGGTTGGCCTGGGTCGCCCTGGTCTACAACGTGCTGGTGATTCTGTGGGGCGCGGTGGTCCGCATCACTGGGGCGGGGGCAGGCTGCGGCGACCACTGGCCCCTGTGTAACGGGGTGGTGGTGCCGCAAAGCCCCACGGTCCATACCCTGATTGAGTTCAGCCACCGCTTGACGAGCGCGGCCAGTGGCCTGCTCGCGCTGGCGCTCATCGCGCTGGCCGTGCGGACCACCCCCAAGGGGCACCCAGCCCGGTTGGGGGCGGCGCTCAGCTTTGGGCTGATTTTGCTCGAAGGGCTGGTCGGCGGCGTGCAGGTACGGCTCGGCCTTACCGCCGACTCGACCGACCCGGCGCGGGGGCTGGTGCAGGGCATTCACCTGGCGAACACCTTTTTGCTGCTGGGAGCGCTGCTGCTCACGGCGCTATGGGCGTCCGGGCGTCCGGCGCTGCGGCTGCGCGGGCAGGGCCGCACGCTGGGGGCGCTGGCACTGGGCCTGTGCCTCTCGCTGGTGCTGGGCATGGCGGGGGCGGTCACGGCGCTGGGCGACCTCCTGTTTGCGCCCGCTCCCGGCACCCCGCTCGATACGGTGCGGCGCGATTTTGGAGCGACCGCCACCCTGATTGAAAACTTGCGGGTGGTGCATCCCCTGCTCGCGGTGCTCACGAGTGCGTACCTGGTGTGGCTGGTGGGGGCACTGCGGCGCTGGCGGCCCTCGCCCGCCGTGACCCGCTGGGGGGCCGCGCTCGTCGGGGTGATTGCCGCGCAGATGGCGGTGGGCTTTCTCAACGTGGCCCTCAAAGCTCCCAACTGGATGCAGCTCACCCACCTCGCGCTGGCGTGCATCATGTGGCTCGTGACCGTCTTGCTGGGTTATGAGGCGCTGATTGCCCTGCGCCGGGTGCCACCCCCAGCCCGCACGGGTGAGGTGGCGGCATGACCGAAACTCGCTTGGCAGCTTCTGCCCCGGCGGACCGCCGAGTGATGGTCCCCCGCCCCACCTGGCGCGATTACCTCGCCCTGACCAAACCCAAGGTCATCAGCCTGCTGCTGTGGACCACCCTCACCGCGATGGTGATGGCGGCAGAGGGGTGGCCGGGCACGTGGCTCCTCGTCGTGGTCAGCCTCGCCGGATACGCCTCGGCGGGGTCGGCGGGCGTCTTCAACATGATCATCGACCGCGACATCGACCTGCGCATGAAGCGCACGTCGGGGCGGCCCACCTCCAGCGGGCTTATCGGCACCCGCGAGGCGGCCATCTTCGGCACCGCCCTTCAGGTGCTCTCTTTCCTCGCCCTGTGGGTGTGGGCTACCCCCCTCGCGGCCTGGATGAGCCTAGCGGGGTTTTTCACCTACGTGGTGGTCTATACGCTGTGGCTCAAACGCACGACCTGGCACAACATCGTGCTTGGCGGCGCGGCGGGGTGCTTTCCGCCGCTGGTGGGCTGGGCCGCCGTGACGGGCGAGCTGTCCCTCTTTGCCTGGTTTCTCTTTGCCATCGTCTTTTTCTGGACACCCGTCCATTTCTGGGCGCTCGCGCTGATGATTAAGGACGAGTACCGCGAGGTCGGCATTCCCATGCTGCCCGTCGTGCACGGCGACCGCCTGACGGTGGCGCAAATCTGGCTGTACGCGATTTACACGGTGGTGCTGTCGGTCATGCCGGTCTTCTTTCAGGCGGTCGGCGGCCTGTACTTCGTGGCCGCCCTAGGATTGGGTGGGTGGCTGCTGGTGCTGTCTTGGCGGCTGCGCGGGCACGTGATGGCGGGGCGGCGCATCGAGCGTGCCGTGACCCTGCCACTCTACCTGTATTCCATGCTTTACCTCGCCCTGCTGTTTCTGGCTGGGGCGGTCGACCGGGTGTTACTCACCTGAAGCGCTGCGCAGGTGCGGGGAACCCCGGAAGGCCCCTGCATCCGGTCCTCAGGAATCTAAGGACACTTGCCTACCTCCCCACCTGCTCTCATGGGGGGCGTCCCTGACCGCTCGGTCGACCCTGCCGCGAGCTGCGCGGGGCGGGCGGTTTTGGAAGATGCAAGGTCCCGGTGGAAGCGACTACACTGGGACGTGAGGAAAAGGAAAGGAGTGACATTGAACACCAACCAGAGTGGTCGTGCCCGCGGCCCAGGGGGAGGCCGGGCGCTCTTCGTGAGGGGAATCCTCCTGACGGCAGGGGCCGCGCTGCTAACGGGCTGTCAGTCGAACCAGTTCATCACGTTGGGCGACATGGCGTCGGCCTACAACCGTGAGATTTTCTGGATGAGCGTCTGGGCGATTGCCTTTTCGATCATCATCTTTGTTGGGGTGTCCTACGCGTTGTTTGCCACAGTGCGGCGCTTCCGCGAGGAGAACAACTCGGCGGAGCCAGCCCAGTTTCACGGCAACAACCGGCTGGAAGTTGTGCTGGTGGCAGTTCCGGTCCTGATTGTGATTGTGCTGAGCGTGCTCACGGTGCGTTCGATGGCGAGACTGAATCCCACCCCGGAAAACGCCACGGTGGTCTCGGCTCTCTCGCGGCAGTTCTGGTGGAACTTCAGCTACCCCAGCGCGACGGCGGCGGCGGGCGGCGTGGTGACCAACGGTAACGAGATGGTGATGCCCACCCGCAACCCGGTGGCGGTCACGATCACCTCCGGGGACGTGATGCATGCGTTCTGGGCACCCAACTTGGGCGGGCAGCGCAACGCGACCCCCGGCACGGAAAAGACCTGGCAGATTGACACCGACCGTCCCGGCGTCTACCAGGGCAACTGCTCGCTGCTGTGTGGGGCTTCTCACGCCAACATGCGCTTCAAGGTGATTGCGCTGGAGCCGGAGCGTTACAACACGTTCCTGCGGGTGGCCGCCGAGTACCGCGCCCCCACCCCCGCTCCCGGCAGCGCCGAGGAGCGCGGCTACCAGCTCTTTATGCAGGGCAAGCCCTCGACCGGGGCACTGGCCTGCGCCGCTTGCCACCGGGTGCAGGGCACCCCGGCCAACGGTGCAGCAGGGCCTGATCTGAGCTTCTTCGGCACCCGCCGCACGCTGGGCGCCGGGATGTGGGAAGGAGCCGAAGCCGAGCGGATGCTGATTCCCTGGCTGGCCAACAGCCCTGGCGTCAAGCCCGGCAGCCTGATGCCCCCCTACAACGGCGCGACCTACAAGGTCAACGGCCAAGTGCAAAAGGGCGGCGTGCTGACCGAGCAAGAACTGTCGGATATCGCGGCCTATCTGCGCAGCCTGCGCCTGCCGGAAGAGGCCGACTACTGGCGTGACTCGCCGGTGATTGGCAGCGCGGGGGATGCGGCCCCCAGAGGAGGGACCCAGTGACGGTACAACACGCGCCGCAGACCACGACCACCTCCGCTCGGCGGGGGGCGTGGGAGGTCATCAAGGATTACATGATGACCACCGATCACAAGAAGATCGGGCTGCTGTACATCTTCGTCTCGCTGCTTGCCTTTGCGATTGGGGGGTTGATGGCAGTGGGGATTCGCCTGCAGCTGGCACTCCCTGACCAAACCCTGCTGGTGGGCAACACCTACAACGAGGTCCTGACCGGGCACGCCGCCATCATGATTTTCTTCTTCCTGATTCCGATTGGCCTCTTCGGATTCGGGAACTACTTTCTGCCGCTGCAACTCGGCGTGCGGGATGTGGCGCTACCGCGACTGAACAACTTTGCAGTCTGGCTCTTTATTTTTAGCCTGATTTTGATTTTGACCGGGCTGTGGAACGGTGGCTTGCCGGGCGTCGGCTGGACCTTCTACTACCCCCTCTCGGTAGACGGCAACCAAACGGGCGTCAGCGTCTTTATGGTGGCGCTTATCCTCAACGGCTTGGGGTCGCTGCTGGGCAGCGCCAACTTTGCCGCGACCATCGTGAACCTGCGGGCACCGGGCATGAGCCTGTGGAAGATGCCCATTTTCGTCTGGAGCATCTTTGCGACCAGCATCCTTCAGCTCGTCAGTCTGAGCGGCCTGACGGCGGCTTCGCTGGCGACCTACCTCGAACTGAAGCTGGGCCTGTCGATGTTTAACCCCGGCATCGGCGGCACACCCATTCTCTTCACGCAGTTTTTCTGGTTCTACTCGCACCCCGCTGTGTACGTGATGCTGCTGCCCTACCTGGGCATCGCCGCCGAGGTTGCCTCGACCATGGCTCGCAAGCCGCTGTTCGGCTACCGGGTGATGGTGTACTCGCTGCTGGGCATCGTACTGGTCTCGCTGCTGGTGTGGGTCCACCATATCTTCGCAGTCGGCCTGCCCGAAGGATGGCAAATCGCTTTTGCCATCGCCACCCTGATCGTGGCGGTCCCCACCGGCGTCAAGATCTTCAACCTGATCGGCACCCTGTGGGGCGGGCGCATCATCATGAAGACGCCGACCTACTGGCTGGTGGGCTTCATCTTCAACTTCCTGATCGGCGGCATCACCGGCGTCAGCTTGGGCATGATTCCCTTTGACTATCAGGTCACCAACTCGTACTACATCGTCGCCCACTTCCACAACGTGATGATGTTCGGCACCGCGTTCCTGGCGATGGGCGGCCTGTACTACTGGTGGCCCAAGATGACCGGGCGCTTCCTCAGCGAGCGGCTCGGCATGTGGCACTTCTGGCTCTTTATGGTGGGGTCGTGGATGACCTTCCTGCCCCAGTACATCCTGGGGCTGCTGGGGATGCCCCGGCGCTACTACACCTACCCGGCGGGGAACTTCGCCTGGACCGAGCTGAACTTTATCTCGACGATGGGTGCCCTGATTTTGCTCGCGGGCGGCATCGTGATGGTCATCAACTTCTACCAGGGACTGCGCGGACCAAAGACGGCTTCCAACAACCCCTGGGGCGGTTACACCTTAGAGTGGACGGCGTCTAGCCCGCCCGCAGCCTACAACTTCGCCCACGAGTTCCCCCGAACTTTCCCGACCGAACGTCCCCTCTATGACTGGGAAAAGAGCGGGCAGACCCTGACGCCCGTTGACCCCAAGAGCATTCACCTGCCGCAGGACACCATCTGGCCCTTCATGACGGCCCTGTCGCTGCTCTTTATGGGCTATGGCCTGAGCTTCGGCTGGTTCACGAACTACACCCCGGCGGGTGGGCTGCGGGCCTTTTCGGAAGCGGGCTTGAGCTTCCAGATTGCCACGGTCATCCTGTACCTCTCGATTCCGTTCTTCTTCTACTCGCTTTTCAAGTGGGCGGGCACCCGTGAATATGCCGTGCCGGTCGAGCACCACCACCTGACCAAGTACGACAACGGCTTCATGGGGATGGCGTGGTTCATCATCTCGGAAGTGGGTCTGTTCGGGGTCCTTATCGCTGGGTACGTGTACTTGCGGCTGATTGGTGCCGCCGAGCCGCCCGCGCTGCGGCCCAACATCTGGCTGGCGGCCCTCAACACCCTGATTCTGGTCACCTCGTCCTTTGTGATTCATAAGGCCGAGCAAGACCACCACAAGGGCCGTTACACCTGGTTCCGGTTGGGGCTGCTGATTACCCTGATTCTGGGCGCCGTGTTCATGGTCTTCCAGGTCTACGAGTTCGTGCTCTTTGGCGTAGAGAGTGACTGGAAGCAGAATCTGTGGCAGGCGTGCTTCTTCATCATCGTGGGCCTGCACGGGCTGCACATCCTGATTGGCGGCACCGGCATCGCGCTGCCCTACTACCAGGCGCTGACCGGCAAGATGGACAAGTACAACCACGGCTCGCTGACGGCGGCCAGCCTGTACTGGCACCTGGTCGACGTGGTGTGGCTGCTCATCGTGGCGATTTTCTACGCGTGGTGAGGGAGCTTTCAGCCGCCAGTCGCCAGCGGCCAGCACAACAGGACTGAAGGGGTGGGGACGTGACGAGCGTCCCCGCCCTCTTTTTAGCTGGCGGCTGGCGACTTTCCTGGGACACGCGGCCCCCACCCTCGCCGCTAGCTTGGGCTGCGATGAAATGGCTCACCGCGGTGCTGTTGGTGGTGGCAGCGGTCCTGGGGGGGCTGCTGCTCTACCGGAACGTCTCCCCTTCCCTGGCCGGAGGAACCGCACTTGACACGCCAGTCGAGTTGCCTGCACTCCCACTGCTCAACGAGCGGGGCGAGCGCACCACCCTGAGTGCTTCGGATGGCCGAATGCGGCTGATGTTCTACGGCTTTGTGCGCTGCCCGGATGTCTGCCCAGCGACTCTGGCGAGCCTGGCGCGCATCTATGCCGACCTTCCAGAAGACCAGCGCCAGCGGGTGCAGGTGCAGTTCATCTCGGTGGACCCGGAGCACGACCGCCCGCAGGTGGTGCGCGATTACCTGGCCCGCTTTAATCCGGCCTTTTCGGGGCTGACGGGCGACACTGCCACCATCAACGAGGCCGCCCGCACGATGTTTGTGGGCATTCGCCACATCGAGCCGCAGCCTGCCGTGGATCACAGTGCCCATAGGGGCCACGGCTCCATGGGCCAGGAGGCCACTGCCACGCCCTCCGGCAACGGGGCCGCCAACGCCCAGCAGGTCGGCGCGGCAGCGGTGCAAGCGGCCCTCATTCACGGCGACCAAGTCAGCGTCATTGACCCTCAGGGACGCTTTGTGCGCGTGTACGCCAATGCAGAAGTGATTGACGGTACTCTCGCCGCCGACCTGCCGGGCCTGCTGCGGCAGTACGGCGGGTCGTGAAGGGGACTCAAGCCACGCCACCCGATTTCGCAAATAGCGTAATATGTCGGGCATGACCGAACCGCTCGACGCCGCGCTGCGGCCCAAGACGTTGGCCGAGTACGTGGGGCAAGCACGCCTCAAGGAGAAGCTCTCGGTGTACCTCCAGGCCGCCAAGGGCCGCCGCGAGGCGCTGGACCACACCCTCCTGTTCGGCCCGCCGGGCCTGGGCAAGACCACCCTGGCGCACATCATCGCGCACGAACTGGGGGTCAATATCCGAGTGACGTCGGGGCCGGCCATCGAGAAGCCGGGCGACCTCGCCGCCATCCTGACGAACAGCCTGGAGGAAGGCGACGTGCTGTTTATCGACGAGATTCACCGCCTGGGCCGGGTGGCCGAAGAGCACCTCTACCCGGCGATGGAAGATTTCAAGCTGGACATCGTCCTGGGCCAGGGTCCGGCAGCGCGGACGATTGAGCTGCCGCTGCCGCGCTTCACGCTGGTGGGGGCCACCACCCGGCCCGGCCTGATTACCGCGCCGATGCGGTCGCGCTTTGGCATCATCGAACATCTGGAGTACTACACCCCCCAGGAGATTGGCATCAACCTCCAGCGCGACGCCCGGCTGCTGGGCTTCGGGCTGACCGAGGAGGCCGCCGTCGAAATCGGGGCGCGGTCACGCGGCACCATGCGCATCGCCAAGCGCCTCTTGCGCCGGGTGCGCGATTACGCCGAGGTTGCGGGCGAGAACACCATCGAGCTGCCCCGCGCGATGGACGCGCTCGACCGCCTGGGCCTGGACTCGGCGGGCTTAGACGACCGTGACAAGAAGTACCTCGAAACCCTGATTCACCGCTTTGCGGGCGGCCCGGTGGGGGTGGACACCCTGGCGACCGCCATCTCGGAAGACGCTCTGACCCTGGAAGACGTATACGAGCCGTACCTCATCCAGCTCGGCTTTATCAAGCGCACGCCCCGTGGCCGCGTCGCCACGGCTCACGCCTACGACCACCTCGGCCTGCCGGTGGGTGGGCGCGACGAGGAGGGGCTGGGCCTGTACGCGAACTGAGGCGGTCAGCCATCAGCCATCAGCACAAGGCCCCAGCCAGAGCTAAGACGGAGGCCGCTGGTTGCTGGAAGCTGAGAGCTGAAAGCTATCCTCTTCCCATGTCCCCCCAGCAGGTGCAACTCTTCGGCCTGAAAAAGAGCGCCGCCACCCGCGCCGCCGAGCGCTTTTTCAAGGAGCGGCGGGTCAAGGTACAGTTTGTGGACCTGGGCACGCGGCCCATCGCCAAGGGCGAACTGGCCCGTTTTATCCAGAAGTTTGGGCTGAATGCCCTGCTTGACCGGGAGGGCAAGGCGTACGAGCGCTCCAATCTCGCCTACCTGCGCACGACCGAAGACGCCATCATCGCCCGCGTCATCGAGATGCCGGAGCTGCTGCGGCTGCCGCTGGTGCGCGGGGGCAAGGTCCTCACCGTGGGCGAGGACCCGGAGGGCTGGGCGCGGATGTTGGAGGGGTAAGCTCAGGTCAGACCAGCCCCCGCTCGCGCACCCGCTGCAGGGCTTCGGCAGGGGGCAAGGGCGGGGCGTAGAGGTACCCCTGGCCCAGGTCGCAGCCCAGCGCCCGCAGGTGCTCGGCGGTGGCCTCATCCTCGATGCCCTCGGCGACCACCCGCAGCCGCAGGCTCTGGCCCAGGGTGACCATCGCCTCCACAAAGGCAGCGTCCCGCGCCAGCTCGCGGACGAAAGAACGGTCAATCTTGAGGACGTGCACGGGAAGGTGCCGCAGTTGGCCCAGGCTGGAATACCCCATGCCGAAGTCGTCGAGGGCCACCCGCACCCCCAAGCGGCGCAGCTCCAGCAGCCGGGCGCGGGCTTGGTCGGGGTCAGCAACAACCGCGCTTTCGGTGAGTTCGAGCATCAGCGCGTCCGCAGGCAGCTCGGCTTCCTCCAGCGCAGCTTGCACGTCCGGCACAAAGTCGGCGGCGGCAAACTGGGTGGCCGAGACATTGACCGAGACGTACGCGCCCGCGAGCGGCCCGCGCCGCCACTCCGCCGCCCCGCGCAGCGCCTCGCGCAGCACCCAGCGCCCGATGCCGCCCATCATCTCGCGGGCCTCGGCCACGGGGATGAACTCGCTGGGAGGGACCCGGCCCAGGACGGGCGAATCCCAGCGCAGCAGCGCCTCAAAGCCCACCACCCCGCCGCCACGCAGGTCGACGAGGGGCTGAAGGAAAAGTTGAAACTCGCCGCGCTCCAGCGCCCCGCGCAGCAGCGTTTCGAGGCGCTGACGCGGCGCGTGGACCTGGTGCAAAGCCTCGTCGTACAAGCGCCAAGCATTGGTTTCCTCGGTTTTGGCGCGGTACATCGCAGCGTCGGCGCGGGCCAGGGCCTGCCGGGCGTCGGTGGCGTCGTGCGGCACGAGGGCCACGCCCACGCTCACGGTGACCGTCAGGGTTTCGGGGCCAACTTGCAGCGGCTGGGTCACTCGGTCCACCACCCGCGCCGCCAGCTCCGCGGCCTGCGCCGCACCCGCCACCTGCGGAAACACGAGCACGAACTCGTCGCCCCCAAAGCGCACCGGGAGTTCGCCCGCGGGCAGGACCCCCCGCAGCCGTGCGGCGACCTCGCGCAGCGCCGCGTCTCCCACCGCGTGCCCAAAGGATTCATTGATGGTCTTGAGGCGGTCGAGGTCTACAAACAGCACCGCCGCTGCGCCGCCAGCCCGCCGCGCCGCCGCCATCACGTCCGCGAGGTGCTCTTCGAGGCCCTCACGGTTGCGTGCCCCGGTCAGGGGGTCGTGCTCGGCGCGGTAGTGCAGAGCACACTGCAAGCGGGTGTTGTGCAGCAGCAGCAAAAACTGCCGCACCAGAAAAAGGCCCGCCGCGCTCCCCAGCAACACCGTCTCGACCGGGTCGGCCACCCCGGATTCAAAGTGCAGCAGCAGGGTCAGCGCCAGCGGCAACAGGAGCGCCCCCTGCGGCAGCAGCGCGGACCAGGGCCGGACCCGCACTGGAACCCACCCCTGGACGCGGCCCCGGCGGTCTTGCAGGGCCGCCGCACTCGCCATCAGCGCGGCCCCCAGCATCCAGCCCGCGTCGAGGAGGGTGCCTGACTCGTAGTTGCCGAGTTCCTGTTGCAGGGCGTAGCCCACATCGGCGAGCAAAAAGAGGCCCAGCCCCGCGATGAGCACCGCCAGCTCGCGGCCCCGCAAGTCGAGGGGACGCCACAGGGCCAGCACCGCCGCAAGCGAGCACAGCAGCAGGTCTCCCAGCGGGTAGGCCAGCGCCAGCACCAGCGCGACGGGACCTCCCGCGTAGGGGGCCAGGCCCATGAGGTAGCTGCTGAGGATGGGCCGCACACTGAGGTCCCACAGCACGTCGGCTACGACCAGCGTGAGCACCGCCGCGTCCAGCAGGATGCCCCAGGTTGTCAACAGCCCGCGTTCCGGGCGGCGCAGCGCGAGCAGCCCGGAAGCCACCAGCGGAATCAGCAGCAAAAACAGCAGGTCGGGCAGTCCCGGAAAGGGGTCTTTGCCCAGCAGCGCCCAGGACAGGAGGTAGGCCACCTGCCCCAGCCCCCAAGCGGCCAGCCCCTGCCCCAGCCGCTGCCAGGTCGGGGCGGCGGGGTTGTCGCGCCGTGCCCCCGCCCGCAGGGCTATCAGGGCCGCCAAGCCGAGGGCCGGCAGAAAAAACAGGTCACCCCACAGCTCCCGTGTGCCCGGTGGGGACGGTGCCCCCAGCAGCAGCCATCCCAGGTGGGCCAGCGCGACCCCCCACAGGAGCGCGGTCAGACCCTGCCGGGGGAGTGAGGCCCAGGCCAGCACTGCCGTCATGGCCCCCAGTGTAGAAGGCTGCCTCTGTAGGGCGTCTTACTCGTTTCCTCTGGCTTCCTCCCTCGGTGCCTCGCGCCGCTCGGAGGCCCCTTCAAGCCGGAAGCGGCTCTAAGCGCACCCGCGTGTTGTGGAAGGTGCTGCCGCCGCCGAGGTCCGTGAGCGTCTGAGCGGTCACGGCGTTGATGCTCTCGCCGTCGGGCGCGCAGAGGCCCCACCACGTCCCCTCCACGACGGCCACGCCGGGCTGGGTGGCGTCCGTCACCTTGACTCGGCGGCGTACCTGCCCGACCTCGCTGAGGATGCGGGCATACCCGCCGTCCAGCAGCCCGTACCCCTCGGCATCCGCCGGGTGCACGAGGACCTGCGGTTCGCCCCCCTCGGCCCGGTTGAGGTGGGCCAGGTTGCCGTAGGTCGAGTTCAGAAAGTGGTGCGCGGGCGGCGTGAGCAGCCGCAGCGGGTACTCGGCATTCAACGCCGCCCGCACGGGCTGATACCTCGGCGCGGGCGAAAGCTGCACCTTGCCGCTGGGGGTGTCCGCCCCCTGGGCATAGGGGAGGAAGCCTTCTGGGATATTCAGCCGCACGGTCCCCTCGGCCTTCAGCCGCTCCGGGGTGATGCCCGCGAGAAAGGGATGGTCCGTGCTTAGGACTTCCGCGAGCAGGTCGTCCACCGTCCAGTACACGCTGGGTTCGGTCACGCCGAGGCGGCGGGCGAGTTGCCCGAACACCCAGGAGTTGGGCCGGGCCTCGCCGGGGGCCTCCAGCTCGGCCCGGTTGTAGCTCAGCCAATGGTGGCCATAGCTCGTGTAGATGTCGGAGTGCTCCATAAAGGTCGTCGCGGGGAGCACGTAGTCGGCGAGCCGCGCCGTCTCGGTCATTGCCTGTTCCAGCACCACGACGAGGAGGTCGTCGCGCATCAACCCCGCCCGTACCCGCGCGGAGTCGGGGGCCACCACCGCTGGGTTGCAGTTGTAAATCACGGCGGCCCCGAAGCCCGCCTCCGGCGCGAGGGCCTGGGCCAGCTCATTCATGTTGACGTGGGGCACCCCCTCCCGAACGAGGTGTGCCCCCCCCAGCCGGGTGCGGTTGAGGGCGAACGCCCCGCTCGTGCTCAGGCACACGCCCCCGCCCCGCTGCCGCCAGTCGCCCGTGAGCGCCGGGATGAGGGTGACGGCCCGCAGCGCCGTGCCGCCGTTCTCATGGCGGGTCATGCCGTACCCGACCCGGATGTAGGTGGGGCGGGTGGTGCCGATGGCCTGGGCAAGGTCGCGCACCTCCTCGGCGCTCAGGCCGGTGACCTCCGCCGTGCGTTCGGGGGTCCACTCGTGGGCGGCCGCCCGCAGATCCTCCACCCCGGTCGTCGCCTCCGTGATGTACGCCTCGTCCGTCCAGCCGTGGGCAAAGAGTTCGTGCATCACGCCCAGCGCGAGGGCGGCGTCGGTGCCGGGCCTCAGCTTGAGGTGGGTGTCGGCATAGGCCGAGGTGCGGTTGCGGTAGGGGTCCACGTGGATGATGCGGGCACCCGCCTTGCGGGCCGCCGTCATCTGCGGGGTGAGGTGGCTGTGGGTGCTCAGGGAGTTGATGCCCCACAGCACGATGAGGCGAGCGCGGGGCACGTCCAAGGGGTCTACCGTCAGGCGCGAGCCGTAGCCCATGGCCCAGGCTGCCGTGCCCGCCGTCGCACAAATCGTCTCGTCGAGTTCGGGGGTGCCCAGCGCTCGCCACAGCGTGTGGGCGTGGGCGTTTTCCATCAGGCCCATCGTGCCCGCGTAGTGGTAGCGCAAGATGCTCTGGGGGCCACGGGTCTCCAGCAGCTCACGCAGCCGAGCGGCGATGTCGTCCAGCGCCTCATCCCAGCTCACCCGCTCGAAGCGGGGTTCGGGGTCGGTTTTGGGATTGACCCGGCGCAGGGGAAAGAGGGGGCGGTCGGGGTGATTCTGCCGCGCTGGGTAGTGAACGGTCTTGACGCAGGCAAAGCCCTTGGTGTAGGGATGCGCCGCGTCGCCGGTGAGCTTGACCGCCCGCTCGCGCCCGTCCTTGCCGCGCTCCAGGGTGACCCGCAGGCGGCAGGCGTCGGGGCAGTCGAGGGGACAGGTGAGCAGTACGTCACGGGTCAGGGCGGGGGCAGCCATGGGGCGAGTCTACGTCCGGCGGGCGGGGGGAACCGCGACGGAGGTGGCCCACACCGCAACCCGCCATCCGGTGCCCCCCAGCGGGGCGGGATAGACTGGCCTCCATGATTGGAAAGACCTACACCACGGTGCTCGGCGGGCGCGAACTGAGCATCGAGACGGGCCGGCTGGCCAAACTCGCCAGCGGCAGCGTCACGCTGCGCTACGGCGACACCCTGCTGCTCGTGACCGCGCAGGCCCGCGAGGAAAAGAGCACCCTCGACTTCCTGCCGCTCACCGTCGAGTTCGAAGAGCGGCACTACGCGGTCGGCAAGATTCCGGGGTCCTTTCACCGCCGGGAAGGGCGGCCCGGCGAGCGGGCGATTCTCTCGGCCCGCATCACCGACCGCCAGATTCGGCCCCTCTTTCCCAAGGGGTACCGCCACGAGACGCAGGTCATCATCACCGTGCTCTCGGCGGACCAGCAAAACCTCCCCGACGTGCTCGGCCCCATCGGGGCGTCGGCGGCCCTGAGCATCAGCGACATTCCCTGGCAGGGGCCGACCGCCTGCGTGCGGGTGGGCCTCGTGGACGGGCAATACGTCCTCAACCCCACCGCCGACCAACTCACGCGCTCTCGTCTCGACCTCGTCGTCGCGGGCACCAAGGACGCCGTGATGATGGTGGAAGCCGGGGCGCAGATTGTGGACGAGGAAACGATGGTGGGGGCCATCGAGTTCGCCCACGCGGAGATGCAGGGGGTGCTCGACCTTATCGCGCAGATGCGGGCCGAGCTGGGCCGCGAGAAGTTCAACTTCCTCGCCGACGGTGACCTCGCCACCGACCTGGTGCCCGAACTGGCCGAGGCCGCGCGGGCAGCAGGCCTACGCGACGCCCTCCTCACAGTCAAGAAAAAGGACCGGGCGGCCAACCTGGGGGCGTTGCGTGACCGCCTGATTCAGGACCGCATGATGGAGGGCGAGGTCGAGGGGGCCGAGGAACGCATCGTGGCCCTCAAAGCCGCCTTTGGCAAGGTGGAAAAGCAGGAGCTGCGCCGCCTGATTCTGCAAGAGGACCTGCGGGCCGATGGCCGCAACTCCAAGACCGTGCGCCCCATCTGGATTGAGGCCCGGCCCCTTCCCCGCGCCCACGGCAGCGCCATCTTCACCCGCGGCGAAACCCAGGTGCTGGGGGTTGCCACCCTGGGCACCGAGCGCGACGAGATTCTGGTCGACGACCTCACCACCGAGGAAAACGATAAGTTCCTGCTGCATTACAACTTCCCGCCCTACTCCACCGGTGAGGTCAAGCGCATGGGCGGGCAGTCGCGGCGCGAGGTCGGGCACGGCCACCTCGCCAAGCGGGCACTGCGGGCGGTCTTGCCTTCTTTTGAGGAGTTCCCCTACGTGCTGCGGGTGGTCGGCGAGGTGCTGGAGTCCAACGGGTCGAGCAGCATGGCGACCGTCTGCGCCGGGACCCTCGCCCTGATGGATGCGGGCGTGCCCCTCAAGGCCCCCGTCGCGGGCGTGGCGATGGGCCTCGTCATCGAGGACGGCCAATACCGCATCCTCACGGACATCCTGGGCCTGGAAGACGCGCTCGGCGACATGGACTTTAAGGTGTGCGGCACCGCCGAAGGGGTCACGGCCCTCCAGATGGACATCAAGGTGAGCGGCATCACCCCCGCCATCATGCGTGAGGCGCTGGCCCAGGCCCGCGAGGCGCGGCTGCACATCCTGAGCAAGATGGCCGAGGTGCTGCCCGCGCCCCGGCCTGAGCTGTCGCCCACCGCCCCGCGCATCCTCAGCCTCCGCATCAACCCCGAACTCATCGGCAAGGTCATCGGTCCCGGCGGCAAGCAGATTCGTGAACTGGAAGCGATGGGAGCGCAGATTACGGTGGAGGAGGACGGCTCGGTCCGCATCTTCTCTGCCGACAGCGCCGCCGCCGAAGCGGTCCGCGCCCGCATCGAGGCCCTCACCCGCGAGGCGAAGGTGGGCGAAGAGTACGAGGGCACCGTGGTCAAGACCGCTCCCTTCGGGGCCTTTATCAACCTCTTCCCCGGCCAAGACGGGATGCTGCACATCTCGCAGATGAGCGAGGAGCGCATCAACGCCGTCGAGGACGTGCTCAACGTCGGCGACAAGCTGCGGGTCAAGATTGCCAACATCGACGAGCGGGGCAAGATTGACCTCATCCGCCCCGAACTCGAAGGCAAGATTGCCCCCCGTGAACCCCGCCCCGCTCGCGCGGGCGGCGACCGGGGAGGGCGTCCGCCCCGCCGGGACTGACTTTCTTCATGTCCGGGGCCGCCTCTGTGGCCGGGAGGGGCGGCCCCTTCCTATTCCCGTGCCGTTCTATTCCCGTGCCGTGAACACCGCCAGCGCCGCCGCCGCGAGTGCCCCCACGGCACCCGTCACCAACGGGCCGTCCTGATGGTCCAGAAACGCCCCCACCGTCAGCGCCAGCCCCAGCACGCTCGCGCCCAGGGTCAGCGCCAGCATCCAGCCCAGTGGCAGCGGCGAGGTGGCCGCCGAGACGCGGGTGCCCCAGCCGTAGCCCGCCAGAATCAGCAGCAAAGTGCCCAGCCAGCCCATCACGGCCAAATCATACGCCCCGGCGCTAGAATCCGGCCCATGCGTCCCGCCTATCTCACCGCCGCCCGTCACCTGCAACTGGGACGCGAGTGGGCGGTTGAGGGCGACCAAGAGCAGGCCATCGGGGCCTACGAAGAAGCGCTGCGGCTGCTGCGCTCGCTGCCGCCAGAGCGCACCCGCGACGTGCTGCTCGCCCACACCCACCTCGCCTACTACCAGACGCTGGCCCTGCTGGGCGACGACGCTGGGCAAGAACACCTGCACCTCGGCGTCAGCTACGCCCGCTCCACCCGCGACCCCCTGGCCCGCGCCATCGCCGAGGAGTGCCTGCGGGGGCTGGAGGCGGTGTTGTAAGCGTTGGAAGCGGCCAGCCACCAGCTTCCAGCTCCAGTCCAGAAGCCCCAGCGAAGGCCGGGGCTTCTTTGTTGGGGTTGCTGGCAGCTGGCGGCTGGAAGCTGGCCGCTCTCTTAAATCCCGCCCGGCAGCTGAAGCTGGCCCGTCGTGCGGTTTTGCGCCTTGTTGTGGGTGCACTCAAAGGGCAGTTGACCCAGCGGCACGCCCCGGCCATCGACCTGGATGTTGGCGGGCACGTTGAGGGTCCAGCCGCCGCCCTGAGCGGTCTGCACGCTGCCCACGAGGTCGGCAGGTTCGGCGGCTATCTGGGCGGTGAGGCGCTGTCCGGCCCGCAGTTGGCCGCTTTGCTGCAAGAGGCCCTGGAGAGAAGCGAGCTGCTCGTCTTCGGCGAGCTGCTCTTTGCAGGCTTCCAGGAACTTGAACTTGCTGATGCCGTTCGCCTCGCGGTCACTGACGTAGGGATTGGCACGGATGGTCAGGGCAGTCACGAAGCCCAGCAGCAACACGCTGAGCAAAATGGCGACCCAGAGCAGGGTGCGGCCCAGGTTGCCGTGGCGCTTGGAGGAGGTCAGCTCGCTCATGTCCCCCGCAGCATAGCGTGCCGGGGGGGCCACCCTTCCGTCAGTCCGCTACCACTCCGGGGCCAGCCGGGTCAGGCCCCCCTCCCCCACCCGCCGCAGGGCCGCCGCGGCCTCTTCTCCCGTGACCGGATGCCGCAGCTCCGGCGCGAGGTCCGCCAGCGGCGCGAGCACAAAGGCCCGCTCCCAGGCGCGGGGATGCGGCAGGGTGAGGCCCGGCGTGTCCCACACCTCCTCCCCGTAGAGCAGCAGGTCGAGGTCGAGGGGACGGGCCGCCCAGCGTTCGCGGCGCTCGCGGCCCGCCGCCGCCTCCAGCGCGTGCAGCGCCGCGAGGAGGGCGGGGGGAGGCAGGTCTGTGTCCAGGCGCACGGCGGCATTGAGGTAGTCGGGCTGTCCGGGCGGGCCGCCCACCGGGACCGTGCGGTAGAGGGCACTCGTTCCGGTCACGCGGCCCAGCCGCCGCAGTTCCCCCCTGGCCCAACGCAGGGCCGCGAGGGGGTCTCCCAGGTTGGCTCCCAGGGCCACATAGGCCGCCGTCATGCGCCGCGCCGCAGGGTCAGCTCGGCATACACGTCGCGGAAGACACCGGGCAGGGGGGCAAAGGGCTTGTGCACGCGCACGGTGACCGCCTCCAGCCGCCCGTGTTCGCGCAGCAGTCGCTGAGCGATGCGGTCGGCGAGCACCTCGATGAGGCGGTAGCGCTTGCCCGTCACTTCCTCGCGGATGGAGGCGTAGACAGCGGCATAGTTCACGGCTGCCGCGAGGTCGTCGGGCAGGCCCGCAAAGTTCCAGTGCAGCTCCGCATCCACCACGAACCGGGCACCCAGCGCCGCTTCGGCCTCAAAGACGCCGTGCCGGGCGTGAAACTCCAGTCCCTCCAGAACGACGCGGCTCATGCGGGCGATTGTAGCGGGGCCGCGCCGGGGGGACTCTCCAGCGCTGCTTGGACCCGCAGCGCCTGCACGTGCTCGGCAACCGCGTGCACCCGCACCAGCGCCGCCCCCTGCCGCGCCGCGTGGAGGTGCAGGGCCACCGAGCCGGGGTCCCGCTGCGCCGGGTCCGGCACGTCCGCGAGGCGGCCCACCAGCCCCTTGCGGCTTGCGCCCACCAAGACGGGCCATTCCCCCGCTGTCAGGTCCGGCAGCGCCCGCAGCAGCGCGAGATTGTGTTCCAGCGTCTTGCCGAAGCCCAAGCCAGGGTCAAGCAGCACGGCGGGCACCCCCGCCCCCCGCACCCGCTCTGCCTGCGCCCGCAAGAAGCCGTGAACCTCGGCCACCACGTCGGCATAGTGCGGCGCGTCTTGCATGGTGCGCGGCTCGCCCTGCATGTGCATCACGCAGGCGGGCGCTCCGGCCCCGGCACAGACCTGCACCATCTGCGGGTCGCGCAGCCCCGACACGTCGTTGACAAGGTGCGCTCCGGCCTCCAGCGCCGCCCGCGCCACCTCCGGCTTGCGGGTATCCACGCTCAGCAGGACCCCCTCGCCCACCAGCGCCCGCAGCACCGGGCGCACCCGGTCCAGCTCGACCTCGGCGGGCACTGGCTCCGCGCCGGGCCGGGTGCTCTCGCCGCCCACGTCAATGATGAGCGCCCCCGCGTCCCGCAGGGCACGGGCCTGAGTCAGG
>NZ_AXWT01000018.1:43674-76174 GCF_000482805.1 Deinococcus murrayi DSM 11303 | reverse complement strand
TCGCCCTGCGCTACTACCCCGAAGGCACGCTGGCCGACGCGCTCGCTGGGCGCGGGGGGGCTGCGCTGCCGCTGCCGTTGGCCCTGCGTCTTCTTGCGCAGCTCGCCTCTGCTCTCGCGTACCTGCATGGGCTGGGGGTGGTTCATCAGGACGTCAAGCCGCATAACATCTACCTCGACGGCGAGCGAGCGGCCCTGGGCGACCTGGGCAGCGCCTATTTCACGGCGCAGGGGGGCCGGGCGAGCGGCAGTCCCTTTTACATGGCTCCCGAAATCTACCGGGGCGACGCCAGCAGTCCGGCGAGCGACGTGTACAGCCTGGGCGTCCTCGCCTACGAGGTGCTGACCGGAACCCGGCCTTTCGGGGGGGACACCTACGAAGACCTGATGGCCGCGCATCTCAACCGCTTTGCACCGCCCCTCGCGGCCCACGGCCCGGCACTGCCCCGGCCCGTCGCCCGTCTCCTCGAACTGTCGCTTGCCAAGCGGCCCGGTGACCGCCCCACCGCAGAAACCCTGCGGGGTGCCCTGCGGACTGCCCTAGGCGAAGAGGCTGAAGAAGAAGCTGCCTCCCCCGCGCCCGAAGCCCCTGCGCCGCGCCCCATCGGGCGGCACGCGCCAACTCCGCCGCCTGCCCCGGCACCCTCCCCCTCCGCCCAGGAGGGAACAGGGGGGCGCCGCTGGAACCCCTTTCGGCGGCGCAAGTAGGCGGGAAACCGTGGGCCGGAAAATGGGGGCTGGGAGCCTGCCCTAGAACCCCGCCGAGCACTCTGCTACAGTACCGAGTTGCGCCGCCCGGCGAGGCCCAGGCATGTGCCCTGGGACCTGCTCGGCGCGGCAGAAAGCGAGGTGAACCATGAACCAGTACGACCTGAACCTCATCCTGAACCCCAACCTCAGCGCCGAGCAGGTACAAATCGAGAAGGACTACATCGAGAACACCCTGCGGGGCAACGGGGCCGAGATTACCCATCTCGATGAACTCGGCAACCGCCGACTCGCCTACCCCGTGAACAAGGACCGCGAGGGCTACTACCTGATGTACACCATCCGGGCCGGGGGCAACCCTGAGCAGACCATCGCCGCTCCCCTGCGGCTGCGCGACAACGTGCGCCGCATCCTGGTGGTCAAGGACCGCCCGGAGTGGAAGACCAAGAAGGCCTGATTACGTCATTGACGTAACGGGTCGGAGTTGCTATGCTCCGGTCAACCCGCGAGGGCCACATCCGCCAGCCAGCCAGTTCGTACCAGTAGTTTCGCCAGCAAAATAAGGAGACCCAGTTATGGCCCGAGGCATGAACCACGTCTACCTCATCGGTGCACTTGCCCGCGACCCCGAACTTCGCTACACGCCGGGCGGCACCGCCGTGTTTGAGGCGACGGTGGCCGGAGAAGACCACATCGTCGGCAACGACGGCAAAGAGCGTAAGCTCCCCTGGTATCACCGGGTCAGCATTCTGGGCAAACCCGCCGAGTGGCAGGCCGAACGCAATCTCAAGGCGGGCGACGCCGTGATGGTGGAAGGCAGCCTGGAATACTCGTCTTGGGAAGCGCCGGAGGGCGGCAAGCGCAGCATGGTGCGCGTCAAGGCCCTGCGCATGGAGCAGCTCGGCTCCGCGCCCGAACTCGTGCAGGATGCCGGAGGAGGCGTCCGCATGGCGGGCGGCATGAACGAAGTGGTGCTCATCGGGAACGTGACGCGTGACCCCGAACTGCGCTACACCCCCGCCGGCGACGCGGTGCTCGGTCTCGGCCTCGCCGTGAACGAGAGCTGGCAAGACCGTCAGGGGCAGCGGCAGGAAAAGACCCACTGGATTGACGTGACGCTGTGGCGCGACCTCGCCGAGAGCATGAAGGACCTGCGCAAGGGTGACCCCATCCTGGTGCAGGGACGGCTCGTGAACGAGGCTTGGACCGACCGTGAAGGCAACAAGCGCAACTCCACCAAAGTAGAGGCGACGCGAGTCGAAGCCCTTTCCCGAGGCGCGGGCGCATCCGGCTCCCCCGCAGCCACCCCCGCCGCGCCCCGCACGCAGACCGCGGGCAGCACGGCGCGTCCCCAGGCCAGCAGTGTGGCGCGGGGAACGACCACGGGGACCCGTTCGGGGGGCTTAGATATTGATCAAGGTCTCGACGATTTCCCGCCGGAAGAAGAAGACCTGCCGTTCTGAGCATGCTGGCACGTGCCTCTCAGGGTCGAAAGGTCTAAGCATCTAGAAAACCAGGAATCTGGCCTTCTTAGACTGCTCGACTCCTAGACCCTTAGACCACTGCACAGCGTCCCAGACCGCAGTTTTAGAGGAACCCCTATGACCCAGAGCAGCAACGCCGAGCGCAAGCCGCGCGGCAAGGGACCCAAGCGGCCCCGCAAGCCCAAGGTGGACCCGTTCTCCATCGGAGAGCTGGAAATCACCGATTACAAGGACGTCAAGATGCTCCGCCGGTTTATCAGTGACACCGGCAAGATTCTTCCCCGCCGCCGCACCGGCCTCTCGGCCAAGCACCAGCGCCGCATCTCGCAGACGATTAAAATCGCCCGCCAGCTCGCGCTGCTGCCCTACACCGAGAAGCTGGTTCGGAAGTAAGGAGCGCCCGGCATGCAAGTGATTCTTCTGGAACCTGGCCGCCTGGGGAAGACGGGTGACGTCGTGAACGTCAAGCCCGGCTATGCCCGCAACTTCCTGATTCCGCGCGGCATGGCGACCCCCGCCAGCGCCGCCAACATGAAGACCCTGGAAGCCCAGCTCCGCGCTCGCCGCAAGCAGCAGGAGAAGGAAAAGGCCCAGGCCGAGGACCTCGCCAGCCGCCTCACCGGGGTGGCCGTGGAACTCAGCGTCCGCGCGGGCGAAGGCAAGATTTACGGGGCCGTTACCCACAGCAACGTGGCCGACGCCCTGGACAAGCTCGGCTTCGACGTGGACCGTCGCCGCATCGAGATGCCTAAGACCGTCAAGGAAATCGGCGAGTACGACATTGTCTACCGCGCCCATCCTGAAGTCAGCATCCCGATGAAGCTCGTGGTGCACGCGCAAAAGTAAGCGCGGAGATACTCCAAAAGCCCCAGCCTCGGCTGGGGTTTTTTGCTGGCCGAGCAGCGAAAGCGTTCCTCAGGGCGTGACGCCCCGGCCTCCGCCCGGCGGGCTTACAGTGAGGGCACCCACAACCCCAGTGTGTTTCCCCCGGAGGTGCCCTATGAAGACGCCCCTGACCCCCCTGGACCTCGTTCGGCGCGGCCTGAAGACGTACCCGCAGGAGGTCGCGGTGACCGAGCCGGACGGCCCCACCTTTACCTACCACGAGTGGGGCGGGCGCATCTTCCGCCTGGCGCGGGCGGTGGCGCAGGCCGTGCCACCGCGGGCGCGGGTGGCTGTGCTCTCGCCCAACACGCACGAGGGCCTGCTGACCTATGCGGGCGTGCCGTGGGCGGGCCGGGTGCTCGTGCCGCTCAATACCCGGCTGGTGCCGGAGGAATACGCCTTTCAACTGCGGCACGCCGGGGTATCACTCGTGCTGGCCGACGTGACGCTGGCCCCCAAGGTGGAGGCCACCTGCCGCGAGTTGGGCATTCCGCTGTGGACGCTGGGGCGGGGGGGCGACTTTGGCGAGCGGCTGGCCGCGCAGGACCCCTCGCCGCTGCCCTACGTGCTGGAGGACGAGGACGACACCATCACCATCAACTACACCTCCGGCACGACGAGCAGCCCCAAGGGCGTCATGCTGACCCACCGCAACTCCATGCTGAACGCGATGGGGGTGCTGTACGCGCTGCACTTTGACTCGGACAGCGTGTACCTGCACACCCTGCCCGACTTTCATGCCAACGGCTGGGGCGGAGTGTGGGCACCCTTTGGGGTGGGGGCCACCCACGTGACCCTGCCGGCGGTGCGCGGGGACGCCATTCACGACGCGGTGCACACCTACGGGGTGACGCACCTCGCGGCGGCCCCCACGGTGCTGAGCTTAATCACTGACCCTGCGACCGCCCGGCCTACCCCCCACCCGGTGCGGGTGGCGACGGCGGGCAGCCCGCCCCACGCCCGCACCATCGCGGACATGAGCGCCCTGGGATTTGAGGTCTTGCAGGTCTACGGCCTGACCGAAACCAGCCCGCTCATCACGGTGGCCGAACTCTCGGCGGCGCAGCGGGCGCTGCCCGTGCCCGACCGAGCCGCTCTGACGGCCAAGCAGGGCTTTGAGATGCCCTTGGCCGGGGAGGTCGAGGTGATGACGCCGGAGCTGACCCCGGTGCCCGCCGACGGCGAGACGCTGGGCGAGATTCTGGTGCGCGGCAACCTGGTGATGGCCGGGTACCTCGACAACCCGGAGGCGACCGCCAAAGCGCTGGAGGGCGGCTGGTTTCACACCGGAGACGTGGCGGTGCGGCACCCCGATGGGCGCATCGAGATTCGGGACCGCAACAAGGATGTCATCATCTCCGGCGGCGAGAACATCAGCTCGGTAGAGGTCGAGGGAGTGCTGTACGCGCATCCCGCCGTGCGCGAGGCGGTCGTGGTGGCCCACCCTGACCCCAAGTGGGGCGAGGTGCCCTGCGCCTTTATCGCCCTGCACGCGGGGGCCAGCGTCACCCCGGAGGCACTCACCGCGCACGTCCGCGAGCACCTCGCCGGGTACAAGGTGCCCAAGCACTACCGCTTCCGCGACGACCTCCCCAAAACGGCCAGCGGCAAGTTTCAGAAGTTCCTGCTGCGCCAGGAGCTGTGGGCGGGGCAAGACCGAGCGGTGAACTGACCGGTCCCCCTGGGGGCCAGAGCCGGACAGAAGACCGGGCGGTAGACTGCCGGGGTGGGGGCGCGGGAGCGGCCCCTCACGCTGCACTCTTCCGGAGCGTTCTGGCCGCCCATGGCCGAGCGCTTCTGACCAACATCAGCACGGCAAAGGAGCCACCATGACCATTGCAGTTGTCATTCTGGCGCTCCTGGGGGGAGTGATCGGGGGGTTTTTTACCGGTCACACGCGGGGGCGTCAGGAACAGCGGGCGCACGACGATAGGCTAGAGCGCGAGGCCCGCGCCGAGGCCGAGCGGATTCTGACCGGGGCCGAGGCCGAGGCCCGTCAGTTGCGTGCCCAGGCCGAGCAGACCCGGCTGGAGGCCGCCCGCCGCCTTCAGGACGCCGAGGAGCGTGAGCGTCAGGCAGCGGCCAGCCTGGAAGCCGGACGGGAAGAACTTCAGGCCCTCCGCGCTCAGGTTGAGGCCGAGCGCACCCGCGCCCTTCAGGAGGCGGCCCGCGAGCGCGAGACGCTGAGCCACGACCGCCAGGAAACCCGCCGCGAGCGCGACGAACTCAAACGCGAAATCGAGCGCCTCAACCGCCGTGCCGAGCAGCTCGACGCGCGGGGCGAGCGCCTCGACGCGCTGGAAGAGCGGCTTGAAGCCCAGATGCGGGCGCTCGGCGAGCAGGAACAGGCCCTCCATGACCGCGCCCGGCAGGTAGAGCTGAAGCTTTACGAGGTTGCGGGCCTCTCGCCCGAAGCCGCCCGCGAGCAGATTCTCTCGCAGCTCGACGCCGAGCTGGAAGAAGAAAAAGCCATCCGGGTCAAGGCGATGGAAGCCCGTGCCAGCGCCGAGGCCAAGCGCACCGCCCGCAGCATCATCGCCCAGGCGATTCAGCGCTCCGCCTCCGAGACGAGTGCCCAGCTCAGTGTGTCGGTGGTGCCCATTCCCAACGACGCGATGAAAGGCCGCCTCATCGGGCGCGAGGGCCGCAACATCCGGGCGTTCGAGGCGCTCACCGGGGTGGACCTCATCATCGACGACACGCCCGAAGCGGTGATTCTCAGCTCCTTTAACCCGGTGCGCCGCGAGGTCGCCCGGCACGTCCTCGAAGCCCTCGTCGCGGACGGGCGCATTCACCCGTCGCGCATCGAGGAGATGGTCACGCGGGCGCAAGATGAGATGAAGACCTTTATGCACGCTCAGGGCGAGGAAGCCGCCATCGAAGCGGGCGTGGTGGGCCTCAAACCGGGGCTGGTGCAACTGCTGGGGCGGATGTACTTCCGCACCAGCTACGGCCAGAACGTCCTCAAGCACTCGGTGCAGGTCGCGCACCTCACGGGCATCATGGCAGACGAGCTGGGGCTGGACGCCGCGCTGGCCCGCCGCGCCGGGCTGATGCACGACGTGGGCAAGAGCATCGACCGCGAGATTGAGGGCACGCACGTCGAGATTGGCATCAACCTCGCCAAGCGGTTTGGGGAACCCGCCGAAGTCATCGACGCGATTGCCCACCACCACGACCCCGAAAATGGTGAGACGCTGTACTCGGTGCTCGTGGCCGCCGCCGACGCCATCAGCGCGGCCCGCCCCGGTGCTCGCCGCGAGGAACTCGAAGCCTACGTGCGGCGGCTCGAACAGCTCGAGCAGATTGCCGTCGCTTTTCCCGGCGTGCAGCAGGCTTACGCGATTCAGGCGGGCCGCGAGGTGCGCGTTATCGTGCAGCCAGAGCAGGTCACCGACGCGGGGGCCACCCTCCTCGCCCGCGAGATCGCCGGACGGGTCGAGCAGGACATGGAATACCCCGGCCAGGTGCAGGTCACCGTGATTCGCGAAAGCCGGGCGACGGGCGTGGCACGCTAGGGCCGCTGGGCCACGCCCCCTCATCCCCCCCCGCGCGAGACCCCTCTTCCCTGCGGAGAGGGGTCTTCTGCGGATTCGCTTTTTTGGAAAGAGAGTGCCCGCCCAGGGGCAGGTGTGCGGGCCTTGACGCATACCGCATACCGCGCTATGTTGTTTTTATCACCGCCCGAAGTGGCGGCTTTTTTGTTGCCGCGTGCGGGAGTGTAGCCTGCGGCCATGACCCCTTCTCCGCTGACGACGGCCTCATGGCTGGCCGAGCATCTGGAAGACCCCCGCCTGCGCGTCCTCGACTGCCGCTTTACCCTGACTGCGCCCATGGCCGGACGCGCTGCCTACCGCGAGGGGCACGTGCCCGGCGCGGTGTATGCCGACCTAGAGCAGAACCTCAGCGGCCCGGTGCGCCCAGACGGGGCGGGGGGGCGGCACCCGCTGCCGGAGCCGGAGGTGCTCGCGACGTGGCTGGGGCGTGTAGGCATCGGCCAGGAAAGCGTGGTCGTGGCCTACGACGACCCCAGCGGCGGGCAGGGCTTTTACGCCACCCGCGCCTGGTGGCTGCTGCGCTGGCTGGGGCACCGCGAGGTCTACGTGCTGGACGGGGGCTGGCCCGCCTACCTCGCGGCAGGGGGAGCGGTGAGCACCGCCGAGCCGGGGCACCCGCCCACCACCTTCACCCCGGACGTGCGCTGGGAGATGGTCGCCACCGCGCAGGACGTGGCGAACCGGGACGCGGGCACCCTCCTCATCGATGCCCGTGCCCCCGCCCGCTACCGGGGCGAGGTCGAGCCGTTAGACCGCCGGGCGGGGCACATCCCCGGTGCCCTGAACCGCGAGTGGGCCGGGGCGCTGGACGAGCGCGGGCACTGGCGGGACGCGGCGGCGCAAGCGGAGCGCTTGGGCGTGGGCAACGCCCCGACGGTCACCTACTGCGGCAGCGGGGTCAGCGCCACGCCCAACCTGCTCGCGCGGGAGCTGACGGGCGTGCCGCTGGGACCGCACAACCGCCTCTACGCGGGGTCGTGGAGCGACTGGGTCAGCGATGAGGAGCGGCCCGTGGCGACCGGGGAGGAGGGCTAACCCCGCCCGCTCAGCGCGTGCCCCCGTACCCCCCGGAGCAGGCCGCGCCGCGTTCGGGGGCCGTGGCGCCCTGCTCGTATTTGTCGAGGAAGAGCTTCAACCGTTCGTCACGGGCGCTGTCCACCGCAAGCTGGGCATTCCACGCACTCATGACGACGGGGCTGGAGAGGCCCTCGTAGGGGCTGAGCAGGGTGTAGGACCGCCCATCTACCAGCTCCTTGAGGGCCGTCACCTCCGACGCGGGGAGGTCCGGGCGGTAGGTCACCCACACCGCGCCGTGTTCGAGGCTATGAACGGCGTACTCGTTGTAAAGGGGCTGGTCATAGACGCCGCAGTTTTGCCACAGGGCGTTGTGGGGACCCCCCACCGGGGGTGTCTCGGCGTAAACGAGCGAGCCGCTGCGGTGGTCGCCGCCCCGGTAGTCGAAGGTCTGGACGCCCTCCAGAGAGCCGCCAGAGCAGGCCACGAGCAGGAGGGGCAGGGCGAGGGGGAAGAGGCTTTTCATCCCCCGCAGGGTAGCAGCTCCCACCTCATCCCCGCTGTGGCAGGCTGGAGCATGGCCGCGCCCCCTCCCCCTCCTGCCCCGAACTCGCCGCCGCCCCTCGCGGGGCTGACCCAGCCCATCATCTTCGTGGATACCGAGACGGGTGGGCGTGACCCCGGACGGCACCCCCTGCTGACGGTCGGGCTGGTCACCCTGACTCCGGCGGGCGAGGTAACCCGGCCCCTGCACCTGCGGGTGCGCCACGACGCCTACGACGTGGAGGCAGAAGCGATGGTGGTCAACGGCATCGACCTCACCGCCCATCACGCCCAGGCCCAGCCCCCAGAGGCCGTTGCCGAGGCCATCCGCGCTTACGCCGCCGGGGAAGGGCGAGTGCTGCTGGGCGGGCACAACTTCGCCTTTGACCTGGGCTTCTTGCGCCCGCTGCTGCCCGACCTGGGCCAAGTCTTTCGGCGCGGGCAGGTGGACACCAAGGTGACGGCGCAGTTCCTGATTCACGCCGGGCTGCTGCCGCGCCGGGTGGGGACGGCGCTGGAGGACCTCGCGGCTTACTTCGGCGTCGAGTACCAGGCCCACGACGCCCTCGAAGACGCCCGCGCGACCGCCGAAGTGTACGCGGCCTGCCTACGGCTGGTGCGCCCCCCAGGGGGGTAAGTCACTCTTCGGGCCGCTGCTCCCGTCCCCTTGCTCCCGTCATCCCCGGCGGCCGCCCCCCCGGAAAGGTGGTGGTCAGCAGGTCGACCCGCTCGCGGTCGGGCACCAGGTTGGCACTCAGGCCGCGCGCCTCCAGCACGGGAAGAAAGGCTTCCATGACCTCCAGCTCGCCGTGAACCAGCCACACGCGGGGCTGCCCCGCCGACTCCAAAAAGGCGAGGAGGTCATCCCGGTCGGCGTGGGCCGAGAAGCCCCCGATGGTGTGAATCTGGGCGCGAACGGCAATCTCCTCGCCCAGGACACGCACGGTCTTGGCCCCAGCAATGAGCTGTCCGCCCAGGCTGTCCGGCGACTGGTAGCTCACGATAATCAGGCTGGTCGACGGCTCCCAGAGGTGGTGCTTGAGGTGGTGCTGAATGCGCCCCCCGGTCATCATGCCGTTGCCCGCCAGGATGATGGCGGGGCCGTCGTAGCGGTTGAGTCGCCGGGACTCTTCGGCAGACACGACCGTGTGCAGGGTGGAGGGCCGAAAGGGGTCCTCGCCCCGGCGCAGGGCCTCGCGCACGGGCGAGACCAACTCGTCTCCAAACTCGAAATAGGCGTGGGTGGCCCGCGACGCCATCGGCGAGTCTAGAAAGACGGGAATGCGCGGCACCTCGCCCGTATCCATCAGCTTTTTCAGCTCGGCCAGCAGAAACTGAGTGCGCTCGATGGCAAAGGACGGAATCAGGATTTTGCCCCCGGCGCGGATGCTCTGGCGCAGGGTGTCGCGCAGCTCGGCCAGAGTCTCTGGCAGCGAGCGGTGGCGGTGGTCCGCGTAGGTCGATTCCAGGACGACCGCGTCCGCTTCGGGCGGCGGGGCGAAGTCGAGTTGCAAGCCGCTCTCGCGGTTGCCGAGGTCGCCCGAAAGAATCACCCGCGCCTCCCCGTCTTCAAGCAGCAGGTAGGCGCTGCCCAGGATGTGCCCCGCTCGGCCCGGCGTGACCCGCAGCCCCCCCACCTTGAGCGTTTCCCCAAACTGGAACGCGGGCCGCAGCAGGGCGAGGGTCCGGTGCACGTCCTCCTCGTCATAAAGGGGCGCGGGCACCTCGTCCTCGCGCCCAGTGCGGCGGGCACGGCGCAGCTCCCGGCGAAAGCCCTCGACCTGCAAGCGGGCCGAGTCCAGCAGCACCGTCTCGGCCAGGGCCGCTGTGGGGGGCGTGCAGTACACTGGCCCCCGAAAGCCCCGGCGCACGAGCAGCGGCAAGCGTCCGATGTGGTCGAGGTGCGCGTGCGTGAGCAGCACGGCGCGGAGGTCAGCGGGGTCAAAGGGGAAAGGCTCGTGATTGCGTGCTTCGAGGGCCTCGCTGCCCTGAAACATCCCGCAGTCGACGAGCAGCGGGCCGCCACGTACGTCCAGCAGGTGGGCGCTTCCAGTGACGGTGAGGGCCGCGCCCAAGCTTCGCAGGTGCATAGGGCAGTCTGCGCCCCCGGCGAGCACATCACCTTCACCCCACCTTCAGAAAGTGGGCGAGACGGCAAGGCCAGGTGTAGCGTCGAAGCATGACCGAGCCTGTGATGTTGCAAGGTGAAGCGGGAGGCCAGCCCTTTTCACGAGTGCTTATCGGCACAGATTTCTCGGCTGCGGCAGACCACGCCCTTGCGGTGGCCCGGCAACGGTTTGCGGGAGCGCTGCGGCGGCTGGTGCACGTCACCGACGCCCGCGTGACCGCCGCGCCCGACCTGATGGGTGGAGTGACCCCAGTGGCACTCGACCCCAGCTTGCTGCACACCCTGGAGCACGAGAGCCGCAACCGCTTGGAGCGCCTCGCCTCCCCAGACGAGGAAACCGAACTGCTCGTCGGTGACCCGGTAACCGGCATCCTCGACGCCGCCGCACGCTGGGGGGCCGAGCTGATTGTGGTGGGCACCCACTCCAAGGGGGTGCTGGAGCATTTCTTCCTGGGCAGCAGCGCCGAAAAGCTGGTCGCGCGCAGCCCGGTGCCGGTCCTCACCGTGCGCCTGAACGGGGAAGCGAAATGAAAGTCGGGGTGGTCGGCGCGGGGCTGGTGGGGGCCACGGCTGCCTATGCCCTCACCCTGCGCGGCTCGTGTAGCGACCTCGTGCTCGTGGACAAGGACGAAGCCCGCGCCCAAGCCGAGGCGCAGGACATCGCCCACGCCGCCCCCATCAGCCACGGCACCCGCGTGAGCAGCGGGGGAAGTGCGGCCCTGGCGGGGTGCCGGGTCGTGGTCATTGCGGCGGGGGCCAACCAGCGGCCCGGAGAGAGCCGCCTCGACCTCCTGGGAAGGAACGCGGCCATCTTCCGCGAGGTGATTCCGCAGGTCGCCCAGCATGCCCCAGACGCCGTGCTGCTGATTGCCACCAACCCGGTCGATATCCTGACTGACCTTGCCGGGCAACTCGCGCCCCAGCAGCCCGTGTTGGGGTCGGGCACCGTGCTGGACTCGGCCCGCTTTCGCCACCTCATCGCGCAGCGGGCGGGGGTGGACGCCACCCACGTGCACGGCTACGTGCTCGGCGAACACGGCGACAGCGAGGTGCTGGCCTGGAGCACGGCGACCGTCGCGGGCCTCCCCGTCGCGGACTTCATGCGTTCGCGGGAGCTGCCCTGGACGCCAGAAGTGCGGGCCGAGATAGACCGCGGCACCCGCGACGCCGCCGCCGCCATCATCGGCGGGAAGCGGGCCACCTACTACGGTATTGGCGCGGCGCTCGCCCGCATCACCGAGGCCATCTTGGATGACCGCCGCGCCGTCCTGACCGTCAGCGCCCCCACCCCGGAATACGGCGTGAGCCTCAGCCTCCCGCGCATCGTGGGGGCGCGGGGCGTCGAAGCCACCCTGACTCCAGTTCTGACCCCAGAGGAACGCGAGGGGCTGGCCGCCAGCGCCCGCGTGCTGCGTGAGAGCGGACAAGCCGTGCTGGGGGAGGGGCCATCTTCCAGCAGCTAAAGGGAGGGGGCTGGGCAGACGCTGGGGGTCAGCACGGGCAAGCGGGTGCCGCTTCGGGTTCCCGAACCACCGAGATGAACCCGGTTGCCCCTCGCCACACCGCGAACCCCAACGGGAAGGGCGGACGCCAACAAGCGTCCGCCCTCCACGGCTGAACTCCGCTCAGTTGCTCGCGCTGGCCGGTCCAAGGCGCGAAAGCACAATCACCGTGAAGCCGCCGCGCTCATAGGCCCGCAGCTCGTAAGTCTGGCCACCACGGGTAAAGAGGCGCACCTCGCCCTCAGGCAGGCCGGGCAGACCCGTGAGGGTCGTGGCCATCCCCATGGCCATGTCGCTGCTGGCTGCCCCTTCCCCCTCGGCCGCCGTGTCGGCGCTTTCGCCCTCAGCGCTGTCGTCGGCATCCTCGGCCGCCATGTCGGTCGCGGCTTCACCCGTGCCGTCCGCCGCCGCGAACCCCGCCGCCGTCAAGGCCTGCGCGATTTGGTCGATGGAGCCGAGCACCGAGCCGCGGTAGATGACGCCGCCGCCCAAGACCGTCGAGAAGGTCTTGACCAAGGTGGCGTCCTGCAGGCCGGGAATCGTGATGGTCGCGTCGCCAATCGTCAGGGTCGCTTCCTGGGACAGGACGGGCGCGGGCGTTTGCTCGGTGGCAGGAGGAGTGGCGGGCGGGGTCTGCGTTTGGGCAAAGGCGGTGCCCAGCCCCAGCAGCATCGTGGCGGTCAGCAAGCTCAGACGTCCAAGGTTCTTCATAGATATACCCCCAGGGATGCGGTCCTACGAAAATCGAAGGGCCGAAACACAACCTACTCTACAGTTGCTTCCCGCGTAGCCTAGCATCCCTGATGAGAAAAAACGCAACCCCTCCTGCCCGGTCACCGGGGGAAAGCGTGGTTACTCCCCTGTGGCGGCCTCCTTCCGGAAGAGCCGGAGATATTCGCCGTACCCCTGGGCCTCCAGCTCCGACACGGGCACGAAGCGCAGCGCCGCCGAGTTGATGCAGTAGCGCAGGCCACCGGTCTCCTGCGGGCCATCCGGGAAGACGTGGCCGAGGTGTGAGTCGGCCTCCCGCGAGCGGACCTCGGTGCGGGCGTAGCCAATCTTGTAGTCGGTCCGCTCGGTGAGAGACGTGCCCGGCAGCGGACGGGTAAAGGACGGCCAGCCGCAGCCCGCGTCGTACTTGTCGAGGCTGGAAAAGAGCGGCTCGCCCGATACCACATCCACGTAAAGGCCCGGCTCGTCGTGGTTCCAGTATTCGCCCGTAAAGGCCCGTTCGGTGCCTTCCTCTTGGGTCACCCGGTATTGCAGGGGCGTCAGGCGCTCGCGCAGCTCTGCGGCGCTGGGTTTGGTGAAGGGGAGGCGGGCAGGGGGCTTGGTCATGGGCCGAGTGTAGGAAGGGCCGACAAGCAGAACATAGGCCAGCGCTCCATTTCATTGGCGCTTGTCTTGGGCAGCGGCTTCACTTCGCGCCCCCCTGGTCCCGGTTTCTCACTTGGTTCGGCTCAGAAAGAAAAGGGAAGCGACCTTGCTGAGCACCTTCCCAGAAGCCTTCCTCTACCGGCGGCGCACCAGCCAGCGCGTGAGCAACTGGCTGCCGAGGAAGACGGCGGCAAACAGGAGTGCTGGCGCGGGGGCATGCACCCCGAAGAGGGCGACCCCCACGAGCAGGGCGGCGAGCACCCGCAGGGCCAGCCGCCCGCGCTCGTCGCCCCACAGGGTGAGGCGCAGGACCCAGGCCATCGCCGCGAGGCCCGTCCCCACCGCCACGAGGTCGAGGGGGTCGCGCCGCAGCGTCCAGGTCACCGTCAGCAGGCCAGCGGCGAGCAGCAGGGGGACGAGGAACAACGCCCGCACCTAGCGGCTCCAGACTTCGCAGCGGTGCTCCTGGCGGAAGTCGAGGCGCTCACCCACTGCGCCGGGAGCGAGGCCAAGCACGTTGTTGCGGGCGGGGTCGAGGGGTGCCCAGCGCGGCAGCCCCGCCCCGTTGGGGTTCCCCGTGCGGGCAAAGTTGCCCCAGTAGGCGCGGATGGTGCGGGCGAGGTCAGCCTGCTGGGGCGTGAAGCTCGCGGGGCGGGCGAGGCCGGGCAACGGGGTGCCGAACACGCTGATGAGTTCGGCGGCGTGATAGGCCCCGTAGCGCGGCACCGTCGCGGTGGCGGGCACCTCGATGGGGGCTGTGCGGTCGCGGAACTCGTAGGCATAGACGGGCGTCACGCGGGCGAGGTCACGGGCGAGGTCGTTGACCGGGCAGGCAAAGAGGCCGTCCCCGGCGAGGGCCGCGGCGGCGAGGCCCACGGTCTCGTAGTTGCGCAGGGGGTAGTTCGCCAGGATGCGGGGGGTATTCCAGCGTTCCAGCAGCGCGACGAGGGCGGCATACTGCCACCAGGGCAAGTCCCGCTGCCCCCCCAGCGGCGCGACAAAGAGGGTCCCCTCGTCCTGATTGCTCCCCACGATGAGGGGCACGCGGTGAACCGCACCCCGGCGAAAGGCCTCGGCGGGGGCCAGGGGGACCGTGGCGTCGCCGTACACGGGCGGCAGCGCCACCGCACCGGGGGCGCGGGTGCCGGGCACTTGGGCCGTGACCAGCCGCTCGGCGGGCACCCGGCGCAGGCAGGCGGCGTCCTCCGCCGCGCAGCCCAGGGCGCGGGCGTAGGCGGCTCCGGTCTGGAGGGCCTGGGGGAGGGGCGCGGTGTTGATGGCCGGGGTGCAGGGGCCGCTTTGGAGAATCGCCTTGTCAAAGAGGCCCGCCGCCCCCGGTGAGGCGAGCTGGGCGCACACGCTCATGCCGCCCGCCGATTCCCCAAAGAGGGTCACGTTGCGGGGGTCCCCCCCAAAAGCAGCCGCGTTCGCCCGCACCCAGCGCAGGGCCGCCTGCTGGTCGAGCAGGCCGTAGTTGCCCACCGTGCGGCCCTCCAGGAGTCCCGGCGCGGCGAGAAACCCCAGCGCCCCCAGGCGGTAGTTCAGGGTCACCACGACGACGCCCTGCTCGCGGGCGAGCACCCGACCGTCATAGTCGCTCCCCGCGCCAGAGCGGAAGGAGCCGCCGTGGACCCAGACCATCACCGGGGCATTGCGGGCGTTGGCGGGGGCCGTCACGTTGAGGTAGAGGCAGTCTTCGGCACCGCGCACCCGACCCCCTTCCCCGCTGTTGCCGCGAGCAGGCTGCAAGCAGGCGGGGCCGGGGCGCGAGGCGTCGCGCTCGCCCACCCACAGGGCGGGGGGCTGCGGGGCCTTCCAGCGGCGGTCGTCCACGGGGGGGGCGGCGTAGGGGACGCCCTGCCACACCCGGACGCCGTCGGCCTCACGGCCCACCAGGACTCCCTCGGTGACGCGCACCTGCACGGGTTGTCCGGTCACGGCGGGCGAGGCCGGGACCGTGGGGGCGGGCGGAACTGGGGGCGTGGCCTGGGCCGCCGCCGTAGTCAGCAGGGCAGCGGCCCACAGCGCGAGGGGCCGCGAGGAGCGTGGGGACATCATGCCCCCCAGCCTAGAGAGCTGGGCCGGAGGGCGGATGGGGGCGGGCTTCAGGCCGGATTGGGCGTCAGGCCGGAGGGGGAAGCGGGGGCCTCGCCGTCCTCCTCCGGGAGGGCCGGGGACGTGAGAGAGCCGCCCTGCAAGACGGTGACGAGGTCTTCCCCGCTCAGCGACTCGCGCAAGACGAGTTCGTCGGTGAGGCGGTGCAGCACGTGCAGGTGCTCGCGCAGCAGCCCCACCGCCCGCTCGTACTGCCCATTGAGGATGCGGGCGACCTCCGCGTCGATGCGCTCGGCGGTATGGTCGCTGTAGACGCCCTGCTGCGGGCCATAGCCCAGGAAGCCGCCGCTCTCCTGCGCGAGCGCGAGCTGCCCCACCTCCGACATGCCCCACTCGGTGACCATGCGTCGGGCGAGACCGGTCGCCTGCTGAAAGTCGTTTGCCGCGCCCGTGGTGACCTCCCCGGTGGCGACCTCCTCGGCAGCGTGCCCGGCAAGCGCCACGCAGATGCGGTCGAGCAGCGCCGCGCGGGTGTGGTGCATCCGGTCTTCCGGCGTGTAGAGAGCCGACCCCAACGACCGTCCCCGCGGCACAATCGTGATTTTGTGGACTTTATCGGCATGGGGCAGGAGTTGAGCGGCGAGGGCATGTCCGACCTCGTGGTAGGCGGTGACCCGGCGGTCGGCCTCCCGCACCACCAGGCTTCGGCGTTCCGGTCCCATCAACACCCGGTCCCGCGCTTCTTCCACGTCCCGCATCACAATCTTCGACCGCCCCGCCCGCGCTGCTCCCAGCGCCGCCTCGTTCAGCAGGTTCTCCAGGTCTGCCCCCACCATCCCCGCGGTCCGCCGCGCCATCACGCCGAGGTCGACCGACGGGTCCAGGGGCTTCTTGCGGGCATGAATGCGCAAAATCATCTCCCGCCCCCGCACGTCGGGGGCGTCCACGACGACCTGACGGTCAAAGCGTCCTGGACGCAGCAGGGCAGCGTCCAGGACATCGGGGCGGTTGGTGGCCGCCAGGATGATGACCTCCTGTCCGGAGGAAAAGCCGTCCATTTCCACCAGGAGCTGATTGAGGGTCTGTTCGCGTTCGTCGTTGCCGCCCTGGAGGTTGACGCCGCGTTTTCGGCCAACGGCGTCGATTTCGTCGATAAAGACGATGCAGGGGGCGGATTTGCGGGCCTGTTCGAAGAGGTCGCGGACGCGGGCGGCACCGACGCCGACGAACATTTCGACGAAGTCGGAGCCGCTGATGGAGAAGTAGGGGACGCGGGCTTCGCCCGCGACGGCTTTGGCGAGGAGGGTTTTGCCGGTGCCGGGGGGGCCGACGAGGAGGACGCCGTGGGGGATGCGGGCACCGAGGAGGTGGTAGCGTTCTGGGTGGCGCAGGAAGTCGACGACTTCCTGGAGGTCCTGCTTGGCTTCGTCGCAGCCCGCGACATCGGCAAAGGTGAGCTTGATTTGCCCCTCTTGCACCACCGCCGCCTTCGACTTCCCAAACGCCCCCGCCGCGTTGCTCCCTCCAGTTCCGCCCCGCAGCGAGCGCCACAGCACGAGCAGAATCAGCCCGGTCAGGATGAGCGGAAGCACCGACCCCACCCAGGCGAAGGGCGAGCCACCCGTCACGACCCGCAGGGGCACGCCCGCCTCGCGCAGCCGCGTCAGGGTGCTCGCCTGGGTCGCGGCGTCGGGGGGAATCACCAGGGCGATGGGGCGCGTCTGGTCTTCCAGATAGACCGAAGCGTCCCCAGTCCCCGCCAGGGTCAGCAGCCGGATGCGCCCGGCTTCGGCGTCCTCGAAGAGGCGATTGAGCGTGTACTGAGCGGGTGGCAAGGCCACACTGGGCCGCGTTTCCTGGGGACCGGCAAAGGGAGCTGCCGTGCGGGCCGCTCCGGCGGGAACGGCGAGGGCAGTGAGCAGCAGCAGCGGCAGCAGCCGCCGGAATGCGGCGCGGGGCGGGCAGGGGCGGCGCATGCCCCATGCTACGGCGCGGCGGGCGGGACACATGGGGCCATTCCTGACCTTCTGGCCCCCCGCTTCTCAGGAGCGCGTCAGCTTGGGGGCTTAGGCTGCCCTCATGCGTCACCTCGCTCTTCTTGGTGCCCTCGCCTTGGGCCTCAGCTCCTGCACCGTGACCGTCGGCAGCAACTTCGGCCTCGCCGGAAGCCGCAGCAACCTGATTGCCGACCTGCGCCCCGACCGCGGCGAGGGGGCGACCTACCGGGTGGGCGATGAGGTCCGCTTCGTGGTGACCACCCGTACGCCAGGCTACCTGACGCTGGTGGCCCTGCAACCGGGCGGCATGGCGAGCGTGCTCGTGCAGGGCGTGCCCGTTCCGGCGGGCACCACGGTCTTTCCCCGTCCGCAAGACGGCGTGACCTACAACGTGGCTCCGCCGCTGGGTGTGCAGCGGGTCCGGGCCATCTTCACGCGGGTGCGCCCCACCACTGAACTCGTCTTGAGTGGGGTGTACGACCAGGGCCGCTGGAACACGGTCACGACGACCTATGTTCAGCCCTACGCCGCCGCTGACCGCGACGTCCAGGAAACTTACCTCTACATTCGCTGAGCAGCCAGCGACCAGAGGCCAGCCGCCCGCGCGCGGCTGGTTTTCGTTACCCTGCCGGCCATGAGCCTGACCTTTGAGGAAGCCCGCCGCCGGGTAGATGCCTACATCTCCCAGTTTGAGGAAGGGTACTTTCCGCCCCTCTTAATGCTGGCCCGCCTTACCGAGGAAACGGGCGAGATTGCCCGTGTGATTGCCCATCAGAGCGGCAAGACGCCCAAGCTCGGCGAGGAGGCGGGCGACCTGGAGATGGAGCTGGCCGACCTCCTCTTCGTGATGCTGTGCATGGCGAACGAGCGAGGAGTGAACCTGGAGCGCGGCTTCACGCGGATGATGGAGAAGGTCGAGACGCGAGACGCTGAGCGCTGGACAAGGAAAGCGGCTCCGGAAAGCTGACGCGGCATGGGCGAACGCCGCTGACCGCCTTACTCGTACCCCAGTTCCCGCAGCGCTTCCTCGTCCTCGCGCCAGCCGGGAATCACGATGACCTCCAGTCCCAGGAACACCTTGCGGTTGAGGAAGACCTCAAGCTGCTTGCGGGCCGCTTGCCCGATTTCGCGCAGTTGCTTGCCCCCGGCCCCAATCACCATTCCTTTGTGAGCGTTTTTCTCGACGATGATTTCGCCTTCGATGCGCTGGAGGCCGTCTTCGCGCTCGGTCCAGCGGTTCACGCGGGTGGCGACGGCATAGGGCAGCTCGTCGCGCAGCTTTTTCATCGCTTCCTCGCGGATGATTTCGGCGGCCCACTGCTCACGGCTTTGGTCGGAAGCCGCGCCGCGCGGAAAGAAGAAGGGGTTTTCGGGCAGGGCGTCCAGAATCTGCTCGCGCAGGGTGGCCACCGCCTCCGGGCTGTTTTGGGCGCTGAGCATGACCTCGGTCGTCTCGCCCGTGCGTTCTTCGAGCAGGGCGCGGTAGAGCTTCATCGCCTCGTCAGGGTATTTGGCGGCGTCGGTCTTGTTGCCAATCAGGAAAAGGGGCTTGGGCAACTCGCGCACCTGCCGGGCCACGAGCTGGTCTTCGTCGGTGGGGGGGTGGCGCAGGTCCACGACCCAGAGAATCGCGTCCACGTCGCTGAGGGCACTGTGGACCTCCTGGTTCATGTACTTGCCCAGCGCGTCTTTGGGCTTGTGCAGGCCCGGTGTGTCCACAAAGACGATTTGATGGGTATCGGTAGAGAAGATGCCGCGCACGCCCCGGCGGGTGGTTTGGGGCCGCGGACTGGTGGGGGCCACCTTGGTATTGAGAAAGGCATTGAGCAGGGTGCTCTTGCCGACGTTGGGTTTGCCCACGATGGCCACAAAGCCCGAATGGGTTTGGGGGCTGGCCGCGTCTGAGGAGGGAAGGTCTGTCATGGGTTGATTGTCGCATGGGGGGCAGGAACGTCTCTGGTCTTCGCCGCGTATAGGGGGACATGAGCGCTCCGACCCGAATACAGGCCACGCTCCAGGATATGTTCGCCCAGAGCACAGCGGTGTTGAGTCGCCCCAGTTCTCAGACCTTTGAACTCTTTGAGCGCCGCGGCGGGGTCCAGCAGGCCTTTGTGTACGTGGGCCTCGCCGCGCTGGTGTCCGCCCTCATCGCGGCGCTGTTCGCCCCCTTCCACGAGGGCGTGACGGTGCTGGGCCAGTTTTTGAGCCGCCTGCTGCTGATTCCGGTGCAGTTCGGGGTCTTTACCGGGGCCGTCTATCTCCTGGGCCGTCAGTTCTTCCGCGGCACCGGGCGCTACGAGGAAGTCGCCTACACCTTCTCGCTGTTTTACGTGCCCCTGAGTATTCTGGGGACCCTGCTCGGCATCATTCCCATCCTGGGCTGGCTGGTCAGCCTGCTCGTCACGGTGGCGCTGGTGGCATTCGGGTACCTCGCCGTGCAGTCGAGCATGAACCTGCGCGACCCCGTGTCGGCGGGCCTGACCCTGTTGCTCGCGGCCCTGCTCAATGGCGTGCTCGTCGGCCTGGTGGTCGCGCCGCTGCTGCTCTCGCCCCTCGGCGGGCGCTGAGGGGGTGCTCTAGACTGCCTCCCATGACCCCAGCGCCCGGTTCCCCCGACGTCATCCTCTCGCCCGACGACCGCGCCCGGCTGGACCCCGTGTTTATGGGGGTCGTCCTCGATGTGCAGGGGCAGGTGCAGCAAACCCAGCCCCAGCGGGAAGGCACGCTGGCCGCGATGTTTCACCGCGAGCAGATGGGGGAGGCCTTGCAGGGCTGCGCGATGCTCATCGCGGGTTGGAACGAAAACCGGGTGGATGGGGCCGGGATAGACCGGGCCGCCCGCGCCCTGCGCGGCCTCCACCTGGCCGAGCTGGCCGAGCGGGTCGAGCGCCTGCGCCAGATTGCTGACGCTTAGAGCAGTGGACGAGGGGCGATGCCCGGCGAGCTGGTCTGGCCGCCCCTCTCCTGCGAAGCTGTACAGGTCACCCCAAGCGCTCGCAAGGCTTCCTCTGCTGCGCCGTTCTTTGCGAGGCTCAAGAGGGGAGAGGGTCAGACCATCAGGCATTCTTTCTGTCTGATGCTTTAACCCTCGTCCTCTCCGCTTTCGGCGGCCAGCAAGCGCTGGGCTTCGCGGTCGGCCTGCGCGACCTCATCGGCGCGGCCCAGCGCGCCCCACTCGTCGACCCCGCCCGTCAGGATGGGCGGCAGGCCCCGCAAGTAGGCGGCCTGCGCGATGAGGTACGCCGAGAGGGGCGTCGTCAGGAACTGAAAGAGCAGCACCGCCGCCAGCCGGGTAAAGGCCGCCGCGTCGCTGAGGGCAAAGGCCACCCCCAGGAAGATGCCCGCTGACCCCAGGGTGACGAGCTTGCTGCTCGCGTGCAGCCGCGAGTACAGGTCGGGAAAGCGCACCACCCCAATCGCCGCTGTGAGCACGAAAAAGGCCCCAAAGAGGATGGGCAGGTCGCGGGCGAGCCGGAAGTCATCCATGCCGCGCTGCCCTCCCGGCGGACGGCGAACGTCGGTCAGCCCGCGGGTTCACTTCATCACCCTTCCCAGCAGCAGGTAACGGGTGAGGGCCACGGTCGAGAGAAATCCCAGCAGGCTGAGGACCAGCGCGGCGTCCAGCATCACGAGGTACCCGGTCCGCACGGCGATGAGGGCGAACAGCACGACCAGATTCACGCTCAGAAAGTCAAAGGCCATGATGCGGTCTCCCCATGAGGGGCCGCGCAGCACGCGGTAGGTCACGAGCAGCACCGAGAGGGTCACGATGCCCAGGGCGAGATTGATAATCATGCGGGGCCTCCGGTGGGGGAAAGGGAGGAAGGAGGGGTTTCCAGCGGCAGCAGGTAGCTTTCTACCCGCACGATGGACGCGCGGGCAGCCTCGGCGTCGGCGGTGCCGATGGCGTGGGCGTAGAGGGTGCGGCGGTCGCGGCTAAGGCCCATGGCGACCGTGCCGGGCATCAGGGTGATGGTAAAAGCGAGCAGTGTGAGCATTCCTTCGCTCCGCAGCCGCAGTGGGACCTCCACGATGAGGGGATTGAGCCGCGGGCGGCTTTGCAAGGCGAGGAGCGCGACCTGCACGTTGGCCACCGTCAGCTCGCGCAGGAAAAACCCCAGCAGCCGGAGCCAGGCGACGCCACGCCGCAGCGACGCCCGCAGGTCGGGCCGCCGCAAGGTTGCCCCCGGACCCACTCCGCCGGGAAACAGCCGCACGATGAGCACCCCTAACCCCAACCCCACTGCGAGGTGGCGCAGGGCGGGGTCGCCCAGCAGCAAGGCCCAGACCACCGCCAGCAGGGAAACCAAGGTCGGGCGGTTCATGGTTCCTCCGGGAGGGTGGGTGGGGGCGGAATCACGACGGGGTCTGTGCCGAGCACACCCCGGATGTACCCTTCTGGCTGGCGAAGTTCGCGTGCCGTCGCCTCGGCCCAACCGAACAGCGGCCCGGCGAAGAGGGTCAGCCCCGCGACCAGCGCGGTCGCGGTGTAGGCGACCCCCCGCAGGCCGAGCGGGACTCGGTATACCGGAAAGGTCAGCAGGTGCCGCCCCCAGAAAAACCCTCGCCACACGCTCAGCATGGCGTACAGCAGCACCAAGCTGGCGAGCAGGGCGCTCACGACGGCAACCAGGGCCAGCGGTGACCCCTGGGCCAGGCCCGCCCGCACGAGCGCGTACTTGGCGACAAAGCCTCCGGTCGGGGGCAACCCCGCCACCGTCAGCGCACAGAGCAGGAAACAGCCCGCCAGCAGCGGCAGGAAATCCAACATGCCCCGCATGCGCACCAGCCGCGACCCGGCGGCCCGCTCCGCGACGGCGGCGATGGCAAAGAGCGCTGCCGTCACGAGCACGCTGACCGCGAGGTACGCCACGCTGGCCCGCAAGGCTTCGGGGGTGCCCAGCCCCAGCCCAAAGGCGAGGTAGCCCACCGAGCTGATGACCGTAAAAGACAGGATACGCCGCCACTCGCGCTGGCTGACGGCGCCGAAGGCCCCGAAGAGCATCGTCACGGCGCCCAGCCCCAGCAGCAGCGTGTTTGGCAGGGCGGGGTCTTGGGGAAAGACGGTCGTGAACACCCGCATCAGGGCGTAGATGCCTACTTTGGTGAGGACCGCCGCGAAAAAAGCTCCGGCGGCAGGCGGCAGCGCCGGATAGGTGCCCGGCAGCCAGAAGCCCAGCGGAAAGAGCGCTCCCTTGGCCGCGAACACGACCAGCAGCAGCACGCCTACCGCCGTCACCGTGGTGTTCGGCCCCAGCTCTGCCGAACGCTGCGCGAGATGCGCGAAGTTCAGGGTGCCCAGCACCCCGTAGGCCAGCCCGCAGGTGACCACCAACAGGGCCGAGGCGACCAGGTTCATGACGATGTAGCGGAAGCCTTCGCGCAGTTGCTCGCGAGTAGACCCCAGCACCGCGAGCGCGTAGGAGGCGACCAGCATCACCTCAAAGGCCACGAACAGGTTAAAGAGGTCGCCCGTCAGGAACGACATCTGCACCCCGGTAAAGAGGAAAAACAGCAGCGCAAAGAAGTGGTGTTTTTCCCGCACTGGGTCGGGGTCGGCGGCGGCTTGCCAGACCGCCAGCAGGCCGCTGAGGGCCGCGAGCAGGCTCATCCACGCCGCGAGGCGGTCGGCGACCATCACGATGCCAAAGGGTGCGGGCCACCCGCCCAGGCTGCTGCTCAGGACCGTGCCCCCGGCGGTGGCCGCGACCAGTCCGGCAGCGAACAGCAGGGTCAGCAGCGCCCCGGCGAACGCCAGGCCGACCCGCACGGGCCTGCGCCAGGGATACAGCAGCAGCAGGCCGAGGCCCATGGGCGTGAGGATGGGGGCCAGCGGCAGCCACGCGAGGTCCGCTGGGGTCATGGGCGCCCTCCGGTGGGGGCGGGGTCGGCCTCCTCGTCTTCGACGTCGGGGCGGTCGGGACTCTGGTGCTCCGGGTCGGCGAAGGAGCCGTCTTGGGCGTCCGGGTCGCGGGCGAGATTGTCGCCAAAGGCCGCCACGTCATCGTGTCCAGCGACCTGATAGGCCCGCAGCGCCACCGTGAGCAGCAGGGCGGTCGTCGCAAAGCCAATCACGATGGCCGTCAGGATGAGGGCCTGCGGCAAGGGGTCGGTGTAGGGACCGGGCAGCGTCAGGAGCGGCGGCGACACGTCGCGCAGGCCTGCTACCGTCAGGATGGCCAGGTTGGCAGCATAGGCGATAAAGCTCAGCCCCAGCACCACCCGCACGATGACCCGCGACAGCAGCAAAAAGACGCCTGCCGCCACCAGCAAGCCGATAATCAGGGCAAAGAGGGGTTCCATTCAGGGGGCCTCCGGGGAACGGGTTTCCAGCGGCCAGGACCCAGCGGCCAGCTGGACAGAGCCGTAGGTGTTGCGGAAAGCACGGCAAGAAAGCGGTGGAAGGAGCCGGAAAGCCTGGGCCACGCCGCCCCCTGGCGGCTGGGGGCTGGCCACTGGTCGCTGCCGCTTCATTCGTCCCCCTCCACCGTCTCCTGCGGCTCCACGTCGGTCAGGGCGTAGGCGATGGTGAGGCTGCCCCCCACCACGATGAGAAAGACACCCAGGTCGAAGAGCAGGGCGGTCGCCCACTCAAACTCGCCCGTAATCGCCGTGGTGATGTAGCCGTAGTCACTCTTGAGAAAGGGCTTGCCCAGCAGGTAGGGCACCAGCCCGGTGGTGAAGGAGAGCGCCAGCCCCCAGGGAATCAGCCGCACCGGGTCGGTGCGCAGGGCAGAAGAGCCGTAGGCGATGCGGTGCAGCAAAAGCGCACTCGCGGTCATCAGCCCGGCGATAAAGCCCCCGCCCGGCGCGTTGTGCCCTCGCCACAGCAGCAGGAAAGCAAAGAGGAGCACCAGCGCGAACACGGCCCGGCTCGTCGAGCGCAAGATGGGGTCGCCCGTCAGGGGCGCGGGAGCCGGACCCTGGGGGTCACGCGGGCGGGGAGTCATGGCCGCCTCCGGGCGGCGAGGTCTGCCGCGAGTTCTGCCGCGTCGTCGGGGGCGCGGCGGGGGCGGCCCGGCTTGCCCAACCGCACCAGGCTCAGGACCGCGAGGGCGACCATGCCCACCACCAGCACCTCACCCAGGGTATCGAAGCCGCGGAAATCCACCAAAATCACGTTCACCACGTTCTTGCCGCCGCCCCCCTTGTAGCTGTATTCGAGGTAGTAGGGCGAGATGGGCGGGGCCTGAAAGCGCAGGCTGGCGAGCACCAGCAGGGTGGCCCCCACCCCCGCCAGCCCCGCGACGAGCACGTCAAAGGCGTAGCGCCCCCGCGTGCGCGGGAGGTCGCGCACCCCCGGCAGGTAGCGGAAGGCGAGCAAGAAGAGAATCACCGTGACCGCTTCGACGAGCAGTTGCGTGAGCGCGAGGTCGGGGGCGCGGAAGGCCAGGAACGCCGCCGCGCTGCCAAAGCCCGTCAGCCCGGTCACGATGACGGCAGTGAGGCGGCCCCGCGAGAGCAGCACCCCTACCGCCCCGGCCACCAGCAGCGCGGCGACCGGCAGGACCCCCAGCGGCGGGGTGCCGATGGGCGGAAAAACCTGCGGTGCCCGCCACACCGCGTAGCCCGCCATCAGGGCGGCGGCAGCGAGCATGATGCGCAGTTGGTCGGGCAGCGGCAAGCCCTGGGTGCGGGCAATCAGCCACGAGGAAAAGACATTCACCGTTTGGGTGAGGGCGTAATAGACCGTGTTGGCATTCACGCGGGGGGTCAGCCGCCGCCCCAGCGCCTCCACCGTCGCCGCACGCCAGACCAGCGCCGCCCCGATAAGCCAGGTCAGCACCGTCGCCAGCAGCGCGGGCGTGACTCCGTGCCACAGCTTGAGGTAACCGCCGTAATCCGCGAAGTTCAGCGCCGCGCTCGCCGTACGGGTGAGCGTCTCGGCGGTGCCGGGCAACAGCCCAAAGGCCAGCGCGGTGAGCGCGAGGCCTGCCGCGGGCACGGTCAGGCCGAGCGGGGCCTCGTGCGGCGTGGCCCCAGCGGGGGCGCGGGGGCTGCCCCAAAAGACCCGCATGAGCCGGAACGAATACGCGAAGGTCAGCGCACTGCCCGCGACCGCTACCGCCAGGAAGAGTGGCCCCTGGTGCAGCATGGTTTCGTAAAACAGCTCCTTGGAGATAAAGCCGCCGAGGGGCGGCAGCCCCGCCATGCTGAGCGAGGCGAGCAGGGCGACCGCGAAGGTGACGGGGAGCGCCCGGCGCAGCCCCCCCAGCAGCGGAATCTCCCGCGTACCCGTCTCGTGGTCGATGATGCCCACCACGAAAAAGAGGGCCGCCTTAAAGGCCGCGTGATTGAGCAGATGCACGGTCGCGGCAAAGCGGCCCTCGGCGTCGGCCAACCCGTAGAGGCTCATCAGGAGGCCGAGCTGCGACACGGTGGAATAGGCCAGCAGTGCTTTGAGGTCAGTTTGCCGCAGCGCCAGCCACGACCCCCACACCAGCGTGGCCAGGCCCACCGGCACGATGATACCGGACCACAGCGCCGAGGAGCCAAACAGCAGCCCGAACTTGGCAACCAGGACCACCCCTGCTTTCACCATCGTCGCGGAGTGCAAGAAGGCCGACACCGGGGTCGGGGCCTCCATCGCGGTCGGAAGCCAGAGGTGAAAGGGCAGTTGCGCCGACTTGGTAAAGGCCGCCAGCAGCGTGAGCAGCAGCGCTGGGGCGAAGTATGCCGACTCGCGCAGCGCCGCCACGTCCAGCGCCGAGAGCGAGGTGCTGCCGCCGCCCAAGGCAATCAGCGCGACGGCGGCCAAGAGAGCTAAGCCCCCCAGCGCGCTGACCAAAAAGGCCTTGACCGCCCCGTCCCGCGCCGCCGAGCGCGTGTGCCACAGCCCGATGAGGAGGAAGCTCGTCACGCTGGTCATCTCCCAGAAGCCAAACAGCGCGACGAGATTGTCGGTGAGCACCAGCCCCAGCATCGAGCCGCCGAAGAGCAGCAGGTAGCTGTAAAAACGCCCGAAGCGTTCTCGGTCCGAGAGGTAAGCGACCGAATACAGGCTCGCCAGCGTGCCGATGACGCCAATCAGGACGGCGAACAGCAGCGAGAAGCCGTCTCCCCGAAAGGCGAGGTCGAGGTCCAGCGTGGGCACCCAGCGGGTGACCTCCAGCGCGGGGGTCGCCCCCGGCATCCGCAGCAGGTCAGGAATCAAAAGCAGGGCGGGCAAGAAGGCCGCCGCCGCGACGTACCCGGTGCGGCGGCCCAGCCGCGGCCCCAGCCACGCGGCGAGCGCGGCCATCAGAAACGGGAAAAAGACCGCGAGCGTCATGGACCGCCCGCGCCGGGAAGAGAACACGGTATGGACATGGACACCTCCGGAAAGCCTGGAGCGCCGCGCCGCCCCACCTGGGGCACCGGGGCCGGGCGGTCGCCCCCTGTGGACAAGAGGAAAAGGGGCTGGAGCCGTCCCCCTCCGGCTCCACTGGTCCTCGGACCCGCGTGCCCTGGCGAGTAGCCTCCCGCGCGGGCTTGCGTCCGACCGGAGGCCAGTGTACCGGACGAACTGGGTCAGGCTGGAGCGGGGGCGGGCTGCGCCCCCGCCCAATCCTCTAGACCGCCCGGCTCCGTTCTCACCTGTCCGCCGTACACTGACCGCATGTCGCCCCGCGCCGCGTTCTTCTATTGGCCCCGGTTCCTCCGGGCCTGAACGCCGCGCTGCACTGGCAGCCCCCCCAGCCCCCCGGAGGAGTCCCACCCCTCCGGGCCTTTTTTCATTGCTTCATTGGTACCCCGAAAGGACCACCATGCCTCAGCCTGCCCCTCCCCTCCACCCTACCCGCACCGAAAACCTCAACGTCACGGCCTTTACGCCGCTCGTCACCCCCCGCGACCTCAAGGTCGAGCTGCCCCTGACGCCCGCCGCCGAGGCGACCGTGCTCGCCGGGCGGCAAGCCGCGCAGGACATCCTCGCGGGGCGGGACGAGCGCCTGCTCGCGGTGGTGGGGCCGTGCTCGGTCCACGACTTCGGGGAGGCGCTGGCCTACGCAGAGCGCCTCGCTGCTCTGCGGGCACGGGTGGCGGGGCGGCTGGAAGTGCAGATGCGCGTCTACGTCGATAAGCCCCGCACGACGGTGGGCTGGCGCGGCTTTCTCATCGACCCCGACATGACGGGCGCGAACGACATGAACGCCGGGCTGCGCCGCACCCGCGAGCTGATGCTGCGCGTCTCCGAACTCGGCCTGCCGGTCGCCACCGAGCTGCTTGACCCCTTTGCGCCGCAGTACCTCTTCGACGCGGTGGCGTGGGCCTGTCTGGGGGCGCGCACCGCCGAGTCGCAGACCCACCGGGTGATGGCGAGTGCGGTCAGCGCCCCGATGGGCTTCAAGAACGGCACGGGCGGCGGCCTCAAGCTCGCCGTAGACGCCATCCTCGCGGCCCGGCACCCCCACGCCTTTTTCACAGTGGACGACGATGGCCGCGCCTGCGTGGTCCACACGCGGGGCAACCCGCACGGGCACGTCATCCTGCGCGGGGGCCGGGCCGGGCCGAACTACGCCGCCCCCTTCGTCGCGGAGGCCGCCGCGCTGATGGAAGCCGCGGGCCTGACCCCCGCCGTCATGGTGGACTGTTCGCACGCCAACAGCGGCTCGGACCACACCCGGCAGGCGGCGGTGTGGCGGGACGTGCTCGCGCAGCGCCTCGCGGGTCAGGGAGCCATCCGGGGCTTGATGCTGGAATCCAACCTGCGCCCCGGCAAGCAGGCCATCCCCGCCGACCTCTCGCAGCTTCAGCCCGGCGTGAGCGTCACCGACGCCTGCGTGGGCTGGGAGGAAACCGAGGCGCTTTTGTTGGAGGCGCACGCGGCGCTGGGGGCTTAGGGACGGGGCATGGTCAGAACCGGGCGGGGAAGGCCAGCGGCGTCTTTCACCCAGGTTTTGGTTTCCAGGTAGATGTTGCCGGACGTGCCGGGCGGAACCCCGTGTCCAGTGTGCAGGGCGTGGTCGGCGGGCATCACGGCGTATAGGACGGCGTGGCGGCTCAGCGAAGGCTGGGTGACGACGGAAGTGTTTTTCTCCCGCCCTTTCTCCCCGTAGCCTACCCCGTAAGCGGCCACCACGGTCCAGCGGTTCAGGGGCAAGGGCGTGCGCTCCTGCGCCACCGGCTGCCAGCCTGCGCTCCAGCCCCAGAGCTGGCTGGTAGGCGGGAGCTTGACTCCCGTGCAGACGCTGCCCAGGCCCCAGGGACTGATCGGCAGCGTCCCGACATACAGCCGGACCTGCGGCGCGGCACCTTCACAGTTGGGCGTGGCCGCTTCCCAGGCTGCGCCGCCCAGCAGCACGCGAGAGATGACCCGCCGATTCGCCGGGATAGACGCCTGCCCCTGCTCTGTGCTGAGCTGAAGATTCGAGAGATTCAGCCAGGCGGCACCCTCGTCGTCACGGGGGACCAGCGCGGTATACAGCCAGGTGGTCCGGGAGGGAACCGAGAGTTGCCCGGCCAGGTAGTCACCGCGCGGTGCGGCGGAATCCTCGAACAACGCCGCCAGGTCCGCCGTCTCCAGCTCGCTGTCCCAGCGCCACGTCGCCTGTCCCCACATCGGCAGCGGCACGTTCTGCCATACCCACCAGCCTCCTCCCCCCAGCACCAGCACGGCCAGGACGGCCCAGGCCACCCGGTTGGTGAAGACGTGCCCCAGCAGTTGGCGGTTGGTCACGCCCACGTCGCCCATGCCTTTCACGGCAAGGTGTTCGGCTTCCTCGCGCGAAAAGCCCTCGGCTTCCAGCCGGGCGGCGCGGTCCATCAGGTGGGTGCGGAGTTCGGCGGCGGCTTCCAGGCGCTCCTGCCGGGGCAGGCCCAGCGTGGCGCGGTGGACGTAGCGGGAGAAGGTGCGGCTCATGCCAACGCCCCCCGGCGCAGCAGCAGGGCGTTGACGGCCACCTGAAGCCGTTCCCACTCGGTCCGCCGCCGCGCAAGTTCCTGGCCCCCCGCGTCGGTCAGGCGGTAGACCTTGCGCGGACTGCCGCCCCCCGGCGTGGGGTGCCACTCGCCCTCGATCAGCCCGGCCCGGCTCAGCCGCAGCAGCGCGGGGTAGAGGCTCCCCTCCGAGAGTTCGAAGAGGCCCCCGCTGCGGGTGCCGATGTGGTCGGCCAGTTCCAGCCCGTAGCGCGGCTGCTCGTGCAGGGACGACAGGATGACCAGATCGACGGTGCCGGATTTCAGGGGCGTCATGGATGAACCTCCAGGGGAAAGGCTTGCCTCGCAAGGCTTGTGCTACCCAGCTTGAGGGGTCCTGGCCCCGGCGTCAACCCATTTCCTTCATGCCCACGGTTGCCCGGTGGGCCAACCCTCAGACTGTCCCCATGCGGTTGGTTGTGATGGGCGTGGCGGGCAGTGGCAAGACGACTCTGGGGCGCGAGCTGAGCGCCCGCACAGGCTGGCCCTTTCTGGACGGCGACGACTTCCACACGCCGGACGCCCGCCGCCGAATGGCACGGGGCGAGGCGCTGACGGACGCGGACCGCTGGCCCTGGCTGGAGCGGCTGCGAGCGGAACTGGGAGCGCGGGAGAGCGTGGTGCTGGCCTGCTCGGCGCTGCGGCGGGTCTACCGGGACGCCCTGCGGGGACCGGGGGTGCGCTTCCTGTTCCTGCGGGTGCCGGAGGCTTCGCTGCGCGAGCGGCTGGCGGCCCGCGCCGGGCACTACGCGGGGCCGGACCTGTTGCCCTCGCAACTCGCCACGCTGGAACTGCCGGGCCGGGACGAGCCAGACGTGCTGACCCTCGACGTGGCGGCTGCCGACCTCCCCACCGCTCTCGCCGCCCGCGCTCTAACCGCGCTGGAGGTGGCCCATGCCTGAGCGGGCCAAGGGCTTTGGCGGGGGCCGCAAGCCCTCCGAGCGGCCCAGCAAGGTCTGCGCGGTGTGCGGGCTGCCCTTCACCTGGCGCAAGAAGTGGGAGCGCGACTGGGAGCAGGTCAAATATTGCTCGGACCGCTGCCGGGCGGCGGCGAAACGGGGGGCCTCGTGAGCACCCCCGCCTACGGCCTGGTGTGCATGACGGTCGGCCCGGAGGTGCGCTTCCGAACGGTCACCCGGACGAACTACCAAAAGCTCTCGCCCGCCGAGCGAGAAGCCAAGCTCCTCGACCTGTACGCCGACAACATCCGCCGGGTGCGGGGGGCCGCCGAGTTTTGCGCGGCGCGGGGCATTCGGCTCTACCGCCTGAGTTCCAGCCTCTTTCCGATGTTCGACCTGGAGGGCGACGACACCGGGCGGGCGGTGCTGGACCACCTCGCCGGGCAGATGCGGGAGGCGGGGGAGGCCTTGACGAACGCCGGAATCCGCGTGCTGATGCACCCCGAACAGTTCATCGTGCTGAACTCTGACCGCCCGGAGGTCCGCGCCGCCAGCGTGCGGGCGCTGGCCGCTCACGCCGACACGCTCGACCGCTTCGGCTTTCCGCGCTCGACCTGGAACCTGCTGCTGCTGCACGGTGGCAAGGGGGGGCGGGGGGCCGAACTCGCCGCGGTCATCCCCGACCTGCCCGACGCGGCCCGCTTGCGCCTGGGCCTGGAAAACGACGAACGCGCCTACGGCCCGCAGGACCTCTTGCCCGTCTGCGAGGGAACGGGCGTGCCCCTCGTGTTCGATGCCCACCATCACGTCATCCGCGAAGGCCTGCCCAGCCAGGAGCATCCCAGCGTGCGCGAGTGGGTCTTGAAGGCACGCGCCACCTGGCGGCCCCCGGCGTGGCAGGTCGTCCATCTCTCCAACGGCCTGGGCAGCCCCCAAGACCGCCGCCACAGCCACCTGATTACGGACTTCCCCAGCGCCTACCGCGACGTGCCCTGGATTGAGGTAGAGGCCAAGGGCAAGGAAGAGGCACTCGCGGCACTGATGTCGGCTCAGGCCGCGGGGGTGCGGGCCGCCGAAGGGGGGCCGCTTTCCCCGCCGGACGCGCTACCCTGCGACTCGTGAACGTCGTCGTCTTCGACCTAGAAACGACCGGGCTATCGCCCCAACGCGACGCCATCGTCGAAATCGGGGCCATGCGGGTTCGGGATGGCCGCGTCGTGGAGGACGAGCGCTTCGAGACGCTGGTGCGCCCGCTGAGTGGCGACGGTCACCCCCTGCGGATTCCCTGGCGGGCGCAGCAGGTCCACGGCATCAGCGACGCGATGGTGCGGGACGCCCCGGACCTTGGCGACGTGTTGCCCCAGTTTCTCGACTTCGTGGGTGACTCAGTGGTCGTCGCGCACAACATCAGCTTTGACACGAGCTTTCTGCGGGCGGCGACGGGGCGCTACGGCCTGCGCTGGGCACCCCCGGCCCAGCACTGCACCCTGCAACTCTCGCGCCAAGCGTTTCCCGCAGAGCGCTCGCACCGCCTCGACCTCCTCGCCGAGCGGCTGGGCCTCAGCTTCGCTCCCGGTGGGCGGCACCGCTCTTTGGGCGACGTGCGCGTGACCGCCGAGGCGTACCTGCGCCTGCTGGAGCGGCTGCGGGTGGGGGTCTAGCCGGACCTTATTGGTTCCGGCCTAAGTTTGGGACGTGCAGTAGGCGTGAGTGAGACGCTGTGGAAGGTGAACAGAGCGAACCCGTTGCCACGCGGCGTTTAGCCTCCCCTTCAGCTCAGCGAGGTCCTTGGGGCAGAAGTTGCCCAGGACTGACCCTTTGACGTAGGCCCACACCCGCTCGATGGGGTTGAGCTCAGGCGCGTAGGGCGGGAGATACTTGACGGTGAGACGAGGCTGCTGCTCGACGAAGGCCCTCAGGGCCTTCGTTTTGTGGATGCGAGCGTTGTCCATCACGACGACGATCTCGCCTTGGGCGTGCCGGAGAAGATGGTGGAAGAAGGACACCACCTGGGCGCCCCGAATGGCTCCCGAGCGCGTGTGTTGCAGGAACTGGCCGCTCGTGGTGATGGCGCCGATGGTGGAAAGCTTGTCCCAGCTGGCTTTGGCCGTGATGATCGGTGTGTGTCCTCGGACCGCCCAGGTGCGGGTGACCGTCGGTTTCAGGCTGAAGCCACTTTCATCGAGGAAGACCAGGGTCGCGCCCTGCTCGACCTTTTTTTTCCAACCTGGGGAGCGTCTGCTCGACCCAGGTCTGGATGGCTTGTTCATCCCGCTCCACAGCACGCTGTTCTGGTTTTTGAGGGCTGAACCCGAGCTGGTGAAGCAACTTCCTGACGTGATCGGCGTGGTACCACACGTCGAAGCACGCTCCGATCACCTCCCGCACGCGGGAGGTTGTCCAGCGCGCATCGGGGTAGCCTGCCGCCAGCGGTCCTGCACGCAGCAGCTCCCCCAG
>NZ_AXWT01000018.1:0-43664 GCF_000482805.1 Deinococcus murrayi DSM 11303 | reverse complement strand
TTGGCTTCGTCGCAGCCCGCGACATCGGCAAAGGTGAGCTTGATTTGCCCCTCTTGCACCACCGCCGCCTTCGACTTCCCAAACGCCCCCGCCGCCCCCTCCCCGGTCCCAGGGCGGCGAAAGAGCAGCACGAGCAGCGCCACAATCAGGAGGCCCGTGAGCAGGCCACTGACAAGCGTCAGGACGCTCAGGCGCGGCGGCGCGGCGTAGGTGACCTGCACGCCCGCCGCCTCCAGCCGGGGCAGCGCGATGAGGGGGTCGGCGGCCAGGGTGCGGGTCTGGAACGAATCGCCGCCCGCCAGCCGTCCGGTGAGCAGGGCGGTGTTGTTTTGCACCTGCACGGTGAGCGCCTGCACGTCGCCCGCCCGCAGCGCCGCCGCGAAGTCGGCCAGCGCCAGCTCGTTGGGGCGGCTACGCGGCCCCAGCAGCGCAATCAGCAGCAGCAAAGCCCCTGCCGCCGCCGCCAGCCCCCATCCCCAAGAGACCCGCTTCACCCGCCCGCGCCCCCCCTCTGGCCCCGTGTCATGCCCCAGTGTAGGGCGGCGGCGCTGGGAAATTCTGGAAGAGAAGCGGCGATGTCGCCCTCGCCCGTCCGGTCGCCGGGCGCACCAGATTTGAGCGAATCACACTCAAGTCTATTGACAGTTTCAAACTGTAGGCTTATGCTGTTTGCGGCTAAGGACTGCTGTCCGCCGGGCAGCAGAATCTTACTTCTGTCCGCTTCACTTCATCTCTTCAAGGAGCCATCATGCCCAAAGCTGTCGGAATCGACCTCGGCACCACCAACTCTGTGATTGCCGTCATGGAGGGCGGTCGTCCCGAAGTCATCGTGAATGCCGAAGGTGCCCGCACCACCCCTTCCGTCGTGGCCTACAAGGGCGACGAGCGCCTCGTCGGCCAAATCGCCCGCCGCCAGGCCGCCCTGAACCCCAAGGCTACCCTCTTTGAGGTCAAGCGCTTTATCGGGCGCCGCTGGGACGAGGTCAAAGAGGAAGCTGCCCGCGTCCCCTTCGTGGTGAAAGAAGGCCCCGGCGGGTCGGTGCGCATTGAAGTCAACGGCCAAGACCTCGCCCCCGAACAGGTCAGCGCCGAAGTGCTGCGCAAGCTGGTGCAGGACGCTTCGGCCAAGCTGGGCGAAAAGATTCGGGACGTGGTCATTACGGTGCCCGCCTACTTCGACAACTCGCAGCGTGAAGCCACCAAGCAGGCGGGCGAAATCGCGGGCCTGAACGTGCTGCGCGTCATCAACGAGCCGACCGCCGCTGCTCTGGCCTACGGCCTGGAGCGCAAGGGCAACGAGACGGTGTTGGTCTTTGACCTGGGGGGCGGCACCTTCGACGTGACCATCCTCGAACTCGGCGACGGCGTCTTTGAGGTCAAGTCCACCTCCGGCGACACCCACCTCGGCGGCGCGGACTTCGACCAGCGCATCGTGGCCTGGCTCGCGGGCGAGTTCCAAAAGGAACACAACTTTGACCTGCGCAAGGATCCTCAGGCCCTCCAGCGGCTCATTGAGGCGGCGGAAAAGGCCAAGATTGAGCTGTCCAACGCTTCGGAAACCACCATCAGCCTGCCCTTTATCACCTTCGACCCGGAGACGCGCACCCCGCTGCACCTGGAGCGCACCCTGACGCGGGCGAAGTTCGAGGAGCTGACCGCCGACCTGCTGCGCCGGGTGCGCCAGCCCGTCGAGCAGGCCCTCGCGGACGCCAAGCTCAGCGCCTCGCAGATTGACGAGGTGATTCTTGTCGGCGGCTCGACCCGCATCCCCGCCGTCAAGCGCATCGTCAAGGACCTCATCGGCAAGGACCCCAACGAGTCGGTCAACCCCGACGAGGCGGTCGCGCTGGGCGCGGCAGTGCAGGCGGGCATCATCCAGGGAGACTCCAACCTCGGCGACATCGTTCTCGTTGACGTGACTCCCCTCACGCTGGGCGTGGAGGTCAAGGGGGGCATGGTGGCCCCGATGATTCCCCGCAACACCACCGTTCCGGCCAAGAAGACCGAAATCTACACCACCGCCGAGAACAACCAGCCGGGCGTAGAGATTAACGTGTTGCAGGGCGAGCGTCCGATGGCCGCCGACAACAAGTCCCTGGGCCGCTTCAAGCTCGAAGGGATTCCGCCCATGCCCGCCGGACGCCCGCAGATTGAGGTCACCTTTGACATCGACGCCAACGGCATCCTGCACGTGACGGCGAAGGAAAAGACCAGCGGCAAGGAAGCCTCCATTCGCATTGAGAACACCACCACCCTCGACAAGAGCGATGTCGAGCGCATGGTCCGCGAGGCCGAGCAGAACGCCGAAGCCGACCGCAAGCGCCGCGAGAAGGTCGAGAAGCGCAACAACCTTGACTCGCTGCGGGTGCAGGCGCTGGCCCAACTCGACGAGCAGGCCGGAGCCAGCGAGGAGGCCAAGCAGAAGCTGAAAGCTGCCGCCGACGAAGCTGAGGAAGCCGTGCGCTCGGACGACGACAGCCGCATCGAGAGTGCCCAGAAGCGGCTGGAAGAAGAGCTGCGGAGCTTTATGACTGCCGCGCAGCAGGGCAGCCAGGCTCAAGCCAGCGCCGCCGGACCCCAAGCTCAGAAGCAGGACGACGACGTGATTGACGCGGACTTCAAGCCCGCCGACTGAGCCGGGGCGTCCACCCCACAGCACACCACCCGGCCAGGGGAGAGGACGGCCCAGCAGCCCCTCTCCCCTATCCTCACTTCATGTTTCGCAGACGGGGGACCCCCATGACCCAAGACGACCACACCAACGAGAAGCAGCAAGAAACGCAGAACAAGACCGCCAACGCGGTGGACACGGATCTTCCCACCGCCGAGACGGACAATCTCGAAGAGGACCTCGAAGCGGCGGGCTTTCCCGGCATGGACGAGGGCATGCTCGCCCAAGTTCAGGAGATGATGGGCAAGCTGGAACGGGCGGAAGAGCTGGAAAAGGAAAACGCCGAGCTGAAGCACCGCCTGGGCCGCCTCGCCGCCGACTTCGAGAGCTACCGCCGCCGCACCCAGGAAGACGTAGACGCCGCCCAGGGGCAGGGGATGGCCAAGGCCGCCGAAGCCCTGATGCCCGTTTACGACGACATTGACCGGGCGCTGAGCATGGGCCAGGAAGACCCGGCGCGGCTGATTCCTGGCCTTCAGGCCGTGCAAAACAAGGTGCTGTTGGTCTTTCAGGGCTTGGGGCTAGAGGCCACCGGGCGCGAGGGCGAAGCCTTTGACCCCCGCTGGCACGAGGCCGTTCAGGTGGTTCCCGCCGACCAGGACGACGTGATTGTGCAGGTTTATCAGCTCGGCTTCCGCATGGGCGAGCGCTCGGTGCGGCCCGCACGGGTGGTGGTGGGCAAGAAGCAGTGAGCAGTGAGCAGTGAGCCAGCGGCCAGCCGTCAGCCCGTCACCATTCCGTTCCTGCTGGCCGCTCATCGTTGGAGGCTCCCCATGGCATATAAGGATTACTACAACGTCCTCGGCGTCACGCGGGGCGCGTCCGACGCCGATATCAAGAGTGCGTACCGCAAGCTCGCCAAGCAGTATCACCCCGACAAGAACCAGGGCGACGAAAAGGCTGCCGAGCGGTTCAAAGAGATTGGCGAAGCCTACGCGGTGCTCTCTGACCCGGAAAAGCGCAAGCTCTACGACCAGTTCGGGCACACCGGGCAAGTGCCGCCGGGCTACGGCGACGCCGGGAACTTCACGGGCGACTTTGCGGGCTTTGACCCCTCACAGTTCAGTGACTTTTTTCAGGGCCTCTTCGGGATGGGGGGGCGGCGGGGCGGGTTCCAGGGGGGCAGCTTTCAGGGTGGGGCGGTCAACCTCGAAGACCTCCTCGGCGGCATCGGCGGCACCCAGGGACGGCGGTTCGTGCAGAACGTCGAAGGCGAGTTGCAGGTCACCCTGCAAGAAGCCTTCACGGGGTCCGACGAGGTCATCAACGTGGACGGCAAGCGCCTTGCCCTGCGGGTCCCCGCTGGAACGCGGGACGGCGCGCGGCTGCGGCTGGCGGGGCAGGCACCGGGGGGCGGCGACGTGCTGCTCACCATTCGGGTGCTCGAAGACGCCCGCTTTGACCTGGAGGGCGACGACCTGCTGACCACGGTCGACGTGCCCGCCCCCGTCGCGGCGCTGGGCGGCTCCGTCACCGTGCCCACGCTGGGGGGCAATGTGACCCTAACCGTGCCGCCCGGCAGCAGCGGGGGCCGCCGCATGCGCCTGCGCGGACAGGGCTGGCCCCGGCGCGACGGGACGCGGGGTGACCTCTATGTCCGGCTGAACCTCACCGTCCCCCGTGACCTCACAGACGAGGAACGGGAACTGTACCGCAAGCTCCGCGACTTGCGCTCATGACCCCCCAACGAACCAGGGCCACCCCTTTGCCGGGTGGCCCTCCTTGGTGCGGTAACGGTTACTGGGGGTCGGCGCTCGGCTGGCTCACCCCGCGCAGGGCGGTCTCGTCGGCGTCCCCACTGGTGCGGATGGCGAGGTCGCCCAGGCTGACCATTCCCACCACCTTGCCGCCCTCGGTCACGGGGAGGCGGCGAAGCTGGCGGTCGGCCATCTCGCGGGCAGCTTCCTGCACGTCGGTCGCGGCGTCCATCGTAAAGACGTCCCCGGTGGTGTAGTCGGTCACGGCGGTGCCGGAATCGTGGCCGTAGGCAACCGCCCGCACCACGATGTCGCGGTCGGTGATGATGCCGCTGGGATGCTCGCCGTCCATGACCAGCACGGCCCCGATGTCCTGCTCCAGCATCAGGGTAGCGACTTCCTGAAGGGTGGCTTGGGGGTCTACAGTCACAGGGTTCGGCGTCATGATGTCGCGGAGTGTCGGCATGACGGGACGTTACCCCGCCACAGCAGAGGGTCCGGTGGGAAACTGCTCAAGGGGTCAAGAGGAATGGGAAGAAGGCCCGCAGGCCCTCTTTCCCACTTTTCCCTTGCTTCCTGCCGAGCAGTTTTAGCGCATCAGCCAGTCAAAGCTCGTCTTCATCAGCAGGTTGCGGCTGTTCGGCGTCAGGCCCTCCAACCCGAAGCCCATGTTGACGGTGCGGTAGGTGCCCGCGTCGTTGACCACGATGGCTCCGGCGGCCTCGTTCGCGTTCTGGGCGGTCACCCTGGGCGCGGGCTGCTGGGCCTGTGGCTGGCCCCCAAAGATGCTGTTCAGGATGCCGCCAATCAGGTTCGCAGCGAGGCGCTCGACTAAGCCGCGCGGGTCCTGGACCTTCTGCCCGGCGCGGGCCGCATTGGGGTCCACCCGGATGCTCTGGGCGGTGATGGTGCCCGCCGTGGCGTTCGCGCTGCCCCAGGCCGCGACGACCTGTCCGCCACCCGTGCCCGCGATGACGTCCGGGTAGTACTGGTTGCCCGCGCTGCCCGCCGCGTTGAGGGTAAAAGCGGTATTGCCAAAGGCTCCGCGAGTCACCAAGCGGGGGGTGCCGGAGCTGTCCGCCACAAAGCGGGTCTTGAGGGTCCCGGTATAGAACGCGCTGCTGCCAATGTCGTAGCCCACGTCCTGCCCGGTCACGAGGAGGCGGCCCCCACCCGCGAGAAACTGCCGCAGCGTGTTTTGGTCCTGCGCCGTGATGGTGTTCTGGTACTGCTCGCCCGTGGCCCAAATCACGATGTCGACCCGCTGCATCTCGGAGAGCGGCACGGCCCCCTGGGTCTGGGTGTTCCACACAAAGGCCCCGCCCGTCGCCGCATTCGCTTTAATCGCGTCGCGCAGCGCCGCCGTGACGTCCGCCCCCTGCCCCATGTCGTCGTCGACCAGCAGGACGCGGGGCTTGCTGCCGCTCGCGGGCGGGGTGGGTGCGGGCGCAGGCGCCGGAGCGGGGGTGGGTGCCGGGGCAGGCTGCGCCGCGACCGGCTTGATAAAGCACCCTTTACGCACGCCTGGCGCGGGGTCGCTGCCCCACTCCGCCACCGTGCAGTTGAAGCCGTCGGTGCCGATGCCCGTCAGGTAACGCCCGGCGGTGCCGAAAGCCGCCTCGCGCTGGCCCTTGAAGTCGCAGAAGCCGCCCTCCACCGCGCACAACTCGAAGCCCGCCGGACCCGTAGGGTTGGCCGGGGCCGGCGCTGGGGCTGGAGTGGGCGTCGGCGCGGGAGCGGGCGCCGGGGCTGGGGTGGGAGCGGGCGCAGGCGCCGGCGTCGGGGCTGGAGCGGGGGTAGGCGCTGGGGTGGGAGCAGGCGCGGGCGTCGGCGTCGGGGTCGGGGCGGGCGCAGGCGTGGGGGCCGGAGCGCCCGCCGTCACGCCGAGCTTGCCGAGCGCTCCGGGCACGCTGATCAGGCCGTAGCCGACATTGTTGTTTTTGCTGCCCGCGTTGCTGGCCGAGGTGTACAGTGCGTTCTTCACGGCGTCGACGCCCGTGCCCGGCTTGGCCGAGAGCAGCAGGGCCACCGCCCCCGCCGCGATGGGGCTGGCCTGCGAGCTGCCGCTCAGGGCACCATACTGGCCGTTCGGGAAGGAGCTGGTGATCGCCACGCCGGGGGCAGCGATGTCGGGCTTGACGAAGACACCGTTGATTTGGCCCTGCCAGGCGACCGGACCGCGGCTGGAGAAGCTGGCGACCTGTCCATTCTGGTCGACCGCGCCCACCCCGATGGCGTCGGGGAGGTTGCCGGGGCTGCCCGTGCTCGCCGAGGACGGCCCGAAGTTCCCGATGGCGAAGACGGGCACCACCCCTGCCCTGAGCATGTTCTGGACGGGCACGATGAACTCTTCGTAGGTGCCGGGAATCCCCAGGCTCATGTTCACGACCTGAGCGCCGTCGTTGGTGTCGGCATTGTTGTCAGGGTCGAGGACGTACTGCATCCCCGCGATGACCTGAGCAAAGGTGCCCTCGTTGTTCGGCAGCACCAGGGCGCTGATGAGTTGGGCGTCCGGGGCCACCCCCACCGTCTTGCCCGCGATCAGGCCCGCCGTGTGGGTGCCGTGGTTGGTGGTATCGCGGGGGGTGTTGCCGATGCGGTCGCCTTCCGCGTTGAACTCCGCGAAGGCGGCGATGCGGCCCGCGTATTCCGGGTGGTTGGGGTCAATGCCGCTGTCGAGGTGCCCCACCCGGATGTTCTGGCCGCGGAAGCCCGCCGCCCAAGCCTGGGGTGCCCCGATGCTCTGGAGATGCCACGGGGTGCCCGTCGGGGCCGAGGCCGCGCTGAGGGCCGCTGCCCGCGGAATCTGCACCCGGAAGTTCTCGAAGACGGCGTCCACAAAGGGCAGCGCCGCAAGCGCCCGCGCCTGCACCGGGGTCATGGGCAGGTAGATGCTTTGGTCAAGCCAGAGCTGGGTCACCTGCCCAGAGTTGAGGGCCTGGTTGATAAACCCGGCGGCGGGGCCAAGCTGCGCGAGCCGGGCCTGAAGCTGCTGGCGCGCACTCTTGTACAGCGCCCGGCCCCGCTCGGTGTTGCTGAACTTAAAGCGGACAATCACGCCTGTCGGCGTTTGGTCGCCGCGCTGCGCCCGCTGAAGCAGCGTGGGCGAGAGAGTGCCCGCCTCGGCGAGGCTGGCGCTGCCCAGCGTCAGGGCCGCGCCGAGCAACAAAGTGGCCTTGGTCTTGGTCATACCTGGCAGCCTAACGGCCCCCCGGTGACGTCCCCTGAAGCTCAGGTGAGGACCCCTTGAGGCGCGGTCAGGGTGGGGTCATCTCAGGGGGGCTGGCGCTTTAGCGGGCGTACTGGACAATCACGCGCCCGTCACTGGTGCGGCCATTCATCATACTGAACCGTGAGGCACTCAAAACGACTTGGCCCCCCCGCAGGGCGACGAGTTGCAGGGTCAGGTTGATGCCGTTTTGGGTATAGGGGTTGTTGCCCCGCAGGTTCCACTCGAAGCCGTGCTGCACGTCGAGCGACCGTTCCTGCGCATTTTCAGCGACAAAGAGCTGCGGCTTGCCCGAAAAGCCCTCCGGTGCCCGCAGCTCGCCCGTGAGCAGGTCAATCTCTAGGCCGCGCAGCACCCCGTCGAGGCCCGCCACGTCCCCGAAGCGCAGGCGGCTTCCCTCACGGGTAACGGGCAACTTGACCCGCTTGTTGGTGGAGGCCAGCAGCGGCTCAAACAGCACGTAGCTCTCGAACTCGGCGCGGCTGATGCCCAAGCGGGGGTCATAGGCGGGTTTTTCGCCGCGTGAGAGCTTGCTCATGACCGTGCGCAGCGCCTCGCGGTCGCCGCCGAGTTCCGCGACCCGCCCCGGCAGGGCCACAATCAGGCGGCTGGGTTGCCAATCCATGATCAGGGCGCTCTGGCCCGGCTGGGGCAGCAGCGCCGTCATTTGAGCGAGCCAGCCGCTGGGCAGCGCCAGCCCCGCGGGCGCGGCGCGGACCTCCACCGGGGCCAGGGCCACGCCGCCCAAGACCAGCAGCGTCAGGAAGAGGCGAAGGGCGCGCATGCTGCGGCGGAGCATACGCGCCCAGGGTGAGAAATCCCCGCAACCCTGTGGGCCACCGCCATCATGCCTGAATCAGGAACAGGTCATCTTGGGGGGCAAAGGGGCAGGTCAGGCCTTGCCAACGCTGCCGAGCACGCGCAGTTTGTGCTCGACTATCTGGCTCATGAGGTCGCGGGCGGGGCCGAAGATTTTGCGGGGGTCGAACTCCTTGGGGTTTTTCTGAAGAACCTCGCGGATGGCGACCGTGCTCGCGAGGCGCAGGTCGGTGTCCACGTTGACCTTGGCGATGCCGTGCTGCGTCGCCCGCTGGAGGTCCTCGTCGGCGATGCCCGCTGCGTCCCCGATTTCTCCGCCCGACGCCCGGAAGCGCTCCACAATCTCTGCCGGAACCCCCGACGAGCCGTGCGCGACGAGCGGAATGGTCGTCAACGCGGCGATTTTCTCGATGCGGGCATGGTCGATAAAGGGGCGGCCCTTGCCCTTGTAGGCCCCGTGCGAGGTGCCGATGGCGATGGCGAGGTAATCGGTGCCCGTTTGCTCGATAAACTGCACGGCTTCCTCTGGGTCAGTGAGGAAGGCGTCCTTCTCGTCCACAACGATGTGTTCCTCGATGCCGCCGAGGCGACCGAGTTCGGATTCGACCGAGATGCCCATCGCGTGCGCGGCTTCCACGACCCGGCGGGTTTCGCGCACGTTGTCCTCAAAGCCGTGGTGCGAGGCGTCAATCATGACGGACGTAAATCCCATCTTGATGGCCCGCAGCGCCGACTCATAGGAAGAGCCGTGGTCGAGGTGCAGCGCGACGGGCACGCTGGCCCGCTCGGCGAGGTCGATGACCAGGTTCGCAAGGTCCTGGCCGCCGTACTTGATGGCCCCTTCACTCATCTGCACCATCACCGGCGACCGCAGCCGTTCGGCGGTGTGGATGATGGCCTGGGTGATTTCCATGTTGTTGGTGTTGAACGAGGGCACGCCGTAGCGCCCCGCACGGGCGGGAACCAGAATGTCGTTGCCAGTGACGAGCATGAATCCTCCTTGCCGGGGCCTGCCGGGGGTGCTGAGTGGGGAAGGTGGGGGCAGGCCACGCGGTGCGCTGACATCCTACCCCGCCCCGGTCCATCTTCCCCGGACGGCGCACCGCTGGGGGGCAAGCGGGCGTAGGATGGATCCATGACCCAGGTCACCCCCACGCGGCCCGGCGCGGACTTCGCTGCGCGGCTCTCTCAGCGGGCTGGGCGCATGAGCGCGAGCGCCATTCGCGAACTGCTCAAGCTCACGCAGCGCCCCGACATCATCTCCTTTGCGGGGGGCCTGCCCGCCCCAGAGCTGTTCCCCCTCGACGCGATTCGGCAAGCCGCCCATGCGGTGCTCGACCGCTACGGCCCCGCCGCCGTGCAGTACGGCACGACCGAGGGCCACCTTCCCCTGCGCGAATGGATTGCCGCCCAAACGCCGGGGCTGACGCCGGGGCACGTACAAATCGTGACCGGCAGCCAGCAGGGGCTGGACCTGCTCGGCAAGATTCTGATTGACGAGGGCGACGTGGTGCTCGTGGAGGCCCCGACCTACCTCGGCGCGCTGCAATCCTTTCAGCCCTACGGCCCGCGCTACGTGGAGCTGCCCACCGACGAGCACGGCATCGACGTGGACGCACTGGAAGACGTGCTCAGGGCGCACCCCGCCAAGCTGCTGTACGCGATTCCCAACTTCCAGAACCCGACCGGGCGCACCCTCAGCCTGGAGCGCCGCCGCCGCCTCGTCGAGCTGACCGCCCAGTACGGGGTGTTCGTGCTGGAGGACGACCCTTACGGCAAGCTGCGCTTCCGGGGCGAGGCGTTGCCCAGCCTCTTTGCCCTGGGGCTGGAGCACGCGGGCGGCGACCCAGAGCGCAACCACGTGCTGTATTCGGGGTCCTTTTCCAAGACGCTGGTGCCGGGGCTGCGCGACGCCTGGGTGCAGGGGCCGCAGCTCATCATCGAGAAGCTGGTGCAGGCCAAGCAGGGCGCTGACCTGCACACGCCGATTTTCAACCAGATGATTATCACCGAGCTGGTGCACGAGGTGCTCCCCCGGCAGATTGAACTTGTGAAGCAGGCTTACGGCGAGCGGGCGCGGGACATGGTGGGCCGCATCCGCGAGCACTTCCCGGCGGGCGTACAGTTCACTGAACCCGAAGGCGGCATGTTCCTGTGGGTCACCCTGCCGCAAGGCTTGGATACCACCGAACTGTTTCCCCGCGCCATCGAACGGGGTGTGGCCTATGTGCCGGGCCGTCCCTTTTACGCGCTCGGCGGCGGGGCCAACACCATGCGCCTGAGTTATTCCAGCGCCACCCCAGAGCAGATTGAGCGCGGCATCCGGGCGCTGGCGGAGACCTTCCGGGAGGCGATGGCCTCCGCTTGAGGGTCGGAAAGAGAGAGGAGATCTCCGCCTGGGGGCCTCTTTTTTTCTTTTTCGTTCTGATTTTTTCGTTCGGGGAGTGGTCGTCCCCCCGTCCCGCTGACCCCCGCTATCATCCCCCCCGATGACGCCGCCGACCCCCCCCACAGCTCCCCTCGGTGTATTCGATTCCGGCGTGGGGGGCCTGAGCGTACTCTCAGAGCTGCGCCGGGCGATGCCGGGGCAGGATTTCCTGTACCTCGCGGACACCGCACACGTGCCCTACGGTGGCCGCCCCGACGACGACATCCGCGACCTCACGGCGCGGGCGGTCGCGGCGCTGCACGCGCGGGGGGCGGGGGGGGTGGTGGTGGCGTGCAACACGGCCTCGGCCTTCAGCCTGGGGCACCTGCGTGAGCGGTACGGCCCGGACTTTCCGGTGATCGGCCTGGTACCCGCCGTCAAGCCCGCCGTGGCCGCAACCCGCACCGGGGTGGTGGGGGTGCTGGCCACGCCGGGCACGCTGCGGGGCACCCTCCTGAGAGACGTCATCGAGCGCTTCGCGGACCCCGCCGGGGTGCGGGTCCTGACCGCCGTGAGCGCTGCCCTCGTGCCGCTGGTGGAGGCGGGGCAAGCGGAGGGCGAGCGGGCGCGGGCGGTGCTGCGGGAGGTGCTCACCCCGCTGGCGGAGGCCGGGGCCGACCAGCTCGTCTTGGGCTGTACCCATTACCCCTTCCTGGCGGGCAGCATCCGGGCCGAGTTTGGGGACACCTTCGCGCTCTTGGATTCGGGGGCAGCGGTGGCGCGGCATACCCGCAACGTGCTTGCAGCGGCGGGGCGGCTGCGGGAGGGGACGGGAGACGGGCACGTCACCTGCCTCGTGACCGGGGACCCGGCGGCGGCGCGGCCCGTCATCGCCCTTCTCACGGGCGAAAGAGAGCACAATGTCACGGTGCAGCAGGTGACGACTTGACCTCCACCCCCCCCTCCCGGCTCCCCGCCCGCGAGGGCCGCGGCCCCCTGACCCCCCGGCCCCTGACGCTGGAGCGGGGCATCAACCCACATGCGCCCGGCAGCGCCCACCTGCGGCTGGGCCGCACGGAAATCCTGGCGACCGTCAGCATCGAGGACAAACCCGCCCCCCACATGCGCGGCAAAAAGGAAGGCTGGCTGACCGCCGAGTATGCCATGCTGCCCCGCGCCACCACCGACCGCCAGGCCCGCGAGCGCAACCTGCAAAATGGCCGCCGCCATGAGATTCAGCGGCTGCTGGGGCGGGCGCTGCGTTCTTCCATTGACCTACGGCATTTCCGCAACCAGACCCTTTACGTGGACTGCGACGTGCTCGTTGCCGACGGCGGCACCCGCGTCGCGAGCGTGCTCGCCGGGTACGCGGCGCTGCACGACCTGTGCGACCGCCTGATTCACTCCGGCACCCTGACCGAGTGGCCCCTCGTGCACACGGTCGGGGCGGCCAGCGTGGGGCTGCTCGGTGACGAGCTGCGGGTGGACCTCGACTACGCCGAGGACAAGGTGGCGCGGGCCGACCTCAACGTGGTCGCGACCGCTGCCGGGCTGGTCATCGAGGCGCAGGGCGGCGCGGAAGACGGCCCCATCACGCCGGACGAGTATGTCCACCTCCTGACTGCGGGCGTGGAGGCGGCAGGCGGGTTGCTGCGGGAGCTGGGGCGGCAGCTCTAGCGGACGCGGCCCCCCTCGCCCCCTATACTGACCTTCCAAGTCAAGGAGGGCACATGAGCGTGACGGGAGCCATCGGGCGGGCGCTGCTCGCGAGCGTCTTTATCAAAAATGGGCTGGACCACCTCCAGAACCCCGAACCCATCGTGCGGGCCACCCGCGGGGCGGAAATCCCGCAGCCCGAACTTGCCGTCAAGGTGAACAGCGCGGTGCTGGTGGGGGCCGGAACCCTGCTCGCGCTGGGCATCGCCCCCCGCGCGGCGAGCGCGGCGCTGGCAATCAGCCTGGTGCCGACTACCGTCATCGGCCATCCCTTCTGGGACCGCGAGGGCCGCGAGCGCCAGCAGCAGCAGACGCAGTTCCTGAAAAACCTCGCCCTCTTCGGGGCGCTGCTGGCGGTGGGCAGCCGACGGCGCTGAGCCTCTTCACAGCTCCAGTCCGCCCGGCGTCCGCGCCCCCGCCGGAATCGCCGTGACGAGCACCTCGTACTTTCCAGTCACAAAGACCTTGAAGCCCGCCTTCTGGAGGCCCCGGCGGGCTTCGGTCACGTCGGCGGCGAGCAGGCTGAGGTCCGGACGGGCGAAGTTGCGCAGCCGCGCCCCGTAGCTGAGCGAACCGTCGCGGTAGCGGGCATTGGGGTAGCCCAGCACGAGGCCCCCGCGGGGGGTGAGGTGCTGCCGCCGCAGGGCCGCGAGGAGCACGTCCTGCCGGATGCTGGGGCTTTGCAGCAGGCTCAGCGCGAGGATGAGGTCAAACTGGCCCAGCTCTGGCCGGGGCAGGGTGGTCACGTCGAGTTCGAGGAAGGTCCCGCCCGGATGCCGCGCCCGCGCCGCCGCGAGGGCAGAAGCGTCGAGGTCCAGGCCGACGACCTCCAGCGCCCGGCCCGGAAAGGCCAGCTCCAGGGCGTCCAGCTCCCGGCCCCGGTTCACCCCCAGCGCGAGCACCCGCCCGCCCTCCGGGGGACTGACCCGGCGCAGCGCCTCCACCAGCGTGAAGAGGAACACCGGGTCTTCCAGCTTGTCCACCCGCGCCCAGTCGCCCCCTGTCCCGTACCCCCCGGCGTCGGGTTCGGGCGCGTCGGCCCAGGCCCGCAGCCGCAGCCGGACCCGGCCCTCCCCGGCCCGTTCCGGGGTGAGCAGGTGTGCCCCCAGCAGGTCCGCGAGGTCGGTCCAGGTCTGCCAGGAGCGGTGCAGGCCCTGCGGGGTTACCTCGCCCGCGTACAGGCCCAGCCCCAGGTCGGGGTCGGGCACGGTGAAGGTGACCTCGCCCGCCCCCGCCAGGGCCATCCGCAGGGCGGGCAGGATGACGGACATCGGTTCATGGGTGAAGTGCAGGGCAGCGGGCGGGGACACAGCGCGTCTGAGCCTACCCGGAACGGCGCGGAGAACCCAAGGAGGCTGCGGGCCGCCTCAGTACCCCCGGTGGGTGACCCGCGCCCCCTGCGCCTCCAGCCAGTCCGTCAGCACGCCCACCGCCGCCTTCACGCCGGGCGTGACCACCGGGCCACCAAAGCGCGAGAGCCGGACGAGGTGCGAGCCGTCCTCCCGCGCAGTGATGCCGACGAGCACCTCCTGGGTGAGTTCGCCCTCCACAACGTGGGCGAGGGCCACCCACCCCCCCTCGCCGAGGCGGGCGTAGAGGTCGAGCAGCACGACGGTCCAGCCGTCCGGGTTGTCGCGGGTGACGCCGCCACGGGCCGTGTGCTTGGCGAATGCGGTGGGGGCGAAGTCGGCGGGCAGGGTCAGAATGGCGTGAGGCACGGCAGGGGCATCCTCGGCGTCGGGAAAGCGGGTGGCGGTGACGGGAAACTCGTTCGCCAGGGCGGCGGCGGGCACGGTCGGCACGAAGCGGGCGTGGAGAGGAGCGAGGCCCAGGTCACGCCATTTCAGGGCGTACTTGGTTTCCAGCGCGGCGGGGGGCGGAGGTTTGCCGAGGTGAACGGCCATCACGCCGCTCGCCCCCGCCTCCCGGCAGGCGAACTCGAAGTATTCCTCGTGGTCGGTGGTGAACAGCACGGCCCCGCCCGGCTCCAGGCGGCTCGCGGCCAGCCGGAAAAAGGGTGCCCGCAGCAGGCGGTGCGCCTCGTGGCCCGCCTTGGGCCAGGGGTCGGGAAAGTTCACGACAATCGCGCTCAGGGCACCCGGCGGCACCACCTCGCGGATGAGGGGCGCAGCGGGCAGGCGGGTGAGCACCGCGTTTCGCAAGCCCGCCGCCCGCAGCCGCCGCTCGGCCTTGAGGAGAGACGTGCCGCTGATTTCGACGCCGAGGTAGTTGGGCGCTTCCGGGAAGCTCGCGGCGAAGTGCGGCCAGAAGCGCCCGTCCCCGAAGCCCACCTCCAGAATCCAGGGACGCCCCGGCGTGTCGGGGTAGAGCCGGGCGGGGTCTGCGGGGAACTGGAAGTCCGAGAAGCGGAAAATCACGCCCCCACCTCCAGCAGCTCGGTGGCGAGGCGGGCGGCGTCCTCCAGCACGCTGCGGTAGGTGTGCTCGCCCGGCGTGCAGCGGCCCAGGGCATAGAGGTGCTCAAAGCGCCTGACCCGGAAGCCGTCCAGCTCCTCCGGCGCGGGGGTGAGAAAGCGCACCGCGTAAGAGGGAGCGCCGTCCACCCCGGCGGCTTCCTGCTCGGCCCCGACGAGCCACAGCCCGGCGCGGGCGAGGTCGTCGGCGAGGAAGTCGTAGGCGACCTCGGAGAGCCGCCCGGCTTCTTCCATCGTGTCCCCAATCAGGAGGCGGCCCTTGAGGAACGCCCCCACCGCGAGCACCCCCCGCCGGGCGTGCAGGGCGGGGCCTTCCCAGGTGGTGAGGGTGAGGCGAGCGTCCTCTTCCTCCAATCCGGTCACGGTGCTTTGCAGGAGGTGAATGCCGGGGGTGGCCTCAACCTCGGCTTTCAGGAGGCGGTGGAAGGTCCAGCCGTCGGTATCGGGGGCCATGCGGGCGGCGACCGCCGCGAACAGGCTGCCGGGCGGAAAGTCCGCGCCCTCCACGGTCGGGCCGTAGAGGTTGCCGAGGTGGTCGAGGGCCTGGGTGACGAGCAGGACGTCCCCCCCGGCGCGGGCGAGCCGCCAGGCGAGTTCGGTGCCCGCGAGGCCCGCACCCATCACGGCCACGTCGTAGAGGTGCCCCGGCTGCGGCAGGCTGCGGGGGGAAAGGGGGCCAGACATCGGGAGGCAGTGTAGGGGATGGGCGTGGGGATTTCCCAGCCGGGAGAACAAGCCCGGAACCTGCGCCCCGCCCCCACCGTCCCTTCACACGGTCAGCCCGCCTACCGTCCGCGGGCGCACCCGCCAGCGAGCATGGGCAGCATGACCCAGCCAGGCGAGCAGGCACGCGGCAAAGTCCTCACCCGCAGCGAGGCGACGGCCCACGGCGGACGCAACGGCTACATCGAGACGCCCGACCACCACCTCGGCGTCAAGTTCAGCGTGCCGCAGGAAATCGGCGGCGACGGCGGCGTGGGCACCAACCCGGAGCAGCTCTTTGCCGCTGCCCTTGCCGCGTCCTTCCAGAGCGCGGTCGGCATGGTCGCCCGGCGCGACGGCGTGACCTTCGGCACCTCGCAGGTGACCGGCGTGGTGGGCCTGCGCCGCGAGGACGACGCGGACCCCAGCTATCACCTCGACGTAGAACTGCGCGTCTCACTGCCGGGCCTGGGCCGCGAGGAAGCCGAGCGAATGGTGCGGGAGGCGCGGGCGCTGTGCCCCTACTGCCGCGCCCTGGGCGACTCGGCGGACGTGCGGATAACGGTGGAGGAGGAAACGGGGGCGGAGGAGTTCAGCGGTCGGTCGTGACCGTGTAGGTGCCGTCCGCGCTGGCCGTGAAGGTCACCGTGCCCTGGCGGTCGGTGCGGTAGACGCGGGCACCCGTCTCGCGGTAGAGGGCGAGGGCCGCCTCAGTGGGGTGGCCGTAGTTGTTCGGCCCCACCCCAATCACCACGTTCTGGGGCCGCACGGTGGCGAGCCAGGCGGGATGGTCGCCGTTGGCGGCCCCGTGGTGGATGCTCTTGTAGACCTGGAAGGGTCCCCGAATCTCTGGGCGGTCCTGCGCGAGCCAGGCTTCGGTTTCGGGCCGCTCGCTGTCACCCGTCAGCAGCGCTCGGAACTCCCCGAACTCGATGCGGACGCCCACGCTGTTGACGTTCTGCTCGTCGCCCAAGCCGGGGGGCGGCGCGATGACCCGCACCTTCACGCTGCCGAGGTTGACCACCTGCTTGTTGGCTTTCTGGAAGGTGGTCCCGGCTTCCTCGAGGGCCGAGACCAGCCGCCCCCAGGTCTGGGTGGTTCCGGCGATGCCGTTGTTGATAAAGAGGGTCGGCTTGGCCCGCTGCGCCGCCGGAACCAGCCCCGCGATATGGTCGGCGTCGGCGTGGCTGGCGACCATCAGGTCGATTTTGTCCACCCCGTAGGTCGTGAGGTGCTCCCGCATCCGCTCGGCGCTGCGCCCCCCGTCATAGAGCAGGGTCTTGCCCTCCGGACTGCGGACGAGCACGGCGTCCCCCTGCCCGACATCCAGGAAGCGAATGACCACCTGCCCGGAGGGAACCTGGGCTTCTGCTGACCCCTCCCCACTGCCCCCGCTGAGCACCTCCTTGCCCGCGCAGGCAGCCAGCCCCGCCGTGAGCAGCAGGACGAACAGCCCCAGCAGGTCGGACGGTCCCGGCCCGCCCCGGCGTTTGCCTCCCTTCCCCTTCGGGGCGGGCTTGCGGGCGGGGGCTTTTTTCCCGGCGCGGGCGGGGGCCTTGCCGCTGGGGGCCTTGCGGGTGCTCATAGGGTGATCTCCTCTTCCCCACCCTCGGCGTTCAGGGCGTCCAGGCGACGTTGGGCGGCGCGGCGCTGGGTGGCCGTCTCGGCGGGCAGCAGGTGCAGGGTCACCCCGTCCGGCCCCTCCACCACCCCCAGCAGGTCCCCCTCGCGCACCCCAGCGGGCAGCGCGTGCAGGGGCACGTCAAAGGTCAGGCCGTCCGAGCGCTCCACCCGCGCCAGGGGTCCCTGCGGACTGTCCTCGATGGCGTCCACCGTCCAGCGTTCCGGCCCGTCGTTCACGCTCCCAGCGTAGCGCGGCGGAGGGCTTCTGCCCAGGGCGCAGTGGGAAGCGGTTGTCCACCAGCCATCCACAGCGGGGAGCCGCAGCCACAGCACTGGCGGCTGAACGCTGCCCGCTGAAGGCTGAAAGCTCGCCTAACACAAATGGCCTAACCCCCACCCCCGCCCGCCCCGGCGCGGCATAGTGAAGGCGCAAGCCCAAGCCACCTTTCCGGCCCTCCCTCGCGCGGACGGCCCCAGGAGACACCATGCTCAGTGAAGCCCTCGTTGCCGAAGTGCTGACCCTTGCCCGTGCGGGTGGGGCGGACTTCTCGGAACTTTTCGTGGAAGACAGCGTGAACACCACCCTGCGGCTGCACCAGGGGGAGGTGAAGGACGCGGGGGGCGGCAACCTGTTCGGGGCCGGGCTGCGGCTGCTGTACGGCACGCGGGTGGTGTACGCCTACACCAACGACGTGACGCCGGAGGGCCTGCGCGACCTCGCCTCGCAGGTGGCGCGGGCCAGGGGCGCGGCGGGCGAGACGGACCGCACGGGCGCGGGCGGCCTGGACTTCCGGCGGGTGGACGCGCCGCCCCTGTACGTGGCCCGTGAACACCCCCTGCACGCGGCGGGACGCGACAAGCTCGCGCTGATGCGCCGGGCGCACGGCGGCGCGGCGGGGGTGGGCGATGTCAAGACCGTGGACGTGAACTACCTCGACCGGGTGCAGCGCGTGCTCGTGGCGAACAGCGAGGGGCTGTGGGCCGAAGACGAGCGCGTCTGGACCCGCCTGAGCGTGACCGCCATCGCCCAGGACGGCACCCTGCGCCAGACCGGGTTCTACGGTCCCGGCGCGGGGCAGGGCCTGGAGTTCTTCGAGACGGTCACGCCCGAAGCCATCGGCGCGGAGGCCGCCCGTATCGCCAACGCCATGCTGCGGGCCGGGTACGCGCCCGCCGGGAAGCTCCCGGTGGTCATCGGCAACGAGTTCGGCGGGGTCATCTTCCACGAGGCCTGCGGGCACATCCTGGAGACGACGGCGGTGGAGAAAAACGCGAGCGTCTTCGCCGACAAGCTGGGCGAGAAGATTGCCCACGAGTCGGTGTCCGCCATTGACGACGGCACCATCCCCGGTTCCTGGGGGCAGGTCACCGTGGACGACGAGGGCATGCCCGGCGAGCGCACGGTCCTCATCGAGCGGGGCGTGCTGAAGTCCTTCATGGTGGACCGGGTGGGCAGCCTGAAGACGGGGTACGCCCGCACGGGCAGCGGGCGGCGGCAGAACTACACCTTCGCGCCCGCGAGCCGGATGCGCTCGACCTTCATCGACAACGGACGAGAGACGCCCGAAAGCCTCATCGGGCAGGTGTCGCACGGCATTTACGCCCGGCGGATGGGCGGCGGCAGTGTGACCCCCGGCACCGGGGACTACAACTTCGCGGTGAACGAGGCGTACCTGATTCGGAAGGGCGAGATTGCCGAGCCGCTGAGGGGCGCGTCCCTGGTGGGCAACGGGGCGCAGGACCTCCGGAACATCGTGGGCGTGGCGGGCGACCTCGCCCTGGGCCAGGGCATGTGCGGCAGCATCTCCGGCTCGCTGCCCACCGACGTGGGTCAGCCGCACATCCTGATTTCGGAAATCACGGTGGGGGGCCGGGCATGAGGGGGGCGGCCAGCTTCCAGCGGCCAGCCGCCCGCAGCAGCGACAGCCTCCACTCCCCACTCCCCACTTCCCACTCCCCAGAGGTGTCCGCATGACCGCAGCGACGCAGCAGCAACTCACCCTGCCGGAGGCCCGCGCCTACCTGCTCTCGCGTGCCCGCGAGCGTGGCGTGACGCTGGAGGTCTACGGGGAGCGCACGAACGCGACGAGCATCCGCGCCTTTGGCGGCGACGTGAGCGAGTTCAAGCTCTCGGCGCGGCAGGGGGTCGCGTTGCGCGTGGTCGTGCGCGGGGCGTGGGGGCACTCGTTTAGCGAGAACCTCTCGCGGCCTGCCCTCGACCGCGCCCTCGATAGGGCCGTCGAGAACGCCGAACTCGTCGCTCCGGAGCCGGGCGCGGGCCTCCAGAACTGGCCGCCGCCCCCCGCCCTCGACCTCTACGGCGAGGGCCTCAGCGGGGTCACGGTCGAGCAGAAGGTCAGGGTGGCGCTGGACCTCGAACGGGCCGCCCGCGACGCCGACCCCCGCGTGACCAGCGTGCCGTATGGCGGCTATCAGGACGGGGACGTGTACGGCACGGTCGCCAACACCGAGGGCCTGACCCGCGAGGACCGCCAGCTCTACGCGATGCAGATGATTGCGCCGCTGGTGAGCGAGGGCGGGCAGAACAAGATGGGCCGCGACTGGCAGTTCACCCGCGAGTTCAGCGAACTCGACCCCACCCGCACGGCGCTCGCGGCGGTGGAACAGGCGACGGGGCTGCTGGGAGCCAAGCCCGCGCCGAGCGGCACCTTCCCGGTGGTCGTGACGGGCGAGTGCCTGGCCGAACTCCTCGCCCTGTACTCCGGCATGTTCAGCGGCAAGATGGTGGAAGAAGGCAAAAGTCCGCTCGCCGGGCGGCTGGGCGAGGGGATCGCGTCCCCCCTCGTCACGCTGGTGGACGACCCCACCCTGCCCCGTGGCCTGAACTCGCGGGCCTTTGACGCGGAGGGCTGCCCCAGCGCTCCCCTCACGCTGATAGATGGGGGGCGGCTCACCGCCTTCCTCCACAACGCGCAGACCGCCGCCCGCGCCGGAACCGTCAGCACCGGGCACGCGGCGCGGCAGGGGATTCAGGGGACGGTGGGGGTGGCCCCCAGCAACCTCGTGCTTCAGCCGGGCACGGCGGACGCGGCGGCCCTCGCCTCCGGCCTGACCGGGGTGCGGCTCACGGGCGTCGCGGGCGGGCACGCGGGCGCGAACCCCATTACGGGCGACTTCTCCCTCCAGGCCGAAGGCTTCTGGCTGGAGGGCGGCGAAACCGCGCACCCGCTGGAGGTCTTTACGGTGGCGGGCAACATCCTCGACCTGCTCGCGGGCATTGAGGCGGTGGGGAGCGAACTCGAACACACCCTGTACGGGGTGAGCGCTCCTGCCGTGCGCGTCTCTGGGCTGGCGGTGGGCGGGGGCTAAAGTGCCGGGGGCGGGACACTTCCCTCCCCCGCTCCGGCGTAGACTCCGCTCATGAAGTGGCTGCGCGACCAGAGTCTCGCCCCCATCGTGGAAAAGGTCGAAGCGGGCGAGCGCCTCGCTTTTGACGAGGGGCTGCGGCTCTACCACACCCGCGACCTGAACGCGCTGATGCGGCTGGCGAACCTGCACAAGGAGCGGCTGCACGGCGACAAGGTCTATTTCGTGCACTCCATGCGGCTGGAGTTCACCAACCTCTGCTACGTGGGCTGCACCTTTTGCGCCTTTGCCGCCCGCAAGGGCGAGGAGCGGGCCTGGGACTACTCGCCCGAAGAAGTGGCTGAGCAGGTCCGCCGCCGCTACCTCCCCGGCATCACCGAGCTGCACATGAGCAGCGGGCACCACCCCAACCACAAATGGGACTATTACCCGGAGATGGTCCGGCAGCTTCGGCAGAACTTCCCCGACCTCCAGGTCAAGGCGTTCACGGCGGCAGAAATCGAGCACCTGAGCAAAATCAGCAAGAAGCCCACGCTGGAAGTCCTGCGTGAGCTTCAGGCGGCGGGCCTCGCGGCGATGCCGGGGGGCGGCGCGGAGATTTTTGCCGATCGGGTGCGGCGGCAGATTGCCAAGAACAAGGTCAAGGCCGAGAAGTGGCTGCACATCCACCGCGAGGCGCACTCGCTGGGCATGCGGACGAACGCCACCATGCTTTACGGCCACATCGAGACCCTCGAAGAGCGGCTGGATCACATGGACCGCCTGCGCGACCTTCAGGACGACAGTATTGCCCAGTTCGGGGGCGGCTTCCACGCTTTCATCCCGCTCGCCTTTCAGCCGCTGGGGAACACGCTCGCGCAGAACCTCGGCAAGACCGAGTACACGACCGGGCTGGACGACCTGCGGAATCTCGCGGTGGCGCGGATTTACCTCGACAACTTCCCGCACATCAAGGGGTACTGGGTGATGATCGGCTCGGAGCTGACGCAGGTCAGCCTGGACTGGGGGGTGTCCGACATCGACGGCACCATTCAGGAGGAGCACATCGCGCACGCGGCGGGGGCCACCTCCCCAATGGCGCTCTCGCAGGCGGGCATGGTCCGGATGATTCAGGACGCCGGACGCCTCCCCGTGCTGCGCGACGCCTACTACCACGAGCTGGAGACCTTTCCCCGCGCCGGGCTGGAGGCCGCCGACTAGGTGACAGGCGTGGACGCGGGCGGCCTCGACGCCGTGCTGAAGCTCGACGACGCCTGGAACGCGGCCTACCACCGCCGCGACCCGGCGGTGCTGGCGGGGCTGCTGGCCGACGACTGGGTCGGCTTTTTCCCCGACGGGCGAGCAGTATTCAAGGCCGAGCTGCTGGCCGGGATGCGGGGCAACCCCCCCGCCGCCCTGATGTTCGAGCGCCACGCGGCGCGGGTGTACGGGGACACGGCCTTCACGCGCGGGACGCTGTATGCGAACGGGGTGCGCGTGCAGAGCTTTTTCCGGGTGTACGCCCGGCGAGGAGGAGCGTGGTGGGCGGTGGGCGTGCAGGTGGTGACGTGAGTGACGTGAAGGCTCGCTTGGCTCGCAGTCTAAGGGTCGAAGGGTCCAAGGGTCTAAGGGCACCAGCGGACCGCTGCCTTAGAGCGTTTGACGCAAGAGGATGCCCGGCGGGCTGGTCTGGAGGCCCCCTCACCCCTTGCTTTGCAAGGCCCTCTCCCACGAGGGGAGGGGGTCAGAACACCAGGCGTTCTTCTGTCCAATGTTCTGGACCCTTAGACCTCTCGACCCTTAGACGGGCGCGGAGCGCCCCATGACCTACCGCGCCGGCTGGATTCACTACACCAACGTCGCCCCCATCCTCGACCCCCTCGTGCTGCCGCCGGGTGTCTGCGCCATTCGCGGGGTGCCCACCGAGATGAATGCCGCCCTGCTGTCAGGCCGGGTGGACATCGCCAACATCAGCGCGGTGGAGTTCGTCCGTCATGCCGAGCGGCTCGAAGCGCTGCCCGACTTCTCGGTGAGCGTGCTGGGGCCGGTGTACTCGGTGAACCTCTTTCACACCCGGCCCCTGGAGGGGCTGCGGCGCGTCGCCCTCACCGCACAGAGCGCCATGAGCGTGGCGCTGTTGGAGGTACTGCTGCGGGAACGGGGCCTCTCGCCGACGCTGGAGCGGGCCGAGGGGGAGGCCGAGGCGCTGCTGGCTGCCGGGTACGACGGGGTCTTGCGCATCGGTGACAGCGCCCTGCGCGAGTGGTACGGGGTGGCGGGGCCGCTCACGCCGGGGCGCAGCATGACCGCCCTGCCGAACGCGGCGCGGGGGATCACCGTGACTGACCTCGCGCAGGAGTGGTTTGCGCTCACCGGCCACCCGTTCGTCTTTGCGGTGTGGGCCTACCGCCCGGAGAACCCGCCGCCCCCCGCCCTCCTCCAGGCGATGCGGGAGGCCCGGCGCTATGGGCTGGGGCACCTCGCGGAGGTGGCGGCGCGGCATGCCCCCCGACTGGGGTTGCCCGAACGGGTGGTGCAGCACTACCTGTGGAACTTCCGCTACCACCTCGAAGCCCCCGACCGCCTGGGTCTCGCGGAGTTCGCGGCCCTCGCGGTGCCAGGGCACGCGCCGCTGCGCTTCGGGCCGAAGCCGGGCGAGGAAACGCCACACCCCGCACGACCCTAAAGCGGCACCCTGTCCCTTTCACCCGGCCACGCTCTCACTCCGGCCCCCTACCCTAGGCTCCATGACTGACCTTCTCTGGGGACTGGGAGGCGTCGCCACACTGCTGGGGCTGGCGCTGCTGCTCAGTACCGACCGCCGCCGGGTGAACTGGCGCACCGTGCTGGGGGCGCTGGCCCTTCAGGTGGCCTTTGCCCTTATCGTGCTGCGCTGGCCGCTGGGCCGCCAGGCCCTCAACGCCGTTTCGAATGGCGTGCAAGCGATTATCGGCAACGCGCAGGAGGGCATCAACTTCGTCTTCGGCAACCTCACGAACGGGGCGCTGGAGGGGGCGGGATTCATCTTCGCTTTTGGCGTGCTGCCCGTCATCGTCTTTTTCAGTGCGCTGATTGCGGTGCTCTATTACCTCGGCGTGATGCAGGCCGTCGTGCGGGTGCTGGGGGGCGGCCTGAGCAAGCTGCTGGGCACCAGCCGGGGCGAGAGCCTCTCGGCCACTGCCAACATCTTCGTGGGCCAGACCGAAGCGCCCCTCGTCGTGCGGCCCTATATCGAGCGCATGACCCGCTCGGAGCTGTTCGCGGTCATGGTGGGCGGCCTCGCGAGCGTGGCGGGCAGCGTGCTGGTGGGCTACTCGCTGCTGGGGGTGCGGCTGGACTACCTGATTGCCGCCTCCTTTATGGCGGCCCCCGCGGGCCTGCTGATGGCCAAACTGATGCTGCCCGAACGGGACACCCCCCAGAACTACAAGGGCGAGGTGCCCGAAGACCCCGAAGGCCGCCCGGTCAACGCCATCGACGCGGCGGCGCGGGGGGCCTCGGCAGGGCTGGGGCTGGCGCTGAACGTGGGGGCGATGCTGATTGCCTTTATCGGCCTCATCGCGCTGCTCAACACCCTGCTCGGCGCGCTGGGGGGCGTGTTCGGGTTTCCTGACCTCAGCGTGCAGCTTCTGCTGGGGTACCTCTTCGCGCCCCTCGCCTTCGTGATGGGCGTGCCCTGGGGCGAGGCGGCCACCGCCGAAAGCTTTATCGGGCAGAAGCTCGTGACGAACGAGTTCGTGGCCTTTGTGGAGTTCGCCAATGCCCTGAAGGAGGGCGGTTTCTCGCCCAAAGTGGAAGCCATCATCACCTTTGCCCTGTGCGGCTTTGCCAACCTCTCCAGCCTCGCCATCCTGTTGGGTGGCCTGGGCAGCCTCGCGCCCTCGCGCCGGGGCGATATCGCCCAGCTCGGCCTGCGGGCGGTCGCGGCGGGCACGCTGGCGAACCTGCTCAGCGGCACATTGGCGGGGATGCTGATTGGATGAGGGGCCGGGGGGAGAAGCCCACGGCCATCCAGACTCCCCGCCCCTTACCCTATCCCCATGGTCCCCCACCCCAGACGCCCCGTTCCGCGAGCAGGTCCTCGCCCTCGTCGCCCGCATTCCGCCTGGACGGGTGATGACCTACGGCCAACTCGCCCTCCTCGCCGGACGCCCCGGCCCCGGTGGGGCGCGGCTGGCGGGGTTCGTGCTGGGGAGCCTCGCGGGAGGGGCACCGCAAGGTGGGCTGCCCTGGCACCGGGTCATCAACGCGCAGGGCCGGGTGAGCACCCACAAGCTGGGCTTCGGGGACCTGCAAGAGCGGCTGCTGGAGGCCGAGGGCGTGACCTTTGAGGCGGGCCGCTGCGACCTCGCCCGCTGGCAGTGGTGGCCGCCGGAGGAGGGGTGGGGGGAGGCACCAGACCCCCTGCTCTAGCCCCACCGATGGCCGCCCCCGGAGCACAACGTCCCGGCGGCCCCGGCGTATTCTGGAGGGCATGAAGCGAACGAGGCGGCAAAAGTGGGTGGCGGGCGATGTCCTGTCCTGGGTGCTGGGCGTGACGCTCGGCCTGATTCTGGGGGTGGCCCTCCTGATTGTGGTCCCCCGGCTGGGGCAAGCGCAGGGCGAGGCGAAAGCGGGACCGGAAGGCACCATCGTGGCGCAGGGCGAGGGCAACACCGCGACCACGGACGCCAGAGGCAACGAGGCGCAGAACACGGCGGCCCAGGGGACGAGCGAAGGCCAGGCAGGCAGCCCCAGCAGCACCGATGAAAACACGGCGGCTCAGGGCACCCAGGCGAGCGGCGACGAGCGAGAAGAGGGCGTGACGAGCACCGAGGCGGGAGCGCAGGCGGAAGCAGACACCGCCGCGCCCCAGGAAGCCCCCTCGCAGAGTGACCAGACCGCAGCATCGGGCAGCGTGGCTCCCCGCGCCGGAGCCGCCGAGGACGAAGCCCATGCCACCGGAGAGATTGGCTCCTCCACCGCTCAGAACACGACCGAGCGCAATACCGCCGAGGAAGCCATCACCGGGGCACCGACGGGCGCGGAGGGCAACGCGCAGGCCGGGCAGACCGTCTTTGCCAGCAACTGCGCGGGCTGCCACGGGGCAAATGGGCAGGGGGCCTTTGGTCCCAGCCTGGTGGCCGCCGACGGCCCCAAGAGCTGGACGCTCGCCCAGTTCACGACCACCCTGCGCGAGGGCCGCACTCCAGAGCGCGAACTCGCCCCCACCATGCCGCGCTACTCGGAAGCGCAGCTCAGCGACGCGCAGATTCTGGACCTGCACGCCTACATCAAGAGCCTGAACTGAAGCTCCCTGCCGCAGCGCCGTCCCACTCGCACGGGGCGGCGCTCTCCTGTGTGCCCCGGTGGGACACGGCTCCTGCCACGGTGTCCACGTTCCGAACTGCCTACACTCGGCGGGTGCGCAAACCCCCGGCGACCGGCCCCATCTCCACCTCCGAACTGCTCGCCGTACTGCGCCGGGCGGTGCCCGCACTCGTGCGGAGTGCGCCCCTGCTCGTCTCCCTCATGGCGCTGATGGTGGTGCTCCAGGGGCTGCTGCCCGCCGCGACCGTCTTCCTGAGCAAGTGGACGGTGGACGGCATCACGGCGGTCGCGGGGGGAGGCGAAGCCAACCTGACGCTGCTCGCCGTGGCGTGGGCGGGCACCGCGCTGATGGGGCAGCTCACGGCGGTGGGGCGGGCGGTCTTGCAGGGCTACGCGACCGACCACTTCACGGTGCAGACGGTCACGGGCCTGATGCGCAAGATGCAGGCGCTGCCGGGGCTGGACGTGGTGGAAGACCCCCGCTTTCACGACGATGTGGAGACGCTCCAGATGGGGGCACGCTTCCGGCCCCTCAACCTCACCGCGACGCTGCTGGGGCTGCTGCAAGCCGCAGTCGGCGTGGCGGGGGTGGCGGGAGCGCTTCTCACGGTGGGGTGGTGGGTGCCCCTCGTGGTGGTGGTGGGGATGCTGCCGCTCGCCCGCACCCAGATTCGGCTGCGCGAGATGGGCTGGAGCCTCGCCATCCAGCGCACCCAGGAAGCCCGCGAACTCGCCTACGAGCAGCGGGTGGCCCTGCGGCACGAGTACGCCAAGGAGGTCCGTCTCTACGACCTGATGCCCTACCTCACCGGGCGCTACGTGCAGGGGGCGCTCGCCTATCAGAAGGTGATGCGCGGGATGCGCAACAAGCAGGTGCTGGGCTTGCTTCCCGCGCAGGTGCTCGCTCTGGCGGTCACGGCGGGACTCTTCGCCCACGCGGTCGCGCAGGCGGGGGCCGGGCAGCTCACGGCGGGGGCGGTCGTGCTCGTCATCGGGGCGCTCGCGGGCGTGCGCGACAGCCTGGGCAGCGTGACCGAATACCTCGGCATGGGCACCGAGCACCTGCGGTGGTTCCAGAAGTACTACGCTTTCCTGGACGCGAAACCGGGCGTGGCCCAACCCCCCCAGCCCCGGCCCCTCCCCGCCCGGCTGGACCTGCGGCTGGAGAACGTGAGCTTCGGCTACCGCGACCTCCCGCCCGTGCTGGAGGGGGTCAGCCTGCATATCCCCGAAGGGCAGGTGGTCGCCGTCGTGGGCGAGAATGGGGCGGGCAAGACCACGCTCGTCAAGCTGCTGCTGCGCTTCTATGACCCCACCGCAGGCCGGGTGCTGCTGGGCGCTCCCGGCGAGGAGGTGGACCTGCGCGAGGTGGACCTGAGCGCGTGGCGCTCGCAGGTCGCGGCGGTTTTCCAGGACTTCGCCCGCTTCGAGTGGACCGTGCGCGACAACGTGCTCTTGGGGCGGCCCGAAGACGGGGAAAAGCTGGCTCTCACCGCCGACGCCAGCGGTCTGAGCGGCCTCCTGCCCCGGCTGCCGAACGGCCTGAACACCCGCATCGGGCAGGCCTTTGGTGGCGTGGACCTCTCCGGCGGGGGGTGGCAGAAGCTGGCGACCGCCCGCGCCCTGTACCGCGACGCCCGCGTCCTCATCCTCGACGAGCCGACAGCGGCCCTCGACCCCCGCAGCGAGAGCGAGGTCTTTGCCGCTTTCGCGGCGCTGGCGCGGGGGCGCACCACCCTGCTCGTCACCCACCGCCTCGGCAGCGTGCTGATGGCCGACCGCATCCTGGTCATGAAAGCGGGCCGCCTGATTGAGGACGGCCCCCACGCCGAACTTCTCGCGCGGGGCGGCGAGTACGCCGAGCTGTGGCGGCTCCAGGCCGGGCAATACACCGGGGAGGACGCCGTGCCGGGGGCGCGGGATGCGGTGGGGGCAGACTGAAGGGCAAGAGGAGCAAGAAAAAAGCCGCCTCTTCGGGCGGTGATGGGAAAAGGATAGCGCGGTATGCAGGATTCGTCAACCCGAACCGGGCGGGTGAGCCTGGGCCTGGGCGGAGGACTCCTCAGGCCGCTGCGCGGCCAGCTCTCCCCGCCAGGAGACTTGCCAAGCAGAGGGGTTGAACGGCTGCTCCAGGAATACCCTCGCCATCTTCCCCTCACGTCCCGCTGCTAGACTCTTTGACCTATGGCCCGACCCGCCCCAGCAGCGGCGGCGGGCAGCGGCGCACCCTCCCCCCGACGCTTGGGAGCGTGCGGCACCGGGAAGGAGCGTCCAACATGCATAAAGTCGCCATTGTGGGCCGACCCAACGTCGGCAAATCGAGCTTGTTTAATCGCCTCATCGGGCGGCGGGAAGCCGTCGTCGCGGACTTTCCGGGCGTGACGCGGGACGCCAAGGAAGGGCTGATGCTCTATCACAACCACCGCATCACGCTGATTGACACGGGCGGGCTGTGGAGCGGGGACGAGTGGGAACAGGCCATTCGTGAAAAGGCGGAGTGGGCGATGGAGGGGGCGCAGGCCGTCATCTTCGTCCTTGACCCGCGCGAGGGCCTGTCTGCCGCTGATTACGAGGTCGCCGAGTGGCTGCGCAAACTCGGCAAGCCCGTCGTGGTGGCCGCGAACAAAATCGACAGCCCCAAGCATGACGTCTACCTCGCCGAGCTGTGGGGCCTGGGCTTCGGCGACCCGGTCGCCATCAGCGCCGAGCACGCCCGCGGCCTCGACGAGCTGATGGACCGGGTGATGGCGCACCTCCCCGCCGACGACGAGGACGTGCCGGAGGTGGCCCCCATCCGCATCTCGCTGATTGGCCGTCCGAACGTGGGCAAGTCCAGCCTGCTGAACGCGATTACCCACAGCGAGCGGGCCATCGTCGCCGACCAGCCGGGCACCACGCGCGACAGCCTCGACGTGGAGTGGGACTACGGCGGGCAGCGCTTCGTGCTCGTGGACACGGCGGGCATCCGCAAAAAGCCCGACACCGCCATCGAGGACTACGCGATTCAGCGCTCGCAGGCGGCCATCGAGCGCTCGGACCTCATCTGGCTGGTCGTGAACGCGAACGAAATCGGCGACCACGAACTCAAGCTTGCCAACCTCGCCTACGACAGCGGCAAGCCCGTCGTGGTGGTGGTCAACAAGTGGGACCTTGTGCCCGACGAGGACCTGAAGCGCACCGAAAGGGAGCTGAGCCAAAAGCTCCACCACATCTCCTACGCGCCGCGGGTGTACACCTCGGCGGTCAACGACTACGGCATTCACGACATGCTCGCCGAGGCGATGAAGCTGCACGAGAAGTGGCAAAGCCGCATCCCGACCGCCGAACTCAACCGTTGGCTGGAGGTCTGGCAGATGCGCCAGGCCGTGCCCAACTTCGGCGGCAAGAAGCTGAAGATGTACTTCATGACCCAGGTGGAAACCGCGCCCCCCACCTTCGCCATCTTCTGCAACCGCGCCGACTTCGTGACCCGCGCCTACGAGGGCTTTCTCCAAAACCGCATCCGCGAGGACCTCGCGCTCGCCGGGATTCCGGTGCGCCTGAAGTGGAAGGAAAAGGGACCCTACAAGCGCGGCAAGAAGGGCGAGGAAGCCGAAGCGTGAGCGTCGGGGCCGGGGGGTGGGAAGACCTCCGGCCCTCCGTTTTTTAGCGCTCTCCCGTCTCCTTGCCCTCCTCCCCCATCGCCCGCCAGTCCTCCCAGGCCAGGGCGGGCAGCAGGGCAAAACTGCCCACGAACAGGGAGGCGACGGCGGCGGGCACCCGCACCGCCGTCTTGCCGTTCAGGACCAGGGACAGCGCCCCCAGGGTGCTCAGGACGCCGATATCCATGAACATCACGCGGGCAAAGGGGCTGCGGCGCAACGTCTCCAGGGTCCCCAGGTCACCGGGGCGGCCCCGCCCCAGCACGGCGCTGAGGACCAGCATCATGAAGAGGGCCGCATACAGCCTGAGCCGCTGCAGGCCGGGGGTGCGGTACCGTTCCAGGGCGGGGGGTAGGGGCGGGGCAGGTGGATTCATGCCCCAGCGTAGCCCCAAGACCATCCCATGTGGGGCGCGGCCCGGCCCCCTATGCTGGGGGCATGAGCCTTCCTTTGCGTCTGCTGCTCGGCGGCCTCCTTGCCCTCAGCCTCGCGGCTTGCTCGCCGGGGGGCGGCGACAACGAGAACGAGCGCAACGGCACCAGCGTCTCACAGCAAGACGACGACCGCGACGACGAGAACGACGACTGACCGCTCCTCCCTGAGCTGCTCAGCTCACAGACACGCGGCGCGTCAAACGGCCACACTGGCCCATGTCCACGACCACAGTCCGTGCGGCCCTCGCGCTGGGAGCCGCCCTGCTCGCGGCTGCGGCCTGTGCCCAGGTCCCGCAAGTGCGCTTCGTGCCCTTTGCCAGCGGCCTGCGCCAAGCCACGACCATTACCCACGCGGGGGACGGCTCCGGGCGGCTCTTCGTCACCCTTCAGGGGGGGCAGGTGCGGGTCATTCGGAACGGGCAACTTCAGGCGCAGCCCTTCCTCGACCTCTCGGCGCTGACCCGTGCGGGCGGCGAGCGGGGGCTGCTGGGGCTGGCCTTTGACCCGCGCTTTGGGCAAAATCGCCGCTTCTATGTCCACTACACCGACCGCAACGGCGACACGGTGCTCGCCCGCTATGCCGCGACCGCCGACCTCAGCCGGGGCGACCCGCAGAGTGCCCGCGTCCTCTTTACCGCCGAGCAGCCCTACGCCAACCACAACGGCGGGCAGCTCGCCTTCGGGCCAGACGGCTTTCTGTACCTGGGGCTGGGGGATGGCGGCTCTGGCGGCGACCCCATCAACGCCGGGCAGCGGCTTGACACGCCGCTGGGCAAACTGCTGCGCTTCGACGTGAGCGGCGAAGCGGCCCGGCCCGCCGCCGGAAATCCCTTCCTCAACCGCAGCGGGGCCAACCCCTACATCTGGGCCTATGGGCTGCGCAATCCCTGGCGCTTTTCCTTCGACCGGGTGACGGGGGACCTCATCATCGCGGACGTGGGGCAGAACGCCCTGGAGGAACTCAACCGCCAGCCCCGCAGAAGCCGGGGCGGAGAGAACTACGGCTGGAAGATTCGCGAGGGCGACCGCTGCTTCGAGCCGCCTGCGGGCTGCCGCACCCAAGGGCTGACCGAACCCGTCCTCGTGTACGGGCGGAATGAGGGCCAGAGCATCACGGGCGGCTACGTCTACCGGGGCAATGCCATTCCCACCCTGAAGGGCCAGTACGTCTTCGGGGATTTCGGGACCGGCACCGTGTGGGCGGCGCGGCCCACGGGAAACCGCTGGACCAAAACCACGCTGGGGCGAGTCGAGAACCCCTCCACCTTTGGCGAGGACGAGGCGGGCGAACTGTACGTCGCCGAGTACGGCAGCGGGCGCATCCTGCGGCTGGGGCGCTGAGACCAGGGCAGGCTCCAGATTGGGTCAACGCCGCGTTCACCCGCGCTTTCCACACGCCCGCCAGAATCGCGCCCATGCGTGCCCAACGTTCTGCCCTCGTCCTCGCCGGTGCCCTGCTCGTGGCCGGTCCCGCGCAGCAAGCGCAGGCCACCGCCTGGGAAAAGGCCAAGTTCGCCTTTCACCTCGGCGCGGCCTACTACGCCTTTAACACCTGGGTCTGGCGGCCCTACCGCGAGTACAAGTTTCAGGTGGGTGCCCCCGGCCAGCGGGCCAACATCGTTAAGGCGGGCGTGGCCCTGGCTTTTGCCGCCTACCAGGTCAACGCCGCCATCAACATGACCCGCAACACCCAAGACCCCTTCCTGCGGCGTATCGGCTCTCTGCTGCCGGGCTTTAACAAGTCGCTGAATGCGGTCGGCAACGACCTGAAACGGGGCCGCTTCAACGAGGCGGGCATTCAGGGGCTGAACCGTCAGGTGACGAATCTGCTGAACACCGCCGAGCGCCAGGGACAGCCCATCCGCCCGGTGGCGGTGCCGATTCCGGGGCTGTAATGGAGCCCCACCACCCAGCCAAAGAGAAAGGGCGGGCACGCGATGGCCCGCCCTTTTGTTGAACTGTCTTCAGGTCACCCGCACTTGCTGTACCCGCACGCCTGACACTTTAGACACCCTTCTTCCCGAATCACGGCCCTTTCCTCGCAGACCGGGCAGCGTTCGCGGGCCAGGCCCTCCACGCTGACGCCACTGGGGGCCGCAGGCGCGGCGGGCGCGTCCACGCTGCCCCCGGCGAGGGGCGGCAAGCTGGCGGCGTCCAGGTCCTGCTGGAAGGTGTCGAGGGCGACGGCGATGAGGTCGGCCTTGGACCCGACGAGGCGGCCATTGTACGAGCCGTACAGCCCGCCGTTGATGCCCCGCAGCGTCTTGATGATGGCCTGCGCGGGCACGCCGTGTTGCAGGGCGATGGAGACGACCCGGCCCAGCGCCTCGGAGTCGGCGTTCGCCTCATCCCCAGCGCGGCCCGAAATGACCATGACCTCGACGGGCTTGCCGTTCAGGTGGTTGACGGTCACGAGGAACGAGCGGCGGTGCCCGCTGGTGGGGTCGGTGAGTTTGACCATGTCGGTGATGCCGCTCAGACGGGTGGGGCGCTCGTAGACGGGGGCTGGGGCCGCAGCCGCCGGGCGGGGGGTCGCGGCGGGGGCAGGCACGGGCGCGGCTTCGGGCGGGGCGGCGACCGGGTCAGGCTGCACGCTCTCCCCCATCACCTCGGCGGCGGCTTCGGCGGGGGCGGTCTCCTGCACTTTTTTCTCCTTCTTCTTGCTGGTCGACAGCACCTGGAACTGCCGCGAGCCGTCGCGGTACACGGTGATGCCCTTGCAGCCGGTCTGGTACGCCTCGGCGTAGGCGGCCCTCACGTCGGCGACGGTGGCCGAGTTGGGGAGGTTGATGGTCTTGCTCAGGCTGTTGGCCGCGTGCTGCCCGCCCTCGTCAAAGGCCCGCTGCACGGTGCCCTGCATCCGCACGTGGTCGACCGGGCTGATGTCGTGAGCGCACACAAAAACCTGTTGCAGCGCGTCGGGAATAAAGGCCAGCCCCACCACCGAGCCGTGGTTTTCCGAGACGGCCTCGGTCACCCGGTCCCAGTTCCAACCGCCCTGCCCGTCATCCATGTTGGCGGCGGGCGGGTACTGCGAGAGCAGCTCCATGAAGAGGGGGTGCAGGAGCGCCCGGTACTCGCTGCCAATCTTGCGCCAGATGAAGGGCGAGAAGACGGGTTCGATGCCGGAAGAGACGCCCAACAGCATGGATGTCGTCCCCGTCGGCGCAACAGTCAGCACCGCCACGTTGCGCCGCGCCGGGTGGGGAATCTTGCGGGGGCTGCGGGTGTAGACGGGGTAGTGACCGCGCTCCTTGCCCAGGCGCTCGCTCTCGGCGACCGCTTCCTCGCGCAGGGCGGTCATGATGTCGTGGATGGCCTGCCGCCCAGCTTCGGAGTCGTAGCGCAGCCCCAGCTTGATGAGGGCGTCCGCGAGGCCCATCACGCCTAGGCCCAGGCGGCGCAGCTCCTGCGAGGCGACCCGGTTGTCCTCCAGCGCGAAGACATTGACGTCAAGCACGTCGTCCAAGAAGCGCACGCAGGTCCGCACGTCCTCGCGGAAGGTGGCGTAGTCAAAGGCGCTGCCCTTCACGTAGGCGGCGAGGTTGATGGCACCGAGGTCGCAGGGTTCGCCGACGGTGAGGGGAATTTCGCCGCAATTGTGAGCTAAGATACAATTAGCATCGAAGGCATGCACTTGCGCGACGGTGACGTCGTAAACCGCCTCTTCACCATCGGGGGTGATGCTCACGATTTCGTCGTTGAAACGTTCGCGCTTGGCGGGCCGCTGATAGGCAGCCAGGTGCCGGGCCAGCCGCTCTGCTTTGGCGGGGTGACGAAAACCGATCAGCTCACTATAGAGCGCCAGGTTGCTGCCGCTCAGAATCAGCTCGTGCTGCGCTTTGTGAACGTATTCACGCTGACCTCCTGCTCCGTCGGGCATGGGGCGACTCCCGGCAACGCGCCTGTTGGGGGCCAGCGTGCTGAGAATGCCGAGCCGCGCCAGCATTCGTTGGGTCCGTTGCAGCAACGTCAGGTCAGACTGAGCGAGCCGAACAGAAACGCCGTTCTTGTGGTTGCCCTGCACGCTCCCGTCGGCGTCAAACAGACCCTGGAGGAATCCCCGGTAGAACTCGTAGCTGCCCTGCTCGACCTCATCGGTCAGGGTCTTGCGGCCATGCACAATCCCGTACCGAGCGGCCAGCTCAGCGAGGGCCTCGCTGCTGAGGCGAACGCGTTCCCGCGCCTCATCATTGCTGCGCCACAGCTTCTTGACCGTTCCAAACCGACTAAGGGCCTCTTGCGCGATGTCCGCCAGTGCGTGCCGCTCCTCGCCCCAGAACCCCAGTGCTGCCATAGGACGGGCCTTGTCGGTGATGAAAGTGCCGTCTCCCACGAGGCTGCCCAGCAGCCACCCTTCGGTCCGGTTCCCCCGTCCGGCCCAGCCCTTCACCCCTCGGTGGTCACTCAGCATGATGCGGTCGCCAGGCACCAGCGTGCCGGTCTCCACCCACTGCGTCTCCTGCACGTCGCGCGTCTGCCGGGTGACTTTCAGAAGCTGATGGTTGTCGGTCAACCGCAGTTCGTACCCCCGGCGGGTGCGGAGCTTCAGCACGGGTTTGACCCCTGTCAGCCAGAAGCCCCCCCGCGCATCAAAGAACTCGCCGTTGACTGTCGCGCAGAAGTCCTTGCCAATCAGGTCGCGTACCTGCCGCGCTCCCATCGCCGTGCTGACCCAGGTATCCCCCGTCACGCAAGGATTCGTGCTCCGAATCTCGTAGCGCTTGCCCAGGTTCTTCAGCGCCGAGTGCTCGTTCACCCGGTCCACGAAGATGAGGCCCGGCTCGCCCGTCGCCCAGGCGTGCTCGGCAATCTGGTCCCACAGCCACTTCGCGGGCACGCCGGGCCGCCCGTCGGCGGGGTTATAGCGGCCCTGGGGAGCCGTGCGGTAGAGGGGCACCCCCCGCGCTCCGTCCTCGGCGCGGTCGGGCAGTGCGGGCAAGCGCCCGTCATACAGCCCGTCTTGGGGGGCGAGGTAGTACTTGCCGGGGACCTCCTGCACGTCGACGTGCCACAGGGCGTCCCGTTCCAGCGCCTGCCAGAACTTCTCGCTGACCAGGATGGAGATGTTGAAGGTGGAGATGTCGCCCTCGGCGGCCTCGCGGTCGAGGTCCTTGGCGGTCAGGAAGTCCAGCACGTCGGGGTGCTCGGTGGCGATGGTCGCCATGCCCGCGCCCCGCCTCGTTCCGCCCTGACGCACCACCCGCAGCACCGGCGAGTACACGAACCGTAGCGTGTTCACCGGGCCGCTCGTTTCGGCACCCCGGTTGGCCCACTCCAGGAAGTTGTCAAAGATTTCGAGCAGGAACGACACCGGGCCAGAGCTGGTGCCGCCCGACCCCTTGATGGGTGCCCCCTCCGGGCGCATCGCGGAGAGGTCGATGCGCGGCTCGACGCCCACCCGCGCCGTTTCCGCGACGGCCCGCGCCGCGTCGATGATGCCGCCCATGTCGTCGGGCACGACCTGCACGCCTTCCGGCAGCGCCCGCACAATCTGCACGCCGTTTTGCCGGGCCAGCGCCACGAGGTCGGTCGGGACCGCCTCGCCGTAAACCACCCGCGTCCAGTTGCGCACGGCGACTGGGGCCTTGTCCCCGTCGGGCTGGGTGGGCGGGCGCATCAGGCCCTCTACAAAGTCGGTCACGTCGGGGTGCGAGGCCGCCATGTATGCCCAGCCGCGCACGCCCGCATCCGGGCGGCTGCCCGCCGAGCGCGGCGCGTACACGTCGAGGTTCACCCCGTTGCCGCCGCCCACCTTGGTGACGAGAGCGAGCTTCTTGGCGACTTCCATCACGCCGTCAAAGCCGTCGGGCGCATGCTCCGTTGCCCCCTGAACGAAGCAGTTGCCCGTGAGCAGGCCGCCTTGGATGACGAAGGTGTGCGTCTGCGGTTCCTCACAGCAAAAGACTTCCTCAGTGCGCCCGGTAGGCTCGATGCCTACGACGCGCAGACTGGCATTGCGAGGGAGCGTCTGACCTCGCAGGGAACGCACAAAGCGTTCGCGTTGGTCTTCGCGCAAAAAATCCTCCGGGCGCAGGGTCTGCTTGAGGAGGCGCAGGGCGTAGCTGGGTTTTCCGCCGTACCCGCCGTCCGCTTGGCGGAACAGCCGCAGGCTGGCCGCCTTGACCCCGAAACGCACGAGTTGCCGCGACAACTGGGCCAGTTCATCGGCATCCGACTGATAGATGGCCACCGATCCCCGGTCATCTACTCCGCCGTCGGTGGCGAGCAAGCCACAGAAAAAGCCATACCAATACGCGTCGCTGCTCAGTTCGTCGGGAAGCGCTTTGAGGTCGCCGCGCATCCCCTGCGCGACGGTGACTTCCCGGCCCGCGTAGACAGCGTCGTGAATCCTGAACCCTCCGAAGTGCCGGGCCAGTTGGCGCTTGGCCCCGAACAGCTGAACGTGGTGGGTATGGCCGTTTGTGTTCTTGGAGCCGTCACCGTACGTAATCCCATGGCGCACGCCCGCTTCAAAGTCGTCGTCGCGCACCGGACGGCGCCCCGTAGCCAGCACGGGGACGAAATGACCGAGCAGGTCGAGGGTCGTCACTTTGCGGTAACGGCCAGAGCCGCCGCGCTTGCCCACCGGCCATTCGTGCCCGGCAGTGGCTTCGACCGTCTCACCATTTTCGAACAGCACCCGGTACAGCTCTTGGTAACCGTAGCTGCGGAAGACCGCCGTGCGGTAGACCCCTCCTTGCGACAACACTTCGGCAGGCCCTTGCAGGTCTGCAATCCGCCGCTGTCCGTCGCGGGTTTCGACCAGCGTATCCCCCTGAAGGCAGTTGAGCACGTTCCCGTGCTGCGTTCCCGCCCCCGCCAGCACGCGCCCGCCGGGGCAGAACTTCTTCTCGGCCATCAGGTCGTAGTACTTCTGTGCCCAGTGTGCCCGCGCTTCTTCGGCCTCCGCCCCCGCGACCCAGGTCGCGACGCGGCGGAACATGCCCGCGATATCGCCGTCACCGGGCTGGAGGTACTGCCGTCTGGCGATGTGCTGGGCGTTGTCGTCAAAGTGGCGCAGGGCGGGGTCGGGCGTGGTCGTCATAACGGCTCCTTGTGGCAAAGGCGGCAACAAAAAACCCTCACCACCCGGCGGGGGGCGGCGCGGCAATGAACGGGTGGAGACCCGCACAGTGGGGTTCCTCTACGGTGACTGACTCTACCATCCCCCCCTGCCTCATACAACGACTTGTACTTCAGACCCAGGTGAGGTACAAGATGCGGCCCCCAGCCCAGCACGGGCGGAGGGCCACGGGGGGCGGGGACTTTAGCCCACCTTGACCAGGAAGCGCCCGCAAGAAGGGCACTTGACCGGGGGCAGCTTGCCCTGGGCGGCCTTTTGCTGCACGCCCATCGGAAGCATCACGTTGCAGCCGGTGCAGCGGCCCCCACGCATCTCGACCAGACCCAGGCCCTTTTTGGCCCGGCGAATCAGGTCGTACTCCTTGACGGTGCGGGGGTCGAGGCGGCCCACCAGCTCGGCGCGTTCCTGCCTGGCCCCCTCGCCCCGGCCCCGCAGGGCCTGCACGCGAGCTTCGTCCTCCCGCTCCAGCGCTTCGAGCCGCGGGCGCAGGGCGCGGTGCTCGGCCCGCAGGCGGCTGGCCTGTTCGGTCAGCTCGCGCTGGCGCTCGCGCAGGGGGGCAAGGTCCTCTTCCATCTCTTCAGCCCGCTCGGAGAGCATCTGGATGCGGCTGCCGTACTGCGACTGGGCGCGGGCGTCAAAGGCGTTCTTGTGCTGCTCCTCGCGGGCGCGGGCCATCTGCTCGCGGGTCCCGGCAAGGTCCTGCTCCAGGGCACGCAGTTCCTTTTCGACCCCTTCGAGGGCGATTTCGGTGTCTTCCAGGGCGTTGTTCAGACGTTCCTGTTCCCCGCGGGCCTGACGCAGGGCGTCCGGAATGCTGGCCTCCTCGCCCCGCAGGCGGTCGAGTTCGAGGTCGAGTTCCTGCACGCGCAGCAGGCTTTGCACGGTTCCGGTGTCACTCATCCCGGCTAGTCTACCCCCGCCGGTGCCGTCTCTCCCGGCGAGGGGGCCGCCCGCGCCGCCGGATGCCCCTGCCGCCGCGCTGGGCGGTAGAGACCCAGGTAAATCGCCAGCACGCTCGCCGCGTACATCAGCAGGGTCCAGGCAAACAGCACGTTAAAGGCCAGGCTGAAGGGCAGCGCCCCGCGCACCACCCCGCTCAGGATGCTGCTCGCCGCCCAGCCCAGGTCCCAGGCAATCAGGTTGACGGCGGAGTACATCGGGCGGTCCTCGTCGGGCAGGGCCGTCATCGCGTAGGCCGAGTAAACGGGTCCGGCAGCGTTCATGAGTGCACCACGGGTAAACAGGGCCGCCGCCACCATCCACAGCTGCGGGGCGTACCCCAGCACCGCGAGAAAGGGCAAGCTGGCCGCCTGCACGGCGAGCACCGCCGGCAGCTGCCCCAGCCGCCGCACGAGCAGCGGCTGCAGCAGCACGGTGGCGGCGGTCGCCAGGCTGGTCCAGGCAAAGAGGGTGCCCAGGCTGGCGTAATCCACCCCAAACTTGCCCTCGATGTACACGTTCAGGAAGGGGATGGTCGCCCCCGCCCCCAGCCCCACGAGCACGTTGGGCACGACCAGCCGCCCCATGGTGAGCTTGTCGCGGACGGCAAAGGAGCGGCCCGGCGGGGCCTTTTTGCCGCTGGGGCGCAGAAAGAGGACCGGAAAGAGGCCCGCGAGCTGAAAGCCCGCCGACACCAGCAGGGCGGCCCGCAGTGCCCCCAGCCCGTCCGGCTCGGTCGCGGTGGCCGCCGCGTACACCTCCGGCACCCGCCCCCCGAAGAGGTTGCCGAGAAACCCCGCCCCGGTCATCAGCGCACTCTGGACGCTGAACAAGGTCACCCGCGATTTCTCGTCGCTGTTGTTCGCCATAAAGGGCGACCCGGCCACCATCAGCATCGCGCCCCCCGCCCCCTGCACGAGCGCCCCCGCGATGGCCCCCAGCGGCCCGCCCGCCGTGGCGAGAATGAGCGCCCCGGCCACGCTCAGGACACTGCCCAGTTGGATGGTCCGGGCGTTGGAGATGCGCCGCGCGAGTGCAACCGCCGGGAGGCTGAGGGACGCCAACGTCAGCGCAGGCAGCGCGTTGACCAGCCCCTGCCACTCGGCCCCCAGCCCCAGTGCCCGCAGGTAGAAGTTCAGGAAGAGGGCCGCGAACGCCTGCGCCAGCCCGAAGGTGAAGGCGGAAGCGAGGTAGAGCCACACTTGACGGGAAAAGCGCCAGGTCACCCGCACCTCCGGTGGGGGATGGTGAGTGGGGAGTGGTCAGTGGGAAGTCGGGAGTGGTTCGTGGGAATGGCGGGGCTGGGGCAACAGCGTTGTGCCTGAGTCCCCACCCCCCACGGCCCACTCCCCACCAACCACTGACTCTTCCCCACTGCCCACTCTCCACGAACTCCCTCATACGCCCACCTTCGGGCAGAACCCCGCCATCGCACACTCCGGGCACCGCGGCTTGCGGGCCAGGCACACCCGCCGCCCGTGCAAAATCAGCGCGTGGTGCAAGAACACCCAGCGCTCGCGGGGAAAGAGGCGGGCCAGGTCGGCCTCCACCCGGTCGGGATGGGTCTGGGCGCTGAGGCCCAGCCGCCGGGCGAGGCGGCCTACGTGCGTATCCACCGCGATGGCCGGGAAGCCGTAGGCGTTGCTGAGAACCACGTTGGCGGTCTTGCGGCCCACGCCGGGCAGGGCGACCACCGCGTCAAAGTCGCTCGGCACCTCGCCCCCATGCCGCTCGACGAGCAAGCGGGCAAGGGCCGCGAGGTTCCGGGCCTTGCTCCGGTACAGGCCGATAGAGCGGATGTACGGCTCGATGTCCTCCGGGGTGGCCTGCGCGAGGGCGGGGGCGTCTGGGTAGCGGGCGAAGAGGGCCGGGGTCGCGGCGTTCACGCTCACGTCGGTCGCCTGGGCCGAGAGCACCGTGGCGACAAGAAGTTCAAAGGGCGTGCGAAAGTTCAGCTCGGTGCGGGCGTCCGGATAGAGGGCCTCCAGCGCCGCGAGCACCAGGGGAGCGCGGGCCGGGGCACCCTCCGGCAGGGGGGAAGCGGGGGCGGAGGTCACGCCGGGCAGCCTACACCCGCCCCCCACGGGCCGTCTGGAGCCGGGGGACACGGGCGGCGGGCGGGGGGGGCCAGCGCAACCCCCGGCCCCCCCGCCGCGTACCCTGAGGCATGAGAACCCTTTCGCTCCTCCTCGGCATCCTGGCGGCCCTGGCCCTGCTCCTCGCGCTGCTGCCCTTTTTCGGCTGGCTCAACTGGTTGATTGTGCTTCCCCCCGCCGTGCTGGGGCTGATTCTGGGCGTGCTCGCCCGCGACCGGGGGGCCACCACCCTCAACGTGGTCGTGCTCGCGCTGGCGGCGCTGCGGCTGATGCTGGGGGGCGGGGTGCTGTAGGGTTGCGGGGGCGTGCGGGCCTTTGCTATCCTGCTCAGGCTTAAGCCCCCAGGGGCGCGGCAAGCACGGGTCTTTAGCTCAGTTGGTAGAGCGGCGGTCTCCAAAACCGTAGGTCGTGGGTTCAAGTCCTACAAGGCCCGCCACATCCTCCCCCTCCCCGCGAGGGGGAGCGCTCTTTGGCCGGCTCTCCTGGCACTCTGCCTGGCACTGTGCCCTCGGTGACCTCGCGGCGGGCGGCGGCGTGCTTTGCTGGGCCATGCTCACCCGCCTTGCCCTGCTGGGGGCGCTGCTCTTGCCGCCTGCCCTCGCCGCGCCTCTCCCGGCCACGGTGGAAACCCACCTCGCCGCCGTCCTCCCGTTCGGTCCGCGGGTGACGGGCAGCGAGGCGAACGCCGAAGCCCGCCGCTACCTGACAGAGCAGTTCCGGGCGCTGGGCTATGAGGTCCGGCAAGAGACCTTCAGCTACCCCCGCTTTGACGACCTCGGCTCTGGGCTGGAGGCAAGCGGGCGACTCCTGGCGGGCCTCGCCCTCCAGGGGTCGGTGGGGGGCGAGGTCACCGCCCCGGTCGCCCGCGTCGCCGGGGTGGGCACCCCGGAGGAGTTCCGGGCGGCGAACGTGCGGGGCCGCCTCGCGGTGGTGGACCGGGGCACCCTGACCTTCGCCGAAAAAGCCCGCAACGCGCTCGCGGCGGGGGCGCTGGGCCTGGTGATTGTCAACAACCAGCCCGGCGAGGTGCGCGGCTCGCTGGGAGAGCGGGTACCCCTGCCCGTGCTCACGGTGACCCGCGAGGCGGGCGCGAGCTTGCGGGCGGGCGAGCGGGCCACCCTGCGCGTGCGGGTACGCGAGGGCGATGTGACCGGGGTGAACGTGGTGGCTGCCTGGCCCGGCGTCATCCGCCCCGACTTCCTATTTGGCGGGCACCTGGATTCGGTACCGGGGTCACCGGGGGCCAACGACAACCTCTCCGGCACGCTCGCAGTGCTGGAGCTGGCCGGGCGGCTGGCCGGAACCCCGCGGGCAGCCCGCAGCGTCTTCGTGCTTTTTGACGGGGAAGAAGACGGGCTGCACGGCTCGCGGGCCTATGTCAAGTCGCACCCGGAGATTGTGCGGGGGCTGCGCGGCATGTTCAACTTCGACATGGTGGGGGTCAACGTCACCCCCCTCAGCGTCAGCGGAGCAGCGGGACTGGTGGAGGCCGCGCAGCGCGGCGCGGGCGTAGCAGGGCGGGCGGGGAGCGCGGGCGGCAGCGACCACGTGCCCTTTGCCGGGGCCGGGGTGCCCACCCTCTTTTTTCACCGGGGTCTGGATGCCAACTACCACCAGCCGGGCGACCTGCTGGCCGACCCCCTGCTGATTCGGGACGCAGCAGAGGCGGCCTTGCGCACGCTGGAAGCGCTAGAGCAACGTTAGCCGCCCCCCACCGAGGTCGCGTCCAGCAGCCAGGTCTGAAACTCTGGCAGAGCGCGGTCCCAGGGGAGGGCCACGATTTCGGGCACCTCATAGGGGTGCATGGCGCGGATGCGGGCTTCCAGTTCGGGGTAGCGCTCGCCGGTGGTCTTGATAAGGAGGAGGGCCTCGCGGTCCTCGGCGACCTCGCCCTCCCAACGGTAGACACTCTGGAGGCCCGGCAGCACGTTGACGCATCCGGCGAGCCGCTCGGCCACGAGGGTGCGGGCCAGGGCCGGGGCCTGTTCCGGCGGAAGGGTGACCAGTACGACGAGAGACATGATGCCCGCAGGATACCCGGCCCGGTCCCCCGCCGACCTTGGGGCTTTCTTACACAGGGCTTGGACGAGGAGGGCGGCAAGCCCCCTACGGCAGCCGCAGGGTATGGCAAATCTCGCCCGGCGCGTCCGGAGCGTTTTCGGCGACCACCAGTTCTTCGTTTTCGCCGACGAAGCCTTGGCAGCGGGCGAGCACCTCCAGGTAGGCGGGGTCTAGGGCGGCGGCTTCGGCCTCGCGCAAGACGCGCACGTCGCGCTCCAGGGCGCGGATGCGCTCTTCGGCGGCTCGCGTCTCGCCCTGCCAGGTCACCGTGCGGTACACCAGGTTGCCCAGTTGAAAACTAAGCTGGACGATGCCCAGCGCCGAGAGCAGGCTGGCCACCACCAGGGCCACGGGCAGCCGCTGGAGCCGTCGCCACCGGGACCGCCAGCCCCGCCGCTCAGGGGAGGGGGGCGGTTCCGGAACAGACATGGCTCAGAAGATAGCGCCGGGCACGCGGGAGGCAAGGGGGGGGAGGAGGAAGCGGGCGAGCAGCCCCGCCGAAAGGCCCGTGCGTGACAAGTGCTTTAATGCCCCCATGAGTGGCGCCACAGACACCCCGCCTCGCCCGCGCCCCCCGGCCCCCTGGGAAGCGCTCGCGGCCCTCGACTGGACGCGGGCGCACCGAGCGAGCATCCAGATGCGCTACGGCGACATCGACGCGATGGGACACCTCAACAACGCCGTGTACGTGCAGTATCTCGAACTCTCACGGGTGCTGTTGCTGCGCGACCTCGGCCTGCCGGACGGGGACGACCGCTCGGTCATCGCCCGGCTGGAACTCGACTACCGCCGGGAGGTGCGCTGGGGCCAGGCCGTCGCGGTGGAGTCGCTCGTCGAGCGGGTGGGGGCCACGAGCTGGACGGTCCTCTCGCGCCTGCTCGCCGACGGCACCCCCTGCGCCTACGCCCGCACGGTGCAGGTGCGCGTGGGGGAAGGGCTGCGCCCCGAACCCCTGCCGGACGCGCTGCGTGCACGCCTCGCCGAGCTGCTTGTCCCATGAGCCGCCCCCAGTACGAAGACCGGGTGCGCTACCAGGGGGATACCTGGGTGCGCCTGGAGACCTTGCCCCGGCTGCTCGCGGAGGGCTGGCGGCGCACCCTGGCCGCGGGCGGCGTGGTGACGGTGATTCGCACCCCTTTTCAGTGGGCGATGGCCTCCCCCGTCATCGAGATAGAGACGGGCGGCTACATGGGCGACGTGGGCCTCTATGTGCCGGAGGTGCAGCTTCGGGAAGCTCTCACTCAGGAGTTGCACCTGAATAGGTAGCGAAAAAGCGCTCCCAGACGCGAGAATCTGGGGATGTCGAATTCGCAGATTCTGGGGGAGCGCGCCCGTATTCTGGCAGATCAGCTCCTCGCTGTGCCCACCACCGTCTATCAGCAGCGCAGCTTGCAAGCTGCGCTGCACCTGTTCCTCGATACGGGGACCAAAACCGCCCTGCACCGTGCGCCGCTGGTCAGCAAGAGTGCGGTGAGCCGCTTGTTGAACAATTATGACTGGGATACAGCGGCCTGCTGGGCGTTGCTCCAGC
>NZ_AXWT01000017.1:0-115000 GCF_000482805.1 Deinococcus murrayi DSM 11303 | reverse complement strand
TGACCCTGCGCTACGGCGAGCGCACCGTGCTGGAGGACGTGAGCCTGCGGGTGCCTGCCGGGACCTTCCTGGGGGTGACCGGGCCGACCGGGAGCGGCAAGACGGTCCTGGGGCAACTGCTGACCCGCTCGATGGACCCGACCTCCGGCGTGGTGCGGGTCGACGGGCACGACGTGCGGACGATTCCGCTGCGGACCCTGCGCGACCACATCAGCGTGGTGCCGCAAGAGCCTTTCCTCTTCAGCGACTCGATCGCCAACAACATCGGTTTCGGCATGGGCAACCGGGACCTGCCGGAGGTGCCCACCGGAGTGAGCGTGGTGGGAGCGCCGCCGCCCCCCGACATTCCCCCCAATCCCGACATGGAGCGGGTGCGCGAGGCCGCACGGCTCGCGGGCCTCGCCGGGGACGTGGAGGACTTTCCGCAGGGCTACGACACGGTGCTGGGCGAGCGTGGGGTCACCCTATCGGGCGGACAGCGGCAGCGCACCGCGATTGCGCGGGCCATCGTGCGCGACCCCGCCATTCTCGTGCTTGACGACAGCCTCTCGGCGGTGGATACCGAGACCGAGCGGCGCATCCTCGACGGGCTGCGCGAGGTGGCGCGGGGCCGTACCGTGATTCTGATAGGCCACCGCATCAGCACCCTGCGCCACGCCGACCAGATTGTCGTCCTCGACGGCGGGCGGCTGGTCGAGCAGGGCACCCACGACGACCTCGTGGCCGCCGGGGGCCACTACGCCGAGCTTGAGCGGCTCCAACGCCTCGCTTCGGACCTTGACGCCGACGACGAGCCGATTCGGGACGCAGAAGTCGCTGCCGACGCTCTGGAACATCAGCCCATCCCTCAGGAGGCCGTGAAGTGACCGCAGGTGCTCCCCTTCCCCCCGAACCGAGCAAGGCCGCGTTTGACGCCCAGCTCACCCGGCGCATCTTCCGCTACCTCAGGCCGTATCTGGCGCTGGTGGTGGGCGCGGTGCTGCTCTCGCTGGCCTTTTCGGGCATTCAGCCACTGTTCGGCCTCATTCAGCGCTATGCCATCGACCACGCGCTGACCCCCTTTGTGACCGGAGTGACCGCCGACCGCGAGCCGCTCTTGCGAACGCTGACGGTGGCCGCGCTGACCTACATGGGCCTGAAGGTACTGGAGTTCGCGGTGCAGTACGGCTCCATCCTGACCATCGGCTACTTGGGTCAGAACGTGCTGCGCGACATCCGGGCGGACGTGTTTACCAAGCTTCAGCGGCTGCACCTCGCCTATTTCGACCAGAACCCGGTGGGCCGCCTGATTACTCGCGTCACCAGCGATGTGGACGCCATCAACCAGTTTCTGACGGGCGGGCTGGTCAGCCTGATTCAGAGTGCGTTTCTCATCGTGGCCTACGCGGTCATCATGCTCAGCGTGGACTGGCGGCTGGGGCTGGTGAGCTTCAGCGTGCTGCCCATGATGTACCTGGCGTCCAACTACTTCCGGCGGCACCTGCGCGAGGCGTTTCGCAACAACCGCTTTCAGCAGGCGGTCGTGAACTCCAAGCTCAACGAAAACATCACCGGGATGACCACCGTGCAGCTCTTTGGGCGCGAGCGGCGCATGGCCCTTGACTTTGACCACGCCAACCGGGCGCTTCTGACCGCCAACGAGAACTCGGTGAAATGGTTCTCGCTCTTTATGCCCGTGATGGCGGTGCTGGGGCAGGTGGGCATCGCGCTGGTGCTGTACTTCGCGGCCACCCGGCTGCTGAACCAGGACGCCGCCGGGGTCGCCGCCACGACGGGCGTGACGGTGGGGACGCTGGTCGCCTTTATCGGCTGGACGACCAACCTCTTCCAGCCCATCCAGGACCTCGCGGACGTGTTCAACAACCTGCAAGCGGCGATGGCGAGCAGCGAGCGCATCTTTGAAGTGCTCGACACCGAGGAAAAGATTCAGGACAAGCCCGGCGCGGCGACCCTGGAGCCGTTCGAGGGCCGGGTGACCTTTGATGGCGTGTGGTTCGCTTACGACCAGGCCGTCACCGCGAGCACGCCCGACACGGATGACCGCTGGATTCTGCGCGGCATCGACCTCGACATTCAGCCCGGCGAGAGCGTGGCCCTCGTCGGCGCAACCGGGGCGGGCAAGACGAGCGTGACGGCGCTCGTGAGCCGCTTTTACGACGTGCAGCGGGGCGCGGTGCGGGTGGACGGCCACGACGTCCGCGACCTCGCGCAGCACGACCTGCGGCGGCATGTGGGGGTGGTGCTCCAGGACGTGTTCCTCTTTGCCGGGACCATCGAGAGCAACCTGACCCTGAATAACCCGGCCATCTCGCACGAGCGGGTCGTCGAGGCCTGCCAGTACGTGGGCGTCCACGACTACATCGTCTCGCTGCCGGAGGGCTACCAGACCGAGGTGCGCGAGCGCGGCGCGACCCTCTCGACCGGGCAAAAGCAGCTTCTCGCCTTTGCCCGCGCCCTCATCCAAAACCCCGACATCCTGCTCGTGCTCGACGAGGCGACCGCCAACGTGGACACCGAGACCGAGCTGCGGATTCAGCAGGCCCTCTTGCGGGTGATGAAAGGCCGGACCTCCATCATCATCGCCCACCGCCTCTCCACCATCGAGCACTGTGACCGCATCGTGGTCATGCGCAAGGGCCGCATCGTCGAGCAGGGCAGTCACCGGGCGCTGCTGGAAAAGGGCGGCTACTACGCCCGGCTGCACCGCCTCCAATACGCGCAGGGGAACGCTGCGGACTGAAGCGTGGGGGCATCCACTCGCCTGACTTTCCGCTGACACACCGGTGACGTTGCGCTGACGTGGGGGCGGCACCCTGGGGCCATGAAGAAGACCTTCCTCCTGGGCCTCGCCCTGGTCACGACTGCCACCGCTTCGCAGGCCGCCGCACAGACGATTACGGGGGCCGGGGCGTCTTTCCCCTTCCCGCTGTACTCCAAGATGTTTGCGGAGTACCGCTCGGAAACGGGCGTCAGCGTGAACTACCAGTCGGTGGGCAGTGGTGCGGGCCAGAAACAGATTACCGAGCGCACCGTGGACTTCGCCGGGTCGGATAACCCCATGAGCGACGAGGCGATGAAAGCGGCTCCTGGCAAGCTGCTGCACGTGCCCACCGCCATCGGGGCGGTCGTGCCCGCCTACAACGTGCCCGGTGTGACGCAGCCCCTGAAGTTTACGGGCAAGGTGCTCGCCGACATCTACCTGGGCAAGATTCGCACCTGGAACGACAAGGCGATTGCGTCGCTTAACCCCGGCGTCACCCTGCCTGGCCTCCCCATCACGGTGGTGCGCCGCAGCGACGGTTCGGGCACGACCTACGTTTTCGCGGACTACCTCAGCAAGGTGAGCGCCGAGTGGCGCGACAAGGTGGGCGTGGGCAACAGCCTCCAGTGGCCCACCGGCACCGGGGCCAGGGGCAACGACGGGGTGGCGGGCGTCGTCAAGAGCACCCCTGGCGCGATTGGGTACGTCGAGCTGGTGTACGCCAAGCAGAACAAGCTGCCCTTCGGGAGCGTGCGCAACCGTGCGGGCAAGGACGTGCTCGCCGATAACGGTCCCGCGAGCCTCGCCGCACAGGGCGTCGTGATTCCCGCCGACACCCGTGTCAGCCTGACGAACAGCGCCAACCGGGACGCTTACCCCATCGCCAGCTTCACCTACGTGATTTTCTACGCCGAGCAGAAGTACGGCAACCGCACCGAGGCGCAGGCCAAGGCCCTGAAGAACCTGCTGACCTGGATGGTCACCAAGGGGCAGGCTTACAACGAGGGTCTGGACTACGCCAAGCTGCCCCCGGCGGTGGCGAACAAGGCGCGCAACATCATCGCCTCGATGACCTACGGCGGGAAAAAGCTCTAAACGCCTGACTTCCTCACGCGGGCGGCTCTCCGAAATGGGGGAGCCGCCCGGTTCGCTGCCCGCGTCCCTCCGTCCCTGACCCCTGACGTGGCCCTGACGCCGCCGCGCTGAACTGTTTGCCAGAGGTCATGAATCCATGAATGAACCTGTACGCCCCCGCCCGCTGACCCGCGCCCCTTTGTCGGCGCGGAGTGACCGGACTTTTCAGGGCCTGATTCTCGCGCTCGCCTCAGTGATTGTGTTGGTGTTTGTGCTGAGCGTCTACCAGTTGGGGCGCGAGTCCTGGCCCGCCCTGCGCGAGTTCGGCCTAAGCTTTTACACCGAGCGCACTTGGAACCCGGTGAGTGGGCAGTTCGGCGCGGCCCAGATGCTGATTGGCACCCTGGTCACCAGCCTCGCCGCGCTGGTCCTGAGTGTGCCGCTCGCGGTGGCCAGCGCTCTGTTCGTCGCCGAATACGCCCCGAAGTGGCTGGCCAACCCGGTAGGCTACCTCATCGAGCTGCTGGCCGCCGTGCCCAGCGTGGTGTACGGGCTGTGGGCCTTGTTCGTGATTGCGCCCATCCTGGGCCGCTGGCAGCAGGGCTTTTTTGCGGACCCGGCCAACGTGGCCCTCTATACCCGCTGCCAGGACCTCTGGAACAGCGGGCAGACCACCTTGCAATGCTTTTTCGTGCCCAGCGCCTTTGACGGGCGTGGGCTGGCCCTGGCCATCATCATCTTGACGGTGATGATTCTGCCCTACACGGCGTCGGTAGCGCGGGACGTTATCCGGCTGGTGCCCGCTGACCAGCGCGAGGCGATGTACGCCCTGGGCGCGACGAAGTGGGAGGTCATCTCGCGGGCCATCTTGCCCTACGCCCGCGCGGGCATCCTGGGGGGCGTGATTCTGGCGCTGGGCCGGGCGCTCGGCGAGACGCTGGCGGTGGCGATGGTGATTGGAGACAGCCAAGAAATCATCAAGAGCCTGTGGGGCGGGGCCAGCACGATGGCTTCCGTGATTGCCAATCAGTTTGGGGACGCGCAAGAAAGGCTGCACCGCTCCAGCGTGGTCGCGCTGGGCCTGGGCCTCTTTTTCCTCAGCGTGGCCGTGAACTTTCTCGCCCGCGTGGTCATCGCGCGGCTGACCCCGAAGGGGATTCAATGACGGCTCAGTCGACGCCTCTCTCCGGGCGGCCCCGGCCCCGCCTGAGCGCGGCCCGCCGCCTGCGCAACCTGCTCATGGGGGTGTTGATTGCCCTCTCGACCGTGGTCGTGGTCGCGCCCCTGCTCCTGATTTTCTTCTACCTGCTGCGCGAGGGCCTGGGGGCGATGAACCTGGAGTTTTTCACCCGGACGCCCGCACCGGAAGGCGAGACGGGCGGCGGCCTGCTGAATGCGATTCTGGGCAGCCTCCAGATGCTGGCGATGGCGAGCGTGCTGGGCGTCGGGGTGGGCGTGGCGGGGGGCATTTTCCTCGCCGAGTACCCCCGACATCCCCTGATGCCCACCGTGCGGATGCTCAGCGACGTGCTGGCGGGCATTCCGGCCATTGTGATGGGCCTGGTGGCCTACGGCCTGATTGTCTTGCAGTTCGGCTTCTCCGGACTGGCGGGGGCGGTCGCCCTGGGGTTCCTGATGATTCCCATCGTGGTCCGCACGACCGAAGAAGTCCTCAAGCTCGTGCCCGTCACCGTGCGGGAAGCGGGCCTCAGCCTGGGGTTGCCGCAGTGGCTGGTCATCCTGCGCATCGTGCTGCCCGCCGCCGCCGGGGGCATCATCACCGGCGTGATGCTGGCGCTGGCGCGGGTCGCGGGCGAAGCCGCCCCGCTGCTCTTTACGGCTTTCGGCAATCCCCTGGTCAACCTCGACCCCACCAAGCCCATGAGTGCGCTCCCGCTGGAAATCTACCGGGGGGCGACGAGCGCCTACGACGAAAACCAGCGCCTTGCCAAGGCCGGAGCGCTGCTGCTGATTCTGATTATCTTCGCCACCAGCTTGCTGGCGCGGCGGGCGAGTCGGCGGCGCTAGTTTTTTCCCTCCAAGGAGTTTGTTCACATGTCGACCCCCCTCCTTTCTGCTCAAAATGTCAGCATCTACTACGGCGACAAGCAGGCCGTGCGTGACGTCAACCTCACGGTGCAGCGCGGAACCGTCAACGCCCTCATCGGCCCTTCGGGGTGCGGCAAGACCACCTTCCTGCGGGCCATCAACCGCATGCACGACCTGACGCCCGGTGCCCGCGTCACGGGCCGCATCGTGCTCGACGGCGAGGACGTGTACGGCCCCGGCGTGGACCCGGTGACCATGCGCCGCCGGGTCGGGATGGTCTTCCAGAAGCCCAACCCCTTTCCCACCATGAGCGTCTTTGACAACGTGGTAAGCGGCCTGAAGCTCGCCGGGGTCCGCGACCGCGCCCGGTTGATGGATGTCGCCGAGCGCTCGCTGCGCGGTGCCGCCCTGTGGGATGAGGTCAAAGACCGCCTCAAGACCCCGGCGACGGGCCTCTCCGGGGGGCAGCAGCAGCGCCTGTGCATCGCCCGCGCCCTGGCCGTCGAGCCAGAGCTGCTCTTGATGGATGAGCCAACCTCGGCCCTCGACCCCGCGAGCACCGCCCGCATCGAGGACCTGATGACGGGCCTCAAACAGGTCACCACCATCCTCATCGTGACCCACAACATGCACCAAGCGGCCCGCGTGTCGGACACGACTTCCTTTTTCCTCAACGGCGACCTCGTCGAGCACGGCGCGACCGACCAGGTCTTTACCAGCCCCCGCGACGAGCGGACCGAAGCCTACGTGACGGGCCGCTTCGGGTAAGGCTGACGTGCCCATCATGGTCCGCGCCCATACTGAACCCATGACGTGGGGTGCGGCGAGAGAAGCCACGGTGACGGCCCGCTTTTTGCGGATGCTCAGCCTCGCCCTCGAAGAGTTGGAGGCCGTGCGCGACGCCGCCCGCCGCGCCGAATACGCCGGACTCACCGCCCGTGCGGGCGAGCTGGAGCGCGAGACAAACGCGCTGGAGCGCGAGCTGGAAGACGCCTGCCTCGCGGCCTTTGCGCGCCCGCTGGAGCCGGAGAAGCTCGCTTTTCACCTGCTGGTCTTTCGCAGCCTGACCAACCTCGAACGGGTGGGCGACTACGCCCTGGGAGTGGCCCGCGACCTGGAGCGCCTCGCCCCGCGCACCCGCTCGGCCACCCTGCAAGACGTGCTGCCGCTCGTGGGCCTGCTGACGACCATGCTGGAGCGCCTCGCCTACGCCTTTGCCGAGCGCGACGCAGCGGCGGCCCGCGAGGTCATCCGGCTCGACGAGGAGGAAGTGGACGCCCTCTACGAGCAGATGCTGCGGGCCAGCCTGACCCGGCTGCACGAGCGCCCCGACGACGTAGAAGTCGCCCTCGCCGCGCACCGCATGGCCCGCAGCCTGGAGCGCCTGGGTGACCACCTCGTCAACGTGGCCGAGCGAGTGCTGGCGCTGGTGGAAAAGTCTGAAGGGGCGGGGAGGGCGGCGCTTCCCGCCTAAGCCATCTGGCCAAGGCTCCGCCGCTCCCCCTCCCTCTGCTAGCCTCCCGCCATGACCACAACCCAACCCCGCGAGTTGCCCCGCTGGCGCACCGACGACCTCTATGCGGGCCTGCAAGACCCCCGCCTGAACGCGGACCTCGCCGCCCTGGGGGAGGAGGTGGCCGCGCTGGAGGCGACCTTTGACCGCTTTGGCGTTCGCAAGGACGGCGACCCCGCCACCCCGGAGGTCCTGGAAGCCGTGCTGGGCGGCCTGAACGCGCTCCTGACCCGCCTGACGACCCTGCGGGGCTTCATCTCGGCCTTCGTGACGACCGACAGCCGCGACGCCCTCGCCCAGCAGAAGATGGGCGAGCTGACCACCCTGACCCTACCGCTGGGGCCGCTGCGCTCGCGCCTGACCGCCTGGCTGGGGGGGCAGGACGTGGAAGCGCTGCTGCGGGGGTCCGAGGTGGCGCGGCAGCATGAACACTTCATCCGCCGGAGCGCCGAGCGGGCACGGTACCAGATGACCCCCCAGGAAGAAGACCTCGCCGCCCGGTTGCGGCCCAGCGGGGCGGGGGGCTGGGCCAAGTTGCACGGCAACGTCTCCAGCCAGTTGCGCGGCGAGTTCCGGGGGCAGTCCTTGCCCGTGACCGCCCTGCGTGCCCTGGCGACCGACCCCGATGAGAGCGTGCGGCGCGACGCTTACGAGGCCGAACTGAAGGTGTGGCAGGGGGCCGAGGTCGTCCTTGCCGCGGCCCTCAACGGCGTCAAGGGCGAGGAAGGCACCCTCGCCGCCCGCCGGAGCTTCCCCGACGCGGTGGCCCCCAGCCTGCTCACGCACGGCATCGACCGCGAGACGCTGGAGGCCATGCAGGGGGCGGTCGTGCGCTCCTTTCCCGACTTCCGGCGCTACTTTGCGGCGAAGGCGCGGGCGCTGGGTAAAGGGCAGCTCGACTGGTGGGACCTCTTCGCGCCCGTGGGCCGCTCGCAGACCGAGTGGACCTACGAGGCGGGCACCCGCTTCGTGGAAGAACAGTTCCGCTCGTACTCGGACCGGCTGGGGGACTACGCTGCCCGCGCTTTCGCGGGGGACTGGATTGACGCCGGGCCGCGCGATGGCAAGCGGGGCGGGGCCTTTTGCATGGGCTGGCAGGGCGACGAGAGCCGCATCCTGATGAACCACGACCCCAGCCTCGACAGCGTGTCCACCCTCGCGCACGAGCTGGGGCACGGCTATCACAACCTCCTCAAGGCCCCACGCACGCCGCTGCAACGCGAGACGCCGATGACCCTGGCCGAGACCGCCTCCATCTTCTGCGAGACCATCATTCAGAACGCGGCCCTGGAGCGCTCGGAGGGCGAGGAACGCCTCTACGTCCTGGAGACGCAACTGCTGGGGCACGCGCAGGTTGTCGTGGACATCCACTCCCGCTTCCTCTTCGAGCGGGCCGTCTTCGAGAAACGCGCCGAACGCGACCTCACCCCGCCGGAAATCAATGACCTGATGACCTGGGCGCAGCGCGAGACGTACGGGGACGCGCTGGCGAGCACCCACCCCTATATGTGGGCGGTCAAGCCGCACTACTACAGCCTGAGCTTTTACAACTACCCGTACACCTTCGGGCTGCTCTTTGGCCTGGGGCTGTACGCTCAGTACCGGGCGGCCAAGGAGCGGGGTGAGGCTGCCGACTTCCAGCGCCGCTACGACGAGCTGCTGTCGGGCACCGGATTGGCCGACGCCCGCACCCTGGCCGCTGGATTCGGCATCGACCTGCACGCGCCCGACTTCTGGGAAGGGAGCCTGGACGTGATTCGGGGACAGATTGCGGCATACGAGGCGGCGTTGGGCTGAAGCCGTGACGTAAGGCGAGGCCCCGGAAGTGTCGGCGCTTCCGGGGCCTCGTTGTTTTATGGGGTGCGGCTTTCGGGCCAGCCGTCAGGCCCGTGCGAGCTGGACCGGGGTACGGGGCACGCGCCACCCCGCCCCCACCCGCGCGAGGAGTGCCCGCAGGTTGGGCAGCTTCAAGGGACGGTCACGCGAGATGAGCGGGTCGTAGAGGCACATGCTGAACAGGCCATGCTCGTCGTGGTACTGCTGGCGAAAGGCCATGTCGCGAAGGCGATAGTCCATCTGCATACCTAACCTCCTGTCACTTCAGCGGAAGCAGAGTTCGAAAAGATCGGCGGAGACGTACTCACTTCCGTACCCACACCACTCCGGCGAAGAACCAGCATCACGAGCCTGTGCCACACCCAAAGCGGACGACAAAATGAGAGCGGCCAATACTGCGTTGAGCTCCTTCAGAGAACCTCCCTTTCAACCTGTGGTGATGAGGGAAGTCTAAGCGCGGGGGGGGGGATACATGAGCCACACCTTTAGGTTGTGTTTACTCTACGAGGATTTCAGCGCACCCGCACCTCTTGGTCGAACCACGTCAGGACCCGCTCGCGGCCAAAGGGCCACACGGACACGCGGGCGGCATCGGCGGCTTCGCGGGCGAACTCCGGGAAGGGGCCGGTCTTGGCGGGGCCAGCGTTCCAGGCGGGGGCGTCGTGGGGAAGGCCCGCCAGCTCACGCGCCCGCGCCAATCCGGTCTGAAGGTCGCCGAGTTCGTCGACGAGGCCGAGTTCCAGCGCGTCCAGCCCGCTCCAGATGCGGCCCCGCCCGATGTCGTTGACGCGCTCGGCGCTCATTTTGCGGCCCTCGGCCACTCGGCTCACAAAGCGGTCGTAGACCTCGGAGATGCCGCGCTTGACCTGCTCGCGCTCATCCTCCGAAAAGGGACGCGAGGCCGAGTACATCAGCGCCCGCTCGCGGCCCACCGCTTCGGGTTTCAATCCGTGGCGGGCGTTGAACTCGCGCAAGACGGGCTTGCCGCTCACCACGCCGATGCTGCCCGTGAGGGTGTAGGGGCTGGCGACCACATGCTTCGCGTGCGTGAGGACGTAGTACCCCCCGCTCGCCGCGTACTCGCCCATCACGGCGACGACGGGCTTCTCACTCGTGGCCACCTCGCGCCAAATCAGGTCGGAGGCCAGGGCCGAGCCGCCGCCGCTGTCCACATACAGGACGATGGCCTTCGTCGTCTTGTCCTTTTTGGCGTGCCGCAGCGCCGCGACCACGGTATCGGACCCCGCCTGCGGGCCGCCCAGCAGCGGCAGCGGGAGGGGGTTGGTCTTGCTCTTGCCCGTGACGATGGTGCCCACGACGGACACCACGGCGACCCGTCCGGCCTTGGGCTGGCTCGGCTTGGCGGGCCTCAGGAGGTCGAGCACCGCCGCGAGGGGCCGGGTGCCGGGGCCAATCAGGTCGTCCTCGTAGGCCACCCGGTCGATGAGGCCCGCCTCCTTCGCGCCCTGGGCGCTCGTCAGGTCGCCCGTCAGCCAGGAGCGGGCCACGTCCTCGCTCACGCCGCGGGCCGCCGCGAGGTCCCGCGCCCAGGCCGTCTCCAGGCCGTGCAGGTAAGCGGTGAGCTGCTCGCGGTTGGCGTCGTCCATCTGGTCTTGCGAGAAGCGGGTCAGGGCCGCCTTGTACTCGCGGATACGCAGGTTCTCGAACTCGATGCCACTCTTGCGCAGGAACTCGCCCAGGAAGGTCTGCTCCAGCCCGAAGCCCGGCACCAGCACGTCCGCCGATTCGGGCGCGACGAGTTCGCGGGCACCGCTCGCCGCAATCAGGCCCGTCATGGTGAGCTGCGGGAGGAAAGCCACCACCCGCTTTTCCGCCGAGAGCCGCGAGAGGATGCCCCGAACCGCGTGCGCCGTCGCGGGGGAGGCCGTGAACTCGGAAAAGCGCACCAGGACGCCGTGCAGCCACCCGGCCCGCCGCAGCTTCTCGGCGCGGGCTTCCAGCGCCTCCAGGGTCTCGGTGCGGTGGAGCAGGGCCTGGATGGGGTTGCTCGGCTGCCGCGCCGGATACGCCCCGTGCAGGTCGAGGACGACCCAGGTGGGCCGGGTCACGCCGTCCGGCAGGGGGTCGCCGGACCGGGGCAGGAAGGGAATGTTGACCATACCCCCTAGCCTACGCGCCCTGGCCGGGCACGGTTCCCCAGCCGCGCCCCCATCGCCCCGGCGCGGGCGAGCAGCAGGTCAGCGGCCCCCGGCGGCAGGTGTGCCCGCGCCGCCTCCCCGAACAGGGCCAGCCAACGCTCCAGATGTTCCCCACGGAGGCCCAGCCCCGCGTGAATGGGGTTGAGGTTCCCGCGCCACGCCGGACTGCCCCCCAGCATCGTCACCCAGAAGGCGGTGACGCGCTCCAGGTGGGCCTCCCAGTCCTGCACGTGCGCCGCGAAGACGGGTCCCAGCAGCGCGTCGGCCCGCGCCCGCGCGTAGAAGTCGGCGAGCAGGGGCCGCAGCGCCGCCTCGCCGCCGACGGCTTCCAGGGGGGTGGCGGGAAGGCGGGGCGGGGCCGCCTCCAGCCCGGCCAGGAAGCTGGCCCGCAGCTCCGGCGGGAGGGTCGGCCCAGCCCAGGCGGTCAGGGAACCGTGGGTCCAGTGGAGGGGCCGTTCTCCCTCCCAGGTGTGGACGATCGCCCCACGCGGCGCTTCGGCCCACTCCCCGGCGGGGCCACCGGGATGCACCCGTGCCCCCAGCGCCCGCCCCGCGAGCGCCGCGCCCGTCCCCCAGGCGAGGGTGGGCACGTCCCCCCGCAACGCTGCCGCCGCCAGCTTCAGCAGCGCCCAGCGGTCGGGGCGCTCCCGCACGTCCGCGACCGGCCCGCCGTCATGGGGGAGCAGCAGGCCCGCTGCCCCCGGCAGCGCCTGCGGGGTGGCCTCCTGCGCGGGCCAGTCTGGCAGCGGGAGGGGAGAGAGCAAGGGACCCGGCATGGGGCCAGGATAGGGCGACTGCCCAGGGCGAAACAGGCAGGAGAAAACCCCCGCGCACGGGGGCGGGGGGGCACTCAGGGGGGAGGTGTTCAGTTGTTGGTCTGGGTGGGCGGGGTGGGGGCGGCGTTGTCCGTGCCGTCGCCCGGCCCCTGCTGGCCGTTCTCCTGCTGGCGGGGCGGAGCCTGGTTGTCGTTGCGGTTTTCGCCGCCCAGGGCGTCGGAGATTTCGGCGGCTTTGCTGTCCTCGATGTTGGGGTTGGCCGCGCCCGCCTTCTCGACGTTGGAGGCCCCGGTCTGGCCCACCTCGGTCCCCTCATCGCCGCCTTCCGTCGCGGTGGGCGAGGACACGCCGCTCGTCTCCTCCTGGCCGCCCACCCCGTCGCCGCTCGCCGGGCTTTCCTCGGTGCCGCCGCCCTCTTGCCCGGCGGGAGCGGCGACCGCGCCGTTTTCGCCGGACTGCTCGCCGCCGAGCGTCTCCGGGCGGGCGTCACCCTGCGGCTGGGTGAGCTGGTCAGACCCCTGGGTCGCCGCGCTCGTGGGGGACGGGGCTTCCTCGCTCTTGACGCCCTGGGTGGTGGGGTCGCCAATCGATGCTGCGCCGCCCTTGGCCTCGTCCTTGTGTGCTGCAGCGTGGTGGGAGGCCGTCGCGAGGCGGTACCCGGCATACGAGCCGCCCAGCGTGAACGCCAGCAGCAGCGTCATGGTGACGGCAAAGGTGTTCTTCATACTGCTCGCAGCCTACCACGCGGTCAGGGGGCCTTTGACCTGTGGGCGGGGGCGCGGGCTACCCTGAGGGCATGCGTCTCGCTTCGCTGACGGCCTCCAACTCGGACATCCTCGCGGCCCTGGGCGCGGCGGGGCAGGTCGTCGCCGCAGACAACCACAGCGACGCGCCCGGCCTGGAAGGGGCCGTGCGGGTCGGCCCCGACCTCGGCATCGACATCGCGGCAGTCGCGGCGGCGCGGCCCGACCTCGTGCTCGCCAGCCTCAGCGTGCCGGGGATGGAACGGGTGGTAGAGGGCCTGGAGCGGGCCGGGCTGCCCACCCTGGTTCTCGACCCCGTGAGCGTGGAGGATACTCTGGCCGACATCCGGACCATCGCGGCGGCCATCGGCTGCCCAGGGCGGGGCGCGGCGGTCGCGGACACGCTAAAGGCCGACCTGGAGGCGCTGGCCTCCCCCTTCGCCCGGCCTCCCCGCGTGCTCGTGGAGTGGTGGCCGCGGCCCATCATCGCGGCGACCCGCGAGTCGTGGGTCACGGACCTTCTCGCCGGGCTGGGGGCGGTGAACGCCCTGGGCGACCGGGCAGGCCGCAGCTCGCCCCTCACCCTGGAGGAAGTGCGGGCAGCGCGGCCCGACCTCATCGTCTGCTCGTGGTGCGGGGCGAAAAAGCTGCGTCCGGAGGTCATCGAGGCGCGGGGACTGGGGGTGCCCGTCGCCGCAGTGCCCGAAAGCGGCCTGGGCCGTCCCGGTCCCCGGCTGGTGGAAGGCGCAAGGCTCTTGGCGGCAGCGCTCGCGGCCCTTAGGGAACCGGAGGCCACCCCAGCAGCGCCCGCAGCCCCCGCAGACACTCCGCCCGGTACGCCTCCAGGTCCGGCTCCGGGTCGGCCAGAAAGCGCACGCTGAGGCCCTCGACGAGCGCCCGCAGCAGCCGCGCCCGTTCCTCTGCCCCCTCCTCGCCGCCCAGCCGCGCAAGTTCGAGGTCGAGGGCGAGCGTCTCGCGCAGGAAATCCCGCTGCACCGCCATCAGCTCTGGGTCGCGGGTGGCGGCGGCCAGAAAGTCGAGCGACACCGTGTAAAAGCGCCGGGTGTTTTCCACCCCGTAGAACTGGTTGTCCACGTACGCCCGCAGCTTGGCTTCGGGGGAGGCGGCCAGCCGCAGCGCCCGGCGGGTGGCGACCGTGACCGTGCGGGTAAAGCGGCGCATCACGGCGGCGAGCAGCCCCGCCCGGCTCCCGAAGTGGTAGGCCAGCGTGCCCTTGCTGACCCCCGCGTGCCGGGCGATGTCGGCCAGGGTGACCCCTGCGTACCCGCGTTCGTAAAGGGCAAAATAAGCGGCCCGCTCCAGGGCAGCGCGGCGGGCACGATCCTGAATGGGGTTGACGCGGCGGGCCATAGGGGGCAGGGGAGCGGGTCCGGTGGGGCGTCTGTGCCCGCTACTTTGCCCCGTGCCGCAGAAACTCGCGCATCTCGTTCACGCAGGGGCTGGCCTCATGCTGGGCGCTGCTGCCTGTTACGGTCCGCAGCAGGCCCGCGTCGCTGAGGTAGAGCTGGCTGATGCGGTAGGTCACCCCGTTCGCCTCCAGGGCGTAGGCGGCGAGCACCGCCCACGTCTCGCCCCGCTGGGCAGGCTGGGTCACGACCTCGGAGACGGCTTTTTGGCCGCTCAGGGTGCGCTGAAGCCGCACGGCAAAGGTGCGGGCCGCCGCTTGGGTGGCAAAGGCGGGCAGGGCCTGCCCGTGCCGCTCCTCGCGGATGAGGCAAGCGCCCGACGCGTCCGCCCAGACGTCCGCGTTGCCGCCGACCGGGGTCCAGCCCCTCAGGGGCACCACCAGGGCCAGGGCGGGGGGGGCGCTCAGGGCGAGCAGGGCCGCGCCGAGCACGCGCAGGGGGGCAGGCACAGGCATGCGAGCAGTGTACTCGGCTCCCGGCCCGTCAGCGGGGGGACCGTCTTACTGGGGACTGGGGGTGGGGCCGCTGCCCTCGTTCTCCTGCGGGCGGGGGGCGGGGGTCTCGCTGACCCGGCGGCGGCCACTGAGCGCCCGGCCCAGGGTCACTTCGTCGGCGTACTCCAGCGCCCCGCCCACCGGGAGGCCATAGGCGATGCGGCTTACGACCGCGCCGAGCGGCTCCAGCAGCCGCTGCAGGTAAAGCGCGGTGGCGTCGCCCTCCACGGTGGTCCCGGTCGCCAGGATGACCTCCATGCCCTCCCGGACCCGCGGCAGCAGCGGGCGGATGTGCAGCCGCTCTGGGCCGACCCCGTTCATCGGACTGAGAACCCCGTGCAGGACGTGATAGAGGCCCCGGTACTCGCCGCTGCGCTCGATGGCGATGACATCGCCCGGTTCCTCGACCACGCAGATAACCCCCTGGTCCCGCGAGGGGTCGCTGCACACGTCGCAGCGCTCGGCGTCGGTGATGTTGAAGCAGACCGGGCAGGTGTGCAGCTCGCTCTTGGCCGCGAGCAGCGCCCCGGCCAGCCGCTCGATGTCCTCGCGCGGTTGCTCGAAGAGGTGAAAGGCGAGGCGCTGGGCACTCTTCGGGCCGATGCCCGGCAGGCGCGACAGCTCGCGGATGAGGGCGACCAAGCTGGGCGGGTATTTCATGCCTGCCCCCGCTGACGGCCCCCCATCAGAAGCCGGGCAGCCCCAGCCCGCGCGTCGCCTCCTGCTGGAGGGCGTCCGCCTTGGCCGAGGCGTCTTGCAGGGCCACGAGCAGCAGGTCTTCGAGGGCTTCCACGTCGTTCGGGTCCACCGCTTCGGGCTTGATGTTGAGGGCCGTGACTTTGCCGTGCCCATTCATGGTGACGGTCACCAGGCCGCTCGCCGTGCCCTCCACCGACTGCGCGGCGAGGTTCTCCTGAATCTTGGCGGCGGCGACCTGCGCCTGCTGCATCTGCTTCATAAGCTTTTTCATGTCCATAGCTGCGGCCATTCTACGGGGGGGCCGGGGGGCCGAAGGTGGGGGGCAGAACGCAGCGCGCCTGAAGGGAGCAGCGCTACAGCGCCGCCGTCCGCGTCCCCTTCGCCCGGCGGTAGAGCTGCGCGGGGCGGCCCGGCCCGCTGCGCCGCTCGCCGCTGGGCACAAGCACCCCCTGCGCGAGCAGGCGCTTGCGAAAGTTGCGCTTGTCGAGGGGGCGGTCGAGGATGGCCTCGTGGACCCGCTGGAGTTCGGGGAGGGTAAAGGTGTCGGGCAAGAACTCCAGCGCGAGGTGGGCGTACTCCAGCCGCACCCGCAGCCGCCCCAGCGCCCGCGTCAGGATGGTGGCGTGGTCAAAGGCGAGGGGGGGCGGGCGGTGCGCCGGAAACCACCCCGCTCCCAAAGTGTGCCCGCCCCCCGTGACCTGCACCGTGCCGTGCGCGAGCACCGCGAGGTGCGCGACCGACACGACGCGCCCGCGGGGGTCCCGGCCCGGTGCCCCAAAGGTATAGAACTGCTCGAGGTGCCGCGGCTCCAGCGTGACCGCCGTCTCGGTCCGCAGCTCGCGCAGGGCTGCCTCGTGCAGGTCTTCGCCGGGCTGCACGAACCCGCCGGGCAGCGCCCAGGCGCGGGCATGGGGCAGCTCGCCGCGCTGCACGAGCAGCACCTGCAACTCGCCCCCGTGCATGGCAAAGGCCGCCACGTCTACCGCCAGCCCGACCGGGGTCGCCTGGGGGGGCAGCGAAAGTGTCTCCATGACACGAACTGTAGGCCCCCGCTGGGGGGGCGTCAAGGGGGCATAAGTGTGCTGGGGCCAGCCCGTCCGGGGGCCGCCACACGGCCTTTCCGCCGTCCTTAGGGGCTTAGGGGCAGCCCCCGCGCCCCCCGCTCCGCCCGCGCGACGGCCACGTGTGCCCGCAGCAACTCGGCCACGCTCCAGGCCTGAAAGGGGCAGCCGCCGGGCCGCAGGCTGCCCCCCGCGAAGACCTCGCTGACGTGGCCCACCCCCGCTTCCCCCAGGTGCCCGGTCAGCCCCCGCAGGGCGGCGCGGGCGCGGGCCACCTCCCCCCGCGAGAGCAGCAGGTCGATGTAAGCCCCCAGTGGCCACGGCCAGACGGTGCCCTGGTGGTAGGCCGCGTCGCGCACGAGCTGGTCACCGCCGTAGTTGCCCCGGAAGCGCGGGTCGAGGGGGCTGAGGGTGTGCAGCCCCAGCGGGGTCAGCAGCTCGGCCTCGGCCCGCCGCAGCGCCGCTTCCACCTGCGCCGGAGTAGCGGGCGTGTCGGGCAGCGCCAGCGCGAGGAGGGCATTGGGGCGGAGGCTGCGGTCGGCTTCCTGTCCCGGCACGAGGGTGTCGGCGGGAAAGTCGCCGGTCAGGAACCCCGCGAAGCTGGCCTGCGCTTGAGCGCGGAGGGGACCGTACTGGGGCGCTTCTCCCAACAGGCGTGAGAGCCGCCCTTCGGCCCCCAGCGCCGCGAGCCACAGCCCCTGAATCTCGATCGGGTGGCCGTGGCGGGGGGTGACCACCCAGTCGGCAATCTTGACGTCCATCCAGGTGAGCTGCACCCCCGGCTCTCCGGCGAGCAGCAGGCCGCTCGCGGGGTCGACCCGGATGCCGTGGTCGGTGCCGCGCACGTGCCACTCCAGCAGTTCGCGCAAGCGGGGCAGCGCCGCCCGTGCAAAGGCGAGGTCATGGGTCGTCCCCACATACCGCTCCAGGGCGACCGCCAGCCACAGCGCCCCGTCCACCGTGTTGTAGCCGGCCCCGCTGCCGTCCTCCAGGAAGTTGTTGGGCGTGAGGCCCCGGCGCAGGGTGCCCAGGAACGTCTCCAGCAGGGCGCGGGCTTCCCCAAAGCGCCCGGTTGTCAGGGTCAGCCCGCTCAGGGCAATCATGGTGTCGCGCCCCCAGTCCGCGAACCAGGGGTAGCCCGCGATGACGCTGAGGCCCGCTTCTCCCCGCCGCACGAGGTAGGCGTCGGCGGCCACGGCGAGGGTCGCGATGAGGTCGTCGCCGGGCAGCCCGGTCGCCTCCCACGCCCGCTCTACAAGTGCCCGTCGCCGGGTGGCTTCGGCGTCGTAGGCGACCCAGGGGTCTGGCAGCTCGCCTGCCAGCCCCCCCACGACCAGCGCAACCCGGCCCCCGCCCGGCGGCAGCGTCACCCGCCACAGCGCTGCCCCCAAGGCCCGCTCAGTCTCCGGCTCGCCCCGCGCCGCGTCATGCCGGAAGTAGACGCGCTGGGTGAAGGGCCGGGGCGTCAGCGTCTCCACCGCCGCAGCGGGGGCGTGCAGCCTCACCCATGTTTCCCGCGTGCCGCGCACGAGAGCACGCGTGCCCTCTAGCGCGAAGGTCAGCTCCGGTGCCTGCGCGTGCATGTGGTGCATGTCCCGGTCGGCAAAAAAGCCGCCCAGGGTGAGCGTGACGGCCTCCCGCGCTTCGACCTCGTACAAAAAGGCGACCCCCCCCGAATGCCGGGGCATGAAGCTGCGCCGCCGCACCCGCACGCCTCCCACGAACTGCTCGCGTTCGGGCAGCAGGTCGCGCAACGTGACCCCGGCAAGCCAGGTCAGGCCGTCTCCCTCGAAGACGTTCGGGGCCAGCTCCAGCGCGTGCAGGGTCACCTCGCCCCGGCCCGTCTCCAGCCGTTCCAGCGGTGAGACGAGATGCTGCCAGCGGCCCACTGGGGGCTGATGGCTCACCGCCAGGCCCGAATAACAGCGGGTGGGCACTCCAGCAAGGCTGCTCAGGGCAAAGCCGCCCAGCCCGTCGGTGAGCAGTCCTTCAAGGTCAGGGTCGCGGGCTTGCAGCGGACCGTAGGTGCGGAGCGAAGCGGGAGCAGGAGCAGGAGCAGGAGTGGGGGTAGGAGTGGGAGCGGTCATGGCGCTCAGCATGCCGGGCACGGGGGGGCGCGTGGTAGACTATTTCGTCACGCCGACGAGGTGGACACAGCCGTTTGCCCGCCAGCGTGCGGGAAACGTGCGGAGGTGATTGCAATAGCGAAAGAACACAAGGTCAACGAGCAGATTCGCGTCCGTCAGATTCGTCTGATTGGAGCCGAGGGCGAGCAAGTGGGCATCATCGACACGCGTGACGCGCTGGCGATGGCGCGTGACAAGGGCCTCGACCTCGTCATGGTCAGCCCGCAGGCCGTCCCACCCGTTTGCCGCCTGCTCGACTATGGCCGCTTCCGCTACGAGCAGCAGCAAAACGAAAAAGAAAACCGCAAGCGTGCCCGCGCCCAGGAAGTCAAGGCCATCAAGTTCCGGGTCAAAATCGACGACCACGACTTCAAGACCAAAACCGGACACGTTCGCCGCTTCCTCGAAGACGGCCACAAGGTCAAGGTCACCATCATGTTCCGTGGCCGCGAGCGCACCCACCCCGAACTCGGCGAGCGCATCCTGCACCGCGTCGCCGATACCCTGGCCGATGTGGGCACGCCGGAAGGCACCCCGTCCATGATGGGCATGGACATGAACATGATTATGGCCCCCAAGGCTGCCCCCCGCGCCAAGGCCAGCGCCGCTCGCACCGAGGACGCGCCCCCCGCAAGCGAAGCCTCCGCCCCGACCGCCTAAGGCTTCCTCTTCCGCTTTCTGGAGCGGCCCCCGCCTTCACGTCACCGCGTGGGGCGCGCGGGCCGCTTCCGGACCTCACCCGGTTCTTCAGCCCATGCCGACACTTGCCAAAGTTCTGATTCTGGCCGGGGTGGTGGCCATCTTGCTGGGGCTGCTGCTCGCCTACAGTCCGGGCACGCTGCGAACCCTCTTCGGGTGGTTTGGGCGGCTGCCCGGCGATATCCGTTCCCAGAGCGGGGGCACGTTCATCTTTGTGCCCTGGGTCAGCATGCTCGTGGTCAGCGTCCTGCTGAGCCTCCTGCTGCGCCTGTTCCGCTGAAGCGCTGGCGCTGGAGCTGGGGCGTGCATTCTTCCACCTTCTGGCCCGCCCCGGCAGGGTAAGTTACGAGAATGGTCAAGATGTACACGACGAGCTGGTGCCCCGACTGCGTGGTCGCTAAGCGTGCCCTCATCCAACGGGGCATCGCCTTTGAGGAAATCAACATCGAGGGCGACGAGGCAGCGGCGCAGTTCGTCATGAGCGTGAACGGTGGCAAGCGGAGCGTGCCCACCCTCGTCAGCGGCGACGTGGCCCACAGCCTGAGCGGTTTCCGGCCCCAAAAGCTCGACGCCTTCCTCGCCGCGGCGGGGCTGTAACCCGCAGGCGGAGCGGCTCCGCTCTGTAGGTGCGCCTCCCCATTCCCCCGCGGGGGCGTATGCTCCTCGCTGGATATCCCAGAGGCTGCTTTTGGGGCGAGGAGGGGCAATGAACGAGTTCTGGAAGGTCATCCGTGACCACTACGCTGACTTCCGGGGCCGAGCGCGACGGCGCGAGTACTGGATGTTCACCTTGGTCAGCACCCTCATCAGCATCGTTTTGACGGGGCTAGAGATGGCCTTTGGTCTGGAGGTGGGTGAGGGAGCGGCGCGGGTCGGGGTGCTCAGCGGCCTCTACGGGCTGGCGGTTCTGGTTCCGGGCTTGGCGGTTTCCGTTCGCCGCCTCCACGACACGGGCCGCAGCGGATGGTGGCTCCTGGCCCTGTTGGTTCCTTTGGCGGGAGCCGTCGTGCTCCTGTACTTCCAGCTTCTGGACTCGCAACCCGGCGCGAACCGCTGGGGGCCAAACCCCAAGGGGCAGGAGGCAAACGCCGCCCTGGCCTGAGCGTGCGCGCTTCCGGCTTGCCGCGCCCCCGCCCGCCCGCTATCCTGCCCTCCATGAGTCTCCTCGCCCATCACTCCGGTCTGGTGATAGGAGCAGGAGCGTCCCGGCAACCGCCGATTCCCGGCCAGGTCACGCGAACTCCCTGCGCCTGAAAGCCCCCCTGCGGCTCTCAGGCGTTTTGCTGGATTGCGCGGCCAGACCGGGTCTTCTCTTGCCTGTTGACAGGTTTCCCTCAAGGAGTTCCTATGCACGTCACCCTGCCCGACGGAAAACAGCTCGACCTGCCCCAGGGCGCGACGGCCCTCGACGCCGCCCGCGCCATCGGCCCCCGCCTCGCCCAGGACGCCCTGGCCGCGACCGCCAATGGCGACCTCGTAGACCTGCTCTCCCCGCTGCCCGATGGGGCGAGCATCACCCTGATTACCAAGAAGAACCCCGCCGACGCCGCCCCCGTGTTCCGGCACTCGCTGGGGCACGTCATGAGCCAGGCGGTGGGCGAGTTCTACCGGGCGAAGGGCTACGGCCCCCAGGACATCAAGCGCGGGGTTGGCCCCGCCATCGAGAACGGCTGGTACCAGGATTTCGACCTGCCGGAACCGCTGCGCGAGGAGGACCTGCCCGAAATCGAGCGCCTCATGCGCGATATCCTCGCGCGCAATCTGGAGTTCTCCCGCCGCGAGGTCAGCAGGGAAGAGGCCCTCGCGCAGTTTGCCCACGACCCCTACAAGCAGGAACTCATCCGCGAGTTGCCCGATGGTGAGGCCATCACCCTCTACCAGCAGGGCGACTACGTGGACCTGTGCCGGGGACCGCACTTTCCGAGCACGGGGAAGCTTCCCGCCGCCTTCAAGCTGATGAGCACGTCGGGGGCCTACTGGCGCGGCAACGAGAAAAACCCCATCCTCCAGCGCATTTATGGGGTGGCCTTTGCCACGCAAAAAGAGTTGGACGAGTACCTCGCCCGGCTGGAGGAAGCCAAGCGGCGCGACCACCGCAAGCTGGGGCGCGAACTCGAACTCTTCACCATTGACCCCATGGTCGGCAGGGGCCTCCCGCTGTGGCTGCCCAACGGCACCGTGCTACGCGACGAACTCAGCCGCTTTCTGCGCGAGCAGCAGTTTCAGCGGGGCTATCAGGGGGTGGTGACGCCCAACATTGGCAATCTCGACCTCTTCCGCACGTCCGGGCACTATCCCTACTACGCCGACAGCCAGTTCGAGCCGATTGCCGTCGACGACGAGCAGTACATGCTCAAGCCCATGAACTGCCCCTTCCACGTGCGGATTTACGCGAGCAAGCCGCGCTCCTACCGCGACCTCCCGGTGCGGCTGGCCGAGTTCGGCACGGTGTACCGCTACGAGATGAGCGGCGAACTCAACGGCCTGACCCGCGTGCGCGGCTTTACCCAGGACGACGCGCACATCTTCGCCCGGCCCGACCAGCTCAAGAAAGAGTTTCTCGATGTCCTTGACCTGACGGTGCTCGTCCTGAAGACCTTCGGCATGGAGGACGTGCGCTTCCGGGTGGGGGTGCGCGACCCCGAGTCCGACAAGTACGTCGGCGACCCCGCCCAGTGGGAGCGGGCCGAGGCGCAGATTGTGGAAGCGGTCGAGGAAGTCGGCTTGCCGTACACGGTCGAACCCGGCGACGCCGCCTTCTACGGTCCCAAACTCGACTTCGTGGTCAAGGACGTGCTGGGCCGCGAGTGGCAGCTCGGCACCATCCAGGTCGATTACAACCTCCCGGAGCGCTTCGATATCTCCTACGTCGGTGAGGACGGCCAGGACCACCGCCCGGTGATGATTCACCGTGCCCCCTTCGGCAGCCTAGAGCGCTTTGTGGGCATCCTCATCGAGCACTACGGCGGTGACTTCCCCCTGTGGCTCGCGCCCCGGCAGGTTATGCTCATTCCCATCGCCGACCGCCACATCCCCTACGCCGAAACGCTCGCGGCGGAGCTGAAGGCCGCTGGCCTGCGGGCCGAGGTCGACGACTCCGCCAACCGCATGAACGCCAAAGTCCGCACGGCGGAACTCTCCAAGATTCCGGTCATGCTCATCGTCGGTGACCAGGAAGAAGCCCAGCGCGAGGTCAGCGTCCGCGAACGCACCCCGGAAGGCCACCGGGAGCGTAAGGGCGTGCCCTTTGCCGGGCTGCTGGACGAGCTGCGCGAACGGGTGCGGACGAGGGCATAGGCAGCTTCCAGCTTCCAGCCGCCAGCTGCCAGCCTTAAGAGCAAGAGCTTTTGCCACCGGGGCTGGCGGCTGGCCGCTGGTCGCTGGAAGCTGGTCTCTGGCGGCTCCTACCGCCCCTCCGCCGCCAGGATTTCCGCCAGCAAGTCGGGGCGGTCGGTGATGATGCCGTCTACCCCCATGCGAATGAGGCGGCGCATTTCATTGGGGTCATTGACCGTCCAGACCTGCACGGCCACCCCCCGGCGGTGCATGGCGCGGACGAAGGCGGGGGTGACCACGGTGATGTTCCCCGCCCGCACGGGCACCTGCGCGACCCGGCCCGGCGGCGGGGCGAGGCCAGAGAGGCCCACCTTGCTCAGGAGGACCAGGGGCCGCAGCTCGCGCTCGGTCATGCTCGTCATGACTTCGGGGCAGGCGGCGCGGAACTCGTTCAGGGCGCGGTCGCTGAAGCTCGCGGCGATGACCCGCTCGGTGGCTCCTGCCTCGCGCAGCGCCCGGCAAAAGGGCACGGCGATGCTGGGCGACTCCTGCTTCAGCTCGATGACCAGCGGCAGTTTCGGAAACTCGTTCAGCACCTCCGAGAGGAGCGCGACCTGCACCCCCTGTCCCCGGTAGGGAAAGGTCTGGCCCCCGTCAGGCGAAAAGGCGTACCCCGCGTCGGCGGCCCGCACCTCCGCCAGCGTGAGGTCGGCGATGCGGCCCTGCGTGTCCGTCAGGCGGTCGAGCGTTGCGTCGTGCGAGAGCACGAGCGCACCGTCCTGGGTGGCGTGCAAATCCATTTCCAGCATATCCACGCCCACCGCGGCGGCGTGGCGATAGGCAAGCATGGTGTTGCTGGGCCGCAGGAGTTCGCCGCCCTGGTGGGCGATGTTGAGGGTTCGTCCCTGCACATACGGATTGGTGGGCGGAGGCTCCGGCGCACAGCCGACGAGCAGTGCCGCGAGCAGGCTGGCAAGCCACAGTTTGGGCATGGTGCCCCCACTGTACCCCGCGCGCCCGCTCCTCGCCCCGCGCTTTACAGCCCTGGGGGGCCGTGCTAACATTCCTTGCGCTGGGAGAGGAATGCCCTCCAGCCCCGCCTCAAGGCGCTGTAGCCAAGTGGTAAGGCAGAGGTCTGCAAAACCTCCACCACCGGTTCGAGTCCGGTCAGCGCCTCCAAGTTACCCTGCAGTCTTGGCTGCATCTAGAACCGTAGCTCAGGGGTAGAGCACTACCTTGACACGGTAGGGGTCAGGGGTTCAAATCCCCTCGGTTCTACCAAAAGAATCCCCGCTCAGGCGGGGGTTTTTATTTGTCCCAAGGCTGGAGGAGGATGCTGGGCGCAGACGGTGCCTGGCTCACCTGGGGCGGCGTTGGGGCAGGCGGTCGCCTATCCTGCCAGCAGTCATGACCAGGTGGTTCGCTGCTCTCCCGTGTCTCGTTCTATGAACATCTTCCAGCTTCGTTCGGAAATCGTCTCGCGCTACGCCGAGTACGTCACCTCGTTCGTGCACATCCGCGACCGCGACATTCGCGCCTTTGTCAACGCGCAGCTGCAAAGCGGGGCGTTTTGGCCTGACCCCTTGGTGCAGCTCAACCCCAACTTTTCGCCGGGCGGCAGCGTGGCCGACCTGGTGCGCGAGGGCACGCTGCACCCTGCCTGCGCCGAGCTGTTCGTTACCGGAGAGGTGCGCGCGCCGCTCAACCTGCACGCCCACCAGAGGGACGCTGTGCTGCTGGCCCGCGCGGGCCGCTCGTACGTGGTCACCACCGGCACCGGCTCCGGCAAATCGCTGACCTACATCCTGCCCATCGTGGACCATGTGCTGCGCCGGGGCAGCGGCCAGGGCGTGCAGGCCATCGTGGTGTACCCCATGAACGCCCTGGCCAACAGCCAGCTCGAAGAACTGCGCAAGTTTCTGGGAGACAGCTCGGTCACCTTTGGCCGCTACACCGGGCAGGAATCGCGGGAAGAAAAGGACGCGGTCATCGCCCGCCCGCCGGACATCCTGCTGACGAACTACATGATGCTCGAACTCATTCTCACCCGGCAAGATGAGGCGGCGCTCGTGCGGGCCGCGCAGGGCCTGCGCTTCATCGTGTTCGACGAACTGCACACCTACCGGGGGCGGCAGGGGGCCGACGTGGCGCTCTTGATTCGGCGCTTGCGCGACCGTCTTGGCGCGCACGACGCCATCTGCGTGGGCACGAGCGCCACGATGTCCTCCAGCCCGGTGTACGCCGAGCGCCAAGCGGCGGTGGCTGGGGTCGCCTCGCGGCTGTTCGGGGTGCCCATCGCCCCGGAGCAGGTGGTCGGCGAGACGCTCCAGCGGGTCACCGTGGGCACCCTCAGCCCCGACGCGCTGCGGGCCGCGGTGGGGGGGGCGGTGCCCGGCAGCTTTGAGGCCTTGGTGCAAGACCCGCTGGTGGTGTGGCTGGAAAATGCGGTGGGCCTGCGCTGGGACGCCGCGGCCTCGCGCTACGACCGGCAGCCCCCGCAGGCGGTAGCCGGAGCGGGGGGGCTGGCCGCGCAGCTCGCGGAACAGACCGGGCTGCCCGCGGCGCAGTGCCGGGAGGCCATTGAAGCGCGGCTGCTCGCTGGAAACGCGCTGCGCCACCCCCACACCGGACGCCCGGTGTTCGCGTTCCGGCTGCACCAGTTCATCAGCAAGGCCGCCACGGTGTACGCGCCCCTGCTGCCCCCCGCCGAGCGCCTGGAGCATCTCACCCTCAGCGGGCAGCGCTACGCCCCCAACAGCGAGCGGTCGCTGCGGCTGTACCCGCTGGAGTTTTGCCGCAGTTGCGGGCAGGAGTATTACGTGGTGCGGCGCGGGCGCGACCCGGCGGGCCGCCCGGTGTTTTTGGCGCGGGACGGCGAAGCCCGCCAAGAGCGCAGTCCGGATGACGGCTACCTGTACCTGGGCGACCCGCCCTGGCCGCTCGACGAGGCGGGGCTGCTGGAGCGCTTGCCCGAAGACTGGCTGGAAGAAAAAAACGGCGCATTGCGGGTCAAAAGCAGCCGCAAGCGGCACCTGCCGCAGCCCGTGCGCGTCAACGGCCTGGGCGAGGAGGGCGCGCCAAACGGCCTAAGCGCCGCCTTTGTGGGGGGTGAGTTTCGCTTTTGCCTGGCCTGCGGGGTGAGCTACCTGGGGCGCACCGGGCGGATGACCAAGCTCGCCACCCTGAGCAGCGAGGGCCGCTCGACCGCCACCACCCTGCTGAGCATGGCCGCCGTGCAGGCGCTGCGTAAGACGGACCTGAGCGAGACAGCCCGCAAGGTGCTGTCGTTTACCGACAACCGCCAAGACGCTTCCTTGCAGGCCGGGCACTTCAACGATTTCGTCTTCGTGGCCTCGCTGCGGGCGGCGCTGGCGCGGGCGCTCACGCAGGGACCGCTGACGCTGGAGAACGTGGCCGGGCGGGTGTTCGCGGCGCTCGAACTTCCTTTCGAGAGCTACGCGAGCGACCCCAACGTACGCTTTGGCCAGCGCGACCGCACCCTGAGCACCGCCCAGCACTTGGTGGGGCACGCGCTGTTCCTGGACTTGGCCGAGGGACGGCGGCTCACCCTGCCCAACCTGGAGGGGGTGGACTTGGTGCGTTTCGAGTACCCCTACCTGCGCGAGGTTTGCGAGGCAGAGGACCTGTGGGCGCAGGCGCATCCGGCCCTATCGCAGCCCCGCCCCGGCGTGGTGGAGGCCCGCGAGCGGGCGGCGCGGGCGCTGCTCGACTGGATGCGGCGAAACCTGGCCATCAAAGCGCCCTACCTGGACGCCGACTTCATGACCGCCGTGGCCCTGAACCGGGGGCTGATTCGCGAGGACAGCCCGCTGTACCTCCCCGAAGAGGAAACCCAGACCCTGTCGGGGCTGGCCCGGCGGGTCACCGTGGGACCAGCCCCGCGTGCGGGCAGGCGCGACCCCACGCACCTTCCCCTGAGCGCTCAGGGCGCGCTGGGCCGCTTGCTGGCCCGCGCCGACACCCTGGGCTGGAGCGGTCCGCTGCCGCGCGACGCGGTGAACACCCTGCTGGGCGACCTGATTGCGGCGCTCTCCGAGTTTGTCGAGGAGGTCGCGCCGGGGGCGTACCAGCTCAAGGGCACGGCCTTTACCTGGCACGCCGGGCCGGGCACCGCCGCCGCCGTAGACGCCCTGCGGGTGCTGCGCTTGCCGGGGGCGGACGCGCCGCGGGTCAACCCCTTTTTCCGGTCGCTGTATCGCCAGCCCGCCGCCGAGTTCTGGACGCTGCGCGGGGCTGAGCACACCGCCCAAATCGGGGCCGAAGAGCGCGAGCGGCGCGAGGAAGCCTTTCGCGCGGGGACCTTGCCCGCCCTGTTTTGCTCGCCCACCATGGAGCTGGGGGTGGACATCAGCGACCTGAACGTCGTGCACCTGCGCAACGTGCCGCCTACCCCCGCCAACTACGCGCAGCGCTCTGGCCGGGCCGGTCGCAGCGGCCAGCCCGCGTTGGTGATGACCTACGCCAGTGCGGGCAACAACCACGACCAGTACTTCTTTCGCCGCCCACACCTGATGGTGAGCGGCAGCGTTTCCACGCCGCGCATCGAACTCGGCAACGAGGCGCTGCTGCGGGCGCACGTGCACGCCATCTGGCTCGCGGAAACCGGGCAAAAGCTGCCCGCGTCGGTAGCGGAGCTGCTGGACATGCACGGCGAACAGCCCACGCTGGCGCTGCTGCCCGACTTCCAGCGTCCCTTTGGGGATGCGGGCGTCGCCCGGCGCACCCTGGAGCGGGCCGCGCGGCTGCTCGCGGGGCTGGGGGCTGACCTGACGGAGAAGGGCTGGTACAGCGAAGACTGGTTGGCCCACACCGTGCGCCAGGCCCCCCGCGAGTTCGACCGGGCCTGCGACCGCTGGCGCGACCTGTACCGCAGCGCCCTTTCGCAACTGAACCTGAACAACGCCATCCTCGCCGACGCGGGCAAGCGGCACCTGCAAGAGCAGGCCCGGCGGCTGCACGCCGAGGCGAACACCCAGCTGGGCCTGCTCCGCAACCCCGACGGCGAGCGGTCCGACTTTTACACCTACCGCTACTTGGCCTCGGAGGGCTTTTTGCCGGGCTACAACTTTGCGCGGCTGCCGCTGTCGGCCTACATCCCGGCGCGGCGCGGCCCGCGGGGGCAAGACAGCTACCTGTCGCGGCCCCGCTTTCTGGCCTTGTCCGAGTTCGGGCCAAACGCCATCGTCTACCACAACGGCGCGAAGTACGAGGCCCATAAGGTCATCGTGCCCGCCCGCGGCGAGACCAGCGAGCTGCCCACCGTCAGCGCCCAGCGCTGCGAGGAATGCGGGTACCTGCACCACGGGGCACAGAGCGCGGGCCGGGACGTCTGCGAGCAGTGCGGCGCGGCGCTGGCCCCCCCGCGCCCCGACCTGTTCCGCATGACCTCGGTGGCGACCCGCCGCCGCGAGCGCATCGGCAGCGACGAGGAAGAGCGCCGCCGCATTGGCTTTGAGGTGAAAAGCGGACTGCGCTTTGCCACGCGCGGGGGGCGCACCGACCGGGTGCAGGCTGCGGCGGTCGGCGAGGAGGGCACGCTGCTGCGGCTCACCTACGGCGACGGCGCGACCCTGTGGCGCATCAACTACGGCTGGAAAAATCGCGAGAATAAGCAGGAACTGGGCTTTTTGTTTGACCCGGAAAGCGCGAAGTGGCTGAGCCGCGCCGCCTATCAGCAGAAGCTGGAAGCCGCCGGGGGCCGTGAGGTGCCGGTGCAGCGGGTGATTCCCTATGTCGAGGACACCCGCAACGTGCTGCTCGTCGCGCCAAGCGGCCCCCTGGACGCGGCCAGCCTCGCCACCCTGATGAGTGCTCTGAAAAACGCCGTGCAGCTCGTGTACCAGCTCGAAGACAGCGAACTCGCCGCCGAGCTGCTGCCGAGCAGCGACGCGCCGCGCCACATCCTGCTGTACGAGGCGGCAGAGGGGGGCGCTGGGGTGCTGAGCGACCTGGTCTTTCGCCCCGGCGCGCTGGGCGAGGTGGCGCGGGCCGCGCTGGGGCTGCTGCACTTTGACCCGGCGACCGGAGACGACCTGGAGCACGCCCCGCACGCCCGCGAGCGCTGCGTGGCCGCCTGTTACGACTGCCTGATGACCTACGGCAACCAGAGCTTGCACGAACAGCTCGACCGCTTTGCAGTGCGCGAGCTGTTGCTGGCGCTGCGCGGGGCGCGGGTGCAGCAGGAGGGGGTGGGGGGGGCGCAGCTTGAGGCGCTGCTCGCGGCTTGCGGCAGCGAACTGGAGCGCGAGTGGCTGCGTTGCCTGCACGAGGGGGGGCGGCGGCTGCCGTCGCACGCGCAGGTGCTGGTGCCGGACTACCCGGCCCGGCCCGACTTTGCCTACGCCGAGCAGATGGCGCTGGTGTTCATCGACGGCCCCCACCACCAGCAGCCGGGCCAGGCGGCCCGCGACGTGCGGGTGCGTGAAGACCTGGAACTGGCCGGATACACCGTCATCACCTTCACGCACGACCGGTCGACCTGGCCCGCCGTGTTCGCCCGCTACGCCTTTGTATTTGGAGAGGGATGAATGTTTGACATCGGTTCGATGGTGCGCGTCCGCGGGCGCGACTGGGTGGTGCTGCCGGGCAGCAGCGCGGACTTTTTGCTGCTCAAGCCGCTGGGCGGCAGCGACGCCGAGACCACGGGCGTGTACGCCGGGCCGGGCGGCGAAGTGGTGCGCTCGGCCACCTTTGCCCCCCCCGACCCGCAGGCCTTTGGCACCGCCAGCGGCGCCAGGCTGCTGCTGAATGCCGCCCGCCTCGCGGTCCGCAGCGGAGCCGGGCCGTTCCGCTCGCTGGGGCGGCTGGGGGTAGAACCCCGGCCCTATCAGATCGTGCCCCTCTTGATGGCCCTGCGCCAGAGCACGGCGCGGCTCCTTATTGCGGACGACGTGGGCATCGGCAAGACGGTGGAAGCGGCCCTGATTGCCCGCGAGCTGCTCGACCGCGGCGAGATTGAACGCTTTGCGGTGCTGTGCCCGCCGCACCTGGCGGGGCAGTGGGTGGGCGAGTTGCGCAGCAAGTTCGGCATTGACGCGGTGGCGGTGTTGCCCGGCACTGCCCGCCGCCTGGAGCGCGGCTGCAACCCCGGCCAGAGCGTGTTTGCCCGCTATCCCTTTGCGGTGGTGAGCCTGGATTTGGTCAAGAGCGACCGCTGGCGGCAGGATTTCCTGCAAAACGCCCCGGAGTTCGTCATCGTGGACGAAGCGCACGCCAGCGCCGAGGGCGAGGGCCTGGGCGCGCGGCGACACCAGCGCTACCGCCTGCTCGAAGACCTGGCCCGCGACCCAGAGCGGCACCTGATTTTGGTGACCGCCACCCCGCACAGCGGCAAGGAAGACGCCTTTCGCAGCCTGCTGCGGCTGCTGAACCCAGAGTTTGCGGCGCTGCCGCTGGACCTCAGCGGGGCGCAAAACGAACGTGCCCGCGCCGCGATTGCCCGGCACCTGGTGCAGCGGCGGCGGGGGGACATCACCGCCTACCTGCACGAGGACACGCCCTTTCCGGTGCGGCGCGACGCCGAAGTCAAGTACACCCTGCACCCCGATTACGCCGCGCTGTTTGAGGACGTGCTCGCCTACGCCCGCGAGAGCGTGCACGTGCCCGGCGAAGCGCACAGCCGCACCCGCATTCGCTGGTGGGCCGCGCTGGGGCTGCTGCGGGCGCTGGCGAGCAGCCCGCAGGCGGCGGCGGCCACCCTGCGCGAGCGGGCCAGCACAGAGGGCGAAACCGACGAAGCGGTCATCGAGCGCCTGGGCCGCGAGCTGGTGCTGGACCCCGAAGACGGCGAACACGGCCTGCTGGACGTGACGCCCGGCGCTCAGGTGGACGGCGAGGAAAGCGGTACCACCCGCCGCTTGCTCGCCCTGGCGGAGCGCGCCGACGCCCTGGCCGGGGCCAAAGACCGCAAGCTGGCGCTGCTGACCGCGCAGGTGCGGGACCTGTTGCAAGAGGGCTTCGCGCCCATCGTGTTCTGCCGCTTTATCGCCACCGCCGAGGCTGTCGCGGAGCACCTGAGGGGCGTCTTGAAGGGCGCAGAGGTCGTGGCGGTGACGGGCCGCCTCACCCCCGACGAGCGGGTTGCCCGCATCGAGGAACTCGCCCCCCATGAACGGCGCGTGCTCGTCGCGACCGACTGCCTTTCGGAGGGCATCAACCTGCAAGCGGCGTTCAGCGCGGTGGTGCACTACGACCTGCCCTGGAACCCCACCCGCCTCGACCAGCGCGAGGGCCGCATCGACCGCTACGGCCAGCGCAGTCCCGAAGTGCGGGTGCTGACCCTGTACGGCGAAGACAACCGCATCGATACCCTGATTCTGGACGTGCTGATTCGCAAGCACCGCCTGATTCGCGCGACCCTGGGCATGGGCGTGCCTGCCCCGGACGAAGCCGAGGGCCTGCTCGACGTCCTGCTTGCGCGGGTGTTGGAGCCGGAGCGGCGCGGCAGCATTCAGCCCCTGCTGCTCGACGAGGTGCAGGCCTTTGACCTGAAATGGCGCGACGCCGCCGAGAACGAAAAGCGGTCGCGCAGCCGCTTCGCCCAAAACAGCATTCGCCCCGAAGAGGTCGCCGGGGAACTCGCGGCGGTGCGCGAGGCCCTGGGAGACGCGCGGGCCGCGCAAGACTTCGTGCTGGACGCCCTGCGGGGGGCAGGGGTGCAGGTAACGCCGCGGCCAGACGGCTCCTTTGAGGCCGACCCCACCCAGGCCGACGTGGCCCCGGAGGTGCGCGACTTTCTACGCGGCGCACGGAGATTCCGCTTTGACGCCCGCGTGGAGCGCGGCGTGACCCCGCTGGCCCGCAACCACCCCCTGGTCGAGCAGCTCGCCAGCACGGTGCTGGGGCAGGCGCTGGAGTCGCCGCAGGAGGCCGCCGCCAAGCGCGTGGGCGTCATCCGCACGTCGGGGGTGAGCACCCAAACCACCCTGCTGCTCTTGCGCTGGCGCTTTCACCTCAGCGGGCGCAAGGGCAACCGCAGTTGGCAGACCCTGGCGGAGGAACTGGACCTGCTGGCCTACGCGGGCCGCGCCGAAGACCCGCAGTGGCTGGACGCCGAGGCGACCCGCGCCCTGCTGGACCTCACCCCGCAGGGCAACCTCGACCCCGTGCAAAAAGAAGAACGCCTGACCCGCACCCTGGAGGGCTTAAGCGCCCTGGAAGGGGTGCTGGACCAGCGTGGCCGCGACCGCGCCGCCGCCCTGCTGGACGCGCACGAGCGGGTGCGCGGCGCGGCGCGGGGCCAGGGCGTGACCTACAGCGCCGAGCCGCCCGGCCCGCCGGACCTGCTGGGCGTGTACCTGTTCTTGCCCGCGCCGCGCCTGGGAGGGCTGGCATGACCCCGGCGCTGCACCACGTCCGGGTGCACGCCCTGGGTCTCACCGACGACTTTTTGCTCACCCTCTCCGACCGGGCGCAAACCGCTCGCCTGGAGGGGGCGACGCCCGCCAGCTACGACCTGCCGCCGCGCACCAGCCTGGAAGAAGCCATTCAGGACGCCTGGGACGACGCCCGCAAAGCCTGGCTGAAGTACCGCGCCCACGGCACCGACCCCTGGGCGGGGTGGGTGCGGCCCCTCCTCAAGGTGCTGGACCATTCCTTTGCGGGCGGCGGGACTGCGGCGGGGGGAGAGGGAGGCGGCAAGTACGCCGTGAGCCACCTCTCGGAGACGGGCGAGGTGCCGCTGCACTACACCCAGCAGCCCGACCTCGACCGAGTGGCCGACGAACTGGGCCTGCGGGCCAGCCCGCACGGGCGGATGCAGGGCTACCTCAACGCCGCGCCGGGGCACCGCTGGGGCCTGGTGACAAACGGCACTACCCTGCGGCTGCTGCGCGGCCAAGCCTATGTCACCCGCCCCGCCTACGTCGAGTTCGCGCTCGCCGAGATGATGGAGGCCGAGGACGCCCGCGCCTTCCGGGTGCTGTGGCTGCTGCTGCACCGCAGCCGCTGGCGCGGCGGTGAAAGCAGCCCCCTGGAGCGCTGGAACGAGGCGAGCAAGGAACTGGGCCAGCGGGCCAACGACACCCTGCGTGACGGCGTGCAACTCGCCGTCCTGCACCTCGGCACCGGCTTCTTGCAGCGCAACCCCGCCCTGTTGGAGGCGACCCGCAGCGGCGAGGTCACCGCGGGGGACCTCTACCGCGCCTGCTTGCGCACCGTGTACCAGATGGTGTTCCTGTTCGTGACCGAGGACCGTGACCTGCTGTTTGCCCCCGGCACGGACGCGCAGGCCCGCACCCGCGCCGGGGCGTACCTCACCCGCGCCCTGCGGCAGAAGGCCGCCGCAGTGGATGGCAGCGCCGCCCACACCGACGCCTACCAAGGCTGGGAGACCCTGCTCGGCTACCTGCGCGGCGGCTTCTCCCCGCTGGGCCTGCCCGCGCTGGGGGGGTGGCTGTTCTCGCCCACCCTCCTGAGCGGACTCAAGCTCGGCAACGACGCCCTGTACGCCGCCGTGCGTGCCCTGAGCGAAATCCGCGTGGGGGGCAGCCTGCGCCCGGTGAACTACGCGGCCCTGGACGCCGAGGAGCTGGGCAGCATCTACGAGAGCCTGCTGGAACTCGTGCCGCGCATCGAGGCGGGGCCGCGCTTTGCCCTGACCGTGCTGCCCGGCAACGAGCGCAAAAGCACCGGCAGCTACTACACGCCCGCCCCCCTGATTGCCCTGCTGCTGGACAGCGCCCTGGACCCGGTCATCGAGGACGCCGTGCGGGACAAGACCCCCCAGGAGGCCACCCGCGCCCTGCGGGAGCTGAAGGTCATGGACCCGGCCTGCGGCTCCGGCCACTTTCTGATTGCCGCCGCCCGCCGCATGGGTCGGCGGCTGGCCGAACTGGAGGAAGAAACCAGCCAGCCCAGCCCCGCCGCCCTGCGCCGCGCCACCCGCACCGTCATCGCCCACTGCCTCTACGGCGCGGACATCAACCCCATGGCCGTGGAGCTAGCCAAGGTCGCCCTGTGGCTGGAATCCCAGGACGCCGGGAAACCGCTGGCCTTTCTGGACCACCGCCTGCGCGTGGGCAACAGCCTGTTAGGGATAGGCAGGGACGGCATGCAGGTCACGGAAACGCTGAAGGACACCTCGCGCACCCGCACCCAGGACAAGCAGACCGAAGTGCAGCTCCTGGGCCTGCCCGACGACGCCTACGCGGTGCTGGAAGGCGACGACAAGAAAACAGTGGCCGAGCTGAAAAAGCGCAACAAGCAGGAGCGTAAGGCCCTGGCCCCCGACGCCGGGAACCAACCCACCCTGCTGGGGCCGTCCGCGCTGGGCGTGAAGCTGGGGGCCTTAAACCGCATCGAGCCGAACACCCTTCAGGACGTGCAGGCCCAGGAGAGCACCTTCCGCGCCATCGAGGCCGACGAGAGGCGCCAGCACGAGAAAGCCCTGGCCGACGCCTGGTGCGCCGCTTTCGTGCTGCCCAAGACCCCCGGCAGCCCCGCCGTGACCACCGCCACCCTGCACGCCCTGCAAGCGGACCCCCAGGCCCTGCCCCAGCTCCGGGAGGCCGTGGCCGAGGTCGCCCGGCAATACCGTTTTCTGCACCCGCACATCGAGTTCCCGGACGTGTTCGCGGGCGAGCGCGGAGGCTTTGACTGCGTGCTGGGCAACCCGCCGTGGGAGCGGGTCAAGCTCCAGGAAAAGGAATGGTTCGCCGCCCGCGTGCCGGAGATTGCCGCCGCGCCCAACGCCGCCGCCCGCACCCGCCTGATTAAAGCCCTGGGGACCGAGCAGCCCGACACCTACGCCGACTTTCAGCGCGACCTGCGAAAAGCCGAGGGCGAGAGCCACTTCATCCGCGCTTCTGGCCGCTATCCCCTCACCGGGCGCGGCGACGTGAACACCTACGCCATCTTCAGCGAACTGGGCCGCCAGAGCCTGAACCCGCAGGGGCGCATGGGCCTCATCGTGCCGACCGGGATTGCCACCGACGACACCACCAAGTTCTTCTTCCAGAGCCTGATGGACAGGGCTTCGCTGGCGAGCCTGTACGACTTCGAGAACCGGGAGAAGATTTTCCCCGCCGTGGACAGCCGCATGAAGTTCTGCCTGCTCACGGTCAGCGGCGAGGAGCGGCGGAGTGAACAGGCGCAGTTCGCCTTCTTCGCCCTGAACGCCGAGGAAGCCCGCGACCCCGGCAAGGTCTTTACCCTCTCGCCCGCCGAGATTGCCCTGCTGAACCCCAACACCCGCACCGCGCCCGTGTTCCGCACCGCCCGCGACGCCGCGATTACCAAAGGCATCTACCAGCGCGTGCCCGTGCTGCTGAACGAAGGCACGGGCGAGAACCCCTGGGGCATCCGGTTTATGGCGATGTTCCACATGTCCGCCGACTCCGGCCTGTTCCGCACCGCCGCGCAACTGGAGCAGGGAGGCTGGGTGCTGGACGGCAACCGCTACCACCAGGCGGGCGGGCCGGGGCGGATGCTCCCGCTGTACGAAGCCAAGCTGATGCACCAGTTCGACCACCGCTACGCGACCTACACCCCGCCGGGCGACACGCGCGACATGACGCCAGCCGAAAAAGCCGACCCGGACACCCTGCCCCAGCCGAGGTACTGGGTGCCGGAGGGGGAGGTGGAAGGCAATCTTGTTCAACGCAATCGAAGTGGGGAAATCGTCTGGGAGTGGCGCAAGAACTGGCTGCTCTGCTTCAGAAAGACGGCGCGTTCTACTGATGTTCGCACTTCTATTGTTTCCCCACTCCCACGCGTCGCAGTCGGAGACAAAGCACCCCTCATCCTGCCCGAAAGCGACGGAGTTGCCGCATTGGTGGCTAATCTCAACTCTTATGTTCTGGATTTCGCAGCGCGGCAGAAAGTTGGCGGGACGGACATCAGCAATCACTATTTCCAACAGTTCCCCGTTCTCCCCCCCTCGGCCTTCACGCCGCAGCGCCTCGGTTTCATCACGCCGCGTGTGCTGGAGCTGACCTTCACGGCGCACGACCTGACCGGTTTTGCGCGTGACCTGGGCTACGCGGGGCCGCCCTTTGTGTGGGACGAGGAACGCCGCTTCTGGCTGCGGGCCGAACTGGACGCGCTGTACTTCCTGCTGTACGGGCTGGAACGGGCCGACGTGGACTACGTGATGGACACCTTCCCCATCGTGCGCCGCAAGGACGAGGCGAAGTGGGGCACGTACCGCACGAAGGAAGCCATCCTCAGCGTGTACGACGAACTGCGTGCGCTGGGGCTGGAGCGGCTGGACGAGTACCGCAGCCGGGCACCGGGCGGGGCGGTGGCGGGGGGCTGGGTGGGATGAGGGAATGCCCAGACAGCAGACTGTGCAAAACGGCTTGTTATTCCTTATCTGGAATACTATGGTAGGGGTATGAATGGGGACGGAATGGAGCATCCGCTTCTACACAGAGGCCGACGGCAGCGTGCCCGTGCAGGAGTTCCTGACTTCTGCCGACCTGACGCCCGGCGAGCTTAAGCAGTTACGGCTGCGCCTGGACTACATCCGGCAGATGGGCCTGAGCGCCCTGGGCCAGCGGGCCGACATTCTGGAAACCCTCGAAGGCAAAAACGCCACTGGCCTCTATTCCCTGCGCTGCCCGAACACCCCCAACAATCCGCGCATCCTGCTGTGCGCCGTCGTGGAACGAACTTTTGTGCTGCTGCACGGATTCAAGGAACAAAATGCACGGGACTACGCGGCGGCCATTGTGGTCGCGCGGCGGCGCAAAGAAGCGCTGGAAAAGAGCAGGGCGCAGGCCCCACGGCAAACAGCAAAGCAGCCGAACCAGAGGAAAAGACGATGAGCAACCGCCACCTGAATGCCCCCTCCCTGAGTGACATAGACGTTCTGGCCTTCCTTGACGAACTCATCCCCGACACGCTGGAAACCCGCACGGTGGGCGCGCAGGAATGGCTGCGGCTCAAACTCACCGAGGTGATGATGGAGGCCCGCAAGCGTGCCGGATTGACCCAGGCAGAGCTGGCCGAGCGGCTGGGCGTAGGGCAAGCCCGCATCAGCAAGCTGGAAAACGCCAACAACGACCGCACGATAGACAGCGTGGTGGCCTACCTGACCGCGCTGGACGCCGAACTGTTGGTGGCGGTGCGCCAGGGCGAGCAGGTGTTTCAGGCGTCGCGGGACTGCTGGCTGGTGGACATCCCCCACGCGCCCACCACCGTCGAACTGCACAGCGTGCACACCGACTTTGAGGTTCAGGCTCCCGCCGCCATTCGGGACCTTGCCCCCGCGCTTGTGGAAGCGGTGGTGGCGGCGTGAGTGCCAAAAAAGCCCCAGTCGCGCCCGCGCCCCCCAACCCGACGCCCCCCGACCCGGCGCGGTACAACGCGTTTGTGGCCGGGATTCAACTCCGGCGCATCGAGCTGGCCGAACTCAGTGCCCGCTCGGTGCCGACGCGCTTGCCGCAGGCGCAGTTGCGGGTCAGCCAGCAGTTGGGCGTGACCTGTCCCAGCCGGGAGGAGGGCCGTTTTCTGGCCGAAGCGCGGCTTCAGTTGGGCTTTCAGACCGCAGACGGGCAGGAGCTGGGCATGATTGCCTGCACCTACCGCCTGGAGTACGCCTCTGCGACCGAGGTCACGGACGAGCTGATAGAGGAGTTCTCTCGCCGCAACGTTCCCGTGAACGCCTGGCCGTTCCTGCGCGAAACGGCGATGAACCTTACCCAACGCTTTGGCTGGACGGGCTTCGTGCTGCCGCCGCTGGTGTTGACGCCTGCCCCGGCGAAAGAAAGCAAGGCGAAAGCAAGCAAAACGGAAAAGGCCGCTGGCCACAAGGCCCCCAAAGCCAAAGCCCCCAGCACCAAAGCCGCCGCACCCGCCCGTAAGCCGCGTGAGGCGGCGGAGAAGGCGGAGGGGTGAGCAGGGGCAAGCTCAACCGCTTCTCCCCGGAGGCTTGGGAAGAGAGCGACGACCACCCGGAGTCCCCAACGGTGGAACCAACCCCCGTGTTCACCCTGAAAACCGGCTTACTCTCGGCGTTTGGGCAGATGCGGAATGGTCAGTTCGTGGTGCTGGCTGGCAGCGAGGCCAGACCTGGCACCTCCTCCGAGATGGACGAAGGGGACAAACGGATTAAGCAGCGGCTCCTGGAGGAAGGGGTGTTGCGGCCCAAACCGGATTCTCCCCTGCTGGAGTTCGTGGGCGACACGCCGTTCAAGACTGCGACCGCCGCGAGCAGCGTGATTCTTCTTCGGCCTCGTGGCGTCTCGACAGGCTGGTATTTCGTAAACAGGGCCGGAAGCGAGGTGTCATTTGGTGATTGGATGGGCATGCTGTCCAAGATTCCAGACGACGTGCGCCGGGCACGTCAGGGCCTGGGCGGGAACGCGAGCGGCGCAGCCCCCCGCCAGGTCTCCCCTTTCCCCTTTGCCCAATTCGCCGCCGACGCCGCTCAGTACACCGAGGACCGCGTCAAGGGCAACCTCGTCCTCGACCGCCGCTACGCGCCCCCCCTGCTGGAGGCCATGACCGGCGACTGGGACGCCCTGGAGCCTACACGCTCGCCCTACAGTGGCCGCGAGCAACTGGCGGTCAAGGTGGGGCTGGGCAGCGTGAAAAACGACAGCGGCGCGTTTGCGCGGGCGCTGCTGTTTGCCGACGACCGCGGCTTCGAGGACGTGCCCTTCCCGGCAGGCCTGACGCTGGAAGCCGGGTTGCCCGACGGCGCAGGCGACGGCCCCCGCACGGCGCTGCGCGACGCCGGGACCTGGGGGGCGCTGCTGGACGCGCTGAACGCCCCGCTGCCCGCTGGCCTGGGGGCCACGCTGACGCTGAACCGGGACTTCGGGCCGCTGGCGCTGCTGCCCCTGGGACCGGGCCAGGAGCAGGAGGCCGCTCAGGTGCTGGAGCGCTACCGGGACGGCCTGGGCCTGAGCCGCCGCCTGCGGGTGGGGGTCAGCCTGCCGCCCGCCCTGCTGGAATCGCCCGACTTTCCGCAGGTGCTGGAGGGGGCGCTGGCGTACCTTGACCGGCTGCTGGGCGTGCTGAACGACCTGATGCAGGCGGGGGGCGCAGAGCCGGAACCGGAGGTCATCGCGGTGCCGGGGACAGAGGGGCCGCGCCCGGCCACCTTCACGCCCGTGCCCGGCATCCCGCTCAACCAGATTCTGTACGGGCCGCCCGGCACTGGGAAAACCTACCGGGTGGTGGACGAGGCCCTCGCGGTGCTCGACCCCGCTTTCCTCGCCGCACACCCCGGTCCCGCGGGCCGCGCCGCCCGCAAGCGCCGCTATGACGAGCTGCTCGCCGGGGGGCAGATTTCCTTTGTCACCTTTCACCAGTCCTTCGGTTACGAGGACTTCATTGAGGGCATCAAGCCGGTGATGCGCGGCGGCCAGCTCTCGTATGAGCTGCAAGACGGCGTGTTTCTGGAGGCGGTGCGCTCGGCGGGCGGGGACCTGCCGCCCGCAGGTGGGGGGGAAGCCCCGGCAAGCGCCGAGCCGCCCGTGCGCCCGGACGCGCAGGTATGGCGGATGTACGTGGACGGCACGGCCCCGGTGAGCCGCGTGCGCGACCTCGCCCTCGCGCGGGGCGAGCTGCGGATGGGGAGCTTTGGGGAAGCCCCCCGCGACCTCACCCACCGCGACGCGGACGAACTGGGGGGGCGGCAGCTCCTCTTCCGCGACAGCTTGCGCGTGGGCGACCTGGTGCTGCTCGCCACCGGCGCGGACCGCATCGGCGCGGTGGGGGTGGTCACGGGCGAGTACCGCTTTGACCCGCACGGCGACCCCGCCTTTGCCACCGACTACGCCCACGCGCGGGCGGTGCGCTGGCTGGCGACCGGGCTAAGCGCCAGCGCGAGCGCGGTCCTGGGCCGGACCTTCTCGCCGCCCACCCTGCAACGGGTGGCGGGTGTGAACGCCGCGGGGGTGCTGGCCGCGCTGGGTGTGGCTGCCCACCCCGCCGCGCCCCCCACCCCGGCCCAGCGCCCGCACGTCCTCGTCATCGACGAAATCAACCGGGGCAACATCTCGCGCATCTTCGGCGAGCTGATTACGCTGCTGGAGAGCAGCAAGCGGGCCGGAGCGCCCGAAGCCTTAAGCGCCACCCTGCCGCTGAGCCGCCGCACGCTGAGCATCCCGCCGAGCCTGTATGTCATCGGCACCATGAACACTGCCGACCGCAGCCTCACCCTGCTCGACGCCGCGCTGCGCCGCCGTTTTGTCTTTCGCCCGGTGTGGCCGCAGCCAGAGCTGTTGCCGGTGCTGGACATCGGGGGCACGGCGCTCGACCTGCGCAAGTTCCTGTATGCCATCAACGGGCGCATCGAGCGGCTGCTGGGCCGCGAGCAGGTCATCGGGCACGCCTACCTGCTGGGCCTGCCCGCCACCCTGGGGGGCGTCGCCAGCGCCGTCCGCGAGCGCATCCTGCCCCTGCTGGAGGAATATTTCTTCGACGACTGGAACAAGATTCGTGAGGTGCTCGCCGACGAGGGCAAGCCCGAAGAGGCGCAGTTCGTGCAGCGCACGGGGTCGGGGGCCGAGGTGCGCTACCGGGTGAACGAGCAGGCCTTTGGCCACCTCGACGCCTTTACCGGGGTGTACGCCGGGGTCAGTGACCGCGAGTTCCCCTTCGACGGCTAATGCTTGCGCCGTCAGGGGGACTGCACTTCGAGGTCCGCGAACACGACCTGCTCGTGCGCGGCGAGCGGCCTCCGGGGGCCGGGGCCAACGTCACCGCGCTGCCGCCGGAGGTCTTTGAAGCGGTGCAGGCGGCGCTGCTGGACGCCGGGCACGACCTGAACCCGGTGGCCCTGCCCACCCGGCTGGCGGGGCGGGCCGCATTGAAACTCACCCAGTGGGTGGGCCTGCTGCGGACCCCAGGCGGCGCGGTGGTCGAGATTCTGCCCAAGACGCACGAACGCCCCGGCGAGCGCACCCGGCCCGGCTCGCTGGAACGCAGCCGGGGCATGCTGCTGCGGATGCTCGCGGCCACCGACGAGCGCTTTCGGGTGGCCCCGCCCGCCGAGCTGCAAGTCACCCGGATGCCGCTGTACGAGGTGGTCATTCGCTACGCGCTGGAGGGCATCCGCGCCGCGGTGCGCCGGGGGGTGCCGCACGCCTACGTCCCCGTGCGCGAGGAGCGCCCCGGCCTGCGCGGTCGCCTCGACCTGCCCCGGCAACTGCGCCAGCCCCCGCACCGCGCCCACCGGCTGCACGTCGAGTACGAGGAGTTCCTCCCCGACCGCCCCGAAACCCGCCTGACCCGGCTGGCGGTCGAGAGGCTCTCGCGGCTGACCCGCGTGCCCGCGAGCGCCCGCCTCGCCCGCGAGCTGCTGCACGTCCTGGACGGGGTGCCGCTCAGCCGCGACGTGGCGCGGGATTTTGGCGCGTGGCGGCTGGAGCGGGGGCACGGGCATTTCGCGCCGCTAGAAGGCCTGTGCCGGATGGTGCTGCACGACCTCAACCCGCTGGTGGCGGGCACGGAGGCGCGGGCGAACGCGCTGCTGTTCGACATGAACCGGGTGTACGAAGCGTACGTGGCCGGGCTGCTGCGCGGGGTGCTGCCGGGCTGGCGGGTGCAGACCCAGGTCACGGACCGCGCCCTCGGCCACGCGGCGGGCGTTCCCGCGTTCCGGCTGCGGCCCGACCTGCTGCTCACCCGGCCAGACGGCACGCTGGTGATTGCCGACACGAAATGGAAGCGATTGCGCCCCGACCAGGCCCCCACCTACGGCATCCGCAACGAGGACGCCTACCAGATGCTCGCCTACAGCGCCGCCTTTCACCCGCCCGGCCTCGGCGGCCCGCTGTGGCTCATTCACCCCTGGCTGCCGGGCGTGCCCCTCCGCCCCACCCCGATTCGGCTGGCGGGCGGGCCGAGCCTCCTCATCGTTCCGGTGCGGCTGGAGCAGGAGCCAGAGGAGGCGTTTCCGGCGGGGCTGGGGGAGAGGCTGGGCGAGTAGCCCATGAGAAGACCCCCGGCACGTGACCGGGGGCCTCCACGGAAAAGCAGCCTACTCCTTGACGCCCCCCGCCACGGTGCCGCCCACGAAGTAGCGCTGAAAGCCGTAAAAGAGCGCCACGATGGGCAAGGCTCCCAGGGTCGCGGCGGCGGCAAAGACGCCCCATTTGGTCGAGAACTGGCCCTGGGTAAAGCTCAGCAGCATCACGCCGACCGTCCACTTCTCCACCCCGGTCAGCAGCACGTTCGCCAGGATGAACTCGGCATAGGTGCCGATGAACTGGTTTAGGAAGATAAAGGCCAGCATCCCGCCCGACAGCGGCAGCACCACCCGCAAGAAAGTCTGCCAGCGGGTCGCGCCGTCCACCATCGCCGCTTCCTCCAGCGATTCAGGCAAGGACTCCACGTAGCCCTTGAAAATCCAGGTGTTAAACGCGATGGCCCCACCCGAATAGGCCAGAATCAGCCCGGTAAAGGTATTCGTCAGCCCCAGCAGCACCATCAGGGCGTAGACGGCGACGAGCGCCAGGAAGACCGGGAACATCTGGATAAAGATGTAAAACAGCAGCATCTGGAAGCGGCCCGGAAAGCGCAGCCGCGCCATCGCGTAGCCCGCCGTGGTTGAGAGCAAAATCGCCAGCACCCCCGTGAGGCCCGATACCAAGAGGGTGTTTCTTACCGAAAGCACAAAGCGGCTCTCGTTGTCCGGCCCGGTGAACTGCGCCGGGGTCATGAAGACCACCAGCGCGGCCAGCGCCCCCACGAGCAGGTACATCGCCCAGGTGCGGCCCCGGACCAGCCCGGCGCTCTCGCGGCCCAGGCGGGCGGCCAGTGCAAACAGCAGCACCGCCGCGAGCGCCGCGCCCCCCAGCCCTGCGAGCAGTACCTGCCAGCCTGGCAGCGTGATGCCGGTAAACAGCCGGGCAAAGTTCTCCAGGCTGAGCACGTCGAGGTTGGGCAGCAGGCCAGAGCGGTAGAGGATATTGGGGTTCTCGAAGTCGGGGAAGGCAAAGAGGCTGTTGCGCGGGTCAAAGGCCGCCAGCAGCACGTAAAAGAGGGGATAAATCGCGACCAGCACGACCAGAATCAGGAAAAGGTGGGTGAGTTGGTCGCCCAGCACCGCGAGGTAGCTGATGCGGCGTCCGGTGCGGGCCTGGCCCCAGCGCTGCCCAATCAGGCTGGTGAGGGCCAGCACCCCGCTTGCCGCCAGCAAGAACAGCAAGAAGCGTATCCAGCCCCCCTCCACGAAGTAGATGGAAAAGCTGCGCTGACGGCCTTGCATGCTTTGCGCGAGGAAATAGGCCAGCACGCCAAAGCCGACGACGAGGGCCGCGAGCACCAGCCAGGGCAGGGCGCGGCGCAAGAAGCTCGGTTCCCGGTGGATGTAGCCGCCGGGCGGAAGGTTCCCCTCATGGGGAGCGCGGGGAGCCGTGGTCATCGCCGGGCCTCCTCAAAGACGCCCGCCGCCTTGAAGTTCACCAGGCTGATACCGAGCGTGAGAAAGAAGATAATCAGTGCAATCGCGCTCGCGAGGGCGTAGTTCTGCCCGCCGCTGGCGGCAAAGGCCGTGTTGTAGCCCCACGAGAGCAGGATGTCGGTGCTCTGAGCGGTCGCGTCGCGGCCTTCCTGGGGCGGGCCGCCCCCGGTCAGCAGGTAGATGATGCCAAAGTTGTTGAAGTTGAAGGCGAAGCCCGACAGCAAAATCGGGGTAAAGGAAGTCCGCAGCAGCGGCAGCGTGATGTTCTGAATCTGCTGCCAGCGGCTGGCCCCGTCGATGGAGGCCGCCTCGTACAGGTCGTCGTTGATGGTCGCGAGGGCACTGATGGTGGCCGTCATCATGTATGGAAAGCCCAGCCACAGATTGACCAACAACACGCTGATTTTGGCCCACAGGGGGTCGCCCAGCCAGGGCACCGCCGCGATACCCAGCAGCCCCAGCGTTTTGTTCACAATGCCGAACTGCTGATTGAGGAGTGCTTTCCACATCTGCACGCTGATAACCGCCGGAATCGCCCAGGGCAAAAAGAGCAGCGTGCGGTAGATGTTGCGGCCCTTGAGCCGTTTGTTATAGAGCAGGATGCCCAAAATCAGCCCGGCGATGGCATTGATCACCACCGTGGAAAAGGCAAACACCACCGTCCACACGAAGACTGGCCACAAGGCACTGCTTGCCCGCCCGAAAATCTCGCGGAAGTTGGCCAGCCCCACGTACTCGTAGCGGTTGAGGCGCGTGACGCTGGCGGGCTGGAAGGTTTCAGCGACGGGAGCTGTCAGGGTGATGCTCTGGCCCTGCACCGAGGCAATCTGTGCCCGCACGGGCGTGGAGGCGTCTTCGTCATACAGAATCGCCGTGTCGCCCACACAACTGGCGTTGCGGCAGCGCAGGAACTCGGCGAGACTGCTCGCACCTTCGGGCAGCTCGGCCAACGTCAGCGTGCGGCGGTCCGCCGAGAGCACCGCTTCGGTCCGCACCCCCGTATCAGGGTTGCCGCTGTTTTGGCCGCTGTAGTTGGTAAAGGCGTAGTTCACCGTGAGGACGATGGGCAGCACCGTGAACGCCGCCAAAAACACCAGCGACGGCACCAGGTAATACCAGTTCACCATCCAGGGAAAGAGCCGCGCCACCACCGGCATCCCCAGCAGCAGTGCCCCCAGGGTATAGACCAGGATGAGGTAGGGGGGCGCTTGGGGCACGAAGCGGGCCGTGACCCCGGACAGCAGCCACCCAATCAGGGCGGCGCTGCCCAGCAGAACGGCCAGAATCAGGATGGCCAGCAAAATGCCGCGCACGCCGTCCGGGGGAGCGGCGGTGCGCGGGCGGGGAGAAGCGGTCAGGGTCATAGGGACGGGAGACCTCCTGGGAACGAAGAAGGGGAAAAGAGAGCCGCTGGACCAGGTGGGGAGAGCAGTGAAAGACAGCACTCACCATACTCCTTGGCGTCTCCTCCACGGGTTTGGCGGACGAGGCTGCTGCCCGTCCGCCAAGTGTCATCAACAACCACGAGCAGAGGAGAGGCTGGGTCCGGCTGGCCTCTCCTCTGGCGGGGTTACTTGATGTTCTTGTTGATCTCCTGCACGGCCCGCTCGTTGATCTGGCTGTAGTTCTGGTTGGGCTTCTGAACGCTCTGGGCCACCGCGTTGCTCCAGGGTGCCCACACCGCCCCCATCTCCACGACGTTGGGCATCGGCGTGCCCATGCTAATGGTGCGGCCAAAGCCCGCGACCACTGGGTCGTTCTTGAGCTTGGTGCGCGCCGAGAGGCTCACCGGGATACGGCCCCCCGCCTTGTTAAAGGACACCTGGGCGTCACTCTTGACGATTTCACGGGCAAACTGCGCCGCCGCCGCCTTGTTCTTGCTGTAGGCGTTGAGCATGGCCCCCTGCACGCCCACGAAGGGACTCCACTTGCCGCTCGCGCCGGGAGGGGTGGGGAAGGGCGCAATGCCGTAGTCGATGCCCGCCTTCTTGATGTCGCCCATGTCCCAGGGGCCGGTCAGAATCATCGCGGCGCGGCCATCAACAAAGGCGCTCTTGGCGGCACCGCCGTCCACGCCCTCCGGCACGAGGTTGTACTTGTAGCGCAGGTCGTTGAGGAAAGCCGCCGCCTTGTCCGCGCCCGCGTTGGCGAGACCCACGTCCTTAGTGTTCAGGGTGCCATTGTTGTTCTTGAAGACGTAGCCGCCGTAGGCGCTAATCACGCCATAGTTCATGTAGGCGTTGCTCAGGTCCATCAGGAACCCAAAGCGCCCGTTGCCCGTGTTCTTCTGGGCGGCGCTCAGGAACTGCGCCCAGGTCGTTGGGGCCTGGGGCACCAGCTTCTTGTTGTAAATCAGCGCCACAGACTCGGCGAACATAGGCAGACCAAAGAGCTTGCCCTTGTAGGTCATCGCCGAGAGCGCGGTGCGGTCAAGGTCGCTGCGGCTGGTGACATAGCGGTCCATCGAGTCGATGACGCCCGCCGCCGCGAGCTGCCCCAGGCGGTCTTGGGGCAGGGTCACGACCAGGTCCGGCCCCTGACCCTTGGGCGCACTCTGAATCAGCTTGTCGGGAATCTGGTCAAAGGGCACGCTCACCAGTTGGATGTTGTGCCCGGTCGCCTTTTTAAAGGCGTCGGCTTGAGCACGCAGCCAGGCGAGTTCGGCACCACCGAAGTGCGTCCAAACCGTCAGGTTGGCGGCGCTGGCGCTGCCCAACAGGGCGAGAGAAAGAACGGTCAGGGCTTTTTTCATGGGGTCTCCTGGGGGAAGTCGGCTTCTGAACCGCTTCCAGTGAAGGAACGTCCTGCAGGCCACCTGTGAGGCGAGAAGTCCGCTCTGGGGTCAAGTTGCTCCGGTGGCTGAGGGTCAGTATAGGCAATAAGGCCAGGGTTGACAAGCATAGACTCAAGGCCGGTTTTTAACGTTCTGGTCAGAGGAAAATCATATTTTTGGACTCAATCCAATAAGTGCGGTGGGGGAGAGCTGGGGGGGGAGGCGGTGCCTGACCGAGCGGTCAGTTGGGGTGCTAGAGTAGGGACATGACTGCCGCTCCCCCTCGTCCACGCGGCCCCCTCTCGCCCAAGCTGATTCTGTTTGGAACCATCTTCGTCGCGATGCTCGGCCTGAGCGTGCTGTTTCCCGTCATCGCGCCGCTGGGCCGAGAGCTGGGCCTCTCGGAGACGCAGATTGGCTGGTTTTCGACCGCCTACAGCCTCGCGCAGTTTGTGTTTGCCCCCATTTGGGGCAGCCGCAGCGAGCGGGCGGGCCGCAAGCCGGTGCTCATCCTGGGGCTGGTGGGCTTCTCCCTGAGTTTTGGTCTGTTCGGGCTGCTGGCCGTGTTGGGGGCGCAGGGGGTCCTCGCTGGGGGCCTGCTGTTCGCTCTTCTTGTCGCCTCGCGCTTGGTGGGCGGCTTGCTGTCGAGCGCGACCCTGCCCACCGCTCAGGCGATGATGGCCGACCTCAGCAGCGAAAAAGACCGCGCCGCCGCCATGGGCCTGATTGGAGCGGCTTTCGGGCTGGGCGTGGTGTTTGGCCCGGCGCTGGGGGCCATGCTCTCCAGCTTTGGGCTGACGGCCCCCATCTTCTTCAGCGCGGGGCTGGGGCTGCTCACGGCGCTGGCGGCTTGGCGTGCCCTGCCCGAAACCCGCCGGGCCGACGCCCTCCCCGCCCCCGCTGGAGAGCGCCGCGCCCTGCTGCGGCAGCCGGGCATTGGGCTTTTTTTGGCCGTCAGTGCGTTGTACACCCTGGCAAGCGTGGGCATGGAGCAGACCATCGCCTTTTACGTGCAAGACACCCTACGCCTAACACCGGAAGGCACCGCCCGAACGGTCGGGCTGATGCTGGCGGTCTTCGGGCTGCTCGCGGCAGCGGTGCAGGGTGGGGCGATGCGCCCGCTGAGCCGCAAGTTTGCGCCGGGGCCACTGATTTCGCTGGGGCTGCTGGTGATGGGCGCGGGCATGCTGATGCTGCCGCTCACCCACAGTTTCTGGCCCATCACGGCGGCGCTGGCGGTCGTGGGGGTAGGCAGCGCGGTCCTCGGCCCCAGCCTCAGCGCCGCCCTCTCCCTCAGCGTGGGCCGCGACCAACAGGGTGCGGTGGCGGGCCTCAACAGCAGCGCCCTCGCCCTGGGCCGCATGACCGGACCCCTAATCGGCACCGGGCTGTACCAGGGGGTCGGCCACGCCGCGCCCTACGTTCTGAGCGGCGGCATCCTCTTGGCCCTGCTGCTGTGGACCCTCATCGCCCGGCCCCAGGTGCGCCCGGCGCGGGGGGCGGGGGCCTGAAGAACGAAGCGGACGGGGCAAAAAGATGGGGCGGGGGAGCCAGCGCATCGGCGGTAGCTCCCCCGCCTCGTTTGAGTTGCTGAAGGACTTTACAGGCCCAGCGCCGCGTCGAGCGCGACTTCAATCATGCCGTTGAAGGTGGTTTGGCGTTCCTCGGCGGTCGTTTCCTCCCGCGTGACGAGGTGGTCTGAGACGGTGAGGATGGTCAGCGCCCGCACCCCGTACTTGGCGGCGAGGGTATACAGCCCGGCGGCTTCCATCTCGACGGCGAGGACCCCAAAGTCGGCCCAGAGTTTGTACTGGTCGAAATCATCGTGGTAGAAGGTATCCGACGACATGATGTTGCCGACGTGCGTGGCAAAGCCGCGCTCCTGGGCGATTTGGTAGGCCCGCAGCAGCAGCCCGAAGTCAGCGATGGGCGCGTAGTTCTTGGCCCCAAAGCGGATGTTGTTGATGTTGGAGTCAGTGCAGGCCGCCTGCGCAAGCACGAGGTCACGCACGTGGACGTGCGGCTGGTACGAGCCGCAGGTGCCCACCCGAATGAGGTTCTTGCAGCCGTAGCCCGTAATCAGCTCGTTGACATAAATCATCGAACTGGCGATGCCCATCCCGGTGCCCTGCACGCTGACGCGCTGGCCCTTGTAGGTTCCGGTGTAGCCGTGCATCCCGCGCACGGTGTTGTGCAGTTCGGGGTTTTCAAAAAATGTCTCCGCGATGTGCTGGGCGCGGAGGGGGTCGCCGGGCAGCAGCACGGTCTCGGCGATTTGGCCTTCTTTGGCATTCAGGTGAACCGTCATCGGGAGACAGGGTAACAGGGGAGTGGGCCGGAGCTGCTGCGCCCCGGCCCCCCACCCTCACGCCATCTGGAGGGGACTGCTCAGCGCTGCTGCTTCGGGGTTCAGGCGCGGCAGCTCCGGCAGGTCCTGGCCGTCTTGCCCAATGAGGCGGCCATACAGCATGTGCGGGGTGGCGTGCTCGATGCGGGCGCGGTAGATGCCCGGTCCCGTCGCGCCGAGCGCCTTGGGCACCACGGTCGGGTGGTTGCCGCGGGTGTGGCCTTCCAGGAAGCCCGCGTCGTGGGCGTCGCCGCGCAGCAGCAGTTCTTGGATGGTGCCCACCTTCCCCGCGTTTTTGCGAGCGCTCCATTCCTTCTGCTTGACAATCAGGCGCTGGAGCCGCTCGGTCTTCAGCTCACGCGGGAGGTCCTGAAAGTGCTTGTAGCTGGGGGTACCGGGGCGCGGCGAGTAGATGAACATATAGGCCGAGTCGTAGCCGACCTCGTCATAAAGGCTGAGGGTCTCCTGAAAGTCTTCCTCCGTCTCGCCGGGAAAGCCCACGATGATGTCGGTCGCGAGGACCACGTGCGGCAGGTGCTTTTTAATCTCCGCGATGTGCGAGAGGTACTTCTCGCGGGTGTACTCGCGGGCCATGCGGCGCAGCACCCGGTTAGAGCCGCTTTGCACGGGCAGGTGCACGAACTCGCACACGGCGGGCGTCTCGGCCATCGCGGCGGCCACGTCTTCCGTGAAGTTCATGGGATGGCTGGTCGTGAACTTGACCCGCCGCACGCCACTGCGCCCCACCAGCCGCAGCAGGTCAGCAAAGGAGGGGTATCCGGCAAGCTTGGCCCCCTGGTCCACCCCGTAGGCGTTGACGTTCTGGCCCAGCAGCGTGACCTCCTGCACCCCCGCGGCGAGCAGGCTGTCGAGTTCGCGCAGGATGTCGTCGGGGTGGCGGCTGACCTGCGGGCCGCGCGTGGTCGGCACGATGCAGTAGGTGCAGTGGTGGTCACAGCCGCGCATGATGGTGAGGTGCGCTTGCAGCTTGCCCGTGGGGGGCGGGGGAATGTGCCCGTGCAGCTCGTCCTTGAACTGCAGGCTCCAGAAGCGTTCATTGCTCTCTAGTGCCTTTCCGATGTCGAGCAGGCTGCCCGGCCCCAGCAGCACGTCCACCTCAAACTTGCGGGCGATGCGCTGGCCCTCTTCGAGCTGGGCGAGGCAGCCCATCATGCCCACCACCAGGGGCCGCTGCTGCTTTTGCTTGCGCAACTCTCCGAGCAGCGAGCGGACCTTGTCCACGGGCTTGCCGCGCACCGCGCAGGTGTTCACCAGGACGAAATCCGCCTCGTCCACGCTGCCCACCAGGTCCGCGCCAAAGGAAACGAGTTGCGACTCGACCAGATGGGTGTCGTACTCGTTCATCTGGCAGCCGTAGGTAATCAGGTGTGCCTTCACGTTTCTTCTCCTCGGCCTGACGGAGGGATTCCGGGGCCTTCTGTCATGCGCCACGCTGCGCTGAGCGCGGGCCGGGCGCGAGTCTAGCAGGGACGCGGCTCCCGCTCAGGGCCGCGGGGCAGCCTCCTCGCCTTGCCGCTCCAGGTTGACCGTATAGGTCAGCAGCTCGCGCCCCAGCAAGACGGTCCGCAGGGTCCCACTGAGCTTGCCCGCGCCGATTTCAGCCCGCAGGGTGCCGCGCAGGGCGTCGCCCCCCTCGTAGAGGTTGACCTCGACGCTGCCGCCCGCCGCCCCCACCCGCTGAAAGCTGCCGCTGACGGCGTAGGCCTTGCGGCTCTCTAGGTTGGTGAGCACGCCCGTCGCTCGGCCCTCGCGCTCCTGCACGCTCAGCAGCAGGCGGTAGGGCACCCGCCCGGTCAGGCCTTGGCCGACGCCCTCGTACACGCCGTTTACCGCCCGTTCCAGCGCCGTACTCGCAGCGATATTCGCGCCCAGCGCACAGCCGGGCAGGAGCAGGGGGGCGGCCAGCAGAGGCAGAAGAAGAGAAGCGCGCATATCGGCGAGCTTAGGTCCCTCTCATGAAGGAGAGCTGACGGGGCGGCACGAAAAAAGCTCCCGCGGGGGGAGCCTGTCTCTGGTGCCGGGGACCTCAGGCGACCTTGACGCCCTGGCTTTTCAGCAGGCGGCGGGCCGTCTGGGTGGGCTGAGCGCCGACCGAGAGCCAGTAGGCGGCCCGCTCGACGTTGACCTTGAGGTAGTTCTCGCTGGTCTTGCGGGGGTCGTAGTGGCCCAGGTTCTCGATGTAGCCGCCGTCGCGGGGGCGGCGAGAGTCGGTCACGACGATGCGGTAGTGGGGGTTGTGGATAGAGCCGAAACGGGACAGGCGAATCTTGACCATGTCAGTACCTCAAGCAGGCGCGTAGGCCTGGCAGGTTGGGGTGAGGGTTGCTCCCGCCTAGGTCGCGGGGGTCATGCGCCCGCAGCAGCCAACCGGAAACGCACCGAAAAAGCTTACCAGAGGAGGGGGGCGGTGAGAAGGGGGGTGGCAGCAACCTCTAAAAGGGCGGCGGCACCGGACGGCGAGAGGTGCCCGACACCTCGTTGAGTTGAAAGGCCATTCGGCCAGGGCCAAAGATGGGACTGCCGCCCACGGTGCCCAGCGGGGTGCCCGCCCCCACCCGTGCGCCGACCTCGACAAGCGAGTCTTGCAGGCCGAAATAGGCGGTGACCCTGCTGCCGTGGTCGAGCAGGACCACCCAGCCCAGGCTGGCGTAGTAGGTCGTGGCCATCACGTTGCCCGCGAGCGAGGCGACGGCCTGGGTGCCCTCGGCGGCTTCCAGGACGCTCCACTGCGCCCCATTTGCCCCGTAGGGCTGGCTGACCCGGCCTCCCGGCAGCGGGAACCCCAGCGGCCCGGACGCGGCGGGCAGCGGCGCGAGGGCCTGGGTGGTCGCGGCGACGGCCTGCTGAGTCTGGCCCTGGCGATCGCGCAGGGCCGCCTGTTCCTGGGCGACCTGTTCTTCCCGCTCGCGCCCGGCGGCGAGGGCGGCTTCGCGCTCGGCCTGTTCGCGGGCATTCTGTTCGGCCTCGCGGGCGCGGGCCTCGGCTTGCTGGCGGGCGATGGCCTCGGCTTGCTCGCGGGCGCGGGCGGCAGCTTCGGCCCGCGCGCGGGCTTCGGCGGCGGCCTGGGCCTGGGCCTCGGCGCGGGCGCGGGCTTCGGCTTCGGCCCTGGCTCTGGCGCGGGCCTCGGCGGCAGCCTGAGCGCGCGCCCTCGATTGGGCTTCGGCCCTGGCTTTCGCCTCGGCCTCGGCGCGGGCGCGGGCTTCGGCCTCCGCCCTGGCGCGAGCGGCAGCTTCGGCTCTGGCACGGGCTTCGGCCTCGGCCCTGGCTTTGGCCTCCGCACGGGCACGGGCTTCGGCCCTGGCCCTCGCCCTGGCCTCCGCCTCGGCTCTGGCCCTGGCTTCCGCCTCGGCGCGTTCGCGGGCGAGCCGAGCTTGGCGCTCCTGCTCGGCGCGGATGCGGGCGAGGCGCTCGGCTTCCCGGCGGGCACGTTCCCGTTCCTCGCGGATGCGGCGCAGCTCGGCCTCGCGGCGGCGGCGTTCCTCCTCCAGCCTCCGGCGGCGCTCGGCTTCCAGCCTGGCCTTTTCCTTGACCACCGCGCTGACCAGCTGGTCGATGGTGCGGGCGGTTTCCGCCTGCTGGGCGCGGGTGCGGGCAGCGGCCACCCGCTGGCCCTGTTCCTCGCGGCGCAGCTCGGCCAGCAAGCGGCCCGTCTCGGCACGGCTTTCCCGCAGCTCTTCCAGCCGGGCCAGTTGCCGAGCTTGCAGCGCTTCCAGGGCGGCTTTGGCGGCGGCCTGACGCTCGCGCTGGGCTTGCAGCGTTCGGACCTCGCCGCGCAACTCTTCAAGCACCGCCAGATGCTGCTCGCCAGAGAGGTTCGCGTAGCGCAGCCGAATGAGGAGGTCGGGCAGGCTGCCCGCTTGCGACAGCAGCCGCAGGTACTGGCCGCTGCGCTCGCGGTAAAGCACCCGCAGCAGCTCGCGCAGGTCGGCCTGAAGCCGGGTGACGCGGGCCTGGGTGACCGCCCCCGCTGCCGCCGTCTCGGTCAGCTCACGCTCGGCCTCCCGCACCTGCCGGGCCAGCCCCGCCACTTCGTTTTCCAGCGCGGCGACCCGCGTGCTCAGGGCTTCTAACCGCCCCAGCGTCTCGCGGCCCTGGGCCGAGAGCCGGGCGATGTTCTCACGCAGTTCCCGTAGCTCGCGGCCTTGCTGAGCACTGAGCTGCCGCTGCTGCGCGAGGTCGCGCTGAAGCTGCCTGAGGCGCTCGCTGGTTTCCTGCGCCCCGGCGAGCAGCGCCGCCGAGAGCAGGACGAGGACGGGCCAGCGCGGACGTCCCTTCATGCCCGCTCCTTCACGCCAGCTCCCGCATCACTCCAGCTCCCGCAGGTAGCGCCGGGTGGCCAAGAGGCTTCCGGCAAGTCCGGTCAGGATGCCCAGCCCCGCCACCGCCCCCAGCGGCAGCCACAGCGCCCCCAGGTCGCGCACGACCGGAAAGACGGGCGCAAAGGCGGCCACCCGCTCGGCGAGCGCGAGGTAACCGGGAACGAGCACCGCGAGCGCGAGCGCCGAGGAGAGGAGGCCCAGCAACACCCCTTCAATCACGTGCGGGGTGCGGATAAAGCCCCGCGTGGCCCCCAAGAGCCGCATCACGCTGATTTCGCGGCGGCGGGCGTACATGGCGACCCGCACGGCGTTGAGGATGCTCAGCAGCGTGCCCGCAAACAGCAGCGCCACGAGGCCGTACCCCGCCGCCCGCACGGTGGTCAGGGTCCGCACGGCTTGGTCGACGTACCCCGCCCCGTACTCCACGTCCTCCACGCCGGGCAGCCTCGCCAGCGCCGCCGCCACCGGGCGCGAATCCTCGACCCGGCCCACCCGCAGCCGCAGGGTGTCGGGAAAGGGGTTGCCGACCAGCGAGACGGCCTCGGCGGTGGAAGGGTAGTCGCGGGTCATCTCCGCGAGCACGTCCTCGCGGGAGACCAGCCGCGCCTCCCGCACGCCGGGAAAGGCCCTCACCTGCTCCAGCAGCGCCGCCCCGTCCGCGTCGCCCTCCAGGAAGGCCGCCACCTCCACCTGCGACTCCAGCCCCTCCAGCGTGCGGTTTACGTTCAGCGTGAGCAGCAGCACCCCGCCCAGCATCAGCAGGGTCAGGGTCATGGTGGTCAGCGTGCCCAGCGTGGCGGTGAGGTTGCCGCGCATGGCGAGGAGGGCCTGACGGAAGTGGTAGGTCACTGGCGGCCCCCGGAGCGGGTGGGGGTGGGAGTGGGGCGGGGGCGGCTCGGCGGGGGGGGGCCGCCGTCGAGAAGTCGAGAGGTCGAGAGGCCGAGGGTGTTCGCCGCCTCGACTTCTCGACTCCTCGACCGGGCGCGGAGCGCCCTCATAACGCGTACCCCCCCGCCGGGTCGTCCCGCACCAGCCGCCCCTGCCGCAGGGTCAGGGTGCGGTGGCGGAAGGTATCCACCAGGTCGCGGGCGTGGGTGGCGAAAACCACCGTGGTGCCGCGCAGGTTGACGTGTTGCAAGACCCGCAGCACCTCGCGGGCGTGGTCGGGGTCGAGGTTGCCCGTCGGCTCGTCGGCGAGCAGCAGGGGCGGGTCAGAGACGATGGCGCGGGCGATGGCGACCCGCTGCTGCTCGCCCTGCGAGAGCTGCACCGGGCGGGCGTGGGCGCGGGCTTCTAGGCCCACCGTCCGCAGCGCGGTGCCCACGCGGGCGGGCCACTCGCGCCCCGGCACCCCGGTCACCCGCAGGGCAAAGGCCACGTTGTCGTAGGCGCTGAGGTGTTCGAGCAGCAGGTTGTCCTGAAAGACGGTTCCGATGCGGCGGCGCAGCAGCGCGGTGCGGCGGCCCCGGTAACGCGCGAGCGGCTCGCCCGCGACCTGAATCTCGCCTCGCGTGGGCAGCGCCCGTTTGAGCACCAGGTTCATGAAACTGCTTTTGCCCGCGCCCGAATGCCCCACCAGGTACACGAACTCGCCCTTGTGAATCCGGACGCTGAGGTCGTCGAGGGCCAGCGCCCCGCTTGCCGGGTACGCGAGGCTCACATTGCGGAAAACAATCACGCGCCGCCGCCTCCGGGGACGCGGCCACGGGAAAAGGTGGGCAGCTGGGTCATGCTCGCGGCCCAGCATAGCCCAGCCCCCCGCAGAAGTGGCGTTCTGGCCCCAGGAGGATGAAATGCCCCCCACAGTTTTTTCACCGCCCCGCCCTATGCTCTGAGGCGTGAACCGGAAACGCATGATGCTGGTGGCGGGGTCTCTCGCCGCGACCGCTGCCGTCGGCTACGCGCAGCTTGGCGGCTATACCCAGGCCGACCTCACCCGCTCGGAGACGGGCCGGGCGTTCCTCCAAATCTTGGGCGAACTCCAGCGTTCGTACCTCTATCCCATCGACCAAGACAAGGTGTTGCGCGGGGCGATTAACGGGGCGCTCGGCAGCTTGAACGATGAGTTCACCTACTACTCAGAACCCGCGGACACCGCTATAGACGCCCAGAACCTCCAGGGCGAGTTTGGCGGCATCGGCGTGACCCTGGTGGCCGCCAACCCCGACGGCACGGGCGGCAAGATTGACAATGTGTACCGGGGCGGAGCCGCCGCCGAGGGCGGCGTGCAGATTGGCGACGTATTCGTCAAGATTGACGACAAGGACGTCATGAACGCCAAGCTCGACGAAATCGTGCGGCTGGTGCGCGGGCCGAAGGGCAGCACGGTCAACGTGACGTTCGCCCGGAACGGCAAGCCCTACACGGTCAAGATGGAGCGCCGTCAGGTCACCATCGTGAGCGTCGAACAGACCATGCTGCCCGGCGACATCGGCTACATCGCGCTGAACACCTTTTACAACGAGAAGGCCAGCGAGCAGTTCCGCGCGGCGGTCGCTTCCATGAAGCAAAAGGGCGTTCAGAAGCTGATTCTGGACCTGCGCGACAACGGCGGCGGCCTGCTGAACGCGGGCGTGGATGTGGCCGACCAGTTCCTGGGGTCGGGCACCATCGTGAGCCTCAAGGACCGCACGGGCCGTTCGCAGGTCTATGGCCGCGCCACGAGCCGCCCGACCGATTACACGGGCAAGCTCGTCGTGCTCGTCAACAAGAACAGCGCAAGCGCGAGCGAGGTCGTGGCGGGTGCCCTGCAAGACCTGAAGCGGGCGACCGTCATCGGCGAGCAGACCTTTGGCAAGGGCGTCGCGCAGATTCCGGTGAACACGGTAGACGGCGGCAAGGTCGCCATCGTGAACAGCGCGTGGCTGACTCCCTCTGGCCGCGAGATTCACAAAAAGGGCATCACGCCCGACGTGGCCGTCAAGGACACCCGCTACACCACCCCCTTCAACTTCAGCGGCAGCGGCCTGGAGCCGAATGCCAAAGTGACCCTGACCGTGGACGGCAAGCCCGTGACCGTCACCGCCGACAAGGACGGCAAGTTCAGCTACACGGCGGAGGTCAAGCGCCCGGTGCGCTCCGCCGTGCAGGGTGAAGCGGTCGTGGACCTCGCCGGAGACGCGATTCTGCGGCGGGCGGTGGAGACGCTGAGGTAAGCGGCCAGCAAGGCGGCAGGACCAAAAGCCTCCGCTTCGGCTGGGGTTTTCTTGCCGTGGTTGGGGGACCCCTTATCCCTTGCTCTCGCAAGCCCCTCTCCCCTGGGGAGAGGGGCGCTGCGCAGCAGCGGGGTGAGGGGTCTCCCTTCAGTCCCACTCCCACTCGCGCCAGTCGCTGGGTTTCGCCTCGCGGCTGGCCGCTTTCTTCTGCTGGGGGGCCGGGTACCAGGGGTAGGCGGCGGCGAGGGCCGCATGCAGGCGCTCCAGCAGGCGGGCGCGGAGGCCAGCTTCCTCGCGGGGGGTGACCCTGCCGATTTCCCGCACCAAGCGCGAGAGGGTGTCCTCCAGCCCCGGCAGATACGGCTCGCGGGCCTTCCGCACCGATCCTTTTCGCAACGGCTGGGGGTGGATGACCGGCACGTATTCGGCGGCGGCGGCTTCCAGCAGGGCGGCCCGCTTCGCGGCCCGTTCCTCGCGGGCACGTTCGGCGCGAGCACGGGCGTCGGCGGCGCGGGCCTGGCCGACGAGGAAGGCTTCCTCGCGCTCGGCGTCCAGCACCCGGTCCTCGCGGTAAAGCTTGACGGGCGGGAGGCGGCGGCGGCCCATCTTCAGGCCGTTCTCGCGGGTCAGGTCGTGCTCGCCCAGAAACTTGCGAATCAGACCTGGCGTCCAGCCGCGCTCCTTGAGGTCTTGGGTCGCCAGGTAGCCGGGCGGCGTCAGGGGTGTGTTGCGGGCGGGGCGGGGCTGTTTTTGGGTCATGGTGCGGGACTCATCACCGGGGCCACCCGCGCCATTCCCCCCGCAGCAGGTCCAGCCGCACGCTGTCGTAGCGCACGCCCGCATACAGCCGCGCTTGCCGCACGCGGGCGCACTCGCGAAAGCCCAGCCGGGCCGCGAGCCGCAGCATCCGCGCATTGCCGCTCCAGGTGGTCACGGTGAGGACATGCGCGTCCGTCCAGTCCAGGGTGTCTTGCACCCACAGGCCGAGGGCGCGGGTCCCCACGCCGCCCCCCCAGTAGGCCGGGTCGTAAATCAGGATGCCGAGGTCCCACCAGCCGCCGCCCTGAGGCTCTTCCTCGGAACGGTTGACCATGCCCACAGCGAGGCCGTCCACGTCGATGACCTGCTCGTCGGCATCGGGGGGGTGGGTGGCGAGGTAATCGGCATACGCCTCCATCGTGCGGGTGGTGCCCGCCGCCGGAAAGTACGGCGCGTCCCAGCGCCGCCACTCGGCGTGCGGATCGGTGAGCCAGCGGGTGAGGACGGGGAGGTCTTCGGCTCGGCGGTCGCGCAGCGTGACCGGGAGGGAAGAGAGCGAGGGGGTCACGGCGCGGAGTATAGGCCTGAGGGGTCCTCCGGCGTCCGGGCGAAGGGCCAGGCGCGTGGAGGTGTGCCCCGCGAGGGTCTGCCGCCTTCCACCAGCAGGGTCAGCGGCAGGCCGAGCGCTCGCGCCCGTTCCGTGCAGGCTCCGAGCAGCGCCGTGCCCACCCCCTGCCTCCGCGCCGCTGGGGCCACCGCGAGGGTGTCGAGGTACAGTTCGCCCGCCCCTCGGTGGGAATGGGGCCGGGTCCAGCCCCAGCAAGCGGCGGTGCTCGCGGAAGGGACCGTCCAGCGCCTGCGCCTCGCCGGGATACAGCACGGCGAGGCCCAGGGGACGCTCCTCTTCTCCCTCGGCCAGCAGCGTGTTCGTGTAGCTCAGGCGGTTGCCCCGGCTCGCAAAGAAGACCGCGATGACGTGCGCGGCGTCCTCGTCGGTCGTGGTGCCCGTCAGGTGCTGGCCCATCCGCCCCTTAGCCTCCTGAATCAGCGGGGCGGCAAAGGCCGCGTCAAAGGGCTGGGCCGGGCGAATGCGGGGGGGCATGCCTCCCAGTCTCCCACCCGCAGGTCACCGGGAGGGGGGCCGCATGAAGAAGCCCCGACTGGCATGGCCCGCCGAAACTCTCTACGGTGAATCATGCCTCTCAAACCGGACATCGAGCGCCCCGAACCCGAACGCCGCCGCGTCGGGTACGCCCTCGTCGGCCTGGGCAAACTGACCGCCGAGGAACTGGTTCCCGCCGCCCGCACGAGCGACCACGCATACGTCGCGGCCCTGGTCACCAGCGAGCCGGACAAAGGCGTAGCGTTTGCCCGCGTCCATGACCTGACCGAGGGGGACGTGTACACCTACGAGGACTTTGAGCGCCTCGCCGAGCGGGAGGACATGGAGGCGGTCTATATCGTCCTCCCCAATGCCCAGCACCGCGAGTACGTCGAGCGGGCCGCCCGGATGGGCAAGCACGTGCTGTGTGAGAAGCCGCTGGGCATGAACGCGCAGGACGCGCAGGCGATGGTGGACGCCTGCCGGGAGGCCGGGGTCCTGCTGATGACCGCCTACCGCTGCCAGTACACCCCCCAGCACTGGGCCGCCCGCGACGCCGTGCAGGGCGGCAGGCTGGGGGCCGTCAAGCTGCTCGACGCCATCCACGGTCAGGTGGAAGACGACCCGGAGGCGTGGCGCTTGAAGCGCGACCTCGCGGGGGGTGGCCCCCTGCCCGACGTGGGGATTTACTGCCTGAACACCCTCCGCTTCGTGCTGGGCACCGAGCCGGAGTGGGTGTTTGCGGCGCTGCATCAGCCCCAGGGGGACGAACGCTTCCGCGAGGTCGAGGAGTCGCTGAGCTTCATGCTGGGCTTTCCCGGCGGCATCATCGCCAACGGCCTGACGAGCTACGGCACCCACAAGACCGCCACCCTGCGCGTGCTGGGCGAGGAGGGCACCGTCCTGATGGACCCGGCCTATACCTATCAGGGCCTCAGCCTGACCATCTCGGACGGCGCGGGCGACTTCCAACCCAGCCTCCCCGACGAGGACCAGTTCGGGCTGGAGCTGGACCACTTCGCCCGCTGCATCCGGGAGGGCCAGCAGCCCTGGACCCCCGGCGAGGAGGGCGTGCAAGACCACCGTATCATGGACGCGATGTACCAGAGCGCCCGCACCGGGCAGGTCGTGCGGCTAGAGCGGGTGGAGGGGAAAGACGCTTTCCGGGGCACGCCGCCGCAGGTGCCGGGGCGCGAGGAGGGGTGAACCGTAGTCCCCCCCCGCGTCAGAGGTCTGCCAAGGTCCGCCTGACTCCACCTTAGCCGCAGCGAAAGGGAATCGGGACCGGGCCGCAGCAGCACACGCCGCGCACGCCCCCCGACCCCAGCGCGAGGGCCGAGCCGCCGCGCAGGACACTGTGCGCTTCTCGGCACGCCCCGAAGCGGGCAGCAATCCGGGAGCGACCCCGCATCATCCCGTCTTCCCGCACGATGCGGGCCACCGCCGCCGAGCACGACTCGCCGCTGTGCAGCGCGGCATGGGCGCAGCGAAAGCCCTTGCGCGGCGAGAGGTGGCGCTGATAGAGGCGAATGCCGGAGAGGGTCAGGCGGTCGAAGAAGGTGGGGGTGGGAGTGGGCATGGGGCCAGAGTACCGGGCAGCCCCGGCACGGCTTTCTCCAGTCGCCTGAAGACGGCTCAATCCTGCCCCCCGTGCCGCGCCAGAAACGCCTCCCGGTCCATCCAGGCCAGCCTCGGCAGCCGCTGGGAGGGGGGCACCGCCGTGCCGTAGACCCGGCGCAGCAGCCGGAAGCCCAGGCTGTAGAGCCAGGTCCGCAGCGGCGGCAGCGGCAACACCGCGAAGCCCTGCTGCGCCAGCGGCTCGTGAAAGAGGGTGACGGCCATCACCCCCCGCACGTCCGCGAACTCCGGGTCCTCCCGCAGCCGCCCCGCCACGTCGCGCAGCGAGCGGGCAAAGGCGCGGTAGGCTCTCAGAGGACTGCGGGCGCTGAGGCCCACCAGCCGGGGTGAATGCACGTGCAGCTCGGCGACGGCGCTGCCGGGCGGCCAGCCCAGCTCGGCGGGGGCGGGGCGGCGGCTAAGGCGCAGCACCCCGTCGGCCCGCTCGGTGAGCGCCCGCACCCGGTGCGCCCGCGCAAAGCGGCCCTCCACCCCCCATTGGTAGAGATGCAGCCCCAGGTCCCGCGCCCGCGCTCGCCGCAGCCCCGGCAGCGCCCCGACCGGACCGGGGCGGTAGCCCAGCGCTCGCAGCCGGGCGACCTCGGCGGGGAGGTGCGCGGGGCACCGGCAGAGGGTGCCGCCGGGTTCGGGGGTGCTCAGGGGCAGGGGCAGGGGCGTCAGGCCCCGCGCGGCGAGGCGGGCGGGGGCCGCTTGCGGAGCTTCGGCGCTCCAGAGGGTGACGGGTTGCCCGGCGGCAACCTCCAGCGCGGCGACCCCGTCGGGTGCCCCCCATCCGGCGATCTCGTGTCCGGCCCGGACGGCGGCCCGCAGCGCCTCCGGCTCCCGCACGGCGAGGGCGGGCGCGACGAGCAGGGTGGCCCGCACGTCCGCCTCCGCGAGCGCCGCGAGGTCCTCCGGCGTCCGCACGGGCACCATGAGGCCGAGGTGGGGCAAGCTGGGGTCCCCCCCCGCCAGCGCTCCTCCGGCCCCGGCCCGCAGCAGGGCGCGGCGCAGGGGAGAAGGGATGGAGGCCATGGGCCGACTGTAGCGCTCGCGGTCCCCCGCCCCCCGCGCACCTCTCATGTCCGGCGTCGTATGCTCTCGTTCAGCGATGCTTCAGCCTCCCCTCAGCCAACGGGTCCGCAGGTGCGGCGCATGAGACCGCTGCGCATCGGGCTGTTTACCGATACGTTTCTTCCCGACCAAAACGGCATCGTGACGAGCGTGGGGCTGCTCAGTGACGAGCTGCGGGCGCGGGGGCATCACGTCGAGGTGGTCGCCCCCTTCTTTCCGGAAGCCCAGGACACCCGTTCCGACGTGCGCCGGGCGGCCAGCGTGCGCTACGTCTTCTTGCCGACCTACCGCCTCGCTTGGCCGACCCGCCGCGACTTCGCAGAGCGCTACGACCTCATTCACACGCATACGCCCCTCACCCTGGGGCTGGCGGGGGCGCGGCTGGCCCGCAAGTGGGGGGTGCCGCACGTGGCGACCTACCACACCCACCTCGAAGCCTATACCCACTACGTGCCGGGCCTGACCGCTCTGCAACGGCGGACCCGCCTGGTGACCCGGTTGATGGGCCGCTATTACCGCCGCGCGAACGCCGTGATTGTGCCCACCGCCGGAATGCTGGACGTGACCCGCGGGATGGGCGTGCGCAGCCCGGTCGTCATCCCGACCGCCGTCGAGCCGGAGGTGCTGCGCGGCGCTCCGCCCATCGAGTCTCCCTGGCCCGCCGGACGCCGCCGCCTCCTGACCGTGGGGCGGCTGGCCCGCGAGAAGCGCTTTGACCTCGTGCTGGATGCCTTGGCCGGGTTGCCGAACGGGCACCTCGTGGTGCTGGGGGAAGGGCCAGAGCGTGGGCGGCTGGAGGAACATGCGGCGCGCCGGGGGGTGGCCGACCGGGTCAGTTTCCTGGGCGTGCGCCCCTGGACCGAGATGGGGGCCTACTACCGCCTCGCCGAGCTGTTTCTCTTTGCCAGCGACACCGAGACGCAGGGGCTGGTTTTGCAAGAAGCGCAGCTGATGGGCGTGCCCGTGGTGGCGGTGGGGGCACGCGGGACCCTCAGCGGGGTGGCCCACGGGCGCAGCGGTTACCTCGTCGCGCCGGGGGACGTGGGGGCACTCACCGAACACGCGGCGGCCATCCTGAGCGACCCGGCCCTGTGGGCGCGGCTCTCGCGGGGGGCGCGGCGCTACGGGGCCACCTGGACACCGGGGGGCGTGGCCGAACGGGTGCTCGACGTCTATGCCGGGGTCCTGGGCACCCCGCAGGAGGTGCCCTTTGCCGAGGGGGCGGCGGCCCTCACGGGCCGAAATACCCTCGTGTATGACCACTGAGATTGAGCAGGTGCCGCCACAGGAAGGGGAGGACCCCGCCCGACAGCCGCCGCGCACTCGTCTCGACCCTCGCGGCGGGCACGTAGGCCACCTCGCCCAGGCGGGCCAGCGCGAGGCCGAGCCGCACGTCCTCGAGCGCCTCGACGTCCGGATAGCCCCCGGCGAGGAGGGCCGCCGCCCGCGAGTAGGCCATGTTCGCCCCGGCGAGATTGGGCCGTCCGGCAAGGGCGCAGGCCCGCAAAAAAGCGCCGTACCCCACCTCCGAGGCCGCCGCCGTCAGGGGGGGGACCCCGCAAAAGCGCAGCGGGCCGTACAGGGCGACCCGGCCCGGCGTGGCCCCCGCGAGCGCGGCCAGCCAGCCCGGCGCGGGCAGCGAGTCGGCGTCGGTGGTGGCGACCCATGCGGTGCGGGCGGCCTCCAGTCCGGCCTGCCGGGCGCGGCCAATGCCCGGCTCGCCGCACGCCACGACCCGCGCGCCCCAGGCCCGCGCCACCGTCCCCGTGCCGTCCGTGCTCGCGTGGTCCACCACGATGACCTCGCGGGGGGGGAGGGTCTGGCGCTCCAGAGCACGCAGGGTCAGCGGCAAGGCAGCGGCTTCGTTGCGGGCGGGAATCACGACGGTGAATGCTGGCCCGGCACCCCGCGGCCCTCTGACCTCTGGCACCGCGCCAGGGTAGCAGGTAGGGGGCCGGGTCGCCCATGAGGGCTGGAAGGTGGGTCCTGTGCGCTGTCCTGGGGGCCGCCCTTGCCGCCGAGGTGGGGGGCCGAGGGGCCGGGTGGGGCGCGCTGGGACCGGGGGGCCGTGCCCGGCAGCGGGTGGCCCTCACCTTTGACGATGGCCCCAGCGAGCGCACCCCGGAACTGCTCGCGGTCCTGGCCCGCCATGCGGCTCCAGCGACCTTTTTTGTGACCGCCCCCGCCGCCCGGCGCTGGCCTCGGCACCTCGCCGCCCTCCGCGCTGCCGGGCACGAGCTGGAGGCGCACGGGCGCTGGCACGTCCACGCCCTGCTCCTTCCCCCCTGGCGCGAGTGGGCGCAGGTCAGGTGGCACCCCCGCGCGGGGGAGGGGGGGCCGCACTTCTACCGCCCGCCCTACGGGGGGCACAGCCCGCTGACCCGGCCCCTGACCTGCCTCGCCGGGCGCGAGGTCGTGCTGTGGGACGTCGAGGGCCGCGACTGGACGGACGGGGACGCGGCCCGCCTCGCCGCGGGCGTGCTCGCTCGCACGCGGCCCGGCAGCGTCATCCTGCTGCACGACGGCCCAGCGGTCACGCCCGCCCTCCTGGACCGCCTGCTCGCGGGCTTACGCGAGCGGGGCCTCACGCCCGTCCTCCTGCGCGACCTGCCCCCCCGCCGCATCGGGTGGCGGGAAGGGTGGCGGCGGCTGAGGACGAGTTACGGGCGCTGAGTCAGGAGTGCCCGCAGCTCGGCGGCGATGACCGGCAGCGCTCCTCCCGGCCCTACCCGCGTCATCCCGTCGAGGGCAGCCCGCGCCCGCCGTTGGCCGTCCCGGAGGAGCGCCCGCACCTCTCCCGCGACCGCCTCCGGGTCTGCCGGGACGGGCCGCAGGGCTTCTCCCAGCAGCCGTCCTTGCCGCCGCAGGAAGCCGGGGGTGAACTGCGGCCCCCCGGTGGGAAACGCCACGACGGGCACCCCCAGCCCCGCGAGCTGCTCGTTGGCGGTGCCCGCCGTGCCAACCGCCACGTCCGCCGCCCGCGCTGCGGCCCCGAACGCGCCGCGCAGCAGGACAACGCTGGCCCCCTCGCCCTGCGCCCAGGCGGTGCGGTCGTCCTCTGGCCGCAGCCTCCAGCCCGGCGGCAGGGTCACCCCCTCCCAGCCGTGCGCCCAGGCGACGAGGGGCGTCACCTCCGGCAACCGGGCGGCAGCCCGCAGCATGAGGGGCAGGCTCTCCCGGTGGTCCTCCCGTGACCCCGGCAGCAGGGCGAGGACCGGGCGGCCCCCCGTGAGGGGGAAGAGGTCGCGTTCGGGGGCGGGCAGCACGTCCATCGCGAAACTGCCCGCCCAGTGCGCCCGCACCCCCCGCGCCGCGTAAAGCCGGGCGGTCGCGGCGTCGCGCAGGTAGACGGCGTGTGCCCGCCGCGCGAGCGCGAGTTCGGAGGGCAGCGGCAGGTTGGCTCCCAGCGCGTTCAGCTCGCGCAGCGCCCCGCGCAGTCCCAACCCTTCGGCATAGTGGGCGCTCAGGAGGGGCTGGACGTGCACGAGGGGGACCCCCCCCGCCCGCGCCGCCAGGGTGCCCAGCGTGAGGGCGTGCGCGTCCCCCACCACGGCGACCGCACCCGCTCCCCGTCCCGCCGCCCGCGCCGCCCGGACCTGCCCCAGGGTGGTTCCCAGGAGTCCGGCCCGCAGGTCGGCCCACAGGTTGGCCGCGCTCCCGAAGGGAAAGCCCCCGCTGGGCAGCCGCAGGGTGGGGCCAAGCCGGGTCGCGCCGGGCACCCCCGCGTAGGCCCGCCCCTCGCCCACGAGCGGCAGTACCTGCGCCCCTCGCCCCAGGTGCGAGAGCAGCCGCGCCCCGATGAGGTCCTCGGCGGTGCCGTTGGAGAGCAGCAGCAGGGGCCGAGCGGGGGAGGAGGGGAACACGCCCGGCAAGATAGCGGGGCAGGGCGCAGCGGGGTGGCCCGGCATGGTACGAATACCCCGTGTCCGACTTTGACGCCCTGCAAGCTGCCATTCGCCGCCGGGCGACCGAGCGGCAAGCCGAGGCGCGGGCGTGCGAGGCGCTGCTGGGTGCCCTCTATCACGCCCTGCGCACGGCGGGCGGGCCGGGCCTTCCCCTGAACAATGTCGCCCTTGACCCCGTGCCCGACCCCTCCGCGACCCTGCGCCCGCCGCCGCTGGGGGGCACCCACGCGGCCTGGATTCGCCTGGGGCTGTGCGAGGTCTTCGTGCGGGTGCGCCGGGAGGGCGGGGCCTTTCTGGGCGAGTACGGCCCCGGCTTCTCCTTCCGGCTGGACGACCTGAGCGAAGAGGCCCTGACCGCCCTCGCCCGCCGGATGCTGCGCGACCTCACCGCCGTCTACGCGGGCATGGCGGCGGGCGGGGGGGCGCTGAACTGACCCCCGCTCACGCCTCCGGCCACAGCGTCCGCAGAATCTGGGACGCCGTCCCCTCCTGGCCCCGCGCGGACCCCTCCCCGGCCCACAGGCTCAGGAACTCGGCCCGGCCTGCCCGCGCGGCGGCGGCCCGCAGCTCGCGGGTCAGGGCGTTTTGCAGGGGGTAGGGGAGGGGCGAGGCGAGCTGCGCCGTGACCCGGTTGGCGAGGCCCCGTGCGGGGCGGCCCGAAAAGGCGCGGGTCAGCACGGTGGCCCCCGGCCCGGCGGCAGCGAGGGCCGAGCGGTAGGCGGCGGGGGTCCCGGCCTCCCGCGCCCGCAGGAAGGCCGTCCCGCACTGCACCAGGCTCGCGCCCGCCCCCAGCGCCGCCCGCACGTCCGCCGCGTCCATGATGCCGCCCGCCGCGATGACGGGCACCCGGCCAGAGAGGGTCACCCGGCGAATCAGAAAGGCCAGCTCGCTGAGGTCGTCGTGCGCCCAACCCCCCCGGTGCCCCCCCGCCGCGTTCCCCTGGAGGACGACCGCGTCCACCCCGTCGCGGGCCAGGGCCTGGGCCTCGGTGTGACTGGTCGCCGTGCCGATGCTCATTATCCCCGCCCCCCGCAGGGCCGCGATTCGTCCAGCTCCCAGCCGCCCGAATGCAAAGGACAGGGCGGCGGGCCGCAGCTCCAGCACCGCCCGAAACTGCGCTTCAAAGTCTTCTTGCACCCGCCCCGGCAGCGCGGGCGGCGGCAGGCCCAGCTCGGCGTGCAGGGGGGCGAGGTCGGCCTGGGCGGCGGCCACTTCCTCCGGGGTGACCCTGGGGAGGGGAGCCGGGACAAAGAGGTTGACCGCGAAGGGCCGCGCGGTGAGCGCCCGCACCGCCGCCCCCGCCTCCACGAGTTGCGCGGGCGTGAGGTACGCCGCCCCCAGGCTGCCCAGGCCGCCCGCCTCCGACACGGCGGCGACGAGTTCGGGGGTCGTGATGCCGCCCGCCATCGGGGCCTGCACGACGGGCACCCGCAGCCCCAGCCGCCGCATCAGCTCGTTCATGGCCCCAGGGTAGCCCCCACGGGGAGGCGGTATCATGCCGGGATGACGGCGCACCCCCTCCTCCCGCCCCCGTGAGCGCGAGTCGCAGGCCACGCCGCGTAGTTCCCCACCTCACAGCGCCGGGCGCGTCCCCTTTCCGCCCGCAGGAGTTTCCGCATGACGACCCCCACCGCCCAGCTGGAGCACGAAATCGCCCGCCGCCGCACCTTTGCCATCATCTCCCACCCCGACGCGGGCAAAACCACCATCACCGAAAAGCTGCTGCTGTACGGCGGCGCGATTCAGGAAGCCGGGTCGGTCACCGCCAAGGAGGGCCGCTCGCACACCAAATCCGACTGGATGAGCATCGAGCAACAGCGCGGCATCTCGATTTCCTCCTCGGCGCTGACCTTCGAATATTCCGGGCGGCACATCAACCTCCTCGACACGCCGGGCCACCAGGACTTCTCGGAAGACACCTACCGCACCCTCACCGCCGCCGACTCCGCACTGATGGTGCTGGACGCGGCCCGTGGCGTGCAGTCGCAGACCGAGAAGCTCTTTGCGGTGTGCCGCAACCGCGGCATTCCCATCCTGACCTTCGTGAACAAGATGGACCGCCCCGCCCTGGACCCTTTCGAGCTGCTCGCGCAGGTCGAAAACACCCTGAACATCACCGCTGTTCCCCTCACCTGGCCCATCGGGGACGGCCCCGATTTCAAGGGCGTGTACGACCTGGGGACCGGGCAGGTCCTCACCTTCGAGCGCACGTCGGGCGGCAAGCACCGGGCCCCCGTGCAGACGGCGGGGCTGGACGACCCGCAGCTCGACACGCTGGTCGGCCCTGACCTCGCGGCCAAGTTGCGCGAGGACGTGGAGCTGATTCGGGGGGCCATGCCAGAGTTTGACCCCGCCGCCTTCCGGTCGGGCGAACTCACCCCGGTCTTTTTCGGCTCGGCGATGAACAACTTCGGGGTCGAGCACTTCCTGCAACACTTTGTGGACCTCGCGCCGCCCCCCGGCCCGGTGGGGACGAACCTGGGCGAGCGCCACCCCAACGCGGGCTTTGCGGGCTTCATCTTCAAGCTCCAGGCGAACATGAGCCGGGCACACCGCGACCGCACCGCCTACATGCGGGTGATGTCCGGGCACTTTACGCGCGGCATGGACGTGACCCACACCCGCACCGGGCGGAGGCTGCGGCTCTCGCAGGCCCATACCCTCTTTGCCCAGGACCGCGAGAAGGTCGAGGAAGCCTACCCCGGCGACATCGTGGGGTTGGTCAACCCCGGCGTCTTCCAGATTGGCGACGTGGTCAGCGTGGATGCCAAGGTGACGTTGCCTTCCTTCCCGCGCTTCACGCCGGAGACCTTTGCCACCCTCTCCCTGAAGGACGTGGGCAAGCGCAAGGCCTTTATGAAGGGCCTGACCCAGCTCGCCGAAGAAGGGGTCGTGCAGGTCTTCTACCCCACCGACGGGGCGCGCGACCCCTACCTCGGCGCGGTTGGCCCCCTCCAGTTCGAGGTCTTTCAGGCCCGCCTTCAGGAGGAGTACGGGGTGGAGGTCGACCTGCACGTGACCAGCTACCAGCTCGTGCGCTGGCTGGCGGGCGACCCCAGCACCGTGGCCCGCTTTGCCCGGCACGTCGAGGACGACCAGGGCCGCCCGGTCATGCTCTTCCGCTCCAAGTACGACCTCGACTACACCGCCGAGCAGCACCCGGAAATCGAGTTCCTGCCGCTGCCCAAGGATTTGACGCGGGTGTAACCGGGAGGGGGAGGCCGGAGCCACCAGCTCAGGCCTGCTGACCACACTCCGGTCAGAGGAACCTTCCCCCCTCCTGCAAGACTTCCCCATCCAGCGTCAGGCGGCCCTGCCCGCGCAGGTCGGTGATGAGGTCCCAGTGGATCGCGCTGGCATTCGTCCCCCCGGTTTCGGGGTACGAGCGGCCCAGGGCGAGGTGAACGGTGCCGCCCATCTTCTCGTCAAAGAGGATGTTGCCGGTTGGCGTCTGGATGCCGTAGTTCGTGCCGATGCCGAGTTCGCCCAGCCGCCGCGCTCCGGGGTCGGTGGCGAGAGCGGCCCGCAGCACGTCCTCGCCTTCCTCGGCGCTCGCCTCCACAACCTCGCCCGCCCGGAAGACCAGCCGCGCCCCGCGCACGACCACGCCGCCGTAGGTCGCGGGCACGGTGAAAGTGACCACGCCCTCGGCGCTCTCCTCGTGCGGCCCGGTAAAGACCTCGCCGCTGGGCATGTTGCGCTTGCCGTCGCTGTTGGCCCAGCCCCGCCCGCCCACCCGCAGGGTGAGGTCGGTGCCGGGGGCCTCGATGCGCACCGTGCTCGCGCGCGTGAGGCGCTCAATCAGCCGCGCTTGCATCTCCCGAACCTCGCCCCAGGCGGCGACCGGGTCGGGGCGGTCGAGGAACATCGCCCGCATGACAAAGGCCCCGAACTCGGCCTCCGTCATGCCCGCCTGCGCCGCCGCGTACGGGGTGGGGAAGAGGGTGAGGCTCCACTTCTTCCGCGCCCGGATGGCGGCGACCGGAGCGCGGGAGGCCGTCAGGCGGGCGCGGCGCTCCGCATCGCCGGGAGCGGGCGCTTCGGGGGTCAGAATCCGCAGGCTGCCGTCCAGCGCCTCCACGTCCGCGAGGTCGGCGGGGTGGGGGGAGTCGAGCACGGGGTCGGCGGCGAGTTCGGCCCAGTCGTCGTCCTGGCCGGGGTAGTCCAGCCGCACGGCGGGGCGTGCCCCCCGCATCAAGAGGGCGCGGGTGACCGCCCGCACCAGGGGCACGCCGGACACACCGCCCGCGACGAGCAGGCGCTCGCCGGGGGCCGCCGACAGGCAGTAGTTCGCCAGCAGCGCGGCGTGTGCGGCGGGGTCGTAGCTCAGGGCCGGGGAGGGGTCGGTGGTGTGCACCCGCCGAGGGTAGAGCACCCGGCCCCCTACCCGTGCGGACAACCCCGCCGCTCCCCTCCGGCGGCCCCGCTATCCTGCCCGGCACATGACCGAGCCGCACGCCCTGACCTCTCCGCCCCCCGCCCCCCACCCCGGCGACACGGCGGTCCTCACCGTGACCTGCCCCGACCGGGGGGGCATTGTGGCGGCGGTGTCGCAGTTTCTGTACAACCACGGCGCGAACATCATTCACTCGGACCAGCACTCCAGCGGGTTGGTGGGGGGCACCTTTTTCCTGCGGATGGAGTTTTCGCTCGCGGGGCTTGACCTCGCCCTCGACCCGCTGCGGCGGGCTTTTCAGACGGTGGTGGCGGACCCCTTCGGCATGGAGTGGCACCTCAGCGATGGGGCGCGGCCAGAGCGAATGGCCGTGATGGTGAGCCGCTACGACCACTGCTTCCTCGACCTGCTCTGGCGAGTGCGCCGGGGCGAGCTGAGGGTCGAGGTGCCGCTGGTCATCTCCAACCACGAAGACTTGCGCGGCGACGCGGAAACCTTTGGGGTGCCCTTTCACGTGGTCCCGGTCACCCGCGAGAACAAGGCCGAAGCCGAAGCCGAGCAGATTCGGCTGCTGCGCGAAGCCGGGGCCAACTTCGTGGTGCTCGCCCGCTACATGCAGATTCTGTCGGGGGATTTCCTGCGGGGGGTGGGTGTGCCGGTCATCAACATCCACCATTCCTTCCTGCCCGCCTTTGTGGGGGCCAATCCCTACCGGGCGGCCTTTGAGCGCGGCGTCAAGCTCATCGGGGCGACCAGCCACTACGTCACCGAGGAGCTGGACGCCGGGCCAATCATCGCCCAAGACGTCATTCCGGTCACCCACCGCGAGACGCCGGAGTCTTTGGTGCGCTTAGGCCGCGACGTCGAGCGCCAGGTCCTCGCCCGCGCCGTCAAAGCCCACGCCGAGCAGCGGGTGCTCGTGCACGGCAACAAGACGGTGGTGTTCTAGCCCGCTCGTTCAGCTAGTTCAGCTCCCGCGCCTCCAGCGGTACCGCCCCCCGCAGCACATCGAGGCGGTCGAGGAGGGTGGCGGCCCGCAGCGCTTCTTCCCGCACCTCTGCCTCCAGCGGCAGCAGGGCGGCAGCGTAGCTCGCCAGCAGCAGGGGCGTATCGGGGGCGTTGTGGCGAATGGTATCTGCCTGCGCGGGGTACAGCCGCAGCAGGTCGCTCAGCAGCCGCCGGGCGGTCGCTTCCTCGGCGGGCGCGCCCAGCGGGTCGGGTTCCAGCGGCCACAGCTCCACCTCAGCGCTGAGGTAGGCGTGACTGAGGTCAAACTCGCGCACCCGGAAGCGCTCGCCCCCCACCGTGAGAACGCTGCTGGTGCCGTCCTCGTGTCCCTCGGCCTCCAGCAGGTGCGCGAGGGTGCCCACCCGTCCCACCCGGTCCAGCAGGCTGGTGCCGCCCTCGCGCCGGGGCTGAAGCCGCACCACTCCGAACGGTTCGCCGCTGGCCTGCACCCTGGCAAGCAGGTCGCGGTAGCGGGGTTCGAAGATGTACAGCGGCAGCACCTGTCCTGGAAAGAGGACGGTGTGGGGAAGGGGAAAGAGCGGCAGCGACATATCTCTGCCGCCATGCTGCGCTTTTCCGCGCGGGGCAACGTCAGCCGGGACTACAGACCCGTATCACTCTCACCTCTCACCGCCCTGTTTCGGTTTGCGGGAGGGTGTGCGTCGGGGCGCGGGTGGGGGCGGGGCACCCCAGGCGGCGAGGTCCTCTGGGGTGGCCCCCAGCGCCAAGAGCGCCGCGCTGTCTTGCGGGGTGAGGCCCGCGCCCGGCAGCAGGTCGGGCCGCCGCGCCAGGGTGCGGGCCAGCGCTTGCTCGCGCCGCCAGCGCTCGATGGCCCCGTGATGGCCGCTGCGCAGCACCTCCGGCACTGCGTGGCCGCGCCACTCTGGGGGGCGGGTGTACTCCGGATAGTCCAGCAGGCCGCTGGAAAAGGAGTCGTGGCGGTGCGAGGCTTCGTCGCCCAGCACGCCGGGCCGCAGCCGCGCGACCGCCTCCAGCACGCAGGCCGCCGCCGCCTCGCCCCCCATGAGCACGAAGTCTCCCAGGCTCAGCTCGCGGGTGACGAGCGTCTCGACGCGGGCATCAAAGCCTTCATAGCGCCCGCACAGAAAAGCGAGGTGACTTTTGTGGCTCAGCTCCTCCGCCGTGCGCTGGGTAAAGCGCTCCCCGGCGGGCGTAAAGAGAATCACCTCGTCGGCGGGCGGCAAGCTGGCCAGCGCCCGCTCGGCCACGTCGGGCCGAATCACCATGCCCGCGCCCCCGCCGTAGGGGGTGTCGTCCACCTTGAGATGCTTATTGTCCGCAAAGTCCCGCATGTTGACGAGGCGCACCGCAATCAATCCGCGCGCCGCCGCCTTGCCCAAAATCGCCTCGGACGCAAAGGGCGCGAGCAACTCCGGAAAGAGGGTCAGGAAGGAGAATGTCAACACGCGGGTCTCACGCTTCCTCCGCCCCATCGCCCAGCAGGCCGGCGGGGGCGTCCTCGGTCAGGACGATGGCCTGCGGGCGACCCCCCCCCTCGCCCAGGCGCACCTCCACATAGGGGGCTTGCAAGGGCACAAAGTCCTCGCCCGCCGGGTGCGTGACCACCAGGAGGTCTTGGTGCCCGGCGTCCTGCACGTCCGTGACCTCGCCCAGGCGCTCGCCCGCGGCCCCGTAGACGGGCAGGCCACGCAGCTCGTGGTAATAGTACGTGCCTTCCTCCAGCGGGGGCAAGTCGGCGTCAGCGGCATACAGGTTGGCCCCGCGCAGGGCCTCGGCCCCCTCGCGGGTGGTCACCCCGGCGAGGTGCAGGGCCACCCCCGGCGCGAGGGGGTCGGCGCGGCGCACCCGCAGCCAGCCCCGGCCCTCCACCCACACCCGCGGCAGCTCCAGCAGGTGCGCGGGGTCCCCCAGCACATAGACCTTGACGCCCCCCGCCACCCCGTGCGGCCCCAGAAAATGCCCCAGCCGGGTGGTGTCTGGCGGCGGATTCATGCCCCCACCCCCTTAGCCCCCCCGCGGCGCGTCGAGGTCCACGTTGACCCGCTCGGCGGGGTCGGTCGCGGCCCGCACCAGGGTGCGAATTGCCTGAATAACCCGGCCCTGCCGCCCAATCAAGCGGCCTTCCTCGCCGGGGGCCACCCGCACGACGACGGTGGACCCCCGCCGCGAGGCCCGCACCAGCGCGGGCTGGTCCACCACGCTCTGCGCCAGGAAAAGGGTGAGGTCGACGGCATCGGTCTTCATGGGGGGCATTGTAGGGGAGGGGACAGCCCTTCGCCGTCCGCCGTCAGCGCGTGGGCCAATCCGAGCAGGCGGTCATCTGCGCCGCGCCGCCCCACAAGCTGCACGCCCGCAAAGGGCCGGGCGGTGGGCAGGGCCAGGGCGGGCAGCCCCAGCAGGCTGAAGGGGGCGGTCAGGCGCAGCACGGCGCGGCGCAGGGGAAGGCGGCCCCCCGGCAGCTCGGCCTCGTCGGTGCCCCAGCGGGGCGGGAGGGTAGGCACGGCGGGGGCGAGGAGGAGGTCGTACGTCCGCAGCAGGGTGTCCACCTGCGCCCGGTACTCTTCCCGGCGGGCGCGGGCCGCGGCCACCTCCTCCTCGCCGAGGGCCGCCCCCTGCCGCAGCGCCGCGAGGGTGGGGGGCAAGAATCCCGGCTCAGGCTGCCGCAGCGCTTCCCGGTGCACCTGCGCGGCCTCGCTCAGCACGATGGGCGTGTAGGCGTCCAGCATCTCCGGCAGCGTGACCGCCGCGAGGCTGGCCCCCCGCGCCGCCAGCCGCGCCGCGAAGTTCTCCGTGGCCTCCCGCACCTCGTCCGTGACCCAGCCCGGCGGCAGCCACAGGCCCACCCGCACGCCCGCCCACTCCTGCGCCGGGACGGGCTGGCCCGTCAGCGCCGCATGGACCCGAATCACCGTGTCCACGTCGCGGGCGAGCGGCCCGGCGTGGTCGCAACTGGGCGAGAGGGGCAGCACGCCCCCCGTGCTCCAGGCCGGATGCCCCCCCGTCGGCTTGTAGCCCACCACCCCGCACCACGCCGCCGGAACCCGAATAGAGCCGCCCGTGTCGGTGCCCAGCGCAAAGTCCACCTGCGAGAGCGCCGCCGTAACCGCCGCCCCGCTGCTGCTGCCGCCGGGCATGTGGCCGGGCAGGAAGGGATGCTCGGTGCCCCCCCAGGCGTTGTGCCCGGTGATGCCCAGCGCAATCTCGTGCAGGTGCGTCTTGCCGAGCGCCGCAGCTCCCAGCTCCAGCAGCCGCCGCACGAGCACGCTTTCCCCAACGGGCGGCAGAGGTGCCCGTGTGCTCGCCCGCAGCGGCCAGCCCGGCACGCCAAACAGGTCCTTTACGCTGAAGGTCAGCCCCGCCAGCGGTCCCTGCGGGGCACCGAGCCGGGGAGAAGCCGGGCGGTAGGCCCAGGCCCGCTGGGGGTCAGGGGTGGGGAACATGGAGGGGAAGCTATCAGCTGTGGGCTGCCAGCCGCCAGCTTCCAGAAACCAGCCGAGACTCTAGGAAACGGAGGGGACGGTTTTCGAGTTCCCCCTTCTTCAAAACGGCAAGATGGGCGGCTGCTGCCACACCCCCTGGGCCAGGGTGAAGGGGCCGAAGGAGGGTTGGCCCAGCCGCCCGAAGTCGGCGGTGAAGCGGCCATCGACCCGAAAGGCCACCGCCTGACCCCGCGCCACCCGCAGGAAGGCCCCGGCGGTCGTCAGGGTGACGGGCAAACGGACCTCGGCCACGAGCGGCCCCTCGCCCCGCGCCGGGAGATTCACACCGGGCAGGGTGACGGTGCCGACGTCCTCGCCGTCAAGGAGAAGCTGGGCGTCCACCCGTGCGAGCCGCACCGGGAGGGGGTTGGGGTTGCCCACCCGCAGCCGCACCGTGACGGCGGCGAGGGCCGGGTTGCCGCCTCCCCCCGGCAGGTTCAGCCCAGTCAGGCGCACCCCTTCCAGCTCAAAGGTGGGCACCTGCACGGCGGAGGGCAGCCCGGCCAGCGGCGCGCAGCCGCAGAGCAGGAGCGCCAGCAGGGACGCGGCGAGGAGGGCCGGACGCGGGAGCCGCTTCACGCCCCCCACGCTACCCCGTTCGCCTGCGGCCTGCCTGACCGGGGTACGCTGGCCCCATGACGGGCAGCAAGACGGGCAGAAGGTGGAGCGGGGAAACGGGGCGGCGGGTGCTCGCGCTGAGCGCGTTGTTAGGGGGCGCGGCGGGGGCGGCGGGGCTAGAGTTCGGGGTGACTGCCGCCGTGCCGAGCGGCTTGCTGCCCCGCGTGGCCGTGACGGACCTGGAGTGGGGACGCCTGAGCTTCGGGGCGGCGGCGAGCACGCGGGCGCTGGAGGCGCGGGTATCGGGTGGCCTGAGCCTGCCGCCCGCCGGAGCCGTCACCCTGACGGGCGGAGCCGCCGTGACAGGCCGGGGGGGCGTGCGGCTGGAGACCCGTGCGAGCGGCACCCTGGGACCCGTGGCCCTCAATGTGGGGGTGCGGGCCTTTACCGCCCCCGCGACCGACGTGGACCCCCTCGCCGCCTGGAGCCTGGCTCCCACCGACGAGCGGGCGCGGGGTTGGGGAGCCGACCTGACCGCCCGCTACCGCCTCAGCCGCACCCTCGTCGCGGTGGCGGGGGGCGAGGTGGGGCCGCAGCCCCAAGCGTTTGCGGGGGCCGAGTGGCGGCGCGAGCTGACCCGGCCCCTCCCCCCACCGGAGGGGGACGACCCCGCAGCGGACCCCCTCACCGAGCGCGTCGGCAGCCTGACCCTGCGGCTGGGGGCGCGGGCGGGCGCGGACGTGCTGGGGGTGACGGGCGGGGTAACCTACGCCGCCGAGACGGGTCCGAGCGCGTCCGTGGACGTGCTGGCCGGGCCGGGGAGTTGGGGGGCCGTTGGGAGCGTGGGCCTGCCGGGCCTGCTCGGCGAGGAGAGCGCCGCCCGCCTCTATGTCGCCTACGAGCCGTGGCGCCGGGCCACCGCGTTGCGCGCCGGAGCTGAGTTGGAGCGGCCCCTCGGCCCCGGCACCCTGCTCGCCGAGGTGCGGGGGGGGAGCGGAGGCTTCGGGGTGCGGGGGACCTACCGCTTTTCGCTGGGTGGCGGGGAAGGACCCGGAGAATAGCCCTGCTGACTGTTCCCGGCGGCGTGAATGCCCCGTCAGCCCCGGTCCCGCCTTCTCATGGGGGGGAATGACAGACTGCCGGACGTGAAGCCTTTTCTTTCTTTCCTGACCCTCGCCGCACTGGTGTCGACGGCGGGTGCCCAGACCGCGCAGGACATTCTCAAGCGGGTGGACAGCGCCCAGAAATCGGCCAAGGACGTGTCGTTCCGCCTCAGCGGGAGCGCGACCCTGGAGTCGCAGACCCAAAAGATTGACCTCACCGTGCGCTCTATCCCCGCGCAGGGGGTGGCCCGCATCCAGTTTGCCGCCCCCGATGCGCTGGCCGACAACATCGTCGTGGCCGACCGCAACGAGGTCCGGCAGTACCTCTTCCTGACCAACCAAATCACGGTCACGCCCCTGAAGAAGGCGACCGCTCAGGCGGGCCTGGGCGGACTGGACTTCGCCCGCTTGACGAACGTCTCGGACCTGCTGAACGACTATGACGTGCGGTTGCTGAGCACCGCGACCTCCGGCGGTAGCAAGGTCTATCAGCTCGAAGCCACGCCCAAAAACGGCGGCGACAAGGCCCGCGTGTGGATTACCGAAGCGGGCTGGCGACCCACCCGCATCCAGTTCCTGGGCAGCGGCAACCGCGTCCTCGCCGACCTCACCGTTTCCAACTACCGCGTCAACAGTGGCCTGACGGTCGCGGGCCTGCGGACCCTGCCCAAAGACGCGCAGGTGATTCGGCAGTAAGGGGGAGCGCTCAGCCGCCCGCAATGCCCCTCCGCTTCAGCTCCGGCTGAAGCTTTTTTGCTGACGGCTTCCAAACGCAGCGCCCCCACCAATGGGCGGGGGCGCTGCGGTCAATGAAAGGGAAAGAGGTTAGCTCAGGACGCGGCGAGCACCGATGTAGCGGCTGGCCCAGTAGGGGTTGCTAAAGAGCGGCTCGATGACGGTGCGGCCCTGGTAGCTGTTGGCGTTGGCCATCAGGCCGTCGCCGACGTAGATGCCGACGTGGCTGGCGACGCGGCCCGTGGTGTTAAAGAACACCAGGTCGCCGGGCATCAGGTTGCGGCTGCTCACGGCGTAGCCCATGCGCCACTGCGCCGCCGCTGTGCGCGGCAGGTTGATGCCGAGCTGCCGGAAGACCAGCGCGGTGTAACCGGAGCAGTCGATGCCCCGCCCGCCCGTGCCGCCCAGTGCGTAACGGATGCCCAAGAAGCGCGAGGCGGCGGCCCGCACGTACGCGCTGCTGCGGGGGGCGGCGGGGGCTGCCGGAGCCGCGGCGGTGGTGGGGGCGGCACCGCCCACATTCAGCTTTTGCCCCACCTGGATGGTTGTCGACCGCAGACCGTTGAGCTGCATGAGCTGCGCGGGTTCCATTCGGTACATGCTGGCGATTTTGGAAAGCGTGTCTCCCGCCTTGACGGTGTAGGTGGCGGCGAGGGCGGGCGCGCTGCCCAAGGCGGCGGCAATCAGGAGGACGCGGAAGGCTTTCATCGACCCGGCGAGTTTAACGGCCCTTCATTCTTTTTTCCTTAATCCTTGAGGGAAATAGGACTTTTTATGCGCCTATACGCCCTCTATGCGGCCCTACTCGCGATGAAATGAGGAAAAATGGCTCGTCAGCTTCAAGCTTCTCAGAATATGACTCATTTCTGAACGAGTTCGGTTTTTGGCGATGGGGACGGGAGCTTTGGGTGTCCCTCAGCCGGGGGCGAATATCATATTTCTCATCATGGTGGCGGGGACTGGTTCAGCTCCTGGAAAAGGTCTCCGGCGCGTGGGGCGGCCTATACTCCTGTTCACTGTGGGCCGGGGAGACCAGTCCGGCTGGAGGAGCGATGAAGGAACCCATGACGACCGAACAGCTCTTGCAGGGTCTCAAGCACTACCGCCGCATTGCCCGGCAGGACATGCTGCGGGCACCGGAAACGCCGCACCCGGAGGCTTTTTTGCGGCACGCCGAGAGTCGCCGGGCGCTGTACGTCGAGCTGGGGCAGTATGCCGAGGCGCACGCCAGCGACGAGGTGGTGGCCTACGCGCTCTCGCTTTACCGCGCCCTGCCCTTTGTGACCGGGACGCCAGAGCATGAACACGCCGATATCAAGGGCCGCGAGAATGCTCTAGAAAACTTCTTCCTGCTTGTGGGCCTCGACCCCAAAACCCGCCGGGAGGCCCGCCGCCACCGCCCCAAGCTGGGCACGGCCCCGGCAGAGGTCCCGGTCCAGAGCTGAAGCCTCACCCCCTTTGTAGACTGCGCCCCATGCCCCACCCCGATTTCGTCGGACTCGTGAGCAGCCTCCAGGCCACCGCCGAGGCCGCGCTCGGCGACCTCAACGCCGCGACCGCCAGTGCCGCCCGCGACGGCCTGCTGGAGGAAGACCGCGCTCGCCAGACCGCCGAGCGCTCATTGCGGCTGCTCACCATGCTCGCCGAGAAGACCCGCGGCAACCTCGACTTCACCGAAGCCGAGCTGCTCACCAGCGCCATCGGCAGCCTGCGGGCGCGGCTGGGAAACTAGTGCGGGCGGTCGTGCAGCGGGTTGCCCGCGCCACCTGCACGGTGGGGGGCCGGGTGACCGGTGAGACGGGACCCGGCCTGCTCGTGCTGCTGGGGGTCGCGCCGGGGGACACTCCCGAAACGGCGCGGGCACTGGCGGGCAAGATTGCGCGGCTGCGCCTCTTTGCGGACGAGGCGGGCAAGATGAACCTCAGCGTGCTCGACATTGGCGGCGGGGTCCTGAGCGTCAGCCAGTTCACCCTCTTCGCGGATACCCGCCGGGGGCACCGTCCCGGCTTTTCGGGGGCCGCGCCCCCCGAACAGGCCCGCGCCCTGTACGCCGAGTTTAATGCGGGGCTGCGGGCCTGCGGGCTACCCGTGGGGGAGGGGGTCTTCGGGGCGCACATGAGCCTCGACCTCACCAACGATGGCCCGGTCACGCTGGTGCTGGACACCGAGCGGCCCTGAGAGCGGCACGGCTCCGGCGGGACCGGGGGTGGCGGCCCGACCCCCCGGTTTCATCCGGCGTCCCGGCAGCGGCGGCTATCCTGCCGGGCATGACCGCCCCCCGCCGCCGGGTTTCCGTCCGTCCAGTTTGGCTCCTGGTCTGGGCCGCCGCGCTCCTGCTGGGGGCGGCGGATGCGGCCCACACCGTCGTCAAGGGCGACACGCTGTATTCCATCGCCCGCAAGTACGGCACGACGGTCGAGGAGTTGCAGCGCCTCAACGCCCTGACGGGGACCACCATCGAAATCGGGCAGGTCCTGCGGTTGCCCGGCGAGGGGCCGGGGCAGGGGTCGGCAGCGGCCAGCCCGCCCCCACCGGCCCCGGCTCCGGCGGCCCCGCCCCTCACGGTGGTGCCGCGGTTGGAGGGCGTCGCGGTGGCGGCCCCCGCGAGCGTGCGCATGGGAGACGCCTTTGTGCTGCGCCTCAGCGGGGCGCGGGCACACGAGGCCACCGTGCGGTTTCTCAGCGAGGTGGGCGAAAACGTTCGGCAGCCCGCCGAGCGCCTCAGTCCGCTGGGGGCAGCGGGCGAGTACGTGGTGCTGGGGCGGGTGGTGCTGGGCAAGACCACCCCGGTGACCTACGAGGTCGCCCTGGGGGGGCAGGCCCTGCGCGGCAGCATCCCGGTCACGGGTCTAGGCCAGACGGTGCAGCACCTCAACCTGCCCCCCGCCATCAGCCGCCGCCTCGAAGACCCCGGTCGCAAGGCGGAAGACGCGGCGGTCGAGGCGGCCTACGCCCGCCGCACCCCGCAGGTCTGGACCCGGCCCTTTGCGCCCGCCGTGAAGGTCAAGGCTCAGAGCAGCGCCTTTGGGCAGCCGCGCACCTACGTGGCGGGCGGCCCGGTGCAGTATCACTACGGCACCGATTACCCCGCCCCCGTGGGAACCCCCGTCCTGGCGGTGAATGACGGCACCGTCGTCGTCGCCGGGATGTACCCGGTGCGCGGCGGCCTCGTCGTCATCGACCACGGGGCAGGCCTCACCAGCTTGTATTTCCACCAAAGCCGCGTGACCGTCAAAGTCGGCCAACAGGTCACCCGCGGCCAAAAGATTGGCGAAGTCGGCTCGACGGGCCTGAGCGCCGGGCCACACCTGCACCTGGAGATGCGGGTGCGCGGCGAGGGCACTGACCCGGCGGGGTGGATGAATCGGTTGTGGCCGAGATAGCGGTTAGCCAAGAGCTGCTAGCTTCTCCCCATGCTCCCCAGCCTCGACCACCTCAATGCCCTGGGCGACGGCCACCTGCCTGGGTTGTTGGGCATTCGTTTTACCCACGCCGAGCCTGGCCTGCTGCGCTCTGAACTCACCGTGCGGTCCGAACTGCTTGCGCCCAACGGCTTTCTGCACGCGGCGTCGGTGGTGGCGCTGGCGGACACGACCTGCGGCTACGGCACTCGGATGCTGCTGCCCCAGGGGGCGACTGGATTTACCACCATCGAACTCAAAAGTAACCACCTCTCGACCGCCCGCGAGGGGGTGGTCACCTGCGAGGGCCGCGCCGTGCACGCCGGGCGCACCACCCAGGTCTGGGATGCCGAAGTGCGAGGACCGGAGGGCCGGGTGATAGCGCTCTTTCGCTGCACGCAGGCGGTGCTGTACCCCAAGGGGTCAGTGGGGAGTGGGCAGTAGGGAGTGGGGAGCTAAAAAGCCCAAGCTTTTCTTTCCACACGCCACAAGCCACAAGCGACAAGCCTTATGCCTCATGCCTCCCACTTCCTCCAGCACCCCGACCCCCTGACCCGCGAGGTGGCGCGGGGGTATGCGGCGGGGGCTTTTTTGATGGACGGTGGCGACGGAGTGGAGTGGTATTCGGCCCGGACGCGGGCGCTGGTGCCGCTCTCTGAGGAAGAGGGCTTGCATGTCGCTCGGCGGCTGCGGCGCGAGCTGGGGCGTTTTGAGGTGCGGGTGGACACGGCCTTCGCGGAGGTGGTGGAGGGCTGCCGGGGCCGCCTGCCGGGGTCGCCCCCGCGGGACGGCGAGTGGATCAGCCCGCCGCTGGCCACGGTATACGCCCACCTGCACCGCACCGGGCTGGCCCACTCCTTTGAGGTGTGGCGCGGCGAGGAACTCGCGGGCGGGGTGCTGGGCCTTAGCCTGGGCGGGGCCTTTCTCGCCGAGAGCAAGTTTCATCGGGTGACGAACGCGAGCAAGGTGGCCCTCATCCGCCTGGCGGAGTACCTGCGGGCGCGGGGCTTTACCCTGCTGGACGCGCAGGTTCAGAATCCGCACCTTGCCCGGCTGGGGGTCTACGAGGTGGGCGAGCGGGAGTACGCCCGGCGGCTGCGCTCGGCCCTGGCGCTGGACGTGGCCTTTGCGCCTTGACCTCGCTGGGCCTTCCTAGCCAGCCCCCCGCCGCACTCGCCCCGCGCCCCCTTACGCTGGGGACATGACCCTTCCGCTCACGGCCCGGCCCGCCTCCGCCCCGGCGACCCCGCTCCGGGTTCTGATTTGTGACGAGATGAACCCCGGCTCTCTCGACCACGAGGGGTTCGAAATCACCTACGAGGGGAACCTCCCGCGGGAGGAAACGCTGCGGCGCTTGCCGGAGTATGACGCCCTCATCACCCGCAGCCGCACCCGCGTGGACCGCGAGTTGCTGGAGGCGGCAGGGCCTCGCCTGCGGGTGATTGGGCGCGGGGGGGTGGGGGTCGACAACATCGACCTCGACGCCTGCTCGCGCCGGGGCATCCTGGTGCTCAACGCCCCGGAGAGCAACAACGTCTCTGCCGCCGAACTCGCCCTCGCGCACCTGCTGGCTGCGGCGCGGGGCCTGACCCGCTCGGACCGCCTGACGCGGGCGGGCGAGTGGGACCGCCGGTTTCTGGGCACCGAACTCAAGGACAAGGTGCTCGGCATTGTGGGCCTGGGCCGCATCGGGTCCATCGTGGCGGACCGGGCGCAGGGGCTGCGGCTGCGGGTGGTCGCCTATGACCCCTACGTTCCGGAGAGCAAGTTTGAGCGGCTGGGCGTCGAGCGGGCCGCCACCCTCGAAGACCTCCTGGACCGGGCCGACTTCCTGACCGTGCACACTCCCCTCACCGAGGAGACGCGGGGGCTGATTGGGGCGCGTGAACTTGCCCGCTTGCGGCCCGGCGCGGTTGTCGTGAATGCGGCGCGGGGCGGCATCGTCGACGAGGAGGCGCTCGCGGCGGCCCTGCGCAGCGGGCACCTGTTGGGGGCCGGGGTCGACGTGTTTGTCGAGGAACCGCCCGCGCCGGGACACGTGCTGCTCAGCGCTCCGAACCTCAGCCTCACCGCGCACCTGGGCGCGAACACCGTGGAAGCGCAGGAGCGGGTCGGGGCCGAAATCGTGGGCCGGGTCCTCGCCGCCCTGCACGGGGACGTCAGCCGGGGGGCCGTAAACGCGCCCGCCCTCGACCCCCGCACCCTGGAGGCGCTGGGGGGATATCTGGAACTGGGCGAGAAGCTGGGGCGCATCCTGACCCAACTGCTGCCCGGAGCACATGACCTGGAGGTGACCTTTCGGGGCGACTTTCCCGCCGACCCCGCGCCCGTCGTCACGGCGGCCCTGGTGGGCTACCTGTCGGGCAGCACCGACGAGACGCCCAACCTGATTAACGCCCGCGCCCTCGCCCGCGAGCGCGGGCTGAGCCTCACCGTCCGCGAGGACGCCCAGAGTCCCGACTACCAGACCGAAGTCATCGTGCGGGCGACCGCCCACGGCGAGGGGGGCCGCCCCCGCACCCGCACGGTGGGGGGCACCGTCTTCGGGCGCAGCCCCCGCCTGACCCGCTTGCGCGACTTCCGAGTCGAACTCGCCCCGGAGGGCCACATCCTGATTGCCTCCAACCAGGACCGCCCCGGCGCGGTGGCCGCCCTCTCTGCCCTGCTGGGGGGCTGGGGGGTCAACATCGCGGGGATGGCCCTGGGCCGCGCCGAGCGGGGCGGCCAGGCCCTCTTTACCCTCACCCTCGACGACGGTCTCACCGCCGAGCAACTCGCGGCCATTCGTGCCCTCGACATGATTGACTCGGCGTATCTGGTGCAGGTCTAAGGGCACCGGACGCCGATTCCTCCACACCCGCCCCCGCCGCCTCCGCGCTAGCCTGACCGGGTGAAGCCTAGCCCCTGCGCCCGGCCCGGCGGCGCTGCCCTTACGGGGCGGCGCGTTCGGTCCCTGCTCGTCCTTTTCGCGCTGGCTCCCGCCCACGCCCAGACGACTGCGAGCGAGCGGCGGGTGCCCCCTGACCCCCTGGTGGTGGTGGGGGTCGCCCCCGCTGCCCTCCCCGTGACGCCAGGGGCGAGTTCCGGCCTCGTCGCGGTGCGGGGCCGCTACAGCGCCCAGGTTCGGCTGCTCGACGCCGCGACAGGCGAAAGCCGCCGCTCGGTCATGCTGCCGCCCGAAGCCCTGCTGGATGTGCCCCCGGCCCTCAGCCACGACGGGCGCTGGCTCGCCGTGGTGCTCACCCCAGACCCCCTCACCCGCGCCGGGCGGGTCGGTGTCCTGAGCACCTATCAGACCTCTGCCTCTGCCCCCACCTTTCAAAAGCTGCTCGTCGCGGGGGGCCTCACCGGGACGACCTCCCTCGCCTTTAGTCCGGACGGCACCCGGCTGGCGGCGGGCAACCGCAACGGCTACGCGCAGCTCTGGGACTGGACGGCGGCCCGGCGCGTGACCACCGTGACCAGCCAAAGCGGGGGCGAGCCGACCGCCCTGCCCTTTAGCCCCGACAGCCGCCTCTTCGCCCCCCTCTTCCGGGGCCAGACCAAGACGCGCCTTTTTGAAAGCGGCACGGGAGCGCTGCGGACCACCCTGAACGGGGTGGGCTACGGCACCTTCACCCCCGACAGCGCGGGAATGCTCGCCTCGCGGGGCCGCCTCATTCGCCTATCGGACGGCAAGGAACTGCCCCCGCCCCCCTACCTCGCGGGCACCAGCGGGGTGATTGGCTTTAGCGCGGACGGCAGCCGCGTCCTGGTGCGCCGCGCCGGGGTCGACGTGCAGGGCCGAGAGTGGCTCGAGCTGCGCGAGGTGGCCACCGGGCGCACCCTGGGGGCGATTACCCGCGTCTGGGACGGCTGGCCAGAAGCGCTGAGTCCCGACGGCACCACCTGGATTGGCGGCGACGGCGAAGGCGGGGTGCGCCTGCTGCCCCTCGCGCCGCCGCAGTAGGGGCAGGAGGTCTCGCCCCCCCGTCTGGGCAGCGGGTACCCCCCGGCGCGGCCCCGCCGGTATGCTCCCCCCATGCGGCCCCCCCACCTGCCCCTCAACCGTCAGCGCCTGATTGCCCCCGGCCCCGTCGAGGTCGAACCCCAGGTGCTGCTCGAACTCGCCCGCCCGCAGCCGCACCACCGCTCGCCGGAGGGCATCGCCGCCCTGGCGGAGGCGCGGGCCAAGCTAACGGCCCTGCTGGGTGACCCCTACGACGCGGTGATAACCACCAGCAGCGGCACCGGGGCTTTTGAGGGGGCCTTGGTGAGCCTGACCCCGGAGGGGGCCAAAGTGGTCAACGCCCAGGCGGGCAAGTTCAGCGAGCGTTGGGGCGAGATGGCGCAGCGGCTGGGGTACCGGACCACGCTCGTCGCCAAGCCCTGGGGCGAGCTGCTCGACCCGCAGGAGGTGGCAGACGCCTGCCGGGATGCCCATACCCTCCTCGTTACCCACAGCGAGACGAGCACCGGGGCGCTGCATGACCTCGCCGCCATCGCGGGGGCGGCCAAGGCGCAAAATCCCGACCTGATTGTCATCGCCGACTGCATCACCTCCTACGGGGTGGCCGAGCTGCGCCCCGCCGAGTGGGGGGTGGACGCGGTCGTCAGCGGCAGCCAAAAGGGGACCGCCACGCCGCCTGGCCTGGGCTTCGTGCTGTTTGACCCGCAGGTGCAGGAGCGAATGGTCCCCGCGACGGGACGCGGCTTTTACCTCGACCTCACCCGCGAACTGCGCGGGCAAAAGGCGGGCAACACCCCCCAGACCCCGGCCATCAACCTCATCGTGGCCCTATCTCGCGCCCTGGACCGCCTCCTGAGCGTGCCCCGCGAGGTGCTCTGGGCCGAAAAACGGCGGCAGGCGGATGCCTTGGTCGCGGCGGGGGAGGCGCTGGGCGCTCCGGCCTGGGCCGCCCGGACCTCCCCCGCGGTCGCGGTGCTGCGCCCCCCTGCGCCCCTCACCGGGCGGCAGGTGGCGGCCCGCCTCGCCGAGATGGGCCAGCGGGCGCTGCCCGGCCAGGCCCCGCACGAGGATACGGTCTTTCGCGTCTCCACGCTGGGCTACGCCGACCGCTACGACGCCCTGGGCATCGCGGGCATCCTGGAAGATGCCTTTGCCAGCCTCGGCGTGCCCTTCACGCGGGGTGCGGCGGTGTCGGCGGCGTGGCGGGCGCTGGGGGAGGGCTGAGGAAAGCCGCCAGCGCGGGGGGGAAAAGAGCGCTGCCCTAGTCGAGCACGTCGATTCCGGCAGCCCGCACCCGGTCTTTGACCTCCCGCGCCCCCTCGCCCGTCACGCGCATCACGAAGCGGCGCCGGGGCTGGCCGCCCTCATCGTGGTGGCCGTAGGTGGCCACGCTGATGATGTTGCTGGGCTGCGCGGCCTGCGCGGCGCGGGCGAGGCTGCCAGGGGTGTCGGGCATGTCGAGGGTGAGGCGGGTGCCCCCTTCTTTCAGGCCCATGATGTCCACAAAGGCCCGCAGCACGTCTGTGATGGTGATGATGCCGGTGACCCGTCCCGCCGCGTCCAAAACGGGCAAGCCGCCCACCCCGTGCTCCTGCATGCGCAGGGCGGCGTCTTCCATGTACTCGTCTTCCTGGGCGGTGAGCACCGGGCGGGCCATCATCTCGGCGACGGTCAGTTTGCTGAGCAGGTAGTTCAGCTCCCAGACGCTGAGGGTGGTCGCCTTGCTGGGCATCGCGTCTTTGAGGTCCTTGCGGGTGGTGATGCCCACCAGCCGCCCCCCCTCCATCACCGGGAGGCGGCGAAAGCCCCGTTCCTTGAGAATCCGCAGGGCGTCCATCACGGGCGTATCGGGCGTGACCGTCAGGGGGTCACGCGTCATCCAGTCGCGGACAAGCATGACTCAGCTTACCTTCTCAGACGCCGGGCGTAAGCCCCCAAAGGCCCGCAGAGCTGACGCCCCACTGACGGGGGAATGTGAGCCAACCGAGCAGAACTTCATGCCGCTCAGAAAGGGCCGTGCTAGCGTGCGACGCATGAAGATGAACGCCAAGGCGCTTGCCCCCGCAGCCCTCGTGGCCGCGTTTGGCCTGGGGACTCTCGCTCCTCACGCCCAGACCACCCCCCAGAAGGTCGGCTTTGTTGATGTCCAGACCATCATGAACGCTCAGCCGGTGGGCAAAGAACTGACCGAGCTGCGCCAAAAGGCCGAAGCCGAACTTGGTGCCTTGGAAAAGCAGATTCGTGACATCGACGCCAAGGGTGCTCAGGCCACCGCCGCCGAAAAGGACAAGCGCACCCAGCTCGTGGGCACCCTCCAAGCCCGCGCCAAGGCCTACGACACCCAGATTCAGGGCATGCAGGCCCGCGTGACGGCAGCCGAAAAGGCCGCGGACGCTGCCATCAGCACCGTCGCCAAGCAAAACGGCTTCGCCATCGTGATGGACCGCCGTGTCGCCGCGACCAGCGGCCTGGTGGTGTTCGCCGAGAACAACACCGACCTGACCGAAGCGGCGGTCAAGGCCCTGAAGTAAGCGCGTTTCTTGTCTCTCTCCCCGCGCAGGCTGACGGCATGGCCCCCGCACCTGCGGGGGTCTCGCCTTGCGGTGATGTTTCAGGAGTCCCCTCCGAAAGGAAGTGCCCATGCATTACGCCCTGTTCCTCCTGCCGCTGGCTCTGCTCAGCACGGTGCCGCAGGCCCAGCAATCCCGCGCACGCGTCGGCTTCGTGAACGTGCAGCAGGCGGTGGCTGCAATGCCGAACTCCGCCAATTATCTCAGCTTGCAAAAGCGGGTCGACGCCGATCTAGCGGCCAAGCAGGCGAACTTGCAAAAACTTGCAACGCAAGCCCAGAAGACCCGCAAGGCCGCTGACGTGCAGGCCTACCAAAAAGCGCAGCAAAGCCTCGTGGCCGCCCAGAAGAACTACAACGCCCGGCTCGCCAAGGAGTTCGCGCCCCTTCAGAGCCGCCTCAACTCGGTCGTCGCTGCGGTGGCCCGCTCCAGTGGCTTTACGGTGGTGCTCGACCGCCGCGTCGCCGCGCAGTCGGGAGTGGTCGTGTACGCCAACACCGCTGTGACGGACCTCACTCCCGCCGTGGTCAAGGCCCTCAAGAAATAGAGCAAGAGACGGTGTCTCTGCGGGGGGGTGGCCTTTTTCCTGATGGGGAGGGGCCGCCCCCCCGTACTGCTAGCCTGCCCCTATGGCCGATGCCAACGACCAGCCCCGCGCCCGCACTCAGATTTTCGGGGCGCAGGAGGAGCGTATCCTCACGCGCCTTTCCCGCCTCGACCCCGACCTGATGGCCTACATCCGTGACTTTGCCTATGACACGGTGTATGAGCGCCCTGGCCTCGACCTCAAGACCAAGGAACTGCTCGCCTGCGCCCTGCTCACGGCGCTGGGCAGCCCCCCGGAACTCCGGACCCACCTGCGCGGAGCGCTGCGAGCGGGCGCGACCGAGGCCGAGGTGCGCGAGACGCTGCTCTTCTGCGTGCCGTACCTGGGGTTTCCACGGGTGGTGGCAGCGTTCGGCCAACTCGAAGCGCTGCTGAACTCCGCTGCGAAAAGCTCCCCGTCCACTGGGGAAGAGGAGCCTGAGAAGAGCAGCGATTAGAAGCCCGTCTTGAGGCCGATGCGGGCCTTAAAGACGGTGCCGGGCTGGCGGTAGACGCCCTGAGCGGCTCCGGGGTCAGTGGGCGTGCCGCTGGACTGACGCACGCTGACCGCGCCGCCGAAGAACTGGTCAATCCCCAGGTCGCCCACGATGCTGAGGTTGTTGCCAATCGCGTAACTTGCCATCAGCCCCGCGCCGATGCCGAAGTTGTTGCTGGAGTAGGTGGTCCGCTCGTTCTCGTAGTTGATGGCCCCCTGGAAGAGGCCGTAGCGGGCACCCGCATAGACCAAGCTGTTCACGCCGGGGGCAACCTGGCCGAGCGCGTAGGTGCCGTCCAAGCTAAACACGGTGGCGCTGCCCGTTTCGGTGGCCCCAAAAATATTCTTGAGGTCGCCGAGGGTGAGCGCGGCGTTGCCTTCGCCCACGAGCGCGGCATTGTCATTCAGGCGGTCCGAGTTAGCGAACGCCACCCCCACCTTCACCCCAAAGGGACCCGCCACGTTCGGCGCGTGCACGAAGACTTCACCGCTCAGGCCGCCCGCGTAGCCCCCGGTGAGGCCGAGTTCGACGCCGCTCAGGCCCGTGCTGATGGGGGTGGCGGGAATCGCGGTCACGGTGGTTGTGGTGGTCTGAGCGCCCGCTGTGGCGAGGGCGGCGGCAGCCGTCAGAGCAAGGAAGTGTTTCATCTCCCCCGCAGCCTGGGCCACAAGCATGAGCTGCGCCCCTCATGAGTTTGACGGCGGCTTTATGAATGGGAGATGGGTCGGGGGGTGCCCCCCCGCCAAAGGCCAGGCTGCTAAACTTGCACCGAGTCCAAGAAGTGGGACGGCCAGTTCTGGTCCTTCCGCTCTGGACAGCGCCCGGCAGATTGTCGCGGTGGGGGGAGCCCCGCTTTATCCTGGAGGCCACATGAAGATTCTGACGCTGGTAAGACAAGTGCCCGACGCAGAGGCCCGCGTAAAAATCAGTGGGGGGCAGGTCGATTTGGAGGGGGCCACCCTGGTGATGGACGGCATGGACGAGTACGGGGTAGAAGAAGCCCTGCGCCTGCGCGAGGGCGGCGCTGCCGTTGAAGAGATTGTCGCGCTGGCCACCGGTCCCAAGCGGGTCGAGGACGCCTTGCGAACCGCCCTGGCGATGGGGGTAGACCGGGCCATTCACGTCGAGACGGACCAGGCCCTCGACCCCATCGCCCTCAGCCGGGTGGTGGCGCAGGTGGCCCAGGCAGAGGGCGTGAGCCTGATTTTGGTGGGGGGGCAGGAAGCCGACTGGGACAGCCAAGCGTTGGGAGCCGCGACCGCCGAGCGCCTGGGCTGGCCGCAGCTCACCTGGACAAACGAACTCGCGCTGGAGGGCGACACCCTCACGGGCCGGCACGATGTGGACGACGGCAATGAGAGCTTCCGCGTCCCCCTGCCCGCCGTCGTGACCACCCAGCAGGGCCTCAACGAGCCGCGTTACCCGACCCTGCCCAACATCATGAAGGCCAAGAAAAAGGAACTGCGCAAGGACACGCTGGACGCCTACGGCGCGGCGCCCACCGTGCGCGTGGTGGGCAGCGACATCCAGACCCGCGCCCGCCTCAACAAGATGATTGACGGCAAGGACCCGCAAGCCGCCGCTGCCGAGCTGCTCGACCTCCTGCGCAACGAAGCGAAGGTGATTGCATGATTCTGATTGTTGCCGAACACGCGAGCGGCCAGCTCGCCAAAGCCACTCTGGAGATGGTCACCGCCGCCCGCGAGTCGGGACGCGAAGGCCCGGTGACGGTGCTCGTGCTGGGCCAAGGGGTGGCCGAGGTGGCGAACGCCGCCGCTGCGGTCGCCGAGCAGGTGCTGGTGGCTGACCTGCCCGCGCTGGCGCGGTATGACGCCGAGCTGTGGGCCGCCGCAACCGCCCAGATTGCCCGCGAGGGCGAGGCGCACACCGTCCTCATCGGGGGCAGCCGTTCGGGGCGCGAGTTTGCCCCCCGCGTGGCCGTCAAGCTGGACGCCCCCTACCTCGAAGACGTGATTGCCCTGCGGGCGAACGGCGCGGCCCTGCAAGCCCAGCGCTACACCTACCTCGCCCGCGTGACCGAGACGGTGGAGGCTGAGGCCCCAGTGACCGTCGTGACCGTCAAGCCTGGTTCCTTTGCCCCCGCGCCGCCTGCTGGGGCCACGGGCGAGCAATACGACGTCGAACTTGACCTGCCCGCCCCCCGCGTGGAAGTGACGGGCCGCAGTGTAGAGAAGACCAACCGGGTGGCCCTGACCGAAGCCGACGTGATTGTGACCGGCGGGCGCGGGGTGGGCAGCCCCGAAAACTTCACGGCCTACGTAGAAGGCCTCGCCGACCGCCTGGGCGCGGGCGTGGGCGCGACCCGCGCCGTCGTGGATGCGGGCTGGCGGCCCTACGCCGAGCAGGTCGGGCAAACGGGCAAGACCGTGCAGCCCAAGGCTTACGTCGCGCTGGGCGTGAGTGGCGCGGTGCAGCACCTCTCCGGCATGGGCAAGAGCAAGTACATCATCGCCATCAACAAGGACGCCGAAGCCCCCATCTTCAAGGTGGCCGATTACGGCATCGTAGGCGACGTGAACCAGATTGTGCCCGCATTGATTGAGGCCACCCGGAAATAGGCTGTGGGCCTGCCCAAGCTGCTGCTGGCGGCGGTCCTGAGTGGCGGGGTGCTGGGGTCATGCGCCCCGGCACTCTTTCCTGATGTTCCAGGCCGGGACGACAGTGCGGTGGCGGTCGTCAAGCGGCTGGGCTGGGGCACGCCGGAAGCCTTTGCGGCGGCGCGGCCCCGGCTGGAGCCGCTGTGGCCCGCCCTCGATTGGGAGAACAACGGGTGCAGCGCCCCGCAGGGCCTGGGCCTGGGCTACCGCGACGACTTCGCCCCGGCGTGCGTGGTGCACGACTTCGCCTATCACAACCTGCGGGTGCTGGAGCCGACCGCGGCCAACCGCCGCGCCAGCGACGAGGCTTTCCGGGCCAACCTGCGGGCCATCTGCGCCCGCCACCCCCCGGCAGCCCAGCCCGCCTGCTTCTCGGCGGCGGAAGCCTATTTCTGGGCGGTGCGGTGGAGGGGGCAGACGCGGTTCGCGCCGGGAACGTAAGTCGCCAGGTGTTGGGAATCCGTCGCCTTATGTTCCCAGACTTCAACCTCGGCCCAGGCTTTCTTGCTGCAAGCCGGCGCTTCCCATCAGCCAATCTCCAGCACCATTTCATGCGCCAGCCCGGCCCGCCGCGCCGCCTGCCACGCGCCGCGGGCGTCGCCCCGTTCGACCCGGCTCATGAAGTCTTCCCGCCGGGCCAGGGTGGTCAGGGTCCAGAAGTCGCCCCAGACCTCCAGGCCCCAAGCTTGGCGCATGGCGTGGGCAGCGGCGGCCCAAACGGGTTCGGAGAGGTGCTCTAGCGGGGCAAGGTAGTGCAGCTCGCCGTCGGTGCCGGGAGTGCGGGCGACCTCACGGGCGTAGTCGGCCCGTTCGCGGCGGCTCAGGCGCTCCCAGGTTCCGGCGGCGCAGTAGCGGGCGGGCAGCGCGCTGAAGGTGTCGCGGCAGCGGGTAGGCCGAGCGTCGTAGTGGCGGCAAGCGCCCGTCTCGCGGTCGAGAAGCGGGCAAAAGCCCACCTCGCGGCGGTGCCGCTCGACGTAGGTTTCTTCGTCGGGGGCGGTGCGGGCATTGTGCAGGACCTGCCGGGCGTGCGCCTCCACGCGGGCCGCGTCTGCCTCGCCGAGCGCCCTGGCGGTGACGAGCGCTTCGGCCAGGCTCACCCGAATGGGCATGTCGCAGCAAGCAAAGCACCCCGCCCCGCAGTACACCCGCCCGCCGCGTTCGCGGTAGCGGCTGAGCCAGGCTTCGGCCTGCCGGGTATAGCGGGCGTAGCCGCGCTCGACGGCCCCCGTGACCGCGGCAAAGCGCCCGGCGGGGGGAGGGGAGGCAGGGAGGGCCGGACGAGAATGCGTCACCGCAGGAGCCTAGCGCGGGTATAGTGGACACAACGTGTTCAGGCGCTCCCGTCCGACGCAGCCTCCCTCCGGGTCTGAGGCGGCTTCTGTTCCGTCCTCTCCAGCCTCTGCCGACGCGACCGCGCTCCTCGCGGGGCTGCTGGCGCGGCCCAGCACGGCGAACGTGTTGGAGGGGGCGCTCGGCCACGCGGCGCGGCTGCTGGGCGGCGGGGCCAAGGGCTACGCGGTGCTGGGCCGGGGCGCGGCCTCCATCGCCGCCGTGCACGGCTACCCCCGTACCCTGCTGGGCGTCACGCTTGACGGGCCGTGGGCCACGGCGGGAGGGCGTCCGCAGTTGTTCCAGGGCCGCGACCTCTACGCGGCGGCCAACCCCCCGGAAACCCTGGCCCGGCTGGAGGGGGCCGGGGCGCGGCAAGCCCCCCTGAGTTTCGTGGTGCCGCTCACCGACCACGGGCGCACGCTGGGGGCGCTGGTGCTGGACTGCCCGGCAGGCACGAGCCTCAGTTCGGCGGCGCAGGCGGCAGTCACTGCCTGGGCGGGGGCGGTCGCGCCGCTGGTTGCCGTGCTCGAAAGCCGCCGCGAGTGGCGGGAGACGGCCCGCCAGATTGCCTCGGCGGTGGTCGAAGCAGTCGAGAGCCGCGAGTTTGACGCGCTGGGCCATGGGCGAGCGGTCGCGGACCTGGCGGCGCGGCTGGGCGAGGCGGCGGGCCTCTCGCCCCGCGAGCGCGAGGAACTGTGGTATGCCGCCCTGCTGCATGACCTGGGCAAGATTCACGGGGAGCCGGGGCACGCGCAGGTCGGGGCCAACTTTCTCCACAGCGTGCCGCACCTCTCGGAAGCGGGACGGGCCATTCGCCACCACCACGAGCGCTGGGACGGCAGTGGCGAGCCGGACGGCTTGGCGGGCGAGGCCATCCCGCTTTATGCCCGCATTCTCGCCGTCGCCAACGCCGCGGCCCATGCGGGCGGCAATCTCGCTGTGGTGCAGGTGCTCTCCGGCACTGCCCTCGACCCCCAGCTGGTCGAGTTGCTCGCAGAGTTGCCCCCGGTCCCGGCGGGTGCCGAAGCCTGAGGGAGCTTCGCCGACGGCTTGGCCTGACCCCCGCTGCGCCCCGCTATGATGCCCGCGTGACCCTGGGCGGCCTGCCACTCCACCGTTTTCCCGTGCTGGAAGCCCGCTTCGGTCCCCTCACCCCGATGGATGCGGGCATGCAAAGCCGGGTGTATGTCGCCGCAGGTGGCGACGTGGTAATCAAGGTGTACCGCACCCAGCGCGGCGAGCACCAGCTCGAAGCCGCCAACATGCGCCGTGCTGGGCTGGGGGCCTGGGTGGTGGACGCGCTGGAGGCCGACGGCATCGAGGCCCTGATTCTGCGCCGCTTTCCGGGGCGGCCCCTGACCGCTGCCGATGTCCCGGACGCCTTGCCCCGGCTGCGCGAGATTCTGGGAACGCTGCACCGCGAGCGGGCGGGGTGGGTCGACCTGCGCCGGGTGCGCGAGCGGCTGCGGCGCTTTCGCTCGGCGCTCGCGGCCTATCCCCTCGACGACCTTTTCTGGGCGGTTGAAGACCCGCTGGAGCGCGGCTTGCTCGACCAGCCCGCCGCGTTTTGCCACCTTGACCTGTGGCACGACAACATCCTCATCACGCCGCCGGGAGCTGCGAACGGGGCCGGGCGCGACGTGCTCGTCATCGACTGGACCAAGGCGGGCTGGGACGACCCCCTGCGAGACCTCGCCCTCCTGAAGACCGGGACCCTCGACCTCCTGCCGCCCGGCGAGAGCCTGGAGGCGGCCCTGACTTTCCTCCCCGACCGCGCCCCCGCCACCCTGACCCGGCTGCGGGCCTACCTCGCGCACACCTACCTGCACGACCTGTACTGGTTTTTGATGAACGAACCCTACGAGTTCGACCGCCAGCGCCCCCTCAAAGAACGCCTCGCCCGGCATGTGCTGGCGCGGCTGCCGGGGTAATACGGACTCCGATTGAATCGTTGACGAAGTAGATTCAATCCGAGCAGAGCGAGAAGGAAAGAAACGGGTTCCGGTTTGTTCAAGAAGCGGACGGAACCCTCATAAGGAAGCGGCTGTCTTCCCCCCAAGCCGAGAGCGGACGGCTGACCGCTCACGGGCCACCCGCTACTCCAACAGCAGCACCGCCCCCGGCAACACCTCCGCCCGCACCCCGGTCGCTCGGCCCAGCACGTCGCCGTCGAGGTGCAACCAGGTGGGCCTCTCCCACCGCAGCTCGGCCACTCGGCCCGCCCGGTGGTGCACCCTGGGGTCGCTCAGGTGACGGCCCGGCAGCACCAGCGCCATCAGCCGCAGCACCTGCCGCCGCCCCAGCGGGCCGCTGACGACCACGTTGAGCAGGCCGTCACGCGGGTTGGATTCGGGGCTGATATGAAAGCCGCCCCCATAGCGGGTGCCGTTCATGACGGCGGCAAGGATGCTGGGACCTTCATACAGCAGCTCGCCGTCGACCTCCGCGCGGACGGGGGTAAGGGTGAGCCAACGCAGGGTACTCAGGGCGGCCCAAGCGTAGCGCCCCAGCCCTGGCAGCCACGCGGGGGCGTCCGGCAGCCGGGCGGTGAGCTGCGCGTCAAAGCCTAGGCCCAGGCCATTGAGCAGCAGATGCGTCTCACCCGCGTGTTCGCCGCCCTGCACCGTCACCCGCAGGGCGTCCGCCGGGCGAGGCGGCCCCGCCAGCCGGGCGAGCGCCGCCCCGAAGTCTCCCGGCTTGAGGCCTAGCATCCCCGCATAGTCGTTGCCGGTGCCCAGCGGCACGAGGCCCAGGGGCCGCCCGGTGCCCACCAGCGCGGGGAGCAGCGCCCCGACCGTGCCATCGCCGCCCACCGCCAGCACCGCCACGTCGGGCGGCAGCGCCTGCACCCGCGCCCGCGCTGCCGGGCCGCTCGCCTCCCGAATGACCTCGTATATCAGCCCCCGCGCCCGCAGCTCGGCCTCCAGCCGGGGCCAACTGCGCCCGGCTAGGCCCCGCCCGGCACTGGGATTGAGGACGACGGCATAGCGGAGAGCGGGGGCTGGCGATGAAGGTGCCTGGGTCACGTTGAGCGCAGGATAGAGGAGGAGAGAGGCGAAGAGGAAAGCCGCCGTCCGCCAGGCCATCGTCTCCCTGGGAAGCGAGCTGCTGGCCCCTGGGCGCTGGCTGCTGGCTGCTGACTACGCCCAGTTCTCTGGCCGCTCGCCCAGCCCGAACTGCCAGGCCACCGCCGCCGCGATGCGCTGCGCCGCTCGTCCATCCCCATAGGGGTTGCGGGCCGAGCGCATTCGGGCAAGTTCGGCCTCGTCGGCCAGGAGGCGGTCCAGGACCTCGCGCAGGCGCGGGGGGTCATTGCCCGCGAGGGTCAGGACGCCTGCCTCCAGCCCTTCGGGGCGCTCGGTGACGTTACGCAGCACCGCGACCGGGACGCCGAGGGCCGCGCCTTCCTCCTGCAAGCCGCCGGAGTCGGTCGCGAGGAGCGCTGAGGCCGCCATCAAGGGAGCCATCTGCGCGTAGTCCAGGGGGTCCGTGAGTTCGAAGTTGGGCACCTCCGACAGCACCGGGCGCACCGCCTCCTGCACCGCCGGGTTGAGGTGCACCGGATAGACGAAATGGGTGTCCGGGTGGGCGCGGGCCACGTCCGCGAGCGCTCCAGCCATCTCCCGCATCACCGGGAGATTCTCGCGGCGGTGCATGGTGACGGTCACGAGCCGCCCGCCCGCGTCCAACCTCGCTTGCCACTCCGGGCGCAGCGGCACCCGCCCGGCAACCTCGCGCACCGCGTCGACGGCGGTTTGCCCGGTCACAAAAAGGCCCCGCTCGCCTTTGCCCTCCCGGCGCAGGTTCTCGGCGCTGGCGGGGGTGGGGGCAAAATCGAGGTCGCTGAGGACCCCGGTCAGGCGGCGGTTGGCTTCCTCCGGAAAGGGTTCGCGCATGGTCCCGCTGCGCAGCCCCGCCTCGACGTGCCCAACCGGAATCCCCTCGTAAAAGGCGCTGAGGGCCACACAAAAGGATGTGGTGGTATCCCCATGCACGAGGACCATGTCCGCCCCCAGCTCGCGCAGCTTGCGCCCGGCTTGCGGCACGATGCGCCCCGTCAGGTCTGCCAGCGTCTGACGGTCGGTCATGACCTGCAAGTCTTCGTCGGGCGTCAGACCGAAGACGGCGAGCGCCTCGTCGAGCATCTGCCGCTGCTGCCCGGTCGAGAGGATAAGGGGCGTGAGGCCTGGCTGCGCGGCGAGGGCCGAGTACACCGGGGCCATCTTGGTGGCTTCTGGGCGGGTGCCAAAGGCGAGGACGATGCGCTTGGGGGTGTCAGTCATGGAAGGCTCCAGGCGTCAGAAGACGGCCCCGGCGGGGCGGGGCCGGAAAAGGAAAGGTCAGCGGGGGTCGCCCGACGGGGGAGAGGGGGCTGGGCGGGGCGTCTCGCGGCTTTGCTCAAGGCCATGCGCCCGCACCCGGCGATGGGCGACAAACCACAGCAGGAATACGCAAGCCACCACCGTGCCCGCGATGGCCGCCAGCGGCACCCCCTGCGCGAGCATCCCAATCACGCCGCACCACAGGGCCACGGTCCACAGGATGACGGCGGTGCGCCGGGCCGAAGCGGTGCGGGCCAGCACCCGGTGATGGATGTGCGTCTTGTCGGGGTGGCCTAGCGGATTGCGAATGCCCCGTGCCAGCCGTCCAATCACGACTTGAGTGGTGTCCAGGATGGGCAGCGCCATCACCAACAGGGGCACGAGCAGGCTGGCCCCCGCGCTGAACTTGAGGGTCCCCAGGAGGCTTACGGCAGCGAGCGTATAGCCAAAGAGGTACGCCCCCGCATCCCCCATGATGATGCGGCTGGGGTTGAAGTTGTGCCGCAAGTAGCCCAGGGCGGCCCCCGCCAGCCCCGCGAGCAGCACGACCGCCGCCGCCCGGTCGGGAAACTGCGCGGCAGTCACGAGCAGCACCAGGCTCGTGACAAACCCCACACCCCCCACGACCCCGTCGACCCCATCCATCAGGTTGACGGCGTTCGTGAGGCCCACCACCCACAGCAGGGTCAGCGCCACGCTCAGCGGCCCATTGACCGCTTCGGGGAGCACGGGCAGAAATGGAATCGCGTTAAAGTTCAGGACCAGTCCATTGACGACGAGCAGCATCGCCGCGAGCGTCTGCACAATCAGCCGGAAGAGGGGCGAGAGGCCGAACTGGTCGTCGATGAACCCGGTGAGCACGAGCACCGACGCCCCCAGCAAAATCGCGAGCACCTGGATATTGACCTGCTCGATGACGATGGGCCGTAGCGCCCAGGCCACCACCACGCTGACGAGAAAGCCCGCAAATATCGCCAGCCCCCCCGCGTTGGGCAGCGGCTCTTTGTTCAGCCGCCGCTCGTTGGGTTGGTCGGCCCAGCCCACCTTGATGGCGAACTCGCGCACGCGGGGAATAAAGCGCCAGGTAAATAGCCAGGCGGTCAGAAACGTGAGCAGCACGCTCAGAAAGCCGCGCCCGGTGGGGTCGGCAATGCCCAGGGCGGCGGCGAGGTCCCTCAAGGAATCCATAAGCTGACGGGATTGTAAAGGCCCGCCATGAGGAAGGCGACCGACCAAAGATGCAGCCCCCGTCCCCCCTCCCCACTGACCCCCTCTACTTCGTGCCGTAAATCCGGTCGCCCGCGTCCCCCAACCCCGGCACGATGTAGCCGTGGTCGTTGAGACGCTCGTCCACGGCAGCGACCACGATTTCCACGTCGGGATGGTCGCGCTCGATGACGGCTACGCCCTCCGGCGCGGCGAGAATAGACATCAGCTTGATGCTCTGCGCGCCCGCTTCCTTAAGGGCAGCGATGGCCGCGCTTGCGCTGCCGCCCGTCGCGAGCATGGGGTCCGTCAGGAAGACGCGGCGCTCGGCGATGTCAGCGGGTAGCTTGTTGTAGTAGGCGATGGGCTGCAGGGTCTGGGGGTCACGGTAGAGGCCGATATGCCCCACCTTGGCGGCGGGCACCAGGTTGACAATGGCATCGGTCATGACCAGGCCCGCTCGCAAGATGGCGACCAGGGCGAGCTTCTTGCCGCTGAGCATCGGGAACTCGCCCTCTTTGATAGGTGTGCGCAGGCGCGTCGGCGTGACCTCCAGGTCGCGCATCGCCTCGTACGCGAGCAGCATGGACACCTCAGCAGCGAGTTCGCGGAACTCCTTGACCCCGGTATGCACGTCGCGCATCAGGGAGAGTTTGTGCTGAATAAGGGGATGGGTCACAGCCGTGAGCATGGCCCCACGATACCCGGCGGGGGGAGCGGTCAGCTCTCAGCCGTCAGCAATGAAAAGCCCCCGCCGGGGCGAAGGCAGGGGTGCGGCTGGAAGCTGGCGGCTCTTTACAGCCCTGCCAGCGTCTTGCGCGCCTGTTCGAGGTCGCGTTTTTCCCAGAAGGTCTCGGCGGGCAGGCTCACGGCCTTTTCCAGCTGGGTACGGGCAGCGGCCTTGTTGCCCTGGAGGAGCAGGGCGTTGGCGTACTCGATGCGGTGAATGGCCTTGTCGGGTTCCAGGGAGATGGCTTTTTCAAAGTTGGGGACGATTTGGTTTTTCTTCGCGCCCGTCGCCAGGGTGGCGACCGTGCCCTTGGCGACGAGGTTGGCGTGCCACAGCCCCAGCGCCACGTAAGCCGAAGCCATGTTGGGCTTGAGCTTAATCGCCATGTCGAGGTTCTTTTTCATGTCGCCCGCCAGCCCCAGGCTGTTGAGGATGCCGCTGTACTGGGCGAGGCGGCCCTGAGCGCGGGCAAGTTCGAAGTAGGCATCGGCGTTGTTCTTGTCGGCTTCGATGGCCTGACGGGCGTAGTCCTGCGCTTTTTGGAAGAGGGCCTTTTTCGCGCTTTCCGGGCTGATGCCCGCGCCCGCCGTGGTTGCCTCGGCGGCCAGGGCATAGCCCGCGCTCGTCTTCAGGGCGGCAGCGGCAGTGGCGGCTTCCTGCCACTTGCCCTGGTCATAGAGGGCCTGGGCGGCGGCGAGCGACTGGGCCGAGGCATGGGCAGCCACAGCAAGGGCGAGGGTCACGAGGGCGGGCACGGCAAACTTCTGGGACATCAGGGTTCCTCCTGGGAGCTGGACTGTGGGAAAACTGGACCGAGTATACATGGGTCTCTCCGCGCCGTACCTGACCGCCTCGTCAGGCACCGGGGGGGTGCTAGGCTCGGCTCAGCGTGAACTGGAAGGCGACCCTGGCAGACCTGCGCCTGCACCTGCCCCCCTGCCACGAGCCGGGCCGGGGGGTGCGCGGCAGCTTGCGCTGGCTGGAAGCCGAGCTGCGGGCGCGGGGCGGCAATCCGGCGTCGGTGCGCAACATCATCTACCGCGACGTGGGCACCCCCCGCGACAAGGCGCTGCTGCGCGGCATCCTGGTCGACCTCGCGCGGGAAGCGGGTCGCCCGCTGGAAGCCGCCCCCCCCACGCTCCCCCCGCCCGTCCCGCTGCCCCCCGAACTGGAGCTGCTGGGCCGCGCCAAGAAACGCGCTTACAAGCAGTTCCTGGCCGGGGTGCGGGCGGGGCGCTCGCCGCGGCTCGTCGTGACCGGGCGGCCCGGCGCGGGCAAGACGGTCCTCCTCGACCACCTGGAGCGGGCGCTGGCGGGCGTGCCGGGTGTGCAGGTGCGGCGGCTGGGGCTGAGCGGGGACGTGTCGGAGGTGCTGCGCCCCCCTCCCCTGGGCACCTCCTGGGCGGGGCAGGCGGCGGCGCAGGCCGAAGCGGCCCGGCGCGCCCTGCCGCCCGCGCCGGGAGTGCTGCTCGTGCGGGTGACGGCGGACCTGCGCTTTGGGAGAGAGCCGCCCCGCTCGCCCGAAGGCCCCCTTCCTGCCGCGGCCTGGGCTGCCGAACACCTGCTGCGCCGCGCTCCGCCCGGCGTGGCGGTGCTCCTCGCGCTGGAGGACCCGGCGGGACTGCCCCCCGGCGTGGCCGAGGTCATCGAGCTGCGGCCCCCCACCCCCGCCGAGGCGCGGGCGTACCTGATGGCGCGGCTGGGGGTGACCCGCGAGCGGGCCGACGCGCTCGTGCGCGAGACGGGGCGGCACCTCGACCGCCTGACGCTCCTCGCGGCGGGCGGCGAGCCGGACCCGGCGGCTTCCCCCGCCCGCCTCCTCGCGGACCCCGATGTGCGGCAGCTCGCGGCGGCGGTGGCGGCGCTGGGAGAAGGGGTGCTGTGCCCTGACCCCCTCGCCGCGGCGCTGGGGCGGGAGGTGGCCGCTCTGCCCGCCCACGCCCGCGCCCTGCTGCATCCGCAGCCGCCAGGATGGGTGCCCGCCCCGGCCCTCGCCGCCGCCCTTGCGGGGGTGCCCGCCGCCGAGCGGGACGCGGCCCGCCGCCGCCTTTTGGCCGCGCCGCCCTGTCCCGCTCTAGCGCAGGCGCGGCTGGCGGCCTTTGCGGGGCTAGGCGAGTGGGCAGCGCTGGCTCGCTGGCTCGCGGCGTATCCCGACGAGGCACGGCATCTCCCCCCCCTGTGGCCGCAGGTGCGCCGGGGAGCGGCGGGCGAGGTGCGAGAAGCGCTCGCCCGCGCGGTCGCCGCCCACCACGCCGGACGTGGCGAGTATGGCGCGCCCGCCGCACGGGACGCCCTCTTTACCCTGCTGGAGTCAGAGCGCCCGGCGGTGCGGGCCTGGGCACGGGTCAAACTTGCCGAGAGCAGCGTGGATGCGGGCAACTTTGAGGCGGCGGCGGCGGGGCTGGCGCACCCCGACCTTCAGGCGGCCCTCGCCGGACCCCCGGACCCCTGGCAGGCGGCGGCGCAGGCCGACGCCCTCCTCGTTGAGGCAGCGCTGGCCCGCTGGCGCGGCGACCTCGCGGCGGCCACCCGCGCCGTCACCGACCCGCGCACGGCGGCGGGCGGGGCGCGGGCCGAGCTGTGGCGCGGCCTGGTCGCCAAGGACTGCGGCGACTGGGAAGCGGCGCTGCGGGGCCTGCGCGGGGTGCCGGAAACCAGCCCGCTGCTCTTTGCTCGTGCCCGCTACCAGGAAGGTGACCTGCGGCTGCGCCTGGGCCAGCCCCGCGGGGCGCTGGCGGCCCTGAGCGAGGCCGCCGAGCGGCTGGCGGCGGCGGGCGCGAGCGCCGAGGAACAGGCCCGCGCCCATACCCGCGCCGCGACTGCCCTGCGGCGGCTGGGCCGCCCCGCCGAGGGCCTGACCCGCTGGCAGGCGGCCCTGGCGCTCGTGGGGGACCCCACCTGGGACGGCGACGCGTTGCCCCGCGCCCGGCTGCTGAGCGAGGGGGTGCCCCTGCTGCTTGCGCTGGCCCGCCCCGACGAGGCGCTTGCGCTTGCGCTGGAGGCCCGCCGCCTGCTGGCCCGGCCCGGCCCGCGACGCCCCGAAGCCGCCTACCGTACCCGCCGTACCGACTACCGGGTTGCGCTGGCTTATCTCACGCGGGGGGCCGGGCTGCCCTACCTCCAGCCCTTTGCGGGGCCGACGGCGGATCACCCCGACCTCGTCCACGCCCGCGCCCTGCTTGACGCGCTGCTGGCGGTCCCGGTGGCCCCCGGCGACCGCGAGGAAGTGCTGCGCTTTGACCAGTACCTCAGCCGCGCCCTGGCCGACCCTGACCCCCGGCGGGCGCTGGGCTTTACCGAGCGGGCGCTGGCGATGACCGACCACCCCTACGCGGGGGCGCAGGCGTGCGCTCTGCACGCCGAGGCGCTGCTGCGGGCGGGCCAGCGCGAGGAGGCCCTGGGGCACATCAACCGCGCCCACGCCCTCTTGCGCCGGGTGCAGACCGGACTGCCCGGCCCTCCGGACGCTGACCCCGGCCTCACGGCGGGGCTGCTCGCGCTCGAAGCCCGCGCGACCATTCGGGACGGCCTGCCCACCCTGCGTTGGCTGCGCGGGGCACTCGCCGCCGACCCCGCGCTCGCCCCCTTTTGCTCCGGCGTGTGGCGTGAGGCGGGCCGGGCGCTGGAGGCAGAGCACCCCCGCCCCGCCGAGGTGCTGCGGGCACTGCACCCCACCTGGGAGGGGGGGCCGTGGCGGGTGAGGGACGCATTGGTGTTGCTGGAAACCGGAGACGGGGTGGGGCCACCGGGCCGCCTTCCATGAACGGAGTCGGGGGAAGGCCGTGGGGCGAGGGCCGGGCCGCAGGGGGTATGCTGCCCCCTGATGACCGCTCCTGAAGAGTCCAGCGACCCTGCCGGAACTGGCCGCGCCGCCGTGCGCCTGTTGCAAGGCTACCTGTGGCATCCGCAGACCCTGGACGTGGACCTCGAACAGTTTCTGACCCACGACCTCGACGAGGCGCACGTGCTGTGGGACCCGGTGCAGCCGCCCTTCGCTTTCTTTGAGAATGGCGAGCCGACCGCCTCCCAGACCTTTTACCAGTTCACCGTGCTGCGCCTCTACGACGAGAAGCCGGAGTCGGGTGCGCTGCACGCCCATGCTGAGGCTGCCAGCCAAGCCCTCGGCCCGTTGCTGGAGGCCACACCCCCCGGCGTGGGCTGGCAACTGTGGGAGGACCTGCGCGAGCTATGACCGCCGAGCGACGCGGCCCCGACTGGCTGGACTTGCAAGCAGAAGGCGACCCCCACCCCCGCCGCTTTGACGCGCCGGACACCCTGCGCGGCTACCTCCTCAAGGTCGAGCGCCTCTCGCCGGAGGCCGCCGCCCTGCTGCTGGAGCGCGGCGAGGTCGGCCCCCCCCACGCCCGCCGGGGCTACCGACTGGAGCGGCTGCGGCGATGACCGGGGTGCCTGCCGGGGAGGGGACTGCCCCCGAAGGTCCGGTCGTCGCCATTCCCGTCTATGCCGGGGTCAGCGAACTGGAACTCGGCATCATGATGACCGTCTGCCGCCTGTGCGGGGGCGAAGGCCGGGTCCGCACGGTGAGCCGCTCGCGGGCCAGCCTCGTGACCGCCGGGGGGCTGGTGAGCACGCCCCACGTCCTGTATGCCGCCCTGCCCGAACCCGCCGCCCTCCTCATCCCCGGTGGTCCCGGCGCAGCGAAGGCGGCCCGCGACCCCCTGCTGCGCGAGTTTCTGGCCGGGCACGCGGCGCTGCCCACGGGCGCGAGCGGCACGGGGCTGCTGCTGTGTGGCGCGGCGGGCACCCTGTCGGGCCGGGGGGTGGGTGGCCCCGCCGACCTCGCGGACACCCTCTGGGGCTACGGCCCCGCCGACGTGCACCCCGGCGAGGTGGTCACGGACGGCCTCCTGACGACCGCCCCTTCTGGCCTCCCCGCCCTGCACGCGGCCCTCGCGGTGGCCGCTCACCTGTGGGGGGAGGCCGCGGCGCAGGAGGCCGCCACTCGCTTGGGTCACGCCTGAGGGCGGGTGGAGAGGAGGCGGGCGAGTTCGTCACCCGCCCGCAGGCGCCGGACGGGGCCACCCTCGCCGTCCTGCTGGAGGTGCCGGGGGGTGCTCGCCTCAGCGCCGCACACGGCCAGGACGCGGCGGGCCGCCCCCGCGTGGTCATCGCGCTCGCCCACCCCGACCCCGAAGTCGTCGCCCGCACTCGGCAGAACCTGCTGCGGGCGTGCCGGGCGCGGGGGGTGCGGGCGTTTGTCGTCTGATGCGGGTTCCGTCCGCGTTTCCCACCTTTCGGGAGAGCGCCCAACAGGTCGCGCGTCCGCTCGGACCTGAATCCCTGCGGTGCCGCTTTGGTCAGAGTCTGAAGGGTAGGGCGCCTCGGCCCCGCCCCCCATTTCTCCCGCGCCCGCTGCGCTAGCCTGCCTCCCATGTTGGAGCGTCCCCGTCGCCTGCGCCGCAGCGCTGGCTTGCGTGCCCTGACCCGCGAGGTGAGCCTCGCGCCGCGGCACTTCATCCATCCCATCTTCGTCCACGAGGAAGAGGGTGAAACCCCCATCGCCACCATGCCCGGCGTAAGCCGCCACTCGGTTGCGGGAGCGGTCGCCCAGGCGCGGGAAGCGCTGGAGCTGGGCATTCTCAGCGTCATCCTCTTTGGCATCCCCTCCGCCAAGGACCCCCAGGGCAGCGGAGCCTACGCCGAGGGCGGCGTCATCCAGCGGGCGGCGGCGGCGCTCAAAGCGGAGCTGCCGGGCCTCACGGTCATCGCCGACACCTGCCTGTGCGAGTACACCGACCACGGCCACTGCGGGCCGCTGTGCCAGACCGGGGGGGGCGACTGGACGGTCGACAATGACGCTGCCCTGGAACTGCTCGCCCGCACCGCTGTCTCGCAGGCCCGCGCCGGGGCGGACGTGGTGGCCCCCAGCGCGATGATGGACGGGCAAGTGAAGGCGATTCGGGCGGCCCTCGACGCGGCGGGGTTCGCGCATGTCCCGGTGATGAGCTATGCCGTCAAGTACGCTTCGGCCTACTACGGCCCCTTCCGTGACGCGGCGGGCAGTGCGCCCAGCGTGGGGGACCGCGCCACCTACCAGATGGACCCGGCGGGCGGCGAGCGTGAGGCCCTGCGGGAAGCTCGCCTGGACGCCGAGCAGGGCGCCGACTTCCTGATGGTCAAGCCCGCCCTGGCCTACCTCGACATGCTGCGGGCACTGCGTGAGCACTTCGACCTGCCCCTCGTCGCCTACAACGTCAGCGGCGAATATTCGCTCATCAAGGCGGCGTCCCAGGCCGGATACCTGGACGAGCGCCGCACGGTTCTCGAAACCCTCACCGCGATGCGCCGCGCCGGGGCCGACGCCATCATCACCTATCACGCGCTGGATGCGGCGCGATGGCTCCAAGAGAGAGTGAGCCTATGACAACAAATCAAGAAAGGCGAGCGGCCGCCCGTGAGCCTGAGGCCACCAAGAGAGAGTGAGCCTATGACAATAAATCAAGACATGACCAGCGCTGCTTCCCCGCTGCGGGTGGACTGGGTGGACACCGGGCTGTGGCCGGGCCGCCTGGGCCTCACCATCGCCCCCGGCAAGAAGGGCGCGAGCCTCTACCAACCCGGCGTGACCCACGAGCGCGACCTGGAAGCCGACCTCACGCGCCTTGCCCAAGAGGGGGTCACCGTCCTCGCACCCCTGCTGGAGGACCACGAGTTTGAGCTGTTGGGGATTCCTGACTATCACGAGCGGGCCGCAGAGCGCGGGCTGACGCTGGTGGGCTGCCCCATCCGCGACGTGGACGTGCCCCGCGACCTGGCGACCTTTGAGGCCTTTCTCGACGAGCTGATGGAGCACCTCCTCGATGGCCGCGCCGTCGCCCTGCACTGCCGGGGCGGGCTGGGCCGGGCGGGAGTGGTGGCCGCCTGCCTCCTCGTCCGAGCGGGGATGCCCCCGGAGCAGGCCATCCTCCGCGTGCGCGAGGCCCGCCCTGGGGCCATCGAGACGGCGGCGCAAGAGCAGTTTGTGCGCGACTTCGCAGAGCGGTAGGCACGGCTGGTCCGGGCCAGGGTGTGGCGGGCGTCACCAACCCCCCGCCCCACCGGACTACGCTGGGGCCATGAAACAGTTCGCTGCCGTGGCCCTGGCCGCGCTGCTGGCCGCTTGTGCGCCCGCCTTTACAGCGACGCCGCCGGGACGGGTCGTCAACGCCGCGACCGGGCAGGAAGGCACCGTTACCTTCACGCCGGGAAGCCTGCGGCCCGGCCTCCCCGCTGCGGGGCCAGACAACGTGACCCTCAGCATCGGCGGGCAGACCTACACGGGCCGCGTGGTCGTCCTGGAGGGTGCCCTCGCTGCAGCCCCCCCTCCCCTCACGCTCAGCGTGGCGGTGGGCGGCACGGCGGGCGCGGGCGGCACCAGTTTCGGCTGGGGCGCTCGCCTCGGCCCTGCCCCGACCCCCCAGGGCACCCTGCGCACGGGCAGCCTGATTGCCCGCACCGCTGGCCCCACGTCCCGCACCCTCACTTGCACCCTCACCGTGGACGAGCGTGAACGCGGTTACGGGGAGTGTCGGGACGAGGCGGGGGTGCGGTACGTGATGCAGTTCTGAGCGTCGAGGAGCAAAAAAAGAAGCAGAGGTCTGGTGGCCTCTGCTTCTCGCGTGTGGGACCTTACGATTGCTGGTACATCACCGCCCGCTTAACTTCCTCGATGATGGTGGTGATCGGAATGTCGCGGGGGCAGGCTTCGGTGCAGTTGTAGGCGGTGCGGCAGCGCCAAACGCCCGTGTTCTGGTTCATGATGTTCAGGCGCTGATTGGTGGCCTCGTCGCGGCTGTCAAAGATAAAGCGGTGGGCTTGCACGATGGCCGCCGGGCCGAGGTACGAGCCGTTCACCCAGAAGATGGGGCAGGAGGTCGTGCAGCAAGCGCAGAGGATGCAGTTGCTGGAGTGCGCCATGCGCTCGGCCTGTTCGGGCGATTGCAGCCGTTCCCCAGCGGGCGGTGGCGACTCGTTGATGAAGTAGGGCATGATGGCCTTGTAGGCATCGAAAAAGGGTTCCATGTCGGTGAGCAGGTCTTTTTCGACTTTGAGGCCCCGAATCGGTTCAATCGTGAGGGTGCCGCCATCTTTGACCACGTCCCGCAGCAGCGCCTTGCAAGCGAGGCGGTTGCGGCCCGCAATCATCATCGCGTCGCTGCCGCAGATGCCGTGCCCGCACGACCGACGAAAGGTCAGGCTGGGTTCGACATACCACTTGATGTAGTTCAGCACGTCCAGCACGCGGTCACTGGGCTGCGCCTCGACCGGATAGGTCTCCCAGTGCGGCTTTTTGTCGGTCTCTGGATTGTAGCGCAGGATTTTGACCTTCACGCGCATGGGGGGCGTGGTGTGGGTGTTTTTCGGAATGTGCTGTTCTGCCATGTCTCTGTTCCTCTGAGGGGCGTGTGGCCTGTCGCTGGTGGCTTGTGAAAAAAGAGAGTGTTCTCTTCTTGACAAGCCACGCGCCACGCGCCACACGCCTCCTTAGTACACGCGGGCTTTCGGCTCGAAGGCGTGGGTGTACCCCTTGAGGGCCACGTCCTTGTAGCCGATGAGCACCTCGCCGGGCTTGTTCAGGTTCTTGTAGGCCATGGTGTGCTTGAGCCAGTTGCGGTCGTCGCGCTCCGGGTAATCCTCGCGGTCGTGGGCGCCGCGCGATTCGGTGCGGTTCAAGGCACTGGCGGTCATGGCCTCCGCACAGTCGAGCATAAAGCCGAGTTCCATCGCCTCGATCAGCTCACTGTTGTAACGGCGGCTGGGGTCCGACACGCTCACGTGGCGGTAACGGTCCTTGAGGTCCGCAATGATTTCGACCTGCCGCGCCATGTCCGGGCCGTTGCGGAAGATGCCGACGTTGTTCATCATCGACTCTTGCAGCTCGCGGCGAATCACGGCGGCGCTTTCCTTGCCGCTCGCTCCCCGTAGGGCTTCCAGCATGGCGACGCTCTCGCGCTCTGGGGCGGCGGGCATGTCGGCGTATTCGACCTGCCGGGCGTACTGGGCGGCGGCGGTTCCGGCGCGGCGGCCAAAGACAATCAGGTCGCCCAGGCTGTTGGTGCCCAGGCGGTTGGCCCCGTGCAGGCTCACGCAGGCCTGCTCGCCCGCCGCATACAGGCCCTCAATGCTGCCGCCCGCGCCGTCGCTGAGGCACAGCCCGTTGATGTCGGTCGGGATGCCGCCCATCGCGTAGTGGGCGGTGGGCTGAATCGCCACGAGGTCCTTGACCGGGTCTTGGCCCAGGTAGGTCCGCGCCAGGTCGGTGATTTCCGCGAGCTTGCCTTCAATGACCTCCCGCGGCAGGTGCGTCAGGTCGATGTGGACGGCATCCTTGTCTGGGCCGACGCCCCGGCCTTCCCGGATTTCGGTGATGATCGAGCGCGAGACGATGTCGCGGGGTGCGAGGTCCTTGATGGTGGGCGCGTAGCGTTCCATAAAGCGCTCGCCCTCCGAGTTGCGCAAGATGCCCCCCTCGCCGCGAATGCCTTCGGTGACCAGAATCCCCAGCTTGGCCAGCCCCGTGGGGTGGAACTGATAGAACTCCATGTCCTCCAGCGGCAGGCCCTTGCGGTAGTAGATGCTCATGAGGTCGCCCGTCAGGGTGAGGGCGTTCGACGTGATTTTGAAGATGCGTCCGTACCCGCCCGCCGCGAGCACCACCGCCTTGGCGTGGAAGGTGTGAATTTCTCCGGTTGCGTAGTGGTAGGCCACCACGCCGCGGCAACGCCCCTCCTCGATAATCAGGTCAGTGACGTGAAACTCGTTGTAGAAGGTGGTGCCGTTCTTGACGTTCTGCTGGTAGAGCGTCTGGAGAATCATGTGCCCGGTGCGGTCTTGGGCGTAGCAGCTGCGCTCGACCGCTGCTTTGCCAAACTCGCGGGTGTGGCCGCCGAACTTGCGCTGGGCAATCTTGCCTTCCGGCGTGCGCGAGAAGGGCAGGCCCATGTGCTCCAGTTCGTACACCGCGTCGATGATGTCCTTGGCGAACACCTCGGCGGCGTCCTGGTCCGTCAGGTAGTCGCCCCCCTTGATGGTGTCGAACATGTGCCATTCCCAGTGGTCCTCTTGCACGTTGCCGAGCGCCGCGCCAATGCCCCCCTGCGCGGCACCGGTGTGCGAGCGGGTCGGGTAGAGCTTGGTGATGCAGGCGACCGAAACGCCTCCCTTGGCGGCGTAGAGGGCGGCCATCAGTCCTGCGCCGCCCGCTCCCACCACCAGTACATCGAAACGATGGTGCATGTCTTATTCCGTCCTTTGCGCCTTAAATCGAAAACAGCCCAACGGTGCCGAGCGTAAAGATGACCGCGCTGATGGTGTAGAAGATGGTCTTGACCCACGCCCGGTTGGGCCGCGAGCGCACGTAGTCCTCGATGGAGTACCGTGCCCCGTTCACCCCGTGCAGCATGGTGAGGGCCAAGATGGTCCAGTCATAGAACTTCCAAGCCGGATTTTGCAGCTTGGCCACGACCGCCGTGTAGGTGGCGTCCGACTCGCTGACCTGGATAAAGGTCATGTAGATGTGTCCCAGCACCAGAAAGACCAGAATCAGGCCGCTGATGCGCATGAAAATCCACCAGTTCAGCTCGGCGTTGGAGTGCGCTTGGGCGCGAGCATCGGTAAAGGTGCGGGCGCGAATCATCAGTAGCCCCCCAGGATGCGCGGGATGTTCACCCAGGCGGTGTAGGCGGTGGCCAGCAGCGTCAAGCCCAACACCCCGTACCACATCTGACGTTGGTAAGCCACGCCCCGCCCGGTAAAGTCCATCACCATAATCCGCAGGCCGTTGAGGGCGTGATAGACCACCCCGGCGGTCACGAAAATCAGACCGACCCGGAAGGGCCACAGGTCATAGGTGTGGTGCACCGCCATGTAGACGTCCTCGCCAAACATAATCAGGCTGATGCTGACCACGTGCAGCAGGAAATACGCCAGAATCGCCAGCCCCGACAGGCGGTGAAGCAGCCACGCCCACTGCCCTTCTCTTCCTCGGTACATTCCCTCAGTCCTCCTCTTGTGCGGGGCCTCCCCTGCGGACAGCAGGTTGGGGGCCGCGGCGTGCCCGGCGGGCGTCCCCCCCTTTCGGCTCCCCGCGGGGAAGCAGCCGCACCGCGCCGTTGCAGACAGGCCACACGATACCACCGCCCGCTGGCACCGCGTCGCGTCGCGTCCAGGTTCGTGCTGTTGCCCCGCGGATGCCCGTTTACTGTAGGGCAGTCGCCCCCCCGCCCGCTGACGCCAACCCCACAGTCTGCGCGGCCTGCGGTCTTCTGTGGCAGCTCTCGCCCGAACGCGCTAGGGTGCCCCCATGACGCGGCCCGACGCGCAAGACTCCTCGCCCGCCCCCTCCGCCCCTGAGGTGGAATACCTCCGCAAGCTCTCGCTGGCGATTCTGAGCACCCTCCAGGCCAAGGGGGTGCTGAGCGCCGACGAGGTGGACGCGGTTCTGATTGCGGCCCGCCGCGCCGCGCAGGGGGTCCCGGCCACGCCCGCCTCTCCCTTGCCCGCCCCCCAGACTCCGGCCCTCAAGGTCACGGTGCAGCCCGCCCCGCCCCTGACCTTCCACGCCCACGCCCGCGCCCCGCGCCCTGACCCCGAAGCCCCCCCCACGGACGTCCCAGACGCGGCAGCGCAGGCCCCCGCCGCACCCCAGGACGACGCCCCCGTCCCCTCACCGATCGTCATCGGCCCAGAAGACGCGGAGGTGACGGAGCAGGCAGGGGCGGAGGCCGGAGAGGCGCAGGCAAGGGCGAGTGAGACCCCGCCCGCCACCGTGCCGACGTTTGACCTCAAGCTGGAGTGACGGCCCCTGGGCAGAGGGGGGGAGCAGCCCGCCCCCCCCCGCAGCATTCCTTACACCCTGACCCGCCCTCCCGAACCAGAATGCCCGCCATGTCGCGGGGGGTGGGGAACGTGTGCATCGTGGGGGGAGGCCCAGCGGGGATGATTCTGGCGCTGCTGCTGGCCCGGCAGGGAATCGAGGTCACCGTGTTGGAGGCGGCGGGCGACTTTCAGCGGAAGTTCCGGGGCGACACCCTGCACCCCGCCATCATGGAACTGCTCGCCGGACTGGGGCTGGCCGCGCCCGTCCTGGGGCTGCCGCACACGCGGGCGCACCGGGCACGGCTCGTGCGCGAGGAGGGCACCCAGGTCCTCGCGGACTTCTCGCGGCTGCGGACCCCTTACCCCTACCTCACGGTGATGGCCCAGTCGCGCTTCCTGAGCTTCCTCGCCGCTGAACTGGAACGGTATGGGCACGCGCGGGTGGTCATGGGGGCGCGGGTGGAGGGCCTGCTGGAGGAAGGCGGCGCGGTGCGGGGCGTGCGCTACCGCCGGGCCGGAGAACTGCACGCCCTGGCCGCCGTGCTGACCGTGGGGGCGGACGGGCGCTTTTCCAAGGTGCGCGACCTCGCCGGATTGCCGTTGCGGCGACTCTCGCCGGGGCAGGACGTGCTGTGGTTCTCGCTGCCCCGCCATGCGGACGACCCCGGCGGCAGCATCGACCTGCACCTGCGCGGCGGGCACTGCATCGTGACCACCGACCACGGCGAGCGCTGGCAGGTGGGCTATTCCATCCGCAAGGGCAGTTACGCGGCGGCGCGGGCGGCGGGCGTGGTCCCCATTCGAGAGGCGGTCGCCGCGACGGTGCCCTGGCTGGCCGAGCGGGTGCAGGTCCTGACCGAGTGGCGCGAGGTGCACCTTCTCGCCGTGGAGGTCGCCCGCGTGCGGCGCTGGTGGCGGCCCGGCCTGCTGCTGGTTGGGGACGCGGCACATCCCATCTCGCCGATTGGCGGGCTGGGCATCAATATGGCCGTGCAGGACGCGGTCGCTGCCGCCAACCTGCTGTGCGATCCCCTTCGCGGGGGGCGGCTGCGGCCCCGGCACCTCGCCCGCGTGCAGCGGCGGCGGGCCTGGCAGATTGCTCTGCTCCAAACCCAACAGGTCATTGAGGAACGGGAGATAGAGGGCCTCGACGGTGCCCAGCCGCTGCACGTCCCCACCCTGCTGCTGCAGCTGCTTCAGGGCGTGCCGGGCCTTCAGGGAGTTCCCGGTTACGTGACCGCCTACGGCCTAAAGCCCGAACGGCTGCGGGCGCGGTGGCAGGAGGCCCGGCGGTAGCCTGCGCCATATGGCCCGATACGCCCGCTTTGCCCAGGCGCAGTTCGCCCTCTGGCCCGACGAGGGATTGCTGGAGGCGGTCGCCTCCTTTCCCGGCGACTGGATGAGCATCCTCCGCACCGACCTCGACCATCGCCGGGGCCGCCTGACGGTGGACCTCGCGGACGAGTTTTACCGCGCGTCCGAGGAGGACGGTTGGACGGTGGGACCGGACGGGAAGCCCGACCCCCGGCACCATGACCGCCTGCTGCGCCTGACCTGGGAGAGCCGGTTCGAGGGCCACACCCACTTCTCCAATCAGGTGTTCGCGCTGGAAAGCTACGACGAGTTCTACGCGGGACCGTATGGCACCTTTCACCCGGTGAGGCAGGGCCTCCCCCAGTCCTGGCTGTACGAGGTGGTCAACGACCCCAGCCCCTGGATTACCGAGATGCTGGAGGAGAACGACAACACCGACGTGTTTCCGCCCTACGGAGTGCCCGTCGCCGTGAGTGAGCGCGAGCGACGTCGCAACCCTCACCTGAAGCCGACTGGACGCTTCTTCCCGGAGGATGCGCGGCCTGAAGACATTGGACGGGGCACGGACTTTTTCTGGCCTGGCCCTCCGCCCTCTACCCCAGCCGAATGGGAGGAGCGGCAGGGCCACTTCGGGCAACTCTGGCGGGTGCAGTGGGAGGCCACCCGCCGCCGCCCACGCTACCGCCACCTCCTGATTGCGTCGGGCACGCACCTTCTGGAAGTGCTCTGCGAGGACCTCCCGACCTGGGAATGGGTCAGCGGAAGCTGAAGCCCTCGCCGTCCGCGTCCACCGTCACCGCGCCGCCGCCGCTGAGCCGCCCGAACAGCAGCTCGTCGGCCAGGGGGCGCTTCACCCGTTCCTCGATCACGCGGGCGAGGGGCCGCGCCCCCATCACGGGGTCGTAGCCCAGCAGCGCGAGCCGGGCGCGGGCAGCGGGCGTGACCGTGAGCGACACGCCGCGCTCGGCGAGTTGCTCCTCCAACTGCCGCAGAAACTTGTCCACCACGCTGGCCATGACCTCCCGCGAGAGGGGCCGGAAGTGAATCACGGCGTCGAGGCGGTTGCGGAACTCTGGGGTGAAGGTGCGCTTCACCGCCTCGGCTTCCTCCCCGGCGCGGCCCTCGCGCGAGAAGCCCAGGGCCGGGCGGCTGGCGTCGGCAGCGCCCGCGTTGGTGGTGTAGATGACCAGCAGGCCGCGCCCGTCCACCTTCTTCCCGGTGTGGTCGGTCAGGGTGCCGTGGTCCATCAGTTGCAGGAAGAGGTTGTAGACGTCGGGGTGCGCCTTTTCTATCTCATCGAGCAGCAGCACCGCGTGCGGGTGCTTCGCCACCGCGTCGGTCAGGAGGCCGCCCTGGTCGAAACCCACGTAGCCGGGGGGTGCCCCCACCAGCCGCGCGACCGTATGCGCCTCCTGGTACTCGCTCATGTCGAAGCGCAGCAGCTCCACGCCCAGGCGCTCGGCCAGGGCGCGGGCCAGCTCGGTCTTGCCCACCCCGGTCGGCCCCGCGAAGAGGAAGGCCCCCTGGGGCTTGTGCGGGTCGCGCAGCCCGGCGCGGGCGAGCTTGACGGCGCTGGCGACCGCCTTCACCGCCGCATCCTGCCCGAACACGCGGGCCTTCAGGTCAGCCTCCAGCGTGGCGAGCGACTGCACCTCCTCGGCCTTCACCGCACCGACGGGTACGCGGGCCATCCGCGCCACCGTCGCCTCGATGTCGGCCTCCCCGACCTCGCCGCCCTGCCCCGCCGCAGAGCGGGCCGCCCCCGCCTCATCGAGCACGTCAATCGCCTTGTCGGGGAGGAAGCGGTCGCGCAGGTGCCGGGCCGAGAGCCGAACGGCGGCCCGCAGCGCGTCGTCCGTGTACGTCACCCCGTGGTGCGCCGCGTAGCCGGGGGCCAGCCCGCGCAGGATGGCGAGGGCGTCCTCCTCGGACGGTTCAGGCACCTCCACCGTCTGAAAGCGCCGCCACAGCGCCCGGTCCCTTTCCAGGTGCCGCAGCTCGGCGGGCGTGGTGGCCCCCAGCACCCGCAGCCGCCCCCGCGCCAGCGCAGGCTTGAGCAGGTTCGCCGCGTCCACGCTGCCGCCCTCGGTGGCCCCGGCCCCCACCAGCGTGTGCAGCTCGTCGATGAAGAGGACCGCGTTCTGCCCGTCCAGCGCGGCGAGCACCGCCTTGAGCCGCCCCTCGAAGTCGCCCCGGTAGCGCGTTCCGGCGAGCAGCGCTCCCAGGTCGAGGGCGTAGACGGACGCGCCCCGCAGGAAACCGGGGGCCTGACCATCCGCCACCCGCTGCGCCAGCCCTTCTGCCAGCGCGGTCTTGCCCACGCCGGGTTCGCCCACGAGCACGGGGTTGTTCTTGGTGCGGCGGGCCAGGATATGCACCATCCGCTCCAGCTCGGCCTCGCGCCCGACGACCGGGTCGAACTCTCCGGCCCGCGCCTGCGCGGTGAGGTCGGTCGCGTAGGCCTCTAGCGGGTTTGGCTCGGCGGCTTCCGCAGCAGGGGCGTCGCCGTCCACGCCCGCCGTTCGGCGCTCGCGCTCGCGGCCCGGTACCTTCGCGGCCCCGTGAGACACGTAGGCGAGCACGTCCAGCCGGGTCACCCCCTGCGCTTCCAGCGCGGCGCGGGCGGGCGAGTCTTCTTCCTCCAGCAGCTCGGCGAGGACGCGGGCACCGTCCGCCTGCTCGTGGCCCTTGCCGCTCGCGTGCAGTTGCAAGACGGCCCCCTGCACCACCCGGTGCACCCCCAGGGTGAAGTCCGGTTCGCGGCCCTCCACCCGCTCCAGGCCGTCCAGCAGCGCTTGCAAGTCGTCGCGCAGCCGCTCGACGTCGCAGCCGACCGCCAGCAGCACCTCCCGCGCCTCCGGGTCGTGGGTCAGCGCCAGCAGCAGATGCTCCAGCGTGACGTACTCGTGCCCGGCCTCGCGGGCGTAGTCGGCGGCACGGCCCAGGGTGACTTGAAGGTGGTCGCCAATCATGGGCGGGCCTTCAGGTAGAGGGTCGAAGGGGCGAGAGGTCGAGGGGTCGAGAACCCGCTCCCCCCGCCTCCTCGGCGGCTCGACGTCTTGACCAGCCTCTTCATTCCCCCGCCTCCGGCTCGGCCACCAGCCGCAGCGGATAGCCGTGCCGCCGGGCCTCGGCGGTCACCTGCGCGACTTTGGTCTCGGCCACGTCGCGGGTATAGACCCCGGCCACGCCCTGCCCCTTGTGATGCACCGCGAGCATGATGAGCTGCGCTTCTTGATCGGACTTGCGGAAGTAGCGCTCCAGCACCATGACCACGAAGTCCATCGGCGTGTAGTCGTCATTGAGGAGCAGCACCCGGTACAGCCGGGGCCGTTGCACCCGCGTGCGCTCCAGCGTCTGCGTGCCCCCCTGCTGGCCCGGTGGGGTGGGGTCGGCGTCCCTGCGCGTCATGGGGGGAGTCTAGCGGGGCAGGGGAGAGGGGGGCCGGGGCAGTGCTCACGGTCGGGGAGGGGAGACAAAGAAGACCTCCCCGCGTGGAGAGGCCCTCTTGTGCGTCTGGCGGACGGGTCACATCTTGCGGCCCGCGTCCTTGAGGTCGCTGCGCACTTCGTCGGAGGCCTTTTTCGTCTCGTCGAGGGCCTGCTGCACGAGGCGCTGCATGTCGCTGGCCCCCTCCTGAGCGTCGGCCTTGGCTTGGGTCGCGGCCTGCCCTGCGCCGTGCTTCAGGTCCTGAGCCTTGTCCCGCGCTTGGTCGGCGGCGTGCTGGGCAGCGTGCTGGGCGTCCTGGGCGACTTCCTTCGCCCGGTCTGCCGCTTGGCTGGCCCCGGCCCTCACATTCTCCGCAGCGTCTTTGGCGTCGGCCTTGAGCTGCCCCGCGGCCCGCTCTGCGTCCCGCTTCAGCTCCTGGGCCTTGTCCTGGGCGGCGTCCTTGGCCTGATTTAGCGCCTGCTGCGCGTCCCGCTGGGCGTCCTGAGCAGCGTCCTTCAGCTCCGCGCCCACATGCTGACCCTCGCGCCCCGCCGTCTGGGCCACGTCACGGGCGGCGTCCTTCGCCTCGGCGGCAGCGCCCTTCACGGCGTCCCCCGCCTCGCCCGCAACTTCCTTGGCCTTGTCCACGGCGGCCTGCATTCCGCCGTGCTGGGCGGCTTCCTTCACCTCCTGCGCTTTGTCCGCAATCACGTGCCCGGCGCTCGCGGCGGCGTCCTTGGTCTTCTCCCACCCCTGGCTGACCTTTTCGCCGACATTTTCGGCGGCGTCCTTGAGGCCGAGTTCGGCGAGCTTGGCATCGAGCGCCCGGCGGTTTTGCTCGCGGCTGAGGTAATAGGCTCCCGCGCCAATCAGGGCACCGAGCAGCAGGAGGCGTTTGGTCGGAAAGTGGCTCTTGTGCGACATGAAGTGCAGCCTAGGCCTCCTGCTCTCATGAATGGATGAGGGGGACCTCAGCCCGGATTCACCCCGCCGCGCCGGGCAGCAGGCCCAGCCGCCGCGCCAGCCCTTCGGCGAGCAGCCACTCTTCGGGTTCTGTGGTGCCACTCACCCGCACCAGGACGCACCCCCGGTCGAGGTAAAAGGCGACAATCTTGGCCCAGGCTTCCTCCTCGTCCGCCGCCGTCTCCTCCAGGTCCTCCAGGGTGCCCCACAGGTCGCCGTCCACCTCGGCGCTGCGCAGGGCCTCGGCGTGCCCGCTCAGAACATAGGCGTCTACGGCCTCTTCGGGGGAGTACGTTTCGCCGGGAGCACGCAGGTCAAGGCGGTCATCCCGCTCGTAGAGGCGGGCCAGGAAAGCCTCCCATTCGTCGGGGGTCAGGGTGAGAACCGGGGCCGTGGGGTCGTTCATGGGGGCAGTGTAAGGGGGGGACGGAAGCGGCGGGCGGGCGGCCCGGCCTACACTGCGGCCATGCCGAAACAAGCTGGGCCGAACCGAGCTGGTCTGTTTGCCCCCAGGAGTCCCCTGCGGGCGGCGCTCCTTTTTGCCGCGCTGCTGCTCGTGACGGTCGCCGCGCTCGCGTTGCTGGGCGAGGCGGCGGCGCAGTCGGGCGGCGGCTTTGGCGGCAGCAGCAGCGGGGGCGGCTTTGGCGGCAGCAGTGGGGGGGGCAGCTTCGGCGGAGGCGGCGGGTATGGAGGCGGCTACGGTGGGGGATATGGCGGGGGCTACGGCGGAGGGTACTCCGGCCCGATCATCATCGGCGGGGGCGGTTTCGGCATCGTTGGGCTGCTGCTGTTCGGGTTCGTGATGATGAGTGTGCTGGGGTTCATGCGCCGCAGCATGGCGGGCGGGGCGCGGGGTCTGGC
>NZ_AXWT01000016.1 GCF_000482805.1 Deinococcus murrayi DSM 11303 | reverse complement strand
GCCTGGATGCCCTTCGCGCCGTGCTGACCAAGCCCAACCGTGGGGCTGCACGCGCGTTTCCCGACTTTCTCGCCACTTTTGACCCCTAGAGAGATAATTCACAGGTAATTCTGGGGCAGAAGTGCCGCTCAGACCGCTACACTAAAACTTATTAGTGTGAAACTGTGCCCTGTGATCTGGGGGCAGACGGCCCACATCTGGAATCAGGTAGTGAGACGGTCGTATGCTGCCCATGTGGGGTCCGCAGGGGGCAGGGGGCATCACAGGCGGGCAATAAAAAAGCCCGCCCAGACGCAGGCGGGTTCCTTTGGTGGAGCCAGAGGTCGGATTTGAACCGACGACCTACTGATTACGAACAACATGAGCGGGGGGATGACGGGCAAGGCTGGGGGAGGACGCAAATATAGAAAAACCGCGCCCAGATGGCAAAATCCCCCAAAAGGCATTACGCCCGGTCAGGAATGGTGAGGGGCGGTTTTGCCCTGTGAGTTTGCAAAAGGTTTGCAACTCCAACAATCCCCTCCCCCCTGGGGCGTAACGCGGCGTACTATAGCGGCATGTCCCTGCCCCGCCCCGCCCCCGTCACTTCCCGGCTGAATGTCGGGGGATATGGGGTGACGATATTGGGAGAGTGGCATGTATCTGAAGCGCTGCGCTTCACCCCTTTCCGCCCTGCTGGGCGGCGCATCGGGGAACTGCGGATGAAGCGCACAAGCGGCACCGTCACCCCTGACGGCACCCTCACCCTCACCCCGGAAGCCTGGGCCGTGCGGCACTACCGCCGGGCCGTCATGGGCGGCGCTGGGGTGTACCGCCTGGGCCTCTGGGCGTTCCTCGCCGCTCGCCGGGCACCCCGCGCCCCCGCTCCGGCCCTCAAGGTGGAGAACGGGGCGGAACAGCTCGCCGCCCTGAGGCGGGCCGCGCATGAAAAAGTGCGGCCTAGTGTCCGGTGGAAGACGGGGGCGAGGCGGCGGCGGTTTCGGAAGCTCGAAGCCCTAGACCGTGTGGCATGGGCAGCCCACCTGATACGGCGGCAGGTGGAAGGGCGGCGCGGATTGACAGCATGGGGGGACCCCCGCACCCGTAGGCGGAAGCGCGAAGAGGCCCGCGAAGCCGCCCGCGAACTTAGGGAAGACCGCCTTAGAATGCTCGCCCCTAGCGTGGAAGCCGTGGAGGTAAACGGCAAGAGCTACGCGGCGAACGGCATAGACCTTCAGCGCGTCCAGTTTCTTGAGAGCATGGCTAGAAGTCTGGCGAAGTCCGGCCCTACCATCCGCCGCCTGCGCTTCCCCATCTTCGTGGCCGGCTTTGAAGAAGGCCGCTTATTAGGTCAGGTCATGGCCTATGCCAATCTGTGCGGTCTAAAGGGCACTGTGAGCGCCCTCATCGCTAACATTCATGCCCGGCGGTGGCAGGTTTCCCTCGCCCTCACCCTCGCCCGTCGCGCTCTTGAAGCCGCCGCCTACCGCGCCCACCTCGCCCGGCGCGTCCGGCCTGTCTCTCGCCGTACCCGTGCCCCCCGGCCCCTGTATGCCCGGCCACGGCCCCCGACGGCACCCCTCGCGCCCCCGGCCCTCGCCTGAGCTGGCAGCGCTTGGCCTGACCTTTCACGGCTGAGCACTCGCGGGCCGGGGCTGAGGCGCACCCCCAGCGGTGCCCAGAGTTCAGACCTCGCCCAGCTCTTCCCCCCTCGCCCCCAGTGACGCGGGGCAGGGGCGGCAACAGCGCGAGGCGCACCTATGACGCAATCCCAGGCGGTTAACCCCCTGACGGCTCCCCCCCGCAGACGGGGCGGGCGGCAACGGACTACCCTCACCCCCGAACAGCTCGACGCCCTGCACGTGCTTGACGTGGTTGAAACGGCGGCCCTTTTGCGGGTGGGCACCGACCTCATCCGCCGCGAAATCCGGTCGGGCAGCCTGCCCGCCGAGAACTACGGCACCGCAACCCGGCCCGTGTACCGCATTCACCGCGCCCAGCTCGACGCTTGGCGTGCCGAGCGGCGGGCGGCAGCCGTTCAGGGGACCAAATGAAGCCGCCCCGCGTGAAGGCGGGGCAGGGGCAGGGCCGGGGGGGCCTTTGTCACATCCTAACGGGAAGAGGCGAGTTCCGGGCCGCGTCCTTTTTCCTGCTCTCCTATCGCCCGCTAAAACCCCTAAAACCCTTTTTCTACTCGGTACAAGTTGGGAAAACGCCGTGCTGGACGGCATCGGAGTACCTTTCGGAGGGGCGAGGTTTTGCTCAAAGCCGTTCCCCCCAAAACCCCCCGAAACCCCGCGCCTACTCCCCCGCACCCCAGCCCAGCCCCAGCGCCCAGCGCGAAAACCTCGCGCCCAGCGCGGAAAACCTCCCAGCGCCGCCCCCAGCGGCGGGCGGGAGTAGCCCAGGGGGTTTTGGGAGGGTGCCCGGTTCTACTCCCGCCCCTACTCCCTTCACCCCGGACCCGGCTGCCGAATACCGCGAGCTGTGCGACCTTCTCACGAGCTTGACCGCCTACCTAGAGAGCGAGGCCCCGGAACTGCGGGCCACGGGGGAAGGGGCCGCCCTCGCGGAGCTGGAGCGCCTCGCGGCGGCCATGCTGGGGCGGATAGGCGAGCAGCACGCTCAGGGGGCGCACCTGGTCCCCCAGGGGGGCAGCCATGACGGGCTATGAGCTGCTGACCGTGCGGGAAGCGGCCCGCGCCCTGATGAAGTCTGAGCGGGGCGTGCGGGCGCTGATTTGGCGGGGCAAGCTGACCCCCATTCGGGCCGGGGGGCGCTGCCTTCTGCCCCCGGAAGAGCTGGAGCGCTACGCGGCCACCCTGCCCCATCCGGTGCCCGTCATGGCCGCCCTGTATGACGCCCGGCAGGTGCTCGCCTATGGCCGCGCCGGTCGGGGGGCCTGGGCCGCCGTGCGGCATGACCCCCGCTACCGGCGTCAGGTGGGCGACTTTGAAACCCACTTCCTACCGGAAGCGCTGCCGCTGTGCGCCGGAATCGTGGCAGCGGCGCGGGTGCGGGACTCTGCCCGCGTGCTCGCCCTGGCACAAGACCTTCAGCGGCTCAGGGTGGATTACCAGATGCTTTACGCCCCGCTGCCCACCCCTCAGGCGGCAGCCCGCGAGCGGGCGGAACAAGGCGAGTTGATCCCCCCCCTGTTCCCCGGCAGCGCTGGGGGGGGCGTATGACCGCCGCTCCCCTTCCCCGCCCCGCTGACCGTATCGCCCAGGTGGAAGCCCTCGCCTCTGGGGGGTTCGTGCTGGTCCCGGTGCCCCCCGGCACCAAAGGCCCCAGGGTCAGGGGCTGGAACTCTGACCCTGCCCAGTGGATAACGTCCCCCGCTGCGGCCCGCGAGTACCTCACCGCCCACCCTGGGGCCGGGGTGGGGCTGCTGCACAGCGAAAGCCAGACGGCAGCGCTGGACGTGGACCATGACGGCGCGGCCCTCGCGCTTGCGGCGGTGGGGGTAGACCTCGCGGCCCTCATGGCGGGCAACCCCTACCGGATTCGGGGCAAGCGGGGAGAAAAACCCCTCTGGCGCGTGCCGGACGGCCTGAGCCTGAGGAATGAGGCCCTGAGCTGGCCCGACCCCAGCGGCAAAAAAGGCCCCGGCGGGCGGCCCGCGCCCCTGACCGTCTTTGAGCTGCGGGGCGGCCCCGTGCACGACATCTTGCCCCCCAGCCTGCACCCCGACACCGGGCGGCCCTACACCTGGGCGGGTCCGGTGCCGGAGAGCGTAGCCGACTTACCCGAACTTCCCCCGGAGCTGCTGCGGCTCTGGGGGCGCTGGGGGGCACTCGCGCCGGTGATGCGCTCAGCGTGCCCCTGGGCACCTGCCCCGATGCCCGCCCCGGCCCCGCGTGACCTGGGGCGGCTGGGGGGCGGCGCGGCTGAGGGCGCGTCCGTCATTGACGCCTTTAACGCCTCGCGCTCGCTGGGGGAGGTGCTCTCAGAGCACGGCTATCAGGGGCCGCCCGGTGGGCCATGGCTCTATCCGCACTCTTCCAGCGGGCAAGCGGGAGTGCGGCTGAGGCCAGAGCGCACCCCCAGGGGTGCCCCGGTCGTGATGAGCTGGCACGCGGCGGACCCGCTGGGGGACGGCCTGCCCCGCGACGCCTTTAGCGTGTGGGCGCTGCTCGCGCATGGGGTGGACCTGTATACGGCCACGCCGGAAGCGCGGCGCGAGATGGTGAAGAAAGCGGCCCGGCTGCTGGGGTTGCCCCAGCCTCAGGGCGGCAGCGCTGGGGGGGAGGCGAGCGCTGCCCGGCCCGCGCCCGCGCCCGACCTGCCCCCGGTGGCCTGGGGGGACGTGACCCCGCTGCCGCCCCTCAGCGAACCCGTGCCCCCCTGAGCGCCGAACTGCTGCCCCGGCCCCTCGCGGCCTGGATACAGGCGGAAGCGCGGGCGGCGGGGTTGCCGCTGGAGATGGTGGCCGCCCCGGTGTTGGTGGGCGCGGGGGGGCTGCTAACCGCGAGCCTGCGGCTACGCAATGCGCCGAACGCCCCAGCGGTGCCCGCCAATCTCTGGGGGGCTATCTGCGGGCCGCCCAGCATCAAGAAAAGCCACGCCCTCGCGCTGGGCGCGGACCCCCTGACCCGTGCCCAGCGGGCAGAGTTTGAACGGCTGGACGCCCAGCGTTCCGAACTGGAGACGGCGCGGGTCAAGGCGGCGGCCCGGCTCGACGCCCTAGAGGGGCAGCTCAAGCGGGCACTGGCGGGCAGCAAAGACGCCCCGCCCCTGCCGGGTGACGATGAACTCACCGAAGCCCGCGAGGAACTGCTTGCGGCAGAAGCGGCCCTGAGGCCCGCCCGGTACGTCGTTAACGACCCCACCGCCGAAAAGCTGGGCGAGATTCTGCGGGATAACCCCCAGGGCGTGACGGTGATACGCGATGAGCTGACCGGATGGCTCGCCGGATTCGAGCGGGCGGGCCGCGAGCAGGAACGCGCCTTCTATCTGGAAGCGGCGAACGGCACCGGGTCGTATACCTTTGACCGCCTCGCACGCGGAACCGTGCATATCCCGCTGATGTGTGTCGGGGTGCTGGGCGGGATTCAGCCGGGGCCGCTCGCGGACCTGATAGACGCCCAGCGCGGGGCCGGGGACGGCCTCTTGCAGCGCTTTCAGGTGTTCGTGTGGCCCGACCTGTTCCCCGACTTTGACCAAGCCGCCCAGCGCGAGCCGGTCCCGCCGGAGCTGCGGGAGGGGGCGGCGGCGCTGCTGGGCGAGCTGCTGACCCTCACCCCGGAAGCCCTGGGCAGCACCTTTCCCGGCGGCGGGGCGGCCCCGCTGACCTACACCCCGGACGGGCAAGCCGCCTATGACGCTTGGGAGCGCGAGCACGCGGCGGCGGTGCGGGACATGACGCGGGGAGAAGCCTACCGCGCCCACCTGGGCAAGCAGCCCGGCACCTTTGCCCGCCTCGCCCTCATCTTTCACGCGCTGGAGGTGGCGGCGGCGGGCGGCCCGGCCCAGCACCCCCACCCCGCGCAGGTGGGCGAGGAATCCGCCGCGCTCGCGTGGGCCTGGTGCGATTCCCTCACCGCCCACGCCCGCAAACTCTGGCGCGAGGGGCGGCGGCGGGACGTGATGGACGCCCGCGCCGTGCTGCGCTTTATCGAGCGCGGGCGGGTGTGCGACGGGCAGAAAGTGGCCGAGGTGCGCCGGGCGCTGAGTGACGCCCGCGAGGCCCTGACCGGACCCCGCCTAGAGGCCGCGCTGCGGGTGCTGGAAGACTGCGGGGCGGTGCGGGTGGAAGTCAGCCCGCCCCCCGGCGGCAAGGCGGGTGGGCGGCCCGTGAAGACGCTGCGGGTGCACCCCGACGCCCTCGCTGCGCTCGACGGGGCAGAAGCAGACGGCGAGGTGAGCGCGTGACCGGTTCTTCTGCGGCCCTAGAGCGCCTCAGGCTCGCCCGCCAAAAGGCCCAGCAGCCTCAGGCGGCCCCAACCCCAGCAGCGCGGCCCCCTCGCCCCCAGGGGAGGGCGGGGCGGCCCAGCATGGCGGCCCGCGCCCTCATGGCCGGGCACTGCGGCACTTGCCGGGCCTTTACCCCGGACCCCAGCGAGGGGCGCTACATGGGTACCTGCGCCCACGGGCGGGGAGCCTTTGAACCCTGGGCGGCGGCCTCGCGGCTGCCCGCCGTCATGCATGAGGCGGCCCGCTGCATGACCGTCCCCGCGCCCCGCTGGGCGCTGCGGGCGGGGGTCACGGCCCAGCCGGATACCGACCTTCCCCCGCCGGGAGGGGCCGCGTGAGCGGGGGGCGCATGAACGCCGTGACCTGGGCCGCGCTGAGTGCATACGCCCAGACCCTAGAGGGGCAAGCGGTGCCGGGCCTGGGCGAGCTGCTGAGGGCTGAGGCTCCCCGGCTCGCCCGGCTCAGGGCAGCGGCGCAGGTGACGGCCCAGGGGTGCGGCGTCCTTGACGAACGCGGCGAGCTGACCCCCCAGGGCCTCGCTTCAGCGCGGGCACGGGTGGCCCGGCTGGGGCTGGGCCGGGCTGGGGGTGAGCCGTGACGCGGCTGAGGTTGCGGCGGCCCGCCGGGGTAGACCCGGCCCTCTGGGAACTCGCCCCGCGTGGGGTGAAGCTCGCCCTGATGGAAGTGCACGCGAGCACCCCGGCCCAAAGAAACGCGGCCTATGCCGAGCGGGTGCGGCATACCGCCCGCGAGCTACAGCGGGCGCTGAGCCTGCTAGAGGGGCACGGCCCCAGAGGTGAACAGTGAACAGTGAAAACTACGAAACAACTTTTGGCGAGGGGTTGCCGGAAGGCGTGAGCGTCGAGCGTTCCCCCAGGGGCGGCAACGCCCAGCGGCACGGGATTCTCAGTGAATACGTGCCGCTGGGCGAGCGGGCGGAGTACGCCGAGCACGTGCGCCTCATCCGCGAGAGCACCGGGGCGAGCACCTACCTTGAAGAGCGCCTCGCGGACCGGGCCGCCCTCGCCCTGTGGCGGCTGGACCGGGTGGCCCGCTATGAGGCGGCCCAGGTCAGCGCGGGGCAGCGCGGGGCGCGGCTCAGCCTCGCGGCAGAAGAACCCTTTGGCGCGACGGGGGCGGCGGTGAAAGCTTGGCAGCAGGTGGCCGCGCTGGGGGGGTTGCCCGCCGAAACCTACCGGGCTTCTCCCCAGCTCGCGGAGATGACTGCTCAGAGGCTGGACCGTCAAGCGGCGCACCTGGAGCGTTGGGCCGCCGGGAGCGCGGCCCTGGAGCTGAGTGAAGATGACGCGGCTGAGGTGGGGTGGACGCTGTTCAGTTTCATGGCGGAATCCCCCCGCCTGCCGCCCGCCTTTGAGCGCAAGCTCGCGGCTGCGCTGTTGGGGCGCACGCCCACCCGCGCCGAAGTCGAGCAGTTGAAGGACTCCGATTGGGAGTTTCAGCCGGGCGAGTTGCCGGGGATGCTCGCCTATGCGCGGGAGCTGTGGGGCGAAGCCTATGCCCCCCGGCTGGAGCTGCTCGCGGAGCGGCAACGGCGGCGGGCGGCCCAGCTCCGGGAAGCCGTGCGGGAAGCCCAGGCCGCTGAACGGGACGCCCTCGCCCTCGCCGCGCTGCCCCAGGCCCCGACCCTGGAAAAGGTCACGCGCTATGAGGCCCACCTTGAGCGGGTGCTCTACCGCGCCCTACATGACCTGGAAGCGGCCCGCCGCGAGCGCGAGGGCGAGCTTACCCCCGCCCCGCTGCGGGGGGTGCTGGGGGGGCAGACCTGACGGGGCGGGCGCACCCCTAGAACTCCAGCATCCCCCCCGCGTACCCGTGGACGGCCCCTTCTGGGGCCGCCTTTTTTACGTCGGAAAATGTCGGAAAATGTCGGAAAAAATAGGCCCGCTAGCCCCTGCCCCGCATGCTTGGCCCCCAGCTGGTGAAGCTGGGGCGGGCGGCTAAGGGCTTACGCCTGGGCGCTGGGGGTCAGCGTCCACCTGCTCCCCCAGCGCTTCCGCGCTGCGCTCCCCCAGGGCCTCACGCCTCAGGTCTGCGCCCCAAATGCTCAGCAGGGTGAGCGCGGCGAGGGGGGCTTTCAGGGCACGCTGCCCCTCAGCAAGCACCATCCCCCCCAGCAGCATGGCCCGCCCGTAGGCGGCTTCAGGCGAGTGGGGCGGGGCCTTTTGGTAGGCGAGTACGGCCCCAGCAAAGGCCCCCTTGAGGCGCTCCAGATTGGCGGCGGCCTGGGGCGGGGCAAGATGGCCCAGCTCAGCGGGTGGCCTGAGCAGCTCAGCCCCCCGCAGGGCGCGGCGCATGTTCCGCACGTGGGTGCGAACGTAGGCAGTGAGGGGGTCAGGCGGCGTGGGGTTAGTCATGGCAGGGCCTTTCGCCGAGTACGTGCGCGAGCTGCCGGGGGTCAAAGCCCAAGGCGAGCGCGGCAGGGCGGATGAGGTGGGCGGGCAGGGTGTAGAGCGCGGGCAGGTCGAGCCGGAAGAGCTGAGCGGGGGCGCTCAGGGTCAGGCGGGCACCCTGGGGGATGCGCCTCACGGCGGTGACGCTGGGGCGGGTCATGCGGGCCGCCCCAGGCTGACGGGGGAGCCGTCATAGCGCCCCAGGGCCTCTATCAGTTCCCGAAGCAGGCGCACGGCGGGCACGTCGAGCACCGCCCGGCGGCCCTCATGCTCAAGGGTCAGGCGAGCGCCGCCCAGGCGGGCGAGGGTCAGCCCCTCGCGTTCGTCCCGTTCATTGGGCAGCGCTGGGGGGTAGGTCAGGCCCCAGCTCGCGCCCTCCGGCAGCACCGTCAAGAGCAGGCGGTGCCGGGTTGTCCAGCAGGCGAGCGCGAGGGCGGGCCGCCCGCTCGCGGTCATAGAGCCGGGAATCACCTGCACGGCGGCGAGGCTCACGGCCCCAGGGATGAGGGCGCTCTTTGCGCGGCGGCCCGGCTGAGCGTGAGCCGTCATGCCCCCACCCCCTCAGCGCTGCCCCAGCCCCCTAGCGCCTCGCGCACGGCGGGCAGCAGGGCGGCGGGCACCCGGTAGCCCTCGCGCTGAAGGGGCCGCGTGCGCCCACGAAGGCCCGTGAAGTAGAGCGCGGCATCAGCGCCCTCTTCAGCGCCCAGGATGAGCACCGCGTCAAGGCCGGGGAGCAGGGTCACGCCCTCCCGCACCTTGCCGCCCGGCTCCCGCACAGTAAAGAAGCGGCGGCGGTCCGGCTGCCCCGGCGGGGGCGGCGGGGCGTGCGGGTCGAGGTGGGCGGCGAGGATAAGTCCCCACTCAGCGGGGCGCACGGTCACGCGGTCGGGCGGGCTGGGGATGACGGCGGGAGCGGGATGCTCGCGCATGGCCCCGCGCAAGAACGCGCTCAGGTGCTCGCGCTGGGCGTCTGCATTCATCCACGCCCCTGCGATTTTCTCGACGGCTTCATACAGGGCGCGGGTGGAAAGCCCGACCTCGCCCCAGTGATGCGCCCACGCGCTCAGCACCGTGGGCAACAGGGCCGCGAGGCTCTCCCCCGCCGCGTGCCGGAGAAGGTCAGCGCGGGCACACGCGGGACAGTAGGGGTCATGCTCGCCGGGGTGGGCGAGGGCGGGCCGGGGGCCGCCGCACCCCTCGCCCCGTGCCCAGGGGTAGGGCAAGTGGCGCTCAGGGGTGGGGGCGGCGAGGTCAGGGCGTGCGGTCATGTCGGGCACCTCTGGGGGGAGCGGGGGGCGTGGGGAGTGCTAAGCGGCCTTCATGCCCAGCCCTTAGCCCAGCCCAAGCGGGCGAGGGTCAGCGCGAGGGCGGCGAGGGCGAGGCACGGCCCCAGCACGGCGGCGGGATAAGCGGCGGGGTGGGCGCTGCCCGCGAGGGCGTAGCAGCCCAGGGCAAGCGCGGCGAGGGTCAGGGGCAGGGCAGAGCGCATGGGGGCACCTCACAAAGGCGGGAGGGGGCCGGGACTGGCCCCCCAGCGGCTTAGGCGGTCAGGCGCGGGGCGTAGGCGCACAGGTCACGCCACACCTGCCGGGCTTCCACGGGGTACAGGGCGGCGAGGCTCGCCACGGGCCGCCCCAGGGTGCGGGCGGCGAAGGCGTAATGTTCCCCGCTGGGGATGCCCGCACGGGCCATGTGCTTGTGAAGGCGGCACCCGGCGGCCTTGCCGATGGTGGGGGCCGGGGGAACGGGCAGGTACGCCTCAGCGGTCAGGGTCACATGGTCTGCCGCGTTCAGAATGGCGACCGCTTGGGCGGTGGGGACCGGCTCGCCGTCGAGCTGGGCGCTGATGCGGCCCGCCGCGTCACGGGTCAGGGTGACGGTGTGCGTTTCGTGCCCCCAGTGCTCGCCGTAGGCGGTCACGTGGCGCACGGTGGCCCAGGTGCGGGTTTTCGGGCGGGGGGTGCTAGTGTGCATGGTGCTCCTTCACTGCTAAGGGGAGTCAGTCAGGGACGCGGAAACTTGGCGGTAGAAGCGTCTCTTTCTGCTGACCTAATACTACTCTTTTCGGGTAGCAGAGTCAACCCTTTTCGGGTAGTTACCGCTTTCGGGTAGACTGTGGGCATGAATGAAGAGATACGGGCAGCGGTAGACGCCCGCCTGAGAGAGAAAGGGCTAAGCCGGGCGGACCTCGCCCGCGCTACAGGTATCCACCCGAATCACATAACCCGCGCCCTTAACAACACGGGCGGCAGGGGCGGCAACGTGCCCCCCGTGTGGCAAGCCATTCTCGACGCCCTGGGGCTGACCCTGACAGCGGTGCCCGTCGAGCACCTGAGCAGCGGCGGGGTGCCGCCCGCCCCCAGTGACCCCCAAGCGCTAGAGCGGGAAGTCATGCGGCGGGTGCAAGCGGCGGTGCGGGAAGCGCTGGGGAGCGTGGCCCCGCCCCAGGGGGATGAACCGGGCCGCGCTGGGGGGGGGAAAGAGTGACGGCCCAGGCCCTCGCCCAGCTCGACGCGCTGAATGCCCGGCTGCGGGCGCATCCGCTGCCAGATTCGCTGCGGGCGAGCCTGGAAGCAGACTGGGAAGTTTCGCAGACCTACAACAGCAACGCGATAGAGGGCAACACCCTCAGCCTCGCGGAAACCAAGGCGGTGCTGCTCGACGGGGTGACGATAAGCGGGCATCCCCTCCGCGAGCACCTGGAAGCGGTCAACCACCGGGAAGCGTGGCGGCTGATGCGGCGCATGAGTGCCCAGCCCGCCCCCTTGCGAGAAGAAGATGTGCTCGCCCTGCACCGGGTTATCCTCACGGGCATTCAATCGGAAGATGCCGGGGTCTACCGCCGGGACCGGGTGCGGGTAGTGGGGTCTTCCCGCATCTTCCCCAACCCGCTGAAAGTTCCGCAGTTGATGGGCGAGCTGATAGGCGAGCTGAACACGCGGGCGGGCGAGGTGCACCCCGTGACCCTCGCCGCCCGCGCCCATTACGGGCTTGTGGCCGTGCACCCCTTCATAGACGGAAACGGGCGCACGGCCCGGCTGCTGATGAATCTGCTGCTGATTCGGGCGGGCTACCCCCCGGCCCTGATTCCCGTGACCACACGGGCGGCCTATTACGCGGCCCTAGAAGAAGCGAACGGCGGCAACCTCGCCCCCTTTGAAGCCCTGGTAACGGACCGGGTGCGGGCGGGGGTGCTGGAGCTGCTCGCCGTGCTGGAAGACGAACCGGGGGGGGCTGAGGGGGCATAGCCCTGCACGGCCCCCCCGGCCCTTCAGAGTTGCCGTGTCAGCAGGTGACGCGGGCGCGTGGTATGTGACCCCCTCCCCCAGCGGGAGGGGGCAGCGCTTTGTCTGCCCCCTCTCAACTTTTGAGAGCGCCCCCGGCCCCTCGCCGTGCCCCGGCTGGGGCCGCGCTGGGGGGGGTGGGAGTAGGAGTAGCCCGGAGGTTTTGGGGGGAAGCCCCCGGAGTGGGTTCTACACAAAACCCGCTACTTTTTTGCCGTTCTGGACGGGCGAAAGAGTAGCCCGGAGGTTTTGGGGGTTTTGAGGGCTTCTAGGGGATGGGAGTGGAGTACCCCAGTGGGGAAAGTCCCCAAAATGCCGTCTAGGACAGTCTTTTATAGATAGATAGAGAGTCAAAAATGCTTTTGTAGGATTTACCCTCCTAAAACCCCCTAAAACCGTACGCCTACTCTCCCCCACCCACCGACCCCCCCAGCGCGGCCCCACCTTTCGGCTGACGGCCCAGGGGGGCGGGCTACGCTGGGTTATGGCGACAGGTCAATCAGAAGGTCGGAGAAAGCGCGGGCAGGGTGAAGGCAGCTATACGCGCCTCGCAGATGGGCGGGTGCGGTGGCGGGTGATGGCGACTTCCCCCGCAGGTGAGCGGCGGCAGGTGAGCGGCACGGCACGAAACATGACCGCCGCACGGGAAGCGGTGCGAACAGCAAAGGCGGCCATTGAGCGCGAGCACCGCCCGCCCGTGCGGGGGCTGACCCTCAGCGACCTGCTGAGCGAGTACATCGCTGGGCGGCGCGGGAAGATTAAGGCGGAGAGCACGGCACGGGACTATGCGTATACGGCGAACAAATACATTCGGCCCAGCGTGGGGCAGCTTGCAGCGGGCAAGGTCAGTGCGGGGCGGCTGCGGGCCTATTACGCCGAGCTGGAAGCGTCTGGACTGGGCTACCGCACCCGCGAGAAAATCCACGGCCTGCTGAGGGCGGCCTATGCCTGGGGGAACGCGGAAGGGTTGGTCACGGTCAACCCAACCGCCCACGCTCGCCCCCAGCGCCCCACCGTCGAGGGTGCGCCCCGCTTGCACGCCTTTACCCCGGAACAGGCGGCCCAGTTTTACCGTGCGGCCCGCGCTGACCGCTGGGGGTGGCCGCTGGCCTTTGCCCTCGCTACGGGGATGAGACCGGGCGAGGTGCTGGGGCTGCGCTGGGATGACGTGACCTTCACCCCTGACGGTGGGGCGCGGGTCCGGGTCGAGCGCACGCGGTCCGTCAGCGGGGGCAAGGTGTACGAAAGCACGCCGAAAACCGAACGGGGCCGCCGTGCCCTCAGCCTCGCTGGGGACGCCGTCAAGCTGCTGAGGCTGAGTCAGGCACAGACAGAAAAAGAGAGCGGGGCGCGGCTCAGGGACGGCGGGCGCGAGTACCAGCACACGGGGTATGTGTTTGTGACGCGGGCAGGAACGCCCTACCGGCTCGACAACCTGCGGCGGCCTATGGGCCGGATTTGCCGGGCGGCGGGGGTGCCGGTGCTGACCCCCCACAAACTGCGGCACACCTATGCCTCTGTCATGGCGGCAAGCGGGGTGAGCGTCGAGGTGCTGAGTAAGCGGCTGGGGCACAAAGACCCGAACGTGACACGCGGCATTTACCGGCACGTGTATGACGGCGAGGGCGAGGGGCTGACCTTTGACCCCGTGACCCCCGCGCCCCAGCCGGAAGCCCAGGGGCGGCGGCGGGTGAAAGTGCGTTCACGGCCTGTAGGGGTCGAGGGGGGCAGCACGCCCGACCAACCCTAAGCGCTGCCGGTTTGCAATAGGTTTGCAAAGGGGGCCGCCGCGCCCCCTTCATCAGGTCAGACCAAAATCAAAAAACCCGCGCTAGGCGGGCTTTCTCTCTGGAGCCAGAGGTCGGATTTGAACCGACGACCTACTGATTACGAATCAGTTGCTCTACCCCTGAGCTACACTGGCGCGGCAAAAATGCTGCACGCACAAGGGTAGAGGATGGCCTCGGCCTTGTCAAATCCTCAGCCCAGGGCTTTGACCTCGCTTCGCAGGCTCTCCAGCCGTGCCCGCAGCTCGGCGGCGCGGGTGCGGGCGCTCTCCAGGCGGGTTTCTTCCTGAGCAGTAAAGCGGGTGTAGGGGCTGATGGCGTCCCGCAACCGGGCGTCGGCCCGCTCCTGCTCGCGCTCGTACTCGCGGCGAATAATCTGCTCCAGGGCCTCGCGCAGCGCCCCCACCTTCTGCCGCAGTTGGCGGTGGGCTTGCAAGCGCTTGTTGGGCAAGACAAAGAGGCCCAGGCTCCCCAGCGTCAGCCCCGCGAGAATGCCCCCCGTAAAGTCCAGCGCCGACGCCCCCACCAGCGCCCCCAGCCCCGCGCCGATGCCGATGCCCCCGGCCAGGCCCCCCACCGCTCCCTTGAGGGCGTCTTCCGCGTCGCGGGAGAGCTGGCGGGCAAGTTCCTGCTCGGTGGTGGTTTCGAGGTGCTGGCGAGCACTCCCGGCGATGCCTTCAAGCAGCGCTCCCCGGTCATAGGAAAAGCGGGTGCGGGCCACATCTCCCGGCGGCTGGCGGCGGATGAGAAAAGCCTGCACGTCCTCCCAGAAGTGCAAGTTGGCCTCCACGAAGCGGTCAATCATGGTCCCAAACTGCCGGTCGATGGCATCGGGAAGGTCGGCCACTGCCTCGCGGCGGAACTGGTCTTCTAGGTCGCGGCTGTTCATCAGGCCCCGCAGGTTCGAAAACCGCAGCTTGTCGTCGATAAAGCGGTCGGCCCGCACCTCGAACTCACTCAGCAAGCGGCTCAGGCGGTTGAGCTGGCCGTCGAGTTCGCCCAGCATCGTCTCCCGGTGCCGCTCGCGCTGGGCTTCGAGGTCGCGCAGCACGGCGAGGTCGGCTTGGAGAGTCTGGCGGGCGGCCTCTGCCCGCGCTTCCTCGCCGGAGAGGATTTCGGCGGCGGTCGCGAGGGGACTTTGCAGCTTGAGGCGGGTGCGTTCGGTTTCTGAGAGCCGGGCGACGAGCGCCGCTCGCAGCGCCCGGAAGCCCTCGTCGCCGCCACGCTGCTCGGCCCGCGCACTGATGAGAAAGACGGGCGGGTTCAAGCCCAGCACCCCCCGCGCCCCCGCCTCCACGAACTGCCGGACCTGCTCGCGCTGCTGGGGCGTTTCCAGCAGGTCGGCCTTGTTCACGACGAGCACGACGCTGCGGCCCCAGCGGGCGGCGAGGCCCAGAAACTGCCGTTCGGACTCGGTAAAGGGCCTATCTGCCGAGGTCAGAAACAGCACCAAGTCGGCGCGGGGGAGAAAGCCCTCGGTGAGGGCCTGATGCTGGCGGATGATGGCGTTCGTGCCCGGCGTGTCCACCAGCGCCACCCCCTCCAGGCTGGGCAGGGGGTAGGTCAGGCGGCTCACGAAGGGGTCGCGGGTGGGTTCCAGCTCGCCGGGCTTCTCGCCGTGCACGAGGACATAGATGCGGTCGGTGGTGGGCGTGACCCCTTCCGGCAAGACGGCGGCCCCCAACAGCGCGTTCACGAAGCTGCTTTTGCCCGCATTGAACTCGCCCACCACCACGAGCAGGAACGTCTCGTCGAGCGCCCTGGCCGCGCCGCGGGCATACTCGACCGCCTCCGGGGGAGCGCCCTGCGACTCCAAAAACGCCTGAAGGTCGGCGAGGAGCGCCCGCTCACGCGAGAGCAGGTCCTGAACGGCGGCAGTGACGAGCATGGAGCAAGTGTAGAGCCTGCCTCCAGGGGGCCGGGGCAGGCTCAGGGTTGTTTGAAGGGAGGGGGCGAGGTGAGGATCAATTGACCGCGATCCGACCCAGATTGGCGGGGAAGACCGTAATGCTGTAGGTTCCCGTAGCTCCGGGCAGCCGCAGAAGCGACCCCTGCGACTGCCTCGCCACGGCGAGGTTGATGGTCACGCTGTTGACGTAGCTGGGTACAGGTGCAGGCCAGCTGCCCGGCCAAGTCGTCGTCGCGTAGGTGAACATGTTGTAGATGTTGGTGGACGTCGTGAAACCGGTCGTCGCCACCGTCGGCGCGATGTAGTCGGCGAGGATATTGGCTTCTCCATTCGTTGGGACAGTCGGCACCGCCACAGGAGGAAAAGGGGGAAGGGGGGGAACAGGAGGGGAAGGGGGAAAAGGCGAAGCCATGTTCGCCCGGTACTCCACCAGCACCCAGGCATCACCATTGCTGTCGTCTGGGCCAGGATTGCGCCAACTGGTCGCGGCGGTGCCGCCCACCCACACCGAGCGCTTCACTGGATAGTAAGCGAGAAAGCGGTAGGGGGCCGTGCCCGACTCCGGCGGGAGAATCATCGCCAAGATGGGATGGGTGCCTACCGTCCAGTTCTTGTTTCCAGTGACAGGATTCTGAAGTGTCGGTGGATTACCGCTGGCAGATGCGCTCAGAGAAAGGGCAAATCCCGGCGGATACACGTACCACGCTTCCTTGAGCTTCCCGGCGATGAGCTGCTGGGCGTTGAGCACCTCCTGCTGCAACTCGGCCCGCGTGCTCGACTGGGTCGACACCCGGCCACTCTGGGAAAAGTAAGCCACCAGCGCCGCGAGCACGATGCCCATCAGGGCCATCCCCACGAGCAGCTCGACCAGGGTGAGGCCCGCTTGCCTCCAGCGTGGCCCCCTCACCGTGGCCTCAGCACGTCGACAGTCAGGGTGGTGTCCTGCCGTCCGGTTTGCGAGGCGACAATCAGGCGGCGCATCCGGGGCGGCTCGCTGCCCCCCGGCGCGTTCAAGACTGGCTGCGCGGCGCAATTCGTCGTGCGGATGTTGGCAGGCGCAGCGGCGGCTCCCGTTCCCAGCACGTTGCCCCGCGTATCCAGCGACTGAAACTGCACCGAGTAGCCACTCGGAATGGTGACCGGGGCGCAGGCCCGCTCGTACAGGTTGCCGTCGGCCCAGGCCCCGCGCACCTGCTCCAGCAGCTGCTGGGCTTGCGTAGAGGTGCCCAGTTGTTGCTGAGCCTGGCGGTTAAGGCCCAGCGCCCCGGTCAGCGTAGCCGTCAGCACTGCGGCGAGCACGGCCAGCACCGCCACCGACACCAGCACCTCGATCAGGGTAAAGCCCTGTGTCCTTGCCTGCCTCATGGGGTCCCTCGCGTCACGATGACTTTGCCCGTCACGCCCACCACGCGCACTTCCAGCGGGGTGAGGCCAGGAAAGGAGCTGGCAAGGCGCAGCACCTTGCCGGTTGCCCCCGCGAGTTCGCCGTAGGGGGCGGTATAGGTCACGAGGTTGCCCGACGTGCCGGAGCCGGAGCAGTTGGAGGTGCAGTTCAGCGTGACCGTGCCGGGCAAGCGCCGCTCGCTCCCACTCACCTGGTACCGCACCGAGTTGCCCGCGTCCCAGGAGACGGTAACGTTCGTGCTGCCACGCTGGGCCTGTGAGCGGGCGCGGCGCAAGTCGGTCGCCACCTGGGTGGCTGCCTCCCGCAGTTCTGCTGCGCGGGCGCTGCGGACCGTCCCGAAGCCCACCAGCCCCACCAGGATGCCCAGGATGGCGATGGCTATCAGGAACTCAATCAGGGTGAAACCGGAAGGGCGCATTACGACCCCTGCTTCCAGAGCACACGCGTCAGGTCGCGCTTGGTTCCTGCATCTTCAAAACTCCATTTCGGCGAGGTTGGATAGAAAGGCGGCGTTAAACCATCTAAAAATCGCTTGTCGTGTGAGTAGTCACGGCCATATCCCGTACCACTTGTCGTCCCGCTAGCTCCATAATAGCGCTCTACCATAGAGCCGGTAAACAGCATCTCACCGCGATATGCACCCGAATCATGACCCTCCACCATAAATTCCTGCTGACTCGCCATAAGGGCAGCATGAATCACTGCGTTATTGGGGACTTGGCGACGAACTACTATCTTGCCCGCGCTACTGAACAATCCCAGTACATTTTCCCGCTCCTTACAGGGCGGATTGAGTGATACAGAATCATACTCGTCATAACGGCAAGGCGACTGCGAGAGGGCAAGATCGCTGCGGATGTCAATTTGGCGAGGTGTTGCAACTGTAATACCAGAGAAGGAAGCCACTGCAGGCCGCACCCGAGCTTCTTGTGTACCCGTAGAGAGACGACCTGGGTCGGGGCCAACCAGGGTCAGTGGCTCGCTACCTGCGGCCTTAAAAATCACCCCGTTAAAGGGATTGGGCAAGAGTATCCAGCTACCATTTCCCGTCTTGCTGTATATTCTCTTACGGTCATCCACACGATAAATGGTGTTGCTATATGTGTAAGTACATGTACCACCAAGCTGCTCTACGCAGTTTTGAGAAACGATGGGTCGTAGGTATTGATAAGAAGGGGTAGCTTCCACCCAGCGCCTTTGAGCAGAATCGTAAGAGTTAGGTGGGTTCATGTCACCGTCACCCACAAACATCTGAATTCCAATAACTCCATTTCCCAATATCAGTCCGCGGCTATTATCACTCAGAGGGTTGCCATCAGCATCTAGCCCATTGGCCGCATTTTCTTGTATAAGCGCAGCACGAGGAAAAGGCTGGTATTGACTAGCGTAGTTTGGCGTGACGCCACTATAGTTTACATTGACGCGATTGTTACTAATATAGCTACGAATGCCGTCGCTTTTTTGTTCATCAGTCAGGGTGCTGTCCAAAGGATATCGGAACACGCTGCCGTTGACTCTAACCCCAGGTCGACGCACGCAGCTCTCTTCCTCTGCCGTCTGAGTACGCGATGTGCAGCCCGCACTAGAGATCTTCCCCGAAAATCTTGGGCTATTATATCCACTCTGTGAAGTAAAGGTAAAAATATCATTTGTCTTAATTTGTCCCTGAAAACTCGTCGTGGTTGTAAAGTTCACGGGGCCTCCTGATACCATTGTATGATAATCAGTCTGAACCACCGCATCGAGCAGGCTAGGCTGAAGCACATCAAACCACCATTCCCCGTCTCGAGCGCCTTGGGCAGTTATGATGCGGCGGCTGTTAGCATTCGCATCGGCACTAGCTGTCAGAGAGGCAACTCTGACAAAGACGCGATGATGATCTGGACCCAAACGTAAGATACGCGTCAAGCTTAAGCTCGTGGTTGTCGAACTTCCCAAGTCGCCGTTCGCTCTTGATTGTGCTTGAGTCAAGACTCGACGCCAGAAGGCCTTGCGAGCTGCTTCGGTGGCACCAGGTTGCTCACTGGCTGGGAGCGCATTGTAACTTGCAGGGGTTACCAGTTTGGCAAATAGTGTAAAGTTGTCGTCCGAATTCAAGTTGGTGGGCACGCAAGCTTGCGCCGTAGGATAGTTTCTTCCTGCGCCATCATTTCCATCGGGGTCGAAGAACCCAGGCCCTCCGTTAATGCCTTCATTGAGGGATGTCCAAGTACCCGTACCACAGAGTTGGTCAATCCAAGTACGCACAGCAGAGACACGCACGTTGGAGGCCAGGAATAGACCGGGTGTTGCTCCATTTTCAGCAGGGCTTAGCATGGTTTGCACGTCCCGCAACCACGACTGCGCCAGCGCCAGCCCCGATTCTGCCGCGTACTGCGCCCGCAGGGTGGCCGCCTGGTCCGCCGTATTCTGACGGCTGCCCAGGCCCAGCCGCAGGGTGGCCGCCAAGATGCCCGCCAGCAGCAGCAGGGTCAGCAGCACGACCAGAATCATGGCCGCGCCTTCGGTCCTTTGTGGGCCTCTCATGGGGTTCAGTCTGCGGCGCGGCCCGCGGGAGAACCTAGCCCCCGAATAGGGGCGCGTAAAGACGCCTTCATCCCCTTCGGCCCCTCGGCACAGCGGAGAAGCGGCACACTGGCGGCATCCCCATCAGGAGGTAGCCCCGTGACCGGACCCTACGACCGTCCCCCCATGCCCGCCACCGAGCCGACCGACACCCCCGCGCCCCTGCCAGAGCAGATGCCCGGCGCCGATGACACCGGCCCGGTGATGGACCCGCCCGTCAACCCCGACCTGCCGGGCATGCCAGAGCCGGACCCCACCGGCAACCCCGACACGCCGGGCATGCCCAGCCCGACGCCGATGCCCGCGATGTAAAAGCGGCGAGGGGTCAGGGGTCGAGGAGCCGAGAGGAACACCCCGTTTCTCGGCACCTCGGCCCCCGACTTCTAGACCCCCAACAGCGTGTGCCCCTGCTCGCGCAGCCAACGCCGCCACTGGGCATGGTCCGGCATGAGGCGCGAGACGTGTGCCCAGTAGCGGGGCGAGTGGTTGAGTTCCAGCAGGTGCGCGGCCTCGTGCAGGGCGACGTAGCGGGCCACCTCGCGGGGAGCGCGGCTCAGTGCCCAGTGCAGGCGGATGTCTCCCCGCGAGGTGCAACTGCCCCAGCGGGTGCGGGCAGCGCTCAGCCCCACCCGCCCCAGGCGGTCCCTGGCCCCCAGCGCCTCCGCATACTCCTCCACCCAGACGCGAAAGAGGGGCAGGGCGGCCTCGCGGCTCCATTCCTCCAGGGGGGCGGCGAGGTCCGGGCCGGGAGGCAGGTGCAGCTCGCCACCCACCCGCTGCGCCCGTGTCAGGCCGGGAACCTCGCGCAGGATGAGGGTCTCGCCCAGGAAGGGATAGGCGGCACCGTCCCGCCAATCCGCCGCCGGGGCCTGTCGCGCCGCAAAGGCCCGCAGGTGCCGCTCGGCCCACTCGCGGCGGGCCTCCACAAAGGCCGTGAGCGTCCCCTGCGGCGTGCGGGCGGGCGCGTGCAGCACGACCTCGCCGGGCCGGACCTGGAGGGCCAGGGTACGGCGGCGAGGGCTGCGGCGCAGCTCCACGGGAACGCCCCCGACCGTCCAGGGGGAGGGGGGCCGGGGGCAGGAGGGCGTCATCTCAAAGCTGATTGTAGGGCTGGCTGAAGGTGTCGCACCGGTTGGGGTCGCCCGTGCGGAAGCCGGTCATGAACCAGTTCACCCGCTGCTGGCTGCTGCCGTGGGTAAAGGAGTCGGGCACCACGTAGCCCCGGCTTTGCTGCTGCAAGGCGTCGTCGCCGATGGCCGCCGCCGTATTCACGGCCTCGCGCACGTCCTCTGGGGTCAGGTTGGCGAGGCTGGAGACCCGGTGGCCCCACACCCCCGCGAAGCAGTCGGCCTGGAGTTCGAGCCGGACCCCATAGGCGTTCGCCTCGGCCTGGGTCCGCGCCCCCTGCTGCGCCCGCGTGACCTGGTCGGCGATGCCGAGTTCGTTTTGGACGTGATGCCCGACCTCGTGCGCGATCACGTACGAGTAGGCGAAGTCGCCGCCGCCGCCAAGCTGACGGTCCATCTGCGCGAAGAAGGAGGTGTCGAGGTAGATCTTGTTGTCGAGCGGGCAGTAAAAGGGGCCGACCGCGCTCGTCGCCTGGCCGCAGGCGCTGCGCACCGCCCCCCGGAAGGGCACGAGCACGGGCTTGGTGTACGTGCGGCCTGCTTGCTGGAAGATGCCGCCCCAGACCTCGTTGGTGCTGCCCAGGATGCGGTCGAGGAACTCGTACTCCTCAGTCTCCCCCGCCTGGCCCGCTGGCGACTGGGTCTGAGCGGGAGGCGACTCCCCGCCCCCCAGCACCACGCTGGGATCTACTCCAAAGAACATGGCCAGCAAGGCGAGCAGCAGGCCGCCGATGCCGCCGCCCACCGCGAGGCCGCCGCCGGGCAAGCCGCCGCCACTGGGTTGCACGCCGCCGCCACTGCGGGGCAGGTTTTTCCAGTCCATCTCCAGCCTCCTTCGCCTTGGCTTGTGCCGGGCTTCAGGGGGCATTGTAGGGACCTGCCGGTGAGGGGGTCTTGACCAAGCCATAGGAAAAGGGCCGGCGGGCGCGGGTAGCCCGCGTCCCTCTGGCCCTCCCCTGCCCCGCGCTCAGTCGGCGGCGGGCACGGCCCCCAACGGCGCGGGGGTGGGGGGCGCGACCCGGCGGCGCTCGAAGTGGTAGAAGACGGCAGGTACGACAAAGAAGGTCAGCAGCGTGGATGTGACCACCCCGCCCAGAATCACGATGCCCAGCCCGCGGCGGAACTCGGCCCCCTCGCCCTGCCCCAGCACGAGCGGGAGGCTGATGACGAGCACGGTGAGGGTGGTCATCAGGATGGGCCGGAAGCGCAGCTCAGCGGCTTCGACGAGCGCTTCGCGCAGCGGCAGCGAGCGCATCCGCTCGGTCACGAACTCCAGGTACAGGATCGAGTTCTTGGTGGACAGCCCCAGCAAGATGACCATGCCGAGCACCGTGATCACGTCGAGGTCCACCCCGAACAGCGAGAGGGTCCACAGCGCCCCCACGACCGCGAGCGGTACCGGCAGCAGCAGGTAGGCGGGGTAGCGGAAGGAGTTGAACTGTGACCCCAGCACCAGGTAGGTCAGCAGCACCGCGAGCAGCAGCACGACCGGGCCGTAAAACACCAGGTCCCCGGTGAGGCCCGCTGCCCCAAAGGAAGACGCGTTGCCCAGCGTGACCCCATTTGTCAGGAGGCCCGCCGCCCGCGCCCGCTCGACCAGCTCGCGCTGGTAGGCAAAGGCGTTGGGACCGCCGGGAACGAGGTTGAGGTCAATGCGGGCCGAGTAGGCCTTGTTCAGGCGGCTGAGGGTGGCCGGGGCCTGCCGGGTCTGGAAGGTGCCCAGGCTGGCGAGGGGCACATTGGTCCCCAGCGCGGGCGCAAAGACCGTCTGCGACAGCAGGCTCTCGCCGCCCTGCACCTGCGCGGGGTCGAGCCTCACCACGATGTTCACGCTGCGGTCACCGTCGCGCAGCCGCCCCGCTACGCTGCCGTCGTTGTAGGTCCGCAGGGCCTGGGCCACGTCATTGGCGGTAAGGCCCGTGCCCGCCAGCCGCGCCGGGTCGGGCACAAAGGTGCGCTCCTGGCGGGTGGCCGAGAGGCTACTTTCCAGCGAGGCGATGTTGGGGTCGGCGGAGAGCAGCCGTAGCAGGGCGCGGTTGCGCTCGGTGAGCAGCGCCTGATTGGGCGCGGTGAGGGCGAGGCTGAGGTCGGCGTCTCCCCCCGGCCCCCCCTGCTGGGCGGTCACCCGCACCTCGGCCCCTGGCACCCCAGCAGCGAGGGCGGCGAGGTCGCGGGCATACCGGGCAGTCAGCGTCTCGATGGGGGCGCGGTCCTTGCGGGGGACCAAGGTCACGGTCAGGCTGGCGGCATTCGCATTCGTGCCCCCCAGCACCCCGCCCGCGCCCACGCTGGTTTGCACGAGCCGCACCTCTGGCCGGGCCAGCAGGTTCTCCTCCAGACGGGCCGCGAGCGCGTTCGTGCGGGCGAGGTCAGTGCCGGCGGGAAGTTCGAGGTCGGCGGTTAGGATGCCGCTGTCGCTGCGCGGCACAAAGGAAAAGCCCACCGTTCGCAGGGCCAGCGGAGCGCTGAGCAAGAAAGCCCCCGCGAGCAGCATGACCCCCCAGGGCCGCCGCAGCACTCCGCCCACGCTGCGGGCATAGGCGCGGGCGGTCGCCGTGACCCCCCGGCGGGTGAGGCCGTGCAGGGTACCCGTCAGGGCCTCCAGCAAGGCGAGCAGCACGGTCAGAACGTACCGCACCAGGGCGAGTGCGGCGGGCGCGAGCAGGATGGCGAGCGCGGCGACGGCGGGCCACTCCAGCTCCGTCAAGCGGCTGAGGCCCACCCACAGCGCCGCCCCGGAAAGCGCGAGCAGCAGCCCCCCGGAGAGGGTCCGCACCCCCGCCAGCGCCTCGCGGAGGAAGCGCGGCCCCTGCGCCAGCACGCCGGGCACCTGTCGCCAGCCGACCGGCTGCGGGTCGCGGGCATAGGCCATGCGGACGGTGAGAAAGAGGAGGCTCTCTAACCAGCTTAGCGCAATCGCCGCCGCGAGGCCCAGCCCGAACTGGCTAAAAAACTGACCCAAGATGCCGGGCATAAAGGACAGCGGGATGAGCACCGCGAGCAGCGAGAAGGAGGCCGCCGTGACCGCTGAGAAGACTTCCGAGGCCCCCAGCAGCACGCTGCGCAGCAGGCCGTAGCCCAGGTCGCGGTAGCGCTGCACGTTCTCGGCGACCACGATGGAGTCGTCCACCACGATGCCGATGGCGACGATGATGGCGAGCAGCGAGACGATGTTGAAGGAAAATCCGAACAGGCTATAGAGCAGTGGCGCGGCGCTGATGGAGATGGGAATGGCGAGAATCACGGCAAAGACTGTGTTGAGCCGTCCCAGGAACAGCAGCACGATGACGCCCACCGCGCCGATGGCAATCAGAAACTCCTTGAAGGTGTCCCCCACGGTCGCGCGGGTGGCAGTCGTGGTGTCGCTGGCAAGGGTGAGCTGGTAGCCCGCCGGGAGGGGTTGGGCCTCCATCGCCGCCGTCACCTCGTCGGCGACGGCCACACTGTTCGTGCCGCTGGCCTTGCGCACACTCAGGAGCACGGCGGGCTGCCCGTTCACGCGGGCGTAGCTCGTCGCGCGGGCGGAGGTGTCGCGCACAGTCGCCACGTCCGCCACCCGCAGGCCGGAAGCGGGGTCCACAAGGGTGCGTTCCACGTCCGCGAGGCTCTGCGGCGTGTTGCGGGTGGAAAAGCCCACGGTGGTGCCGCTTACGGTGACGCTCCCCGCCGGGAGGTCGAGCGCCGAAGCCTGAATCGCCCCCGCTACCCGCCCCGGCGTGAGGCGGTAGGCCTGGAGCCGCGCCGGGTCGAGGAGGACCTGCACTTGCCGTTCTGGAGCGCCCGATACCGCCACGTCCGCCACGCCGGGTACCCGCTCCAGCCGGGGCACCAGGGTGTCTTCGGCGTAGGCGACCACGTCCTCGGCGCGGGCCGCGCCTCCCAGCAGGGCCAGGGTCAGGATGGGGGTCGCGTTGGGGTCAAACTTCTGCACGACCGGGGCCTCGGTGCCCCCCGGCAGGGTGCCCCGAATCGCTGCCACCGCCTGCGAGACGCTGTTGGCCGCCGCATCGATGTCGGTGCCGTCCGCAAAGGTAATCACCACCGCCGACTGGTTGCTTACCGAGGTCGCGTTGATGTCGGTCACCCCGCCCAGGGTGCTCACGGCGGCCTCGATGCGCTGGCTGACCTCGCGGTCGACCTGGTCGGGGGTTGCGCCGGGATAGGCGGTCGAGACGGCGAGCACGGGCACCTCGAAGCTGGGCAGCAGCTCGACCCCCAGCCGGGTCGTCGCCAGCAGCCCGAACAGGACCGTCGCCACAAAGATGCCGATGGAAAAGACGTAGTTGCGCACGCTAAAGCGCACGGCGGGATGCACGGGCGGTTCGGGGGTACCGTCGGGCAGCGTGCCGCGGGGCAGGCTGAGTTCGGGGGGGTCGTGGGTGCTCATGGACACTCCGGAAGGGGGAAGTCAGGCCGGGAGAGACAGGAGCGGACGCCGTCAGCTCGCCTCATGACCCTCCTCCGGCGACCCGCACCCGCGCTCCGTCCTGGAGGCCGCCCGGCACGGGGGTCACCACCCTGGCTCCGGCGTCCAGCCCGCGCACGGCGACCTGCCCCCGCGCCTCGGCCTCCACCCGCACGGGCACGCGCCGGGCCACACCGTCCCCGACCACGTACACGGCGCTCTCGCCCCCCTCTACGCTGAGGGCCGCCGACGGCACGAGGACGCCGCCGCCCACCGCCGCTCGGTAGCGCACCTGGGCCGCGCCCCCCACCGGCAGGGCAGCCCCGCCTTCCACCCGCGCCGTCACGGGCACCAGGCGGTCGGCACCCGCCACCCCGCTCAGCCGCTGCACGGCGGCCACGTAGGTCTGTCCGCCCGCATCGAGGTTGAGCCGGGTGCCGGGCGCAAGGGCCGCCGCGTCCGCCGGGGTCACGTTGAAGCGGGCGCGGACCTCACCCGTTTCTACCAGCCGGAAGACGGGGCTGCCCTGTCCCACCGCCTCGCCGACCTCGGTCCCGACCGACACGACCACCCCCGCGAAGGGAGCGCGGACGACCGTGCGCTCCAGCGCGGTTTCGGCCTGGGTGACCCCGGCGCGGGCGCTTTGCACGCTGAGTTCGAGGGCTTCGGGGCTGCCCGCCCCCGCTCGCCCGTTTTGCGCGAGGGCGTTGCGGGCCTGCGCGAGGGCACTTTCGGCCTGCGCCTCTCCCGCCTGGGCCGCGAGGAGGGCCGCCTCAGGAAGCTGGCCGTCGTCATACCGCTTCTGGGCGTTCCGCGCTTCCTCGCGGGCGCGGCGCAGCCCCAGCTCAGCGGCGCGAACCCCCGCTTCCAGCGCGGGGCGAGCGGCCTGCACCGCCTCCCGCGCTTGCCGCAGGCTGAGTTCGGCCTGCTGGAGGGCCAGCCGCGCCGAGGTCAGCGCCTGCCGCGCCCCAGTATCGTCGAGCTGCACGACGGGCTGCCCGGTCGTCACCCGCTCGCCCTCCGCGACGAGCACGCGGGTCACCGTGCCGCCCGCCTGCGCCGCCACGTTGCTGTCGCGGCCCGCTTCCAGGGTGGCGGCCACCGTGCGAACCACCGTCAGCTCCCCCTCCTGTGCCCGCACCGTCCGCACCGCGAGCGCGGTTGTCTTGGGGGGCGGGGTCGAGAGCCGGGTAGCCCCCTCTCCTCCCCCCGGCGAGCAGGCCGTCAGCGCGAGGCACACGGTCAGCGGAAAAAGCGGCCAGCGGGGGCGGGTCACGCGAACCCCCGGCCATACGGGGCGAGGAGAGCGGGCTGGGGATGGGACATAGAAACAACCTCCACAAGGGACGAGGGGGCTAGGGGGCGAGGCCAGGCCACAACAGGTCGAGCAAGGCCGCGACAAACCGGCCAGGGTCTGCTGGGGAGGGGGGAGGAGCTGGGCCAAGGGGCGCATCCTCCTCCCATGCCCCGGCGAGCAGTTCGCGGTGAACGTGCTGGGTAAGCGCTCCCAGCAGGGCGAAGGCGACCACCTGCGGGTCTTGGGGGCGCACCCGGCCCAGCGCCATCTCGGCCCGCAGGTACGCCGCCAACGCGTCCTGGTCTCGGCGCAGGGGGTCCCCGATGCGGCGCAGCAGGGGGTTATGCGCCGGAGCGTGTCCCTGCGAAAGCATCAGCGTGAGGCGGGGCAGCACTCGCGCCGCGTCCTCCAGGAAGCGCCGGGCCACCTCCTCCAGGTGCCCGCGCACCTCGCCCATGCCCACCCGCCCCGGCAGGTCGTCGCGCCAGGGCGTTCCTTCCCGCAGCCCCACCGCCGCCTCGAAGAGGTCCGCTTTGGTGGGATACCGGGCAAAGAGGGTGCCCTCCGAGACGCCCGCCCGCCGCGCAATCTCGGCGGTGGTCACGCCCACCCCGCGTTCCAAAAAGGCGGCGCGGGCCGCCGCGACAAGCTGCTCGTCCGAGACGCTGCGAGGCCGGGGCATATACCTGAGTATGCACTCAAAAATGGCCGAAGGCGCTGTAGGAGGGCCTACACTGCGGCCCTGCGCCGAGCTACTGCACCGCCCGCGCTGGGCAGGTCACCCGCACGCGGACCTCTTGACCTTCGGACCAGACCTCCTGGCCTGCCGTGTGGACGAGCAGTTCCTGGCCGCCTAGCCGCACGACGTAGGTCACGTCGTGGCCCTTGTACTCGCGGGCGGCGATGGTGACCGGGGTGCCGTCCTCGCCGGGCCGGGCAAAGGCCAGGTGCTCCGGGCGCACGCTCACGAGCACCGCCCCCTGCGCGGGTTCCTCCAGCGGCAAGTCACCCAGGGCGGTGCGGGCCACGTGGCCGCTCGCGGTGCCTGACAACAGGTTGCTGCGGCCCAGAAAGTTGGCGACAAAGGCGGTGCGCGGGTGGGCGTAGACCTCGTGCGGGGGGCCGAGCTGCTCGGCCCGGCCCGCCCGCATGACGACGAGGCGGTCCGAAAAGGCGAGCGCTTCTTCCTGGTCGTGGGTGACGAGGAGGGCGGTGGTGCCGCTCTCGCGCAGGATGGCACGGACCTCCTGGCGGGTGGAGTGGCGCAGCCCCGCGTCGAGGTTCGAAAACGGCTCGTCGAGCAGCAGAAGCTGGGGCCGGGGGGCCAGGGCGCGGGCGAGCGCTACCCGCTGCTGCTGTCCGCCCGAAAGCTGGTGGGGGTAGCGGCCCTCAAAGACAGTCAGGCCGACGAGCGCGAGCGTCTCGCGGGCGCGGGTGAGCCGCTCGGCGCGGGGCAGCCCAGAGAGGCCGAAGAGCACATTGCCCAGCACGGTAAGGTGCGGAAAGAGGGCGTAATCCTGAAAGACCAACCCGACGCCCCGGCGCTCTGGAGGCACGGGTGGGGCGGTCATCTCGCGCCCCGCGATGCGGATGCTGCCGCGGTCCGGCGTCTCCAGGCCCGCGATGAGCCGCAGGGTGGTCGTCTTGCCGCAGCCCGACGGCCCCAGCAGGGTGACCAGCTCGCCGGGAGCGACCCGCAGGTCCAGGGCCTCCAGCACGGGCGGCAGCCCCGGCGCGTAGCTCTTGGTGAGGCCCACAATCTCCAGCAGCGGGGCAGGAGGGTCGGCGAGGGCCGCCGGGGGCGTCCCGGCGCGGGTCAGGGGGCCAGCAGGAAGGTGGGTCACGGCCTTTCTCTCCTCAGAATCAAGATGGTGAGCAGCGCTCCGCCCAGAGCCAGCACCAGGGCGTAGGGGGCGGCTGCCGCGTACTGCGCCTCCTCGGTGTAGGTCCAGACGTTGCGGGCCAGGGTGTCAAAGCCGGTGGGGGCCAGCAGCAGGGTCAGCGGCAGTTCCTTGAGGACACTCAGGAAGACGAAGGCCGCGCTCGCCAGCAGGCCGGGGCGCATCAGCGGCAGGACGACCCGCCACAGCGTCCGCCCCGGCCCCGCCCCCAGGACCCGCGCCGCCTCCTCCAGCCGGGGGGTCGCCCGCGCCAGCGAGGTGCGGATGGGACCGATTGCCTCCGCGACGAAGTGCAGGGTATAGGCCAGAATCAGGAGGGAAAACGTCTGGTACAGTCCCGGCGCTGCCCGCAGCACGAAGAAAATCAGCGCGAGGGCAAAGGCGAGGGGCGGGGTCGCGTAGCCCAGGTAGGCCACCCGCTCCGTGACCCTGGCCGCCCGCCCCGCGTAGCGATTGCCGATGTAGGCGAGCGGAAAGGCGAGCGCGGTGGTTGTGAGGGCCGCTACCCCCGCCGCCGTCAGCGCCGAGCGGGTCGCGTCCCACAGCCCGGCCAGGGCATAGGGATTTTGCTCCAGCCGCAGCCAATAGGCCACGGTCCCCAGCGGCACGACGAGCGCTGCGCCCCCCAGCAGCCCCACGAAGACCCAGGCGGGCAGCACCCAGCCGCGCAGCGGCACGCGGGGAGGCTGCCGTGCCCCCCCCGGCGATACCCGTGCCAGGAAGACGCCGCGCATCAGCCGCGCCTCCAGCCACAGGGTCAGCCCGGTCACAGCAAGCAGCATCAGCGCCAGCCACGCCGAGTACACCCGGTCGTAGGCCGCCGTGTACTGCTGGTAGATGGCCGCACTGAAGGTGGGGTAGCGCATCAGGCTGGTCACCCCGAAGTCGCCCAGCACGTGCAGGGTGACGAGCAGCCCGCCCGACAGCCACGCCGGGCGCAGGTGCGGCAGCGTGACCTCCCGGAAGGTCTGCCCCGGCGTGCGGCCCAGCAGCCGGGCGGCGTCCTCCAGCGCGGGGTCTTGGGTCCGCAGCGCCGCGTGCAGGTTCAGGAAGAGGTACGGAAAGGTAAAGAGGGTGAGCACCCCCAGTGCCCCCCAGAACCCGCTTGGCCCCGGCCAGGCGAGTCCCGTCAGCGCCTGAATGGTGCCCCCTGGCCCGCTCGCGGCAATGAGCGCGTAGGCCCCCACATACCCCGGAATCGCCAGCGGCAGGACCCCCAGCAGGGTAAGCACCCAGCGCGGGCGAAAGGTCGTGCGGGCCGCCAGGTACGCGAGCGGCAAGGCCACCGCCGTGCCCGCGGCGAGCACGCCCAGCGCCAGCCCCAGCGTGTTGCGCAGCAGTTCGAGGTTGCGCATCCGAAAGACGATGTCGCGCAGCTCCTGGGTCTCCGCGCCAAAAGCCCGCAGCACCAGATAAGCGAGCGGCAACACAACGCCCAGGGCGGTCAGGAGGGCGGGCAGGGCCAGGGTGGGGGGCAGACGTCGGCGCAGGGTCATGGGGAAAAAGGGGGCGGCGGCCACGGGGGACTCGCCGCGCCAAAGTTATCAGAGTGGATTGGTCAGGATTGGGGGGCGGGCGTCCCGAAGCCCAAAGAGGAGGGGGAGGCCCCACCCAACGGGCGAGACCTCCCCTCTGGGGCTGGCGGCTGGAAGCTGGCCGCTGGCACCGGCCTTAGAGCAGGCCCGCTTCCCGCAGCAGCCGCTGGGCCTTTTCGATGTTCTTGGGCAGCACGGCAGGGTCGAGGCGCGGGCTGCGCTTGGTCACGTCGCTGTAGGGCAGCATGGTCGTGGGCTGGATGATGTTGCCAATCACCGGGTACTCGAAGTTCACGCTCAGGAAGAAGGTCTGCGCGTCTTTCCCCGTCAGTGCCTGAAGGAAGCGGGTGGCCGCCGCCCGGTTCTTGCTCGTCTTCAGAATGCCCGCACCCGTGGCGTTGCCCAGGTTACCGATGTCGCCGTTCTTAAAGAAGTAGGTCTCGACCGGGTAGTTCAGGCGGTTGACCCGTTGGATGTAGTAGTGGTTGGTCAGCGCCACGTCAATCTCGCCCGCCCGCATCGCTTCGAGCATCCCGACGTTGCTCGTCTTGTAGTCCTTGGGTTGCAGGGCCTTCATGCCCTCCAGCCAAGCCTTGGTCGTGGCCTCGCCGTGCTTGGCAATCATGCCCGCCAGGAAGTCCTGGAAGGAGGGATAGGTCACCGTCCAACCGATGCGCCCCTTGAGGCTGGTCATCTTGGGCAGGTCGAGGACGCTGTCGGGGAGGTCCCCCGGCTTGATTTTGTTCGGGTTGTAGGCCAGTACCCGGAAGCGCACGGTGGTGGGCAGCCAGGAGCGGTCGTCGGGCACGTAGTCGGGGGCCACCCCGCGCACCATCGCGGAGGTCAGCTTCAGGAACTTGCCGTCCTCGGCCAGCTCTCCCAGCGCCCCCACCGAGTTGCCCCAGAACACGTCGGCGGGGCTGCGGCTTCCCTCCTCGCGCAGGGCGGCAACCAGTTGGCTATCGGTCCCGTAGCGGACATTCACCTTGATGCCCGTCGAGCGCTCAAACTGCTGCACGATAGGCTCCACAAAGGTCTTGGCCCGGCCCGTGTACACGGTGAGTTGGCCCTGGGCCAGCGAGGTTCCGGAGAGCAGCAGGGCGGCGGAAGCGAGCAGGATTCGCGTCATGGGGCGAATCCTAAGTAAACCGCTCGGTATTGTCAACTCAGGAGTAGGTGAAGCGGGGGGCAGGGGCCACCGCCGCCGCCCCCCACGTCCTGCGCTCTGGCTAGCGCTCCTCTAGGGCCAGCTCAATCAGGCGGGTGACCAGCTCGCTGTAGCTCAGGCCCGCCGCCTCGAAGAGTTTGGGGTACATGGAGGTGGTGGTAAAGCCGGGCATGGTGTTGACCTCGTTGAGGAACAGCTCGCCCGTCTCCTCGACGTAGAAGAAGTCCACCCGCGCCAATCCCGCGCAGTCCAGGGCACGAAAGGCGGTCAGGGCGAGGTTGCGGACGCGCTCGGCCACCTCGGCGGGCAGGGGGGCAGGGATGTGCATCTCGGCGCGGCCCTCGGTGTACTTCGTCTCGTAGTCGTAGAAGTCGGCGTCAAAGCGCAGTTCTCCGACCGGGCTGGCTATGGGCGCGTCGTTGCCCAGGATGCCGACCTCCACCTCGCGGGGCTTGTGGGGGGTCATCGCCTCCAGAATCACCCGGCGGTCAAGGGAAAAGGCGAGGTCGAGGGCCGCCTGCAAGTCTTGGGGGCGGCTCACCTTGCTGATGCCCACGCTGGAGCCGAGGTTGGCGGGCTTCACAAAGAGGGGAAAGCCGAGTTCAGCGGCGCGGGCCAGGACCTCCTCCGGGCGGGTCTGCCACTCGCGGCGCACGGCGAGGCGCCAGTCCACCTGCGGAATGCCCACCGACGCCAGCACCTGCTTGGTCATCACCTTGTCCATGCAGGCAGCGGACCCCAGCACCCCCGACCCCACAAAGGGAATCCCGGCGAGAGTCAACAGGCCCTGAATCGTGCCGTCTTCCCCCATCGGGCCGTGCAGCAGCGGAAAGACAGCGTCGTAGCCCTCCGCGCTCGCGGCGCGGTGCAGCACGAGGTCGCCGCCAGAGACGGCCTCTCCGGTCTCCAGGGCGCGGGCGGTGTCGGTGGGCGCGAGCCAGCGCCCCTGCGGGCTGATGACCACCGGGGTCACGTCGAACTGGTCGCGGGGCAGGGCCGCGAGAACGCTGCGGGCACTCATCAGGCTGACCTCGTGTTCGCCGGACTGACCGCCCGCCAGCAGCAGGATGCGCTTCTTCATCGCGGGGCAGTATGTCACCCCAGAGACCCCCTCTCCCAAGCGCCCTTGGCCACTCTCACATGCCCCCTTCAGGCTGCGCTATGATTGGCCCCGTCTGACACCCTCAGGTTTTCCGGCCCCGGCCCACTGGCCTACGGCGCGTCTCTCCGCTCTGCCCCAGGAGGCACCATGAAGAAAGTCGCTCTGCTTAGCTCGCTCCTCGTTGCTGGCGCTCTGGTCGGCACTGCTCAAGCTGCTGTCGCCAAGGACACGCTGGTCGTTCAGTGGTCCAGCGATGTGCCCACGCTGGACCCCTCTGCAACCTATGACACGGCCTCCGGTGCCATCGTCGAGAACCTCTACGAGACGCTGGTGACCTACAAAGGGGCCAGCATCCGCGAACTCGAACCCCTGCTCGCTACGAAGTGGACCATCAGCAACGGGGGCCGCACCTACACCTTCGACCTGCGCAAGAACGTGAAGTTCCACTCTGGCAACACCATGACCTGCGCGGACGCCGAGTACTCCTTCGAGCGCAACCTGGTCACCAACGCCGCCGAGTCGGGCAACTGGTTTATCGCCGAGAGCCTGCTGGGAACGGGCAGCAACGCCAATGATGACAAGAGCATCACCTGGGCCAAGATTGACAAGGCCGTCGAGTGCAACCGCGCTGGGCAGCTCGTCTTTACCCTGCCCAAGGTGGACCCCGCGTTCCTCTCCAAGCTCGCCTACGCGGGCCAGAGCATCGTGGACCGCCAGCACGCCATCCGCATTGGCGAGTGGAAGGGCACCGAGGCCGACTGGAGAAACTGGATTGGCAAGGACCTCCAGGGCAGCAACCTCAGCAAGCAGCCCAGCGGCACGGGCGCCTACCGCCTGGTGCGCCGCGACGCCAACGCGATTCTCGCGCAGGCCTTTGACGGCTACTGGGGCAAGAAGCCGGCCATTAAGAACGTGATTATCCAGAGGGTGCCCGAACTCGCCGCTCGCCAGCAGGCTTTCCTGCGCGGTGACGCCGACCTGATTGAGGCCGGTGGCCGCGCCAACATCGAAGAGCAGCTCAAGGGCAAGCCCGGCGTCGTCATTGTGGACGGCCTGCCCAACACGGTGGCTTCGGCGTTCTTCATGAACCAGAACATCAAGGACGCCTCGCGCCTGGGCAGCGGCAAGCTCGACGGGCGCGGCATCCCGGCGAACTTCTTTAGCGACGTGAACGTGCGCCGCGCCTTTGCCTACTCCTTCAACTACGCCCAGTACATCCGCGACGTGCAAAACGGCAAGGGCAAGCAGCGCACCATGCTGCTGCCCGACTCCTTCCCCGGCTACGACGCCAAGATTAAGACCTACACCTATGACCCCAAGCAGGCCGAGGCCTACTTCAAGCGGGCCTGGGGCGGCAACGTCTGGCGCAACGGCTTTACCCTGAACGTGGCCTACCGCGCCGGGTCCGTTCCCGCGCAGACGGCCATGGAGATTCTGAAGAAGAACATCGAAGCGCTGAACCCCAAGTTCCGCATCAACATTCAGCCCAAGGAATGGTCGGCGATGCTGAACGACTCCAAGGCGGGCAAGGAACCGATGATCATCATCGGGTGGGCGCCCGACTACGCTGACCCCGACAACTTCATGTACACCTTCTACTCCAGCAACGGGTACTACTTCCCCCGTTCCAACTGGAAAGACGCCCAGGTGGACAAGTGGCTGGAGCAGGCCCGCGAGACCACCAATACGGCCACCCGCAACCGCCTGTACTCGCTTGTCGGGCAGCGGGCCTACGAGCAGTCTCCCTACATCCTGATTCCGGCGGGCGTGGGCATCATCGCCCACCGCGACAACCTGCTTGGCGTGAGCGCGCGCACCTACAACCCGATGATCAGCTTCAGCGACACCGGGACCCTCTGGAGGGACCTCAGCAAGAAGTAAGCCGTCAGCAACAGCCGTCACGCGGGACGGGAAGGGTCAATCGGGGCCTTTCCCGTCCCCCTTTGTGGGGCGAACACTCCGCGTGTATGGTGGAGTGCTGACGCTCTTTCTCGCCTCACCTCCTTTCATCACAGAACCCTGGGCAGGGGCGAGAATCAGCGCCGACTCCCGGATTTCCGGAGATTCCTCCCTTCCTAGAGGTTGTCATGCTCAATTTCATCGTCCGCCGCCTCGCTCAGATTCCGCTGGTCATGCTGGCCCTGTCGGTGCTGATCGTGGCCCTCACGATGCTGCTCACGCCCGCGCAACGGGCGGCGGGGTACATCCGCAGTGACCAGCAGGCCGCGCAACTGGAGCGCATCATCCGCGAGCGGGGGCTAGACCAGCCCTTTCCGGTGCAGTACGGCAAATGGCTACAAAGTACCCTCTCCGGCGACCTGGGCTTTTCCAAAGCGAGCGGGCAGCCCGTGCTGGATACCATCATCGACCGGCTGCCCAACACCATCGAGCTGACGCTGCTGACGGCCATCCCCATCATCCTGATAGGGGTCTGGCTGGGCACCCTCAGCGCGTTGCACAAGGACCGTTTTATTGACCAGGTGCTGCGGGTGTTCGTGGTGCTGGGCTACAGCCTGCCGACCTTTGTGCTGGGCATCATCCTGTTGGCCGTGTTTTACGGCTACCTGGGGTGGCTACCGGGGGCCGGGCAGGTGGAGGTGGTCAATCAGTTCGCCATCGGGGACCTGCGGCGCTACACCGGGATGCTGGGCGTAGACGCCTTGCTCAACGGGCGCTTTGACATCGCGCTCGACGTGCTGCGGCACCTGATTATGCCTGCACTAACGCTGTTTATCGTCAGCAGCGCGACCATTCTCAAGGTGATGCGCAACAACATGCTCGAAGCGCTGACGAGCGATTACGTCCGCACCGCCCGCGCCAAGGGCCTGCCCGAACGCACGGTGAACCTCAAGCACGCCCGGCGCAACGCCCTGCTCTCGGTCATCACGCTGGGGGGCTTCCTGATTATCAATCTGCTGAGCGGCTCGATCATCACCGAGACCATCTTCGCCTATCCCGGCATCGGCCAGTGGGTGGTGCAGTCGGCCCTGCAACTCGACGTGCCCGCCGTGCTGGGCTTCGCGCTGCTCTCGGCCATCATTGTGGTGGTGGTGAGCACCCTGACTGACATCCTGTATGGGGTCGTTGACCCCCGCGTGAGGTTTGACTGATGACAAGTGTTCCCGCTGCTCCTGCCACCTCGCAGCGCCGCAGCCGCCTGCGCGATTTCCTGACCTCGCGGCCCATCCTCAAGCTGCGGCGCAATCGCCTTGCGATGGTGGGGATGGTCATCGCCCTGCTGTTTTTGCTCATTGGCTTTTTCGCCCCCATCATCGCCCGGCCCTCGGCGGGGTCCAACTGCCTGCGCGACCTGGGGGCCAGCAGCCCGCAGCAGGTCGCCAACCCGCTCGACCGGGTGTTCTGGCAGGCCCACTTCGCGGCCCCCGCGACCTGCTACGCGATCGAGCGCGAGAGCTTCTCGCCGGTGCCCACCCCGCCCAGCGAGACGGCCCGCTTCGGCACCAGCCAGGGCTACGACATCTTTTACGGCCTGGTGTGGGGCACCCGCACGATGTTCAAGCTGTCCTTTATCATCGTGGGCATCACCCTGGTGCTGGGCGTGATTATCGGGGCGATTAGTGGGTTTTACGGCGGCTGGATCGACAACCTGATTCAGCGCTTTATCGACGTGTTGTTCGCGCTGCCAGGCCTGGTGCTGACCATCATCCTGATTACCTTCCTGAAGGCGAGCAATCCCGGCATCGACCCCTCGCTCCCCATCATCCTGGCCTTTACGGTGACGGGCTGGGCGGGGTACGCCCGCATCGTGCGCGGGGACGTGCTGCGGACCCGGCAACTGGAGTATGTGGACGCGGCCCGCAGCCTGGGGGCACGCGACCCGCGCCTGATACTCAAGCACGTGGTGCCCAACAGCTTGGCGAGTGCGCTGCCCATCGCCATCCTCGACCTGGGGACCGTGCCGCTGGGCATCGCCGCGCTGTCGTTCCTGGGGCTGGGCTTCCCGACCGGGTACGCCGAGTGGGGGCAACTCGTGGACTTCGCCCGCGCCTGGCTGCAACCGCAATACTGGTACGTGATGGTGTACCCGGCGGCCTTTATCATCCTGTTCAGTCTCGCCTTTAACCTCTTCGGCGACGCCCTGCGCGACGCCTACGACCCCAAGACGCGCTGAGCCGCCGCCACCCCTCTGCCCGCCCCTGGCCCCCATGCCGGGGGCGGCTTCATTTGGCGCGTGCCCAAACGGTCAGGTCGCCGTCGTCCTCGTCCCAGGCGGTGCCGACGGAGAGGAAGCCCAGCTTTTCCAGCACGCGGGCACTGGCGGGGTTGCTCAGGGCCGTCTGGGCCGTGACCCGCCGCACCTCAGGGCGGGCGAGCAGGGCCGTCACCAGGACGCCAACCGCCTCGGTCGCATACCCCTGCCCCCAGGTGTCAGGGTTCAGGCCGTAACCGATTTCCACGTCGCCTGCCTCGTCCGGTACGCCGCCGCCCTTGGCCCCCATCTGGCCGATGGCGGTGCCGGTCGCCCGCTCGACCAGGGTGGCGCTCCAGCGTTCGCGTTCGGGGTCGAACGCCGCCAGCCGGGCAGGAAGCAGCGGCAAGAGGTCGCCGGGCCACGCCGGAGGGTAGGTCACGGTAAGGGGACCGTCCGGCGTAGAAAGGGCCACCGTGAAGGGGGCCTGCGCGAGCCGCCCCGCGATGACCTCACGGGTGAGGGGAACAAGGATGAGGCGGGAGGTCACGGCGTACATGGCCGCAGACTAGAGCGGGCCTGCTACAGCCGGCGTCTGCCGGATGGGGCGGGTCAGGCCCGGCGGAGACCCGCCGCCTGCACCCACCCCGGCACCCGGCCCCAGGCGGCGGCGTAGCCCAGCCCCGCCAGCGCCCACAGCGCGAGCGCGGCGAGGGGCTGGGCGAAGAGGGTGCAACCCAGCAAGAAGGGAACGGCGGGAGCGCCCCCCGATTGCAGGGCCGCCGTCAGAACGGCGCGGGTGGGGGGTTGAGCAGGGTCGCGGGCGGCGCGGCGGGCCAGCCGCAGCACCAGCGCGGCGAGCAGCACCCCCAGCCCGGCGAGCGCGGCGACCCACAGGGGGGGCAAGGCCGCGGGACCGCTCAGGGCGTAGGCAGCGCCCAGCGGCAGCCCCGGCACGGCCAGCACCGCAAAAGCCGCCGCTTGCGCCCGCCGGGCCGCCCGCACGAGGTCGGTGGGATGCCCGCTGCCGACCTCGCGGACAAAAGCCCTAAACATCGGCGGGGAGGGGGGTCAGGGCCTCGACGGTGGCGGGCACGCCGCCCACCTCCACCCGGTCCCCCGGCACGAGTTCGCGCCGCAGCCGGGCGAGGCTGAGGCCGCCCGCATGGGCACCCGACTGCCCCACAACCCGGCCCTCGCGGGTGACTTCCGCCCGTTCAGGCAGGGCCTCGCCGCGCAGCCGCGCCAGCCCGTAGCGGGCCTGCCCCCGCGCTTCGAGCCGGGCCATGATTTCCTGGCCCACGTAGCAGCCCTTGCGGTAGCTGATGGCGGGAAGGGGACCGCCCACGTCCAGCCCGATTTCGGGAATCAGGGTGCCCGCAAAGCCGTCGGCGTCCACGTCGGGAATCCCGGCACGGATGCGGGCGGCGTGCAACTCGGAGAGGGGCACCTCGGCCCCCGTGAGCGCCCCCAGCACCGCCTCCTCCTGCCGGGCGAGGAAGTGCAGGTCTACCCCCGCCCCCCCGGTGCGGTTCACGCGCCCACCCAGCACGGCGGCCCCCGCCAGCTCGAACTCCTGCGCGTCGCCGCCCGCCGGGTTCCAGCCGGGACAGTCCGCTTCGCGCCAGATGTGGATGGTGCGGAGGTCGGCGGAGAGGTCCCCCAGCTCGACCTGGTCGAAGATGATGTAGCGCCGCAGCCGCTCGGCGAGCGCCGGAGCCTGCCCCGCGCCGAGGTGCAGGTACACGTCGCCAGAGCGCTTGTACACGCGGGCGAAGAACTCAATCTGCCCGCGCACGTTCAGGAAACAGGCGGCGACCAGGCCGGGGGTGGGTGCCCCCCGCAGGTCGTTCGTCATCTGCCCCTGCGCGAAGTCCACCCGGTCTGGCCCGGTCAGGCGCAGGGCGCTGGAGGGAAGACGGGTCCACATGGGGCCAGGCTACGGGAAAAGGCGGGGGCGATGTGGGGCGGGGGGCAGATTCAGGGCAGATGCCCATCTGGGATTGCTTAGATTCCAGAACATCCGGAAAAGCGCCGGATGATCTTCCATCGCCGCCGTCCCGTGGTTGTTGCCACTCGCTTCGCTCGGTGGATTCTCTGGAATCCACGCAAGGTTGGTCTCAGTCGCTCGCCGCCGCCAACTCGCGCCCGGCCCGCAAGGCCCGCTGCGCCTCGCGGGTGAGGTTCCAGCGGGTTAGGTCGGAGACGCCCTCGCGCACAATCGCCTCGGCGTGGGGCAGGGCGGCGCGGCGCGAGGCGAGGTTGCGGCTCACGATGGCGGTGAGGTCGTCGAGGTTGTAGAGGAAGGCACCGGGTACGCCCCCGATGCCAGGGTCGAGGATGCGCGGCACACTGATGTCAATGAGGAACATGGGCCGCCCCGCACGCCCCTCCAGCGCCGCCGCCACCCCCTGCGGGTTCAGAACGTAATGGGGCGCGGCGCTCGACGCCATCACGACGTCGGCCAGGGGCAGCGCCTCGTGCAGCAGCTCGGCGGCGCAGGCGCGGCCCCCCACCCGCTCGGCGAGCGCCCGCGCCCGCTCGGCGGTGCGGTTGACGACAATCACGTCGTCTACCCCCGCCGCCCGCAGGTGGGTCAGGGTCAGCTCGGCGGTCTCGCCCGCGCCCAGGATGAGGGCGGTCCGCCCCGTCAGGCCCCCCAGGGCCGAGTGCGCAAGTTCGACGGCCACGCTCGACACGCTGACCACTCGGTCGGCGAGGGCCGTCTCGGTGCGGACCCGCTTGCCCGCCGCGAGTGCGCCCTGCGCGACCTTGTTCAGGACCGTGCCCGATAGCCCCAGCTCGCGCGAGAGCTGCCAGGCCCGCTTGACCTGCCCCTGAATCTGCGTCTCCCCGATGACCAGGCTGCCCAGGCCCGCCGCCACGCGGTAGAGGTGGGCAGCGGCGGCCTCGCCCCGGTGCACGTACAGGTGCTCTTGCAAGTCCGCGCCCCAGGCGTCCCCAAAGACGGCGCGGGGGTCGCCGCGCAGTCCGGCGAGGTAGACCTCGGTGCGGTTGCAGGTCGCCAGCAGCATCACCTCGCGGGCAAAGCGCGAGAGCTGCGCGAGCACGGCGGCTTCCTCCCCGGCGCGAACGGCGGCCCGCTCGCGGACCTCGACGGGGGCGGTCTGGTGGTTCAGGCCCACGACCACGAAGTCGAGTGCCACAGGGAGGGCCACGTGCGACCGGGCGAGGAGGGCGCGGCCCGTCGGACAGGCGAGCGTCACGCGTCCCCCCCGGCGGGCGCGAGGCCCAGGGCTGCCCGGATGTCGGCCCGCAGCGCGGCGAGGGCAGCCCCGCGCTCCGGCTGCGGCAGGCTCAGCGCGGCCTCGCGGCGCTCGGCCCAGGCGTCCACCTGCTCTGGCGCGGGCAGCAGCCCCCCGACGCGCTCGGCGAGGGCCTGCGCGAGCAGCGGCAGCTCGCGCCCGGTCGTGAGGGCCACCTCTACCCCGCCCCGGCGGGCGACGGCGGGAAAGCGCAGGTTGCCCGCCCCGGCGTCCCCGGCGTGGTTGACCAAGGCACCCCCAGCGCGGGCCTCGGCGGTCACGGCGGCGTTCACCTCGGCGCGGTCCGTCGCCGCGACGACCACCCGCGCCCCCGCCACGTCGCCGGGGCGGTAGGGGCGGGGGTCATGGGCCACGGGCAGGGCCGCGAGGTCGGGGTGCAGGTCGGGGGCCACCACCCGCACCCGCAGCCCAGCTTCCAGCAGGGTGCGGGCACGGCGCAGCGCCACCGGGCCGCCCCCCACCACCACGGCAGCCTCACCGCTCAGATTCAGGAAGGCGGCCAGCGTCACGCGGGGCAGCATAGCGCGGCCCCGCCGGGGCGGGCGTCCCCGACCGAACGGTCAGAAACCACGCGCTGGCGGGCACTTTTGGGCGGACGGGCCGCTTCAGACGCGCCGGGAACCTGGTCCCAGCAGCGGGAGAGAGACAAACGCCGCGACGACCTCCGGGTCAAACTGCCGCCCTGCCTCGGCCCGCAGGAGGTCGAGGGCGGCGGGCGCGCTCAGGGGGGCGCGGTAGGGCCGCACGTGGGTCAGGGCGTCAAAGACGTCGACCACCGAAAAGAGGCGGGCCAGACGCGGGATAGCCTCTCCCGCCCGCCCGTCGGGATATCCGGCCCCGTCCCAGCGCTCGTGGTGCGAGCGTACGACCCCCAGCACCTCAGGCGGCATACCGGGAATGCGCCGCACCAGGGCCTCGCCCATAAGCACGTGCTTTTGCATCAGTGCCCGCTCATCGGGCGTCAGCGGCCCCGGCTTGAGGAGGATGCCGTCGGGCACGCTGAGCTTGCCGATGTCGTGGAGGTAGGCCCCCTGCCGCAGGTGCTCGCGCTCGCCTTCCTCCAGCCCCAGCGCCCGGCCCAGCCGCTCGGAGAGGGCGACCGTGCGCCCGGTGTGGCCCTGGGTTTCGTAGTCGCGGGCTTCGAGGGCGAGGCCCAGGGCCAGCAGCACTCCCTCGCGGGTAGCGGCGGCGCGAGCGGTTTCACGGATGCGTTGCAGGGTGACGGTGCCCGTATTGGCAAAGGTGGCCAGCAAGTGCTCGTCTCGGCGCAGGAACGGGGGGTCCTCGCGCCCCACCGTCAGCACGCCCAGCAGCCGCCCGGAGGAGGAACGCAGCGGCGCGTACAGCACATGCTGCGGCGGAACTCCGGCACGGCGCACGGCCCAGGGGGGCAGGTGCTCGCGGCGCAGGTGCAGCACCGGGTCTGGCCCCAGCGCCGCCCGCCAGGAGGCTCCCTGCCCCCGCGGCAGGGTCCGGCCCAGGTCGTCGGCGTGTTGCCCCGCCTGGGCGGTGACCCGCAGCACGTCCAGTTCGGGCAGGTAGCGCAGAAAGAGGGCGTAGCGGGTGCCCAGCAGCCGCACGCTTTGCCGGGTCAGGATGGCTTCGACCTCGCTGCGCACCTGGGCGCTGAGCAGCGCCTGGCTCAGGTCGAGCAGGATGCCCAGGGCCGCCCGGTCGTCCGCGCTCACGCGGTCCCCCAGGGCAGGTGGGTCCGCGCAGGGGGGCACATGGGGATAGGGTGACACAAGCCCGCGCCCCCGCGCCGGGAGTCTGCACCGGGTGCAAGGGCGGGCAGGGGCCTCAGCTCAGGCCCAGCACCGCGCCCTCCGCGGCGTCCGCGAGCGCTTCCAACGACGCCTCCCGCGCCACCGTCACGTGGGTAAAGCCCGCCTCCCGCGCCGCGTCCGCCGTCTGCGGCCCCATCGCCACGACTCGGAAGTCGGTGCCCGCGAGCCCGGCGAGGTGCCGCGCCGCGCTGCCCGAAGCCAGGGTCACCACGTCGGCCCCGCGCAGCCGCGCCAGCGCCGCCTCGCCCAGCTGGGCAGGTTCGGTGCGGTACAGCTCGGCGCGGGCGTAGCGCACCCCCCGCGCCCCTAGCGCCCGCTGCAGCTCGGCCTCCGCGAGCTGGGAGGTGAGGTGCAGGGCCAGCTCGCCCGGTGCGGCGGGCAGCTCCGCCCCCAGGTGCCTGGCTCCCGGCGTGCTCGGCACGAAGTCGGCAGGGCGGCCCCATGCCGAGAGCGAACGGGCCGTGCTGGGGCCAACCGCCGCCACCCGCACCCCGGCGAGGTGCTCGGCCCCTAGCCCCAGCCGTTCCAGGTGCTCGGAGAGGGCCGTGACCCCCTGGTTGCTGGTGAGCAGCAGCCAGCTCACCCCCGACAGGTCGCGCAGCCGGGCGTGTAGGGCGGCCTCGTCCCCGGCAGGTGCAAAGCGGATGAGGGGCACTTCCAACACCTCGGCTCCCCGCGCGCGCAGCACGTCCGAGAGGCGGCTGGCCCCCTCCCGCGTGCGGGTGACGGCCACCGTGCGCCCGGCGAGGGGCAGGGCGCTCACCGGGCCTCCGCCTCCGCCGCCTGCAAGCGGCGGAACAGGTCAGAGTCCTCGAACCAGCGCAGCGACTCCCGCAGCCGCACGACCTCGCCCACCACGGTGACGGCGGGGGCTTCCAGCCCGGCCTCGCGCACCGCCTGGGCGATGGTGCCGAGGGTGCCCGTCGCCACCCGCTGCCGCCCGGTCGTGCCCCACTGCACGGTGGCGGCGGGCGTCTGCGGGTCGCGCCCCGCCGCGACGAGGTCGGCGCTGATGGCTTCCAGGTTCCGCACCCCCATCAGGAGCACCAGCGTATCCACCCCGGAGAGGCGCTCGTAGTGCGCCCCGCCCTCCTGGGTATTCCCCGTCAGCACCGCAAAACTGCGGGCCAGCTCGCGGTGGGTGACCGGAATCCCGGCGTAGGCGGGCGCAGCGATGGCGCTCGTGACGCCGGGGATGACCTCGAAAGGGACTCCAGCGGCGACGCAGGCCTCGGCTTCCTCGCCGCCGCGCCCGAAGACGAACACGTCGCCACCCTTAAGCCGGGCGACCCGCTTCCCGCCGCCCTCCCGCGCCTTGTGCACGATCAGCGCATTGATTTGTTCCTGCGAGATGTACTCGGAAAAGCCCTTTTTGCCGACATAAATCGTCTCGGCCTGCGGGCAGTGGCGCAGCAGTTCCGGATTGGCGAGGTAATCAAAGAGCACCACATCGGCCTCCCGCAGGGCCTGTGCCCCCCGCAGGGTGAGCAGCCCTGGGTCACCCGGCCCTGCCCCGACCAGGGAGACGAAAGCGCGGGAGGGGGGGGCGGGGGCAGCGTCGGTCATGCAGACAGGCTAGCGGGCCGGGGGCGGGACAGATGGGCGGGGGGCTAGGGACGCCCGGTCCCCTCCCCCTCCAGCCCTACGGGCGCGTCGGGGAGGTCGTCGGGGGTCGGCACCGTGTAGGTGTACGAGTGGGCGATGTCCGGCATCTCCAGCGACTCGTGGCCCCGGTTAACGATGCGGCCCCCCGCGTACTTGGCCACGCTCAGGAGGGTCAGTTCCCAGTTGCGGCGCTGTCCGGCGTGCGCCCCGAAGATGTAGGCAAGGCGGTCAAACTGCGAGTTCACCCGCAACAGCGACTCGATTTGCAAGATGACGTGCCCCGGCTCCTCCTGCGGGTAGACCCGAAAGTCGGAAGTGCCCGCGTCGGGGTGCAGCCGCAGGGTGCGCACGCGAAAGCCCAGGGGGTCGACATGCTCCACGACCACCCGGCCCCGGCGCACCAGCATCATCTGAATCGCCAGCCGGGTGCCCTTCTCGACGGGCGGAATGGGGCCGTCCAGCCCCCGAAAGGCGGCGAGCCACCGGGGGGCATGCTCCGGCAGGTGCTCGCGCCAGTGCCGGGCGATGTCCTCCGGGGTGCGGGTGGCCCCCTCCAGCTCCACCCAGTAGCGGCGGCGGGTGAGCGGCCCCACCCCGTCTTCCGGCCCCGACGGGCGCAGGGGGTCGGGCGGCCCCTTCAGGGCGTAGGCGGCGGCAGCGAGGGCGGGCAGGGCGAGAAAGCGCAGCAGTCGGGACATGGCGATACCTCCGTGGGCTTCCCCGGCCAGGAGGGGCCGGGCATCGCGGGCAGGCTAGCTGCCCCGCCGGGGCCGGGGGCATGACCGGGGTTCATGCAGCGGAAAGAGAGGCGGCCCCTACGGAGTCCGTAGCAGAGTCACGTGGGCGGGGTCAGGCCGTTCGCCGTCCGCACCGCGTCGCGCACCGCCGCGCACACCGCCTCCTGAACGAGCGCGACGAGCAGCAGGGGGTCGGCGACGGGCCGAACGCAGGAACTCAGCACAAAGGTGCTATCCCCGTCCCAGGGGGTGTGGCTGGGGTGAATCACGCGCCCCAGCGCCGTCTGAGCGGCGTCCGCGAGGCGGCAGGCTTCGGGTTTGGTGAGGAGGTGCTCGGTGGCGACCGCGACCAGGGTGGTGCTTTCCACGTCGCCGGGGGTAAAGGCACTGGCACCCGGTCCTACCCCCGGCCCAGCCAGCACGCCGCCCCGCTCGTCGAGCACGTCCCCGATGGGATTCACGACCGCCAGCGCCCCCACCGCGACCCCATGCCGCTCCAGGTAGGCGCTGCCCAGGCCCCCCGGCACCGCCCCCACACCGAGGTACTTGCCCGCCGTCGTGCCCGTGCCCGCGCCGACGCGCCCGCGCCCAACCGGGGCTGCCGACGCCGCCCGCGCCGCGAGTTCGCCCTCGCGCTCGCCGGGGCGCGCTTTGGGGTCCCCCACGCCGAGGTCATAGACCACCGCCGCGGGCACGAGGGGCACCCGCGCCCAGGGCGTCTCGTGGCCCACCCCGCGTTCCTCTAGCACCCGCACCACCCCGGACGCCGCCGCGAGGCCAAAGGCGCTGCCGCCCGTCAGCAGCAGGGCGTGAATGCGCTCGACCTTCTTTTCCGCCGCAAGCAACTCACCCTCGCGGGTGCCGGGGCTGGGGCCGAGAAAGGACGCCGAGGCAACCGCGCCCGCGTCCGGGCAGAGAATCACCGTGCAGCCGGTCAGGCCGACCGGGTCGGTCCAGTGGCCGACTCGAAAGCCGGGAATGGCGGTGAGGGTCGTGTTGAGAGGAGTCACGCGACCATTGGACCATTCCGGAGCTGCCTCAAGCGCAAAAGCCCCCGGCAAAGGCTCCGGGGGCGGGGAACTGGGGGCTGGAAGCTGGCGGCTCTCCTACGGCGTCTTCAGCGCGTATCCGATGCCGCGCACGGTGCGGATAATCCCGTACCCGTCGAGGTCGCGCAGCTTGGCCCGCATGTTCGCCATGTGGACGTCGACCACGTTGGAGTTGGAGGGCAGCTCGCCATTCCAGACCTCGCGCTCGATTTCCTGGCGGGAGTACACGCGCCCCGGTTGCCGAGCGAGGAAGGTCAAGAGGTCGAACTCCTTGGGCGAGAGCCGGACCTCGTGGCCGTTGTAATGGCACAGCCGCTTTTGCGGGTGGATTTCCAGCGCCCCGATGGAGATGACCTCGCCGTGCTGCTGGTGCCGGAGCTGCACCTTGACGCGGGCGACGAGTTCTTCGGGGTGAAAGGGCTTGGTCATGTAGTCGTCCGCGCCCGCTTCGAGCAGGTTGACCTTGCGGTCGACCGCGTCCATCGCGGTGAGGATGATGATGGGCACGCTGCTCGTCTTGCGCAGCCGCCGGGCGATCTCCGCACCGTCAAAGTCGGGAAGGCCCAGGTCGAGAATGACCAGCTCAGGGTTGTTCTCGCGGGCGCTGGTCAGGCCCGTCACGCCGTCGGGGGCGGTCAGCACCTTGTACCCGGCCTGTTCGAGTTCGTACTGCACGACGCGGGTGATGTCGGGGTTGTCTTCGATCAGCAGAATCCGTTGTTCCATGGTGGGATGCCCTTTGTCTCCGGTCTGGGGCCGCGGCGCGGTCGGGGAGGGGAAAAAGGAGGCTGCCCTTGCTGGCGCTGCATGCTCTGACAGCCACGTGTTATGGGCCATCGTAGGGGGGGGCATAGGGCCGCCGGGTGACCGAAGCGGTTTACGGTCCCTTAACGCCGGGTCAGGCGAGGGTACCGCTCGCCCCACACCCCGATGGGGGGCCAATCCACACCACTCGCCCCAAGTGGCGAGCGGCAGAAGCGTCCGGCAGAGGCCCCTGGGTCCCCCCGCGCCCACGGCGGCTCTCCCCGACCTGCCGGGGGTAAGCGGCTCTGTGCTGGCCGGGAGTCTGACCGCTCCTGCGGTATCGTGGCTCCCGCCTCTGCACAATGCCCACCCCTGGTTGAAGCTCCTTCAGCGCGGCGTCAGTGCCCCAATCATCCCGCTGGCAATCAGGGCCGCCGCCCCCAGCCCCAACAGGATAAACCACGCGGGCGCCCGGCCCCCATGCGCCGCATTTGCCGCCGCCCACGCCAGCCGCAGGTTGACGAGCGCGAACACCAACAGAAAGGCGTCCAGCGCGTCCACGCTGCGCCCGCCCCCGATGGCCCACGGGTACGACACGAGGAAAGGCAGCCCCGCCAACGCGAGGGCGACGAGCAACTGCGGGGCGTAGGGGGGCATAGGGAGAGGCTATCCCGACCGGTCCCGTGGCAGGGTGCCCGCCGCTGCCGCAACCAGCAGCGAAAGCAGTGGCCCCCCAGCGACCAAAGCCAGGGCCGTCACCCGTTCGGTCGCGGTCAGGTCCGGCCACATCACGGCGACCAGGTAGCCCGCCCCCAAGGCCCACCCCGCGAGGCGGCGCTCCCGCTCCCTACCCTGCACCTGCCAGAGCTGGCTATTGACCAGCACCCAGTACAGCAGCCCCATTCCCCAGAAATAGAGGCTCCCGCCGTACTCGAAGCCCCAGACCACCCCCACCACCGGAACCGCGCACAGCAGCGCGAACTCGGCCCAGCGGAACACCTCGCCCCAGAAGCGCCACAGGTACAGCGCGAGCAGGGCGAGGTAGAGCGCGGTGGGCAGGCTCAAGCTAAGGCTCCTCGCGCCGGAGAGGATTCTCAGATGGCTGGCCCCGGAAAGCGGCGTACAGGGGGCCAAGCACCATGTAGAAGAGCATCAGCCGCTTGTCTCCCACAGACATTCCGCTCCAAGTCACCGCTGCCACAAAGCCCGTGCTGAGGACCCAGCCTGTCAGTCGCCGCAGCGTCTCTTCGTGCTCTCCGGCCCGCTTGAATCCCCACAGAAAAACGGCATAGGCGAGCGCAAATGTAACAATGTATAGGCCCCTATCCCGCTCCAAACCGTAAAGCTGGTGAACTACCGGAAGCAGGCAAAGCGCAATAAACTCGACAGGCCTGAAACTTCGCCAAAAAGACAACAAATACAGTCCAAGTAGAGCAAGGTAGAGAAACTTCAAGCTCACAGTCCAACTTTATCAGGGATTGGGGTCGGGCCAGATGGTGTCTTTGACATGCTCAATGCAACCCTTACCACTCGCTTGACCAACCACACACAAGAAGATGGTATTCCTCACTTCCGGCTGAGTCGCCACCCTACGCGTGAACTGGCCAACCGCCTGCCGACAGGCAGCATTTGCGGCGCACTTTAGAGCCGCTCCTACTGCGTAGACAATCAAAGCCGTGTCCGGCTCCGAATAAAAGTCCCCAACCCTTCTGTCTTCGAGTTGATTGCTGATGTAGCCTAGGCGCAAAGCCTCTTCGTAAGTCACCTCGTGCAGAAACCAGCCGTTTTCGAAGGCTTCGTGCAAGGCTCCCCATTCCGATGGACTGAGGTCCATATCGGGAGTCCAACCCTCTGGAGAAGAGAGGGGGACCTCCGGCAAGGGCTGTGCCAGAGCAAGACCGCTGCCAGCGACTGGAGCCATGATTGCGAGACACGCCAAGGCCTTCGCCACCACCTCTTTAGTTGTTGGCATGGTTGCATCTTAACCCCCTGTCTCTTCCCCCCCCTTTGTCTAGACAATCTGAGGGGTTCTCTTACCCCAGCTCGTGGTACTGGCCCCGGAAATAGACCAGCGGATCGTCGTCAGTGTAGCGGGCGTACTCGACCAGCCCCAGGTAGAGGGTGTGGTCCCCCGCCGGGATGACCTCCTGCTTGCGGCACACGAGCTGCGCCACGCTGCCGCCGATCAGGGGCAGGCCCTCGTGGGTGAACCACGGCACCGCCTCTTCGGGGCCGGGCCGCCCCGCAAAGTGGTCGCTGAGGGAACGCTGGGCCGCCGAGAGGATGCTCACGCCAAAGCGTTCCACCTCTGGCCGCGAGAGCAGGGCGTGCATGTGGGCGCGGTGGTCCACGCTGACCAGGATGAGGGGCGGGGTCAGGCTCACCGACACGAACGCGCTGGCCGTCATCCCCCGCCGCTCTCCCCCGCCGTCCGCCGCCGTGATAACAGTCACGCCGCTGGCAAAACGCCCCAGCGTCTGCCGGAACTCGAAGGGGGGAATGCCGCCGGGAACGGGAGAGGTCATGGGGGTGAGTCTAGCGGGGGGGTGGGTGGCCTTGTCGGGCCAGCGGGGCGGGCCACCCCTCCCCTGCCCCCTACCGTCGCCCACTCGCCGCCGGAGCCGACGCCTCGCGCAACAGCAGGTCGGGGAGGCGCACCACGCCAAGTTCGGGGACCGTGTCGGCCCAACGCTGTCCGGCCACCCGAATCTCGACGGGTCCGGCGGGGAGGGTCAGAAAGCCGTAGTGCCCGCCGCCGTCGGTGCTGGTGCGGGCGACGACCTTGCCGCCCTGCCAGGCTTCTACGGGGCGGCCCCCCGGCACGGCGGTGCCGACCACCCGGCCCGACAGCCCGCGCAGAGTGGGGGGCCTCGCCTGCCAGTCCACCCGCCCTGCGAGCACCCCCCCCGGCGCGGTGAGGACGGCGCGAATCGCCTCCAGGCCCTGCCCGGTGCTCTGGCGGGTGCCGTAGACGTCCAGCGTGGGCGTGCGGTAGGAATAGCCCACCCACCCCAGCCCGGCAACGACCGTGCGGCGGGCCTGCGAGGCGGTCACAGCGGGCGGGTTGAGGTACAGGGCGGTGCCGCCCGCGACCTCGGCGCGGCCCCGCACGCTGGCGGCAAAGGCGTTCCAGCCGTCCAACCACTCGGCCTGCTCGCCCACCCCATCACGCTTATAGTTCATCAGGACGTTGAGATCGAGGTAGCCTTCGCGCATCCAGGTGGGCCAGTCCTGCAAGACATCGGTGTAGGTCCGCGACTTGCGGAAGGCCGCGAGGTCGCCCGGTGCGGGGGGCGGCCCATAGGTGATCGTCGCGGCGGTGACCCAGGCGGTCGGGCGAATGGCCTTGACCTCCAGGCTGATGCGGCGCACCAGGGCCGTGACCTGCTCGCGCTTCCAGGCCTGCCAGCGGGGGTCACTGGGAGCGGGGGTACCCTTCGCGCCCGTCTCGGCGCGGTAGCGGGCCAGCGTCTTGGGGTCGTAGCCCCACGCCCCGCCGTCGGGGTAGCGGATGCGGTCGAGCTGCACCCCGTCGACCGGGTAGTTGCGGACCAGGCTGACGACCGACTCGACCATGTGGTCGGCGGCGGCGGGAATGCCGGGGTCGAGCCAGCCGTCGCCGCCCTCCTGCCAGGAGCCGTCGGGGCGGCGGGACATCCACGACTCGGCCCCGGCGTCCGGGCCATGCCGCCGCGAGAGATGGCGGGGGCTGGTGTTGGGCATGCGGGCATTGACCCCCCCCGTCACGCTGACCCAGGCGATGACCCGCATCCCGCGGGCGTGTGCCAGCCGGGTCACGATGGTCAGGGGGTCAAAGTTCTTCTCGAAGTCCTTGTCGGTGATGGGCGGCACGCTCGCCCGCAGGCACAGGCAATCGCCCCGGCGCACCGCCTGCACGAAGAGGGTATTGACCCCCAGCCGCGCGGCGTCCTCCACGACCTGCGCGACCTGCTCCCGCGTCTTGAGGCCCGGCCCGAAGGCGTCCACCCACAGCCCCCGCACGGTGCTGATGGGCGCGGGCTGAGGGGGCGGGGGGACAGGAGCAGGGGGCGTCGGGGCGGGCGCAGCGGGCGGTTCCTGCGGCGCGGGGGCGGGCGGCAGCGGCAGCGCGGGCACCACTACCGGGGAAGGCACCGGGGCAGATTCGGCGGGGGACAGGGCGGAAGGCGCAGGCGCGGGAGCCGTCGCCCCGGCCAGTGACCATAGCAGGCTCAGGGAGAGGGCAAGGCGCACGGAGGGGCGCACGAAATGAGGAGTCTTCACGGCGTGCGGGCAGCCTAGCGCAGAGGCCAAGGCGAGCGGGTGAAGACGGAACCTCCGGCCCTAGGCCTGGGCCTCGGCCTCGGTCCCCTCTCCCTCGTCGTCGTCCGCGCCGCTCGCCTCCGCCGCTGCCGGGGCGCGGCGGTTCTTGCCAATCTCGCGCACGCGGCCCACAAAGCGCCCTTTGATTTCCTCGTAGAGGGGATGGGCGCGGATGTCGCCGGGGCGGGCGGGGGCGGCCCCGGCAGCGGCGGGGACCGGGGCCGGGGGGCCAGAGCGCGGGGCGGGCGCGGGGCGGGCAGGCAGCGCGTCCGCGAAGGGGGCGTCCTCCAGCGAGGGCGGTGGTCCGCCCACCGAACCGCCGATGTCGTCCCAGTCGGGTTCTTGGGTCACTTCCTCGACGATGTACAGCTCGCGGACGGCGTCGGGCGGGGGAGGCGGCTGGGCGGCGGGGGCCTCCTCCCAGGGGGCGGAGGCGGCCTCTGCGAGGGGTGCGGGGGTCACGTCGTCGGGGCTGGGAGGCGGGGCCGGGCGCAGGGGGGCGGCAGGAGGCGCCTCCAGGGTGGCGGTCGCCGCACGGGCGTGGGAGGCGGGCTTTTCCGGGGCCGCCCGTTCCAGCGGGGCGAAGTCCGGCCCCCGTGAAGCGCGGGGGCGGGGGGCGGGGTCGAAGGCGGGAATGTCGGCTGTGGGCGCGGCGGCCTGTGCTGGAGGAGGACTGGGAGGCGACGGAGTGGGGGAAGACGGCACGCCCCCGCCCCCGCCGCCGCCATCCGGCCCAGCATCGTCCCCGCCGCCCCCCAGCCGCACCCGCCGCCCGACGTCCGGCCCGGCGAGTTCGAAGGTGACCGGACCGAAGACCTTGAGCACCAGCGCCGCGACCTCGTCAAACTTGGCGGCAATCTGCTTGGCGTGAAAGCTGCTCTTCTCGTCGTAGCTCAGGCTCACGTAGCCCGGCTCGGCGTGCATCCGGGCGGGCTTGAGAAAGGCCCGCAGCTGCATGGAGGCTTGCCGGGTCACGTCCGCCCAGGTGCCCCGCAGGGTTGCGGGCGCGGGGGCCGGGACGGGGGCGGGCGCTCCTCCAGCGGGGGACGGCGCGGCAGACGCCCGCCGCACCCCCACTGGAGGAGCCGGAGCCGTGGATGGAGCCGCCGCTCCCCCCGATGCCCGCAGCTCGGCCAGCTCGCGCTCCAGGCGGCTCAGGCGCTGAGTCACATCGGTGGGCAGGGCGGACGCGGCAGCCCCCGCTCCCGCAGCGCCCCCCCCACCGGCGGCCAGGAGGGCGTGCGTCAAGGCGAGTTCGAGGCTCAGGCCGTCGGCGGAACGGGCAAAGCGGGCCTCCTGCTCGTCAAGGGCCGCTTGCAGCCGCAGCAGCCGGGGCACGTCGGCTCCCTCCAGCGCCTGCCCCTCCAGCCCCAGCTCGGCATGCAGGGCGTCCGCCAGGGCCGCGACCAAGCCCTCAACCACCGTCCGCGCCGCGAAGCCCTCACGGTAGAGCTGCGCTGCCCCCTGGAGGGCTGCCCCCGCGTCCCCCAGCACCAAGGCCCCCGCGATGCCCCGCACCCGCTCGCCGGGGGGCAGCCCCAGAGCGTCTTCGACCGCCGCCTGGGTGACCGCCGTGCCCGCCGCGAGCATCCGCTCCAGCAGGCTCTCGCCGTCGCGCATCGCCCCGTCGGCCAGCCGCCCGATGAGGTGCAGGGCCTCCGGCTCGGCCTGCAGCCCCTCGCGCCGGGCCAACTCCGCGAGCTTTCCGGCGATTTCCTCCGGGGTCAGGCGGCGAAAGCGGTAGTGCTGGCAGCGGCTGAGGATGGTCGGGATGATTTTTTCCGGCTCGGTCGTCGCCAGGATAAAGATGACGTGGGCGGGCGGCTCCTCCAGCGTCTTCAGGAGGGCGTTAAAGGCCGCCCTCGACATCATGTGCGCCTCATCGAGGATGTAAATCTTTTTGCCCCCGCGCATGGCCGCCAAGGAAACCTTCTCGCGCAGGTCACGCACGTCGTCGACCGAGTTGTTGGAGGCCGCATCTATCTCCAGCACGTCGGGGTGCGACCCCGCACGCACCGCGAGGCAGCTCTCGCACTCGCCGCAAGGTTTCGGACTCGGCCCGGTGCAGTTGGCGGTCATCGCGATGAGGCGGGCGGTGGTCGTCTTGCCCACCCCCCGCGGCCCGGAAAAGAGGTAGGCGTGCCCCACCCGCCCCTGCTCCAGCGCGGTTTTCAGCACGTCCTTGACGTGTTCTTGGCCGACCACCTGCTCCCAGCGAATGGGGCGGGCGCGCTGGTAGATGGCGCTCATGCTGGCCCCTCCGGGGCTGTGAGTGGGGGGTGGGGAGTGGGAAGTGGGAAAGGCAGACACCACGACCCACTCCCCACTGACCATTCCCCACTGACCCCGGACCCGTTCACCCGCCCAGTCTACCGGGGGCCTCCGGGCCAGGGGGTGAGGGGGGGCAGGGTTGGGCGCTCCCCACGCGCTGCAAGAAGCAAGGAGCGCCCCGCAGGACGCTCCCCACTTCCAACTCCCGCTACTCCGAAAGCCAGATGTACCGCGCCAGCAGCAGCGCCGCGACCGCGTACAGGATGGGGTGCACCTCGCGGCCCCGGCCCGCGAGCAGCTTGATGCCGCACAGGCTGATGACCCCCCAGCTCACCCCGTTGGCGATGGAAAAGGTCAGCGGCATGGCGATGAGGGTGAGAAAAGCGGGGATGCTCTCGGTGACGTCCTCCCAGTGAACGTTTCGCAGGCCCTCCAGCATCAGCGCCCCCACCAGGATGAGGGCGGGCGCGGTTGCCGCCGCCGGAATCGCGCTCGCCAAGGGCCACAGGAACATGGCGAGGAGAAAGAGCACGCCCACGACCACGGCGGTCAGTCCGGTGCGGCCCCCGTCCTCGATGCCGGAGGCTGACTCTACGTAAGCGGTCGTGGTGGAGGTGCCCAGGAAAGCCCCCACCATCGCCGCGAGGCCGTCACTCGCAAAGGTGCGCCGGGCGCGGGGCATGTCGCCGTCTTCGCGCAGATATCCGGCCTTTTGCGCCAGACCCGTCAGGGTTCCGGTCGCGTCAAAGAAGTCCACAAAGAAGAAGGTAAAGACCACGCTGAGCAGCCCCAGCCCCAGCGCCCCAGTGATATCGAGCTGCCCGATGAGGCTGCCGGGCCACACCGGGGTGTCGAAGATGCCCAGGAAGCGCCCGGTAAAGCCGCTGAAGGGGGCGGGCTGCCCGTTGGCCCCCACGTACACCGGGAGCCGAAAGGCGATGGCAAGCACGGTGGCCGCCAGGATGCCCCACAGAATCGCGCCCCTCACCCGCCGGGCCAGCAGCGCCGCCGTGATGACCAGCCCGGTCAGCGCGACCACCGACGGGGCGGCGGTGAGGCGGCCCAGGCCAACCAGGGTGGCCTCGTTGGCCACCACGATGCCCGCGTTGCGCAGGCCGATAAAGGCGAGAAAGGCCCCGATGCCCGCCGTGATGGAGAACTTCAGGACATTCGGAATCGCCCGCACGATGGCCTGCCGCGCCCCCACCACGCTGAGGAGCACGAACAGCACCCCAGAGACGAAGACGGCCCCCAGCGCCGTTTGCCACGGCACCCCCAAGCCGCCCACCACCGTGAAGGCGAAAAAAGCATTCAGGCCCATGCCGGGGGCCTGCGCAAAGGGGTAGCGCGCCACCAGACCCATCACCAGCGAGCCGAAGGCCGCCGCGAGCGCGGTCGTCATCAGCAGTTGCACGAACGCGTTGGGCACGTCAATCGCCGTGCTCAGAATCTGCGGGTTGACGAAGAGGATGTAGCTCATCGTCAGGAATGTCGTCAGGCCCGCCCGCAGTTCGGTGCCCGGCGTGCTGCCCGCCGCCCGAATGCCGAAATAGCGGTCGAAAAAGCCGCCCGTGGAGGCTGAAGTCGTCGTCACGGCCCCCACTATGAAGGCAAAGGAAAGGCCGCGTCGCGACTTCCCCAGTTCACCCCCACTGCCGCCTACACTCGGTGGGTGATTGCCCTGGCATCTCGCTTCGCCATCGCCTATACTCAGCCGAGGTTGTTATGCTACTAGCAGAAATCATCAGCGTGGGCACGGAGCTGCTGCTTGGCGAAATCGTCGACAGCAACGCCGCTTACCTCGCCCGCGAACTCGCGGCGCGGGGGGTCACGCTGCACCGCAAGACCGTGCTGGGCGACAACCTGGGCCGCCTGAGCGAGGGGTTGCGGCTGGCCCTCTCCCGCGCCGACCTCGTCCTGGTGGGGGGCGGCCTCGGCCCCACCGACGACGACCTCACCCGCGAGGCGATTGCCGAGGTGCTCGGCGAAACGCCACAGGAAGACCCCGCTCTGCTCGCCTGGCTGGAGGGCCTGTATGCCCACCGGGGCCGAGTCATGCCGGGTGTCAACCGCAAGCAGGCCTGGCTCATTCCTTCCGCCGAGGCGCTGCCCAACCCGGTCGGCACCGCGCCGGGGTGGTTCGTGCGGACGCGGGTGGGGGGCCGGGAGCGCCTCCTCGTTGCTCTGCCTGGCCCCCCCCGCGAGATGCAGCGGATGTGGCGCGAAGAGGTGCTGCCCCGGCTGCCGCTGCCCGACGCAGCGCTGCACACGGTGACCCTCCATACCCAGGGCATCGGCGAGAGCAACGTGGCCGAGCTGCTGAGGGAACTCACGCGGACGGCCAATCCCAGCGTCGCCACCTACGCCCGCAAAACCGGGGTAGACGTGCGGGTGGCGGCAAGTGCCCCTACCCCCGCAGAGGCGCAGGCCCTCGCCGCCCCGGTGCTGGCGACCGTGCGCGAACGCCTCGCCCGCTGGACCTGGGGTGAGGACGGCGACACGCTGGCGGGCGCGGTGACCGCCGCCCTCGCCGGGCGCACCCTGGGCGTGGTCGAGGCCGGAAGCGGCGGGGCGCTCTCGTTGCTGCTCGCCGATGAACCGGGCTTCCTCGATGCCGCCGTCACGGTGGACCATGCCCGCCTCATCACCCTGGGCCTGACCCCGGTCACCCTGCGCGACCACGGGGTCGTGAGCCAACCCGCTGCCCTGGAGCTGGCGCGGGGAGCGCGGGAGCACCTGGGGGCCGACGTGGGCCTCGCTGCCGTCACCACCGCCAAGGGGGAGGGCGCGGGCCGCACCTTTGTCGCCCTGAGCGACGGCGAGCGGGCCGAGGTCCGGGCACTCGACTGGCCCGGTGACCCCGCCCAAATCCGCGAGCGGGCGGCGGTCGCGGCGCTGGCCCTCGCCCTGCGCGTGCTGCGCTCCCCGGCGGTGGGCGCATGAGGATTCGCAAGACGCCCAGGCCCGCCGCGCCGCCCGCTCATGAAGCCCAGGTCAAGGCTGAGGTCCCCCAGCCCGCCCCTCCACAAGCTACGAGCCACCCGCCACAAGCCCCTCAACCCCTCCGCCTCTTTTACGCCTTCAAGGTCCCCAGCGACGTGGCGGCTCCCCTCGCCGAGGCGCAGCGGCAGCTGCGCGGCAACTGGCGGGCGGTGCGGGCCGACCAGCTGCACATCACCCTCGCCTACCTGCCCGCCGTGCCGCCCGACCGAGTGGCCGACCTCAAGCGGCTGGGGGTCCGGCTCACGGCGCAGCGTCCACCCCTGGAGCTGCGGCTGCGCGGCACCGGCTACTTTCCCAACGAGGGCAGCCCCCGCGTCTGGTTCGTGAAGGCGGAGGCGGAGGGTCTGAACGACCTCGCCGCCGAGCTGCGGGCCGGGCTGCGGGACCTCGGCATCGCCACCGACGACCTCCCCTTTAAGGCGCACGTCACCCTGGCCCGCAAGAAGGGACCGGCACCGCGGGTCTCTCCCCTTCTCTTTGACCTCGGCTGGCAGGCAGGGAACATGGCGCTGATTCGCAGCACCCTCCGTAAGACCGGCCCGATTTACGACACCGTGAGCACGTTCCGGCTGCGGGGAGCGGCCAGCAGCCAGCTTCCAGCCGCCAACGACAGAGACGCTTCATTCCCCACTCCCCACTCCCCACTCCCCCCTCCAGAGGAGACCCCATGAGCAAAGACACCCCCAAGGACCTCAGCACCCCCGCCGACAGCAAGGAACGGCTCAAGGCCATCGAGACGGCCATGACCCAGATTGAAAAAGCCTTTGGCAAAGGCTCCATCATGCGGCTGGGGGCCGAGAGCAAGCTCGACGTGCAGGCGGTCAGCACGGGCAGCCTCAGCCTCGACCTCGCGCTGGGCGTAGGCGGCATTCCGCGCGGGCGCATCACCGAGATTTACGGGCCGGAGTCGGGCGGCAAGACCACGCTGGCCCTCTCGGTCATCGCGCAGGCGCAAAAGGCGGGCGGCACCTGCGCCTTTATCGACGCCGAGCACGCCCTCGACCCGGTGTACGCCCGCAGCCTCGGCGTGAACACCGACGAGCTACTCGTCTCGCAGCCCGACAACGGCGAGCAGGCGCTGGAAATCATGGAGCTGCTCGTGCGGTCGGGTGCGATTGACGTGGTCGTCGTGGACTCGGTCGCCGCGCTGACCCCCCGCGCCGAAATCGAGGGCGAGATGGGCGACTCGCTGCCCGGCCTCCAGGCCCGGCTGATGAGCCAAGCCCTGCGCAAGCTCACGGCCATCCTCTCCAAGACGGGCACCGCCGCCATCTTCATCAACCAGGTCCGCGAGAAAATCGGCGTGATGTACGGCAACCCCGAAACGACCACCGGGGGCCGGGCGCTGAAGTTCTATGCCTCGGTGCGCCTCGACGTCCGCAAGATTGGGCAGCCCGTCAAGATGGGCAACGACGCCGTGGGCAACACCGTCAAGGTCAAGACTGTGAAAAACAAGGTCGCGCCCCCCTTCAAGGAAGTCGAGCTGACCCTGATGTACGGCAAGGGCTTCGACCAGCTCAGCGACCTCGTGACGCTGGCCTCCGACATGGACATCATCAAAAAGGCGGGGTCCTTTTACTCCTACGGGGAAGACCGCATCGGCCAGGGCAAGGAAAAGGCCATCGCCTACATCGCCGAGCGCCCGGAGCTGGAGGCCGAGATTCGCGAGCGCGTCCTCTCGGCCATCAAGGAAGGCCGCGCCGGGGACGTGCCGGGTGTGGCGAGCGTGCCCGCTGTCGCGGAGTAAATCGCCTAAGTTTGGCCGCGAGCGCCCCTGCCCGGAAGTTGGGTGGGGGCGCTTTTGCCGCTCATCAAGAGTCTTACCTTGCATGTCATCGTGTAAGAAAGGGGGGCAATCATGCGAACGAAGACCGTGACCGTCAGCAGCAAGGGGCAGGTCGTCCTGCCACGTGAGGTCCGCGAGCGGCTGGGTGTCGGCCAGGGGGACCGGATAGAGTTCGTGATGGATGAGCAAGGGATTCACGTTCGCCCCAGCCGGGGTGAGGGGAATCCATTTCTGGCCTGGGTCGGGGCGGCTCCGCTCCCAGAGGGCTACACGACCGACGACTTCATCCGCGAGACGCGGCACGAGGGCTTGAGTGACGAGGAACTCCGCCTTCTGCGCAGCGGTCCGGGTGCCCGTGTCACCCGGATGGATGAGGTTCTGAAGGACGCCGGGTCCAGGGACGACCGCCCTTGAGAACCGCGCTCGACACGAATGTCATCAGTGACCTGCTGGACAGAACGCCCAGGGCGGCGGATGTGGCGCGAGTCCTGGCGGCCCTGCAAGCACAGGGACCACTGGTCATCAGCGGTGTGGTGTATGCCGAGCTGCACGCCCGCCCCAACACGCCACGTCCTTTGATCGACTCCTTTCTTGGGGCGACGGGCATCATCCTTGACCCCAGCATGAGCCTCGCGGCCTGGGCCGAAGCCGGACAAGCCAATGCCGCCCTGCACGCCCGCCGACGCGCCGGGGGGCAAAGGGGAATGCGGCCAGTCCTCCCCGACGCCCTCATCGGTGCCCACGCCCTGCACCATGCTGACGGACTCTTTACCCTCAATGTGGCCGACTTCAGCGACTTTCCTACCCTTCGTATCGTGACTCTGTAGCCCTGGTCCCCCCTCACCCTCCCCCTTTCGGCGGATGCCCCCGCCGGGGCCGGGCGGCCACACTGGGGCCATCCTTCGGGCAGGGCCTCCGCACGGGAGGCAGACAGACCCGCCCTGAGACGAAGCCCCCATCCGGGTGAAGGTGGGGGCCTTTTTCGGGCTTGTCACGTAACCCACCCCCTAGTCCCCCCCGCCGGGGGGTGTAGCGTAGACCCACATCCCTTCCGGCTGCTGGCCCTGCTCCTCCCTCTTTCCCCCACCCCAGGAGGCCCCGCGTGCCCTATTCCACCCATCCCACGCCCCTGCTGGAGCGCGAGCACTGGCGCGACCTCGGCGGGACCTGGCGCTTTGCCTTTGACGACGCCGCGCAGTGGTCGCACCCTGAAGAGGTGGTGTTTGACCGCGAGATTGAGGTGCCCTACCCACCCGAAAGCATCCGCAGCGGGATTCATGACGAGGACTTTCATGCGGTGGTGTGGTACCGGTGCACGGTGGCGCTGGACGCCCACGAGCGGCAGGGGCGACTGCTGCTGCACTTCGGGGCGGTGGACTACCGCGCCCGCGTGTGGGTCAATGGCGACCTGGTGGCCGAGCACGAGGGGGGGCACACGCCCTTTACGGCGGAGGTGACTCGGCAAGCGGCCTTCAGCCCCACGCTGGACATCGTGGTGCGGGCCGAGGACGACCCCCATGACCTGACCCAGCCCCGCGGCAAGCAGGACTGGCAGCGCGAGCCGCATTCCATCTGGTACCCGCGCACAACGGGCATCTGGCAACCCGTATGGCTGGAGCCGGTGCCGGAGACGTATCTGGAACGCCTGACCTGGACGAGCGACATGCAGCGCTGGCAGATTGGCGTGCGGGCGACCCTGAAGGGGGACCTGGGGCCAGACCTTACCCTGCGGGTGCGGCTGTGGCGGGGGGGCGAACTGCTTATCGACGACCGCTACGCCGTCACGCACCGGCACATGGTCCGGCAGCTCTCGTTGGCCGACCCCGGCATCGACGACTTCCGCAACGAGCTGCTGTGGAGTCCGGGGCACCCACAACTGCTGGGGGCTTGCGTCGAGCTGTGGCGCGGCGACACGCGGCTCGACCGGGTGCACAGCTATACGGCGCTGCGCTCGGTGGGGGTGTCGGGCAACCGTTTCCTGCTCAACGGGCGGCCCTACTCCCTGCGGATGGTGCTCGACCAGGGCTACTGGCCCGAAGGGCTGCTCGCCGCCACCGACGAAGAACTGCGCCGCGACGTGGAACTCGCCCGGCAACTGGGCTTTAACGGTGCCCGCAAGCACCAGAAGATTGAAAACCCGCGTTGGCTGTACTGGTGCGACGTGCTGGGGCTGCTGGTCTGGGAGGAGATGCCCAGCCCCTACCGCTTTACCCCGGAAGCGGTCGGGCGGCTCACCCGCGAATGGCTGGAGGTGCTGGAGCGCGACCTGTCGCATCCCTGCATCGTGGCCTGGGTGCCCTTCAACGAGTCCTGGGGGGTGCCGGACCTCCCCAACAATCCGGCCCACCGCGACTACGTGCGGGCGCTGTACCACCTCACCAAGACGCTCGACCCCACCCGCCCGGTGGTCGGCAACGACGGCTGGGAGCACACCGCAACCGACCTGCTGACCGTGCACGACTACGCCGACGACCCCGAACTCTTGCGGCGGCGCTACGGCACCTGCGAGAGCACCCGCCAAACGCTGGAGCATCAGCAGCCCGCCGACCGGGTCCTCACCCTGGGCAACCTCCCCGAAGCCGGGCTGCCCGTGATTCTCTCGGAGTTCGGCGGCATCGCCTACATTCCGGGTCGGCAAAGCGGCTGGGGCTACAGCCAGTCACAGAGCGAGACCGCCTTCCTGAGTGACTACTCGCTGCTGCTTTCAGTGATTCACGCCTGCGAGGGGCTGTCGGGGTTTTGCTATACCCAGCTCGCCGACACCTTTCAGGAGAAAAACGGCCTGCTGTACGCGGACCGCCGCCCCAAGGCCGACCTGCGCACCCTGGCCCGCAGCACCCAAGGACCGCGCACCGCCCGCGAGATGGCGGTAGACCCCGTCTCCAACCCCTTCGGGCACTCGGCCCGCTGGCGCAACCGCCGGGAAACGCTGGTCCCTCACCGCGAGGAGGCGGAGGTATAGGGAAAAAGGCCCTCACCCCGCCGATAACGCAGCGGGGGAGGGTGAGGACCCGCTCAGCGCCGCCGCACCAGCGCCCACGCCCCCGGCAGCAGCAGCGCCGCGAGGCCGATTTTGAGAGTGTCCCCAACGAGGAAGGGCGTCAGGCCCGCGTTCAAAAGCGCTTGCCCCTGCAGCCCGGTCACCAGGCTCAGCCAGGTCAGGCCAAAGGCATAGATGACGACACTTGCGGCGAGCATGGCGAGCGCCGCCCCGGCGGGCTTGCGGTCGAGGGCGGAGCGCTGTACCAGCCAGCCCACCAGGGCGGCGGCGAAGACGTAGCTCAGCAGGTAGCCGCCCGTCGGCCCGGCGAACTTGGCGAGGCCCGCGCTGCCCCCCGCAAAGACGGGCAGCCCCGCTGCCCCCGCCAGCAGGTAAGTCGTCATGCTCGCCGCGCCCCGCTTCCAGCCCAGCGCCGCCCCGACGAGCAGCACGGCGAGGGTCTGGAGGGTGATCGGCACGGGCTTTAGGGGAATCTCGACCTGCGCGACGAGGGCGACGAGGGCCGCGCCCCCGAAGACGAGCAGCGCGTCGCGGACGAGGCTGGAGCGGGGCACGAGTGTGCGGGCGAGGGTGGGGTGAGCGGCGGTAGCGGGAGAGATACGGGTCATGGGGTGTCCTCCTGGGGACGGGAAGGGGCGGAAAGGGAACCGATGAGGTGCACGTCACCCGCATGAACGGGCACGGTAGCCCCGTCAGCGAGGCGGACGAGGAGGCTGCCCCCCGCGCCGAGGTCAAGGGCGGTGCCCGATACCTCGCCCTGCGCCGTCAGGACCCGGACCTCGCGGCCCAGGGTGAGGTTGGAGCGTCGCCACGCCGCGAGCACCTCGTCGGGCGGGGCCGCGAGCCAGCGCTCCAGCTCGGTCAGCAGGCGCGAGAGCAGCCCCGCGCGGGTCAGTTCCGGGCGAAACTCGTGCAGGCAGGCCGCGCCGGGGGGCGCGGCGGCTACGTTCACGCCGAGGCCGAGCACGGCGCGGCGGGCTTCCTCGCCCCGCAGGTCGGCTTCCAGCAGGATTCCGGCGAGCTTGCGGCCCTCCGGCGTGAGGAGGTCATTGGGCCACTTCAGCCCCCCCACCCCACACGCCGCGTGCAGCGCGACCCCGGCGGCCAGCGGCAGGAGGGCGAGGCTCGGCAGGGGCAGCGGTCCGTGCAGCAGCACGCTGAAGACCAGCGATCCCTGCGCGGTGTCCCAACTCCGGCCCCGCCGTCCGCGCCCGGCGGTCTGCCGCTCGGCCACCACAACCGCGCCGTGGGGGGCAGGGTCACGGGGGTCGTCGACCCAGGCCCGCGCCTCGTCCTGGGTGCTGCCGACTGTGCCCCGGTAGCGCAGCGCCCGCCCGAAGGTGCCCGTCACCGCGACCAGCCCCGGCGCGGGCGTGCCGGGAGCGAGGGCGTACCCGGCGCGGGTCGTCACGACGGGGACGCCTTCTTCCCGCAGCCGCCGCGCCAGCGTGTTCACGGTGACCCGGCCCACCCCCAGGCGCGCGCCCAGGGCGTCCCCGGACTGGGGCTGGTCGGTCAGGAGGGGCAGGAGGCGCTCGGGCACGTTCAGCGTTCTAACCGATAGGCTGAACGAAAGGCAATGAACTGGGTTCAGAGCTGGCCCCGGCTCAACCGTAACGCCCGCGTCAGGCCCGCTGCGGGCCGTTTGCTATCTTCGGGGCATGACGATGGTGCGGCAGACTCGGCAAAGACAGGCGGTGATTGAAGTGCTGCGGGCGTCCCGCGAGCACCCGGACGCCGCGTGGATTCATGGCCGGGTGCGCCAAGTGCTGCCGCAGGTCAGCCTGGGCACGGTGTACCGCACGCTGGACGCCCTGGTTCGCGACGGCTTGGTCGTGACCATCGAGCGGGCCGGGCAAGCCACCCGCTACGACTACAAGCACGAGGGCCACGACCACCACCACGCGGTGTGCCGGGGCTGTGGGGCCATTTTTGACGTAGAAGCCGCCGACATCCCGGCGCTGCCGCCCTCGGCACTTCCGGCGGGTTTTCAGGTCACCGACGTGCGGCTGGAGTTTATGGGTCTGTGCCCGCAGTGCGGGAATACCTCTGCCGGAACGTCCCAGCCGGACTGACCGAGCGCAGCGGGACAGCGGGTACCACGTCCCGACCCGTCCGCGCTAGCCTGCCGGAATGAGCGTGCCCGCCGCCCCCCTGCGCCCCCGTCCCTTCCTGCCCGCCTTCTTGCTGGGGTGGGGGCTGGGGGCGCTGGTGCTGCTGCTCGTGCGGGGGGCAGGCCTCGCCCTGCTGGAGGGGCCTTGCCAGGGCCGCACCGTGCTCGCGCTGCTGCCGCCGCTGCTGCTGGGGCCGGGGGGCCTGGCGCTGACCGCCCTGAACTGGAACCGCCCCCGGCGGGCGGCCCTTGGCCTGGGCCTGGTCGCAGCTTCGCTCGTTCCGGCCTTGGCGGTGGGGGCGCGGGACATTGGGGTCCTGCGGGCCTCCGGCTGCGCGGGGGGCTACGTGGTGATGTCCCGTGGGGGCCACCCCGTCGCCGAACTCGTCGTGGACGCGGGCAGCACCCTCGACCTCACGGTGCGGGTGGGCGGCTACTCGGCCCAGACGCACCCCGGTCCCTTCATCTTCAGCAGCCAGGTCCCCGCGCCGGGCCTCTCGGTCTCCTTCGGGCAGGCCGGGGCAGAGGCCGGACAGACGGTGCCCCTGCGGGTGACCGTCGCGCCGGGCACCCCTGCCAACGCCTACGTCCTCCAGGTGCGGGCCGTACAACAGGCTGGCCAGCAGACTTTCGAGGCGACCGGCAGCCTCACCCTCACCGTGCGGCCCTAAGGCCAGCAAGGGCGCGGGGACCGCTGCCTGAACGGCGGGCAGTAGGCTGAGGGGGTGAATGTGGCGGAACTCTCCAGCATCAGCCTCCAGACCTTCTTGACCATGCTGGTGGTGATGGATCCCATTGGCCTGGCCCCCATCTTTATCGGGCTGGCCGGAAACCGCCCCAGCTTCGAGCGGCGGCGGGTCGCCCTCAAGGCCACGCTGGTGGCCGGAGCCATCATCCTCGCGTTCGGGCTGTTCGGGCGCGGCCTGCTGGAGCACCTCGGCATCAGCCTGGGGGCTTTTCGCATCGCGGGGGGCATCCTGCTCTTTCTCATCGCGCTCGACATGGTGTTTGCCCGGCCCAGCGGCTCCAAGGAAACCCCCGAAGAGGGGCAGGAAGCGCAGGAGCGCCAGGACATCAGTGTGTTTCCGCTCGCCATCCCCCTCATCGCGGGGCCAGGAACGCTCGCGAGCATCATGATTCTGGCGGGGGACGCGCACGGCAGCCTGCCGCTGCTCTCAGCGGTCTTTCTGGTGACTTTTTTCGTGCTCGCGCTGTGCTACCTCGCCCTGCGCCTCTCTGGCCAAATCGCCCGCGTCATCGGCGTGACGGGCGTGCACGTGGTCACCCGCGTGCTGGGGGTCTTGCTGGGGGCGCTGGCGGTCCAGTACGTAGCCGACGGCGCCCTAGAGTTCCTGCGCCCCGCCGCCGAGGAGACGCTGCGCCGGGGCGGGTACCCGTGGAGAGCTTAAGGCGCGCGTCCGGCTCCTCAGCGACTTGGCGCAACATCTGCCTGAAGAGGCCGCTCTACAATGCCCCGCGTGAACCTACACACGAGCGTGACCGGAAAGGAGGCACGCGAGCTGCGGGTGGTCCCCGACCTGAACGCACCTCGCGTGCTGGTGCTGAACGCATCCTACGAGCCTCTGCACGTCACGAGCATCAAGCGCGCCATCACGCTCGTGCAGTACGGGGTCGCGGAGGTGCTGGAACTCGGCGGCGACGTGGTGCGCTCGCCTTCTACGGTGTTGCGGGTGCCCAGCGTGATTCGTCTGCGGCGCTACGTGCGGCGGCCCCGCGTGCATCCGGTGCCCTTTAATCGCCGCAACGTGCTGCGCCGAGACACCTATACCTGCCAGTACTGCGGCTCCAGCCAGGACCTCACCCTCGACCACGTGCTGCCCCGCTCGCGCGGCGGGCGGCACAGTTGGGACAACGTGACCACCGCCTGCCGCCCCTGCAACCAGCGCAAGGGCAACCGCACCCCCGATGAGGCCGGGATGCCCCTGCGAAGCCGCCCCCGCGCCCCCACCTTCGGCGTCTATGCCCACGGCCAGTTTGCCCACTGGCAGCCGGAATGGGCGGCGTACATCGGGCAAGGCTAGGCCCACGGCGGCCCTGTTCGGGCGAGCGGGGAGCGGCCTACACTGCCGCATGACCCGCGAAGAAGCCCTCGCGCTGATGCAGGCCCATACCCCCTCAGAGTCCCTGCGGCGGCACATGCTGAATGTCGAAGCGGCGATGCGCTGGTACGCCCGCCTCTGGCACGAAGATGAGGAGCTGTACGGCCTCACCGGACTGCTGCACGACTTCGATTATGAGAGCCACCCCGAAGAGCACCCGACCTGGGGGGTGGCCTACCTGCGCGAGCACACCGACCTGCCCGCTGCGGCTTTGGAGGCGATTTTGGGGCACGCACCCGCCACGGGCGTGCCCCGCCGGACGCGGCTGGCCCGTACCCTCTTCGCCGTCGACGAGCTGACCGGGCTGGTACAGGCGGCAGCCCTCATCCGCCCCGACCGGGACGTTCGCGGGGTGACCCTGAGCAGCCTCAACAAGCGCTTCAGGACCCGCTCCTTTGCCGCTGGGGTAAGCCGCGAGGAGGTCGAGCAGGGGGCGCGGGAACTGGGCGTGGACTTGGACACCCACCTGGGCAACGTGCTCCAGGCCATGCAGGGGGAAGCCGCCACTCATGAAACGGACCTCGCCACATGAAGGACTCATGGATACGCACTCAGCGCTCCGCCATGTCTCGCGCTCAGACTGTGCTCAACTCAACCGTTGCTGACAAAGCGACCTCAAGGAGACCTATGAACAAGACGCTGCTGACGCTGGCCCTCCTCTTTGCCGCCCCGACTGCTCTGGCGACCGCCCCCGCCGCGGGCTACATCCAGGTCCAGGACGACACCACGGACACCACCGACACCGGCACCACCGACGACTTCTCCGGTGACACCAACACCGACACCACTGACGGGGCCGCCGAGAGCTTCGGCGAGAACGTCGATGAGGCTGGGCAGGCCGTGGGTGACGCGGTGGACACCGCCGCCACCGAGACCGGAGAGGCGGTTGACAATGCCGCCCAGGACGTCAACAACGCGGTTGACCCCAACAACGACGGCGTCGTGGACTCCAACAACGACGGTGTGGCCGACACCCGTCAGTTCCCCTGGGGCCTGCTGGGTCTGGCGGGCCTGTTCGGGCTGCTGGGCCGTAACCGCCCCGGCCCGGTGCCCGTCGCCACCCACACCACGACCACCAGGACCACCGACCGCCGCTAAGCCTCTCCCCCACGCACTCCCGCCCCCGGCCTGGAAGCTGGGGGCGGGGCTTTTGTAAGGGGTCCTGGGCGGCGGGCCACCGGGCCGTTATACGCGGGGCGGAAAGCGCACAAAGGTCATCCAGAAGTCCTCAAAGGCGCGGATGGCCTGCAAGAAGTTCTCGAAGCCGACGGGTTTGACAACGTAGCCGCTGGCGTGCCGGGTGTAGGAGCCGCGCACGTCCTCGTCAGACTGGCTGGTCGTCAACATGACGACGGGGATGGGCGCGAGGTCGGGGTCGGCCTTGATTTCGCCGAGGACCTCCAGGCCGTTTTTGCGCGGCATGTTGATGTCCATCAGGATGACGTCGGGGCGGGGGGCGTCCCGGTGTTCTCCCTCGCGGCGCAGAAAGTGGAGCGCTTCCACACCGTCGCGGACGACGTGCACGCGGTTGGGCACCCGCGCTCCCTCAAAGGCTTCCTGGGTCAGCAAGACATCTGGCTCGCTGTCTTCAACGAGCAAAATCTCAATGCGGTCGGGCCGAGCGGGGGTCACGCGCCCTCCCGCCACAGGGGTAGCCGCAGCTCAAAAGTGGTGCCCTCGCCGGGGGTCGAGGTCAGCGTCAGACGACCGCCATGCGCCTCCGCGATTTTGCGGCAGATGGCGAGGCCCATGCCATTGCCGGGGTAGGTCTCGCGGGGGTTGAGGCGCTGAAAGATCGCAAACACCCGTTCATGATACTCAGGTGCAATCCCGATTCCGTTGTCTGCCACCCGAATGACAACTTCGCCGCCCTCCTCGGCAGCCGTGACCCGCACCTGGGGCGCAACCCCTGGGCGGTGAAACTTCAAGCCGTTGCCGACGAGGTTGGTCAGGAGCTGCACCAGCAGCCCCGGATGCCCCAGCACGGTCTGGGGCGTCTCCCAGTCGAGGTCTCCGCCCGTGGCCTCCAGCAGGGCGCGGACATTGCTCTGGGCTTGCCGCAACGCCCCGTCGAGCGGCACCGGGATGGGGGCCGTCCCCGTGCCCCCGGCGCGGCCCACCCGCGCAAAGCCCAGCAGGTCCTGAATCAGGCCACGCATCCGCTCGACCGCCTCCACCATAAAGCGCAGGTACTGGTCGGCCCGGTCGTCAAGCTGTCCCTGGTAGCGCCGGGCCAGCAGCTCGGCATAGCTGCCCAGCGTCCGCAGCGGCTCTTGCAGGTCGTGCGAGGCGACATAGGCGAACTGTTCGAGTTCGGCGTTGCTGCGCTTCAGGTCGCGCACGGCGGCTTCAAGTTCGGCCCGCGCCCGCTGACGCTCGCCGATGTCCTGAAACATCACCACCGCCCCGCTGACCTCGCCCGCCGCGTCGTGGGTCGGCGTCACGACGTAAGCCACCGGAACCGGATGCCCCGCCGCGTGCCAAAACACGTCCTCCTCGCTGCGCCGGGGCTGCCCGTCGCGCAGGGTTTGGTAGATGGGGCATTCCTCGACCGGAAAGGACGTTCCGTCCGCTCGGTGGTGGTGGATGAGGCTGTGTTGGTGTGCCCCTATCAGGCGCTCGACGCTGTAGCCCAGAAGCTGCGCCGCCGCCGGGTTGGCAAAGGTGGTGCGGCCCTGGCGGTCTAGCCCAAAGATGCCCTCCCCCGCCGAGGTGAGCAGCAGGGTCGAAAAGCGGGTCAGCTCGGCCAGCTCGCGGGTGCGCTCCTCCACCCGCTCTTCCAGCCGGGCGTTGAGTTCGCGCAGCCGCGCTTCGGCGGCCTTGACCGCGCTGAGGTCCTGGTTGATCCCCACCCACTCGCGCACCTGGCCGCTCTCTTCCCGCACCGCCACCCCGCGGGCCAGCATGGGCACGTACACCCCATCGGCGCGGCGCAGGCGGTATTCGGTTTCGTAGGGGGTGCCGCCCTCCACCGCGCGCTGCCAGGCGGCCCGCGCCCCGGCCCGGTCATCCGGGTGCAGGGCCGTGACCCAACCCGCGCCGGAGTACTCCTGGGGGGTCTGCCCGGTAAAGGCGGTCCAGCCCGGCTGCGGCCCCAGCAGTTCGCCCGCCGGGGTGGTCGTCCAGACGATTTGCGTGGTGGCTTCCACGAGCGAGCGGTAGCGCCGCTCGCTGCGCTCTAGCTCACGGCGCAGGCGCTGTTCTGGGGTGATGTCCGCGAAGACGGTGACGACCTGCTTGACCTGCCGGGTGCCGGGGATGGGGCGCGGCAGGGCCGTCACGCTCAGCCAACGCGGTTCTTCTCCCGCTGGGCCGCCGGGCACTACGCCCAGCAGCACGTCCCGCTGCGCTTCGCCGGTCTGGAGGGCGGCGCGGGTGGGCAACGCTTCGGGGGCGAGGCGCTCTCCGGTCACCGAGACGACGTGCCAGTCAGCCTGCGCGGGTACCTCGCCGGTCATCTGCGCGAGGCTGAGGTCCAGCAGGCGCTGCCCGGCGGCATTGGCCTGCAAGACCCGGCCATCTGCCCCCTGCACCAGCAGCCCCAACCCCAGCCCGTCCAGCAGCTCTTCGGCCACCTCCAGCGGATGCCGGGTGTCGCGCAGGTGCAGCCAAACGCCGCCCTCTCCGTCGGGCGTGAGGGTCGCGAGGGCCGGGGCAAGCGAGCCGGGCAGCGCCACGCTGCGGCGCACCGCCGCAGCTCCCCCAATCACCTGCGCGGCGGCCTCAGCCAACAGCTTGGCCGTTTCCGGCGAGAAGAGGGCCTGCCAACTGTCCATCCCCGGGTGGCCCAACCGCTCGCGGGCCGCTGGATTGAGCCAGAGCACGCAGCTGCCCTGAAGCCGCAACACCGGGTCGGGCAGGGCCGCGAGCAGGGCGAGTACCCCCCCAGCGCTCACGCGGGTTGCCAGCTCATCCGCGCAGGGCATACCCGACGCCGCGCACGGTGCGCAGCAGGCCGTAGCCATCGAGGTCGCGCAGCTTGGCCCGCAGGTTGGCCATGTGCACGTCGACGACGTTGCTGCCCTCGGGGAGGCGGCCCTGCCAGATTTCCTGGCCAATCTCCTGGCGCGAGTACACCCGCCCCGGCTGCCGGATGAGCAGCGCGAGGATGTCGAACTCCTTGGGCGAAAGCCGCAGCTCTTCGCCCTTGTAGGTCACCAGCCGCTTTTGGGGGTCGAGGGTGAGGTCACCCATGGTGAGGCTTTCGCTCACGCGCTGGCGCAACTGCACCTTGACGCGGGCAATCAGCTCGTCGGGGTGAAAGGGCTTGATGAGGTAGTCGTCGGCCCCCAGCCCCAGCAGCCGGACCTTTTCTTCGACGGTGTCGCGGGCCGTCAGGACGATGATGGGCACGGCGCTGTTCTTGCGCAGCCGCTGCACGACGTCGCCGCCGTCAAAGTCGGGGAGGCCGAGGTCCAGCAAAATCAGGTCCGGATGATCCTCGCGTGCCCGAATCAGGCCGTTCATCGCAGAGTCGGCGTGCTCGACGGCGTACCCCGCGTCTCCGAGGTCCATGCGCAGCACATTGGCGATATCGAGGTCGTCCTCGATGACAAGAATCCGTTGGGCGCTCACGCCCCGATGATACTCGCCTTCATGGGCACTTCACGCCCGACCGTGAGGAGAACCCCTTTTCGGCGGGCTTTCCGCTCCAGCGGAAGCGGGGGGACCTCCTTCTTGCCAAGCAGACTCTTCGGGAGCGGCTGGCCGTCACCCTTTTGAAGTTGCCCTCTGGATTTGACGAAAAAATCGCTCTGCTCTGCCAAGAAACACTTTCAGCCGAGTTCAGGAATGGGGTTGCCATCTGCACCGGGTCTCTTGGCCCCGGCCAGAGCGTGCTAGGCTGCGTGGACTGCGCCCTGCTTGTCCGCCAAGGAACCGGGCCGCCACAATCCGCCTTTTCCTTCGGGCCACGCCCCGCGCCGCTTTGGGCCTGGCTCTTTGCCCCTCCCCCCGTGCGGTACGGCGCTCTCCCGCCCAGAACTGCACGCCCCCTTCTCGGAGACCCCATGACCCATCCCCAGCAGGGCCGCGCGCCCGCCCCCACCACGCCCGCTCCATACCTCGAAGTTGTGCCGCTCGGCGGCATGGGCGAAATCGGCAAAAACATCACCGCCTACCGCTATCAAGACGAAATCATGGTCGTCGACGGGGGCCTCGCCTTTCCCGATGCCCACCAGATGGGGATTGACCTGATTATCCCCAAAATCGATTACCTGCAAGCCCACGCCGGGCTGATTAAGGGCTGGATTCTGACCCACGGCCACGAGGACCACATCGGGGGCCTCCCCTATATCCTGCCGCGGCTTCCCAAGGTGCCGGTCTACGGCGCGCCGCTGACGCTGGGGCTGGTGCGCGAGAAGCTCGCCGAGTTCGGCATCAAGGAAAGTGACGTGGACCTGCGCGAGGTTGACCTCAACGACAAAGTGCGCATCGGGCGGCACTTTCACGTCGAGTTTCTGCGCATGACCCACTCCATCCCCGACAACATGGGCTACCTGCTCACCACGCCCGCCGGAGTGGTGCTACACACCGGGGACTTCAAGCTCGACGACCAGCCCGCCGACGGCAAACCGTCCGACCTCGCCCGCATCGAGCAAGCGGGAAAAGACGGAGTCCTCCTGCTGATCAGCGACTCGACGAACGCCGAGCGTCCGGGGCGCACCCCCAGCGAGGCCGAGGTTGCTCGGAACCTGGAAGACCTCATCGCGGGCCTGAGGGGCCGGGTCTTTCTGACGACCTTCGCCTCGCAGGTCAACCGCATTCAGAACCTGCTGCACATCGCCCACCGCCAGGGCCGCCGGGTGGTCATGGAAGGCCGCTCGATGCTGAAGTACGCCCAGGTGGCCCAGCAGACCGGGCACCTCGACACCCCTGACCCCTTCCTGACTTCAGAAGAGGTGTCGGGCCTGCAAGACCAGCAGATTTTGTACATCTGCACCGGGTCGCAGGGGCAGCCCATGGCGGTGCTGGGGCGGCTCGCCTTTGGCAACCACGCCAAGATTGCCCTCAAGCGCGGCGACAGCGTGATTCTGTCCAGCAATCCCATTCCCGGCAACGAGGAAGCGGTCAACCTGATTATCAACCGCCTCTACGAAATCGGCGTGGACGTGTACTATCCGCCCACCTACCGGGTGCATGCCTCCGGGCACGGCTCGCAGGAGGAACTCGCGACCATCCTCAACCTCGCCCGGCCCAAGTTTTTCCTGCCCTGGCACGGCGAGCCGCGGCACCAGATTAACCACGCCAAGCTCGCGCAGACGCTGCCGCGCCCGCCCAAGCGCACCCTGATTGCCCGCAACGGGGACGTGGTGAGGGTTGGCCCCGACGAGTTCAGGGTGACGGGCACCGTGCCCGCCGGAGCGGTCTACGTGGACGGCCTCGGCGTGGGCGACATCGGCGACGATGTGCTGCTTGACCGCGCCTCGATGGGGCAAGAAGGCATCCTGATCATGACGGCGGTGCTGCATCCCACCCCCCACGTCGAGATCGTCTCGCGGGGCTTCGTGCGCTCCAACCGCGAACTCGACGGTCAGATTCGCCGAGTCGCCCTGGAAGCCGTCGAGGTCGGCCTGCGCGAGAAAAAGCGCCTCGAAGACGTGCGCGACGACATGTACGGGGCGGTGCGCCGCTTTGTCCGCAAGGCGACGGGGCGCAACCCGGTCCTGATTCCGCTGATTGTGGACTAGAGCAGGTGACGAAAGATGCCCCGCGAGCTGCCCTCTTCCCACAGGAGAGGGTTTTTTCGCTTTCCCAGATTCTCCAGGCGAGAAACGCGGGACGTGGGGGGCGGGGTGAGGGGACACAACCCCCCAGCGCAGCCTTGCGCACGTTCGTGCCGCAGACCCGTGCGATAATGCCCGCCATGAGCGTGATTCCCTACGTGATCGAGCAGACCGGTCGGGGCGAGCGGATGTACGACATCTATTCGCGCCTCCTCAAGGACCGGATTATCTTCGTGGGCACGCCCATCGAGTCGCAGATGGCGAACACCATCGTCGCGCAACTGCTGCTGCTCGACTCGCAGAACCCGGAGCAGGAAATCCAGATGTACATCAACTGCCCCGGCGGGGAAGTCTACGCGGGGCTGGCGATTTACGACACCATGCGCTACATCAAGGCCCCGGTCAGCACCATCTGCGTCGGCATCGCCATGAGCATGGGCAGCGTCTTGCTGATGGCCGGGGACAAGGGCAAGCGCATGGCCCTGCCCAACAGCCGCATCATGATTCACCAGGGGTCGGCGGGCTTCCGGGGCAACACCCCCGACCTGGAGGTGCAGGCCAAAGAGGTGCTGCACCTGCGCGACAAGCTCATCGGCATCTACCACAAGCACACCAACCTGCCGCACGACAAGCTGCTGCGTGACATGGAGCGCGACTACTTCATGTCGCCCGAAGAGGCCCAGCAGTACGGCCTGATTGACTCGGTGATTGAGAGCACCCGTTCGCTGGAGGGGGCGCTGTGACCGGGCGCGGCACGCCGGGCGGGGACCGCTGCTCGTTTTGCGGGCGGCAGCACCCCCAGATTGCCCAGCTCATCGAAGCGCCGGGCCGCGCCGCCTTTATCTGCAACGAGTGCACCGACCGGGCGCACGAACTTGTCAAGCAGCACAAGAAGGCAGGCAGCGAGTTCACCCTGGGAGAGCTGCCCACCCCCCGCGAGATTAAGGCCTACCTCGACGAGTTCGTTATCGGGCAAGACGAGGCGAAAAAAGCCCTGGCGGTCGCGGTCGTGAGCCACTACCAGCGCCTCGCGCATCCCGACGTGAACCTGCAAAAGAGCAACATCCTCCTCATCGGGCCGACGGGTACGGGCAAGACCCTGCTCGCGCAGTCGCTCGCCGAGATGCTGGAGGTGCCCTTTGCGATTGCTGACGCCACCACGCTGACCGAGGCGGGCTATGTCGGCGACGACGTCGAGAACGTGATTGTCCGGCTCTTGCAGGCCGCCGAATATGACGTCTCGGCAGCCGAGCGCGGCATCATCTACATCGACGAAATCGACAAGATTGCCCGCAAGAGTGAGGGCACCTCCATCACCCGCGACGTGTCGGGCGAGGGCGTGCAGCAGGCACTGCTCAAAATCATCGAGGGCACGGTCGCGCAGGTGCCGCCGCAGGGGGGCCGCAAGCACCCGCAGCAAGAACTCGTGCAGGTGAACACGAAAAACATTCTTTTTATCGTGGGCGGAGCCTTTGAGAACATGGCTGAGATTGCCCGCGCCCGCACCAATGTCCGCGCCCTGGGCTTCGGGGCCGAGCACCGGGGCGAGGAAAAAGAAGAGTTGCGCTTCCTCCCTGAAGACCTCGTCAAGTTCGGGCTGATTCCGGAGTTCGTGGGCCGCCTGCCCCTCGTCGTTCAGCTTCAGGACCTCGACGAGGAAGCGCTGGTTCGCATCCTCACCGAGCCGCAGGGGGCCATCGTGCGGCAGTACCAGGCCCTCTTTGGCTTCCAGGATGTCAACCTGGAGTTCACTGAGGCCGCCCTGCGCGAAGTCGCCCGGCGCGCCCGCGAGCGCAAGACCGGGGCACGGGGACTGCGAGCGGTCCTGGAAAAAGCCATGACCGACCTGCTCTTCGAGCTGCCCGTTGAGGGCCTGCGCGACCTGCGGTTTGACGCCGAGCACATCGACCATCCGCTCGCCCTTCTTGAGTCTAAGGGACTCAAGAAGTCTGCCTAAACGCAACAGAGATTACAGCCCTTCCCCGCCCCAGTCCCTAGACTTTCGGGACATCGTGGGCGGGTGTCTTTCTTGGCTCCCGCATTAGACTCATCTCATTCCGGCCCTGGGGCCGGTGATAAGGAGCAAGCATGGTCTGGGAACTTCCCGTCGTCGCCCTCAGAAATATGGTCATTCTGCCCGGCATCACCATGAACATCGATGTGGGGCGCCCCAAGAGCAAGCGGGCGGTGGACGAGGCGCAAAGCAGCGACCGCCGGGTGCTGCTGCTGACCCAGCGCGACCCGCGCACGGACGACCCCACCCGCGCCGAGCTGTACGAGGTCGGCGTGCTGGCGGTGATCAAGCAGGTGGTGCGGATGCCCGACAACACCTATCAGGTGCTCGTCGAGGCGCAGGAACGCGCCCGCGTCGAGGAAGAGGTCCCCAGCAGCTACCTGCGGGTGCGGGCGCAGACATCGCCGAGCACCCCCCCGGCAGACGAGCTGCAAACCCGCGAGGTGCAGGTGCTGACGGGAGAGGTCAAGGCGTCCTTTGAAGAGTACCAGCGCCAGAACAAGAACCTGCGGCTGGACAACTACCAGCTCGAAGGGCTGAAAAACCTCACGGACGCCGGGGCGCTCGCGGACGCGGTCGCGCACCACGCCACCTGGACGCCGGAGGAAAAGCAGGAAGTGCTTTCGGCGCTCGACGTGCGGGCGCGGCTGGAGACGGTCTTGCGGCTGCTGACCCGCGACACCGAGCGCTTCAATATGGACAAGAAAATCGCCGGGCGCGTCAAGGAACAGATGGACGCCAATCAGCGCGAGTACTACCTGCGCGAGCAGATGAAGGCGATTTCCAAGGAACTCGGCGGCGGTGAGGACGGCCCCGCCGAGATTGAGGCCCTGCGCGAGAAGATTGAAGCAGCCGGGATGCCGGACTCGGTCAAGGACAAGGCCCTCAAGGAACTGGCTCGGTTGGAGCGTACCCCCGGCGGCAGCCCGGAGAGCACCGTCGTGCGCAACTACATCGACTGGCTCATCGACGTGCCCTGGAGCAAGCGCGACGAGGAAATCCTTGACATTGGCCGCACCCGCGAGATTCTGGACGCTGACCACTACGCCCTGGGCGACGTCAAAGACCGCATCCTGGAGTTCCTGGCCGTGCGGCAGCTCACGCACAAGCCCGGCGAGACCGACGCCGAGCGGCAGGAGCGCACCGCCGAGGAGCGCACCGATGACGCCGAGCTGCGGGCACCCATCCTGTGCCTCGTGGGGCCTCCGGGCGTCGGCAAGACCAGCTTGGGCAAGAGCATCGCCCGCAGCCTCAACCGCAAGTTTGTGCGCATGGCGCTGGGCGGGGTGCGCGACGAGGCCGAGATTCGGGGCCACCGCCGCACCTACATCGGCTCGATGCCGGGGCGCATCATCCAGGCAATGAAGACGGCGGGCGTGACCAATCCCATCATCCTGCTCGACGAGATCGACAAGATGAGCAGCGACTGGCGCGGCGACCCGTCGAGCGCGATGCTCGAAGTCCTCGACCCTGAGCAGAACCACACCTTCCAGGACCACTACCTCGAAGTGCCCTACGACCTCTCACAGGTCATGTTCATCACGACGGCCAACACCCTCCAGACCATTCCCCGGCCCCTCCTCGACCGCATGGAGGTCATCCAGATTCCGGGCTACACCCAGCCGGAGAAGGTGGAAATCGCGCGGCGCTACCGGGTGCCCCGGCAACTCAAGAGCCACGGTCTGACCGGGCGGCTAGAAATCACCGACGCGGCCCTGCACCGCATCGTGGAGGAGTACACCCAGGAGTCGGGCGTGCGCAACCTCGACCGCCAAATCAGCAAGCTCTGCCGCAAGGCGGCCCGTGAGCTGCTGGAGCGCCCCTGGGAGGGCGTACGGGTGATTGACGCCCCGGATATTCCTGCCTTCCTCGGCGTGCCGCAGCACCGCCCTGACCGCATGGAAAAGGAACCGCAGGTGGGCGTGGCGCAGGGCCTGGCCTGGACCAGCGTGGGGGGCACCATGCTGCTTGTCGAAGCGCTGGCGACTCCTGGCAGCGGCAAAATCAACATGACCGGCAGTCTGGGTGATGTGATGAAGGAGAGCGTGGCTGCCGCCATCGCTTACCTGCGGGCGAATGCGGCCCGCTACGGCGCGGACCCCGACTTCTATAAGACGATGGACCTGCACGTGCACTTCCCCGACGGGGCCACCCCCAAAGACGGCCCCAGCGCGGGCATCACCATCGCGACCGCCGTCATCAGCGCGATTACCGGACGCCCGGTGCGGCTGGACGTGGCCATGACGGGCGAAATCAGCCTGCGGGGGCGGGTGCTCCCCATCGGCGGTGTCAAGGAGAAGCTGCTCGCCGCGCATCAGGGCGGCATCCGTGAGGTCATTATCCCCAAGGACAACGAGCCAAACCTGCAAGAGGTGCCTGGCGCCATTCGCGGCGACCTGCGCATTCATCCCTTCGAGCAGGTAGGACAGGTCCTCGACCTGGTGCTGCTGCCCAAGCCCGCGCTGGAAGCGGCGGCCATCCCGCCCACCCAGGGCCGGGATGTGGCGCAGCCGGGGGCGTGAGGGAAGCCTCCTTCAGCGAACAGCCGCCAGCAGACGGCCCACTCCCCTGCCCCGGCGGGGGTGTTTTTTTGCCGTTCCTCGTTTACGCCTGTTCTCGGTGGGCCTGCCAGCGGTCGCGCAGGGCCGCGAAGTTGGCGTCAATCTTGGCCTGGGGCAGCACCATCTGGGTCGTCGTGCCGTGCCCGATCTCGTCGCCCAACTCGGAGACGGCGCGGAGGTCGCAGATAATCCGGCGGCCTTCCATGCGCTGAAAGGTCGCCGTCACGGTGACGGTCATACCGGGCAAGGCCGAGGCAGTGTGGGTGACCTGCACCTCGGTGCCAATGCCGCCCTCGCCGTCTTCGAGAAAGGGCAGGATAATCTTGCGTCCCGCTTCCTCGAAGTGCCGGGCGAGCCAATAGGTCGCATAGACGGGGTGCACCGCGCCGAGTTCGGCGAACTGCACGGTCATGTCGTCGGTGACCAACACCGTCAGGGTCTGGGTGAAGCCGGGCGGAATGGGGCGCATGGGGCGAGGCTAGCAGAGAGCGGCGAGGCAAGCTGAGCGTGAAGAAACCCGCCCCGGTACGGGGTCCGGCAAGCTCAGGCCCCCCCGCTACACTGCCTCCCATGAAGCTCAACCTGACTGACCTCTTCACGCTGGTCCGGGAAGCGGCCCTGGCCTTCGGGCAGGACAAAGCCCCCCGGCTGGCGGCGGCGGTCGCGTATTACTCCATCTTTGCCATTGCGCCCCTGCTGTTTTTTGCCCTGGCGGTCGCCAGCGGCCTGCTCGCCAACGTGGACGTGCAAGAAAGGCTCTTTGCATTTCTGGCCGAGAACATCAACGAGAGTGCGGTGGAGTTTGTACAGGGGCTGCTGCCATCAGACTCTCAGCTTCAGCAAAGCAGCCTGATTGCCAGCATTATCGGTTTTGTCACCCTGTTTATGGGTGCGACGGGCCTGTTCGTGCAGGTGCAAGACGCCCTCAATACCCTGTGGGGCGCCGAGCCGGGACCGCTGGGCGGCATCGTCAACATCGTCAAAGCGCGGCTCAAGGCCTTTTTGCTGATTCTGGGCTTTGGGGTGGTCATCATCGCCTTTTTGATCGGGAATACCTACCTCTCGGCGATAGCGCGGGACCTGGGCGACCTGATTGGCCTGGGGGCCTTTTTCGTGCGGCTGGTGACCCTGGCGGTCGCGGTGGGCGTGCTGACGCTGGTGTTTGCGGGAGTCTTTAAGGTGCTCCCCAACGTCAAGCTCCAGTGGCGCGAGGTCTGGGTGGGCAGCGTGGTCACGGCCCTGCTGTTCGGGCTGGGGCAACTTGCCATCAGCTGGTACCTCGCCCGTTTCGCGCCGGGGAGCGCGTTTGGGGTCGCCGGGGCGCTCGTGCTGCTGCTGCTGTGGGTGTACTACTCCGCGATGATTTTCTTCTTCGGGGCGGAAGTAACGTGGGTGTACTCGCAAAAGTACGGCTCCGGCGCGGGCGGAGCCGTCAGCGTCACGAAGAAAGAGGAACTCGTGAGCAAGGGCGCGGCCTTAGACCCCACCCCCTCCGAGCAGGAACTGGAGGGCCTGCGCCGCGCCGCCGAGCAGGGCAAGCCCATTCCGGGGCGCTGGGCGCGGCTGGTGCAGGGCGTGCAGGAGCGCCGCGCCGAGCTGCCCCGCGTGCTGCCGCAGGTGCCCACCCGCGAGGAAGGCCGGATGCTGCCCACCGTGCGCGGCACGCTGTGGAACGCCGTGACCGCGCTGCTGGCCGTGCCCGCCGTCGTGGTGCTGCGGGTGCTGGGCTGGACGGGCGGGCGGCGCAGGTAACCGCAGCGGAGTAAGGGAAGGGGGACGCGGGCGAGGCTTCTCCCCGCGTCCCCCTTCCCTTGGGGTCAAAGCTCTGGCACCGGATACGGCAATGTGCCCTCATAGATGGCCCGGCCCACGATGGCTCCCTCGATGCCTTCTTCAGCGAGGAGGCGCACATCTTCTCGGTCGGCTACCCCTCCGCCCACGATGAGGGTCCCGGACCACAGCCCGCGCACCCGCCGCATCAGCTCGCGGTCGAGGCCCCTGAGGGTGCCGTCGCGGGTCACGTCGGTGAAGATAAGGGTTTGGAGTCCGGCATCGGCCAGGGCCGGGGTGAGGTCGCCCACCGTGACCCCGCTGCCCTCGGCCCAGCCGTGGGTGGCGACCTCCAGCCCGCGCGCGTCGAGGCTCACGACCACCCGACCCGGACCGTGCGCGGCTATCAGCTCACGCACCAGCGCCGGGTTCTTGACCGCCGCCGTGCCGATGACCACCCGCTCAGCTCCGGCTTCCAGCAGGGCCTCGGCGGCGGCGCGGTCGCGGATGCCGCCGCCCACCTCGACGGGCACGCCCAGCTCGGCGGCGATGCGGCGGATGACCGCTCGGTTCTCGCCGCGCCCGGTCGCCGCGTCGAGGTCCACGAGGTGCAGCAGCCCCGCGCCCAGGCTGGCCCAGTGCTGGGCCGCCTCCAGCGGAGAGTCAAAGTAGACCGTCTCCCGGTCGGGGTCGCCCTCATACAGCCGCACGGCGCGGCCCGACTGGATGTCCACACAGGGAATGAGTTGGGGCTGGGAGCGGGAGGGGGAGGCGGGCGTCATGCGGGTCAGGATAACGGCCCTGGGAGCCGCTTCCGGGGGTACACTCCGGGAGCCGTGCGTATCGGGATTGTGACCGCCACCTATCTGCCGTCCCGCAACGGCGTCGCCACGAGTACGGCGCTGTATGCCCGTGGCCTGCGCGAACGTGGCCACGAGGTCCGCATCTTCGCGCCGCGCCACCCCCAGGCGCGGGGGCAGGAGGAGGGCATCTACCGCCTGAACTCGTCTTTCGCGGGGGCGCGGGCGCTGGGGGCACCCGCCGACTATCCGGTCATGCTGGCACCGGGGCCGCTGCTGACCTCACGGTTGCCGCTGCGCGACCTCGACGTGCTGCACACCATGCATCCCTTTCTGGCCGGGCGGCTGGCGCTGCGCTGGTCTCGCTTGTCGGGCGCTCCGGTCGTTTTTACGGCCCACACCCAGTACGACCAGTACCTGCACTACGCGCCCATGCCAAAACGGGTGGGCCGGGCGATGCTGCGCCCGCATGTGGCGGCTTTTGCCCGGCGGGTCGACACCGTGCTCGCCCCTGGCCGCGCGATGGTCGAGATGCTGCGCGAATACGGCTACGGTGGCGAGGTCGAGCTGTTTCCCAACCCGGTGGACCTCGCCAGCTTCCGGGGGGCGCGGGGCGAGACCTTCCGCGCCGAGTACGGGGTGCCGGGAGACGCGCCGCTGGTGATGTACCTGGGCCGCCTCGCCGCCGAAAAGAATCTGGACGTGATGCTGCGGGCCTTTGCGCGGGCGCAGGCGTCGCGGCCAGAGCTGCGCCTGCTCGTCGTCGGCGACGGGCCGGGGCGGGCGGCGGCGCAGGCGGCGGCCCCCCCCGGCGTCACCTTCACTGGGCCGGTGCCCTATGCCCGCGTGCCCGAAGCGCTCGCTGCCGCCGACGCATTTCTCACGGCGAGCACGACCGAGGTTCTGCCCATGAGCATGATTGAGGCACTGGCCGCCGGAGCGCCCCTGGTGGCCGCGCAGAGTCCCGCGGCCCTCGACCTCATTCAGCCGGGCGTCAACGGCCTGGTCACCGACCCCACCCCGGACGCCCTCGCCGCCGGGCTGCTGGGGGTGCTGCGCCCGGACCGCCTGCCCGCCCTGCAAGCCGGAGCGCGGGCCAGCGCCGAGCAGTACGACCTCGGCACGCGGGCGGCGGCGCTGGAGGCCGTCTACGAACGCACCGCAGCGCGGGGCCGCACCCGCAGCCGCTTTGGGTCGGGGCGGGGAGGCTAAAGCCGGAAAGCCACCTCAAAGAAAAACCCCCCGCCTCTTTCGCGGGGGTTTCTGTGGTGCCGAGGATGGGATTTGAACCCACACGCCTCGCGGCGCTAGTCCCTGAAACTAGTGCGTCTACCAATTCCGCCACCTCGGCTTTCCTTGGCTGCGCCCGCGCGGGGGCGCGTTTCAGAGGCTCGCTTACTTTAGCGGGGGCGGGGGGGGCTGTCAACCGCCGCCCCGGGGCGGGGGCCGCCCAGCCGCGCTTCCAGGAAGGCCCACACGTCGGCAGCCTCCTCGATGAGAAGCGCGGTGGGTTTGCCCGCCCCGTGTCCGGCCCGCGTCTGGATGCGGATGAGGACCGGGGCCTCTCCCCCCTGCGCGTGCTGGAGGGCGGCGGCGAACTTGTAGGAGTGCGCGGGAACCACCCGGTCGTCGTGGTCGCCGGTGGTAATCAGCGTGGCGGGGTAGGTCGTGCCTTCCTTCAGGTTGTGGAGCGGCGAGTAGGCCAGCAAGGTGTGCAGCATCTGCGGGTCGTCGGCGCGGCCATAGTCGGACGCCCAGGCCCAGCCGATGGTGAAGTGCGGGTAGCGCAGCATGTCGAGCACGCCGACCTGCGGCACCGCCGCCGCGAAGAGGTCGGGGCGCTGGGTCAGGCAGGCGCCCACCAGCAGGCCGCCGTTGCTGCCGCCCTGAATGCCCAGGTGCGCGGGCGAGGTCACCCCAGTGGCGATTAGGTGCTCGGCCACCGCGATAAAGTCGTCGAAGACATTTTGCTTCTCGCGCAGCGTGCCCGCCCGGTGCCATTCCTCGCCGTACTCGCCGCCCCCGCGCAAGTTGGCCTGCACGTACACGCCGCCGCGCTCCAGCCACGCGAGGCGCGAGGGGCTGAAGGCGGGCGTCAGGCTGATATTGAAACCGCCGTAGCCGTAGAGCAGGGTGGGATTCTGACCGTCGCGGACCAGGCCCTTGCGCGCCACGAGGAAGTAAGGCACCCGCGTGCCGTCCCGGCTGATGGCGAACTCCTGGGTGACCTCGTAGCCAGAGGCGTCAAAGGTGAGCGCGGGTTCGGCGAGGGCCTGCGGCTCGCCGTCCGGCAGGAGCAGGCGGTAAGGCCGCGCCGGGGTCAGAAAGGACGTGAAGCCGAAAAAGACTTCGGGGTCGTCCTCCTGGGTGCTCAGGCCGCTCAGAGAGCCGAGGCCGGGCAGCGGTATCTCGCGCCCGCGGGTACCGTCCCGCCCGTAGAGGGTCAGGCGGTGGCTCGCGTCCTCCAGCGTGACGGCGAGGAGGCCGCCGGGCACCGCCGCCGCGAAGTCCAGCTTGTGCGGCCCTTCGGGGATGAGGTCGCGGCGCTCGTCCGTCGCCAGATTCCAGGCGATGACCTTTTCGCGGGGGGCGTCCTCGTCGGTCTTCAGCAAGAGCACGTCGCCCTCGCTGCCCACCAGCTCGAAGCGGGCGCGGAAGTCGGGGGCGAGTTCGCGCCAGGGGCCGTCCGACTCCAGCGGGCGCACCCACAGCAGGTTCTTGGGGTCGGTGCCCTTCCAGACGTGCAGCACGAGGAAGCGGCCATCGTGCGTCACCTGCGGGCGAAAGCCCCAGTCGGGTTCGTCGGGGCGGGCGACGACGAGGGTATCGGCGGCCTGCGGAGTGCCGACCCGGTGGAACATCAGGCGCTGGTTCTTGTTCGCCCCAGTCAGGACGCCGCCCTCCCCCGGCGCGTCGTAGGCGCTGTAGTAGAAGCCGGAGCCGTCCGGGAGCCACTCGGCCCCGCTGAACTTGCTCCACTCCAGGCGGTCGGGGAAGTCCTCGCCGCTGGCGACGTCGCGCACCCGCCAGGTCACCCAGTCGCTGCCGCCGCTCTGGAGGCCGTAGGCGAGCCGCGTCCCGTCCTCGCTGACGGACGCCCCCGCGAGCGCGACGGTCCCGTCCCCGCTGAGGGCATTGGGGTCGAGCAGGGTGCGCCACGGCCCCTGCGGATGCTCGGCCACCTCCAGCACGGGCTGGTTGAGCAGCCCCGGATTGAACTGCCGGAAGTAGCGCCCCCCGCGTTTCCAGGGGGTGCCTTCCTTGGGGTAGTTCCACAGGGCGGTGAGGCGCTCGCGGTAGGCGGCGCGGGCGGGCAGGGTGTCGAGGTAGGCCTCCGTGACCCGGTTTTGCGCCTCCACCCAGGCGCGGGTGTCTGCGGAGTCGGGGTCTTCCAGCCAGCGGTAGGGGTCGGGGACGCGGACCTCGCGGCCCTGGGGGTCGGTGTACACGTCCACGTGCTCGCCACGCGGAGACGCCGGGGAGGTGGGGGTCACGGGGGCATTCTGGCACGGCCAAAGCGGGGAGGGCAGCGGGGCCGGGCATCTCCTCCCCGGCTCCGCTGCCCCCAGCCTGCCCCGCGCCTACTTCACCAGACCGAGTTTGCGAACCTCGTCGCGCTCCTCTTCGAGTTCTTTCGCCGTGGCGTCCATCTTGGCGCGGCTGAACTCGGAGACCTCCAGGCCCTGCACGATTTCGTATTTCCCGCCCTGGCAGCGCACCGGGAAACCGTAAATCAGGCCTTCGGGCACCCCGTAGGAGCCGTCCGAGGGCACGCCCATGCTGACCCACTCGCCTTCGGGGGTACCCAGCGCCCAGTCACGCATGTGGTCGATGGCCGCCGAAGCCGCCGAAGCCGCGCTGCTGGCCCCCCGCGCCTTAATGATGGCCGCGCCGCGCTTGGCGACGGTGGGGATGTAGGTCCCCTCGTACCACTCGCGCTCCACGACGCCCAGCGCGGGCTGGCCATTCACGGTCGCCTGCGAGAGGTCGGGGTACTGGGTCGAGGAGTGGTTGCCCCAGATGGTGACGTTCTTGATGGCGGTCACGGGCTGCCCGGTCTTCTCGGCGAGCTGCGAGACGGCGCGGTTGTGGTCGAGGCGTACCATCGCCGTGAACTGCTCCGGCTTGAGGTCGGGCGCGTTCTGCTGCGCGATGAGGGCGTTGGTGTTGGCGGGGTTGCCCACGACCAGAACCTTCACGTCCCGGCTCGCTACCTTGTTCAGCGCCTCGCCCTGCGGCTTGAAGATGCCGCCGTTCGCGCCCAGCAGGTCGCCGCGCTCCATCCCGGCCTTGCGGGGCATCGCGCCCACCAGGAGGGCGTAGTCGGCATCCTTGAAAGCGACCATCGGGTCGTCACTGGTCACGATGTCGGCCAGCAGGGGGAAGGCGCAGTCGCGCAGCTCCATCACGACGCCCTGAAGCGCCTTGAGGGCCGGGGTAATCTCCAGCAGTTGCAGGATGACGGGCTGGTCCTTGCCCAGCATGTCGCCCGCGGCGATGCGGAACAGCAGGCTGTAGCCGATTTGCCCGGCGGCGCCGGTGACGGCCACGCGGACGGGTTGCTTGGTGGTCATGGTCATGGTGATGCCTCCTGAGGAGTGACGTGTTTCGGCCCACAATAGCTCAGCTCTCAGCGGTCAGCCCCCAAGGGCTATGGCTCCAGCGCTTTGGCTTCCCGGCGCTAACGGCTGACGGCTGACCGCTCCCCTCAAATCGGCGCGTCCTCCTGAAACCTCGGCTCGCGCTTCTCGCGCAGGCTCGCTAGCCCTTCGCGCACGTCGGGACCTGTGAAGCCCAGGAACTCCAGCGCGAGGCTGGTGTCGAAGGTCGGCCCCATCGCCCGCAGCCAGTTGTTCAGGGCGTACTTCGTCCAGCGGACGGCGGTTGGGCTGCCCGCGGCGAGGGTGCGGGCGACCTTCCAGGCGCGGTCGAGCAGCTCGTCGTCGGGGACGCACAGGCTGACGAGGCCGATGCGCTCGGCTTCCTCGCCGGAGACGGGTTCGCCCGTCATCAGGTGGTACTTGGCCTTGTTCAGCCCGCACAGCAGGGGCCAGACCATGGCCGCGTGGTCGCCCGCTGCCACCCCCAGCCGCACATGCCCGTCCAGAATCCGGGCCGACTTCGCGGCGACGCTCACGTCCGCCAGTAGCGCCACCGCCAGCCCCGCCCCCACGCAGGGGCCGTGGATGGCGCTCACGACGGGTTTGCCGCAGTTGACGAGGTTGTACACGAGGTCGCGGGCTTCCTTCCACACGCGGGCGAGGGCCGTGAAGTCCCCGCTCATCTCCTCGATGAGGGCAAAATCTCCGCCCGACGAAAAGCCCCGGCCCTCCCCGCGCACGAGCACGCAGCGGACGCCCGCAGCGGCGTCGATGTCGCGCCAGATGTAGGTCAGGGCGCGGTGGGCTTCGGCGTCCACGGAGTTCAGCGTCTTGTCGTTGCGCAAGGTGACTTCGAGGATGCCGCCCTCATGCAGGGTGAGGTGCAGGCCGGGGTAAGCGCCCGGCGCGGTGAGCTGTTCGGCGGTGAGGGGTTGTGGAGGCATGGGGGGAGGCTATAACACCCCCCGGCAGGGGGGACGCGCCCGGCCCCGCCCGCGCCCTACGCTGGGGCGAAGCTGGCCCCGGAGGTTTTCCCATGCGCCCCATCCTGCCCGCCGTGCTGCTGCCCCTCCTCCTCGCCGCCTGCGGGGGCGACCCCGCCGCGCCCGGCCCCCGCGCGGTGCTCGTGACCGTGAATGACCCCGACCACGGCGACACCTTCACCTACGAGGCTCCGGCGGGCTTTCGCCCCGCGCTCAGCCCCCAGCCCGGATTCCCGCAGTCGGCGGCAGAGCGGACCATGCTGGAGGCCGTGAATGCCGAGCGCGGGCGCGGCGGCACCTGCCCGGATGGCCGGAGCTTTCCGTCCCGCCCCCCGCTCACCTTTGAGGGCCACCTGCACGAGGCGGCGACCCGCTACGCGGCGGTGCTGGCCGGACGGGGCACCCTGGACCTTCCCCACCGCCTTGGCACAAGCACCCCGGCGCGGCGGATGGTGGAGGCGGGCTTCAGACCCGCCCCGCCCGCCGGGGCCGCCCTGCTCTTCGGGGAGAGCCTCGCCGCCGGAATGACCGACCCCGCCGAGGTCATCGCGGTGTGGAAGGGCAGCGCTGGCCACTGCGCGGCCCTCTACAGTCCGGTCCCCTACGGGAGCGCGGCGCGGGCAGACGGGGCGGGGCGGGCCTACTGGGTGCTGAACACGGCGGGCTGGTAATCCCGCTTCAGGGCAGCCCCACCACTCCCCGCCCGTTGACCAGGGCCGTGGGCACCCCCAGCTCGGCGGCGAGGGCGGGGTCGGGGTGGCCGGGGGCACCCGCGAACAGCAGCACCGGGCGGGCTTCCAGACCCACGCTGCCCTGGGTGTCCAGCCGTTCCAGCATGGCCGCAAAGGTCCAGTCCCGCGCCCACAGCCGCTTGAGGGCGTGCAGGGCCGCCGTGCCGGGGGGGGTCACCCGCGCTGCCTCCGCCTCCCGCTCGCCGGGCCGCCGCAGGTGCAGTTCGCCCCCCGCCAAGCCCGCGTTGCCCAGCGCCCGGTAAAAGAGCTGTACCGCGTCGTCCGACAGGGCGCTCGTGCGGACGAGGTCGGCGGCGCGGGGGGCCAGGGCTTCCAGCAGGTCCTCGTCCAACCGCGCCGGGTTGAGGCCCGCGAGGAGCCGCCGAAGCTGTTCGGGCAGGTTGTTGCCCCGGTAGAAGGCTTCCTCGTAGCTCGCGGGCAGCACCATTCCGGCCCCCAGGCGTCCGGCGTTCGCGGCCAGCCGGTGCGTCTCGGCCCCGACCACGGCGGCAGGCTGCCGGGCGGCCTCGGCAAAGGTCAGCATGGAGGGGAGCTTAGCAGGAGCCGGGGATTCAGCGGGCACCGCGCAGGGCTTTGGGGAGGTAGGGCCAGAGGGGGCGGAGGGCAGCGGCCTCGGCCAGCGCGACTCCTGCGGTGATGCCCGCGACCACCACCCACCCCTGTGGGTCTGCACCGAACCAGACAGGCGACAGGCTCGCGGCACCGAGCACATGCCACAGCGACTTCAAGGCCCTGTGCAACACCCGCCCGCTGCGGGGGGCAACGCGGCGCGGCACCCACCGGCTCAGCGTGCCCAGCAGCAGCAGGCCCACGGCGTAGACACTGTACGCCGCCCACCCGAAGCTCAGCCACCCCAGCATCCCGGCCACGGGGGGCAGTGCCAGGGCCAGCACAGTCCCCAGCGCGGCCCTGCGGGGACTTTCCGGGTCTGCCACGGGCCAGAGGGGAGCCGAACGCAGTGCCTCGTCCTCCAGCCGGGTGAAATACGCGTGCTTCAGCGCCTCCCGGACCTCCGGCACCGGCCCCAGTCCCGCCAGCGCCGCGCCCTCTGGGTCGGGGTGCCCGGCTTCCCGCAGGGCGGCCAGGGCCTCGGCATGGTGGGCGCTCAACTCGGCCCGCAGCCGCTCCGCCGTGTCGTCGGGAAAGGGCGCGACGACCGCCTCCAGCCAGGCATCAAAGGTCTTTGGTGAAGGAACGGGGTAGGGCACTGTATCGCCTCCGGAGATTCAGCGAGCACCGCGCAGGGCTTTGGGGAGGTAGGGCCAGAGGGGGCGGAGCCAGGTCAGGAGGCCAATCACCGCGCCTAGAGCAATCCCAAGGATGGCTGCCCCGAACGCGGAACTCTCCGAAAGCCAGATGGTGTAGAGGCCGAGCATAGCGAATATCCCCCGGCCCGCCCGCAGCAAGACCAGCAGCGTACGGGCGCTGCGAGCAGGCCAGCGGCGCGGGATGGCCCCTTCCAGCATGCCGAGGACCAGTATTCCAGCCACATACACTCCGTAAGCCACCCAGGAAAAGCCCCAGCCCACGAGAAGGGATATGAAGGGCAGAGCCAACCCGATGACCGCATCGAAGACGAGTCCACCCGGTTCTCGCGGCTCCGCTCGCCGGTAAGCCCGGTTCGCCCACAGCGCCTCTTCCTCCGCCCGCGTGAAATGCGTCTGCATCAGCGCGTGCTGCACCTGGGTCGCGGACCCCAGCGCCGTCAGCGCCGCGCCCTCCGGGTCGGGGTGCCCCGCTTCGCGCAGGGCGTCGGCGTGGGCGAGCGCATGTTCCTCCAGCTCGCGGCGGATGCGGCGGGCCGTGTCGGGCGGAAAGGGAGCGGTCACGGTGTCCAGATAGCGGCTGAGCGGCGTGGGGGTCATGGGCGGCCCTCCTTCAGGGCGAGGGTGCGGCGCAATCGGCGGTCGTCCCAGGCGGTCCAGCACACGAGACCCAGCAGCATCCCGCCAAAGACTGGAAGACCCCAGGGCCAGACGAAGGGTTCACCGTGCCAGGTCTGGAGCACCCACTGGAACCACAGCATGAACTGGAGGCTCAGGCCACCCACAGTGCTGCGCCAGAGCACTCGCCGCTCGGCGGGCAGGCGGCGGGTGAGGTGCCACAGCAGGGCCGTTAGTCCCAGCGACAGCGCAGGCGCGAGCAGCCGCCACCAGGGAAAGGGCGCAGCGACGGCGTAGTTCCAGGCCAGAAAGAGCGCGTACAGGGGAGGCATGACCCACACCACGGCGGCGACCATGGGGACGCCCGCCCCGTCCCGCAGCGTTCGCAGCCGCTCCTCGCCCAGATACGTGCGCCCCAGCGCCCGCCGCACCCGCCCCGGCTGACCCAGCGCCGCGACCGCCTCGGCTTCGGGCAGGCCGGATGCGGCGACGTGGGCGGCGTATTCGGCCTGCACGCGCTGCACCACTTCAGGCGGTAGGCCAGCGGTGGCCTCATGCAGCCAGCGGTCGAGGGTCACGCGGCCTCTCCTTCCAGCTTGGCAGCGGCGCGGAGGGCGGTGGGGAGGCTCCAGAGATGCCCGAACGCCAGCACAAGACAGGCCAGCGGCAGCAGGACATCCGCGCTCAGTTCGGCGGGCAGCCGGAAGTTTTTCCAGACGGTCCGCAGCTCCCAAAGGCCCCAGAGCCAATACAGCAGCAGGCCCGTTTTCGCTTGCAAGGCCCAATAACTCAAGGCCCGCCAGCGCCCGGCATCCAACCGCGACACAGACAGCCACCGCGCCAGCGTCAACATCAGGAGACCAGAGAGCAGCAGCGCGAAGCGACCCCAGGGGACCGTAGCTCCCTGCCACGTATCCCAAAGAGCATCGCCCACAACCAGTCCAAAGAGGAACAGGTCCTCCCCCAGCGCCCGCCGCAGCCCGGCCCAGGTCGGCGCGTAGCCGGGGTGCAGGGCGCGGGTCTCGCGGCCTGTCAGGTGAACGGGGCGCAACTCGCGGTTCACCCGGTGGGGGTCGCCCCAGCCTGCCACCACGTCCCGCTCGCCCGCGTCGTGGGCGTCGTGAAAGGCGTCCGCGTACTCCCGCCGCACCCGCGAGGCTGCCTCCGGCGCGAGGCCGTGCGTGGCAAGGTCCAGCCAGCGCTCCAGGGTCAGGGGCGGGGTCATGCCCGGCCCTCCTCGGCCTGGAGGGTGCGGCGCAGGCGGGCGTCGCGGCGGAGGTGGTTGTGGGCCACGTAGACAACGATGAGGGTGGAGAACAGAGGCGCGTAGACCATCGGCCACCCGGTGTATTCCCAGACTCTGGGCAACCAGTTCAGCCACGACACAACAAGCAGCATGAGCATCAACCGCCACTGCCGCCGCCGCGCCGGGTGCAAGTCCCAGGTCAGCGCGACCCCAGTCAGCAGAACGGCAACCCCCAAGCCAGAGGCCAGAACACCGGAGCGTAGGGCCTCCCACAGCAGAATGGCGGGGACGACTAGCCCCGCCAGCCACTCCGAGAGGTTCCAGCCTGTCCGCAGGCTCCCGCCCGTCGTCACCTCCTCCAGTTCCTTGGCCGTCAGGTACAGCCGCCGCAACCCCTCATTCGTTGCCTCTGGGTCGCCCAGCACCGCCCGCACGTCGGCATCCTCCGGCCATCCAGCGTCCTGAAGGTGCGCCCGCGTCTCGCGCTCTACGCGTCCGGCCACGCCCGCGGGGAGGTCGCGGGTGGTCCGCTCCAGCCACTGCTGCGCGTTCATGCCGGGCCTCCCAGCACCGCCCCGACCGCCCGCACCCGCTTCTGCCAGTCGCCCCGCGCCCTGGCCAGGGCCTTGCCGCCCTTCTCGGTTAGGCGGTACTCGCGCCGCACCCGCCCGCCCGCCTCGCGCTCCTCGCTCTCAACCAGGCCTTCGGCCTCCAGCGCGTGCAGGGCCGGATAAAGGGTGCCTTCTTTGGCCGTCAGCAGCCCCTCCGAGCGGGCCTTGATGGCCTGCGCGATGGCGTAGCCGTGTTCGGGTTGCCGCTCCAGCACCGCCAGGATGAGCATGCGCAGTTGGTCGCGGGAGTTCATGGCCCCAGCATACCTCTCGTTTCGATGTATCGGGAAGAGAGGGATTCAGGCAGGTGATACTGGCCCATGACGGACGACATCCGCCGCTTTCCCATCGGCCCGATTCAGGACCTGCCCACGCGGGACCGGGCGGCGCTGGAGGCCGTCGCTGCGCGGATGGAGGCCACCGGTCGCGAGTGGCGGGAGGCGGTGACCGGGCTGGACGCCGCCGGGCTGGCCCGCACCTCGCGCCCCGGCAGTTGGACGGTGGTCCAGCTCGCGCACCACACGGCAGACGCGCACGTGCACGGGCTGAACCGCTTGAAGTACGGGCTGACGGCAGAGGGCTACGTCATCCAGCCCTTCGCGCAGGAGGCGTGGCTGACGCTGGCGGACGCGGCGCTGCCGGTGGAAGCGGCCCTCGCCCTGATGGAGGCCGCGAACGTGCGCTGGGCGGCCCTGCTGCGCGGCACCGACCCCCAGCGGTTCGCCCGCCGGGTCACCCACCCACAGGAGGGCGAACAGGACCTGTGGCGGCTCGTCGCCAAGCACGACTGGCACTTGCGGCATCACCTCGCCCAGGTGCGGCTGGCGCTGGCGTAACTGCTAGTCCTCCAGGTGGGCGTGGTCGTTGTAGCTCAGCAGCGTCCACTGCCCGCCGCGCCGCTCCAGCCGGGTGATGCCGGTGTGGGCGTGGAGGTAGGGAAAGGGAAGCACGTAGCCCGGCTGCGGGGTCGCGGGCCAGCCGAAGAGGGCGCACAGCAGCGCCCGCAGCGCCGCCCCGTGGGTAAAAGCCGTGACGGTGCCGCCCGGCAAGCCTTCTGCCCAGGCCCGCATTCTCTCTCCCACCGCTTCCAGGCTCTCGCCGCCGCCGGGGGCCGGAAGTCGCCAGGGGTCGCGCTGCCAGGCGAGGTAATCGGGGTCGTGGAGCACCTGTTCCGAGGTCGCCCCCTCGTAGCGCCCAAAGTGCAGCTCGCGCAGGCGGGGGTCGGCGGTGATGGCGGCACCGGGCAAGGCGAGGCGGGCCGTCGCGAGCGCCCGTTGCAGGTCACTGGCGTACACCCGTCCGGGGTCGCGTCCGGCGAGCCGGGCCGCCAGCCGCCGCGCCTGCGCCTCGCCCACCTCGCCCAGCGGCGTGTCGGTCCAGCCCTGCCAGCGGCCTTCTCCGTTCCAGACGGTGGCCCCGTGGCGAATCAGGGAGAGGCTCAGCTCCTCTGCTGCGGCTCTCGCGGCGCTCAGGGGCGGGCCTCCGCGTCGGGCTGCGGCGCTTCCGGCTCGTCCCGCAGCGGCGGCACCGGGCGGGGGGTGCCATCCTCATCCAGCGCGACAAAGACGAAGAAACCCGTGGTGGCGAGTTCCTGCTCGCCGGAAGCCATGTGCTCGCGGTACACGTCGACCTGAATGGTCATGGACGAGCGCCCCACCCGGACCACGCGGGCGTCGAGGGCCACCGCGTCCCCCACCCGGATGGGGGTGCGGAAGTCCACCCCGTCCATGCGGGCCGTGACCACCGCGCCGCCGGGACCCGCGTGCCGCACCGCCGCCACGCTCGCGGCCTTGTCCATCAGCGAGAGCACGAAGCCCCCAAAGGCCGTGCCCAGGTAGTTGGTGTCCTTGGGAAACACCAGCTCCAGCATCCGGGCGCGGCTGCGCGGGGCAGGGGTGCGGGACTGGGGGGGTGGCACGGGCACAGAATCCTTCATTGCGCCCGGCAGTGTAGCCCGGCGGTGCTCGCCCCCCCCAGCAGACGATGAAGAAATGGAAGCTAGACATTTGACACCCCCCGATGTCCGTGCCAGCATGCGCCTTACCCACAACTCTGCTCGGTTCGGCTGCCAGCTTTCCTGGCAAACGCCAAGTCTCGTGCGGCCTTGTCTGCTGCATCGGAGGTCCTATGAACAAGCGTGTGCTGCTCTCGCTCGCCCTTGCGCTCTCGTCTCCCGCCCTGGCGCAAAAAGTCGTCAGCATCGGCTTTAGCGGGCCGCTGTCGGGGGGCGCGGCCTTCTACGGCAAGGATGTCCAAAGCGGCATCGAGATGGCAATTAACGAAATCAACAAGGCCGGGGGCATCACGGTCGGCGGGGAAAAGGTGACCTTCCGGCTGGTGTCGCTCGACGACCGCTACCTGCCCAACGAGACGGCGACCAACGTGCGGCGCCTGACCTCGCAGGGCATCGACGTGATTTTCGTGCCGCACGCGGGCGGCATCCAGGCGGTGCAGCCGCTGACCACCCGCGACCCCAGCTTCCTGCTGGTCGCCTACTCCAGCGAACCCAAGATTCTGGAGGCAAAAAACCCGCTGACCTTTATGCTGCCGCCGCGCTACGACAACTACGTGCAGCCCTTTGTGCAGACGCAGATGAAGGCCTTTGGCAAGCGGCTGGGGCTGATTGGAACGACAAGCGCCTACGGCAAGCAGTGGACGGAAGCCATCAGCGAGGAGTGGAAAAAGCAGGGCGGTACGGTGGGCACCAACAATGGGGTGGATTACAACACCACCGTGGACTACTCCAGCGCCGTGACCAAGGCCCTGGCCGAGCGCCCCGACGTGCTGTTCGTGGGGGGTCCCTCGCAGCCCACTGCGCTGGTCATCAAGGCCGCGCGGGAACAGGGCTTTAAGGGCGGCTTTATCGTGATGGACCAGGCCAAGTTCGAGCAGATGGACGACGTGATTCCGCGCAGCTACCTCGACGGCAGCGTGGGGGTCTTGCCCACCATCGAGTACCCCGGCACCCAGCTTTTCCGCACCAAGTACGTGCGGGCCTACAAGAAAGACCCCACCAGCGAGGCCGCGCTGAACTACATGGGCATGAACATCATCGCCCGCGCGATGACGCTCGCGGGCACCACCGACAACCCGCAAGCCATCCGCGCTCAGCTCAACGCGGCGGCGAGGGCGCTCCCGCAAAGCCAGACGGTCTACAAGCTGGCGGGGGTCACCCCTGGGGGCCACGTCGACGCCGAGTTCGTGATTGCCAGTGTCAAGAACGGCCAGTACACCCGCCTGCGCGTGAACAAGGTCTACAAGTAAGCCCGGTGGGAAACAGCCGACCCGTGCCGCTTTTCTGCAGGCTCCTTTCCTAACCCGTCCGGGCCGCGCTCCTCCCCCTTCCCTGGAGCGCGGCCCATTTTCTCTGACGTACCCGTCTCTCAGGAGGCCCGACCTTGACCATCCTCTTTCAACAACTCTCCAACGCGCTGGCGCTGGGCGGGGTGTACGCCCTCGTCGCGCTGGGGCTGACGCTGGTGTACGGCGTGATGCGGGTGCCCAACTTCGCGCACGGCGGGCTGTACATGCTGGGGGCTTACTTCACCTACGCGGTCCTCAACGGCTTGGGCGTGCCCTATGTGGTGGCCCTTCTGATCGCGGCGGTTGCGGTTGCGCTGCTCGCGGCGCTGCTCGAACGGTTGGTGTTCTATCCCCTCCGCAACGCCCCGCACGTCCACGCGATGATTGCGGCCATTGGGGTGCTGTTTTTCTTCGAGGCGGTCGTGCAGCGCATCTGGGGGGCGGACTTCAAGCAGATTGCCGAACCCATTCCCGGCATTCTGAACGTGGGCGGGGTGGTCATCACCTGGCAGCGGCTCCTCGTCATCCTGGCTTCGGTGCTCGCCATGCTGGGGCTGAACTTCTTCCTCAAGCGCACGCTGACGGGCGCGACCATCGAGGCGATGAGCCAGAGCCGCGAAGGAGCGCGGCTCGTCGGCATCGACGTGAACCGGGTCGGGATGCTGACCTTCGCCATTTCGGGGGCGCTCGCAGCGGTCGCGGCGGCCCTCATCGCCCCCATCGTATCGGTCGCGCCGTCGATGGGCGAGGTGATGAACCTCAAGGTCTTCGCCATCATCATCCTGGGCGGCATGGGCAGTGTGCCGGGGGCCATCGTGGGGGCTTTTCTCCTCGCCTTTGCGGAGGTGTTCGGCGGCTTTTACATCAATCTCGACTTCGCGGACGTGATTGGCTTCGCGGCGTTGGTGCTCGTGCTCGCGATTCGTCCGCAGGGGCTGTTCCGGAGGGGGACGTGAGCCGGATGAGTGGACTTCATCACCGGGAGGGCACCCGATGACCCGCCCCGCTTTCAAACCCGGCCCCCTCGTGTGGGTCGCCCTCTTCGTGCTCGCCGCGCTGCTGCCGCTGCTGCAACCCGGCGGTTTTGTCCTCGACGTGGCGATCAACGTGATGATTTGGTCGATGTTGGCCTATGGCCTCAACGTGATGCTGGGCTACACCGGGCAACTGCCCCTCGCGCACGCGGGCTTTTTCGGCATCGGGGCGTACGCGGTGGGCATCCTGACCCTGCGGGAGGGCTGGAACTTCTGGCTGGCGTGGCCCGCCGCCGTCGCGCTGTGTGCGCTGGGTGGGCTGCTGCTGGGGCTGGTCGCCTTTCGCACGCGGGGCGACGCCTTTTCCATCTTCACGCTGGGCGTGGGCGTCATCATCGCGCTCGTCATCAACAAGTGGGACGACCTCACCGGCGGCAACGACGGCCTCAACGGAGTGCCGCCCGCTTCCAGCTTGCTGGGCATCGATTTTTCCAAATCGGCCAACTTTTACTACGTGGCGCTCGCGGCCCTCGCGCTGACGGTGCTTGTCGTGGCCCGCACCCGCCAGAGCGTGTTCGGGCGCTCGCTGGTCGCCATTCGGGGCGGCGAGGACCTCGCCCGCAGTGCGGGCATCGACGTCTTCTCGCACAAGCTGCGGGCCTTGATGCTCTCGACGGCCATCGCGGGGCTGGCGGGCGGCGTGTACGCGGCCTACGTGGGCTTCCTGGGGTCGGCGGTGACCGGCCCGACGACCACCTTCACCGTGCTGCTGTACCTGCTGGTCGGCGGGGTGGGCACGCTGGCGGGGCCGCTGCTGGGCACCGGGCTGATTTATGTGGCGCTCCAGTTCATGAAGGGACTCCAGGACTACCAGTACATCGTGTTCGGGCCGCTGCTGGTGCTGCTCGTGCTCTTCGCGCCGCAGGGCCTGGCCGGGCTGTGGAACCGCGCCCAGATGCGCCGGGCGAGCGCCCGCACCGAGAGGGCGGTGGACCATGCCTGAGAGCATCCTGGAGGTCGAGGGGCTGGGCATCCGCTTTGGCGGTTTGCACGCCGTGCGCGACGTGACGGCTCAGCTTCCGGCAGGAAAAATCACCGCGATTATCGGGCCGAACGGGGCGGGCAAAAGCACCTTTTTTAACCTGATTTCGGGCTTCTACGCGCCGACGTCGGGCCGCATCCGTTTTCAGGGCGAGGACATCACCCGCTTAAAGACCCATCAGGTTGTGGGGCGCGGCATCGCCCGCACCTTCCAGACGACCACCATCTACCGGGAACTCAGCGTGCTGGAGGGCGTGATGATCGGCCACCGGGTCCGCACCCGCGCTGGGCTGTGGGACGCCCTGCTGCGCACGGGCCGCGAGCGCCGTGAGGAGGCCGAAAGCCGCGAAGCGGCGCTGCGGGCGCTGGAGCGGGTGGGGCTGGCGGCGCAGGCCCATCGGCCCGCCGGAGCCTTGACCCAGGAGGGCCAGAAGCGCGTCGGCATCGCGATGGCGCTCGCCAGCGACCCCCGGCTGCTGCTGCTGGATGAACCCGCCGCCGGGATGAACCCGGAGGAGACCGTCAACCTGATGGGCCTGATTCGGGAGTTGGTGGGGGGCGGCCTCACGGTCGCGCTCGTCGAGCACAAGATGAGCCTGGTGATGGGCCTGGCCGACGAGATTTTGGTCCTGCACCACGGCCAGAAGATTGCCCAGGGCACGCCTGGCGAGGTCAGCCGCGACCCCGCCGTCATTGAGGCTTACCTGGGCGGGCACGCCCACGGCGGGCAGATGGGTCAGCCGGGCCGGGAGGGTGCCCATGCTTGAAGTGCAGCGGCTGAGCGTGAACTACGGCCCCTTCCGGGCGCTGCACGACGTGGACCTCACCGTGCAGGAGGGCGAAATCGTCGTGCTGCTGGGAGCGAACGGGGCGGGCAAGAGCACCCTCTTCCGGACGCTGAGCGGCCTTCAGCGCCCCTCGGCGGGCACGGCGACCTGGCGGGGGGTGCCGCTCACGGGCGGGCGGCCTGAGTTCAACGTCGCGCGGGGCGTGGCCCTGTGCCCCGAAGGCCGCCTGCTGTTTCCCGACCTCAGCGTCGAGAAGAACCTGCGGCTGGGGGCCTTTGTGCACCGCCGGGACGCGGCGGGCACCGAGCGCGAGTTGGGGCGGGTGTATGACCTCTTTCCCGACCTGGTGGGCAAGCGGCACGCTCCTGCCGGGAGCCTGTCGGGCGGGCAGCAGCAGATGGTCGCCATCGCCCGGTCCCTGATGGCGCGGCCCCAGCTTCTGCTGCTCGACGAGCCGTCGCTGGGGCTGGCCCCGCTCGTGGTCGAGCAGGTCTTCGCGGCCATCTCGCGGGTGAATGCGAGCGGAGTCAGCGTGCTGCTGGCCGAGCAGAACGCCTTTGCCGCGCTGGGCATCGCGCACCGGGGCTACGTGCTGGAGGGGGGGCGGGTGTCGCTGCAAGGCTCGCAGGAAGCGCTGCTGGGCGACGACCGGGTGCGGAGCGCGTACCTGGGCGTCTAACCTTCCAACCCCCCGCAGGAGCGGCGTGTCACGGGAGGCTGACACGCCGCTCCTCTTCTGCTTACGCGGGGCCGCTACACTGCTCACCGTCGCCCCCCCTCCCCCCGTGGGCCGGGGGGCCGAACTCCGAACGAGAGGACCGCCGTACCCGGTCAGGACAAGACGGCGCGGGGAGGTCTTTGTATGGCATGGACACTGCTCGTGATTGCGGGCCTGCTGGAAGTCGGCTGGGCGGTCGGCCTCAAGTACACCGAGGGCTTTACCCGGCCCGTGCCGACGGTGCTCACCCTGCTGAGCATGGTCGCCAGCATGGGCCTGCTGGGGCTGGCGGCCAAGACGCTGCCCATCGGCACCGCCTACGGGGTGTGGGTGGGCATCGGGGCGGTGGGGGCGGCCATCCTCGGCATCGTGCTCTTCAAAGAACCCGCCACCCTCAGCCGCCTGCTCTTTTTGGGGATGATGATCGTAGCGATTGTCGGCCTAAAGGCGACGAGCGGGCACTGAGCAGCTCCGCCGCCGCCCGCTCGCCACTCTCGATGGCCCCGTCCATATAGTTCATCCAGACGCGGGCGGTCTCGGCCCCCGCCCAGTGCACCCGCCCGACCGGGGCACGCAGCGCCTCGCCGTAGCCGGTCCAGGTGCCGGTGCCAAACAGCGCCCCGTAACACCCCCCGCTGTGGGGCTGGGCGGGCCAGTCGCCCTCCACGGTTTCCAGCGGGGCGAGGGCCTGGGGACCAAACAACTCGGCGAGGCTGTGCAGCGCGGCGGCGCGGCGCTCCTCCGGGGAGCGGTTCATCCAGGCGCGGGCCTCTGCGCCCTCCAGAAACCCCAGCAGCACCCCCGGCTGACCCTGGGGCGGGCTGCTGTCAAAGGTGACGGTGACGGGTCCCCGGTCGCTGATTGCCATCCCGCTCAGGCCCGCCTCCCGCCAAAAGGGGCGCTCGTAGACCGCCAGGAACTTGACGACCGCGCCCATCGGCAGCCGCTGCTGAAGCTGGGCGCGCCGGGGCGGCAGGGGCGGGTCGAAGGGCACCCCGGACAGCAGCGCCGGGGGCACGGCCAGAATCGCGTGCGCGGCGCGGTGCTGGCCCTGCGGCGTGTGCAGGGTGACGCCCGATGCGTCCTGCTCGACCCGCAGGACGGGGCTGCTCAGCCGCACGTCGGGCAGGGCGTCGGCCAGCCGCTGGGCGAGGCTCTGCGCCCCGCCGAGAATCCGGTCTTGCAGGGCGTGCCCACGGGTCAGGGTGTGGCCATGAATGCCGCCCCCGTGCGCCGTGTAGGTCAGGACGTGCAGCAAGCTCAGCTCGGCGGGGTCCGCGCTGAAGACCGCCCCGGCATACAGCCGCAGCAGGGCGCGGGTCTGGGGGGTGCGGGCGTGACGGGTGATCCAGGTGTCAAAGGTCTGCGCGTCGAGCCGCTCGGCGTCGGGGGCCGTCCAGGGGGCCTCCAGCGGCACCCGCCGGGCCAAGCGCTCCAGGCGCGAGGAGAGCCGGGCGTAATCCAGCAGCACCCACAGGGGCAGCGGCGGAATCAATCCCCGGTAACGCCGGGTGCGCCCCAGCAGGTGGGCGAGGTTGTGGCCCGCGTCGTGGGTGGGGTAGGTCTCCAGCCCCAGCTCGCGCAGGAGGGCCGTGACGTGCGGCTGGTTCGGCCCCACCCACTGCCCGCCCAGGTCCACGCTCACGCCGGTCACGGGCAGGCGGACCGTGTGGGTGCGCCCGCCCACCCGGTCGCGGGCTTCCAGCACCCGCACCCGCCGCCCGGCTTGGGTCAGCCGCCGCGCCGCCGTCAGCCCGGCGAGGCCCGCCCCGACGACCAGCACGTCCGGGGCGGCGTCCCCGCCCGGCCTGCCTTCCGCATCAAGCGTCATGCACCAGCGTATCCCCTGATACGGACTCCGATTGAAAGGTTGACTTGTCAACCTGCAATCCGAGCGAAGCGAGGAGGAGAAAAACGGATTCCGGGAGTGGAATGAACAAATCGGCGCCCTTCCGATTTGTTCACGAAACAGACGGAAGCCGTATGGGAACCCGCCCGGTCACACCTCTCGAAAAGCCCCCATCGCCCGGAAGCGGGCCGCCCGCCCGGCCTTCAGCTCGTCCGGCCCCAGCGCCGACAGCTCCGCGAGGTGGCGCGACACGGCCTCGCCCAGCGCCGCCGCCGCCGCGTCCGGGTCGCGGTGGGCACCCCCCAGGGGTTCGGGCACGACCTCCTCGACCAAGCCCAGCCTCAGCAGGTCGGGGGCGGTCAGCTGGAGGGCTTCGGCGGCTTGGGGGGCCTTGGCCGCGTCCTTCCAGATGATGGAGGCGGCTCCCTCCGGCGAAATCACCGAGTACCAGGCGTTTTCCTGAATCAGGACCCGGTTGCCCACCCCCAGCGCGAGCGCCCCGCCAGAGCCGCCTTCCCCAATCACGGCGCACACGGCGGGCACTCGCAGGCGCACCATCCGCTGAATGCTCCCCGCGATGGCCCAGCCCTGGCCGCGTTCCTCGGCCTCGATGCCGGGGTAAGCGCCCGGCGTGTCGATGAGGGTGACGACGGGCAACCCGAAGCGGTCGGCGAAGTCCATCAGCCGAATCGCCTTGCGGTAGCCTTCAGGGTTGCTCATCCCGAAGCGGCGGCGAATCTTGCTCTTGGTGTCGCGGCCCTTTTGCTGCGCGAGGAGCATCACCGGGACGCCCCCCCAGCGGGCGGGGCCGCCAATCAGGGCGGGGTCGTCGCCGTAGGCCCGGTCGCCGTGCAGCTCGGCAAAGTCGGTGCACAGCCGCTCCACGTAATCGAGCGCGGTGGGGCGTCCCGGTGCGCGGGCGAGGCCCACCCGCTCCCAGCGGGTCAGGTGGGCTTGGCACTCCCCGCGCAGACGCTCGACCTCGGCCCGCAGTGGGGTCAGCGCGACGCTCAGGTCTTGCCCGGTGCGCTGCGCTGCGTCCTCCAGGTCGCGCAGCCGGGCTTCGAGTTCGCGCAGGGTATCGGCGGGCGTGCTCACGCGCTCGCCTCCCCCGCGGGCTGCCGGGTCAGCACGCCCAGCAGCGAACGCAGATAGGTCCGGTGCTCGCGGCGGTCGACGACCGCGTCCACCATGCCGTGTTCGAGCAGGAACTCGGCCCGCTGAAAGCCTTCGGGGAGGTTTTGGCGAATGGTCTGCTGAATGACCCGTGGCCCCGCGAACCCGATGAGGGCACCCGGCTCCGCGACAATCACATCCGCGATGGTGGCAAAGGAGGCGGTCACGCCCCCGGTCGTCGGGTCGCTGAGGATGGAAACGTAGGGCAGCCCCCGCTCGGCCAGACCCTCCAGCGCCACGGTCGTTTTCGCCATCTGCATCAGCGACAGCGCACTCTCCTGCATCCGCGCCCCGCCGCTCGCGGCGACGAGGACGAAGGGCGTTCCGGCCCCCGCCGCGTGCTCGGCGGCCCGCGCAATCTCCTCGCCGACCACGCTGCCCATGCTGCCGCCCGAAAAGGCGAAATCCATCGCCGCAACGGTGACGGGCAAGCCCAGGATGGTCCCGGTGCCTGTCAGGATGGCGTCGGGACGGCCCGTCTTCTTCTGCGCCCGCGCCAGCCGGGCCGGGTAGGGTTCGGTGTCCTCGAAGCCCAGGGGGTCGACGGGATGCACTCGCCCGGACCGCTGCTGAAAGCTGCCGGGGTCCAGCAACACCTCCAGCCGCTGCCCCGCGTCCAGCCGCAGGTGATGGCCACAGCGCGGGCAGACGTGGGCATTCAGGTCGAGGTCACGGTTGTACACCCCCTCCTTGCACTGGGGGCACTGGGTCCACAGGTCCGGCAACTCCGCCCCGGCTTGCTGCTGCGGGCGGCGCCTACGAAAAAAACGGTCGAGCGCCATAGCCTATACACTCCTCTTTTCTGGACAACCAGCGTTCCGGCGCATTCTAGACGCGCCGGAAAGGAACAGCCCCGCGCTCTGAACCGGGTGCAAGGAGGGCGGGGCCCGTCAGCCCAAGCGCCGCTTGAGGTAGTCGTCCATCTGCGCGAGTTGCAGGTTCAGGTCGCGTTGCAGGGCGTCGAGGCGGGCACTGACCTCCGCGAGTTCGGAGGAGGGGAGCGCCGGGCGACTCACGCTCTGGCCCAGCGTCTCGAAGCGCTCGTCGATATAGGCCTGGAGCTGCGCGAAGCGGCTGCCCTCCTGCGCGTCGATGTTGGCCCGCAGCGCCTCCATGTCGCGCAGCAGCCGGGCGCTGTCGGCCTGACCCCGCAGCCGCTCGACATTGGCCCACAGGAAAAACAGCAACGCCAAGAGCAGCCCAGTCAGCAGCAAAATCAGCCCCAGCGGCACCCCCGTGTAGGTCACGAAGCCCAGGTTCAGGGTGTGCCCGAACATCAGCGCGTGACGGTTGAGCACCGCGAAGATGGCCGCGAGCACGACAATGAGGAGGAGCACGACCGTCCGCATGGGGTGAGAGTACCCCACCCCCCACCCCATGCGGCAGGGGGGGAACGTTTACCCAGCGGTGGCTAGTTCACCCGGCCCAGGAGAAGGGGCTGGGGCTGCGGAGCCGTGCCCGTCACGCTCAGGCCCCCCTCCAGCAGGGCGCGGGCGGCGTCCAGGCCCCGCCCCCCCCGGTGGAAGAGGCGCAGCACGGGTTCGCCCGCCGCGACCGCCTCGCCGGGCTTTTTCAGGACTTCCACGCCGACCCCGTGGTCGATGGCCTCCCCCTTGCGCTCGCGCCCGCCCCCCAGCGCGAGGACCGCCCGGCCCACCGCGAGGGCGTCGAGGCGCCCCACGAAACCGGAAGCGGGGGCCACCACGTCCGCCCGGTCGGGGGCCACGTCCAGCCGTTCGGGGTGGTCGACAAGGGAGGCGTCCCCGCCCTGCGCCGCCACGAAGGCGCGGAACTTCGCCAGGGCCGAGCCGTCTTGCAGGGCAGCGCGGGCGCGGGCTTCTGCCGCGGCTTCGTCCTCGCCGTGGGCCACGAGCGCCTCGACCGCGAGGGCCACGCACAGCTCGGTGAGGTCCTCCGGGCCTTCGCCGCGCAGGGTCCGAATGGCCTCCTGAACCTCCAAGCTGTTCCCGGCCATATGCCCCAGCGGGGTATCCATGTCGGTCAGCACGGCCCGCACCTGCCGCCCCGCCCGCGTGCCGATGTCCACCATCGCACGGGCGAGCGCCTGCCCATCCTCCAGGGTCCGCATAAAGGCCCCGGCCCCGACCTTCACGTCGAGCACGACCGTGTGCGCCCCTGAAGCGAGCTTTTTGCTCATGATGGAGGAGGCAATCAGGGGCAGGCAGTCCACGGTCGCGGTCACGTCGCGCAGCGCGTAGAGCTTGCCGTCGGCGGGGGCGAGGTCCTTCGTCTGCCCAATCAGGGCGAGGCCGAGGTCCCGTGCCTGGGCCAGGAAGCGCTCTTCGGGGAGGTCCGGACTCCAGCCCGGAAAGCTTTCCAGTTTGTCGATGGTGCCGCCCGTGTGGGCCAGCCCGCGCCCGCTCATCTTGGCGACGGTGAGGCCCAGGGCCGCGAGCATCGGCGTCAGAATCAGGCTGGTCTTGTCGCCCACGCCGCCCGTCGAGTGCTTGTCTACGGTGCGCGGCAGCCCCGCGAGGTCCATCTGGTCGCCACTGGCGGCCATCACCAGCGTCAGGTCAGCGGTCTCCTGCGGGGTCATGCCGCGCAGGTAGACGGCCATCAGCCACGCGCTGACCTGATAGTCGGGCACGTCGCCCCGCGTGTAGCCCAGCACAAGCTGCTCGAGTTCGGCGCGGGTGTGCTCTGCGCCGTCACGCTTCTTGCGAATCAGGTCGGGGATGGTGAGGGTGGTGGTCATACGGCAGTGTAGCGGGCCGAGAAGCTGGCCCCCTTTGTCCTCTCTGCTGTGTCCTCGCCGCCCCCTACGGCAAAAGCCCCCGCCACTCGGACGGGGGGAAGAGGTGACGGGGCGGTTACAGCGCGGGCTGCGGGGTCGGCTGGCCGGGCTGCTGGCTGCCGCCCACCCGCGAGACGGCCTCGCGGACGACGTCCCCGGTAATCAGTTCTTGGGTCAGCAGCGCCTCGGCGACCTCGTGCATGGCCTGGCTGTACTCGGTGACCAGGCTCCTGGCCCGCTCGTAGGCGCGGTTCAGGATGCGCTTGACGTCCTCGTCGACGAGCTGCGACGTGTGCTCGGAAAACATCTTGGGCTTGGCCATATCCTCGCCCAGGAAGACTGGGCCGGAGTCGGTCGTGAGGGCCATGTTCTTAAAGTTGTCGCCCATGCCCCACTCCAGGACCATCTTGCGGGCGATGTTGGTCGCCTTGCGGAAGTCGTCGGCAGCCCCCGACGTCACGCTGCCCATAAACACTTCCTCGGCGGCGCGCCCGCCCAGCGCCACGACAAGCTGATTTTCCAGCCGCTCCTTGCTCATGAGGACCTGCTCTTCGGGGAGGTAGAACGCGGCCCCCAGCGCCCGCCCACGCGGGATGATGCTGACCTTCTGAAGCTTGTCGCTGCCCGGAATCACGGCGGCGGTCACGGCGTGCCCGGCCTCGTGGTAGGCGATGGCCTTTTTTTCCTGCGGGCTGACGGTCAGCGAGCCGTTTTCCAAGCCCAGGGTGATTTTGTCGAGCGCCCGGTAAAAGTCGCTCATGTCAATCTGGGTCTTGCCGAGCCTCGCGGCTTCCAGCGCGGCCTCGTTGGTGACGTTCTTGAGGTCGGCCCCGGAAAAGTACGGGGTGCTCTTAGCAATCTCCGTCACGTCGACGCCGGGGGCCAGGGGCTTGTTGCGCAGGTGCACCTTGAGGATGGCCTCGCGCTCCTTGAGGTTGGGCAGGTCGATGGTGACCTGGCGGTCAAAACGGCCAGGGCGCAGGAGGGCCGGGTCGAGGACGTCGGGACGGTTGGTCGCGGCGAGCACGATGACGCTGCTCGACTTGTCGAAGCCGTCCATCTCCGAGAGGATTTGGTTGAGGGTCTGCTCGCGCTCGTCGTGGCCGCCGCCGATGCCCGCGCCGCGCTTGCGCCCGATGGAGTCGATTTCGTCGATGAACATGATCGCCGGGGCCGACTTGCGGGCGTCCTCAAAGAGGGTCCGCACCCGGCTGGCGCCGACGCCCACGAACATCTCCATGAACTCGGAGGCACTCACCGAGAAAAAGGGCACGTCCGCCTCGCCCGCGATGGCCCGCGCGAGCAGCGTCTTGCCAGTGCCGGGAGGACCGACCAAAAGCACGCCCTTGGGGATTTCCGCGCCAAGCTGATGGTACTTGGCCGGATTCTTGAGGAAGTCGACGACCTCAATCAGCTCGCGCTTGGCTTCCTCGTGGCCCGCCACGTCGGTGAACTTGGTCTGGACGCGGTTTTCTTTGCCGTACTTCTTGGCCCGCGACTGCCCGAACTGCATGACCCCACTCTGGGCGCCCTGCGCCCGCATGAAAAAGAAGTACATCAGGCCAATCAGGAGCAAGATGGGCAGGAAGTTCAGCAGGATGGCGAGCCATTGGCTGGGAGCCTCGAAGCGGTAATCCACCCCCTGCTGCTCCAGTTGTGAGATGAGCGTGGGGTCGGGCGTAGCCTGGTTGCCGGGCAGCCGCACGGTAAAGCGGTCGGTCTGAATGGGCTGCTGCCCGTTCACGACCGTGACCTCGGTGGGTTCGGTCAGACGCACTTGCGCCACGTTGTCGCGCACCACGACCTGCTCAACTCGGTCTTGCGCGAGGAGGTTCTTAAAGACGTTGTAACTGACGGTCGCTCGCGCCCCATTGGGGGCCTGAGAGAACATCAGAAAGAGAGCCAGGACAAACAGGACGATGAGCCAGGGATTGAGCCGCCTCAAGGGTGCCTCCAGAAAAAATGAAACGAAGGGGACGGCCTCCGTCCCGCCGGGGTTGAGTCTACCAGACTCAAGATGTGTGGGCGTATCCCGCGTCACACCTGAGCTTCATGGAGGGGAGAGACACCCGCAGGGCGTAGTCCCCTCCCCGCGCTATCCTGGGGGGTGATGATCGATGTCGCCACCACCTGGCAGCAGGCATGCACGGCGCTCGCGGGGGACGACTACGACACGGCCTTCAGCGTGCTGGAGGGTGCCCTGCACGAGGCTGACCGCCCTCAGAAGGCGCGGCTCTCGCTCTATCTCGCCAGCGTGCAGGCCCTCTACGGCGACCCCGCCACTACCGAAGTCGGCTTGGCGCTGCGCGATGCCCGCACCGCCGACCCAGCGATTCGCAGCGACCCCCTGTACGTGTCTCTGAGTGCCGAACTCGACGCCCGGCTGCGCGGCCCGGACGCAGCCCCGCCCCCCCCGGAGGTGCGGGAAGCCGCCGAGCCGCTGGCCCGTTACCACGCCCTCGCGGCGCTCTCGATCGCGGGGCACCCCGCGGAAGCCTTAGAGATTCACCTGCCCCTCACGGAGCTGCCCCCGCACCTGCGCTGGCGGCTCAGGAGCTGGCAGGCCGATGCGGAAGAGAGCCTGGGCCATCCAGCAGAAGCGCGGCACCTCTACGCGGAAGCCGCCCACCACGCTTCCGGCCTCAACCGGGCGGTCATGCTGCAAGAGGGCGCGGCCTTAGAGCTGCAACTGGGAGACACCGAAGCGGCGCTCTCGCTGCTGGAGCAGGCCCGGCCCCTCTACGGCAGGCTGGGCGCGGAGGAAGAGGGCCTCAACCTCGCCACCTGGCACTATCTCCGGGCGCAGGCCCTCTTGCAAGCGGGCAAGCCGGACGACGCGCTCACCAGCATCCGCGAGGCCGACCGGCTGGAGCGGCAGCACGGCGACCCCAGCTACGGGGTGGCGCTGGTGTGGGGGCAGGTGCTCACCCACCTGGGCCGCCACGACGAGGCGCTCGCGCAGTTCACGCGGGCGCTTGACCTGGCCGGGGACGGTGACCGCCCCTTTGCCCAGCACGAGCTGGGGGTGGCCCTGCTGGACCTCGACCGCCCGCTCGAAGCCCGCGAGCACCTGGAAGCCGCCCTCGCGGACCCCGACTACCCCTACCGCCCGGAGGTCCTCGCCGACCTCGCTGAGTGTGACTACCGCCTAGGCCGCCTTCAGGAAGCGCAGCTCGCCGCCGAGCAGGCGCTCGCACAGGGCGCAGTGATTCCAGCGAGCATGGTCCTGGGCAATGTGGCGCTGGAGTACTACCACCTCGACGAGGCGCTCGACCACTTCGAACGGGTGGTGCGCGAAGCCGCTCAGGGCAGCCGCGACTGGGTCATGGGCCACCAGATGGCCGCCGACGTGATGGCCCAGCAGGGCTTTCGCGACCCTGCCGCCGCCTACGCCCACGCCCAGCAGGCCCTGGAGTTCACCCCCGAAAGCGACGACTGGCGCGGCACCCTCGAAGATCACCTCCGCAAGGCGGGAGCGCTGCTGGGGCAGGGGGGCGGGCGCACGCTGAACTAGCGGGAGGCCGACGGCAAAGAGCAGAGGGCCTTGGCGGCCTCTGCTCTTCGTATGGTCCTGTATCTACTTGCAGCGGATGTCTTCGCCGAAGTACTTCAGGGAAATCTTCTTGTAGGTGCCGTCGGCCATCAGCTCCCGCAGGGCCGCATTGACGGCGTTGCGCAGCGGCGCATTGCCCTTTTTCACGGCGATGCCGATTTTCTCCTGAAAGAGCATCTCGCCGAGCTTGAGGTTCGCCTGCGGGAACTTCTTGCGGGCTTCCAGGGCGACGAAGCGGTCGGTGATAAAGGCGCTGACCCGGCCCGACAGCAGCATCTGGAGGGCGTCGGCGTTGGTGGGGTAGGTCTTCACGCCCCCCAGACCGGGCAGCCCCTGCGCCCGCTGCGCGTAGGTCGTGCCGAGCTGCACGCCAACGGTCTTGCCCTTCAGGGCCGCGACGGTGAGGGGACCATTCGACTTGGCGAGCACCACCCCGCCGGAGCAGTAGTGCGGGTTGGCAAAGTCCACCGCCTTTTGCCGTTCGGGGGTGATGCCGTGGCTGGACACGACCAGGTCGAAGCGGTCCTGGTCCAGGCCAATGAGGAGCGTGTCAAAGCCGCTGGGCCGCCACTCCACCTTGACGCCGAGCTTGCGGGCAATGGCCTCGGCGAGTTCGGCCTCGAAGCCCACAATCTTTTTGCCCTGGGTGTAGGTGAAGGGCGCGTAGGTGGGTTCGGTGCCCACATACAGCACCCCCGACGCCTTAATCGCCGCGAGGTCACGGGCCGAGGCGCTGCCGAGGGCGCAGGAAAGGAGGGTCAGGGAGGCCAGGGCATACTTATGCATCGGTCTGGGGTTATAGCGCGTGGGGCGGACGCGCCGATGTGAGGGACCGGGGAGGCGGGACGGGCCTCAGCCCCCCAGCCCCTCCCGCAGCGCCGCCGCCACCTTCGCGGGGTCGGCCTTGCCCCCGGTCGCCCGCATGACCTGCCCGGTGAAAAAGCCCAGCAGCGCCGTCTTCCCGCCCCGATACGCCTCCACCTTGTCGGGATGGGCGGCGAGCACCTCGGCCACCGCCGCCGCGAGCGCCCCCTCGTCCAGGCCCGCGCCCAGGCCCTCGCGCTCGATGATGGCGAGGGGGGCCTCGCCGGAGGCCGCCGCCCGCGCCAGCACGTCGCGGGCCACGCGGGTGGTCAGCTCGCCGGAGGCCAGCCGCTCGGCGAGGGGCGCGAGGTCCGCCACCCCCACCCGCACCGCGCCCGCCCGCAGCGGCCCCGCGAGGTCATTGACCGTCCAGGAGGCGACCTGCCCGAAGGTCGGGCCGGGCCGCGCCCCCGCCAGGAACGCGAGCAGCGCCGGGTCCCGCGCCACCGTGCGGGCGTCTGCCGGGGACGCGCCCAGCCCCGTCAGGCGGGCGACCTCGGCCTCCTGTTCGGGGGTGAGGGGGGCGGGCTGGGGCTTGTGGCCCGTGGTCTGCGGGGCTTCCGCCTTCGGAGCAGGCTGGGGCGCTTTGGCCCCTGCCTTCGGCGCGTCCTTGCCCGCCTCCTTTGCCCAGGTGTCCTTGAGGGTGATGATGCGCCCAAAGACCAGCGCGTCCTCGCGGCTGTCTACAGGGTCCCGCCAGAAATAGCCCTGGCGCTCGAACTGGTAGCGGGTGTCTTGGGGGTCGCCCGCCACGCTGGGTTCGACGTAGCCCCGCGTCACGCGCAGGCTTTGCGGATTCAGGAAGCGCAGGAAGCCCGCGTCGAGGGGCGCGGCCTCGTTCTCATGGCTCAGGCGCTCCGGGTCGAAGTCGGGGGCGAGGTCGTCCGGATGGTCGCCTTCGGGGTGGGGCACTCGGAAGAGGCGGTCGTAGAGGCGGAACTCGGCGGGGAGGGCGTGGGGGGCGCTCACCCAGTGGATGACGCCAGCGGCCTTCGCGTCCTCGCCCAGCAGGGTCGCGTAAATGGTGGTCACGTTCCCCGCCTCGTCCGTCTCCACCTCGTCGGCGCGGATGATGCCCGCCCCGCGCAGGCGCACAGTGCCGCCCCGCGTGAGGCGCTTGTACCCCTTGGGCGGGTCGGGCGAGAAGTCCTCGCGCTCGATGTACAGCTCCCGCGAAAAGGGCACCTCGCGCACGGCCCGTTCGGGGGGGACGCGCTCGCCGCTCGGCAGCGCAACGAGGCCGTCCGGCGAGTCGCGAATCACGTCGTGGGGCCAGTAGGGCAGAGAGAGGACGCGGGTCTCCCCTTCCCCTTCCGGCAGGTTGGTCAGCACGACCAGCAGGGGGTCGAGTACCGCCATCACGCGGGGGGCGCGGTGGTTGAGGTCATCGCGCACGGCGTTCTCGTAGACGGCGATATCCACCGTGCGGTTGGTGCGGCTGACCCCAATCTGGGCGGCAAAGGCCCGCACCGCTTCGGGCGTCACCCCCAATCGGCGCTGTGCCCGCAAGGTGGGCATGCGCGGGTCATCCCAGCCAGAGACGTAGCCTCCCTCGACGAGCCGCCGCAGCTTGCGCTTGCTGGTCACGGTGTACTCCAGTCCCCGGCGGCCAAACTCGTACTGGTGGGGACGAGGGTCAAAGCCGAGCCGCTCCATCAGCCAGTCGTAGATGGCGCGGTTGTCCACGAACTCCAGGCTGCACATGGAGTGGGTGACGCCTTCTAGCGCGTCTTGCAGCGGGTGCTGGAAGTCGTACATGGGATAGATGCACCACGCGTCTCCGGTGCGGTAGTGGTGCCCGCGCAGGATGCGGTAAAAGACCGGGTCCCGCAGCTTCATGTTGGGCGAGGCGAGGTCAATCTTGCCGCGCAGCACGTGCGCCCCGTCTGCGAACTCTCCGGCCCGCATCCGGGCAAAGAGGTCGAGGTTTTCCTCCACCGAGCGCGAGCGGTACGGGCTGGGCGTGCCGGGGGTGGTCGCGTCGCCGCGCAAGCGGGCCATCTCCTCGGCGCTCACCGAGTCGACGTAGGCGTCTCCCTGCCGGATGAGCTGCTGGGCGTACTCGTAGTAACGCTCAAAGTTGTCGGAGGCGTAATACAGGTGCTCGCCCCAGTCCCACCCCAGCCAGCGCAGGTCGTCTTGGATGGCCTCGGCGTACTCCATGCTCTCGCCTTCGGGGTTGGTGTCGTCCATCCGCAGGTGGTAGCGCCCGCCGTACTGCACCGCCGTCTGGAAGTCAAGGAAGGAGGCGAAGGTGTGCCCCAGGTGCAGGTAGCCGTTCGGTTCGGGCGGAAAGCGGGTCACGACCTGCGGGTATTTGCCCGCCGCGAGGTCGCGTTCGATGATGTCGGTGATGAAGTTGGGAGCCACCCTGGGCGCACGCATGGGGGCAGGATAGCGGCCCCCGCGTGCTCACCTGCGCCGTCGCGGGCCGGAGCGCGGGCGTAGGCTGCTCCCCATGAATGGCCCCGTTCGCGTTCGCCGGGTCACCGACCCGCGGGACCCCGCCCTCGCCGCCTTCGGAGAGATTCAGGAGCGCAGCTACTACGCCCCTGAGACGCTCATTCCGCCCGCCGCCTTCCCGCGCCTCGTCGCGAGCGGGGACCGGGGGCCGCGCCGGGACCGCATCCTGGTCGCCCAAGACCCTGCCGGGCGGGTGCTCGGCGGCACCGTCTATCACCTGCTGCCGCAGGCGGGCTTCAGCTCCTTTCTCGCGGTGGCCCCGGAAGCGCGGGGGCAAGGGGTCGCCCACGCGCTGAACGCGGCGCGGTTGGAGGACGTGCGCGCGCACGGGCTGGCGGGCCTCTTTGCCGACAGCGTGTTCGCGGGCCGCCAGAGTCCGGAGGCGCGGGCCGCCGAAGCCCGCATCGGCACCGACCCCCAGGCCCGCCGCCGCGCCCTGCACGCGCTGGGCTACCGCACCGCCGACCTCCCCTACTGGCAACCCGTGGGGGGCGAGGACGGCGGCCCCGTCACTGACCTCGACCTGCTCTTTCACCCGCTAGGTGGGGCCGACACGGTGCTCACCGCCCTGGTCGCCGCCACGCTGGAGGCCTACTGGTCGGGCTGGCTGGGCCGGGAGCGTGCCCGCCAGGAGGCCGAGGCCCTCGCCCAGCGGACCGGGCAAGAGCCAGGCTTTATATCTTGACTGAGACCAAGAAAAAGGGCTGATAGGGAGTTGTGCAACCACCCATCAGCCCACTGCCCTTTTTAACCCAAATCCCGGACTGGCGCGACCAGAAGCGCATCACATACCCCTGGGAGACGCTCTGGACGGTCATTCTGGTCGGCCTGCTGTCTGGGCCGGAAAACATCCTGGCGCTCTCTCAGTGGCTGCAAGGGCAGCGCGAGGTGCTGACACAGCACCTCGCGCTCGATCGAATCCCACAGCAAGCCATGATTTACCGCTTCTTCTGGTCCCTGGATAGCCACCTGGCCCAGCTCCAGACTGCCCTGTTGGCCTGGGTCAAAGCCCACCATCCTGCGGCGCACGACCGGCTTGTCCTCTTGGCCGGGGATGGCAAAGTGCTGAAGGGAAGTGGGCGAGAGGGCCAAGCGGCCCTCTCGTTCCTGTCGGTGTTTTTCCACGAGTTGGCGTTGACGGTGACGCAGACAGATCAGGCGGGACGACACGAGGCCAAAGGGATGGGGGAACTGCTGGCGACGATCACAGCCGTCTTCGGTGAGCACTGGTTGCTGACCTTGGATGCCGCGTACACCGAGCGTGGCTTCACCACACAGGTGATTGAGGCAGGCGGAGCCTACCTTGTTCCCCTCAAAAACAACGTCAAAGGGCTGAAGGAGTGGGCCGTGCTGGCCTTCAGCTACCCCGTCCAGAACGGCGTCACGGACGTGGAACACCGTAGTGGAGAGGTGTGGGAGCGGCGTACCGAAGTCATCACGGACATTCCCGAAGCTATCTCTCAAGCCCTTCCCGAAGTAAAGACGCTGATCCGCCGCGAACACCGCATCACCCGCCGAAACGGCACTCAGACGAGAGAAGTCCGCTATGCCGTCAGCAGCAGGCTGCTGACGGCCAGAGAGGCCGAGGATGTCTGGCGAGGACATTGGGGAATCGAAAACCGCTCGCACCATCGTCGCGACACTGTCCTTCACGAGGACCGATGCCGTCTGCGCAAAGGTGCTCAAGGACGCGCTGTCCTCAATGGCGTGGTCCTGGCCCTGCTGTCCTCACAGACGCGTCACGTCACCGCACTGGTTCGCCAGCTCCGCCTCAACCCCCTGGCTGCCCTCCGTCTCCTCAGCCCTCAACCGAGTTGAGATAAAAGCCTGGTCAAAAGCGGCTACGGCCTCGACTTCGGAGCCGAGCGGCGCATGCTGGAAGCGGTGCGCGAGCTGGAGGCCGAGTTCGACCTCATTCCCACTCTGCTGCTGCACGTCCCACCACAGGAGGGCCGCGCCGAGTACGTCCGCGCCGTCTGCGAGGACCTGATTCCGGGGGTGGCCCGTGAGGGGCTGGCCCAGGCCGCCGACGTGTTTTGCGAGCGAGAAGCCTTCAGCGTCGCGGAAACGCGGACCATCCTGGAGGCCGCCAGGGCGCACGGCCTGGCCACCAAACTCCATGCCGACCAGTTTCACACCCTGGGCGGGGTCGAACTTGCCTGCGAGCTGGGGGCGCTCAGCGTGGACCACCTGGAGGCGAGCGGCCCCGCACAGGTCGCGGCGCTGGCCGCCTCTTCCACGGTGGCAACCGTCCTCCCCGGCGTGACCCTGCACCTCGGCCTGCCCACCGCCCCCGCCCGCGCCCTGGTGGACGGGGGGGCGTGCGTGGCGGTGGGCACTGACCTCAACCCCGGTTCTTCGCCCCTTTTCAGCGCGGGGCTGGCCCTCGCCCTTGCCGTGCGGCTGTGCGGCCTCACCCCCGCCGAGGCGCTGACCGCCTGCACCGTGAACGCCGCCGCCGCGCTGGGCTTGGGGGACCGGGGGGCGCTGGTGCCCGGCGCGCGGGCCGACTTCCTCGCCCTGCATTCCGCCGACTGGCGCGACCTCGCCTATACGCTGGGGGTCAACCCGGTGCGCGGGGTGTACGTGGGCGGCCACCCCATCAACCCCAGCAAGGAGACTCGCCCGTGATTCTGGACCGACAGCTTGACCTGGCAACGTTTCTGGCCGTAGTGCGCGGCGGCGAACCCGTCGCCCTCGCGGATGCGGCCCGCGAACGCGTGCGGCGGGCGCGGGCCGTCGTCGAGCGCATCGTAGACGGCGAGGAGGCCGTTTACGGGGTGAACACGGGCTTTGGCAAGTTTGCCACCGTGCGGGTAGACCGCAGCCAGCTCGCCCTCCTGCAACACAACCTGCTCGTGTCGCACGCGGTCGGGGTGGGGGAGAGCCTGCCCAGCGAGGTCGTGCGCGGGATGCTGCTGCTGCGGGCGCAGTCGCTCGCGCTGGGGCATTCGGGGGTGCGGCCAGAGGTCCTGGAGCGCCTCCTCGCTCTGCTGAACGCCCGCGCCCACCCGGTCGTTCCCGCGCAGGGCAGCGTGGGCGCGTCGGGCGACCTCGCGCCCCTGGCGCACCTCGCCCTTCCCCTCGTCGGCCTGGGCGAGGTGGAACTGAGCGGCAAGGTCCGTCCCGCCGCAGACGCGCTGGCTGAACTGGGCCTCGCACCGCTCGTGCTGGAGGCCAAAGAGGGCCTCGCCCTCATCAACGGCACCCAACTGATGGGCAGCCTCCTCGCCCTCGCCCTCGCCGACGCCCGCACCCTGCTGGGCACCGCGAACCTGGCCGCCGCGATGACGGTCGAGGCCCTCTTCGGCTCGCACCGGCCTTTTTCGGCGGGGGTGGTGGCCCTGCGGCCTCACCCCGGCGCGGTCGCCGTGGCCGCGGAGGTCCGCGCTTTCCTGCGTGGCTCGGCGATTGCCCCCGCCCACGCCGAGTGCGGCAAGGTGCAGGACGCCTACAGCCTGCGGGCGGTGCCCCAGGTGCATGGAGCCACCCACGACGCCCTCGCGCAGGCCGGACGCGTCCTCGCGGTCGAGTTCGCCTCCGTCACCGACAACCCCCTTATCTTTCCGGACACCGGGGAGGTCATCTCTGGCGGCAACTTCCACGGCCAACCTCTCGCCCTCACCGCCGACGCCCTTAAGGTCGCGCTGAGCGAACTCGGCAGCATCAGCGAACGGCGTACCGAGCAACTGCTGAACCCGGCCCTCTCTGGCCTGCCCGCCTTTCTCGCGCCGCAGGGGGGCCTGAACTCCGGGTTGATGATTGCCCAGTACACGGCGGCGGCCCTCGTAAGCGAAAACAAGGTGCTCGCTCACCCCGCCAGCGTGGACTCCATCCCGACCTCGGCCAACCAAGAAGACCACGTCTCCATGGGGGCGCACGGGGCGCAGCAGCTGCGGCACATCCTGGAAAACGTCGCGTCCGTGCTCGCAGTAGAGGTGCTCGCGGCGGCGCAGGCCCTCGACCTCGGTGCCGGAGCACGCGGGCTGCGGGCGGGCGCGGGCGTACAGGCCGCCTGGGAGCGGTTGCGCCGCGAGGTCCCCTCCCTAGAGCACGACCGCCTCTACCGCCCTGACCTGCTGCGGGTGCGTGAGCTGCTCGTCAGCGGGGAGCTGCTGCGGGCGGCGCGGGAGGCGGCGGGCGCGGACCCCGAACTTCATCCCGCTTAAAGACTGTTCCCCGCCGAGGGAACACCCCCGCAGGGTATGGCAGTCTGGAGGTGGGACGCCGGAGCTGCCCGCAGCCCCTCGCTCGGCTTGGCCCGGCCTCCCAGGAGGATTCATGAGTGACCAGAACCTTCCCCAGTCTCCCGCCACCGAACAGACCCTGACCACCCGGCAGGGGCATCCCGTTCGCAACAACCAAAATCAGCGCACCGTGGGGACCCGTGGCCCCGCCACGCTGGAGAACTACCACTTTCTCGAAAAAATCAGCCACTTTGACCGCGAGCGCATCCCCGAACGGGTCGTGCACGCCCGTGGGGCCGGGGCGCACGGCTACTTTGAGGCTTACGGCAAGGTCGGCGACGAACCCGTCTCCAAGTACACCCGCGCCAAGCTCTTTCAGGAACCCGGCAAGCGCACCCCCGTCTTCGTGCGTTTTTCCACCGTCATTCACTCCAGCCACTCGCCCGAAACCTTGCGCGACCCGCGCGGCTTCGCGGTGAAGTTCTACACCGAAGATGGCAACTGGGACCTCGTCGGGAATAACCTCAAGGTGTTCTTCATCCGCGACGCCATCAAGTTCCCGGATGTCATCCACGCCTTCAAGCCCGACCCGGTGACCAACCGTCAAGACGGCGGGCGCATCTTCGACTTCCTGAGCCAGACCCCCGAAGCGATGCACATGGTGACCCTGCTGTTCTCGCCCTGGGGCATCCCGGCAAACTACCGCCAGATGCAGGGCAGCGGCGTGAACACCTACAAGTGGGTGAATGACCGGGGCGAGGCAGTGCTCGTCAAGTACCACTGGGAACCCCTTCAGGGAGTGCGGAACCTCACCCAGCGTGAGGCCGAGGCGATTCAGGCCAAGAACTTTAACCACGCCACTCAGGACCTCTATGAGGCCATCGAGCGCGGCGACTACCCGCAGTGGGAACTCTTCGTTCAAATCATGTCGGACGGCGAGCATCCTGAACTCGACTTTGACCCCCTCGACGACACCAAAATCTGGCCCCGCGACCAGTTCCCCTGGCTCCCGGTCGGCAAGATGACCCTCAACCGCAACCCGGAAAACTACTTCGCCGAGGTCGAGCAGGCTGCCTTCGGCACGGGGGTCCTCGTCGACGGCCTGGACTTTAGTGACGACAAGATGTTGGTGGGCCGTACCTTCTCGTATTCGGACACCCAGCGCTACCGGGTCGGCACCAACTACCTCCAGCTCCCCATCAACGCCCCCAAAACGCATGTCGCCACCAACCAGCGCGACGGCCAGATGGCTTACCGAGTGGACACCGCGCCGGGCCAGAATCCGCACGTCAACTACGAACCCAGCACCATGAACGGCCTGCGGGAGGCCCCGCGGGATGTGGCCGAATACACCCCCTGGGTGGAAGGCCATCTCCAGCGTGCTTCGATCGAGCGCACCAACGATTTCAAACAGGCAGGCGAGCAGTACCGCGCCTTCGAGGACTGGGAGCGCGACGACCTGATTTCGAACATCGTCGAGAACCTCTCTGTCGCTACCCCGGAAGTGCAGGCCAAGATGGTCGAGCTGTTGACCCAGTGCGACGAGGACTATGGCCGCCGAGTCGCCGAGGGCCTCGCCGAGGTGCGCCGGGGCCGCGAGGACCGCGAGCGCGAGGCCGTTGCGCAGGCGCAGGAACGCAGCCGCGAAGCGCAGCCGTACTGACCCCCTTTCCCCCCTCTCCCCGGTCGGAGGGGGGGTTTTCTATGCTCTCACCATGAACTGGCGGGCCGTGCTGGGGGACACCTACCGGGAGGCGTTGGCGGCGGTCTCCCCGGCACGGCTGCTCGCGCCGCACCTTACCGGGCCGCCGCCCGACCTGGTGGTCGCCTTTGGCAAGGCGGCCCTGCCCATGCTGCGGGCGGCGCTGGAGGCCTATCCGGGAGTGCCGGGCCTGGCCGTGCCGCCCCGCGACGCGGCGGACCTGAGTGCCCCCCCCAGGGCCGAGGTCTATCCCGCTTCCCACCCGGTGCCGGGGGCGGACAGCGTGCGAGCGGCGCGGGCAGTGCTGGCCCGCGTGGCGGCCCTCCCGGCAGGGAGCCGCCTGCTGGTGCTGGTGTCGGGGGGCGGCAGCGCCCTGCTCGCGGCCCCCTGGGGGGTGACCCTCGCGCAAAAGCAGGCGCTGACCCGCGAACTTTTGGCGGTGGGGGCCGACATCACCCAGGTCAACACCGTTCGCAAGCACCTCTCGCGGGTCAAGGGCGGGCGACTCGCCGCCGCCACGCGGGCCGAGCTGCGGGCGCTCCTGATTTCGGACGTCATCGGGGATGACCCCGCTGTCATCGCCTCTGGGCCGACCGTGCCCGACCCCACGACCTTTGCGGACGCCTTGGCAGTCCTGGACCGCTGTGGCCTGGTGGCCCCCGCCGCCCGCGCCCACCTGGAGGCCGGAGCGCGGGGCGAGGTCCCGGAAACCCCCAAACCCGGCGAGCTGCCCCACGCCCAGGCGCAGGTCATCGGCTCCGGGCGGGTGCTGCTGGAGGCGGCCCGCGACGCCCTCGCCCGGCGCGGTGTGGCCGCCCGCTTGCTGTCGGCCACCCAGGGCGGCGACGTGCGCGACCTCGCGGCTTGGCACGCGGCAGAGCTGCGGCGGCAGTGGCCCCACCGGACAGCCCCGCTGGTCCTCCTCTCCGGCGGGGAGGCGACCGTCACCCTGCGCGGCGACGGGGTAGGCGGGCGCAATCAGGAGTTCGCCCTGTGGCTGCTGCGCGACCTGGGGGCAGCGGGCATCTACGGACTCTCGGCGGGGTCCGACGGGCGGGACGGCAACAGCGCGGCGGCGGGCGCGTTCCTGACCCCCGATTCGCTCGCGCGGGCGCGGCGGCTGGGCCTCGACCCCGACACGTTTCTTGCTCGCAACGACTCTGGCACCTTCTTCGCCCGCTTGGGGGACGCCCTCGTCACTGGGCCGACCGGACACAACCTCGGTGACCTGCGGCTGCTCGTGCTCTCCCCGCCGTCCCCTTTGTGAGAAGACGGTGACAGGGGGCGGTGTACCTTGCCGGAGCATGTCTCCCCTCCTTCCTCCAGAGGAGCTGGCCCGGCTGGAGGCCCTGGCCCGTTACTCGGTCCTGGATGACCTTCCGGCGGAAGCGTTTGCCCGGCTCGCCACGCTGGCAGCCCAGTTTTTTCGGGTGCCCATGGCGTTGGTCAACTTCGTCACCGAGGACGCGGCCCGTTGCCAAGCGGGGATTGGGGTCGACCTGCGCACCGTCGACCGCTCGGTGTCGTTTTGTACCTACACCCTGGGCCAGTTGGAGGTCTTGGCTGTGCCCGACCTGACGCGGGACGCCCGCTTCCTGGACAACCCCTTGGTGACTGCGCCGGGGGGGTACCGCTTCTATGCCGGAGCGCCCCTGACCACCCCCAGCGGGCACAACATCGGCACCCTCTGCGTGCTGGACACCGAGCCGCGAGAGGCCGTCACCCCCGCCGAGCGTGAAGCCCTGCGCAACCTCGCGGCCCTCGCCGTCGACGAGCTGGAGCTGCGGCGGGTGGCCGCCGAGCTGGAGCGCGAAGCCCGCGACCGCGACCGCCTGATGCACGACCTGCGCCGGGTGACCCGCCACAGCGAAACCCTGCTCGCCATCTCCGAACTCGCGGACCTCGACCTGCTCCCGCACGAGCTGGCTGAACACGCCGTCCGCTTGCTGGCGGAGGTCGCCGACCTCGACTGGGCCGGGCTGGTTCTCTTGGATGGCCCCGCCGAGCCGCGGCCCCTTTGGCAGACTCCAGGGCTGCCTTTCTCTCTGACAGGCTGCCTGACGCGCCCCTGGCCCTGGGCCACCGCCCTTGGCAGCGAGACGGCGCGGTTTTGGAACACCGGAGCGGACCTCGCCCGCTGGCGCCCGGACCTCGCCGGGGCAGGGGCTTGCGTGGCTGCGCAGATTGCGCTGGGCACATCCGGCGAGCAGGCGCTCTCGCTCCTTGCCGTACGCACTCGCCCACTGCCCTGGACCGCTGCCGAGCGGGCGCTGCGTCATGACAGGAACGCGCCGCCGCGCCGAACTGAATGCCGCCCAGCGCGAAGCGAATTTCGACGCCCTCACGGGCTTGCCGGGACGCCGCGCCTTCGAGCGCGACCTGGAGGCGCGGGTAGCCGGGGGGCAGCCGTTCGTGCTGGTGCGCTGCGGGTTCACGAACTTTGGGGTTCTCAACGGGGCGCTGGGCCATGTGGAGGGCGACGCCCTGCTCGCGCGGTGCGCGGCGACATTGGCTTCTGGTCTCTCCGGCGACGACCGGGTCTACCGCCTCGACGGGGTGCAGTTCGCTCTGCTGCTCTCGGTTTCCCCGGAAGGCGACCGGGGTGCCGCCGAAGGTCAAGCCCGCGAGGCCCCCGCCCGCGCTCTGGAGGCTGCCAGAGACGCCGGATATGAGTTGCCGGGCATCAGCGTGGGCGCAGCTCTCTGGCCGCGTGATGCCCGCTCCGCCCGCGCCCTGCTGCACCTTGCCAACCAACGCCGCCAAGCTGACGAACGCCGCAGCCCCGCCGTAACGTCTGGTCAGCGGGAAGAGGGCTGATGCGGGGGGGCGCTCAGGCCCAGGCGTGGAACATCAGCACGCCCTCGTCGAGGCTGCCCCCAGCCTCCAGCGGTGGAACCCCCCTTAAGCACCGCCAGGGCCTCACGGACCACTGCCGGGTCAAACTGCCGCCCGGCCTGCGCTTCAAGTTCCGCGAGAGCCGCTTCTTTGGTCCAGGCAGCCTTGTACGAGCGGCGGTGGGTCAGGGCGTCGTACACGTCGGCCACCGCGACGATGCGGGCGACCAGCGGAATCTCTTCGCCGGACAGCCCGCAGGGGTAGCCCCCGCCATTCCAGTGCTCGTGGTGGTGTTGTGCGATGGCTTCGGCCATTTGCAGCAGGTGGCTTTGTCCTCCCGCCAGGATGCGGGCACCAATCACGGTGTGGCGCTGCATTTGGCAGTACTCCTCCGGCGACAACGGCCCCTCCTTAAGAAGAATGCTGTCGGGAATGCCAATCTTGCCCACATCGTGCAGCCGCGCCGCAATCCGCAGCAGCTCGACTTCCTCTGCTGGCATGCCCAGCCGCTCCCCGATGGCCGCGGAGAGTTGTCCGACTCGCCGGGTATGGTCTCCGGTGGTGTCGTCGCGGTATTCGGCAGCCACCGCCAGCCGGGTGACGACCTCGATTTGCGCGAGTTCAAGGCTGAGGGTGCGGTCGCGGACCTCGGCTTCGGCGGTGGCACGGGCTTCCTCGGCGGCCACCATCCGCAGGCGGTTGAGTTCTGCCTGATGCTGCGCCCGTTCAACCTCAAAGCGGGCGGTCATGCTCTCCACCCGCTCATCCACCTCGGCATTCAGCAGAGCACGCTCCCGCTCGTAGAGGGTTTCGAGCCGCTGAAAGGCCGTTTCCAACTCGCCCCGGTCCGCGTACAGGCGGTACAAGGACCGCAACGCGTCGCATGCCGACTTGGGCCGCCCGATTTCGTCGGCCAGTTGCAGCGCTTGCTCCAGCGTCGCGATGGCTTCCGGGGCTGTCTGCCGCCGCAGGTGCGTTTCGCCCAGATGCAGCAGCACATCGAGCCGTCCCTCGATGTCCCCCGTTTCTATGGCAATTTGTTCGGCGGCCCACAGCGCGTGCAGGGCATCATCCATGCGGTCCCAGGCCATCAGTACGCGGGCGAGGCCATCCAGAGCGGACAACTCGCCGTACCGGTTGTGCAGCTCTCTGGAGAGGTCAAGGGCCTCGCTGTAATGGTCATGCGCCGCTTCCAACCGCCCCAGCTCATACTCGACGCTGGCGATATTGAGCAGCGCGATAGATTCGACATTCTGGTTCAGGTGCTCGCGGGCGGACGCTAGGGCTTCGGAAAAATATTGGAGCGCCTTCTCCAGGTCCCGCATGTCCTGGTAGAGATTGCCCATGTTGAGGAGAAGGTGACTTTGTATTTTCGTAAGACGCTTGTATTTTGATTCACCATTTACTAATATTCTATAGGCGTCGGTTAGGCACTCTGCGGCCTTGGTATAGTTGCCAATTTTAGTCAAGAGATCCCCCATATTTCCCAGGGTCTTGACCTGTCCATACAAATCCTGTTCATTCAAATATGATTTTAGGACCGTCTCTAGCTCCCGCAATGCACGTAAAGAGTCTCCAGTTGCGTGATAAACACCCGCCAACAAGCCTCTAATTTCTGTATGTTTCTCTGCTTGTGCCTGTGAATTCAATGCTCTCTGTGCGTGTTCACGAGCTGCGTGCCATTCACCCAACTTGGTTGACATTACAGCTAGGGAGTAGTTTACTTCTGCCGTTCCATCCTCAGCTTGCATTTGCTCATATAGCGCTAGAGCTGACCTATACCGCTCCTTAGCCGCAGCATAGGCTTCGCGGGCAGCTTCCAACCGACCGAGTTGCAGCTCGGCATCTGCCATCGCCCGGAGGTCTCCCTGTTCCTGAGCGTGCGAGAGCGCGGCGAGCGCAGCCTCATACTGTTGATCGTTGCCCACGCCCGTCAGCTTAGCCGCAGCGCCTCTCAAAATTCTTACGATTTTTCAACAAAGCACCCAGTCCCGTGGCGGGGCAGCCACGGGGCTGGGCGTCTTGCCAGAAGGGTTAGAGCACGTCGCGCAGGAACGCCGCGAGGTTCAGCAGGCCCTTTCGGCCCAACTTGTCCTTGTAGGACTGGTTCTGGCCATTGTTGTAGACATCGAAGCCCGTCTCGGCCATCTTCTTGGTGACGTCCTTGAGGGGCACGCGGACGCCCTGCCCCAGCGCCAGGGCGAGGCCGCCCGCCACCATCGGAGCCGACATCGAGGTTCCGGTCCAGGCGGCCATCATGCCGTCGGGCGCGGGCGAGTAAACCGACTCGCCAGGGGCGTTCAGCTCCAGGTTGGCGTGATAGTTCGAGAAGGACGACTTGTTCCAGCTCGTGTCGAGGCTGCCCACACTCAGGCTGCGCTCTCCCGAAGGACCAGCGGCCATGTCATAGGCCGGGTAGCTGATGGACGCACGGTTGTCGTTGCCCGCCGAGGCGACGACCAGGACGTTGTGTTTCTCGGTGGCCCTCTTGATGGCCTCTTGGACCACTGCCGAGCGCGTGGTGCTGCCGAGGCTCAGGTTGATGACCTTGGCCCCCCGCGCCACAGCCCAGTCGATGGCCTGGGCGACATGCAGCACATCTCCGGAGCCATCCGGCCCCAGCACTCGCAGCGGCAGAATCGTCGCCTTCGGGGCCACTTGCAGCACGATGCCCGCGACCCCAGTGCCGTGCCCGTAGCCACCTTCGCCCAGCACACCTTCCTCATCGGGGTTGTTATCTGCGGCATAGAAGTCACGCCACTCGCTGGCGGGCGCGAGCGACCCGGCAAAAGCGGGGTGGTCTACATCCACGCCCGTGTCAATCACGGCGACCTTGACCCCTGCGCCGAGCTTGGGAGCCAGGCTGTGGGCCTGCTCCAGACGGATGGTCTGGAAGTTATTGGTGTTTTCGGGGATGGGACCGTATTGGCCAGTGATCCATACGGAGCGCCCCTCAGCCCAAGTGCTGAAATCACTTGTGATCCACACCGACCGTCCCTGCATGGTCGCTATCGTGTCGGCGGAGAAGGCGTTCAGGTTGCTCTCCGGGGTGCCCGCGAGGTTTAGTGCTCGCAAGCCAGAGCCGCTCGCCTGCGCATCCGAGAGGCCCAGCACGGCATACCCTTCGGCAGCGTCAAACATCAGGGCCGGAGCGCCGTACATCGCCTCAACCTGCTCGCGGGTGCTGCCAACCGGCACGCGCACCTGCATCACGTGGCTGGGCCGCACCGCCGCCTCTGGCGCGGTGCCCGTAGGCCGCTGCTGTGAGCAACCCGCCAAAAGCAGAGCGGAAAGTAAGAAGAAGACCCCGTGAGAGCGCTTAACCATGACAACCTCCGTGAGAATAGACTAGCGTAGCCGCTTCGTTTCTCAGAATCCTAACCCACTCTGGCCACCTGGGGTGGCGTAGGGAACCGAAGGCGTCTTCAGAATGCGGGGGGGTGGGTGGGGGTGGGGAAGGCTCCCAGTCCCGCTGGGCATGCGCCCACAGACGCCACTCTTGAACGGTCAGGGCCACTTCTTCACCAAGCACCTCCTGAACTTTTCCCGAATCCTCCGCGACCTTACCAAGCGGCTCGGCCAAGGAAAATGTGGGTGCAGCTCGCAGTGCTTAGAGGTTCTTTAGTTTACTCACACAAACCGCTCAACGGCGTTCAGGGTTTGGGGGGTGGTTCCCCCATCATCTCCTCACCGGGGATGAAAAGATGACGGAGGTCGGGCGCGGGGGGCGCGCCTGGGCTGGTCGCTTGGCCAGCAGGAGCCAAGCCGGAGCAGGCAGCCCCTTCTATGGGCATGCTCGGCTGACGCTCAGGAATCAGCGCAAGTGGGCTTATCCTCCAACGTGGACCACCGGACGCCGGGTGACATCCGGCTCGGCCACCCGCAGCACCTCGTGGGTCAGCGGCGGAATATCGCCCTCGCCCGCCAGGAGGAAGCGCAGGGCATTTTGCGCGGGGCCTTTTTCGCTCCATTCGAAGTACACGTGGGGCGGAACACCCGTTTGGTCACGCACCCACAGCAAGACAGCGGCGAGCGTGTTGGGCACGCTGCTGCCCCGTGCCCGCAAGACGGCGTGCGGCCCCACCCACACCCCGCACACCGGCACCACCGTGCTGAACTCGCTCGCGTCGGTGACCGCCACTTCCAGAAAGAGGGCCGCCTCCCCCGGTGAGAGGTGGTTGTCAAGACGCACTTCCAGCGCCTTGAGGCGGTATTCCTCCGCATCGCCCTCGTTGAGGCGATTGGCGATAAAGCGCACCGGCAGCCCCCGCGCCACCACCTCCTGCACCATCTGCTGCGCGGCGTCGTCCAGCACGACCTGCTGCACCCGCAACTCGGTGCTGCGCCGCACGCGCGAGGCCGCGCTCACCAGCACGATGGCGAGCACGAACAGCAGGGCAATCCACAACCCTTCGGGGCGGTCGCGCACCGTGACCACGCTGGTGTAGATGAACAGCAGGCTGATGAGGCCAAAGGCCAGGGCCGCGCCCCGGTGCCCCCGCCCGCGCTCGGTCAAAAAGACCGCAATCGCCGCCGAGGTCATCAGGGCCAGCACACCCGTTGCGTATGCCCCGGCCTGGGCATCCACGTCGGCCCGGAAGAGCAGGGTGACCACGGCGCTGACCCCGACAAACAGCACGACCAAAGGCCGGGTTGCCCGCGCCCAGTCGGGGGCCATCCCGTAGCGCGGCAGGTAGCGCGGCACGATGTTGAGCAGCCCCGCCATCGCCGACGCACCCGCAAACCACAGAATCAGGATGGTTGCGAGGTCATACAGGCTGCCGAAGCCGTCGCCCAGCCGCTCATGGGCGAGGTAGGCCAGGGCGCGGCCATTGGCCTTGCCGGGAGGGGTCTCCACCGTGACGCTCGCCGCCCCCCCCTGTGGCGTCACGGTGACCGTAAAGGGCACCCGTCCCCCCACCGTGTCGGCCTCCAGCGTGTAGGTTCCGGTGCGTCCGGCGGGCAAGACGAGCGCGTGGACCTCGCGGGGGCGGGTGGGATGGTCCAGGGGCACATTCGCGACGGCGCGGCCCGCCCGCAGGTCCGCCGTGCTGACGGTTTTGGTGATGGTGGTGGAGGCCCAGAACTCGTGGCGGGGAATCAGCAGGGTAGTCACCAAGCTGGACCCCAGCAGCATCACGCTCATGACCAGCGCGGCGGTCGTCAGCAGCTTGCGGGTGTTGCGAATGCGTCCCTGTGGCCGCTCTGGGCGGTCGCCCGGCTCGCCGCGCACGAGTGGCATCACGACAACCCCGGTTTCGAACCCTGACAGCCCCAGTGCCAGCGCCGGGAACGCCAACAAGGCCGCTCCTGCAAGCGCGAGCGGGGAGGGAAAAGCCCCCGTCAGTGCCCCCCACCACCCACCGAGCAGGTCGGGCCGCGTCAGCACCTCCGTCAGGCCGTGCGCCACGACCACCAGGCTGAGGCCCAGGTAGACGGCCACAATGCCCACCGCCAGCCCGATGGCTTCCTTGAACCCCTTGAGGAATACCCCCCCCAGCAACCCCAACAACAGCAGGGTCACGGCAATCCGCTGGCCCTCCAGCACGTCGCGCAGCAGCGGCGTCTCCAGCAGGTGCGCGGTGGCGTCCGCCGCCGAGAGGGTGATGGTGATGACAAATCCGGTGGCGACAAAGCCCAGCAGCGAGAGCACCAGCAACTTGCCCGGCCAGTAGGCGAGCAGGCGCTCCAGCATGGAGAGGCTGCCGTCCCCGTGCGGACTCTCGCCCGCGACCCGGCGGTACATGGGCAAGGCACCAAAGAGCGTGACGAGCACCAGCACGAGCGTCGCCACGGGGGCCAGTGCTCCCGCTGCCAGCGCCGCAATCCCCGGCTGATAGCCCAGGGTGGAAAAATAATCCACCCCGGTCAGGCACATCACCTTCCACCAGGGCTGGGTGCGGTGCTCGCGCCTCACTTCCTGCTCGCCCTCGTAAAAGCCTTCCGGTTCCGGCGTCTCGGTTTCTAAAAACCAGCGCCGAACGGCACCGGAGAGGACGTGAGACGAACTCATGGGCGGAGTCTAGGTCCGCTTCCTGCCCCCGCCCACTGGCCAAGTGGCCAGTGGGCGCGTGCCCGTTCAGCCCGCCCGCGGGGGGGGAACCACCCGCCGCGCCCGGCCATCCCCCGCCGCCAGGGCCGCGTCTCCGACCGCCGCCGCCGTGCCCGCCCGCACGAGCGCGACGAGCGAGCCGCCGAAGCCCGCCCCGGTCATCCGCGCCCCGTACACGTCCGGGTGAGCTTGCAGCGCCGTGACGAGCGCGTCGACGACCGGGTGCGAGACCGCGTAGTCGTCCCGCAAGCTGGCGTGCGAGGCGTTCATCAGCCGCCCGAAGTGCTGCGGGGTCACGCCCGGCACCACCGCCTCCAGCACCCGCCCGTTCTCGGTGACGACATGCCGCGCCCGCTCGCGCAGGGGCGAAGGCAGCCCCTCCACTGCCGCCGGGTCCGTCACGTCGCGCAGTTCGGGCACGCCGAGCAGCCGCGCCGCCTCCTCGACCTCGGCGCGGCGCTCGTTGTAGCCGGACTCCGCGAGCTGGCGGGGCACCCCGGAGTCAATGACCAGCACCTCGGCCCCCTGCGGCAGCGGCAGCGTCTCGCGATGCAGGGTGCGGGTGTCCAAAAAGAGCATCTGCCCCGCCCGCGCAAAGGTGCTCGCCATCTGGTCGAGAATCCCCGACTTGACCCCGACATACTCGTGCTCGACCCGCTGCGCGAGGAGGGCCAGCGCCTCGTCATCTACGTTCAGCACGCCGAGGTCACGCAGCGCCCGCAGGCAAGCCACCTCCAGCGCCGCGCTGCTGGAGAGGCCCGCGGCCATCGGCACCTCGCTCGTCACGTGGACATCCAGGCCCTCGCGCGCTCCCCCCAGTGCGAGCGCCCCCGCCACGTAGCGGGCAAAGCCCCCGGCGGCGTTCTCGCCGACCCCGAAGGTGGCGTGCTCGTCCAGGTCGGCGGCATAGGCGTGGTGCTCCCGCGTGCCGTTGGGCGCGAGGCGCACGGTCGTCTGCTGCGGGATGGCGGTCGGCAGGACGTACCCGCCCTGGTAGTCGGTGTGCTCGCCGAGCAGGTTGACCCGGCCCGGAGCGCGGGCGGTGACCCTGGGCGGGTGGCCGAAGACCTCCTCGAACGTCTTCATGGAACCTCCAGCCCCCGCAGCTCGGCGGCGGCAGCTTCCGGGAACTTGTCGTTGGCGAACTCGCCCGCCCCCTGCTCGGTTCCGGCGAGGTATTTCATCCGGCCCGGTGCCCGCAGGTAAGGGTACAGTTCGATGTGCAGCGGAAACTCCGGGTGCGCTTCCCCCCCGACCGGGGCCTGATGGACGGTCAGCAGGTAGGGCATCCGCACGCCGAAAAGAGCGTCGAGCCGCGTGAGGGCGTCTTTGAGCACGCGGGCGAAGGCCAGCCGCTCCGGGCCAGTGAGGTCCGAGAGCTGTCCCACCGGGCGGGTGGGCAACACCCACGTTTCGTAGGTGTAGCGGGCAAAGGGGGGCACCACGCTCAGGGCCTCCCCCTCGTCGCGGAGGATTCGGCTTCCGGCCTCCCGCTCGGCGGCCACGAAGTCCGCGAGCCAGGGCCGCCCCTGCTCCTCGAGGTGTGCCTGCGCCCCCGCCAGCATCCGCGCCTGCACGGGCGGGATATGGTCGTAGGCGTAAATCTGCCCGTGCGGGTGGTGCAGGGTCACGCCGACCTCCACGCCCCGGTTCTCAAAGGCGAGGACGCTGCGAATCTTGCCGGTTGCCGCCAGCCGCGCTGTGCGGTCGGCCCACACCGCGAGCAAGAGGGCGGTCTGCGCTTCCGAGAGGTCCGCGAGCCGCCCCACCGGGTCCTGGCTAAACACCACCACCTCGCACTTCCCGGTACCCGCCCGCTCGGAGGGATGGGCCGGGTGCGGCGGCGGCGGCGCGTCCAGCGTGAGGCTGGGAAAGCGGTTGTCGAAGACGGCGAGGTCATAGTTCCCCTGCGGCAGCTCGGTGGGATGTTCGGGGGTCGTCGGCGCGAGCGGGTTGTACTCCGGCGGCGGGAGGAAAGTGCGGCCCAGGCGGTGCGCGGCGTACATCACCCACTCGCCGCGCAGGGGATGCCAGCGCATGGTGGGGCGCGGGACCGGGGGGTCCCCGGCGGGGCTGGGCACGTCGCCCCGGACCTCGATGGGACGTAAGCCGTAGAGGGTCAGCGCCCGGCCATCGGGCTTGGTGAAGTCGGCGGCGTAAAAGGGGAGGGGTGCGTCAGCCACGGGACACCTCGCGGTAGCCGTGAGCGGGAATCTCCTCGGCCTCCGCCCCAGTCAGGTTAAAGGTGCCGCGCCCGAAGTGGGTCACGGCTCCGCCAAGGCTCTGAGTCAGGGTACGGGGGCGGTCGGGCGTGCTGGGTTCCAAGCAGCGCCGCAGCAGCGCCAGCTCGCGCTCGTCCAGCCCGCCGAGGGGGTCGCTGCTCGCCCGCAGGCCGCCGATGACATCCAGCATGCCGGCGAGTGCCCCGCGCTCCTCGTTCCCCAACAGGCTGAGTTCCCGCCGAGCGATCATCACGTCCGGGTCAGGCTGGTACCACGCGTGCTGGTACCAGCGCGAGAGGGCCGTGTGCAGCGCGTTGCGGGCCGAGGGGCCGGTTGCGTCCCCCAGCCACACCCGCCGCGACTCCTCATCCCAGAAAGGGGCCACGTCCGGCCCGGTCCGCATGGCGTCCACCAGCCCGATGCTGCTCGCCAGCGGTGCCCCGCAGCCCAGCAAGAAAGCGTCCTCGCCCGCCCCGTCGCGCAGGGCCTGCATCCCCATGCGGTACGCCCCCGCCCGGCTCACCGTGGGGTCGTGCCGCACCCCCGGCAGCGCCCCGCCAAACAGGAAATCGAGCTTAAGGTAGTCGTACCCCCACCCCCGCGCCGTGGCCGCGAGGTCGCGCAGCCAGGCGAGCACCTCCGGGTGCGTCGTATCGAGGGCGTGATACGGCCCGCCCCAGTTGTGCCCCGCCAGGAGGGGCGTGCCGTCCTCGCCGCGCAGCAGCCACTGCGGGTGCTCGGCGGCCAGCCGCGAGGTCGGCGCGGCCAGAAAGGGGGCCAGCCACAGCCCCGCTCGAAACCCCAGCTCCGCGAGTGGCCCCGGCAGGTCGCGGGCGTGCCCGCCGAAGCTGGGGGCGGGGTCCAGCCAATCCCCGATGTCCGCCTGAAAGCCGTCGTCGAGCTGAACTACGTCGAAGGGGAGGGTGCGGGCGCGGGCGAGGCGGGCATTGTCCAGCACAGCCTCCAGCGTCACGTCCCGGTAGTACGAGTACCAACTGCACCACACCCGCAGCGGGGGCGGGGTGCGGGCGTGCATCTTTTGCCCTAGCCGCGCCGCGAGGGCCTCCACCGTGCGGATGACGTCCCCCGTCTCCTCCCAGAAGACGTCTGTGGGCGGCCCCTCCTGGGTGCAGGTGACCTCGGTGACCCCTTGCCCGGCACGGGCCTCCCAGCCGGTAAAGGTGCTCGTGGCGTCCCCCGCCGCCCCCACCCAACCCCCCCCGTCCGGGCGAATCAGAGCCATCAGCGTGTGCGAGCGCCACACGCCCGCCTCGCCGCTGGGGAGGAAAGCAGGGTCGTGGCCCTGCTCGTGCCGCCAGCGCATTAGCGGCACGGCCTGACGTTCGGTCAGGAACCGCAGCTCGGCCTCGCTCCAGGACTGGTACCCGCTCACGAGCACGCGCAGCTCCTGCGGCGGGACCGCCAGAAGCCAGCGGCGCTCAGCGCTCATGGTGCACCTCGAAGCTCACCGGCGGCAGGGTCCGGCCCTGCCAGATGACCGGCTCCGGGTTCCAGTTTTGTACCAAAGTGACCCCGGCGCGGCGGCTGAGCCGCACCCCCTCCGGCAGCTCGGTGTGGGGCACCCCGGCCTCGTCGAGGACCCCCCGCAGCACGTCGCGGACGAGGGGCGGGCTGTGCGCCCCCACCACCACCGCGTTCCCCTGCCGAATCACGGCGGGTTGTCCATTCAGCGGCCCCCCCTCATACGTGTGCGTGGCCCGTGCGCCCCGCAACCGGTAGCTCTCGGCCCACAACTGCGCTGCGTACCCGCCGCTGACCGCCTGGGTCAACCCCGGACGCAGCGAGTCGTACTGCTGCAACTGGGCACCGACCAAGGACGTCAGCGGCCCAAACTGGCCTTCTTCCCAGGTGGCTCCGCTGGGAGTACGGAAGGCCGTCCGTGGCCCGCAGACCAAGTGGGCACCCCCCGCCAAGGCCGCCCCCCACTGCTGCGCCATCTGCACCGTCACGAGGGTGATGGCGGGCGCGACGATGACCGCGTAGCCGCTCAAGTCGGTCTTCGCACTGGTCACGTCCACATCTACCCCCAGGGAACGCAGCGCGGCGTAATAGGCGACCGTCTGCGCCCAGTAGCTCAGGGCCGCGCTGTGCCGCTGTTCGTCATAGAGCCACAGGCTCTCATAGTCATGCAGCAGGGCCACCCGTGCGCGGACCTCGCCCAGCGGAAACTGGTGGGGGTCCAGCCCGGCGACCTCGGCATACCCCCGGTCGGGGGTCTCGTCGTGACGCAGCAGGCCGGAGTGCAGCACCTCCTGAGCCATCGTGGCCGCTCGCCAGCGAAAGTAACTCACCCCGTCGGCCCCATGCGCCCATGCCTGCGCGGTCCAAAGCTGCACGGCCCCGTCTGCGGGGAGGGGGTTGTACGGTGCCCAGTTCACCTGCCCGCACTGTTGCTCCATCACCCAGAAGCTCCCCCCTGACCCCCCGACCAGCCCCCGGTACAGGTCATGGTTAAACGCGACCAGGTCGGGGTGTCCGGTGCGGGCGTAGCGCGTCTTGAGGTTTTCCCCCGTTCCCGGCGGCGCGAAGAACTCCAGCATCCCGGTCGGGTAGTTGTCCCAGCTGGCGAAATCCAGCTCCCGCGCGACCTCGTAATGGTCGAACCCCGACTCAAAAATCATGAAGTTGTGGGTGACGAAGCGCCCCGGCGACCCTTCGCGCAAGATGGCCACCTGTTCCGCTTGAAAGTCCCGAATCAGGTCGGACGCAAAGCGGAAATAGTCGAGGACGTGGGCTGGGTTGGGTTCAGTGACGGTGAGAACCGGCGGGCGAATCTGTGCCCAGTCGCTGTACTCCATGCTCCAGAACACATTGCCCCAGGCTGCATTGAGCGCTTCCAGCGTGCCGTACTTCTGCCGAAGCCAGCCGGGAAAGGCTTCCGCGCTTGCCCCACCATACGAGCGGCCCGTGCCGTGACAGGCGAACTCGTTGTCGGTTTGCCACCCCACGACCGCCGGGTGCCGTCCGTACCGTTCGGCCAGCGCCCGCGTGATGCGCCGGGAGTGCTCGCGGTACACCGGAGAAGCGAAATCATAGTGCCGCCGGGAACCAAAGTCGCGCACGCGGCCTTCCTGGTCGTGGGGCAGGATTTCGGGATGGGCGCGAATCAGCCAGGCGGGCGGGGTAGCGGTGGGCGTACACAGCACCACCCCCAGCCCCTCGGCAGCGGCCACCTCTAGGGCGCGGTCCAGCCAAGCCCAGTCGTACTCGCCAGGGCGCGGTTCGAGACGGCTCCAGGCGAACTCCGCCAGACGGACAAAGGTCAGGCCCAACTCGCGCTGTTGCCGGGCATAGGCGCTCCAGCGCTCTGGGGGGACGTGTTCGGGATAGTCGCAAACTCCAAGCTGAAGGTGCAAGGAAGGTCCAGGGTGCTTCATACAGCGTCCTTTGACATCATCATCCTTTCAGGGCACTCCCGCGCTTAGCCTTTGACGGCGCCGGAGGCCAAGCCCCCCTGCCAGAAGCGGCCCAGGGTCAGAAAAGCGAGCAAAAGGGGCAGGATGCTGACGAGTGCCCCCAGCACAATCACGGTGTAGAGGGGTTCTTGCCCGCTAGAGCTGCTCGTCTGGTTCCAGACGCTCAGCCCCAGCGTGAGCGGGAACAGCTCGCTGCGGTTGACCACCACCAACGGCAGGAAGAAGTTGTTCCAGGTGCCCACAAACGCGAACAGCCCCACCGTGACCAGCCCGCCGCGCACCAGAGGCAAGCCGAGCTGCCGGAAGATGGTCCAGTCGCCCGCCCCGTCGATGCGAGCGGCCTCCATCAGCTCGCGTGGAAAGCCTGCGTCCCAAAACAGCCGCATCAGGTACAAGCCGAAGGGGTTGACCAAGGAGGGAAGAATCACCGCCCAGTAGGTGTTCAGCAACCCCAGTTTTTGCATCATCAAAAACAGCGGAAGGACCAGCGCGGTCCCCGGAACCATGATGGTGGCGAGAATGAGGGTAAAGAGGACATTCTTGCCCCGGAAATCGTACGCGCTGAAGGCATACCCCGCCATGGCGCTCACGAGCATGCTGCCCACCGCCGCAGCGCCCGCATACAGCAGGCTATTGAGCAGCCAGCGTACGAAGATGCCGTCCTCGCGGGTGACCAGCGTCTGCCAGTTCTCGGCGAGGTGCCCCGGTGACGCGAACCACAGCCCGAAGGTGGAAAAGAGCTGCCCGTTGTCCTTGAAGATGGTCACGAGCACCCACCACAGCGGCAGCAGCGAGTATGCGGCAAAGAGCGTCAGCGCGAGCAGTTGTAGGGGCGTAAAGCCGGGCCGCCGGGGACGGGGCGCGGGCGGGGCGTGGGCAGGCGGCGACAGCGTCACAGGGCACCGCCCCGCCGGGTGAACCGCAGAAACACCGCACTGAGCAGGAACGTGAAAACCGCGAGCAAAATCGCCAGCGTCGCCGCGTAGCTGAAGTTTCCGTCGCGGCTGGCGACCAGGTAGAGGTACACGTTTGGCGTGATGTTGTCCGGCACGTAACCCAAGGGCCGCAGCACAAAGGGTTCTGCAAAAATCTGCATCGTGCCAATGATGGAAAAAATCAAAACGAGCAGCAGGCTGGGCCTGAGTAGCGGCAGCTTGATAAAGCGGGTCAAGGTCCAGCCTGAAGCGCCGTCTATTCTGGCTGCCTCATAGAGGTCGGCGGGGATATTTTGCAGGGCAGCATAGAGGGTAATCATGTTGTAGCCCGTCCAGGTCCAGGTGACGATGTTGGCAATGCTCCAAAGCACTACGTTGCTCGCCAAGAAGTTGACACAGCTGGGGGAGAAATGCGAAAGGGACGGTGCTGATGTGCCGTCCCGATCTCACTGTACTGCCGCTGTCCACCGCTGTCACCCTGCTCAGCCGCTGGATCACTCCACATATTCCGGCAAAATTGCTGCACCCACACGAGAAAATCTCCGACGCCGATCTCCTGGCCATTGCCCTGCTCCAGACTCAGGAGTTGCACCTTGCAATTTTGAGTGAATAGCCGTGCTGGCGCAGTGGGCTGGCCCCAAAGTTTGGACGGTTTCGAGTAGAGACTCGGCTCAGGAGAAGGGTACACCATGGGCTTTTCCTGCTTGACCAGGGGAAGGT
>NZ_KI519505.1:123599-131099 GCF_000482805.1 Deinococcus murrayi DSM 11303 | reverse complement strand
CAGCACGGCGGCGAGAGCTACTCGGCGTGGACGGAGGCGCGGCCCGCCAATGACTTCGCCCGGATGGTGCCCTACCTGGAAAAGTCGCTGGATCTCAGCCTCCAGGCGGCGAGCTACTTCCCGGAGTTCGCGGACCCCATGGACTATTTCATCGACCAGTCCGACGAGGGCATGACCGCCGCGCAGGTCGGCGAGGTCTTCGCGGCGCTGAGAGCGGCGCTCGTGCCCATGGTGGAGGCCGTGACCGGGGCCGACGCTCCCCGCACCGACTTTCTGGCGCGGCACTATCCCGCCTCTCAGCAGCTCGCCTTTGGGGAGGGCGTGATTCGGGATTACGGGTACGACTTTACGCGGGGGCGGCAGGACCTCACCCACCACCCCTTCATGACCCGGCTGGGCGAGCGGGACGTGCGCATCACCACCCGCGTCAAGGAGAACGACCCCACCGAAGCGCTGTACTCCACCCTCCACGAGGCCGGGCACGCGATGTACGAGCAGGGGGTGGCGGAAGACCTGCTGGGAACGCCCCTGGGCGGCGGCGTGAGCGCGGGGGTCCACGAGAGCCAATCCAGGCTGTGGGAGAACCTCGTCGGGCGCAGCCGGGCCTTCTGGGCGGCATACTTCGGGAAGTTCCGCGACGCCTTCCCGGAGCCGCTCGCGGACGTGACCGAAGAAGAGATGCACCGCGCTTCCAACGTGGTCGCCCGGTCCCTCATCCGCACCGACGCCGACGAACTGACCTACAACCTGCACGTCATCACCCGCTTCGAGCTGGAGCGCGAGCTGCTCGCCGGGCGGCTGGCGGTGCGCGACCTCGCGGACGCCTGGCACGCTGCCTACGAGCAGAACCTGGGCCTGCGGGCCGAGAGCGACGTGAACGGCGTCCTCCAGGACGTGCACTGGTACTTCGGGAGCATCGGCGGGGCCTTCCAGGGCTACACGCTGGGCAACGTCCTGAGCGCTCAGTTCTACGCCGCCGCCGAGCGGGCCAACCCCAGCCTGGAGGGCGACATCGCCCGCGCCGACTTCGGGCGGCTGCACGGCTGGCTGCGGGAGAACGTGTACGCGCCGGGCCGCCTCTACACCCCCAACGCCCTGGTGGAGCGGGCAACCGGGCAGCCCATGACGGTGGAGCCGTACCTGAAGTATCTGCGGGAGAAATACGGGGCGCTGTACGGGGTGACGTTCTAGGTCCCCACCGGGAGGGCGGCGGACCAGGCTGGTCTGCCGCCCTCTCCCCTCTCGCCCTACCGCAGATGCCCCAACTTCGCCCCCTTCGTCGCCAGGTAGCCCGCGTTGTGCGCGTTCTGGCCGACGTGCAGCGGCACCCGCTCGACGACCTCCAGCCCGAAGCCCCCCAATGCGTGCAGCTTGCGGGGGTTGTTGGTGAGGACCCGCAGCCGCCGCGCCCCCAGGAGGTGCAGCATCTGCGCCCCGATGCCGAAGTCACGGGCGTCGGCGGGAAAGCCGAGTTGCAAGTTGGCGTCGACCGTGTCGGCCCCGCCGTCTTGCAGGGCATAGGCGCGAATCTTGTTCAGCAGGCCGATGCCCCGGCCTTCTTGCCGCAGGTAGACGAGGATGCCCCGGCCTTCTTCTGCAATCGCCCGCAGCGCCGCGTCGCGCTGGGGGCCGCAGTCGCAGCGCAGCGAATGGAAGGTGTCTCCGGTGAGGCACTCGGAGTGCACCCGCACGAGCAGCGGTTCCTCGCTCACCTCGCCCATCACGAGGGCGACGTGCTCGGCTCCCGACAGGGTGTCCTCGAAGCCAAAGAGGCGGAACTCGCCGTACTCGGTGGGCAGCCGCGCCTCCGCCGCCAGCCGCAAGAAGGGGTCATGTTCCATTCGGTAGGCGATCAGGGCCTCGATGGAGCCGACCAACAGCGAATGCCGCTTCCCGAAAGCGAGGAGGTCAGGCAGCCGCAGCATCTCGCCGCTGTCGCCCATGATTTCGCAAATCACCCCGGCAGGGGCAAACCCCGCGAGCCGGGCGAGGTCGCAGCCCGCTTCGGTGTGCCCGGCGCGGCGCAGCACCCCGCCGGGCCGCGCGACGAGCGGGAAGATGTGCCCCGGACGGCGGAAGTCGGCGGGGGTCGCGGCGGGGTCGGCCAGCGCCGCAATCGTCGCGGCGCGGTCGTAGGCGCTGATGCCGGTGGAGGTGCGGACATGGTCCACGCTCACCGTAAAGGCCGTGCCGTGGGGGTCGGTGCTGGAGCGCACCATCGGCGCGAGGTCCAGCTCGGCGGCCCGCTCCGGGGTCAGGGTCACGCAGATGAGGCCCCGGCCCTCCCGTGCCATGAAGTTGACCCATTCGGGCGTGGCCGTCTCGGCGGGCATGAGAAGGTCGCCCTCGTTCTCGCGGCCCTCGTCATCCACCAGGATGACCGGACGCCCAGCCCGCAGCTCGGCGAGCAGGTCGGGGATGGAGGCGAGGGTCATGCTTCGGCCTCCCCGTGAGACACGGTCGTACGGGGCGAGGTCGGGGTGCCAAGAGGTCGAGAAGCTGGGGGTGGGGCCGCTCTCGACCCCTCGACGGCTGGACCCCTCGACACCCCGAAGGCCAGCAACCGCTCGACATACTTCGCCATCTGGTCGGCCTCCAGGTTGACCACCGTGCCGGGCCGCCAGTCGCCCAGGGTGGTGACCTCCAGGGTGTGCGGCACCAGCCAGAGGGTGAACTCGTCGGGGGCGAGGTCCGCGCGGCTGCCGCCGGGACCGCCCGTGTCCACGACGGTGAGCGACACGCCGTCCACCGTGACGCTCCCCTTGGGCACGAGGTAGCGGGCGAGGTGGGCGGGGGCGCGGACGCGCAGGGTGTACGCGCCGGGGTCCTCGCGCCGCTCCAGAATCTCGCCCGTGCCGTCCACGTGCCCGCTCACCACGTGGCCCCCGAAGCGGCCCGCAGCGGTCATCGCCCGCTCCAGGTTGAGCCGGGCACCCACTTGCCAGTGGTGGGGGGCGGTCTTCTGCAAGGTTTCGCGGCTGAGGTCCACGGTAAAGCCCGTCTCGTCCCAGCCCGTCACGGTGAGGCAGGTGCCCGCACAGGCGACCGACTCGCCGAGCGTGAGGTCAGGCCACATCCGCTCTGGCGTGACCTTCAGGGTGAGGGTGCCGCCCACTTCGGCGGCGTGCGTGACGCGGCCTACCTGTTCTACGATTCCGGTAAACATCCGTTCGCTCCTTCCGCTCCCAGGCGGGGAATGTCGTGCAGCAGGCCCGTCACCAGCACGTCCGGGCCGAGGAGTTCGGCGCAGGGGTCATGCAGGAGGGCGGCCTCGGCCATCCCCCGCACCGGGCCGCTCAGCGGCGAGAGGCCCGCGCCGAGAAGCTTGGGGGCCACGAGCGCCCGCACCTCGTCGATAAGGTCCGCCGCGAAGAGGGCGCTCGCCAGGGTGGGGCCGCCTTCGAGCAGCAGGGTGGCGACGTTCCGGCGGCCCAGCTCGTGCAGGGCGTCCCGCAGGTCCGTCACCCGCAGCACCTCGGCCCCCCGCTTCTCCAGGGGGCGGGTGTCGGCGTCGGGGGCGGTCACGAGCAGGGTGCCGGGGCGCAGGGCCTGGGCCGTCAGGGGCGTGCGGGCGCGGGGGTCGAAAATCACCGGGCGGGGGTCGCGTCCCCCCTCCACCCCACGGGTGGTGAGACGAGGGTCATCGGCCAAGACGGTGCCAATACCCACCGCGATGGCGTCCGCCTCGTCACGCCAGCGCATCACCCGCGCCCAGGCGGGGCCGGAGGTGACGGCTCCCCGCCCCTCGCCCGCCGCCGCGACCTTGCCGTCGAGCGTCACCGCGTACTTGTAGACCACCCAGGGCCGCCCGCGCGTGACCAGCGAGCGAAAGCCTGCTTGCTGCCGCAGCGCCTCCGCCCCCCCCACGCCCACGGTGACGGGAATCCCGGCCCCGCGCAGCCGCGCCAGGCCGCGCCCAGCGACCTGCGGGTTGGGGTCCAGGGCGGCGACGACCACCCGCCCCACCCCCGCCGCGACCAGGGCGTCGGCGCAGGGGGGGGTGCGCCCAAAGTGACTGCACGGCTCCAGGGTGACGTAAGCGGTGGCCCCGCGTGCCCGCTCGCCCGCCTCCCGCAGGGCGAACACCTCGGCGTGGGGGTCTCCGGCGCGGGGGTGAAAGCCCCGCCCCACCACCTCGCCCCCCCGCACGAGCACGCAGCCCACCGGGGGATTGGGGGCGGTGCGGCCCAGGCCCCGCGCGGCCTCGGCGAGCGCGAGGGCCATGTATCCAGCGTCTTCCGGGCGCCACCTTTCGTCAGCGAGCAAGGCACCCGTCCCAGGACTGTTCATTCCAGACATACAGTGTCGCCGCCCACCGGGGTGGTGGGGAGGGCGTCTCCTCCTTCTTCCATCCGGACTTCGGGAGTGACCGCCGCCTGGGCCGTCACGTCCCTCTTACCGTCGGCCCCGGAATCGCACCGGGTCGGGCCTCACGCGTCTTGCAGTTTGCGCGGGCTTCGCGGGCTGACCAGCTTTGAGTTGGATCACCGCCGGTGGGGAATCTCACCCCGCCCCGAAAGAGGTCGGCCCCGGTCCCGCGGGGGACGGGAGCCAGGGCCGATGCTAGCGCGGAGGTGGGGAGGGCAGGGGGCAAAAAAGCACACAAACGCTATGCTGCCCGGCATGGCCCCACGTGGCACCAAGAAAATCGCTTTCGGCTGGTACGGGGGCAAGTTCAGTCACCTGGGCTGGCTGCTGCCCCTCTTGCCCCCGGCCACCCATTACTGCGAGCCGTTTGGCGGTTCGGCGGCGGTGCTGCTGAATCGCCCGCCTGCCCCGGTCGAGACCTACAACGACCTCGACAGCGAGGTCGTGAACTTCTTCCGGGTCCTGCGTGATGAGGGGGACGCCCTGATTCGGCTCATCGGCCTGACCCCCTTTTCGCGGGAGGAGCTGCGCCTCGCCACCCAGGAGGACCCGGAGGGCCTGAGCGACCTCGAACGGGCGCGGCGGTTTTTCGTGCGGGCGCGGCAGGTCCGCACCGGGCTGGCCCAGACCGCCAGCGAGGGCCGTTGGGCGCATTGCCTGCTGACCAGCCGGGCCGGGATGGGGGGCGCGGTGAGCCGCTGGCTGGGCAGTGTGGAGGGCCTTTCCGAAATCGTCCAGCGCCTGCTGCGCGTGCAGATAGAAAACGCCCCCGCCCTGGAGGTCATCGCCCGCTACGACAGCCCGGAGACGCTGTTTTACTGCGACCCGCCCTATGTGCACGGCACGCGGGGAGACGCCAAGGCCTACGGCTACGAGATGACCGACGCCGAACATGAGGCCCTGGCGCGGGCGCTGCGGGGGGTGCGCGGCAAGGTCGCCATCAGCGGCTACGCCAGCAGCCTGTACGAGGACCTGTACGCGGGCTGGACCCGCATCGAGGCCCCCGCCCGGATGATTCACAGCAGCAAGGGCGAGCGGACCGAGGTGCTGTGGGTGAACTACGAGCTGCCCGCTGCGGCCCGGAAGGAGGAGGCATGGACCCCAGAGCACTCCTTGTTCGCGCCGTAGAGCGGGCGGGGAGAGCGGCCCCGCCCCCCGTGACGGCCCCGGAAGTGGCCGCCGCCCTGCGCCGCGTGATGCGCTGCGAGAGCAACCGCGCCCCCGCCCGGCTGGTGCTCGCCTGCGCCCTGGCCAAAGCCCACCGCCCGGAACTGGACGCGACCGAGCCGTACACCGAGATTCGTTCGGGCCGCTCCTTTTCGGGTCGCCGCTACGACGAGGAGTATGTCGCTGACCTCCTGTCCGCCCACCGCCTGCCGCTCAACCCCACCACCGCTTTTCTGACCCCCACCCTGAGGAACGCAAATAAGCCGCTGCGGAGCGCCACGGTCTTCGAGGGCCGTCCCCGGCAGGTGTATCAGGACGCGGCGTTCGTGCTAGAGAGTCTGGAAGCGGGGACAGCGAACGCCGAGGACGTGTTGGCACAGGCCCTGGCCGAACTGTTCGCCCTGCGCGACGAGCGCGAAGCAGCGTTGGGGGCGGCCCTCGCGGCGGGGGGCGGGGCAGGGACCCTCTCCACCGAGGACGTGCTCACCCTTCTGGAGCAGCACCTGCGCAGCAAACGCGCCAGCCGCCTGCCCGTCCTGGTGGTCGCCGCGCTGTACCGGACCCTGGGGGCGCTGTCGGACGAACAGGCCCTGACCCTGGGGGCGCACAACGCCGCCGACGCACGGACGGGGACCCTGGGCGACATCGAGGTCGAGGTGCTCGCCGCCCCCGGTCGCCCCGCCACCGTCTATGAGGTCAAGGCCCGCCCCGTCACCCTGGGTGACGTGCAGCACGCGGCGCGGAAGGTAGCGGCGGCTCCCGCCCCGCCGGAAAACTATCTGTTCGTCACCACCCACCCCATCGAGCGGGAGGTGACCGACTACGCCCGGACGCTCCATGACCGCACCGGGGTCGAGTTCGCCGTGCTCGACGCGCTGAGTTTCGCCCGGCACCTGTTGCACTTCTTCCACCGCCACCGCCTGACCTTCCTGAACGCCTATCAGGAGCTGCTGCTGGCCGAACCCGACAGCGCCGTGCGCCCGGAGCTGAAGACGGCGTGGCTCGCGTTGCACCGGAGCGCCGAGAGCTGAGGTCTACCTCACCCAGCCCGCACGTGCGCCAGCATCAGCCGGGCGGTGGCCTCCAGCGCGTCCACGTGCGTGCGCTCGTAGGCATGGCTGGCGTCCACGCCGGGGCCAATCAGGGCGACCGGGTAGTCGCCGCCCGCCCGCCACGCCGCCGTGCCGTCCGAAGCGTAATAGGGGTAGAGGTCCACCCGCAACTCCAGCCCGGCCCGCCGCGCCGCCTCGCGCAGGCGGCCCCCAAGCGCGTGGTCATACGGCCCGCCGCTGTCGGCGGCGCAGAGGGTGACGTGGTGCTCGCTGCTGGTCTGGCCCTCGCCCACGGCGGCCATGTCCACCGCAATCAGCTCGTCCGTGTGGGGCGGAATCCCGGTCGCGGCCCCGTGCCCGACCTCCTCGTAGGTGGTGACGTGAAAGGCGACCGTGCGGGCGGGCAGCGTCTCCAGCAGGGCGCGGGTCACCCCCACGAAGACGGCGACGGCGGCCTTGTCGTCGAGGTGGCGGCCCTTGATGTACCCGGCGTCCGTCAGCACGGCGCGGGGGTCGAAGCTCACGAAATCCCCCACCTCGACTCCCAGCGCCCGCGTCTCCTCCGGGGAGGCGGTGCGGGCGTCCAGCCGGACCTCCATCACGCCCCCCTCGCGCCGCAGCTCGCGCAGGGCGGGGCCGTGGACGTGGGTGCTCTGGAGGGTGTTCACGACGGTGCCCGTCAGGACCGCACCCCCCTGGGTGTGCACCTGCACGTACTCGCCCTCCACGGTCGCCCAGTCGTAGCCGCCGAGAGGCGCGAGGCGCAGCCGCCCGTTCGCCTTGACCTCCTTCACCATCGCCCCCAGGGTGTCCACGTGCCCGCTGAAGGTGGTGTGGCCCGTGCCCGTCCCCGCGACCTCCCAGGTCAGCGCTCCCTTCTTCGTGCGGGCATGAGCCACGCCGAGGGCGTCCA
>NZ_KI519505.1:96099-121099 GCF_000482805.1 Deinococcus murrayi DSM 11303 | reverse complement strand
GGGTCGAGAGGGCGGCAAACTCGGCGTCGACTTCCCGCGCTTCCTCGCGCACGAGAGTGCGGCGCAAGCCCAGCAGGTCGGGGCCGGGCACCGCCGGGGCATCCGGGGACGCAAAGCCAGCGGCGCGGTGAAACTCGCGCAGGCGGGCGGCATTGGTGAGGGGCAGCTCAGGCACCCGCCGATGGTAGGTCACCGGGAAGGCCAAAGGAGAAGGGAGAGCCGCGGTGGACTCTCCCTGGAGTGGTGCGGGTGACTGGACTCGAACCAGCCTTGGGCCGACCCCCGGCCCGCTCGCGCGCCCGTTGTTCAGAGGTGGGCGTCTCCCTCCGGCTCCTCGCAGAGCCAGGCGTCAGTATGCGGCCCTTTTGTCAGGGCTGCATGTGCCGAATGGTCACCGCCCCTTAAGACAAATGGCGTGCCAGCGCGGCCCATCGCGGGCCTTCTCACCGCCCCGCCTCACAGGTCAAGGAGGCGATACCCGTAAGCGTTCACCACGCGGGCACCGCTGGCCTCGTCCACGTAGTCGGGTTTGCGGCCCTCGTACTCGTGAACGTGGCCGTGGACGACGAGGCGGGGGCGGCGGCGGGCCATAAAGCGGGTGATTTCGGGGCAGCCCCGGTGGGCGTAGTCGCTGCCCGTGTGGGGGCCGAGGGGCGGCGCGTGCGTGAGCAGCACGTCTACGCCCCCCCGCGCCTGCCAGCCCAGCCACCCCAGGCCCCGCCGGGCCTGCGACGGCGAATACTGGCCCTCGCCGCCGGGCCGGTAGCGCGGCACTCCGCCCCAGCCCGCCACCCGCAGCCCCGCCGCCGTGACCACCCGCCCATGCACCGGAATGACCCCGCGGGGGGGCACCGGGCCTTCCCCCTCGTCGACCCACTCGTCGCCGTGGTTGCCGTGGACGTACAGGATGGGCACGGTCAGGACGCTCGCCAGAAACTCCAGGTAATAGCCCGGCAGGTCGCCCGCCGCGAGCACCAGGTCGACCGCCGGAGCCGAGCGCGCAAAGCCCTCGCGGTACACGAAGGGATGCACCATGTCGGCCAGCACCAGCACGCGCCGGGGCGAAGGGGCAGGGGAAGACACGGATGCGGCCACGGGAATAGCGGGCAGTTTAGCGCGGCGGGGGTGGGGGGCACCGGGCGGCATAAACTTGCAGCCCTGAGGCATACCCCGCCCCCGCCCTTAGCCTGGGGACCATGGACCTGAGCATCCTGGGCATTCCGATGGACCTCGGCGCGGGCCGCCGGGGGGTGGACATGGGGCCGTCGGCGCTGCGCAACGCGCACCTCGCCCGCACCCTGCGGGGGCTGGGGCACACGGTGACCGACCTCGGCGATGTCGAGGTCCCCCTTCCCGAAACGGTGGACAAGCACGCCGGGAGCGGCCTGGTCTTCCTGGAGACCATTCTGGCCGCCTGCCGCAGCGCCGCCGAGCAGGTGGCCGCGCTCCCGGAGGACACTTTTCCGGTCACCCTGGGCGGCGACCATTCGGTCAGCATGGGCACGGTGACGGGCAATGCCCTGCGCGGCGGCAGCCCCCGGCGCACCGGCCTCATCTGGGTGGACGCCCACACCGACTACAACACCCCCCAGAGCAGCCCCAGCGGCAACATCCACGGGATGCCCGTCGCGCACCTCACCGGGCGGGGCGACCCGCAGCTTGCCGGCCTGGGCGGGGGCTGGCACCTGCGGCCCGAAGACATCGTGATGATCGGCATCCGCAGCGTGGACGCGAAGGAGCGCGAGCTGCTGCGGGAAGCGGGCGTCAAGGCCTACACCATGAAGGACGTCGACCAACTCGGCATCACCCGCATCACCGCCGAAACGCTGGAGCGCCTCGCCGGAACCGAGCGGCTGCACGTCTCCTTTGACGCCGACGCCCTCGACCCCTCGGTCGCGCCCGGCGTGGGCACCCCGGTCCCCGGCGGCCTGACCTACCGCGAGGGGCACCTGCTGATGGAGCTGCTCGCGGAGTCGGGGCGGGTGACCAGCCTCGACATCGTGGAGGTCAACCCGGTCCTCGACACCCGCAACCAGACCGCCGAGGTCATGGTGGGCATGGCCGCCAGCCTGCTGGGGCAGCGGATTCTGTAGCCTGGAAGTGATGCCCTACGCCGTTCGCCTGCACTATGTCCACCAGGACGCCCACGGTCAGGACGCCCTGCTGGACGAACCGGGCTGGCTGGAGGACGACGCGGGCGAGCGCCGGGTCTTTGCTCCCCCCGCCGAAGCGGGAGCCGCCGCGCAGGAGTGGGGGACGGCGGGCTGGCGGGCCGAGGTGGTGGAGGTCGCGCCGGGTCAGTCCTCTGCATAGAGGTAGGGCCGCGCCGCCTCAAAGCCCGCCAGCGCCTCCCGCGCGAGCTGCCAGTCGTCGCCGTCACGGGTGGCGGCCCCCGCTTGCACCAGCCGGTTGAGTTCGGCCTCGACCCGCTGCTGTGCGCGGCGCAGGGGCATCCCGGCGGCCCCCGCCACCCCGCGCCAGGTCAGGAAGGCGCGGTGAAAGTCGGGCAGAGCATCGAGGCCAACGCGGGTTTCCAGAGCACGCCACGAGAGGGGCTGGGGGGACATGCCCCCCGTTCTACCGCGCCGCGTACAATGCCCGCATGACTGGCGGCCCCTCCCCGGACCCCACCCCCGCGCCCCTGCCCCCAGAGCTGTCGCGGCAGCTCGACGCGCTGGGCGGGCAGCTCGTGTGGCGGGTCGGCAAGGACGAGGTCAGTGACGAGGTCGTCGTGCGGCTGGGTTACGCCTCGGCCACGCCCCGCTTCGCGCACCTGCCCCGGCTGCGGGGCGCGAACGACGCCGAGCTGCAAGCGGCCCTGCGCGAGAATCGGGTGGTGATCGAGTGGGTGGATTGAAGGAGCGCTCCCCTTGTCCCCGCTGGAGAGCACGTGCTGTTTGAAGCTCGGCAAGCCTTCGCCCTGACCCATCCTGACGGGGAGGACGCTGCTTTCGCCTTCGTGCGGGACGCGGGCGTGTCCCTCTCGCGGGTGCGCTTCTTGCGGGGCCTGCGGGCGGACGCGGCGGGGGTGCGGGGCGAACTCGTGGTGCCCGTGCCGCTGCTGGGGGAAGTCGACCTGCCCTTTGTCAGCTCCCTGCATCCCACGCCGGACGGGGCCGAGCTGCGGCCTCAGCCCGTCACGGGCGAGCGGGCCTGGGTGGAGGTCGCGGGGCAAGCGCGGGTGAGCGCAGCAGGCGAGATGGCCTTTGATTTCCAGTTCCGCGCTCACTTGCGGCTCCCGGAGGCCGAGGGCTGGGGCGGGGCCGCCTTTGAGAAAATGGTGCGCGCAGCGGCAGAGCGCACGCTGGAGCGGCTCGCGGGCGAGTTGCCGCAGGGCATCGGGGCGGCGCTGCCGGGGGCGGCGCGGTAGACCCTCTTCCTGCCGCAGGCAGGGGTGAGGGTTCCCCCGCCGGGAACCCGCCACACCCACCGGAGTCCCGCGCCCTTTTCCGTCCCGGCACCCCTGGGGTAGGCTGCCCCCGTGCCGCCCCCCGCCGTGGGGGTTGCCCGTGCGGGGACCGCAGCGACATCCCTCTCCAGGTGGTTCTGTGAGACGCCCCCCCGCACGAAGGAGCCTGAATGCGGAAGTACTACACGTCGGAATCGGTCTCGGAAGGGCACCCGGACAAGCTCGCGGACTTCATCTCGGACAGCATCCTCGACGAGTTCCTGCGCCAGGAACCCGGCAGCCGGGTTGCGGTAGAGACGCTGCTGACCACCGGCATGGCGGTCGTGGCGGGCGAGGTCACCGCACAGAACGCGCGGGTAGACGTGCAAAAGACGGTGCGCGACGCCGTGATGAAGGTGGGCTACACCCGCGCCAACTACGGCTTTGACGCCGAGTACAGCGCCGTGCTCGTGGCCCTGCACGAGCAGTCGCCGGAGATTGCCGGGGGGGTCAACGAGTCCGAGGAGTGGCGGGGCATGACCGAAGAGGAGCGGGCGCGGCCTGAGAACCAACACTCGCGCATCGGCGCAGGGGACCAGGGACTGATGTTCGGCTACGCGACCGACGAGACGCCGGAGCTGATGCCGCTGCCCCTCAGCCTCGCGCATGGGCTAACGCGCCAGCTCGCCGAGCTGCGCAAGAACGGCACGTTGCCCTACCTGCGCCCCGACGCCAAAGCGCAGGTCACGGTGGTCCGCGACGGCGAGCCGCATGACGCGCGAGAAACCTTCGTGGATACGGTCGTCATCAGCGCCCAGCACAGCGATGCGGTGACCCAAGAGCAGATTCGGGCCGACCTGCTCGAACACGTGGTGCGGACCGTCATCCCGGCGGAGCTGCTGACCCCCGACACGAAGTCCTTCATCAACCCCAGCGGACGTTTCGTGATTGGCGGGCCGCACGGCGACACCGGACTCACCGGGCGCAAGATTATCGTGGACACCTACGGCGGCGCGGTGCCGCACGGGGGCGGGGCCTTTTCGGGCAAGGACCCCACCAAGGTAGACCGTTCGGCAGCGTACTACGCCCGCTATATCGCCAAGAACCTCGTCGCGGCGGGGCTGGCGCGGCGGGCACTCGTGGAGGTCGCCTACGCGATTGGCCGGGCCACCCCCGTCTCGCTGCGGGTCGACACCTACGGCACGGGCACGCTGAGTGATGAGCGCCTGGCTGACCTCGTGAGGGAGCACTTCGACGCCCGCCCGCAGGCCATCATCGCCGAACTCGACCTGCTGCGGCCCATCTACGCACAGACCGCCGCCTACGGGCACTTTGGCCGCCCGGAGTTTCCCTGGGAAGCGACGACGAAGGCCGAAGCCTTGCGGGAAGCGGCGCGGGGTGTGACGGCGGTCTGACGGCGGCCCCTCCCCTCCCCCACGGCCCCAGCGGGCGCGTGGGGGGTTGTGCTGGGGCTATTCCGCGTCCCCCGCTCGCCCGCCCTCCCGCGCCGCGTACACGTCTGCAAACTTACGGCGCAGGGCCGCGGCGCTTGCCCGCGGCACCATCTCGGAGATGTCGCCGCCGTAACTGGCGATTTCGCGCACCATCGTCGAGCTGACAAAGCTCCAGCGGGTCGCCGCCATGATAAAGACCGTCTCGACCTCGCCAATCTGGCGGTTGAGGTGGGCAATCTGCAGTTCATACTCGTAGTCAGAGACGGCCCGCAGCCCGCGCACGATGAGGCTCTTTTTTTGCTGGGCCATGTAATCCACCAGCAGGCCGCCAAAGGTATCTACCCCGACATTGGGCAGGTGCGCGGTCGCCTCGTGCAGAATCGCCAGCCGTTCTTCCAGGGTAAAGAGGTGCTTGCCCTGCTTGCGGGCGTTGTGCATCACCGTGACGGTCACATGGTCAAAGATGCGCGAGGCCCGCGTCAGCACGTCCATGTGGCCGCTGGTGATGGGGTCGAAGGAACCGGGAAAGACCGCGTTCATGTGCCCCCGATGTTATACGGAGTCCGTCTTGGCCGCGTTCTCGGCCTCCGCCCGTTCCTCCCGGCGGTACAGGGTGAGGACGTTGCTGCCGTACACCCGTTCCTCGCGCTCCCAGCCAGGGGTATCTCCCAGTCCCACCTGAACGGGGTGCTGGCAGACGAGCAGTCCGCCAGGGGCCAGCACCCCCGAAGCGAGCAGGCGGCGGGTCAGGGCGGGGATGTCCTGCGCGTAGGGCGGGTCGCTAAAGACCACGTCGAACTCGCCGACGCGTCCCAGCAGCGCCGCCGCGTCGCCGCGCAGCACCCGCACCGGGAGGCCCAGGGTGCGGGCGTTGCCCTCGATGGCCCGCACCGCCGCCGCGTCTCGCTCAATCAGGGTGGCCGCGTAGCCCCGGCTGGCGGCCTCTAGCCCCACCGCCCCGCTGCCGCCGTGCAGGTCGAGGAAACGCCCGGAGGGGGCGCGGGTGGCAAGCAGGTCAAAGAGGCTCTTGCGGACCCGTGCCCCGCTGGGCCGAGCACTCGCGGGCACCTTGAGGACACGGCCCTTCGCGCTGCCAGCCAGAATGCGGACACTCATCGGCGAGCAGGGTAACGCACGTGCCCCCCGAACGCGGCGAGGGTCGGGGGGCACGCCCCACTAGCGCATGCTCACCGAGGTGCAGGCAACGCCGGGGTCAGCGGGGGCACCCGAAGCGTCAGCCGTGTGAATGTTGAAGTAGGTCGCGTTCATCACGTCGGCACGGGGCACGCTCCTGGAGAGGGTCAGCATGCCGCTCGCGTCGGAACGGCCGACCATCGTGCTGCTCATGATGGGAGCGCCGTTGCTGGCGCAGGGGGTGGTGCTCGCCGTGCCCTGAAGGTGGTAGTGCGCCACGTAATTCTGGTTGGGTGCGAGGCCCATCACCCGCGCCTCGGTCATCACCAGGTCGCCCGACACGCTGGCCCGGACGGTCCCGCTGGGGTTGAGGCCCTTGGCATCGGCAGCGGGCTGCTTGCCCAGCGAGTAGGGGCTGCCCGGAAGCATCGTGGTCGTGCAGGAGGCGAGGGCGAACGGCAGGGACAGAGCCAGCAAGAAGCGCGTCTTCATGGCAAACCTCCAAAGCGAGAAGGGGGGGCGAACAAGCTCTAGGGTGAGGCTGCCCCCCCTCGCCAGAGTGTTGGATGGGCCACACTCTGAAGGGGCGGCCAAGGGAAAGCGTCTCCCTCCCCCTCTCTTCCCCGCCCATGCTTTAGGCTGAACCCGGTCCAACTTCAGTGCCGGGATTTCCTGTCGCCCCTTCGGGAGGGATGCCATGTCACAGCCCACCAACGACCTTCAGGCTCTCTTTGAGCTTCAGCGCCGTCACCGCTGGCGCACCGCACAGACCACCGCAGCAGAGCGCCGGGAGCTGCTGCGGCGGCTGGGGGCCGGCATTCAGCGCCACCGGACCGCGCTGGCCGAGGCGCTCGCGCTCGACCTCGGCAAAAGCCGCGCCGAAGCGGAAATCACCGAGCTGCACCCCACCATGGAAGAACTGCGGCACGCGGTGCGGCACCTGCCACGCTGGATGGCCCCCCGCCGGGTCCGCACCCCCGCGCCGCTGCTGGGCACCCGCAGCGAGGTCGAGGTTCAGGCCCGCGGGGTCACCCTGATTCTGAGCGCGTGGAACTACCCGGTGAATCTCGCCCTGGTGCCCCTCGTCGCCAGCCTCGCGGCGGGCAACACGGCCATCCTCAAGCCCAGCGAGAAAGCCCCCGCCACCGCCCGCGCCCTGCGGCGGCTGCTGGAAGACGTCTTTGACCCCCGGCTGGTCGCGGTCGTCGAGGGCGACGCGGACGCGGCGCAGGCCCTGACCGAGCTGCCCTTTGACCACATCTTTTTTACCGGGAGCGGGGCCATCGGAAAAAAGGTGCTGGCCGCCGCCGCGCCCCACCTCACGAGCGTGACGCTGGAGCTGGGGGGCAAAAGCCCGGCCCTCGTTCACGAGAGCGCCGACCTCGACCTCACCGCCGAGCGGCTGGCCTGGGGCAAGCTGCTCAATGCTGGGCAAACCTGCGTCGCGCCCGATTACGTGCTCGTGCCGCAAGTGCTGCGTGACAGCCTGCTAGAGCGGCTCGCGCCCGTCATCGCCCGCCGTTTTGGGGAGGGCGAGCGGCTGCGGCGGGGCACCGACTACGGGCGCATGGTGGACGCCCGCAGCGTCGAGCGGCTTTCGCGCCTCACGCGGGAGAGCGTGGCGCAGGGGGCGCGGGTGGCCCTCGGCGGCGAGTTTGACCCCGCCTCGCGCTTCATCTCGCCCACGGTCGTGACGGGCGTGACCCCAGAGATGCCGCTGATGAGAGAAGAGCTGTTTGGCCCGGTGCTGCCCGTGCTGACCTACCGCGACTTCGGGGAGGCGCTCGCGCTCGTGCGGCGGCTTGACCCTCCCCTCGCGCTGTACGTCTTTGCGGAAGACCGGGCGGCGGCCGAGCAGGTCCGGCGGGGGACGACGAGCGGCGGCCTGGTCGTCAACGGCACGGTGGTGCACCTCAGCAATCCGCACCTGCCCTTCGGGGGTGTCGGCCCCAGCGGGATGGGGCGCTACCACGGCGAATACGGCTTCCGAACCTTCAGCCACGAACGGGCCGTGCTGCACGAGGGGCGGCGCAGCGGCGTGCGCTTTCTCTACCCGCCCTATGGCCGCCCGCTGCCCCGCCTCGTGGCCTGGGCGATGCGGAAGCTGGAAGCGGTCTGAGGAAAACGCCCCCTCAATACCGCTCGGCCACCGCCCGCACCACATCGTCTTGCACGGCCCGCAGGGTCAGGATGGGCGTGTCCCGCGGCCCATTCATCAGCAGGGCGAAGCCCAGCCCCCGCCCGCTCCGAGCGGTCACGTACCCCGCGAGCGCCGACACCCCCGGTAGGGTGCCCGTTTTGGCCCGCACGTCCAGGCCCCGCAGCCGCCCGGCGAGGGTGCCCCCCCGCCCGGTCACCTCGCCCCCGACCCCCGCTTGCGGCAGCGCCTCGGCAAACGCATTGCGCCGCGCCCGGTAGGTCTGGCCCGGCAACTCCGCCCGCGGCTCGCCCTGGACGTAGGGCAGGTCGTACATCCGGTCCAGCAGGTCGACGAGCGCCCGTGCGGTGAGGCGGTTTTCTCGGCTCAGACCGCTGCCGTCCGCGAGGTGCACGCCCGCCGTGTCCACCCCCAGCCGCCGCAGCGCCGCCCAACCCCGCCCCAGCGCCCCCTCGCGGGTGCCGTGCGGGGGGGCAAGGGTCGCGAGGAGTTCTTCAGCCCCCAGGTTATCGCTGGGCCGCAGCACCTCCGCCAGCACCCGGAAGGGCGGACCGCTGCGCACGGAGGCGACCCCCTGTTCGGGGCGCTGCGCGGGCGGAAGGAAGGGGTCCGGCGGCAGCGGGCGGCCCCGCTCGTCGCGGCGGGGGGGCGGGACCGGGGGGAGGTAGCGCGGGGCCGTACCCACCTCATCGGAGAGCACCCGCACCCCGGCCCGCCGCAGCTCCCGAATCAGGGCCGCCCCCGCCCAGGCGCGGGCCTGCGCCGCCGACGTGGGGGGCGCGGCGTGCCAGTCTGCGAGGCGCAGGGCGGTCATGGGCACGCCGAGCAGGGGGTCTTGCCAGGCTGCCGCATCCAGCCGCGTCTCGTCGAGGCGCACCGCACCGACCTCACGCAGGCCGCGGGCATAGGCCTGACGCGCCAGCACCCGCAAGCTGCCAGGGCCGTCCGCGACCCTCAGCGTGGGGTCGCCCCCGCCCCGCAGGGTGAGGTGCGTGACCCGCGCCCGGCCCGCCTCGCTCGCGGGCACCGTCAGCTCGGTGCTCCACCACCCCGCGTCCCCCCGGTCGGCCAGCACCGCCGCCGCCGTCACCAGCTTGACCGTGCTCGCCGGAATCAGGGGGAGGCCCTCTTCCCGCGCTTCCAGCACCTCGCCCGTCTCCAGGTCGCGGACCAGCAACCCCAGCCGCACGCCGGGCGGCAAGCCCGCAAGCGCCCGCCGCACCTCTGCGCTCAGGCCCGGCGGACGGGTCAGGGTGACGTGGATGGCGGGCGGCGTCGGGGCTGGGGCGGACGGTGCCCCCGCCCGCGACAGCGCCCCCAGGGAGGGCAGCAGCAGGAGCAGGGCGAGGGCGCGGCGCACAGCAGGGAGGATAGCGGGCAGGGGCTAGGGTTACGCCTCCCGCTTCCCCGCCCCCATCTGGAGGTACATCTGGTACTGCGGCGCCCCGCCCAGCATGTTCTGGCCGCCGTCGACGGGCAGAATCACGCCTGTCACGTAGCTCGCCGCGTCAGACACCAGGAAGAGGGCCGCGTTGGCAATGTCCTGCGGCACCCCGAAGCGGCCCAGCGGCACGGTGCGGGCAAAGGCCGCGCGGGTCCGCTCGTCAGGAGCGAGGCGGGCCATGCCCTCGGTGCCGTCGATGGGGCCGGGGATGATGGCGTTGACCCGCACCCCGCGCAGGCCCCACTCCACCGCCAGCGTCTGCGTGAGGGCATCCACGCCCGCCTTGGCCGCAACGACATGCGCCTGCATGGGCACCGGCACCCCGTAGGCGCTGATAGAGAGCACCGTTCCGCCCGGCGTCTTCAGGTGAGGCGCACACGCCTTGATGGTGTTGTAGGTGCCCAGCAGGTCGATGTCCACGACTGTCTTGAAGCCGTTGGGGCTGATGCCGTCCACCGGGGCCGGGAAGTTCCCCGCTGCCCCCGCCAGCACGATGTCGAGCGGCCCGAACGTGTCCACGCCCGCCTGCGCCGCTGCCTGAAGCGCGGCGAAGTCACGCACGTCCGCCGAGACGCCCAGGGCACGGCCCCCCGCCTCCTCGATGCCACGGGCGGCGTTCTGCGCCTTTTCCAGGTTGCGGCCCAGGATGGTCACCGCGCACCCGTGGGCGGCGAAGCTCTGCGCGATGCCGAGGCCAATGCCGCTGCCGCCCCCGGTGATGAGGGCGTGCTTGCCGCGCAGCAGGTCGGGGCGGAAGGTGGTCGCGGGGTCATGGGGCTGGGTCATGGGGAAGGCTCCTTGAGGCAGGCTGCCAGCCGCCAGCGTTCAGCGGCCAGCGGGCGGGGTTAGGACTTGCTGGCTGGCAACTTCAGCGTTTCTGGCGTCAGGTGCCGCGCGTTCCACTCCACGGCGGCGGCGAGGCTCTCGGCGTGAGAGAGGCCATCCTGGAGGGTGCGCTTGGTGCCCTCCAGCGCCCTGGGGGGCAGGGCGGCGAGGTGGGCGGCGAGCGCGCCAGCGCGGGCGTAGAGCGCCTCGGCGTTGGGAAGCACCTCGGTCACCAGGCCCCAGCGTTCGGCGGTCGCGGCGTCGAGCGGCTCTCCGGTCAAGGCGAGGTGGGCCGTGCGCCCGCGCCCGATGAGTTCCGGCAGGCGCTGCAAGCCGCCCAGGTCGGCGGTGATGCCGAGCTTGACTTCGGGAAGGCTGAAGCGCGCCCCGGCGCTGCAAATCCGCAGGTCGCAGGCGGCGGCGAGTTCCAGCCCCGCGCCGATGCACCAGCCGTCGATGGCGGCAATGACGGGGATGGGCAGCGCCGCCAGCCCTTCGATGGCCGCGTGCATCTCGGCCACCAGCGCCGCGAACTTTTCAGGGTCGCCCAGCGTGGGAGCGAGGAGGGGGGCGGTCGCGGCCACGTCCAGCCCAACGCTGAAGTGCCGCTCGCCGCGCACGACGAGCACGCGGACGTCCCCCAGCTCGCCGAGGGCCTGCGGCAACTCGCGCCACGTCGCCGGGCCAAAAGCGCTCTTGGGATGCGCCAGAATCAGGGTCGCCACACCGCCCACGCGGGAGAGGCGCACGCTCTCAAAGGTCATGGGGGGAGTGTAACGGTTACAGCTGAACCAACCAGTTGGCGAGCGTGGCCACTTGTTGGGGACGCCCCAGGTTGGCCGTCCGGCTCAGGGTTCCCGCCGCCAAGCGCGCCGCCAGTTCGGCCGCCATGCTGGGTTCGATGGCAGCTCCCATAAAAAAGGTGGGCACCTGCGGCAACCGTTCGGCCACCCGGTCCAGGGCGGCGCGGGCCGTTTTCCAATGCTCGTCGGCGCCCGCCGGGTCGATGCCGCCCTTAAGTTCTCCGCAGGCGAGGTAGCGTTCGGGGTCGTGCAGGGCCGCCGCCAGCGCCGCGGGGGTGCTGCGCAGCAGCAGCACGTCCAGGTTGTTGCCGCGCTGTCCGACCACCGGGGCTTTGCGGTCGTAGGCCAGCAGCCGCGGGCTGCCGTCTGGGGCCGTCCACGCGAGTGCCCGCACCTCGTGGGCGGTCATCGCTTGCGGGTCGTAGGGAAGAAAGTTCTTGCGGCCCGCGAGTTGCACCGCCACGCGGTGCCCAGCGAGGTCCGCCGCCGCCATCACGTACTCGGCCAAACGCCGCTTGGCCCGCGCCCCGATGAGGTTTCGCATGCTGCCCCCAAACGCGTCTCCCTGCATCAGCAGGTAGCGGTAGACCACCTCCTCCCGAAAGCGGCTTCCCGCCGGAAGCAGCGTTTTCTCGATGAACTCCTGCAGCAACGCCGCCTGCTGTTCCTCGCTGAGACGGACGTTTTTGGCGGCTTTCTCGCTGAAGCCCGCCGCCGCCAGCAGGTGGGGCCGCAGCGCTGGCATGGTCATCAACTCCTCTGGAGCCGCCACCTGCTGCAACTGCGCCAGCAACAACTCGCCACGCCGCACGTACGGCGTCAGCCGCTCGCTCTTGGTCAAGACGAGGTCCCGAAATCCGGCGGCGTACTCCTCGCGGGTGGTTTGCAAGTCCTCTGGCGTCAGGCTCACGCCCGCCTCCAGACGTAGACGCACTTGCGCAGGGCGCTGCGGCCATGGGTGCCCATCTGCTGGCTGCTGTTGCCCTTGTTGCCGGGCAGCACGTCCACCCGCTCGGCCACAAAGCCCAGCTGCTCGGCCAGGCGGCTGAAGAGCACGTCGAGCGGCAGGTCAATGCCCCCGTAGCGCACGTTGTCGTTTACCATCACCAGCGGCGCGCCGGGCCGGAGCAGCCGGGCGCATTCTGCGATGACGCAGCTCAGCTCCAGCACGTACCCCGACAGCATCCGGGGAATGCCGGGGTTGTTCAGGCGGCCCGCCCGCAGCGCTTCGTCCATGAGCGCTGCCATCGCCTGCACCCCCTCGTCTTCCCGCACGACCGCCGCCACTTCCGCCCAGGCCGGGTTCAGGCGAGCGAGGTCTTTGGGGCGGTTTTCGACCGTGCAGCTCAGGAGCGCTTGGCGCAGGGCCTTGATGCCCGCCTCGTCCACCCCCAGGTAGGCGAGTTCCAGCGCGTAGGTGCGGGTGTAATCGTAGCGGTTGGCGTAGGGCGGCGAGGTCACCACGCCGCCGAAGGTTCCTGACGGCAGGGTAGGGAGCAGTTCGAGGGCCGAACCCCCCAGCACCGTCATCTCCCCCCGACCCGCGCCCGTCTCGGCGGTGAGGACGGGAGCCGCCGCCAGGTCCGCGAGCATCTCCCCCAGCTTGCGGGCGATGGCCTCCTCAAAGGGGAGGATGCGGCCCTTTTCAAAGCGGCCCAGGCTGCGCCCGGAGCGGTGGTCCCAGCGCAGGTACTGGCCGTCCTTGCGGGTGTAGCTCACGTCCTCCAGCACGGCGAGCACCGCCAGTTCGAGGAGGGGGTCGGGATGCTGGGCCAGGAAGCCGCGCATCCGCTCGATGGCCTCTTTGGTCTCTGGCGGATAAGCTCCCCGCGTGATGCCAAGTTCGGGCAGCGGCTGCGGCGCATGGTTGCGCCAGGGCCGCTCTTCCAGCACCCGCCGGAGGGGGGTGGGGTCGGCACGCCCGCCCGCCACCGCCGCCCGCACCCCGGCGACCCGCCGACCGATGGGCAGCAGCTCTATCCCCACCGACTCCAACCCCAACGCCGAGGCCGCCAGCAGCGTCGTCCCGCTGCCCACAAAGGGGTCCAGAATCGGTCCCTCCATCCCCAGCTCGCGCAGGTAAGTGTCCACCAGCGCCGCCGAGTAGCCTTCGCGGTACTTGTACCACCGGGCCACGGGGACGGCGCGGCTGGCCTGGAAGCTCACCAGGGCGCGGCTGAGGTCGGGGCGCACCCGCAAGCGGGAGGAGAAGTCTCGCTCCAGGACGCTCAGGGTGCTCAGGGGTGTGGGCGGGACTTGAGCCGAAACCACCGTCACCCAACCCGCTCTGCCGCGAACACCCGCGAGGGCCGCACGTACTCGTCTTGCGCGGCCACGAGCTGAATCTCGCGGGTTCCGGCGTGGTGGGTGCGCTCCAGCAGGGCGTACAGGGCGCTCATGCTCAGGCTTAGGGCCTCGCCCGCGTCTCCGCCCCTCAAGTAGTGCCCGAAAAACAGCGCGGCGATGGCGTCCCCAGTGCCGTTGCGGGGGGGGTCCAGGGGCAGCAGCGGCGTGCGGCACAGCCACGCGCCCTCCCCGCTGACCACCAAGGTTTCAATCACGTCCGTCGGGGCGTCTTCCCGCATCAGGCTGGTCACGACCACCAGGCGCGGCCCGCCGGGGCGCAGGCACTCGCGCAGGGCGCGGGCCGCCGCCAGCGCGTCATCCAGAGTCCTCACCGTGCGCCCGGTCAACAGCTCCAGCTCGAACTGGTTGGGGGTGACCACGTCGGCCTGCGGCACCGCCCGCTCGCGGATGAGGTCCGGCAGCTCTGGCCGCACAAACACGCCGCGCCCCACGTCGCCCATCACCGGGTCGCAGCAGTACAGCGCCGACCCGTTGGCGGCCCGCACCCGCTCCACCGCGCCCACGACGGCGTCCACGGTGCCCGCCGACCCCATATAGCCGCTCAGGACCGCCCCGCACGAGGGCAGCGCCCCCCGCGCCTCGATGCCGTCGATGAGCTGCGCGATGTGCTCTGGCGGAAACACCGTGCCGGTCCACTCGCCGTACCCGGTGTGGTTGGAAAACTGCACGGTGTGGATGGCCCAGACCTCGAAGCCCAGGCGCTGGAGGGGAAAGACGGCGGCGGCGTTGCCGACGTGGCCGTAGCTCACCCACGACTGGATGCTGAGGATGTTCTGGGGGGGGGCGGCAGTCATGCGCCGAGGATACCCGCCCCGGCGAGCACCAGCCGCAGCGGGCCGAACTCGCGGGTCCAGAGGTCGGCCTTGGCCTCCATGCCCTCGCGGTCGAGGGGCGTCGCGCCCGCGACCTCCAGGGTCCAGCCCCCGGCCCCGCGCTCCAGCGAGCGCACCCGCGTTTGGCCCGCGTGCGAGCGGTCGAGGCCGTCCGCGACCCGCAGGACCGCCGCAAGCCGCGTGACGAGGGCGCGGCCTTCGGGCGGCAGCGCCACAAACTCCGGGTGCGAGGGCTTGGGCGGACTCTTGCGGTGGTAGCGGGCGAGGAGGGCGATGAGTTCGGTTTCGCGGGGCGAAAAGCCGCGCAGCCCCGCGTGCCGAATCAGGTAGGCTGAGTGCTTGTGGTGGCCGCTTTGTGCGACGATTTGCCCGACCTCGTGCAGCCCGGCGGCGGCAGTGAGCAGGCTCCGGGCTTCCGGAGGAAAGGCCTCGCCCGCCGCCTCTAGCCCCCCCAGCAGCGCCTGCGCGAGCGACGCCACCTGCCGGGCGTGGGCGAGGTTGGCCCCAAAGCGCTCGGCGGTTGCGAGCACGCTGCGCTGCCGGGGGCTGAGGCCCGAAACGTAGGCGGCGTTGCGCTCCAGCTCCTCGACGAGCATCCCCTCGCGCAGCGCCCCCTCGCTGACGGTAAAGCTCCGCGCCCCCAGCAGGTCTAGCGCTGCGTGCAGCACCGCGAACCCCGCGACCACGGTATCGGCCCGGCGCTCCAGCCCCGGCAGCCGTGCCCGCCGCGCCGCCGGAAGGCTCCGGACCCGTTCCAGCGCCGCGCCCAGGGCCGCGACCGTGAAGCTCAGGCCGTTCACCCGCTCCGGGGCTTCGTCCCCCCGCGCCGCCAGCAACGTCGCGGCGGCCTCGGCGGTGCCGCTCGACAGGATGACGCGGGTCTGCGGGCCGGGGCAAAAGCGCCCGGCGTGCGGGGCCAGGGCCGCGCGCACCGCCGCCCGCAGCGCCCGCAGCTCCCCCCCCTTGGGCGGGTCGGCCCGCAGATAAGCCCGCGTCATGCGGATGGCCCCCAGCGGTAGGCTCAGGACGTCCGCCGCTCGCTCTGGGCCGCCCCGCGCCAGCTCCAAGCTGCCGCCGCCGAGGTCCAGCAGCACATTGTCGGGGCCGAACTCCACGCTGTGCGCCGCGCCCAGGTAGGTCAGCTCGCCCTCGCGCTCCCCGCTGATGATGACCGGATAGACGCCCACCGCGGCCCCCACGCGGGCGGCGACCTCCGCGCCGTTGGGGGCTTCCCGCAGGGCGGAGGTCGCGTAGACCCGCACCTCGGCCACCCCCTCGGCGGCGGCGAGGTCGCGAAAGCGGGTCAGAGCTTCGCGCAGTCGCCGCTCTCCCTCCGGGGTCAGGCTGCCCGCTGCGTCCAAGCACTCGCCCAGGCGGGTGCGGTCCTTGAGGGCGTCGAGCACCCGCGGCTCGCCGCCCGCGCCCCGCACCTCGGCAATCAGAAGATGGCTGGAGTTGGTGCCCACATCGGCCACGGCGACCCTCATGGAGCCAGGGTAGGGCACCGGCCAGCCCCCGCCCCACTTGATTGCATTCTGCAACGGCTCACATCTGGGGACGTCATCTTGAGAGGCGTGCGCGACCCTGGTCCCCTCCACCCCCCCGAACTGGCCTTTCTGACGGCGCTGTGGGACGTTTGGCAGGCCCTGCGCGAGCGGGGCGAGGCCGAGCTGCGCGGGCAGCATGGGCTGGACCTGCGCTCTTTTATCGCGCTGGCCTACGTGCAGGGCGGGACCACGCAGCCCGCCGCCCTCGCCCGCGAGCTGGGGGTACCCCGCTACGAGGTCAGCCGGGTGCTGGCCGCTCTGGAGGCGCGGGGGGCCGTCAGGCGCGAGCACGGCGGCCCCGACGCCCGGCGGGTGACCGTTCGCGTGACCCTGGCGGGGCGCCAGCTGTGGGAAGGGGCGCTGGGGACGGTGCGGGGGGTCACTGGCCCCGCTCTCGCCCCCCTCTCGCCCACTGCCCGCGCCGCCCTGCCCCGGCACCTCGCCGCCGTCGCTCAAGCCGCCCGCTTCCCCGCCCCCTCTCAGGAGCTGACCCCATGACGACCCCCACCCCCGACCCCCCCCGCTGCCCCTTGGGCTTCAGCGACACCGCCCCCCTGACCCACCGTCCCGGAGCTGGCCCGCGCCCCCTCCCGGCGGTGGAGGCAGATGAGGGCGGCGTTTACCGCCTGCGGGCCTTTGGCCCCGCCCGCGAGGTGCTGCGCTCGGAAGGCGTGCGGCAGGCGGGCTTCATGGCGGAGGTCACGCGCGACGTGCCCTTCCTGGGCCGCCCGCCCGTGCTGTTCGCGGAGGGCGAGGAGCACCACGAGATGCGCCGCTCGACCGCCCGTTACTTCACCCCGAAACAGGTAGAGGACTACGGCCCGATGATTGCCCGGCACGTGGACCGCCTGCTGACCCGGCTGGCCCGCCGGGGGGAGGCGAAGCTGGACGACCTCAGCCTGGAGCTGGCCGTGGCCGTAGCCGCGCAGGTCGTCGGTCTGACCAGCAGCCTTTTGCCGGGCATGGAGCGGCGCATCACGGCGTTCGTCGAGGGGGGCGGCGACAGCGAGCCGGGGAGCGCACCGGGGCGAGGCCGCCGGGGGGAGGCGCTGCGCCAGCAGGCCAACCTAGGCCTCTTTTACCTCCTCGACGTCAAACCCGCCATCGCCGCCCGCCGCCGCGAGCCAGGGGATGACCTGATTTCGCACTTGCTGTCGCGGGGGTACAGCGACCTAGAAATCATGACCGAGTGCCTGACCTACGGCACGGCGGGCATGGTGACCACCCGCGAGTTCATCAGCGTGGCGGCGTGGCACCTGCTGCGAAATCCCGACCTGCGGACCGCGTATGTCCACGGCACCGAGGCCGAGCGGCACGCCATCCTGCACGAAATCCTGCGGCTCGAACCCGTCGTGAACACCCTCTACCGCCGCGCCGAGCAGCCCCTGAGGGTGGGTGGCCAGACCATCCCCGCCGGGAGCTTGCTCGCGCTCGACCTTCAGGCGACCAACCTCGACCGCGACGTCGTGGGCGCGGACGCCGCCCGCCTTTGCCCGGCTCGGCCCCTGCCGCGCGGGGTGACGGCCCCAGTCCTCTCCTTCGGGGACGGACACCACCGCTGCCCCGGCGCGTTCCTCGCCATCCGCGAGGCCGACCTGTTCCTGCGCCGCCTGCTGCTGTGGCAGGGGCTGGAGGTCGTGCAGGAACCGCGGGTCACCTTCAACGAGGTGGTCAAGGGCTACGAGCTGCGCGGCTTCCGAGTGCGGGTGCGCTAGGGGCGGGGGCGCGGAAGTTCATCGTTTCCGCGCCCCCGCCCCGTGTCACCTCCCTTCGTCGTCGCCGTCTGGACCGAAGGTCGTCTCGGTGTTCGTCATGGTCCCGGAGGCAGGCGCATCCACCGGGGCCGCAGGGTTGCGCGGAAAGGTGGGGGTGTTCGTCATCCCACTTTCCGACTCGTCGTAGGAGCCAGAGCGGTCGCTCATGCCGTTGCCCGCGTCATCGGGCAGGGCAGGTTGATGGGTGGGGTCGCCATTCGTCATGGGGTCTCCTGAGCAACTGGTAGACAGGGGCCACCCACCCCAGCGGTGGGGGCTTGGCGGCCCGGTGAGGAGGGTGGCTGGCTTACCGGCGGGTGTTGCCGTCGTCACGGCCACTGTCCACACTGCTGCCCAGCGACCCCATCGGGGTATCCGTCCCGGAGGTATAGCCGGTATCGCCCGTGCGGTCTACGCCCGAAGTGCTGCCGCCCATGCCCGTGCCGCCCGCCGCGCTGCCCAGGCTGGTCTGGCTGCTGCCGGTCTGGCCCATCTCGCCCTGGTTGCTGCCCTGGCCTAGGCTCGACATCACCATGCCGGACGAACCTGCCCCAGCGCCCTGGCCCATGCCCCCCGGCGATACCCGCAGGTGGTTGTGCACGTCGCGCACCCCGCGCAGGTGCTCGATAACTTCCTCGGCGCGGCGCTTTTGCTGGCGGTCGCGCACGGTGCCCGTCAGGGTGACTTCGCCCCCCTGCACCTGAACCTCGATGTCGCTGGCGTCGACGTCATCGTCGTCTTCTAGGGCGTCATTCACCATCTCGCGAATGCGGTCGTCGCTGCGTTGATAGCCCTTGGGTCCCTTGCCCCGGTAGCTCTCCGAGCGGCCCATCCCCCAGCCCATGCTGCCCTGGGGGTCGGCCCCGTAGGTCTGACGGCTGTAGCCCATGTCCCGGTCACCCGACAGGCGGCGGTTGTCGAAAGAGTCCGTGTAGGACGAGCGCGAGCGGACCTGGCCATAGCTCATGCTGCCGTAGCCCATCCCCATGTCCGAGCGGTCGTCCCCGTCGCGGTCCCGGCTTCCCATGCCCCGGCCCATGCCAGAGCGGTTGGCGTAGAGATAGCGCTCGCCCCGGCGGTCATCCCCGTCGCGCCCCCCAAAGAGGTCGCGCATGCGGTCCACCATACCCCGGCGGTCGTCGTCACGGTCAGAGCGGCCAGAGCGGTCGCCATAACCAAAATCCCGGTCCCGGAATCGGCGGTCGTCGCTGGTCAGGTCGCGGTCGTCATAGCGGTCGTCGCGGTCATACCGGTCGTCGAAGCGGTCGTCACGGTAGCGGGTCATGAACGCCTCCAGCAGGCACGCGGGCAGCCGCCCCCCGGAACGTCCGGGAGTCCTAGCGGGCTGAACACGGTCTGGCCTCCCCGTCATACCCGCCCAAGCCCTCCGCTCAGATGACAGCCCGCCTAAGGGGAAGCCGCCCCAAGTCTCATGAAGAAACCCAGTGTCACTGCCCTGGGGGCAGCGGCGCTTGGGGGGCGGGGCACACGGAGCGGGGGGGCGGGGCGGGGGTATGCTGGGGGGCGTTATGACGCAGTCGCAGACCATCATGTCCGGCGCGAACGCGGCCTTTCTCGAAGGGCTGTACGAGGCGTACCTGGCCGACCCGCAGAGTGTGGACCCGGCTTGGCGGGACTACTTCGACGAGGTGCGCGGAGGTGCCCGCGAAACGGCGCACTCGCCCGTGCAACAGGCCTTTTTGCAACTGGGCACGGGGCGGCGAGCCGGAGCCGAAGCCGCGCCGCAGGGGGTCAGCGGAGCGCAGCAGGCGGCGGGAGCGCTCGTCACCGCCTACCGGGTGTACGGTCACATCAGCGCCCAGACCAATCCGCTGAAGATGCGCCCTCTCCCGGTGGTGCCGGAGCTGACCCCGGAATACTACGGCCTCTCGGAAGCCGACCTCAGCACCCCCGTTCAAGACGGCGTCTTTCAGGGCACGCTGCGGGACGTCTTGGCCCAGCTCCAGGAGACCTACTGCGGGGCCATCGGCTTCGAGTACAACTATCTGCCCGCGACCGAGCGGCAATGGTTTCAGGAGCGCATCGAGGCGAGCCGGGGCCGGGGGCAGTACAGCGCCGAGGAACGCCGCCGCCTGCTGAGCAAGCTGAATGCCGCCGAGGGCCTAGAGCGGTACTTGCACATCAAGTATGTGGGCCAAAAGCGTTTCTCGCTGGAGGGCAGCGAGAGCTTCATCCCGCTGCTCGACCGCCTGATTCAGCGAGCGGGGCAGCACGGGGTCAAGGAAACCGTCATCGGGATGGCGCACCGGGGCCGCCTCAACGTCCTGGTGAACATCTTCGGCAAGAAGCCCTCGGACCTTTTCGCGGAGTTCGAGGGCAAAAAGCGCCTCAGCGACGACCCGGAGGTCGCGGGCGACGTGAAGTACCACATGGGCTTTTCCAGCGACGTGCGCACGCCGGGGGGGCCGATGCACCTTGCCCTCGCCTTTAACCCCTCGCACTTGGAAATCGTCTCGCCCGTCGTGCACGGCAGCGTGCGTGCTCGCCAAGACCGCCGGGGCGACACCGAGCGCCGGGCTGTGTTGCCGATTACCGTGCACGGCGACGCTGCCGTCAGCGGGCAGGGCGTCGTCATGGAGACGCTCAACCTCTCGCGGCTGCGCGGCTTTACGACGGGCGGGGCGGTGCGCATCGTCATCAACAACCAGATTGGCTTTACCATCAGTGACCCGCGCGACACCCGGTCGAGCCGCTACTGCACCGACGTCGCCAAGATTGCCAACGCGCCCGTGCTGCACGTCAACGGCGACGACCCGGAAGCGGTCGCCTTTGCGGGTGACCTCGCCCTGGAGTACCGCCAGACCTTCGGCAAGGACGTCTTTATCGACCTGATTTCGTTCCGCCGCCACGGGCACAACGAAGCCGACGACCCCACCATGACCCAGCCCATCATGTACCGCGAGATTCGGGCGCACCCCGGCACCCGCGCCCTGTATGCGCGGACGCTGGAGGAAGCGGGGGTCCTGGCACCGGGCGAGGCCGACCAGCTTATCGAGCGCTACCGCGACCAGCTCGACGCGGGGGACGCGGTGGTCGAGGAGATGGAAAACCAGGAGCAAAGCGCCCTCGCTGCCGACTGGAAGAGCTACACCAAGACGCACTGGACCGACGACACCCCCACCGCCGTGCCCGAAGAGCGGCTGCGCGAGCTGGGCCTCAAGCTCGCGCAGGTGCCGCCGGGCTTTACCCCGCACCGGGGCGTCAAGCGGGTGCTCGATGCCCGCGCTGCCATGAGCCGGGGCGAGCAGCCCCTCGACTGGGGCATGGGCGAGATGCTGGCTTACGCCTCGCTGCTCGCCGAGGGCTACGGGGTGCGCCTCGTCGGGCAGGATTCTGGGCGCGGCACCTTCAGCCACCGCCACGCCGTGCTGCACGACCAAAACGCCCAGGACCCGCTGGAGGAGGAATACCTGAGCCTCGCCCACCTCGCCCCCGACCAGGGCCGGGTGGAGGTCATCGACTCGACCCTCTCCGAAGAGGCGGTGATGGCTTACGAGTACGGCTTCTCGACCGCCGAGCCGAAGGCGCTGGTGGCCTGGGAAGCGCAGTTCGGGGACTTTGCGAACGGCGCGCAGGCCGTCATCGACCAGTTCTTGTCGGCGGGCGAGAGCAAGTGGCAGCGCCTCAGCGGGCTGGTGCTGCTGCTGCCTCACGGTTACGAGGGGGCGGGGCCAGAGCACTCCAGCGCCCGGTTGGAGCGGTACTTGCAACTGTGCGCCCAGAAGAACATGCAGGTTGTGGTGCCCAGCAGCGCCGCGCAAATCTTCCACCTGCTGCGCCGCCAGGTGCTGCGGCCCTACCGCAAGCCCCTTATCGTGATGACCCCCAAGAGCCTGCTGCGGCACAAGCTCGCCATGAGTCCGCTCTCGGACCTGACCGGGGGCCGGTTCTGCGAGGTGATTGGCGACCCCAGCGTTCAGCAGGCCCGCCGGGTGGTGATTTCTTCGGGCAAGCTGCACTGGGAGCTGCATGAGGCGCGGGACGCCGACAAAGAAGGCTATGCGGGCACGGCGCTCGTGCGGCTGGAGCAGCTCTATCCCTTCCCCGCCGAGGCCCTGAGCGCCGAGCTGGCCCGGCACCCCGGCGCTCAGGTCGTGTGGGCGCAGGAAGAACCCCAGAACCAGGGTGCGTGGCTGATGATTCGCGACGACCTGGAGCGGGCGCTTGCGGACGGGCAGACCCTGACCTACGTCAGCCGCCCCCGCGCCGCGAGCACCGCGGTGGGCTACGCCAGCGTGCACGCCCAGGAGCAGGCCCGCGTGATTGCCCAGGCCCTGGGCGAACCCGTGAGCCGCGAGGATTTCGAAGCCCAAATCGACCTCGCCGAGGAAGCCAAAGCGCAGGGCTAAAAGCGTCGAGAAGTCAGGGGTCGGGGCGTCAAGGAGGGTGTCCCCCCGACCCCTTGACCGCCCCGTCCCCCCGCCCGTCACGCCCTGCGGGGGGTATAAAGGAGCACGTTATGGCCGACATCAAAGTTCCCGTATTTTCCGAGTCGGTGAGCGAGGGCACGCTCCTGACCTGGCACAAGAAGCCCGGCGACCCCGTCAAGCGCGGCGAGGTGCTGGCCGAGATTGAGACTGACAAGGTCGTGCTGGAGGTCACCGCTCAGCAAGACGGCGTGCTGACAGCCATCGCCAAGCAGGAGGGCGACACGGTCCTTAGCGAGGAAGTGCTGGGCACGGTGGGCGATGCGGGCAGCGCTCCTGCTCCGGCGGCGAGCGCGGGCGCGGACCAGGCCAGCGGCCCGGTCGCGGGCGAAACGAGCGCGGGCGGCACCGCCGTGCAGCCGGACAGCCAGGGTGCTCAGGCCGCCGCCCCCGCCCGCCGCGACGACCTCTCGCCCGCCGTGCGCAAAATCGTGACCGAAAAGGGCCTGGACCCCGCGCACATCCCCGCAACCGGCCCGAAGGGCAACATCACCAAGGCGGACGCGGTGGTTGCGGCCCAGGGCGGCCTGACCTACCAGGGACCGCAAGACGCCGCACAGCCCCCCAGCATGCGCGGGGCGGAGGGGACGAGCGGCGGGCAGCCAGTGGCCAGCACTCCGGCCCCCACGCCCAGCGCTCCCGTCCCCCAGGGAGCGCGGCCCGAACAGCGCGTGCCCATGACGCGCATTCGCGCCCGCATTGCCGAGCGCCTCAAGGAAGTGCAGAACACCGCCGCGCTGCTGACGACCTTTAACGAGGTCAACATGAAGCCCGCGATGGACCTGCGGAGGAAGTACCAAGACCAGTTCGTCGCCAAGCACGGGGTCAAGCTCGGCTTCATGAGCCTCTTTGTGCGGGCCGCCACCGAGGCCCTGAAGCAGTTCCCGGTAGTGAACGCCAGCGTGGACGGCAAAGACATCATCTACCACGGCTACTACGACATCGGCATTGCGGTGGCAAGTGACCGTGGCCTGGTGGTGCCCATCTTGCGCGACACCGACGGGATGAGCCTCGCGGCCATCGAAAAGCAGATTGCCGACTACGCGGCCAAAGCCCGCAGCGGCAAGCTCACGATGGAAGATATGGCGGGCGGCACCTTTTCCATCACGAACGGCGGCACCTTCGGCTCGATGATGAGCACCCCGATTATCAACGCGCCTCAAAGCGCCATCCTGGGGATGCACAACATCATCGAGCGTCCCATTGCTCAAAACGGGCAGGTCGTCATTGCCCCGATGATGTACGTCGCCCTGAGCTATGACCACCGCATCATTGACGGCAAAGAAGCCGTGCAGTTCCTGGTGACCATCAAGAACATCCTCGAAGACCCGGCGCGGATGCTGCTGGAGATTTAAAGCTCTCAGCCGTGAGCCGTCAGCGGTCAGCTCCTCGCCGGGGCTGGCCGCTTTTGCACGGCCACTTTGGGAAAGGCCTAAATCTCCTGCAAGGGCACCTGCGCCAACCACTCCGGCACCTCGTCCGGGGCGTAGGTGTCGAAGGTGAGGCGGGTCAGGGAGACGAGGGAATACCCGGCGAGCGGCCCTTCCTCGGCCCGGCGGTCCACGATGCAGGCGACCCCCACGCAGCGCCCGCCCAGGGCTTCCGCCGCCCGCACCGCCTTCAGCACGCTGCCCCCGGTCGTCAGCACGTCTTCCACAGCCAAAAAGGGTTCATCCGTTCCGATACGAAACGCCTCGCGAACCTTCATGCCGCCCTGGCCGTCTTTTTCCGCGAAGATGGCGCGGCTGCCCGGCAGGTGACGGGCGACCTCGTAGGCGAGGACCACCCCGCCCATCGCGGGGCCGACGACGAGGCGGGGGGACAGCCCGGCTTCCCTCACCTTCTGCGCGAGGGCTTGCCCGATTTGCTCGGTGAGGTGCGGGTATTGCAGCAGGGTGGTGGATTGCAAGAACTTGGGCGAGTGGCGGCCAGAGGCGAGCAGGAAATGCCCCTCGTGGTACGCGCCTGCCTCGCGGTAAAGCGAGAGAACGTCCATGCGGCGAGTATCGCATTGTGGTTGGCTCCCGGCAGGCATGATGGGAGCTGACATGAACCACGCCTACGTGGACGCGAGCTGGCACGAGACGCAGGAGGGGCACGGCGTGGGCGGCTGGGGCCTCATCTTGCTGAGGCCAGGAACCCTCCCGGCGGCCTATCAGGGCCAGATGGCTGCCCCCGACAACAACGCCGCCGAGCTGCGGGCAGTCCTCGAAGCGGTGCGCCACGCCCCTCCCGGCGAGGGCCTCCGTGTGCATACCGACAACGAAGCCGTCATCGCCTCGGTCGGGCGGGGCCGGGGACCGCACCTGCTTGCGGACCTCACGCGGGAAGTCTTGGATGAGGCGGGTGCGCGGGCCGTCGCCCTGCGGGTGACCTATGCCCCACGCACCCGCCGCCACATGCAAGCTGCCCACGACCTCGCCAACGCCGCCCGCCGGGGCCTCCCGCCCCCCGCGCTGCCAGGGCCACAGGCCGAAGTCCTCATCGAGCAGCGCCCCGCCCTGACCGAAGCCCGCGTCAGCCTGCGGCGTCCCGGAGAGCGGGTCACCGCCCACATTCCCCTCGACCCCCTCTCGGACGTGCCGCCCAGCGCTCAGGCCCTCCTCGCCGCCGTCACCCTGGCCCGCCCCGGCGAACACCTCCTCGTGCGCCGCGCCAGCAAACTCGCCCAGGCCCTGTGGCACCGCCCCGACCGCGCCCTCCTCCCCGCCGCCCACACCGCCCTGGCCCAAGCACGCCAGGCTGCCGACGGCCAGGGCGTTCAGGTGCAGTTTCAGGGCTTGGGCTAGGGCGAGGGCCAAAGCAGCAAGCCGCCGTCCCGAAAGACGGCTGCAACAAACGGCGG